>DASZPB010000060.1:0-48479 GCA_035550475.1 Bryobacteraceae bacterium | reverse complement strand
AAGGCGCCTTGGCGCCGGCAGGACAGGTTTGGGCGCAGATTGCGCCTGGAAACTTCAAATCGAAAAATACAAATTCAGCCGTAACCCACTGGTTTCAAGTGGGTTATTCCGCTGAGAAAAAGTTTAGCCGGACAGCCCTGTGGCAAGATACCTTTCCGCGACCAATTGATCGCGGCCTCATTGAAGCCTCTATTACATCACCCTACCACGTCGTCGGACAGACCCCTTTCCGCGACCAATTGATCGCGGCCTCATTGAAGCTCTGCTTTTTGCCACTGGTCACACTGGCAATATGACCTTTCCGCGACCAATTGATCGCGGCCTCATTGAAGCTCCTCCAGTTGCAGGCAAAGCTCATTCAGAACTTCGCCTTTCCGCGACCAATTGATCGCGGCCTCATTGAAGCAAGTCACGAAAGGTAAAGGGGGAGCGTCAGGAAGTCTTTCCGCGACCAATTGATCGCGGCCTCATTGAAGCTTTTCCATCTAGCAGTGGTGTATTACAGAGTGTTAGCTCTTTCCGCGACCAATTGATCGCGGCCTCATTGAAGCCCAATCAAGGTAACTCACACCGTGCGCTGGCGACCGCTTTCCGCGACCAATTGATCGCGGCCTCATTGAAGCGATCGATCAGGGACCAATGTGTTGCCGCTGGCGTGCTTTCCGCGACCAATTGATCGCGGCCTCATTGAAGCCTTGCCCGACGCGAACTGGATACCATCGACCTCCGTCTCTTTCCGCGACCAATTGATCGCGGCCTCATTGAAGCCGGTCCACAATGCCATCTGGCCAGACGAGATAGTCACCTTTCCGCGACCAATTGATCGCGGCCTCATTGAAGCTGTCATTTTCGCGTTTTAAGCCTCTCTAACCCCACCTTTCCGCGACCAATTGATCGCGGCCTCATTGAAGCATATATATTAACTGCTATCATCATCTCTTCTATCTCCTTTCCGCGACCAATTGATCGCGGCCTCATTGAAGCAGCACATGCGCGATCTGCCCGCTCGTAGCTTCCAGCCTTTCCGCGACCAATTGATCGCGGCCTCATTGAAGCTCGAGTTGAGGCAGCAGACCGGGCATATCGCGACCACCTTTCCGCGACCAATTGATCGCGGCCTCATTGAAGCAATGCACGCACGGCCCGGCTGTTTGTGAATCGCCTGCTTTCCGCGACCAATTGATCGCGGCCTCATTGAAGCGACAAGAACTTCAACAAGTAGAGCCATGACGGCGCCTTTCCGCGACCAATTGATCGCGGCCTCATTGAAGCTCGTCGCGGAACTTATTGACCAGCGCGCCCACAACCTTTCCGCGACCAATTGATCGCGGCCTCATTGAAGCTTTCAGGCGGCTGGCCGCTTCTTTGGCGTTGTCTTTGCCTTTCCGCGACCAATTGATCGTGGCCTCATTGAAGCCCTGTTTTGCTGCCTCCAATGAGGAGCAGAGCCGACCGCTTTCCGCGACCAATTGATCGCGGCCTCATTGAAGCCCTGCGATTCGGCCGCGCAGTTCGTCCGGCGCGCCATCTTTCCGCGACCAATTGATCGCGGCCTCATTGAAGCAGAGAAGGCGGAGAAGACGATCCCAGTTGGCGAGGCCTTTCCGCGACCAATTGATCGTGGCCTCATTGAAGCTTTCTCACGCTGCCGGTGTGGGTGGGCGATTACGTCTTTCCGCGACCAATTGATCGCGGCCTCATTGAAGCCGAGTGTTGCGCCCACCGGCGGATCGGGCAATGTCGTCTTTCCGCGACCAATTGATCGCGGCCTCATTGAAGCGGCCCTAGGTGCAGCGGGTCCAATGCCGCGGATCAACTTTCCGCGACCAATTGATCGCGGCCGCGTGGCGAAATGGTACGCAGCCAACACCCGCAAGAGCCTGAATGATTTCAAGACACTGGCCCGCCAGGTGGCAGATGAGCTTCGGCCCGGCAGCCGCGTTCTGGAAGTGGCGCCTGGCCCGGGTTATTTCGCCATTGAACTGGCCAAGCTCGGTGACTATCAGGTTGACGGACTCGACATCAGCAGAACGTTCGTCGAGATCGCCCACCGCAACGCGCGCGAAGCCAATGTCGACGTGGCCTTTCAACAAGGGAACGCATCCAGCATGCCGTATGCGGATGAGAGCTTCGACTACATCCTGTGCCGCGCGGCGTTCAAGAACTTCGCGGAACCGGTCAAGGCCCTGCAGGAAATGTGCCGTGTGCTCAAACCGGGCGGCCAAGGACTTCTCATTGACCTGCGCCGGGACGCCTCCCGTGAAGCGGTTCATCGCATGATGGCTGAATTGGGCATGAGCCCCTTGAACAGCCTCTTCACGCGCCTCACGTTCCGGTTCATGCTACTCAAGCGGGCATACACCGGCGAAGAATTCAAGCGGTTCTTCGCGCAGACGAAATTTCGAAGCGTCAAGTTTGAGGAAAGCCTGACCGGCTTTGAGATCTATTTTGAACGGTGAGTGTGGCGAAGTCGTGGCGGCGTGCTACTTCGCCGCCGCGCCTTGCGCCAGGTGGCGCGCGGTCTCGAAGCGCGCCTCGGTGAGCCTACGGGCCGCAGCCCGCGCGGCGATGAGAACCTCCGCCGGAGCTGTCTCGGGCGTTCCGGCCGTGAAAGGCGGCTCCGGCGCATATTCCATGTAGAGCTGGATCTGCTGCGCCGCCTGATCCCCTCGCAGAAGCGCCGCCAATCGCAAAGCGCCGTCGATTCCGGCTGAGACACCAGCGGTGGTGATGATCTTTCCATCGATCACGACACGCTCGTTCACCGGTATCGCTCCGAACCAGGGAATCACCGAACGAGCCGTCCAGTGAGTGGTGGCGCGCACACCGCGAAGCAGACCGGCCGCGCCGCACAGCAGCGCTCCGGTGCAGACCGAGAGCACATAGCGCGCGTTTTCCGCCTGCATGCGCAGGAAACCGAGAACCACTTCTTCCTCCATCAGGTCCTGCTGTCCGGGGCCGCCGGGAACCACAAGTACATCCAGAGCTGGCGCCTCTTCGAATGTTTGATCGGCAGCGAGCGTGAGACCCCGCGCATCATGGAACGGCGTTGTATCCTTCCAAAGAATATGGAAGCTCGAATTGGGTAAGCGTGAGAGTACTTCAAACGGACCGGTCAAATCCATCTGGTCCATTCGAGGATAAGCAATCGCGCCAATGTGCAGATGGGTTTCTTCCGCGATTGATGGCATGTTTCCAGCCGTTCGTGAGCTAGCGATTAGCCGAGCACGCCCGGATGCCGGCTACGCCGCTTCCACTTCCACGGGGATGCCCGCGCTCGCGAGCGCTGATTCCACTTCGGCCGGCCGCAGTCGTGTGGCGTCGTATTCCACCAGCAGCGCATCGAGGCTTGGCGCCACTTGCACCTTCTGGATGCCGTAGATGGCATAGGCATCGGAAATGCTTTTCAGCATGGAGTTGTCCAGCGGTCTCTGCAGGCGGAAACGAATTTGCACCTTCGTCATAAAAATACAGAATAGCAGTGCGGGAAGCCATTCCGGCGCGCCTGCGCACAGTGTTATAACAGTTGCCGGGAGTAACCATGACCGGCACAGAAGGCGGCAGCTCAGCCATCTGGATCTTCGCCAATCTCAGCTACGTCGGGATGCGCGCCCAGGACCAGGGGCGTATTTTCTGGAAGGTCGTTTCCTTCATCTTCGGATTTCCAGGCACGCTGTTGACCTTGCTCGTGGTAGACAAAGGCGGCGAGCACGCCTACGGTGTCGACATGCCCCGCAGAATCGCCCGCTGAGTCCGGACGTTATTCCGGGCGTGCGTGAAGATTAACGGGACCGCGCCCGCGGCCCAATCCCGGGTGGGTGCGAATGGCTGCCGTGATAAATGCCTTGGCCCGCTCCACCGCTTCGGGCAGCGGAAGCTCCTGCGCCAAGCCTGCCGTGACCGCCGCCGAATAGACGCAGCCGGTGCCGTGCGTGTGAAGTGTGGAGATGCGCGGGGCAGTGAACTCGCGCCAGACGGAGCCGTCGAAGAAAACATCGGTAGCCGGCCCCTCGAGGTGTCCGCCCTTCACCAGAACCGCGCGCGCACCCATTTCACAAATCCGCAGAGCAGCGTCGCGCATATCATCGAGCGAGCGAATGGACAAGCCGCTGAGGACGCCGGCTTCCGCTACGTTCGGCATCACTAGCGCGGCCAGCGGAAGCAACTCGTCACGCAGCACGGCCGTGGCCGCGTCGTTCAGCAGCGGCTCGCCATGTGTGCTCACCATGACTGGGTCCACCACCAGCGGGAAATGAAATCCCCTGGCGGCCTGCGCCACCGCGCGGGCCATCTCAGCCGAACCTAGCGCGCCGGTCTTGACGGCGCCGGGCGGCATGTCTTCCAGCAAAGCAGCTAGTTGCTCCAGCACCAATTCCGGCGAGAGCACTTCCACCCGGCTGACGCGAACGCTGTTCTGTACCGTAAGCAGCGTGATGATGGCTTCGCCATAGACGCCGAATTGGTGGAACGTCTTGAGGTCAGCCTGGATACCGGCTCCGCCGCTGGGGTCGGATCCGGCGATGGTCAATGCAACGGCGGGCATTCTGTCTCAGAATACCAATGCCGCTACTCGATCCAGAGCGTGATCGTGGGAGAAACCGCGCTGCCCACCGTAAGCTGCACTGGTACGACGCCTGGAGCCACGAAGCCGCCCGGCACACGCGCGTTCACTTGCAGCATGCCGGCCAAGCCGGGCGCTTCCCCGGCATAAAGCAACTGCGCGCTGAAGCCCGCAATCGTGAGCTTGACCGGCAGCATGGGTTTGGGATAAGGGGCCGAGGCTGCTTGCCCGCTGACGTTCGGGCCGTTCGTCAGCCCTTCGCCGGTACCGTAAAACGTCACGATGGTGCCGCGCGCCGCGGGATTTGTCTGCGAGTTCGCCGAGCCATCCTGATTCGCCGCATAGGCGAAGAGCGCCGGCGCCGCCGCTACGACCGGCAGCTTTGCCGACGCGGCGGAAGCATCCTGATATCGAACCTCGACCTGCGTCGTGAAGTTCCCGGCTACGTCATAGGGCACCTGCACGTTGATTTGCGATGCCTGCACGTAGAAGAGCGGCGCGGCCACACCATCGAACCGTACTTCGACGCCCGCCAACTGATCCGGCATGCGTCCATTTGCGGCTGTGCTGGAGACGCCTGCTTTCGGACCGAGGCCATCGCCGAACAGCGTCACGATTTCTCCGGGAGCTACGGGGTCCGCCTGCAAACTCGCTGCGTTCACGGCCGAAAGTGGCGGAGGCTCGGTGACCTTGACGGGAGGCGGGGCCGCTTGCGGCGTGAGCAGGCGGACGCGGTTGTTGTTCGTATCGGCCAAGTAGAGAGCGCCCGAGCCATCGAGCGCCACACCGGCGGGGGCATTGAGTTCGGCCGAAAGCGCATCGCCGCCGTCCCCGGAGAATCCGGCCGTGCTGCCGCCGGCGATGGTATGGATCACGCCATCCGGTGTCACCAGGCGGATGCGGTTGTTGTCTGTGTCGGCGATGAAGATGTCGCCCGTGTCGTCGGTCGCAAGGCCCGCGGGCGCATCCAGCGCCGCGGAGACCGCCGCGTTCTCGTCGCCGCTGAATCCCGCGTCTCCCGTGCCGGCGACCGTCGAGATGACACCTGCCGCAGTGACGCGACGAACGCGGTTGTTCAAAGTATCGGCGATAAACAGATCGCCCGCCGTGTTCACCGCGCAGGCGCTTGGTTGATTGAGCTGAGCCAGAGCCGCAGGACCGCCGTCGCCCGCATCGCCCGCCGAACCGTTGCCCGCCGCAGTCGCTACGTTTTCGCCCGGCATCGCGCGTAACACGCGGTTGTTCGCCGTGTCCACGATGTACACCGTGCCTGTGCGGTCCGTGCAGACTCCGTGCGGGGCGCGCAAGTCCATCTGCGCCGGTGGCGTGTCGTCCGGACCAGTCCCCGAATGACCGGTGCCGGCGAATGTGGCCATGAGCTCGTTGCTGTCCACTTGGCGGATACGGTGGTTGTATGCGTCGGCGATATAAACGTCGCCATACGGGCCAGTCGCTACGCCCAGAGGATTATTGAGCGTTGCGCCGGCTGCCAGCGCCGGATCGCCCGAGTAGCCTGCTATGCCGGTGCCGGCCAGGGTATGTATGGTGCCGTCGTGGGAAACAACGCGAACGCGCTCAGTGCCTGGGTCGGCGATATAGAGATGGCCGGATGCATCGAGCGCAACGGACGAAGGATGATTGAGTAGCGCCTGCGGAGCCGGCGAGCCATCGCCAATGGCGTGAAGATAGCCATCGCCGGCGATGGTGTGAATCACACCCTGCGCGTTCACTTCCCGCACGCGCAGTCCATCAGCGATATACAGGTTGAAGCTTGCATCGATGACGATGTCGCGCGCGGCCATCAGTTCGGCGGCGTTTGCAGCCGCGCCATCACCATTGAAGCCCGGTATGCCAGTGCCGGCGGCCGAAGCCCAAACGCCGCCCGGCGTCAACAGACGAATCGTGTTGCTGCGGTCAGCCACATAGATGGCGCCGGCCGCATCCACTGCGACTGACGTCGGTGTGAGCACTGCCGTGCCGGATTCGCCGCCTACGACTGTGGCGATGATGCCGCCGGGGTACACCTTGCGAATGCACTGGTTCTGCGAATCGGCAATGTAGAGAGCGCCGGTGCGATCCAAAGCGAGACCAGCGGGAAAGTTGAGTTGTGCTGCTGTCGCTGGGCCGCCGTCGCCGCGGAAGCCGGCTACGCCGGTTCCCGCAACGGTGAAAATCCGGCCGTCGGAAGTGACTTTGCGGACACGGTGGCCTTCAAATTCGGAGATATAGAGAGTGCCGGAAGCGTCCACGGCCACGTTGCGCGGTGTCAGGAGCCCGGCTTTTACGGCGGCAACGCCGTCGGCTGATGCGGCTTTCTGTCCGTTTCCCGCAACCGTCGTGATGATGCCATCCGGGCTGATGCGCCGCACGCGGTTATTGCCGAGGTCCGCTATATAAAGGTTGCCAGCGGCATCGGCTGCCAGGCCGTAGGGCAAATTGAGCTGCGCCGCCGCGGCCGGACCGCTATCGCCGCTGAAGCCCGCGGCGCCCGTGCCCGCAACCGTTGAAATGACGCCGGCGGGAGTGATCTTGCGAACCCGGTTATTGTCGGTGTCGGAGAGGTAGAGGTTGCCCGCGCGGTCCAGGCACAGGCCCTGAATGTTGCCGATCTGCGCATCCACGGCGAGCCCGCCGTCACCGTTGAGGCCGCTGCCCGCGACCGTACGGATGCCGTAACTGGTCACGGCCGGCGCCGGTGCAGACGCGGCAACGGCCGTCCAGGCAAAAGCCAGACAGAGCGGCAAACGATGTTTCATCCCGGGATCTTTGGAATTGGTGGCTGATCCTAAGAAAAAATCTCATTCCTGCCGATAACAAATGTGGGAGTACACTGCTGCACTGGATTCGCCGTTTCGCGTTGTTGTGTCTCGGTCTTGCGCAAATCGCCGGGGCGCAAGGCTTTATCCGCCTCAAGGGTCGCACTATCGATACGCGCGGTCACGCACCGGTGCGCACGCGGCTGGTGGCGCACCACCACTACATTCTGCAATTCGGCTCCTTTCCGGGAGCGGAAGTTCGGGGGGAACTGGCACGCAGGGGGATTCAAGTGCTGTCTTATGTTCCGGATGACGCCGTCGGTATTTCCGTAAGTGCGGACGCCGACCTGAACGGATTAGATGTCATCTGGAGCGGATCTTTGGCTCCGGCAGATAAGCTGAGTCCCGGGCTGGAACTCGCAACCCCGTTGGCCTATGTAGTCGTGTTTTACCCGGACGTGGTTCCGGCGGTTGCTCGAATGCTGGTGCGCTCGGCCGGACTCTACGTTCAGCCAAACGTCAGAATGCTGCCAGGACAGTTCCTGGTGACTGGCGACTATAGCAGAGTCAAGAAACTGGCAGAGGCGGACGAAGTATCTTACATTCTACCGGCATCCGCGGACTTGATCTCGGGAGCACCGGTGATGGCTTGCGCAGGAGCCATGACGGAAGCAGGACCGGTGGCCGATTATGTTTTGGAGGGCGACGGCTGGCCCGCGGATTCGAGCGGCGGAGTTGATGTGAAGTACGTCTTCTCATCGTTCACCAACAAAGTGGACGCCACCAGCGTGGAGTCTGAAGTCGTCCGGGCTTTTCAGGAATGGGCCAAGTACGCGAACGTCACATTTACGGCGGGCACCGTAGCTTCGGCGAGCCAAACGATTTCGATCCTGTTCGCCGCCGGACCCCACGGCGACCCCTACCCGTTCGACGGACCTGGCGGAGTTCTGGCTCACACGTTCTACCCCGCGCCTCCCAACAGCGAACCGACTGCCGGCGACATGCACCTGGATGCGTCGGAAAACTGGCACATCGGGAAGGATGTCGATGTATTTAGCGTGGCGCTGCACGAAGCGGGTCACGCTCTCGGGCTAGGACACTCGGATAATCCGAACGCGGTGATGTATCCGTATTACCGGCTCTCGACCGGGCTCAGCAGTGATGATATCGCCGGAATTCAGAAGTTATACGGCAGCCGCGGTGAACCTCCGGCCACTCCTGCGCAGCCTCCAGCCACGTCTCCTTCACAGCCGTCTTCTCAGCAGCCAGCGCAACCATCGGAGCCACCGGTGCAGCCTCCCGCACAACCGCCCTCGCAACCGCCGTCAGACGCGGATACTACGCCGCCTTCCATGCGAATCGTCTCGCCGGGATCGACGATTGCTGCTACCTTAGCGTCCTCCATTACGATCCGCGGTACAGCCATGGATAACGTAGCGGTAACTTCAGTGAACTGGACTACCTCCAACGGGAAATCCGGCGCCGCTTCCGGTACTTCGAGCTGGTCTGCTACTGTGCCGTTACTGGTTGGTAACAACATGGTCGTCATCCGCGCTTATGACGGGGCGGGGAACTCCAGTTGGCGCTCTCTTACCATTGTTCGCCGGTAATACAGAAAGAATTCGCCTTAGTGCTCTCGTTTTTTTCTGGTTCCCGCCGATATACCCAGTAGCACAAATGGGCGGCGATATGGGACACGACGGGACCCGAAAAGAAAAAGGTGACATGCACTACATGCGGACCAGCACTTGTTTTATCGACGAAGGCTGGCAAGCGCTACTGAAGCCTGCAAGAGATAACGCGACCCGTTCCAAATCGGCGCGGGAGCAGGATGCCAGCGTGGACGAAACGGAAGGCATTTTGTTTGCCCTCGCTCAGGCCGTGGAACAGCGCGACCATCAGACCGCCGGCCACTGCGAACGGCTGGCGTTTATGAGTGTAGCCCTGGGAACGGCGATGCAGCTTGATCGCCCCAGCCTGCTCGCGCTCTATCGCGGGGGATACCTCCACGATATCGGCAAGGTGGGCATACCGGATTCCATCCTGTTCAAGCGGGCTAGCCTGACCGCGGACGAATGGATCACCATGCGCAGCCATACCACACGCGGTGAGGAGATCTGCCGGCATTTGAATTCCCTCCAGGATGTGCTGCCGATCATCCGGCATCATCATGAGCGATGGGATGGCTCCGGATATCCGGATGGATTAGCCGGTGAGCAGATTCCGTTGCTGGCGCGAGTTCTGCAAGCAGCCGATATCTACGATGCCCTCACCAATGCGAGGCCCTACAAGCTCGCCTTCGCTCCGGCCCGGGCTCTGGAAATCATGCGCGAAGAAACCGAGCGCGGATGGCGCGATCCCGAGGTGATGTCGGTCTTCTTCCGGCTGCATGACAAAGTGATCTCCAAGATCTCCGAATACAATGCCGCGGCCGACCGCAATCTTCTGGTCATGCGCGAGTCGCTGTCGAACCTTCAGCAGTTCCTGAGCGTCAGCCCTTCCCCGGCCTGTTAGGTGGCAGGCGGCTTCCGGCCGCTGCCGCAGGTATCGGCCTCACTTACCCACGAATCGCGCACGCGCTGTCGCTCGCGAACGGAAGTGCGAGGAGCGCCTAGAAATCCACTCTCAAATTGAATTGGATCTGCTGCGATGCGCCATTTTGCGACGTGACCAGTCCAAGGCGCCGGACTGGCGGGAGAAATTTTCGGACAGGTCCGGCACTTACCATCTGCGCCGGACCCATTCATCAGGGAAAGTCGCCTCGCAGTCAGAATGTGTACTTCAAGGCGAATTGCAGATTACGCGCGCCTTGCGAAGTATTCACCACGCCCGTGGGAACGCTCGCCGTGTATGCGGCATCGCTTCCGTAGCGGCCTACGTTCTGGTTCCAGTCGCCGGGAAGTACATCAGTCGCATAGCCGAGCACCGTGAAGATCGGCGTGTTGAAGGTGTTGATCGCGTCGAAGCGGAACTGTAAGCTTTGCCGCTCGGTGATGGCGAACGTCTTTGAGAGTGACATATCGATCTGCTTCAAGCCGGGGCCGCGTTCGCTCGAGATTCCGCAGGTACCCAGGTCACCCGGCCCGGGAATTCTCATGGTGGTCGGATCGAACCAGACGTATCCGCCGCCCGCAAAGTTCTTATACGGCGTAGCTTTGGAGGGCGCAATGCAATCCGGCCGCGGCTGGAAGTATGCGCCGGTCGGATCGTTGCCGAACTGAATCATCGAAATGGGGAAGCCGCCGTGCGCGCTGACGATCGTGTCATAACGCCACCCGCCCGCAATGGCATTGAGCGCCTTGTTCATGTTTCGGCCGAACCGGCGATCGCGCCCAAAGGGAAGGTCGTAGTTCAAATAGCCGGTGAACGTGTTGGTGACGTCGGCATCACACAAGCCATAGTCGAGCCCCACATTGTAGACATACATCTGGAAGGCCACATCGGCAGTAGTCTGAGCCGCCGCGGCGTTTCCGTAACGGCCATAGTAGCCCTGGTTGTTCGTCAGGCACTTGGCGAAGGAATAGTTGAATGCGAATGCCAGTCCCTTAGACAAACGCTCCTGCGCGGTGAGCTGCAGAGCGTTGTAATTCTGGATTGCCGTGGAAGTGTTGAGCCGGCGCTGCGCGCCCGTATTGTTCGCAACCAGGCTCGGATTTCCCGTCAGGTACGGACCCGGAACGGCACTTCCGTCCGGCAACAAAACATTCTGCCCCATGTTGTAGATGGCCGCTAAGTGATCGCTGTGCTGGCCCACGTAGGCAGCCTGCGCGGTGAAGGAGTTGCCCACCTGCCGCTGAACCGTGAAGTTCCACTGATTGGAAACAGCCGGGCGGTAGTTCGGATCGGTAGCGTGAATTCGCACTCCGGCGAAGCACGATGCGGGCGCCGAGGTTACATTTTGCGTGGTGCACGGAGGTCCCGCCGCGCCCAGCGCCGCGAATCCCTGATCGAGTGTAATCTGGTTGGCGGGAATCGCGCCATTCACTCCCACGCCGCCCCACTGTCCGGAGAGCGCGACATTCCACGGCGCATTCGTCGCGAGCCGGTTAAACTCGCCTGTGCCTTCCTGGAAACTGGAGCGGGAAAACGCGGCGCGGATCACGGTCTTGTCATTCAAGCTGTAGGCGAGTCCCAGGCGGGGCAGGAAATTCGCGATGCCGTTGTACTGGTTGTAGAGGGCGCGGCTGTTGCCATCCTGGCCGGCCAACTGAATCTGTCCGCTGTACATGCCGAAGTTCGTCAGACGGTCATGAACTTCATAAATTGGCGTGAAGAGCTGCCAACGCATACCCACGTTCACTGTCAAGTGGCTGCTGATGCGCCAATCGTCCTGCACGAATGCGCCGACGGCATTGTTACGCTGGCCTACGGTTCCGGCAAAACCCATTCCGTAACCCATGTAAGCCGGCAGTCCCAGGAAGAAATCCGCTTCGGTGTTGCCCGTGTAGGTTCCAGTGAATCCGATTTGGCCCGCCGCGCCGTCACTGCTCACCGCCGGA
Source organism: Bryobacteraceae bacterium (assembly GCA_035550475.1). Lineage (GTDB taxonomy): Bacteria > Acidobacteriota > Terriglobia > Bryobacterales > Bryobacteraceae > DASZPB01. Next base: position 36,663 of record DASZPB010000060.1, on the reverse strand, counting down.
ATGTAATTATTCCGGTAGCGGATGAACTGAAAACCAAACCTCAGCGTGTGAGCGTTTTTGGTGAAGACTGCCGTGTCGGAGACCTGAATCGCCGTCTGGTGAAACACCTCTGGTCCGTTCACCGTGCCGAAGGCGAACGGCCCGTTCTGCTGGCCACCGAGCGGAGCGCCGGCAAAAAACAAACCGGGGAGAAATGGTGTGGGCTGTCCCGGAATCAGATTGGCTCCGGCCTTGGTCGTCAACGACTGTATATTAGCTTCCGCGGGGAAGTAGTTCACGCCCATCCGGAAATCATTGACGAGCGTCGGCGTAACCGTCCGCGTGTAATCCAGCACGGCCTGCTGGAGCGGAAAAATATTATCGCCGTTGCTGTTGTACTGAAAGACTTCGCTATTGAGGATCGGCTGCTCGATGTGCTGCTGCGAGTACCGCGCAAACAGACGGTCGCGGTCCGTCGGCGCCCAATCCACTTTGATATCGCCCTGATTCCCATGCGTATACGTTTGCTGCTGGTTGATCAGGTTGGCTCGCGTGCCGTTGCTGCCGGGCGTGCCTGGAAGGTTCGGCGCGGGCAAGGTGCTCGCGATCGTCAGAGCGGTCGGGCTGAGCCCGGTGATGCAGGGGTTGACGCCCATCTTCTGTCCGGAGCCGCAAATCGTGGCTTTTGTTAGATCGGAAGGCATCACGACATTCGTTCCCGGATAGTGCAGGGCCACCCCGAGGTCGGTCAGATTGCCCGTTACGTCGGCCGCGGTAAATGTTGTCCTTTGCTGCGGGCTGGCCGGAAGATCGAAGCGCGATCCCTGGTAGTCCGCAAAAAAGAAGAGCTTGTCCTTTTTGATGGGACCGCCCACGGTGCCGCCGTACTCATTCCAGCGCTGGCGCGGCGTAGGCAGACTATTGAAGTTGTTGGCCCACTCGTTGGCATTGAAGAAGTCGTTCCGCAAGTATTCGAAAAGATTGCCGTGAAACTGGTTTGTGCCCGATTTTAAAGAGACGTTGATCACGCCGCCGAGGAAGTGCCCAAATTCCGCGCTGGGATTGTTCGTGATGACGTTGAATTCCTGAATGGCATCCACGTTCGGAGAATAGGCAACATTGTTGTCGACGAATTCATTATTATCAAGCCCGTCGAGAACGTAATAGTTCGCCTGCTCGCGATTGCCGTTGAGATTCGGGCGCGCGGCGTTGAACGTCTTCTGGCCATTGTTAAAAGATGCCGGGCTGATGGTCACGGCGCCAGGCGTCAGGAGAGTCAACTGATTGTAATTGCGCGTTTCGAGCGGCAGATTGGCAATGGCTCGCGACTGCATTACGGTGCCCACGTGGGTCGCCTCGGTCTGTAGCAATGGAGCCGCTCCGGTCACTTCGATCGTCGAAGCCACCTGGCCGATGGTCAGTTGGAAATCCACCCGCGCCGTCTGATTCAGCACAAGGTTGAAGGTGGGCCGGACGACGGTCTGGAATCCGGTCGCTTCCACGCGGACTTCGTAATTTCCGACGGGCAGGCGAGGCAGATTGTAAACACCATCCGGGCTAGTTTCTGTCCTCCAGACCGTGCCGCGGTCGGCGTCCTTGGCGATCACAGTGGCAGAAGCAACCGGCGCGCCGGAGGGATCGGTGACCATTCCCGTAATTGCAGCCGTAACTTCCTGCGCGCAGCCCGCTGGAGCTATGGTTGCCAGCAGCAGCGCCAGCACGAACGAAGCAATCAGCAGGCGCTCGATTCGCCTCTGCAGATGAGAAATCGTAATGCCCATAAATTCCTCAATTCTCGTCTCCTGACGTGTTTCCAATTCGCCTTTATGCGGGAAGATTTCGACTATGTTCAGCCTGCCCAAGCGAGTATCCCAGCGCGATAGTGAGCTGGAAGCAGGGAAATGTCCAGTTCACAACTGTTGTGAATGGGTTACACGGAGGTTCGTTACGCATCGAACGCTCCTGGTTTCAAGACCTTGCGCCGCAAAAACCGAACCTGCGACAGTGCGAGACCGTGACTACCGCGCATCCCTCCGACGGGCGGCCGCGGACTGCCCATTGAGAGCCTGCAACAGCATCCGCACCGGCCGGACCGCTGCCAGTCTTACTTCGGCCACGGGCTGATCGATTCGATCCAATTCCTGCTGCTCCCGGTTGACCCACCCTGCCGGAGGCGTCTGCCGGTGCTCCAGGTAATCGAGAGCGCGCAGTCCGATTTTGCCGGCCGTCGCAAGATTCTGCGCCAGCGGAGCCACCTCGGCCAGCAGGCCATTGTTTGCCAGCAGCGGCTGCAGCCGAGCGGCGCTCTGTGCCCAAACCACCATCGTCGCCCGCAATTCCGCAGCCGCTAGCGGATTCGTGCCGAGCGCCGCCACCGCGTTCTCCAGCCGCCGCACGCTTGGACTTTCTGGATGCGCCGCGTCGACGAAGCGGTTCAGCGGCGTCAGGCTGGTATACTTCTGCGCTTTGCGGCGCCCGGAAAATCCAAGCGCTTCGGAGGCATCTGCCAGAACCCGCAAGGGCGCCGATGGTTCGCCGCCCGCCAACCGGTCCAGCATCGGTCCTTCGTTTGACCGGTGCCGCAGCCCTGTCCATTCCAGCCAGCGGCTCACTTCCGGCAGCCGCGAGTACATGGAGTCAACGCTGGTGACGTCGCGCGGTGACCAGAAACGTTCCGCAATGGCCGCCATTCGCGGCCAGATTCGGGAATCCACGGTTTCTGCGTCCACGTATTCCGCCCACATGCAAGCCTCACCGCCCAGGATCCGCGACGCCTGTTCCGGCGTCAGACTCGCGGAATCTCCCTGCATGGGATCGACCGCGTAGTGGTAGCTGGCCGGCTGCAAATGGTCCAGGTAGTATCCCCAGGAAAGCAGCGACCGGTATCCCTTGCTCACCGCTTCGGCCACTGACTTCTGCCCACGCCAGGACTGAATCACCGTCTCGGAAGCCAAACCCGGCACCAGCACTTCGTCCCAGCCGATCATGATCTTGCCGTGCTTTTTCAAAAGTTCCTGCACCCGGTGGTTGAAATAAGCCTGCAGATCGCGGCTCGTGGCGATGTGATGCGCGCGCATGAATGCTTGAATCGCCGCCGAATGCTTCCACTGGTCGTCTTTCACTTCATCGCCGCCGATGTGGAAGTAAGGATCGGGGAATAACGAGGCCATCTCCCCGATAAAACCGTCCAGGAAGGTGTAGGTCTCTTCGCGGGTGGGGTCCATGACCGGCTCAAACACGCCAAAATGACGCTCGATCGCGTACGGGCCGGGCGCGCTGGCTAGCGCCGGGTAGCCCACGAACCAGGAACTCGTGTGACCTGGCATATCGAATTCGGGAATCACGCGGATGCCGCGGTCGCGTGCGTAGTTTACCACCTCCCGCACTTGGGCCTGCGTGTAGTAATGGCCGTCGCTGCCCTCCTGCTGGAGGCGCGGGTAGACCTTGCTTTCCACGCGAAAACCCTGATCGTCGGAGAGGTGCCAATGAAAGACGTTCAGCTTCACGGCTGCCATGGCATCAAGATTCCGCTCAACGACTGCCAGCGGCATCCAGTGGCGCGAGACATCCATCATGAGACCGCGCCAGGGAAAGCGGGGCCGATCTTCAATGTGAACCGCTGGAATCTGAAACCCATCTGGTCCGGGAGCAATCAACTGTGCAAACGTCTCCAGGCCGCGAAGCGCACCCGTCACGGTGCGCGCTTGCAACTTCGCGTCGCTCGCTGAAACGTCGAGTTGATAAGACTCGTCCTCGCCCAGCGTTGGATATTCGCTGCCGCCCTCCTGGCAAGTTACCTGCAACTTCGCGTCGCCGGAAGGCGATATTGGCAAACCCGTTTGACGCGCAATTTGCGACTCGAATCGCGCCAGCGCAGCCTGCAGACGGGCATCGGAATAGCCGCCGATCGCAGCGTGAAAGCCAGAATCGATCGCCAGATAACCGGGCTGCTGCACTACCTTTACCGGCTCCGGCATCAGTGGCAAAGTCGCGGACCAAGCCGTGGCAGCGAGCACTGGAAGGAGAAGCAGCCGAAGCCGATTTGAGAAATGAGGCCAAAATCGCGCTGGTATCTGATTCTGCATGACGCCCTACATTAAAACACTACCCTGGGATACTGCCCGGTTCTGCTTCCGCCACTTCGTTTTCCGCGCGGGTTCATCGTGGGAAAATTTCGTCCAATTCTCCGGACGCGGGCCGGCGTCCATACTCGCAGACTTGAAACGATTCCGCGTGTTTCACCTGCCGCGTGCGGCCGTATCGCCGCGCCAATGCCGCACGCGTGCACGGACTCAGTTCCCTCGCGATTCTTTCGCCCAGCCAGTCGCGCCTGCGCGGGCCTTCCTCCGGAACTTGCTCCAGGCTACCTTCCACCCAAGGCAGCCATTCATAAAACTGCGAACGGTGCGCCTCCAGCGCGTCCAATTTACGGTCCCAGGCGTCTTCAATGTCCACCGCAATATCCGGCGCGAAAGGCACCGGCATTTGAAACGAATCCTCCAGATAGAGGAAGACCGGATTCCGCGCCAGCGCGGGCGTGCCGGCGCATATGTGCGGCACAATCGCCAGATAGGCTGCGTCTTGCACGAGTTGCGCTGTGTAGCGGTGGTCCGGATGATAGTCCCACGGGCGTGGAGTGAGAACCACGTCCGCGCCCCACGCGCGAATCTGCCGGATGATCTCCTGCCGCAATTCGAGCGTGTGCAGCAGCTCGCCGTCATGGTTCCCGAGGATTTCGGATTCCGCAATAGCCAGCCGGCGCGCCGCTTCTTGTGCTTCTGCGGAACGGATGCCGGCCAGGGCTTCCCGATCGAGCACATGGTGTCCCGCATCGCCGTTGGTAACAGAAAGAAACTTCACGGCGTGCCCGGCCTCTGTCAGCATCGCCGCACAGCCGCCAAATCCGATTTCGCAATCGTCCGGATGCGCCCCGATGCAAATGATTCTCATGGATAGATCGAGCCCGCCAGTATCATCGGCGGGACGGCCCTCTGTGTCCAGTTCACAACCGTTGCGGGCCTGTTATGCCCCTGTTCGTTACCGCATCGAACGGGCTATGTTTTCAGTTGATTCCCGCGCTAGAATGAGGGCACTATGGCTGAGGGGCACTCTCCCGGGATGTCTCCCGTGCAGGGCGCAAACCTGTCTGAAGACCTGGTGCGCGAGACGCTAAATCGCGTCCTTTCCAGCCATGAATTCCGCAACAGCAAGCGCAGCCAGGAATTCCTCCGCTATGTGGTGGAGCATGTTCTGGCCGGGCACGCCGACTATCTCAAGGAACGCACCATCGGCATTGAGGTTTTCGGCCGGTCCACCGATTACGATCCAGGCGAAGATGCCACTGTGCGGGTGAAAGCGAGCGAAGTGCGCAAACGGCTTGGCCTGTACTATGCCGAACAGGGAGCGCACGACCTGCTGCGAATAGACCTGCCGCTCGGCAGCTACGTTCCGGAATTCCATCTGGCCGAATCGCCCCCCGTCGCGGAAGCTGCTCGGGCTATCGCTGAACCCGCGGCGTTCGCTCAGCCGCCGCGTCATCGGTCCGCATTGCGCGGCTTGGCGGCGTGTGTCGTGCTGCTCGGTGTGATTGCGGCGGGATATCTATGGCTGAACAACCGGCCCGGAAGTTCACCGTTCGATCAGTTCTGGGCTCCTGTTCTGGCGGGAAAGACGTCGGTGCAGTTATGCGCGGCTTATGTTCCGGTGTACGGCCTGAACTCCGATTCGGAACAGCCGCGCCCGCAGGATTTCGTGCTGCTCGCTGACCAGTTCGTTGGCGGGGGCGACCTGATCGCGATTTCGCGCTTGACCGCCATGCTCACGCGCGGCCGCCGGCCTTATCGCCTGCGTGTCGGAACAGATGTTACTTTTCAGGACTTGCGCGCGGGTCCGGCGATCCTGGTGGGGTATTCGTATACCCGATGGCGGGAAATCAGTAAGGAGTTGCGCTACTTCATCGACGGCACACGCCGTCCGATCGGTATCACCGACAACGGTGCGCCCACCCAATGGTCACTGCCCAATCTTCCCGCAGACCGCCGCACCGATGAAGACTACGCGATTGTTTCGCGCGTCTCCCAGTCCGATACGCATGCGATGCTGGTCGAAGTAGCCGGCATCACTCAGTATGGTACGGACGCCGCGGCCGATCTGATCACGAACTCCGAACTGATGGCCGAGGCACTTCACGGCGCTCCAGTGGGCTGGCAGCGCAAGAACATGCAAATGATCCTGCATGTAAAGGTAATTGCCGGTTCGCCTTCGTCGCCGAAAGTGTTAGCGACTTACTTCTGGTAGCACGCTTACGCCCGCGCGGACTTTTCTTCAAACAGCAATTCCTGCTCCTGCTCGAAGAAGAATTCGAGAGCGGCTTCCATACATTTCCGTGCATCCGCGCCCGTGCGCACGGCTTCGATCACTTCGGCATGGCGCTGGGCGCTGGCCTGCAGGTGATCTGAAGATTCGCGCGAGTTCTTCAGAATAAAGAATGCGAATAACGGCACTACGGTGATGTCGAGGGCCTTCGCCAGAAAACGGTTGCCGGAAAGCTGCCACAGCGTACGGTGAAATTCCAGGTCCGCGCGGTAGAAGCTTTGGAAATTTCCTTCGGCGGCTGCCGCGCGCAGGTCCGCGACGATTGCATCGAGCTTATCGAGATTCTGAGGCTCCGCCCGCTGCTGCAGTAACTCGACGGCCAAGCCTTCCAGTTCCCGCCGCACGCGAAGAATCTCTTCAACATCGCCTGGCGAAAGCTTGGTGACGAATGTGCCTTTGTTCGTCAGACGCGTCACGAAGCCTTGCGATTCGAGCTCGAAGAGAGCTTCCCGCACGGCCGTTGTGCCCACGCCCAAGCCGTTGGCCAGTTTCATTTCGACGATGCGGTCGCCCGGTTCCAGACGCCCGCTGAGAATCGCATCCTTAATTAATTCGGATACCCTATCTTTGAGAACGATGCGCTGTAAGGGTGCCCCGTTGATCGCTTTCATCTTTTCCCCGTGTGCTCAGCCTTCAAAAACTCTTCTGCCTTTATTCGATTATGCATTATCGATTCGCGGCTGGTCAAGTTGTTGTTTTAAAAATAATCTGGTTTGCAAAATGCGCTCTGGCCGTGGCCACAAGCGGGGTGAAGAAATGGTACGAAGCCAGCTTTTTCAGGCCGCGCGACGGAGGCAGCTATTGCGGTTGCCATTCGAAGTAGGAACCATAGCCGGCACAAAGGTTGCGGGCCAGCCATTCGGTATATTCGCGACTTGCTAAACGTGTGACGGCGCGTTTCGGAATTGGTTCCTGGTTGGTGAAGATATATACGGCCCGGCCATTGCCCGTGCGGGCAGGGCCGGTGCAGATCATTTCATCGCGATAATCGCCGGCGAGATCGGCCGCCATATTGCACCGGCCGGATGAAAGTTCATCGGGTCCGGGATTCGGAAGGGGCTCTATGGCCTTTCCGGTGAAGCGGGCCAGCCGGCGGCCATCGCCGGACATCAATTCCCGGAATGTATTGCCCAACCAGTTGACCGGGCTCCATCCACGCGGAAACGGGTTCATCAGAATCTTGCCATCGGAGGAAAACAGAACCAGATCCCGGACGGTGTGGCCATCGCGGTTGGTGAGCATTTCGAGGCCCGGCGAATCTTCCCAAATATCCGCGGCCCAGCCCATGTGGGAGTGGGTCCAGCGTGGGTCGTCTTCGCGGTTGGCGTGCCAGATGACCTTGCCTGTGTCGGCATCCACCAGATAGGCGCCTGCATTGGCATTGTCTTCGACGGCATAGAAAACCTGCCTGCCGGCGGTTCCCGGCAGGATGTGTTTGACCATGACCTCATCGGGATGGCCGTTATAGGTGGACCAGCGAACGGTGCCATCGGAATTGAGGCACGTGCTGCCATCGAAAACTTCGTCTTTGCCATCGGCATTCACATCAGCGGCGACGATGTAATGAGCCCCGCTGCCATTGGTTTCAGCCAAACTCTTAAATTGCCAGAGTTGTTTCAGATTGGCATCGAACGCGGTGAAGACTTCGTTTTCATAAAGGCCGGATTGCGTGATGATCGCCGGATGCTTTCCATCGAGATAAGCGATACCCAGATTGATTCGTGTGGAGGAGCGCGAAAAATCAGAGAGCAACGGCGGCCAGGGAGTTTTGCGGAGCGTCTTGCCGGTCATCCCGTCAAGCACGCCAAGGTAAACCGTGTCGCCTTCCTGGATGCGGGCGATCACTTCCGCTTTGCCGTCGCCATCGAGATCGAAAAGCAGGGCGGGGGAGTTGTTGGCATTGCCGAAGCACTGGTCGTGGTGAACGAGCGCGCGACGCCAGATGCTCTTGCCGTAACTCGTGAAAGCTTCGAGTTCGACCGGCACACCCGGATCGGCCGAGCGCTCGGCAATTCCGTTGTCGAGACGGAAGACGGCGTCCACGCGGCCGTCGCCATCGAGATCACCGAACATGGGAACGAAGCCACCCTGGTGAACATGCGGCTCGAAGTAGGCGATCAGGCCGGTGCGACTCTGGCGTGGGTCGACGCCGGTCCAATCGGTCGGTGGGCCTTCCTTACCATCCGCGCCTACCGCGCGCACGCGGTAGTAAACGTGGTCTTCGCCCTCAGGCTCATCGGGTCCGCCATGCAGCCGTAGCGGACGCGGCGGTGGCGCGACTGGGTCGACGAAGTTGGTGCTCTCGCGAATGGGCTCTGCGTTGATGCGCTCTCCGGCCGCGTCGCGATACTGCGTGCGATAAACATTGAAGCCAGTATTCGGCGCGTCTCCCGGAAGCAGTTGCCAACTCAGGAAGACGCGGCTACCGCCGGCGGGCACGGCAACCAGACGGCGATTCTGGCGCTCAAAAGTGGTGGAACCCGTGGGCTCACGCACCAGCCGGAAGCCAAGATCGGGATGGCGCGTGCCTTCGAGTTGGTAAGCAGCGATACCGATTTGAAGATAGTACTCGCGGCGCGCCCAGGACCCGCCCATGCACCATCCTTCGCGATCATCCTGCGATGTAATGCGGAAGACGAACCCGCCGAGCGTGACATCGGGATAGATGTTGACCATCTGAAAAACGTTGCCCGCCATATCATAAAGGCCCCACGGATTGGGTGGGTGCGCTTTGACGGGCTGAAGATACTGACGCCACTGGCCGAAGTTGCGTCCGCCCGGCGAAAAGTTGGCGTGTCCCGCGGGCGCTGCATCGCCCCAGGGATATTTGACCGTGGGCCGGCCCGCGCGCGCGGCATACTCGAATTCCGACATGGTGGGAAGGCGGTAAACGCGCCCTTCCTTTGCGGAGCGCCAGTTGGTGTAGGCCCGGACGTCCGCGTAGCGGCTGACGAAGACTACGGGGAAGTTTTCCATTCCGGTCGGAATGTGGCCATCCATCCAGTACGGCGGCGGAGGATACCTGGCATCATCGACGAAAAGCTTGTATTCCGCATTGGTGACCGGGTGATCGAGTATCTCGAAGCTGTCGAGCCGGATACCGGGCCGTAGCGTGCCACCGGGGATCAGTACCCAATCGGCGGCGTGCGCCATGCCCATAAGCAAAAGGAAAGCCAGAGTGCCGCACCGCATGGGCGGAACTTATCACAGCGGAAGCAACCTGTCAAAAAATCAATTGGTTATGTGTCTTGATGGCCGTCCTGCGCGCCGGAGCGACGTTTTTCGGGTACTTCGCGCTAGCCCTCAGCGTTCTTGACAGGCACCGGAATGGCAGTTGCGCACCAGCGCTCCAGAATTGCGGTCAGGGCCGCCATCCGCAGTGGTTTCGGCATGTAGTCATCCATGCCGGCTGCCAGACACTTCTCCTCGTCGCCATCCACCGTATTGGCTGTCATGGCAACGATGGGAATGTGGCTGCCGCCGTTTTCCCGCAGCCGGATTTCCGTGGCGGTCTGGTATCCATCCATTCCGGGCATCTGGCAATCCATCAGAATGAGGTCGAACTGCCCGCCTTCCAGGATTTCGAGCGCTTCCGCCCCACCGGCCGCCAGTTCGGCGGCATACCCCAGGTGCTTCAGCGCGCGCATCACCACGATCTGATTGACCGGATTGTCCTCCACTACCAGGATTCGCTTCCCTGCGGCCTGGGCGGGCTCTTGGGCCGGAGCCTCCTCCGGCGCCGCTTCACTTGCCGGGCGCTCGGCGGCTTCCAAGGGAAGCACAAACCAGAATGTGGACCCTTGACCGGGCTGGCTCTCCACTCCAATCGACCCGCCCATGCGATCCACCAGGCGGCGAGCGATGGCGAGGCCCAATCCGGTGCCGCCGTACTTTCGAGTGGTGGCCGAGTCCGCCTGAGTGAATGCGCGAAACAGAGTGTTCACCACGCGCGCATCAATTCCGATTCCCGTGTCGCACACGCGAAACAGCACCGCATTACGCTCGGCCGGGTCGCCGCCGAGCATCACGTCGAGGCGCACCTGGCCCTGTTCGGTGAATTTGATGGCGTTCGAGAGAAGATTAAGCAAGACCTGCCGCACGCGCAGGGGGTCGCCCTTCACGTAGGCAGGGACATCCGCCGCGACCTGGAACTCCAGAGCCAGGTTCTTCGACGCGGCTCTGGGCCGGAACAGTGCCGCGGCGTTCTGTACCGTGGTGCGCAAGTTGAATGGGATCTGTTCGACCTGCAATTCGCCGGCTTCGACTTTCGAGAAATCGAGGACGTCATTCACGACCGCGAGGAGAGCTTCGGAGCTGTTGTGAATGATTCCCACCATCTCCCGCTGTTCGCGATTGAGATCGGTACGCGCCAGCAATTCACCCATGCCGACGATGCCGTTGAGTGGTGTTCGGATCTCGTGACTCATATTGGCAAGGAATTCCGATTTGGCGGCGTTAGCTTTCTCGGCCATCCTCCGGGCTTGCCGCACACGGGAGATCTGCCACAGCACTACTGCCAGGGTTAACGTCAGGCCGGCTACGCCGTAGCCCAACAGGTTTGTGCGCCAGGTCGAAGCGATGGCCTGATAACCGGCTTCGTTTTCGGAGCCCGAAAACAGGGAATACTTGTTGCTCAAACGGGCCAGTGCCCCTTTTTCAACCAGTTCCCCTACCTCATCCCGCAATTTGTCGGCAACGCCGGCACTCTCAAACGTGGAGCCGATTCCCAAGCGGGTCTTGCTTTTGGGAAGCGGTAGAATTCGGAATTCCACTTGGCCACAACCGGGCGGCCGCCGCGCTAGTATGGAACCGAGGTTGGCCATGGTCATCAGCGCGGCTTCGGCCTGCCCCGTGCATAGAGCGTGCATGGCGGAGCGTTGGCTGGCCTCTTTCACCCAGACGGAACTTGGAAAATACTGCCCGACGGCCTGCTCTCCAGCAAGCCCACCGGAAAATGCGACCACTCTCCCATGAAGGCTTCCTTGCAGCGATTCCTTTGTGAGAGCGCAATAGTCGCTGAACAGCCACGGTGCGGTGATGTGCAGGTATTGTTCGCGCTTCGGCAGAACCGTGATCAAAGGCCACAAATCCACTCTTCGCGAGCGCAGCGCCTCATCCGGTCCCTCCGGCGAATACACCCACTGCAACCGGATTCCCATATGCTGGGCGGCCTCGTTGACCATGTCAACCGCCATGCCGCTGTAATGGCCCGGACCATTGATGACCTGAAACGGTGGACTTTCCTGCACGCCGATGCGATAAACGTGCCCCGCGTAAGGATTGCGGAATCTTCCAGCCGCAGCCCATAGCCCGACCGCTGCGCAGCATACCGCGACAGTGATCCACGAACGCCGGCTTCGGAAAAGGCCCAGCATCTCCTGCTGTGCTGATCGGCAGAAACCAGTAAAGCTTTAGGAAAGCCGGGATACTGGAAGTCTGATTGGTCTCAGTTGCCGAAAGCGGTCAGGAAGCCATCGCTCGAGCCGCCGCCATACGCACCCTGCGCAGCCGAGCCCGTGGTGTACAGACCGGTTGTGGAATAGCCGGCGACATAAATCGTGCCGTCCGGACCCACCGCGAGCCCGGTTGCCACGTGGATGCCCAAGTCTCCGAAGTAAGTTGAGTACTGGAGACCGTCCGCACCGGCTTTTCCGGGCTGAAGCTTAGTCAGGAAGATCTCGACGCCGTTGCCATACTGGCCCAAGGCCGCATCGCCAGTCACCGGATAATCGGGCGAGAGCGTATACCCGGTCACGTAAATGCTGCCGGCCTGATCGCCCGCGATATCGTATGCGACTTCGCCCTGAGAACCGCCGAGGTACGTCGAATAGGTTACGAAGTCCCCGGGACGCGCACTGGGATTGACGCGCGACACAAACACGTCGCCATTGCCGTTGTTTGTGGATTGAACGGCATCCGCGGTGATCGGGAAGTCGTTCGAAAACGTGAACCCGGTGACCAGCAGGTCGCCCGAGGCATCGAGGGCGATCTTGCGGACTTCTTCCAGATCCGACCCTCCGAAGTACGTGCAGTACACCAGGGAATTCACGCCGGACTGCGTCATATCCATGACGCCAATCACGACGTCGATGATGCCCGAAAAGTTGGGATTGTACGCGTTGCCCGCCATGGGGAACTGGGTCGAAATAGTGGACGCCGCAAAGTACACCAAACCGCTGGGCGAGACCGCAATCGCGCGTCCATCGTCAGCCGATTCGCCGCCGAGATAAGTGGAGTAAACAGGTGACGACGAACTGGGGTCGATCTCGCAGAGGAAAGTATCCTGCGGCCCCCAGGTGACGGACTGATATGCACTGCCAGTGACCGGAAAATCGGTCGAGTTGGTTGTTCCGATCACGTAAATCTTCCCGCCAGGTCCGGCCGCGATGCCGTTGATTGTGTCGGTGCCCGTTCCACCGAGGTAACTCGAGTAGACCAGTCCGTCGCCGCCATAGTTCGCCGGATTCAACAGAACGACTACCGGATGAGCGACCGTGCCCGAATAAGAGCTTTGCACGCTGGCTCCAACCATAGGAAAATCGGTAGACATGGTGCTGCCCGCCAGGTAAACTACACCGGAGGAATCCACATCCATCGCCGTGGGAGCATCGGCGAGTGTCCCGCCCAAATAAGTCAGATACTGCAGCGCATAAGTGCCGGAGGTGCTGGGCGCAATCACAGCCACAAAGATGTCCGTCGCACCGGTGTTCGTCTGCTTATATGCGCCATCGGGTGAGAATAAGTCGCTGTTGGTGGTGCTTCCCGCCACGTAAAGCAAACCGTTAGAGCCCAGTTTCACTGCGTTGATCATGTCGGCGCCGCTGCCGCCCATGAACGTGGAGTAACTGACGATCGGGTCCACTACCAGAGGCCGTGAACGGTCGTAGGCTTCCAAAGTCAGACCAACCACGCCACGGCTGATCAGCTTGTACTGTCCGGCGATCTCCTGGCGCGTGGAACCATCCGCACTTTCCTGGTAAATGAGCGGCTTTTTTTGGACCAGTTGACCGCCGCGTGTTTCGATTGCCAGGTCACCCGCGGGGGTAATGCTGAGCCGGCCCGCGCCGTTGAACCGCAACCGGATGTTATTCGGGTCCGCGCCGGGCTGCAGCAAGAAATCATATTCGAGTTGATTCTGGCTGCCGTAATAAATAATGTCTACTCCCGGATAGACGTCGTGATAGCGTACCCGCTCGTAGTTCGGCACGCCGCTGACCCACTTCGCCCGCGCGCCAATGAAGTAGTTCGTCCGCGCGGCGAGGGGCGAGACTCCTTCCACGCGCGGAGAATGATTGCCGTGAAGTAGCGAGAGGTTGACGGTGCCGGAACCGTTAAATGAAAACACCGGACCGCGCGTCGTCAGAAAAAGCGTGTAGCCGGCTGCGCGGGCGGAGTAGTGCACGTCCGGTTTCCATTGCCCCTGGTTCGCCTCGAAATGAAGAGGTAGTCCGGCCATGGTCGCCTTCGCTCGCAGCAAAGCGGGGTCGGGCGATGGCGCCGCCATACCCAGGGACACGCACACCAGGAATGCAAAAGGGCAGATTCGAAGCATATTAGTAGCCAACACGAATGAAGACCCGAAGTTTTTTAAAAGACCTAGTGTATCAGTAAGCGGGCCAATGGGTACTGTGCCGTTTGAGCACGTAGGCGTGCATTTCCGGCACATTTCACGGTCTTGAACGAAGTTCGCAGGCCCGCGCCCGCACAGCCCTGAGCCATTGCCGGAACCGGCCGCGGCTGGGACAGGAGCCCGAAGCGGCGCGCTAAAATTGTCTCGAACCTATGAAGACATTCACGATTGGAGTGATCGCCGGCGACGGCGTGGGCTCGGAGGTCATCCCGCAAGGAAAACGAGTTCTGGAGAAAGTGGCGCACAAGCATAGCGTCACTTTGGTGTTTCAGGACTTCGATTGGGGCGCCGAGCACTTTTTCCGTTGGGGGCGCATGATGCCCGCGGGCGCCATCGATCTGTTGCAGCCCTGCGATGCGATCTTTCTAGGCGCGGTAGGGCATCCTGACATTCCCGACCACACGACGCTCAACGGTCTCCTGCTGCCGATCCGCCGCGCGTTCGATCAGTACGCCAACGTGCGGCCGGCATACTTATACCCAGGTGTCGCGTCGCCGCTGGCCGGGCGGAAGGGCGGCGAGATTGACTTCGTCGTCGTCCGTGAGAATACCGAGGGCGAATACGCGCAAGTCGGCGGGTTTGTTTATCATCAGCAGCCGGAGGAGGTCGCGATTCAGACCTCCGTGTTCACACGGCGCGGCATCGAGCGTGTGGTGCGTTTTGCTTTTGAATTGGCATTGAAGCGCGGCAAGAAAAAGCGGGTCACGTCAATCACGAAATCGAACGCGCAAGGCTTCAGCATGGTGCTGTGGGATCGCGCGTTTCAGGAAGTAGCGGCGCAATTTCCCGAGGTGACGACCGAGTCATTGTTGGTGGATGCCGCGGCGATGAACTTCATCCGCCGTCCGGATAGCTTTGATGTGGTCGTGGGTTCGAACCTGTTCTGCGACATCCTGAGCGATATTTCCGCGATCATTGTGGGCAGTATGGGCCTGGCAGCGAGCGCGAATCTCGATCCCGAGCGGCGATTCCCCTCGATGTTCGAGCCTGTGCACGGCTCCGCGCCGGATATCGCGGGCAAAGGAGTGGTCAATCCGCTGGCGACGATCCTGAGCGCTGCCATGATGCTTGATCACTTGCGGATGGCCGAAGCGGCTCGCGAAGTGAATGATGCTGTGGCCGCCGTTCTGGCCGAAGGCAAGGTGCGTACTCCCGATCTGGGAGGAAAAAGCAGCACGGAAGAAGTGACCGACGCGGTGTTGGAGAAGCTGCGTTAAGTGCCGCAGGCGCCGCAGCGGGAACGCACCGGCAGACACGCCGTCCTGGTGGCTTCAGGCATTCTGCTTAGCCGCCTGATGGGCCTGATCCGGACGCGGGTCTTCGGCCACTATTTCGGACTCTCCGATGCGGCGGACGCCTTCAGTCAAGCCTTTCGCATTCCCAACTTTCTACAAAATCTGTTCGGCGAAGGCGTGCTTTCGGCTTCCTTCATTCCCGTGTATGCGCGGCTGCTCGCGGAAAGCGATGAGGAAGAGTCCGGCCGCGTGGCGGGCGCAGTGGCGGCGATTCTGGCGCTGACTACGGCGCTGCTGGTGCTCCTGGGCGTGCTGGCGACGCCGTATCTGATTTACGTCATCGCGCCTGGTTTCACGGGAGCGAAACGTGAGCTGACCATCCGCCTGGTGCAGATTCTGTTTCCTGGCGCGGGCATGCTGGTGCTTTCCGCGTGGTGCCTGGGAATTCTGAACAGCCACCGCAAATTCTTCCTCTCTTATGCTGCGCCGGTGATCTGGAATCTGGCCATGATCGCCACGCTGATCGGGTTCGGCCGCTTGCCCCAATGGGATCTTGCGGTGGCTCTGGCATGGGGCTCGGTGGTGGGCAGCGCGCTTCAATTTGGCGCGCAGTTACCCGTGGTGCTTCGCCTGGTGCGGCGTTTGCGCGTGCGCCTGGACGCGCGGTCTGCGCACGTGCGCGAAACGCTTCGGAATTTCGGACCGGTCTTCATCAGCCGCGGTGTAGTACAGATCAGCGCCTACGTGGATGGCATCCTAGCCAGCCTGCTGCCCATCGGAGCCGTGGCCGGGCTGATGAATGCGCAACTGCTGGCGTCGCTGCCGGTGAGTCTGTTCGGCATGTCGATCTCGGCTGCCGAGCTGCCTGCGATGTCGAGCGCGTTGGGCGACGAGGCGCAAGTGGCCGCCGTGCTGCGGCAACGGTTGAATGCCGGCCTGCGGCAGATTGCGTTCTTCGTAGTCCCTTCCGCTATTGCGCTCCTGACTCTTGGGGATGTAGTGACATCGGCATTGCTCGAAACCGGTGAATTCAGTCACGCCGATTCGCTCTACGTGTGGGGAATCCTGGCCGGTTCTTCCATCGGGCTGCTGGCCGCGACCATGGGCAGGCTCTATTCGTCGACTTACTACGCGCTTCGCGATACGCGCACGCCGCTGCGTTACGCCATCGTGCGTGTTTCACTGACCACCGTTCTGGGTTACGTCTGCGCCATTCCATTACCCAAATGGATTGGCATCAATCCGCTCTGGGGCGTAGCCGGGCTTACGGCTTCGGCGGGCTTCTCCGCTTGGGTCGAGTTCACGTTGCTGCGCCGCACGCTGAACGGGCGCATCGGCCAGACGGGAATTCCGGCGCTGCTGGCGTTCAAATTATGGAGCGCGGCACTCGGTGGGGCATTCGTCGCATGGGGAGCGAGGCTGCTGTTGCATCCGCGCCAACCGCAGCTTGCCGCGGCCGTAATCCTGCTGCCTTACGGCTTGGTCTACTTCGGAATCACTTACTGGCTCGGCGTGGAAGAATGCGCCGGAGCTTTTCGCCGCCTGGCGCGGCTGCGTCGCTAGACGTCAGAAGCCGAGATCTTCGGGCAGCGTAGTGGGCACCTGGAATACATTCGTGCCAAGCACCAGCTTCACCAATCCATTCGCATCGGGGATATTCTGCCCGTCTGCTGAAAGAAAGCCCGCGATTTGCTGCTGCGCATCGAGGCTTACGGCGAGTCCGGAGAGACCCGGCAACTGAATCGTACTGCCGTTCAGGCTGACGAAGAGGACCAGATACGGATGCGGATTCACCGGCAGATCGTCTGCGACGGCCCGAGCCAAATCGTGCCGGTATTCCCAGGTGCTTGCTTGCAGGCCGGCGGCGCGAATGAGTGCGCTATTGGCGGGATTGGGCACGGTGCGGTCGCCGCGAGCGAATTGCATCAGCACCGGCCGCGCGGCAGCGCCGGGCAGGGGAGAGCGCTTCAGATGCGGAGCATAGGCGATGGGGTCGCCGGACATACCGAGCCATTCGAGCGTCTCGAAGACGTTCTGAATCGCGATTGCGCCATCCACCGTCACCACTTTCACCGGCTGATCGCGTAGCACGTAGTCTTCGTCATAAGTGCTGCCTTCATTCAGCAACGAAGGAATGCGCAGTCCCAGCGTTTCGTTCGTCAAGTCGCGGTAAGAAGGGCTCCAGCGCGCAATATCGACGGTGGTGCCGCCGCCCACATTGAGCGCTGCTGCGCGTACCGCAGGTTCCACCGCTGTCAACATGGTGCCGTAAATTGCGCCGAGCGATTGGCCGGCATAGTAAATGCGGTTGGGGTCGAGATCGGCGTGGCCATCGCCATCGAGATCCAGGCCGCCCTGAATCGTGCGCACAAGCTGCATCAGGTCGACGACAGTCTGGCGGAAACAGTCGCGCGTGCCGTAGGCGATCGGTGTCACCAGAGCGCAACCCTCATTGGCCTCGATCGTGCCGTCGCCGTTGATGTCGCGGCTGCGTCCGCCCGCCGTGAGTGTAGTTGCTGCGCCGCTGTTGTCCACGAACGTCACCGTGCTCAACGGACCGTAGCCATGGCCCACGGCGTTGATCGCAATCACGGCGAAACCTGCGCGAGCGAGCGTAGGGGCTACGGCCGTAGGTCCGCCGAATCGGCTGTCACCGAAGCCATGCCCGAAGATCACCACTGGGTAGCCCGACGCGGGCTCGGCGGCAGTGGGCAGCAAGGCATTGAAGTAGACTTTGTTCGTCGCGGGCGGCACGGCCGGGCTCGGCGCGGTTGGGTACGGCGGAATTGTTTGATCGGCAGCGAGGAAGTTGGGCGATTGGTACGAGCCGATCACGACGCGGTCAATTCCAGTGAGCAATGTGGAGCTAATCGGCAGCGCGAGGTCGCTGAACTGGACAGGCGCTGTGCCGGTCTGTTCATGCAGCACAATCGAACTGAGATCCTGAATGCGAAATGTGCTGCGCGGCTCGGTGAGCTTCGGCGAAGGCGGGAAGTAGTCCAATAGCGGGCGCACGCCTTCGAGCCAACGTGTGGCGCTCATCGTGGTGAACACCGAGGCGGAGACGATGTGCTGCGGCGCAACGAGCGGCGCGGCGACGGTGAGTGCCGATGCGACTTCCGCGCAGTAGGGTGTGATGGCCTGGGCGCAGACCAGGTAGCGCGGGTCTGCGGCGACCGCGTTGCCGGCCGTGTCCTTCACAGCGTCAGTCACCACCAGCGCGTAGCGGCGATGCTGATCGAGCACACTGTCCGGCTTGGCATACGCAGTGTTGGTAACGGGATCGTAGACTACCTGGTTGACGGAAATCCGATCGCCAACGTGGTTGAGGCCCGGCTCGTCGCTGGTGAGATCATCAAGCGCTACATAGAAGATGCCGCTGCGCAGCGTGCTGGTGTCGATTGCCGCCGAGAACCGCACGCGAGCACGCGCCAGAATGCTGAAGCCATCGAGCTGATCGATGAGGCCCTTTTCCTGACAGGCGGTGTAGGCAGTGGCGCAATCCGGCACGGGTAGATTGACGCGCAAGCCGGTGTACTGGTTGAGATCCGCCACGGTGAGGAAGTCCGAGGGAAACGGACCGGTCTCAGGCGTCGACGGGTCAAACAGCACGGTAGTAGAGGCCGCGCACAGGGTGTGCGCCAGCAGTGCGAAAACCAGTAAACGAGACATGGGGAACAATCCTTGATGATAATGAAAAAAGCAATGAGAATACTTGTAACGGCGGCTTGTCTGGTTGTGATGACCTTACCGATCGGGGCTCAGCCCAGGGAGCGGAATCGTCCGGCAGCACCGGCGCCGGGCACTCCTCCGGCCGCGGCACCCGGAGCCCCCGGGCCTCCTACGGGCGCGGAACCAACCAGGCCACCGGCTCCACCACAGCCGACGGCGAAAGTCGAAGAGAAAACATCGAAGACCCAGCACTCGATTCAAATCG
The DNA here is from genome assembly GCA_035550475.1 of Bryobacteraceae bacterium. Taxonomy (GTDB): domain Bacteria; phylum Acidobacteriota; class Terriglobia; order Bryobacterales; family Bryobacteraceae; genus DASZPB01. Next base: position 17,507 of record DASZPB010000060.1, on the reverse strand, counting down.
GCGGGCAAACCATCCACTACACCGCTGTGGCGGGCACCATGACGTTGAGGAAGGCCGATGGCACACCGACCGCCAGTATCTTTTACATCGCATACACGAAAGACGGAGTGGCAGATGAGGCGAAACGTCCGCTGACATTCGCGTTTAACGGTGGGCCTGGTTCGTCATCGGTATGGCTGCACATGGGAACTCTCGGCCCCAAGCGCGTCATCATGAAGCCCGACGGCACGCCGCTGCCGCCGCCTTACCGATACACGGATAACGAATATTCCATGCTCGACATGACCGACTTGGTATTCATTGATCCTGTCAGCACCGGTTATAGCCGCGCGGTGCCGGAATCCGAGGCGCGTAACTTTCACGGCATCACGGCGGATATCCAATCAGTCGCCGAATTTATTCGCCTGTATACGACGCGCAATTCGCGCTGGAGCTCGCCCAAGTTCCTGGCGGGCGAAAGTTATGGGACCACGCGCGCCGCTGCGCTTTCCGGGTACTTGCAGGACAACCTCGGCATGAATTTGAATGGCATCATCTTACTTTCCACGGTTTTAAATTTCGGCACGGTACGTTTCGACGCCGGGAACGATTTGCCGTATCCCTTGTATCTTCCCACTTACACGGCCGCGGCCTGGTATCACAAGAAACTGCCCAAAGACTTGGAAGCCGAGGGGCTCAAGAAGGCAATTGCTGAATCCCAACGTTACGCGGAAGGGCCGTACACATTGGCGCTGATGAAAGGTTCTTCGATCTCGCCCGAAGAGCGGGCGCAGGTCGTCAAGAATCTGGCGCGTCTGACTGGTCTGAGCCCGGAGTATATCGATCTTTCGAATCTGCGAGTGACCATCGGCCGCTTTACCAAAGAATTGCTGCGCGACCAGCAGCAGGTGATTGGCCGTTACGACAGCCGTCTGGCGGGGGCTGACCTCGACACAACCGGTGACCGTCAGGATTACGACCCCAGTTATGCCAGTGTGCAAGGGCTGTTCACCGCGGCATGGAACGAATATGTGCGCTCGGATTTGAAGTTCGAAAGCGACCTGCAATATGAGATCCTCACTGGAAGCGTGATGCCCTGGAGTTACCGAGAGTATGAGAACCGTTACGTGAATGTGGGCGATACCTTGCGCTCCGCCATCACGCAAAATCCCGCACTGAGAGTATTTGTCGGCAACGGTTTTTACGATCTGGCGACGCCCTTCTTCGCCACCGAATACACGTTCAACCATCTGGGGCTTCCCGCCAACTTGCGGAGCAATGTCTCGATGGGCTTCTATGAATCGGGCCACATGTTATACACGCGCCTGGAATCGCTGGTACAGGTGAAGCAGGATATGTCGAAGTTTATGGAATCGTGCCTGCCGTCGGCTGCCAATTGACTGTAAGATAATGATACAATGTGCTGCGGATATGGCAACCCAACTGAGGAATGAGACAAGAGCGATTCGTGGGATTGTCGACGACTTTCTTCAGGGACGGCTGGTGGTTCCGGAGTTTCAACGAGACTACGTTTGGAAGCCGAGTAAAGCATCGAAACTTGTAGAGTCGTTATATCGTAATTTTCCCGTTTCATCACTGCTAGTTTGGGAGAGCATGGAGCATGTTGAATCTCGGTTTCAAACCGGTAGTACCAGAGATTTTCTCGGTTGGCTAATCGATGGACAACAGCGCGTAACAACTCTGGCTCGAACTCTAACTGGAGATCAAGACATCGAAGTTGTCTTTAATGTGGACAATGAGGAGTTTTCTCGAGCTAACGCCGCGACCCGGAAAGATCCAAGATGGATCAGGGTCTCAGACGCGTGGAACGATGAATGGTTTCGGCGCTTCAGGCGCGATTTCAACGATACACCCAAGGAGAGGCGAACCGAAGAGCGCATCGAGCAACTGAGATCTGTACTGGACTATGAGATCCCGATTGTACGAATGGTCGGCCATAGTTTCAAGGATGCGGTCGAGGCATTTAAGCGGATCAATTCACAAGGCGTACCGCTAAGGCCAGCGGACATCGCCAGCGCGCAGGTTGCGGCTAAACACTCCGGCTTTGTTCGCAATAAGTTGATTCCTTTCCTGCGCGATTTGCATAGTCGCGGGTTCGATCGAATTTTTGCGACTCACCTCTTCCGTGTGTGTGCCTTCATTGCTCATCCCGACGGAAGAAACCGCACGCCTCTTCACGAACTGCAAACATCCGAGGTTGAGAAGGCGTGGAGACAAACGCAGCGCGCTGTAAACAACTGTCTTGATTTGCTGTCAGCAGAGCTCGGGATCGCTGATATGAGTATTCTCTGGTCAGGCAATTTGTTGGTTCCCGTTATTGCATTGTGCGGGTTAAACCCCGGCGACCGCGACGATCGCGAGATTGCCGGGTGGCTGGCGGCTGCGTCGCTGTGCCGCAGATTCAGTCGCTCGAGCGCATCAACATTGGAACAAGACCTGAAGGCCTGTCGAAGCTCGAATCCGATCGGCACATTGTTGAGGAATTTAAAACATCGCCGTCCCTTCCTCTCCGCGACAGAGGGGGATTTCAACGGATCGATTGCCGATAGAAGCGGCTTGTTAACTACGTATCTAGCGTGCAGGCACCTTGGTGCAATGGATTTGCTTAGCGGCAGAAGGATGGGTTCCAACGCACGAATAGACAGGCACCACATACTCCCTAGATCATTTTTTTCGATTGGGGAACGCCAGCGTGCAGACGTACTTGCAAATATCGCGTTCGTCGTGAATGACTCGAATAAGTGCATCTCGGATAGCAACCCTGCGGCATACCTAAAGCGGATTGAAGAACGAGTGCTTCGGAGCCAAGCAATTCCTACCGACCCCGAGCTGTGGTCAATTGACCGCGCTGAGGACTTCTGGACTGAACGAAGGAGACTGCTGGCTAATGCCTTCAATGACTACCTTAGTTCGGTACTTCCAAACCGACGCGTGCACGGAAATGGCAATGCCGATGTCGCGAACGCATAGTCATTAATAATGCTAAAACACCGTTTTCGGTCATTTTCAGATCGCACGGTTTTCATTCATGTTCGGTGAAGTCTCTACGAATCTTTCGACCTGCGTGCCTTTGAGGGTTAAAGCATCCAGCCTTCACGGCTTGCCCGACTGCTCAAATCGCAGACAGGCGCGACCCAGATAGATCTCGTCGCCCGAACGTAGTCTTTCCCCGCGCCGATTGCCAGATGGCACGTCGATCGCGCGACCGTCGCGGAAGACGCGTGTTCCGAACTCGCTTTCGTCGTCGCACAGCCGGTAACCGCCATCTTCCATGCGAATGTGAGCATGCCGGCGCGATACAGTGGCGTTGGCGTCATCCGCGCCTTCTTCGAATACCACATCGTTGCGCCGGATGACGCGGTGCTCGTGGTCGGTCAACTCCGCCAGGCGTCCGATGTTAGTGCGCGCTTCCGTGAGCTCATATCGGTCCTGTGCCGCTTTGCCTTTCACGACTACCAGGCTCGCGGGAACGGCTGCCATTTCGCGATCTGCGCGCGGCGCTTCCACCTGATACTCGATCCGGAAGGGACGCTCAGCCGTCTCCGCAGTGCGCACCTCCACGGTGAAGCCGCGGGGCAGTTGACAGCCTGCACCCTCCAGCGCTTCGCGGATGTCGCTCTCCAGCCTGTTTCCTTCGGCGAACGCCGCTTGATACAGTGCCCGGCGCGCTTCCTCCGGTGACGCAAGCGTTACCACCAGCCGGCTAAACGGAAACACCCGCTCTCCGCGCGCAACCGTCTGCACGCGGGTTTCGATCTCTTCGAGAATTGCGTGGTGCACCAGCAGCAGCTCATTCGATTCCGCCGGACCGAACACGCGCTCGGTCCAGCGCCGGAAGCTGCGCTCAATGCCCTTTTCCAGTTCCGAGAACAGGCTCATGGTTGAAGTAATCCCAGGCGCACGGCCGCGCTCACAATCTCCGACGCCGCCGGTGCTGCGCTAGTGCCGCCATAGACTCCATTCTCCACCAGGATGGCGAAGGCGATCTTGCGCGCCGACCCGCCATACGGAGCGAAACCAATAAACCAAGCGTGCGACGGCGCGTCGGCCAACTCCGCAGTGCCGGTCTTTCCGGCGATGGGTACTCCACTGCTCGCCGCGCTGCGGCCTGTACCGGCCGTCACTACCTCGCGCATGTAACGCGCAAGGGTTCCGGCCAAGTCAGGGCTCAGCACTGTTTGTGGAGCGCCGGTTCGCGGATTGCTTTCATCAGTGACCCATCGGCCGTATGGCATGGTCCCGCCATTTGCGACCGTCGCCGCCACGCGCGCCATCTGGAATGGCGAAGCGACCACCTGTCCTTGCCCGTAGCTCGATTGCGGCAGAGACTTGCGCAACTGCGCCGCGGTGTTCGGTGACGCGGCCGCGATGCCCAGCAGGTGCGCCGTATCGAACAGCGCGGGCGCACCCACGTCGTAGGTTCCCAACTGCGCGAAGTACGCGTTGCAGGAGACAATGATGCCGCGCTCCAGGTCTACGGTGCCGTGAGGAATGTGGTCGGCGACATCATCGCGGATCGGCCGGCGCGAGCCTTTGATGTAATTGCCCACGCGTCCATCAGGCAGCCGAATACACTGGTACGTGCGATGTTCCAGTTGCGGATCTTTTCGCAGCGCGGCCATGGCGGTAACCACTTTAAACGTAGAGCCCGGCGGATAGAGACCGAATCGCGCGCGATCGAGGCTCTGGTCTTCATCCTGAGTTCCCGCGGGCATGGGGTAGCTCACCGAAGCCAGCAGATCGCCCGAGGCGGGGTCCATTACCACCAGCGCGCCTTTGGTTTTGCCGGCGCGGCGCAGCTCGGCTTGCAGGATCTTCGCGGCCTGTACCTGGAGGCGCGCGTCGATCGAAAGATGCACGTCGCGCGGCCGATCGAGCACGCGCCGCACCTCCGGGCTGCTCGGTTCGTAGCGATGGCGCAGCAGCGGCACCAGTTCGCGGTAGTCGTAGCGGATGATGCGCTCCATCGCGCCAGTGGTGGGATTCTTCACTTCTACTAGCGTCGGCCGGTCGTCGAAGCCGCGCAGACGGCGTGCCAGATCGCGCTCGACGAAAGCGGTGTTGCTCGCTCCCCAGCGGGAGCGCGTGCGCAGATCGCCGAGCAGGTCGAACATCAGGCCGCCGAAGGGATAATGCCGGTTTTCAAAACGCGAGCAGGCCTGGTCAATGTTGATGCCGAGTTGCTGGTATTCGGTACGATGCTTTTCCAGTTCGTCCCAACTGCTGGTGGCCAGCGGTAGGCCGTTGCGGCCATAGATCGAGCCCTTGGGAATCTCGGCCATCACGTCCTGAAAGCGCGGGTTGTATTGATAGCGGCGGACGCCATCGGCCTGCACTACGAGCGTTCCTTCGCCCATTACAGCCGCACTGTGCAGCACTTCCACGTACGCTGATTTGCCGACGATCACTACTGCCAGAGCGCCAAATACGAGTGCTGCGGCCTGCACGGGGATACGGAATGGCGCGGCGCGTTCGCCATCACTCGAGCGCGCGGAAATCGAAAGCAAAATGGCGATCAGCAGGAAATTGGCGAGCATCGAAGTGCGCCCGTAGCTTAGGAACGGCGTCACCACGCCAGAAAGAGGAAGCACGCCCAGCGCGCCTCCGGCGATCAGCAGAACCTGCAAAGCGGTGGCCGCCGCCAGTCCCGCCGCCAGAAAGAATTCGTAATCGCTGCGTGCCTTCAGGGCGATCCGAACCGCCCGGTAGACGATGAAGGCGTAAAGCGCGAACACCGCGAGCACGCCGCAGAAGCCCCACTCCTCGCCCAGCGGCGAAAGGATCAGGTCGGTATGCGCGGCCGGAACCAATTGGGGATCGCCCAGACCGGTTCCGGTTCCGAACAAACCACCGCCGGAGAAGGCCCACAGCGATTGCGCCAGTTGATCCCCGCCGTGCACCAGGTTGTCCCAGGGAGAGAGCCACATCGAAACGCGTTCGCCCACCGTGTGCGGCACTCCGATCCAATAGCCCACTGCAAAACCGGCCACGAGGATCGCGAGACCGGCAGCCGGCACGAACGCGCTGCCGCGCGCGATGCCGTAGAGCGCAAGAAAGAGGCAGGAGAATACGAGCGCCGGTCCCATGTCCTTTTGCAGAAAGAAAAACAGCAGTGACAGCACCACTGCGACCAGCACCGGCAACGTGTATTCGAGCGGCGGAATATCGATGCGCCGCGTAAGCGCGGCCATTGACGCGCGAGCTTCGCGCGCGTGCCGCAGAACATCCCAGCGCTCGGCGAAATATCCGGCAAGGAAGAAGACCAACAGCAGCCGGATGATTTCCACCGGCTGGAAGCCGAACAGGTTGACTTTCGCATCACTCGTACCGGGACCGCGGCCGAACAAAATGAGCAGCGCCGAAAGAGCGAAACTCGCCAGCAGCGGTACGAAGCTCAGCTTGCCGAACAGGCGCTCGAAATCGATCATGGCGGCGAACGCCAGCAGCACGCAGCCCGCGGCCACGCCCTGCGCGAATCCCACGAACAGCATGATGTCGCGGACCGGGTCTCGCAGGCTGATCATGAGGATCAAGCCTGCGCCCGTGAGCAGCAAAACCGCCGGCAGAAAAAACTGGTCGCCTCGGAATCCGCGCACGCTCCAGAAAACGTGCGCCAGCAGAAAGGCCAGAAAGAACAATGTCACCCAGAGCAGGAACGCGCGATGGAAGTCCTCGGGACGCCGCACTACGACCAGAGGCTTCAGGTTCCGGAACTGCGCCGCGGTGAAGAGCGGCTTGTTGCCGATTCGCAGCCTGGCTATTCCGCCAACATTCGAAAGGCCGCCTGACGCATAGTAGATGGCGCGCGCCGCGGCAGTTCGTTCTTCGGGCGGGAACATGTTGAGGATCGGCAGCAGATCCTCACGCGCGCCCAGGTCGTTTAGGTTGAGTATGCGCTTTGCCGCCAGGTCCTGTTCCACCTGCGGCAGCGGTTGTGATTTGACGCGGTTTACCGCAAAGAGTCCCGCGCCGATCAGCAGCCCCGCGGCCACAAGGCAAATCAGTTCGCTGCCGCGCCACCCGATGCGGGCCGCGCCCCGTTTCACTCGCGGGCGTTCCTGGGAACGGCTGCGGGTTACGGCCACCGGATTCCGCTTCCAGCAGAGGCAGGAGCAGGCGCCGGGTTCTGCGAGATTTGCTGCAAGCGGTAATTCACGCTCACCAGGCTGTTTTCGACGCGCACAATGCCGTCGTTAGCGTTGCCATAGGGTGCGATACCTTGATAAAGTTCCAACGCGCGCTGATAATCGGCCGCCGCACGCTCGATTTGGTCTTTTTCCTGCGGCAGTCCCCGCACATTGCGCGAATCCCACCAGGTGCGGTCAGCACGCTCGCGGTAGCCGTCGGCGAGCTGCGCGTTCTCGCGATTGCCCAATTGGTAACCGCGTTTCTTGGCCTGCTGCAATGCATCGTAAGCTTTGTCGATGTCCTTCAGGCCGTAGACATATAGCCGCGCGAGGCCCAATTCCGGGTCGGGCGATTTCGGCATCAGTTGCTGCGCCTCGCCGAACTTCACAACTGCATCGTTCAATTGAGCCGTATTGTTGTGCGCCGTACCGTTGATGCGCGCAATCTGGCCTTCGCACAGGCGCAGGTCGCCGCGCACGGTATCGTCGCTGGGGTCGAGCTCCAATGCCCGTGCCAGCGAGGTGCGGGCGCGCTCCCAGTCTTTTTCGTACACCGGCTGCGAGTCGCTATTACGATAGAGTGAGATCACCCGGTTCGCCGCTGAGACCAGCTTCTGCTTCACCGCTTTTCGCGGTCCGTACAAAAACAAAGACGAAGGATTGCCCTTGGAAAGTTCCGTCCATCTATTCCAAATCTTGTCCTGGTCCGTCACCAGCTCGGCGCGGACGTCGCGTTCGAGCTGCTGGCCGTGCTGGTACATCAAGTAGTCCGAGGTCAAAACCCACATTCCATAGACAATGCCAACCAGAATCAGCACGGCGATGGCGCGCATCACCAGAAAGAAAAGTCCGCTGCGAGGGCGCTCCGGCTTCGGAGGCGGCAGTGGCTCGGACGGCGGAGCCACCGGCCGCGTGATGCGTCGCGTTTCTTCGTCTGCTTCGGGCGGGCGATAGGTGCGCCGGGTGGCGTCGCGATCTTCAGAGTCTTCAGGCGCCAGCGCGGCGCTGACGGGACGTCCCTGGCGAAAGGCGATCAGATCATCGGCAAACGCGCGCGCGGTCTGGTAGCGCAGCCCGGGATCGGGAGCCATCGCGCGGATCAGAATGAGGCGCAGCGCCTCCGGGCATGGATCGGGCGCGGGCGGCGGCGGGATGCGTGAGCGAATCATTCGTTCCAGCCGCTCGGTATCTCCGGCTTGGTAGGGCTGCAGGCCGGTGAGCATTTCGTAGAGCATCACGGCCAACGACCACAGGTCGGAAAGAGAATTCACGTGTCCCGCATCCAGCCGTTCCGGTGACGCGTAAGGCACACTGCCGAATTCGTTCCGCGTCAGGCGGCGCGAAAGCGAGAGCGCCTTGGCGATGCCGAAATCAAGCACACGCACTTCGCCCTTGGCATCGATGCGAATATTCTTCGGCTTGATGTCGCCGTGTACAATGCCCTGAAAGCTCTTGCCGTTGATGGAGGCTTGCAGGTTGTGCGCGTTTTCCAACGTCTCGGCGACGGCGATTGCGACATCCGCGGCGAATTCGGGCGCGAGCGGTCCGCGCCGCATCAGCTCAGCAAGGTCCTGTCCGTCGATGTACTCCATGGCGACGAAAAAGAAGCCGTCGACGTCGCCGCAATCGTAAATGCGGGTCACACGCGGATCGACCGCGGCCAGATGCGCCTGCAGTTCTGCTCCGCGCCGTTCGGCTTCGACAGCGTCGCGGGTGTCGCGATCGTCGCTATGCTCGATGAGCTTTAGAGCCACGCGGTAGCCGAGGGCCGTATCTTGCGCCAGATACACGTCCGCCATACCTCCGCGGCCGAGTTTCTGGAGGATATCGTACTTGCCGAGTCTGCGGCTCACCGGAGCGATCACTTGTGGCGACCTCCGCGTGAAGGCCTCACTGGCGTCAGAAAATTCATCTCCCGAACCGTCGCCATGGAGACGTCTGGAGGTAACTCCACCGCGCCCTTACGGTTCGCTTCGAAGAAATTGCCCACCAGAACCGGCCGCGCCGGATCGCGCGCCACCAGGCCGGCCCCGCCATTGCGCAGAATCGTGTTGTGAGAGATCCACGGCGTCGCTGATCCCGAAATCAGCACGCCCTCGGCGGTGCTGTCCTGGATCGTATTGGCTCGCAGTGTGGGGTTGCCGTTGCGAATCTCCACGCCGACGCCCGCGCCGGTGACTTCCACATCGTCCACTTCGACATCAGAATCGTGCAGCACGACGCCCTCGCTGAGAGGCATTTTCGCGTCGGCCAGAATGCGAAAACTGCTGAGGGTCGCGTTGCTCACGCCTTCCGCCAACACTGCCGGCCCGTTGCCGGTGGGCACGGCGCGCAGAATCGCTTCATGCGGTATACGGCTGCGCAAATGTACACCGCTCTTGAGGCGTACCTGCTCGCGGTATTCTCCACCCAGGACTTCCACCGTATCGCCGGGCCGTGCCTCGGCGAGAGCTTCCGAAATGCTGGCGAACTGCGCGCCTGTTCCGGCGGTGAGTACGCGCGGCGCCGCTACAACGGGCTGTCGCGGGGGTGGCGGTCGAAGGCTTCTTCCGGCTTCAAATCCAAACGCCAGCGCGAGAGCGATGCCGCACGCCACCAGCAGCCAACGGCTGCCTAAAAATGCGCCGCCGGACTCCGCGGGCGGATCAGGGGCCACGGGCGCGGTGAACCGTTCACCCTCAATCACCAGCACCGTCACATTATCTTTGCCGCCGGCGCGATTGGCAGCGTCGATCAGCTCCTGCACCGCGCCCTCGGGATTGCCCGCATTGCGGTGAAGCGCGCTCAGAATCTGCTTCGAAGGCACCTGGTCGCTGAGTCCGTCGCTGCACAGTACCAGTGCGCTATCCGGCTCGAACGGAATGCGTATGATCTCGATGAACGATTCGTCATCAGGTTGGTGTTCTTCGGAGCCGACGTCACGGAACACCTCGTTGCGGCGCGGATGCCGCATCGCTTCCGTTTCGGTAAGCTCCTGGTTGTCCTCACGCTGGCCCACGGGCGAATGGTCATGCGTGATCTTGCGGATCACGCCGCCGCGCACTTTGTAGAGCCGCGAATCGCCCACGTGCCCCACCACAGCATCGCCGTTTTCGAGCACGGCGGCCGTCAGCACGCACGCCATGCCGGTCCATTCGGAATGCGCGCGAGCGGCTTCCAGAATCTCGTTATTCGCTACCGTAATAGCTTCGCGCAAACGCTGTTCGGCCGTGCCGGTCTGGCGCTCCAGCCTCGCCCGGATGCGCTCCACCGCAATGCTGGCCGCTTTCTCCCCCGCCGCCTGTCCGCCAATGCCGTCCACCACTAGAAAAATGCCGCGTCCCGCGTCCAGGTGCAGGCTGTCTTCATTGTTCTGCCGCACCCGGCCCGGGTCACTGGCGCCGGCCGACCTGATTCCGGTATCAACCATTCGACGTACTTCGAAACTCGAGGTATAGAACACCGGCAAGGCCTATGCGCGCCGACGGAGGGACCGGTGTTTCCACGTTGCGGTCGCGCTTTTCGCCGTCCACGAACTCGATACTGGAAAGAGCCGGCTCGCCGTTGATCGTCGTGCCGAGCCGGCTCAGATCTTTCAGGAAGAACTTACCGGTGGCCGGATCGCGCCGCAGACGGAAGTGCTCGCGGGATACGTCGGGAACGGTATCGAGCTTCAGATCGGTCCAGTAATCCCGGCCGCCGCGGCCCACCACGATCTGGTCCTTCGTCATGGAAAACGTCTTGCGCCCGCCGTTGTCCTCGTACTCGATCACGGCGTAGCCTTTTTGTCCCGCGGCGTCGTAAGATTGCGCCGTCGATTGTGTTCCACTCAGCCGGCGCGTGGCGATCCGCTTGGTCATGCTGCCTGCGCCAAAATCCGGCTTAGCGGGTAGCGCCAGCTCCGAATAAATGACGATGTCGCCGGGGTCCACGTTGTCATCGGTGTTTTCCAAAATGCGGATCTGCCAGCCGCCTTCGGGGGCTGCAATGCGGGGCTCATTTCGCCGCGCCAGTTTCAGCCGCTCGCCGAGCGAGGCGCGGTTGAGCCGCTCCAGTTCGGTATCGAGCGCCTGCCTTGCCTCGTCCACGATCCTGGGCAGAATGCCGCGCAGGCGATCCAGATCGTCGCGATGCAGGTAGACGTCGAAGATCGCCGGCGGCAGAGTGGAATAGTGCAGGGGCTCGAGTCCCTCACGCATGTTCCGGACGATTTCGAGGATGATCTCGCGCGCCGTGGCGGGGTTAGTGGTCACAGGGCGGTCCATATGAAGACGCCTCTCTCGATTTTACCAGGGGAGTGCACCAAAAGACGGCAGTTTCAGAGTCCGCCTGCGGCAATCCAGGCCGACACTGCGGCCACCTCGTGTTCCATCGGACGGTCGCGGTCCAGCACCGGGGACAGGCGCCGGATCGCCTCATGGATCAGCCGGGAACCGCGCCCGAGTCTGGCCGCGCCGCCGCGCAGATCCACGGCTTGCGCTGCCGCCAGCAGCACCATGGCGACTTCGTTGCGGAGGCATTCGAGCGCGTCCATGGCGGTCACCGCGGCGTGCATGCCCAGGCTCACAACGTCCTGGTTGTACTGCTCGGTGGGCAGCGAGTGGATCGAGCTGGGCCCGGCCATCTGCCTCACGGCGCATGCCAGGCTGGTGACGCTCAACTGCATGCCCTTGAACCCGGAATTCACGCCCGGCTCCGGCACCAGGTTGGCCGGCAGCCCGCCATTGAATTTGTCGTCCACCAGCACAGCCATCAGCGAGTTGGCCCAGTTGCCCATCACGGCGAAATCAATCTTCCAGGCGTCGAGCACGCGCGCGATGTGCCCGCCGTAGAAATTGCCGGCCTTGTAGAGCACGCCGGTCTGCGGGTCGATCAGCGGATTGTCGTTGGCTGAATTGATCTCGCGCTCGATCACCGGCCGAGCTTCTTCGAAGCCCTCCCAAACCGGACCCAGCCCCTGCGGCGCGCAGCGCAGCGAATAGCAGCTCTGCCCGCTCGAAGGCTGGGTCAAAGTCGAGCCTTCAAGTGCCTCCCGAAGCTCGGCTGCCACCGCGATCTGTCCCGGATGGCCTTTCTTTTCATGCACCCAGCGCTCGAAGGGTAGGGAAGGCGCCTGCAGAGCTTCAACCGAGAGGGCCACCGCACCCAGAAGCGCGCGCAGCACGGCGAAGGCGTCCACCCAGAGCAGCGCGGCTACTGCGGTCATCATCGTGGTGCCGTTGATCAGCGCCAGCGCCTCCTTGGCGGCGAACCGGATGAGCGGCAAGCCCGCCGCCTTCATGGCATCCTCGGCCGGCATAAGCCTGCCGTCCAATTCCGCCTCACCCATGCCGACGAGAACGCGCGCGATGTAGGCGGAAGGCATCAGGTCTCCGCTGGCGCCCACTGAACCGTAGCGCGGCACCACTGGCGTTACGCCGCGCTCGATCAGTGCCGCCAGCGCTTCAACTACTTCCGGGCGCACGGCTGAAGCGCCGGTGAGAAATGTCGCTACGCGCAGCAGCACGGCGGCGCGGACCACATCGCGCGGAAGTGGCTGCCCGGTGGCGCAGGAAAGATGGCGGACCAGGTTGTGCTGCAACAGCTCCATCTGCTCCGGCGTCAGAGAAAACACCACATTCCCGCCCACGCCGGTGTTGACGCCGTAGATCCGCTCGCCACGCGCCAGCATCTCATCCAGCCGGGCGCGTCCCGCCGCCACCCGTTCGCGCGCCGGAGCGGAAATGCGCACGCCTACGCCGCGGCGGGCCACACGTTCCACGTCCTCAATCGAAAGACGTTGCGTTCCTAATTCCAGATCACCGGCCATGAAAGTAGAGTAGCGCCTGATCTTTGACGGTGTGTGCGGCAGTGGTATTCCAAGTTCTGCCGGCCGCGCATCTTAACAATCCCGTAACAACGCTGTAATCAGACACCAACGTACGAATGCCACACTGAAGCCGACAACACAAAGAAACGTGTATGAAAACCTCCTACCTGATCGCTGCGATGCTGGCTGTGTTCACCGCCGGCCCCAGCCAGGCCGCCACTCAAATCACGGCAGCCGGCGCAACATTTCCATATCCGATGTATTCCAAGTGGTTCAACGAGTACCACACGCTGCACCCAGATATTCAGATCAACTACCAATCCATCGGTTCCGGTGCGGGCATCAAGCAGGTCACAGAGGGCACAGTCGATTTCGGAGCGAGCGACGGTCCCATGACTGATCAACAGATCGCCGAATACCGCGCCAAGCGCGGCGCCGGCATTCTGCATTTCCCGACCGTTTTGGGAGCCGATGTCCCTACTTACAACATTCCAGGCGTGCAGGCTGAGTTGAATTTTACGCCGCAGGCCCTGGCGGGAATCTTCCTCGGCAAGATTACCAAGTGGAATGATCCCGAAATTACCGAGCACAATCCCGGCGTGAAATTGCCGGCGAACGACATCGTAGTCGTTCATCGCTCGGATGGTAGCGGCACAACGTATGTTTGGGTCGACTACCTTTCCAAAATCAGCCCCGAATGGAAGAGCCGGGTTGGCGTGGGCACGTCAGTGAACTGGCCCGTCGGCCTCGGCGGAAAGGGGAACGAGGGCGTTTCCGGACAGGTTCGCCAGGTTCCCAATTCCATCGGGTATGTCGAGCTCATCTATGCCGTACAGAACCACATGCTGTACGGCAAAGTTCGGAATGCCGATGGCAAATTCATGAAGGCTGATTTGAATTCCATCACAGCCGCCGCGGCGGGCGCCGTGCGGAACATGCCTGACGATTTCCGCGTCTCCATCACCAACGCGCCTGGCAGTGCGACATATCCAATTTGCAGCTTTACCTGGCTGCTGATTCCTGACCAGATCAAGGACCCGGCCAAGAAGAAAGCGATCACCGACTTCCTGCACTGGATGATGACCAAGGGCCAGGACATGACTGCCGCCCTTTCCTACGGGCGGCTGCCGCACCCCGTCGTGGCGAAGGAGTTGAAAGCGATCGCCGACATCCACTGATATGGCGGCTACTACTGCACTGCACAGAGGGGCGCGCGCCGGCGCCCCTTCCGCATCACGCCGAACCGGCCTGGCCTCCCACTGGCTCTACGCGCTGACGTTCCTGAGCGCGGCTGGTGTCATTCTGATTACCTGCCTGATCTTCCTCCAGCTCTATTGGAATTCCGCGCTGGCCCGGCAGAAGTTCGGCTGGCATTTCCTGGTGACTGAAGTTTGGGACCCCGTGAACTCTGTCTTTGGCGCACTGCCGTTCCTGTTCGGAACAGTCGTCACGTCGGCGTTCGCTCTGTTCCTTGCGGTGCCCATTGGTGTGGGCGCGGCAGTCTTTCTGGCCGAGCTGGCTCCGCGGAAGACTTCGAACCTGCTGACGTTTCTCATCGAGTTGCTGGCGGCGGTTCCGAGCGTCATATTCGGCCTGCTCGGTATCTTCGTGTTGATTCCGATTCTTCAGCAGTTTGTAGTGCCCGCACTCAAAAGCGTTTTGGGATTTCTGCCCATCTTTGAAGGCGCATTCTACGGCGTAAGCCTCTTTTCAGCGGGCATCGTGCTCGCGATCATGATTGTGCCGTTTATCATCTCGGTGTCGCGAGAGGTCCTGCTGGCCGTGCCACGCGACCTGCGGGAAGCATCGCTCGGATTAGGCGCGACGATGTGGGAAACCACGTGGAAGGTCGTGATCCCTTTCGCTAAGCGAGGCATCCTGGGCTCCATTTTCCTGGCGCTGGCGCGCGCTCTCGGTGAAACCATGGCCGTCACCATGGTGATCGGCAACACGCCGCACGTGCAGGCATCGCTGTTGGCGCCGGGCTACTCTATCGCCGCGGTGATCGCCAACGAATTCACGGAAGCCACCGGCGACCTCTACCTCAGCGCTCTGATCGAACTAGGACTCGTCTTGTTCGTGCTGACCATCGTGATCAACGGCGCGGCGCGCCTGCTGATTCTGGCCACGACCGGGAAGGGAGAGCGTCATGCCTAATCTCTGGCAGCGGCGCAAAGTTGTTAATGTCGCGATGCTGAGCCTCACCGCCGTGTTTACTGTCGCCACCATCGGAATTCTGCTCTTCATCCTCGGCTACCTGTTCTGGAATGGCGCGCGCTCACTGAACTGGAACTTCTTCACCAAGCTGCCGGTGCCCGTCGGCGAAACCGGCGGCGGTATGGCGAACGCTATCGTGGGCAGCGCCAAAGTGCTCGCGCTCGCCACTCTGATCGGCGTGCCTATCGGTTTCCTGGGCGGTGTCTACCTTTCCGAATTCGGCGGCAAGTCGTTCTCCTCCGTAGTGCGCTATATGACGGATTTGCTGAATGGCGTGCCTTCCATCGTCATCGGCATTTTTGCGTACGCCCTGATCGTTCTGCGCATGAAACACTTTTCCGCCTTTGCCGGCGGATTCGCCCTCGGCATTATGATGATTCCCATCGCGCTGCGTAGCACGGAAGAGTTTCTGCACTCGGTCCCGGTCGCGTTGCGTGAAGGCGCTATGGCGCTCGGGGCTTCGAAGTCGCAGGCCATCCTCACGGTGGTGATTCCGGCAGCCGTACGCGGAATCGTATCCGGGATCATGCTCGATCTCGCGCGCGTAGCCGGCGAAACCGCGCCGCTGCTGTTTACGGCGTTGAGCAACCAGTTTTGGAGTCCCGGCTGGAACCACCCGGTCGCCACTCTTCCGGTTTTCATCTTCACTTATGCCATCTCCCCCTACCCCGACTGGCACCAGCAGGCATGGGCGGCGGGCTTCGTGCTCCTCACGCTGGTTCTTGTAGTGAACGTGATTGCCCGGCTGTTTTTGTCGAAAGGCTTCTCCCATGCTCCGAGGTAATACATGAATTTTACCGGCACTTCTCAATCATCTCTGCTCCGGCCGGATGCGGCTTGCTCCGCCAGGGACGGGGACGCCAGACCGCAGCAGACGCCGCAAGTCAAGCTGCAAGCGGTGGATCTCAACTTCTATTACGGCGCTTTCCAGGCCCTGCGCGACGTAAGTCTCACCGTCCACGCCAACCGCGTCACTTCTTTTATTGGTCCTTCCGGGTGCGGCAAATCGACGTTTCTGCGAACGCTGAACCGTATGTATGAGACAGTTCCGCGGACGCGCGCCGAAGGGCAGGTATTGCTCGATGGTGAGAACATTTTCGAAATGGAAGTCGCTTGGCTTCGCCGCCGCGTCGGAATGGTCTTCCAGCGATCCAACCCGTTCCCGAAATCCATTTTCGATAACGTCGCCTACGGACTTCGGATCAACGGCACCAAACGAAAGTCCGTGGTGAGCGAGGCGGTGGAAGAGAGCTTACAGCGGGCCGCGCTGTGGACGGAAGTTAAGGACAAGCTGCATGCCTCGGCCTACGATCTTTCCGGCGGCCAGCAGCAGCGCCTGTGTATTGCCCGCGCGCTTGCCGTGAATCCGGAAATTCTGCTGCTGGACGAACCGTGCTCGGCGCTCGACCCGATCGCCACGGCGAAAATCGAAGAGCTGTTGTTCGATCTGAAGAAGCAGTGCACCATCGCCATCGTGACTCACAACATGCAGCAGGCCGCTCGCGTGGCGGACTATACGGGGTTCTTTCTCCTGGGCCAGTTGGTGGAGTTCGATGAAACGCCGGTGATCTTCCAGCGTCCCTCCAGGAAAGAAACAGAGGATTACGTGACCGGACGGTTCGGATAGACCGCCGTCGAAATAGTGAGCCCGAGAGGAAGCGAAATGCGCCACTTTATAGAAGAACTCGAACACTTGCAGGAGCGGCTCCTCGAAGAAGCCGGCTTGGTGGAGGCGGCGGTCCATAGCAGCATCAAGTCGCTGGTAGACCGTGATGAAACTCCGGCGCGCGACGTCCTGCGCAATGAAGCGCGCATCAACCAACTGGAAATTGAGATTGACGAAAGCGCCACGCGGCTCCTGGCGCTGCAGCATCCCATGGCTACCGACCTGCGGTTTATCCGCGCAGCCATGAAGATCAACACAGATCTGGAGCGCATGGGCGACTTGGCGGTGAACATTGTTGAGCGCGCGCTCGGTCTTCTTCAGCAGCCTGCGGTGAAGCCGCTGATCGACATCCCGCAAATGGCCAGCCTGGTGGAATTCATGGTGCGCAGCAGCATCGATTCCTTCGTAAAGCGCGATGCCGACCTGGCGCGCGGCGTACTCGCTTCCGATGACGCCGTCGACGATTTGCGCGACGCCATCTATCAGGAGCTGATTGAATTCATGCAGAAGGAGCCGGCATCGGTGCCTTCCGCCGTGAACCTGATGTTCGTGGCGCGCAATCTGGAACGCATCGCCGACCACGCCACCAATGTCGCCGAAGACGCGCTGTTCGTGATCCAGGCCGTAGACGTGCGCCACGGAAGACAGCAGGCGAGTTGACAGCTCGGTAGTGTTACGGACTGCCCCGTAACACTAGGTAGTGTTACGG
>DASZPB010000059.1:0-37776 GCA_035550475.1 Bryobacteraceae bacterium | reverse complement strand
AGCCTAATGCCACTTAGTTTTGCTCCTCCTGACGGGTCGGGAAATGGTACCCACGGCCCCAAACTGCTCGCGGATAGAATCGGCGCTTGGTGCGATTCGGAAGCCGGCATCGTGCCACGAGATCGATCATCCGATCCAGTTTTTGTTCTTGCTGCCTACAGGTTCGTGCCGCCAACACGTCGGGATAGCTATCGATCACAATGTTGCAGGCATAGGTGAAGCTGAGTTGCCGAGGCTCGATTTGCGCCCGTAGCGCTGCCTGGAACATGATGGCGCGTACCAGGTTGTAAGCCATCACGGCAACCCACAGTTCTTTCTCGATCATGTCTGTGGAATGTGCATGGATGCGAGACAGTCGTACCGTCTGCTTGAGGCTGCGTAGATCGGTCTCGATCCGCCAGCGGCGGCTGTAGAGGGCCACTACTTCCTCCGCCGATAAAGATGTGGTCGTAAACAGATACAGCCACTGCTTCCGTTTGCCGCGCCCTACGCGCGACGCGATCAGCCGTCCCTCCACACTGGCATCGGCCGGCCAAGGCGCTGGTTGCGGGTTGCCTTTTTTCCTTCCGTCCCACCGACTGGAGCGCCAACGCACCGGATAGGAGCCCTCGCGCTCGATCGGACCGCCCATCAGCGATTGGGCACGTACCGCAGTCAAGCGCACGATGCACTTCTGCCCTGCCTGTTGCGCCCCGTAAGCGGTGGCAAAAATGCCGAAATTCCGATCCCCCACGATCACCGATCCGGCCGGTATGTGCTTCATGGCGCGCTCGGCCAAAGCCTGTTCGCTCACCGCCTTTCCGCCATTCATTGGCCCCCAATAGGGCCGCTCCGCCAAACCCGTCTCCAAATCGTGCAACACCACGATTTTCAGCATGGGCCAATGCGATCTGCCATGTTGGTTGGTCACCGGCGGATAAGCCTCCACCAGTTCGCGCTCGTGCTCCAGTTGCAACGAGGATCCGTCTAGCAGATACAGCCGATGCGGAAGCCTGGGCTGTAATTCCAGCAGCCGTCCGCGAAGCCGTTCGATAAGTTCGTCCATGCTACGACTCACCAACAGTTTGGGCAGACGCTGGCGGGCTTGGCAATAGCCTCCCGTGGACAGTCCGATCTTTTTTTCCTGGACTCGCTTGCACGCGCTCAGCAGCGGGTCGAATCGGCCTTCCACCAACTGCGCCACGCTGCTGGCCAGCGAGCCCCGCGGTTCCAGCCGCTGGATCATCATCATCCACAGCACCAAACGGGTGGTATAGATGCCGGCACGTGCTTTCCAGCCGATTTCCCGTTGCAACAATCGAAACAACTCGGCAGGCGCCAACTGCCGGTAGAGGCCGAACAAAGCAGACGAGTCAACGTGAGCCATAGCCAAAACATAACTCCAATAGAATGTTTTAGCTGGGTCGAGCCGAAGCAAAACTAAGTGGCATTAGGCTTTCAGGCCGCAGACCCGCTTTCCAGTGGGTCCACCGGCCGGGAAGGCCGGCTGCGGGGGAAGAAACACTCGCCCCATTTACACGCCAATAATTCGGACGCAGCCCCCAGCATTACTATTACAGCCCCCCGATGCGCGATTGACGAAAAGACGCAGCAACAAATTTCCAGCCTCTGCAAGATGATTCCGCTTTGCCTACGTGGTTATGAGGGCAGGTTGTCATCGTCTAATTCGCCGTTGGCGTGTGCTCCACATGATCTATCACCAATACGCTTACCAGTGTCCGCCCCGGTTTGATATTTAATCCAAGCTGGTCGTGGACCGCGCGAATGTACGCCATTTCCTCGTCGATTCGGCCTTTCGCGTCTTTTATGATCTCTCCCGCTTGCGGGTCTGTTATGTACTTACGCAGGTCCAGCTTGAAATCAAAAGCGTCCGGGAGCTCCTGCTAACCCTTCGACGCGTAAGAGTCTATAATCCTAAGACGGAGGCCCCATTATGTTGCGTTCTCTTCTGCTCGGTTGCCTGGCGGCTGTCCTGACCTTCTGCTGCGCTACTGCCGAATGTTTCGCGCAACAGGCCCAAGCCGCACCAGGCTATTCAAACAAAACGGTGGCTTCGATCGACGCATGTCCAATCACCACCCGCCCTGACACAGTGTTCGCGCCGCCACTCCCGTTTGCCTTCGATTCTTCGCAGGGCGGCTTTTACTTCGGCACGCGAAAGATCTGGGCTTACCTTCAAAATAGTCCGGTGTTCCAGGGCGCCATGCAGAAAATCCCCTGGTGGATACCTGGCTTTGACGCGCTGGCGGAACCCCGGCCTCCACTGTCCATGACTCTCGAACGGCTCGATGAGTCCGCTCCCATCGTCGTGACGAGCGGCAACGCCGGCGGTTCATGGATTCCGGATAAGCCGTCCTACGGCTACTTCATCATGACCGGCGTGAAATTCCCCAGCGAGGGCTGCTGGCAGGTCACCGGCCGCTATAACGGCGCAGAGCTCAGCTTTACATACCTGGTGCGGTAAGCTCGAACGCGCCGCTTTAGCCAAGCCCCGGCTCGGGTTTCCACGCAATTCCTCCAGGCTGAAGCAACATCGAAAGCGGGTGGTGGCGATATGACCTGGCAGCACAGCAGGCAGGCACCCAGGATGACCCATCCAGCCGCGATTGCAACTTTCATTGCTTTCTCTCTGCCGGTTGCCGCGGCGGCCTTCGTTGTTAGTCAGCCGGAAGGAATGCGTGCGCAGAGCGCAAAGGCATCAAGCCGCATGTAGTCAACTCACTTAGCTTGACGTCGTTGGTCAATTAAACGCGCAGATATTCCGATAAGGAACTTAGGTTCGCCTTCGACGCTACGCTCTCACCGCCGAGCCAGCACCGCCGCATACACCTCATACGCCTCGCGCCCAAAGAGCACGAAAACCGCTTCCCGCACGCTCCCCGGCGGCTTCTCCAAATGGGCCGCCACTTCCGAGACCGCAATGGCCGCCGCATCCACTATCGGATACCCATACACTCCCGTGCTGATTGCCGGAAAGCTGATCACGGCGACGTCGCGCCCCTCCGCCATCTCCAGGCACTTCCGGTAACACGACGCCAGCAACTCCGGCTCGCCATGTTTGCCGTCGCGGTACACGGGCCCCACCGCATGAAACACGTACTGCGCCGGCAGCCGTCCTGCCCCGGTAGCCACCGCATCGCCGGTAGGGCACCGCCCGATCTGTTTTCGGATGCCATCCAACTCCCGCATAATCTCCGGCCCACCCGCGCGATGAATCGCCCCATCGACGCCACCGCCGCCCGCCAGTGCCGCATTCGCCGCGTTGACAATGGCATCGGCCCGAACGCGCGTAATGTCGCCTTCGCAAAGACTCAGCTTGCGCCCCGTGCTGCTCACCCACTCCATGGCCGTCTCCAAATCGCTCCGCACAGATCATCGCACAATGAACTCCAGATCGCCCGCCCCGCGGGGCGGCCCTTCAAGCCGCAGCCGGCTTCAGCCGTCTCATCGGACTCCAAGAACTCTCCCCGGACTCATCGTCCCGATAAATCCTCTTGACAAACGTCCGTAGTAAGATTACAAACTAATGTAGTAGGAAAAATGCGAAAGCCCCTCAAATTCACGCCCCTTGAATTGCAGATCATGCAGATTCTCTGGCAGCAAGGTCCCATCTCCATTCGTGAAATCCAGGAGGGCTTCCCCGCGGCCACTCGTCCGGCCTACACTACAGTCCAGACCACCGTATATCGCCTGGAGGCCAAGAAAGCCGTGCGGCGCGTCCGCAAAATCTCCAACGCCCACATCTTCGAAGCGGCCGTAACCAGCGAAGCCACCCAACGCAAATTTCTCGACGATCTCCTCCGCCTCTTCGGCGGCCGTTCGCAACCTCTAATGGCCCACCTCATCGAATCGGGCAATCTGACGCTGGAAGACATCAAAGCAGCCGAGAAGATCATCCTCGATTCGCAGAAAGAAAAGAAGAAATGAACGGTCTCCTCCAGCACCTGCTCGAATCCACGCTATTCGCGGCCGTTGTGTGGCTCGTTACGCTGGCGTTGCGCCGAAACCGCGCCCGCACGCGCCACGCCTTGTGGATGGCGGCGTCGGTGAAATTCCTGATCCCATTCTCGCTGTTCGTCGCGCTCGGCAGCCGCATTGTCCCGCAGACAGCCGCGCCCATACCGCCGTCGCAGATGCGGTTCGTTATGGTGGCCGGCACGCCGGCCGCTACACTCCCGGCATTCGCGGGAACATTGCCATCTACGTCTCCCACTCGCCCTGATTGGCTAGCGCCGCTCCTCTGGCTGCTCTGGATCTGCGGCTGCGCGGGCATACTGATTCGCTGGCACGTGCGCTGGCGGCAGTCGGCAGCCGATCTGCAAAACTCCACGCCATGGTCTCAACCGCCCGGTCTTCCGCCGCTGCCGATGCCCGTCCGTTCTTCGCCATCCGTCAGAGAACCTGGAGTCTTCGGCATTTTCCGTTCCGCTCTCGTACTGCCGCAGGGTATTGAACAGCGCCTCTCTCCCGATCAACTTCACGCTGTCTTCGCGCACGAACTCTGTCACGTCCGCCATCGCGATAATTTAGCGGCAGCGATCCACATGTTGATGGAAGCGCTCTTCTGGTTCCATCCGCTGGTGTGGTGGATGGGCGCGCGCTTAGTGGAAGAGCGCGAGCGCGCCTGCGACGAAGAAGTCCTCCACTTGGGCAATGACCGCGCGGTTTACGCCGAAAGCATTCTGCGCGTCTGCGAGTTCTATTTGGAATCGCCGGTCCCGTGTGTCTCCGGGATCACGGGAGCCGATCTGAAAGTGCGCATCCGGAACATCATGACCGCGGCCGGCGGCCATCAACTGGAGCCGCACAAAAAGCTGTTGCTGGCCGCGTTTGGCATCGCGGCGGTGGCCGGGCCCGTGGCGGTCGGCCTGACGCATCCACGGAATGTGAGTGCCCAGGCAATCGCCCAGACCGCCACGCCGCTACAGTTCGACGTTGCCTCGGTCAAGTTAGCCGCCGATCAGAATATTCTGGTGACCCGTCCCACGCGCACGCCCGGCCGCTTTCGGTGGACGACGCAGCTCAGTTATTTGATCGAATACGCCTACGACATAGAGCCATGGCGGATTCTCAGCGACACGGGACTCGGCACAATCTACCAAATCGAAGCCACTACTGGTCCGAAAACCACCGAAGACCAGGAACGCCTGATGCTCCAATCTGTACTCATCGATCGATTCCAGTTAAAGGCTCATCGCATCACCAAAGAGGCTAATGGCTATTTCCTGACGGTCGCGAAAAACGGCCCGACGATGCCGGAAGCCAAAGGAAAAGAAATGCCGACGGCGCCTCAGTGGGACCGTGGACCCTTCGAAGATCCAGCCAGATTCGAAGGAACCATCGATGCTTTTCTGCCCGAAACAGGCGTCTGCGCAGTCGTTGGCCGCCGTGTCACCATGCGACAGCTTACAAACGAACTCCAGCGCCTGTTGGATACCGCCGTCATCGATCAGACTGGCCTTACGGGTAAATACTATTTCGCCTTCCGTTACGCCACAGAAGCTGATCCCGACATCCCGTATCAAAACCTGTTTGGCGCTATCAAAGAACTGGGACTCGAACTGGACAAGCACAAAGGGCCGGTGGAAATGCTGGTCATCGATCACATTGAAAAGATTCCAACGGAAAGCTGATCAGGTATTCGAAAAATAACAGTCCTTTCCAGCTTGACTACAAAAAATGCTGAACCGAGATAGCGAATGAACCATTTCGATCGTTCAACACGATGGGTGATCTGGTGGATGCTCAGCGCCGCAAGTCTAGTCACGGTATCCGCTGCACAACAGACCTTTGAGGTCGCGTCAATCCGACCTTCTGATCGCAAGACCATTCACTCTCTCCCACGGATGGGGCCGCTGGTGTTCTCCATTCGTGCGAGCCTGAAAGAACTAATCGCAGTGGCATACAGAGTCGAACGCTATCAGATTATCGGAGGTCCCACATGGATCGATTCAAACTGGTACGACGTACAAGCAAAGGCGGAGTCGCCCGCCTCGACTGATCAAATCCGTGACATGCTTGCATCGCTACTGGCAGACCGCTTTCAATTGCGACTGCATCGAGCTTCGCAAAACATGAATACGTACATTCTCACCGTCGGTCAGAGTGGATCAAAACTCAAAGAGGCAGCGGCAGAAACGCCTCGCGACGGCCCCGGCGCGATCATGGTGGGGAGGACCGACGTCACTGCTCGTGGTGCAACGGCCAGTCTTATAGCAAGATTTTTGACGGGCCAACTAGGCGAGCCCGTTCTGGACCGCACGGGGTTGGACGGACACTATGACTTTCAGATCAGATTTGATCCGATCCAGGACGGCAACTCTTCAGGCCTTCAATTTGGTTCTATATTTTCTGCGCTAGGCGACCTCGGTCTGAAACTGGAGTCGAAGAAGAATGTGCCGGTGCCCGTGCTGATCATCGATAGCGCTCAGCCGCCATCGCCAAACTAACGGTTTGCGGAAGTGAGGCGGTATCTATCAACTATCGAGCATGCGACATCATATGAGCGTAGTGACGATCAAGCGCCCGCTTGCCAGCATCTTCCAGGGCTGTGTTGGTCTCCCAGAGCTATTATCTGGCGCTTCCTGGGGGCGGCTAGCGGACAAAGGCGACACAGGGCCCCCTCTGCTAGCACACGCGAGGTCGACGACCGTGTGTCGTGGACGACGCAGAACCCCAGGATTTCCTTGGTGGGAGACTGGAACGGTACCTACTGAACAGGCAATGCGTCCCAGTGCTTCAAACCAGCCGCTTGAAGACAAACGATTTCAGGCAAGGCCCGTCTATTTAGTGCACGGACCGGGCAGTTCGGTCCCGGAGTTAGTAGGCGAAAATGTACTGCCGGACGTCATTGGAGTGGATCACGTAAAACGGGCACCAACCAGGAATTGAGTAAGAATGGCGCGCGGTCTGCGCCAATCAGGATGTGCCAAGTTACGTCAACGAACAGGAACAGATGACAAATCGCAAAGGATTGCGCCGCTGCAGTGCGCCGGGAATTGCACTGCTGCTGAATGAAGGGTTTACTGACCAATACGAAAGATCCCTCAAAACGGGCCGTTTCGTCATAATAGGATAGATAACAAATGTCGTTCCCTGGTTTGGGCAGCCGGAATCGGGCCACGTGGGTGCTGGCTTGGCTTGCTGTTTTCACCCTCGCAGCCGCTGAGCATCACGGCCGGGTGGAATTCGGGGGTTTGCCAGTCCCAGGTGCTTCCGTCACCGCCACTCGCGGCGATCTCAAAGTCACTGCCGTCACCGATGCCGACGGCCGCTATTCCTTCCTCGACCTGCAAGACGGTCTTTGGACCATCGACGTGGCCATGCAGTGCTTCGCGCCGCTCCACCGCGAAGTGCAGGTCGCGCCCAACGCGCCCAGCCCCACTTGGGATTTGACGCTACTTCCCTGGAAACAGATCGCCGGCAGTGTTCCAGCTACCACTGTTCTCACGCCTCCCACGGCCGCTTCCAACAACAACAACAAGACCGAGGCGAAGACTAAACAGGCCCCGGCCTTTAAACGCACGGATCTTGCTCCCACCAGCGGCGCGGCAAAACTCGAAGCGGAAAGCACAACCAGCGAGTTCGGGAAGAAAGCCGACGACGGCTTTCTCGTCAACGGCAGCGTGAATAACGGCGCTGCTTCTCCGTTCTCGCAGTCGCCCGCCTTCGGGAATTTCCGCCGCGGCGGCCGTTCGCTCTACAACGGCGGCCTGGGAGTCATCCTCGGCAATTCCGCATTGAACGCGCGCGCGTTTTCGCTCACCGGCCAGAACACGCCGCAGCCGGCCTACAACCATATACAGGGAGTAGCCTCGTTCGGCGGGCCATTAAGGATTCCGCACATCCTCACCGGAAGGGTTCCCAACGTAACCCTCAACTACCAATGGATGCGGAACCGCAATGCCACTACGCAAACCGCGCTGGTGCCCACCGCCGCCGAGCGTACCGGCAACCTGTCCCAGAGTGCCACCGTCCTCGATCCCGCAAACGGCGCTCCCTTTGCCGGCAACGTCATTCCGCAAAGTCGCATCAGCCCGCAGGCGCAGGCATTGCTGAACCTTTACCCGCTGCCGAATTTTGCCGGCACACGCTACAACTATCAGGTGCCGTTGGTCGGCGTCACCAATCAGGACGCTCTGCAAATGCGCTTCAGCCAGTACATCAACTCCAAGAATCAGCTTTCCGGCAGTCTGGCCTGGCAGCGCACCGATAACCGCTCTCCGAATCTGTTCGAATTCGTCGACACTTCGAACCTCTCCGGCATCAATACTGCCGTCAACTGGTCGCACGGCATCACTCGGTGGATGCTCCTTCGCCTCGGCTATGAATTCAGCCGCTCCGCCGCGCGCACTAATCCTTACTTTGCCAACCGCGAGAATGTGTCAGGAGACGCCGGGATCACCGGCAACAACCAGGAGCCGCTCAATTGGGGCCCGCCGCAGCTTTCTTTCTCGAGCGGTATTGCCGGGCTTTCTGATGCCATTGCTTCCTTCAACCGCAACCAGACCAGCGCGGTGACCGCCGCCGTCACCTGGAATCATCGCGACCACAATATGACCTTCGGCTCGGATTACCGCCGGCAGCAATTCAACTATCTTTCCCAACAAAACCCGCGCGGTGCTTTTACTTTCACCGGCGCCGCCGCGGGTTCTGATTTTGGCGGCTTCCTTCTGGGAATCCCCGACACCAGCTCCATCGCGTTTGGTAATGCGGATAAGTACTTCCGTGAATCGGTATATGATGCCTATTTCAACGATGACTGGCGGCTAAGTCCGGGATTCACCGTGAACGCCGGGCTCCGCTGGGATTACAGCGCGCCCATTACCGAGTTATTCGGACGCCTCGTGAACCTGGACATTGCTCCCGGCTTCGTCGCGGAAGCTCCCGTGATAGCCGCGACTCCAACTGGCTCAGTCACCGGCCGAGTCTATCCCGATTCCCTCATACACCCTGATAAGCACGCGCTCGAGCCGCGGTTGGGAATTGCCTGGCGTCCCTTCCTCGCCTCCTCGCTGGTCGTTCGCGCCGGATACGGCGTCTCCTACGATACTTCCGTTTATCAGACGATCGCCGTCCGGATGGCCCAGCAGTCTCCTCTGTCCAAGAGTCTTAGCGTGCCGAATAGCGCCGCTGACCCGCTCACTCTAGCAAACGGCTTCAACGCATCTCCGTCGGTTACGCCGAACACATTTGCGATTAACCCTGACTTTCGCATCGGATACGCACAAACCTGGCAAGCGTCCGTGCAGCGCGACTTACCCGGCGGATTGGTTGCCTTGGTCACTTATCTTGGAATCAAAGGCACACGTGCGGTCCAGGAATTTCTACCTAACACTTATCCGGCCGGCGCTGTGAATCCCTGCCCACTGTGCCCTGCTGGGTACGTATTCATGACGTCGAACGGGAACTCCACCCGGGAATCCGGCTCGGTTCAACTGCGCCGCCGTCTGCGCCATGGTTTCACCGCGACCGTGCAATACACTTATTCGAAATCGATCGATGACGCGGCGCTCGGTGGAAAGAATCAGGGAACGGCCGTCATCGCGCAAGACTGGCTGAACTTGAGCGCCGAAAGAGGACTCTCTCCGTTCGACCAGCGCCACCTGTTGAACGTGCAGTTCCAGTACACCACCGGCATCGGAGTTCGCGGCGGCACTCTGCTCAGCGGCTGGCGCGGCCAGCTCTTTAAAGGATGGACCTTCGCCGGCGAGATCACGAAAGGCACCGGATTCCCGCTGACGCCCATCTACATCGCCGCCGTCCGCGGCACCGGCGTCACCGGAAGCATCCGCCCGAACTATACCGGAGCATCGGTCACGGCGGCGCCATCCGGCCTGTTCCTGAATCCGGCGGCTTATGAACCGCCGTCGCAAGGGGAATGGGGAAACGCGGGTCGAAATTCCATCACCGGCCCGGGGCAGTTTGGTTTGAACGCTTCGCTCGATCGATCATTCCGCCTGCGCGACCGCCTCAATGCCGATCTGCGCTTTGACGCCACCAATCTGCTCAACCATGTGACCTATCCGAATTGGAACACCATCGTAGGCAACGCACAGTTCGGGCTTCCCACCACGGCGAATGCCATGCGGACCGTCAGGGCCGCCATGAGACTGAGGTTTTAAACGTGCGAAGGCTGATCTCCATCCTGATCTTCTGTGCCTGCGCCGCCAGCGCCCAACAGAATCCGCCGGACGTACACTTTCAGGCCGGCACGCAACTGGTGGTGGAAATCGTCACTGTCACCGATAAGAGTGGACATCCCGTGGAGGGCTTGACTGCCAATGATTTCGTCGTAACTGAAAACGGCGCGCCGCAGACCATCAGCTTCTGCGAATACCAGAAGCTTCCGGAAAAACCCGAACCTGCTCTCACCAGGCGGGCCGCCCCAAATGTCCAGCCAACCACTTCTACGCAAATCGCGCCCGAAATGCCCGGTAGCACGCAGTATCGTGACCACCGTCTGCTGGCCCTCTACTTCGACATGACCGCCATGGGCACGGCGGACAAATGGCGCGCCCTCAACGCCGCCACCAAGTTCATCCATTCCGAGATGGCTGAGTCAGATTTGGTGGCCGTCATGGAATTCGCCGGTGCGGGCGTCCGTGTTCTCCAGGATTTCACGGGCGACCGCGACTTGCTTTCCAAAGCTATTCAGAAGATCGTCGCTGGTATGGGCCAGGGCTTCGACGAAAATGCTGATGACGATAGTGCATCCGATACTGGCTCCGCCTTCGGCCAGGATGACGGCGAGTTCAACATCTTCAATACCGATCGCCAGTTGGCCGCGCTCCAGACCGCGGTCAACATGCTCGGCAAACTCAACGAGAAGAAGTCACTGGTCTATTTCGCGAGCGGCCTGACCTTCAACAGCCTTGACAATCAGGCGCAGATGCAAGCCACCACCAACGCTTCCATTCGCGCCAATGTTTCGATCTATACCGTGGATGCGCGCGGCCTGGTCGCCTCGCCGCCTCTGGGTGACGCAACGCACGGCTCGCCGGGCGGGGTCGGCATGTATTCCGGCGCCTCCGCGTTTGCAGCCACAAGCCGGTTCGAGCGTTCGCAGGACACGCTCTATGCGCTAGCTGCGGACACGGGAGGCAAGTCGCTGCTTGATTCGAATGACATCGAAGCAGGCATCCTCCAAGCCCGCAATTCTGTATCGAGCTATTACATCATTGGATACTACACGACGAACAAGACGCTCGACGGTAAGTTCCGCCGTATTCGCATCACGCTCAAAGAGGCTTCTGCCAAGCTCGATTACCGTCAGGGATATTACTCCGGCAAAGAGTTCAATAAGTTCAACGCCAACGACAAGGAACGGCAATTGGAAGATGCGCTCATGTTACCCGACCCAATTACCGACCTGACCATTGCCATGGAAGTGAACTACTTCCAACTGAACCGTGCCGAGTACTTTGTTCCCGTGGTGATGAAGATCCCAGGCAGCGAACTCACTCTCGCCAAGAAGCGCGGGGCCGAGCACACGCTGATCGATTTCATCGGCGAAATCAAGGATGAGTTCGGCACCACCGTCCAGAATGTGCGGGATAAAGTGGATATCAAACTGTCCGACGAAACGGCCGAGCAGTTATCCAAGCGCCCCATCCAATACGAGACCGGCTTTACGATCCTTCCCGGTACTTACACCATCAAGATGCTGGCCCGCGACGATGAAACAGGCCGCATCGGAACTTATCTCCACACCTTCGTCATTCCGAACCTGAACAAAGAAGAGAAGCGGATTCCCATCAGTTCGGTTGTCCTGAGCAGCCAGCGTGTAGACATGAAGGATGCTATCTACAATGCCAAAGACAAGCAGAACGCCCAGGAAGTGAGCCCGCTGGTGCAGGATGGCGAGAAGCTGATTCCCAGCGTCACGCGCGTGTTCCACAAGAACCGCGACATGTACATCTATCTGCAAGCCTATGAGCAGACCGAACCAACTCCGCAACCGCTGGTCGCGTTTGCGACGTTCTACCGTGGCCGGACCAAGGCATTCGAAACGCCGCCGCAGATGGTGACACAGACGATGAGCAATCGTCTGAAGACCATGCCGGTGCGCTTCGCCTTCTCTCTGAACCAACTTCCTGCGGGCCGCTACGATTGCCAGGTGACGGTCCTCGACCCAACGGGCCAAAAAGCAGCCTTCTGGCAGGCGCCGGTAATGCTGGTGCCATAAGGAGGAACCTCAAATGGCTGTCTCGAAGATTGCCAGTGTCGCTCAGATCGCCGTCACCGGCGTGATTCTATCGGCTGCACTGTCAGCCCAGGCAGTCGCGCAAGACCAACCGGATCGAAAGCCGGTCTTTGACGTGGCATCGGTCAAACTGACAGACCCTGGCCCGCAGTCCGCTTCACTCAGAAATGGCAGAATCCGATTCTCGCGCTTCAGTCTTATGCAGCTCTTGGATACGGCCTACCAGCTTAAGCCATATCAGATTATTGGACCTTCCTGGCTCAAGTCAAACTACTATGACATCCTCGCCACCGCGCCGCCGGATACCACACCGGATGAAGCCCGCGTCATGCTGCAGAATCTGCTCATTGATCGATTTCAGATGAAGCTGCACTGGGAAGACCGCGATCTCCCCGTCTATGAATTGACCGTGAACCAGGGCGGCCCCAAGCTCAAGCCATCCCAAATCAGCAGTGATTCCCCCGAAGCGCAGCAGGCCCGCTTCCGGTTCGGCCCGGGCTATGGCTCCCTGCAGGTCAAGACCCTGGGGCACCTTGCCTCGGGACTCTCGGGCTACATGGACCGGCCGGTGTTGGACAAGACCGGCATCCAAGGCGTCTTCGACCTCAACCTGGAGTTTTCCACCGATGGTCTTCCCGGCGCGCTCGCCCGAGCCCCGATCGCTACACCGCAGAACAGCCCGGCCGAAGGTGCCTCGGCAGAACTCACGGCCCCCAAGCCATCCCTCTTCGCCGCACTAAAGGACTTGGGTCTCAAACTCGAAACCGGAAAACTGCCCACCAAGTGTTTGATTATCGATCAAGTAGAAAAGACTCCCACAGAAAACTAACCGCTGACACGCGAATACCGCGCCCGCCTCCTATAAGAGGCGATCCACGCCATGAGCAGGCAATCTCGCCTGCAAGTCGGCTTCGTACGAGGCTCGCTCCTCTCGACGGTGGCGCTATCGCCGCGCCGCCTCACTATGAGTTGCGGTTGTCTCTCCGCGGTTGGCCCGAAGCGCGTCAGTTCTCGCTCGGGCGCCGCGCTAGCTCGTCAACCACACGACATCAGCTTGACAGAGTCAATCCCCGGTCAATTCTCGGTAGGTACTCTATCGGCACTGTCAATTACAACGTATTCGAGCGGTTCCCGGGTGGCTTCGAGCTTGAGACCGAACTTGTCAAGAGCACTTGCCATCGATGGCAAGCCGACAGTAGTTTTACCTAGATCTTGTTCACATTCAAATGCAATGTTGAAGTTCCCCTGCAACCCCGTCTTATCCAGAACAGGCCAAGCGGTGCCGGTGCGTAAATCTCTAGCCAACTCTGTCATCGTGCTTGCCGTTACCGACATCGTCGTCTCATCGAAAGTTCTGGCGTGATTGGAAGGGCAAACACCAGTAGCAGGGGGATTATCTTGCGATCCGGCATGTGGCTGCGCAGGTTCGTCGCCCACTTGGCAGGGCTGGAGCTTGGGGCCGCCCTTCTCCACCACGAGGTCGTAGACTTTGGTCATCCTTGACTCTTGGTGCGTGACGAAGTGAAATCGCTCCTTGAGCATCCGCTGAAGCATCCCCGGAATGTCGTCCTTAGTTGCCCCAGCCGGCATCTTCGCAACGACATCGTAGAAACCCTGCCTTATCCATGGGGGACCTAACACATCAAAATCGTCTGGGTAAGCCCGACGAATGAGGGTTAGCAAACTGATTTGCCGGTACTCGACCCTGCTTTGATCCTCGACCCTCCGATAGTGTCCGGCTGTCCACACAACTGGCCTTACAGAGGCAACCTCGAAGGAAAGGGGCCGAGTGGGAGCCGGCTCCTGAGCCAGGAGTGCTGCGGCCCCGGCCACTAGCATCAAAACGTAGCCGCCTTTACTCATGGCACAAGAATATACCAAAACTAAGACTCTATTCGGGAGCTGCCAGACGGGTGCCGCTGTCTGAATATCGTTGAGGTCTGAGTCAGGGTCGTTTAAGAGGGCGTTAGCGAAACGCTTACGCTTTGAAACTGTCGCTCACCGGGAGTGAAGCTGTCCGTTTCGCGCAACAGGTCTTCCAGCACGCGTGGCCGCTGGAACTTGTCTATTGCATCGCACCGCCAGGGATACTACTCCGGCAAAGAGTTCAGTAAGTTCAACGCCAACGACGAGGACTGACAAAGTGAAAGAGACGCTCATATTACCCCACCTAATTACCGGCCTCACTATTGCTATGGAGGTAAACTACTTCGGGTTGAACCGTGCAGAATACTTCGTTCCCGCGGTTATAAAGATCCCGGCAGCGAACTCACTCTTTGCCAGAAAGCGCGCACCGCACAGCCCCCTTTCTCGTCCGCCCTTCGCGCTACCCGGTGCCGGGTGAGAGAATAGGAACGAGACAAGCATCTGTCCCACGAAGCCGGCTACCGCAGCGCGCCGCACGGCTCGTGATACTGTTTTCGCTTGCCGGGCTCTTCGTCACGCTGAGCGCGCCCGACAGGGCCCATCCGGCACGGTTCCCGTTCACCGCCTTCAGGGGTTGAACCAAGATTCCACAACCCCGTTTTTCCGGGAAGGCCATCAACCTTCACCCCGCAAACACGGGCCGGTTTCCTTCGCTCTTTATGGATGCACTCACGGTCGATCGTCTCCACTTCGCATTCACCATCACGTTTCACTACCTGTTTCCGCAACTCACCATGGGTCTGGCATTGCTCATCGTGGTCTTCAAAACCCTGGCGCTGCGCACCGGCAGCGAACATTACAACGACGCCGCTCGCTTCTGGGCCCGCGTGTTCGGCATCAACTTCGCCATGGGAGTGGTCACCGGAATCCCCATGGAATTCCAGTTCGGCACGAACTGGGCCCGGTTTTCCGCAAACGCCGGCGGCGTGATCGGCCAAACTCTCGCCATGGAAGGCGTGTTCTCGTTCTTCCTGGAATCGAGCTTCCTTGGATTGTTTCTGTTCGGCGAGAAACGGCTCAGTCCCAAGGCCCACTGGCTGGCGGCATTCCTGGTGTTTCTCGGCTCCTGGCTCTCCGGCTTCTTCATCATCGCCACGGACGCCTGGATGCAGCATCCCACCGGTTATGCACTCGACCCGAGCGGCAAGTTCGCGCTCACCAGCATCTGGGGGCTGCTGCTCAATCCATGGGTGTTCTGGCAGTACCTGCACAACATGACCGCATCCGTGGTAACCGCGAGCTTCGTGATGGCATCGGTAGGCGCGTTTTACCTATTGACGAACCGGCACGAAGAGTACGGCCGCAGTTTCGTACGGATGGGAGTCATCGCGGGCACCGTCGCCGCGTTCCTCATGTTGTATCCCACCGGCGACGGGCAGGGAAAGAACATCGCCTTTCATCAACCGCCCACACTGGCTGCGATGGAGGGCCTGTTTCACACACAAGCCGGCGCGCCCCTCGCAATTCTCGGCCAGCCCGACGTGGCGCAGCAGCGCCTCGACAACCCTCTAACGATTCCGCGCGCGCTCAGCTTTCTGACGTACCAGCGCTGGAAGGCTGAAGTGAAGGGCCTCGATGCGTTTCCGCCTCAGGTGTGGCCGGATAACATCCAACTGCTGTATTACAGTTATCACATCATGGTCGGCCTGGGCACATTCTTTATCGCTGCGATGGCGTTGGCGGCGCTGAGCCTCTGGCGCGGCCGGCTCTATCAATCGCGGCCGCTGCTATGGATGCTCATGCTGCTGTTTCCCTTCCCTTACATCGCCACGACCGCCGGATGGATCACGGCCGAAGTAGGCCGTCAGCCGTGGCTGATCTACGGATTGATGCGTACGGCCGATGGCTCGTCACCCCACGTCGCGGCCGGCACCGGTCTGTTCACGCTAATTGGATTCATGGGTCTGTATATGCTGCTGGGCGTCCTCTTCCTGTTTCTGATCTACCGCGAAATCGAAGCTGGACCCGCGAGGGCACACTGATGGGGGTGCACTGATATGGAGACCATTTGGTTTTGCCTAGTGGCGGCCATGATCACGATCTACGTGGTGCTCGACGGTTTCGATCTGGGAGCGGGCATCATTCACTTACTCATCGCTCGCACGGAAGCCGAGCGGAGGCTCGTGCTGCGCTCGATCGGTCCCGTATGGGACGGCAATGAAGTATGGCTCATCGCCGGTGGCGGCACTCTGTACTTCGCCTTCCCCGCGCTCTACGCTTCGAGCTTCAGCGGCTTTTATCTGCCGCTCATGATCGTGCTGTGGCTGCTGATTCTGCGCGGCATCTCGATCGAATTCCGCAATCACGTCGAGAGCCTGGTCTGGCATCCGCTCTGGGACACCGTATTCAGCGGCGCAAGCGCGCTGCTGGCGATTTTCTTCGGCGCGGCGCTCGGCAACGTCGTGCGCGGCGTGCCGCTCGATAGCACAGGTTCCTTCTTCCTTCCGCTCTGGACCGATTTCGCCACCGGCCAAAACGCCGGCATCCTTGACTGGTACACCATCCTGATCGCCCTGGCGGCACTCATCGTCCTTACCGGGCATGGCGCGCTCTGGGTAGCATTGAAAACCGAAGGCCCGGTCGAAATGCGTGCGGCGCGGCTGGCCGCGCGTCTCTGGTGGGCCGTCTTAGCCGCGGCAGCAGTTGTCACACTCGTGAGCTTCCGCGTGCAGCCGCACCTGCGGCAAAGCTTCGCCGCCCATCCCTGGGGTTTCTTTTTTCCCCTCGTAGCATTGGCCGGTCTGGCCGGGATGCGCCTGCGAAAAGCCCGGGCAGCCTTTCTGTCCTCGTGTGCGTTCCTCACGGGAATGCTCGCCAGCGTCGCCTTTGGCCTCTATCCTTATGTCTTACCTTCGAGCGGAGATCCCTCGCTTTCGTTGACCGTATACAACTCTGCCGCGGCGCGCTACGGTCTGGGCGTCGGCCTGGTCTGGTTCATCCCGGGAATCCTGCTGGCTTCCGGCTACTTCGTCTATACCTACCGGAGTTTTGCCGGGAAAGTGCGGCTTGAAGACCCGGGGTATTAGTTGGGCCTGGACGCTCTTATACTCAAGTTATGGCCGGGCTGCTCTATGTTGTCGCGACTCCCATCGGAAACCTGGAGGACATTACGTACCGCGCCGTGCGTGTGCTCGGTGAAGCCGACCTGATCGCCTGCGAAGATACCCGGCAAACGCGCAAACTGCTCGATCATTACGGAATCCAAAAGCCCACCGTCAGTTACCACGAGCACAATGAAATGGAACGAACGCCGGAGCTGGCAGCGCGTCTCCGCGATGGCGCCGTCATCGCGCTGGTTTCCGATGCTGGAATGCCGCTGGTTTCCGACCCCGGCTATCGCCTGGTTCGCGCGGCCGTGGCCGATGGCATTCCCGTGCAGCCTGTGCCGGGAGCGTCGGCCGTACTGGCGGCGCTCGCGGCCTCGGGTTTAGCGACCGATTCCTTCCATTTCGGCGGCTTCCTGCCGGCCAAACCGGGACAGCGGGCGAAAGCGCTCGAAGCCCTGCGCGACGAACACGCCACCGTCATTTTTTACGAAGCGCCGCATCGCATCCTGGAGGCTCTCGAAGCCGTCGAACAGGTTCTCGGCCCACGGCCAGTGGTCGTTGCCCGGGAACTCACAAAGCTCCACGAAGAGTTTCTGCGCGGTACCGCCACGGAAGTGCGCGCGCAATTGGCAGCCCGCGATGCGGTCAAAGGCGAGATCACGCTGCTGATCGGCAAAGCCACGGCGCCGCCTCCCGACGATACGCCCCTCGAAGAGGCCGTCGAGGCGCTCGTGCGACAGGGCACTCCGCGCATGGAGGCCATTAAGCAGGTGGCGCGGCGGCGTGGCCTTTCCAAGCGCCAGGTTTACGAGAAAGTTGCGAAATAACCCCACTTACTATCGGACGACCCCATTCGTTAACCATCGGCATACTGGTACGGGGCGGCGCTTCGCTGTATAGTCCAAATCGTATCTCAACCGATATGGCAACAGCCGCAACCACCAAGACCGAAAGCGCCTCCAAACAGGTAGTCCGGCAGGAATGCTGGCCCTCCATCCCGGACCGCGTGGAAGATCTGGGCATCACCCGATCGTTGTTAACCGATCTGGTGCTGCGTTATTTGTGGCTGCACGGCAATGGCACGCTGGCGTCACTGCACAGCACACTGAAGCTCTCTTTCCCCGTATTGGAAACGCTCTTCCACCAGTTCCGCCAGCAGCAGCTCCTGGAAGTGAAGGGCATGCTGGGTAACGATTATTCGTTCTCTCTCACCAGCTCAGGCAG
The DNA here is from genome assembly GCA_035550475.1 of Bryobacteraceae bacterium. Classification (GTDB taxonomy): domain Bacteria; phylum Acidobacteriota; class Terriglobia; order Bryobacterales; family Bryobacteraceae; genus DASZPB01. Next base: position 19,374 of record DASZPB010000059.1, on the reverse strand, counting down.
ATCGATGGCTGCGGCGCGGAACGAAGTCTGCCAGTATGTCGGCCCGGCGCCGGTTTCCATCCAGCAGTATCACCGGGTGGTGAAGGCGCAGGAAGCTCGTGTGCGCTTGAGCCGCGACCGCCTCCGCAACGCGTTCTCGGACCTCGTAATGCCCGATGGCCTGCTCGACCAGTTGGGCCCATCGTTGATCGGCCACCAATCGCTGTTTCTTTATGGCCCCACCGGCAACGGCAAAACAAGTGTCGCCGAACGGATACTGCGGATCTATGAAGATACCGTGATGATTCCCTACGCAGTCGAAGTCGACGGGCACATCATCACGCTCTTCGACCCGGTCATGCATCATCCCGTGCCCTTCACTGACGATACGGTTGACCCGCGCTGGGTCGCGTGCGAACGGCCCTGCATCACGGTGGGCGGTGAGCTTTGCGCGTCGATGCTCGAGCTCCGCCTCGACGATGCCACGCGCGTGTTCATTTCACCCTGCCAGATGAAGGCCAACAATGGCATCCTCATCATCGACGACTTCGGCCGCCAGGTGCTCTCCCCGCGCGAATTGTTAAATCGGTGGATCGTACCGCTCGACCGCCGCGTCGATTACCTGACGCTCGCTTCCGGCATGAAATTCCAGGTGCCGTTCGAGTTGATGGTCGTCTTCTCGACCAACCTGAACCCGCACGACTTAGCCGATGAGGCCTTCCTGCGCCGCATCCAGACCAAGATCCTGATCGAAAACGTCAGCAATGAAGTGTTCGACGAGATCTTTAACCGAGTCATGCAGAAGAACCAAGTCACCTGCGAAAGCGGTGTTGCGGAGCATTTGCGGGTACGCTGCCTGCAAAAGGGGGGGCAGTACTTGCGAGCCTGCTATCCCATGGATATCTTTCGCCTGGTCAAGGCGATCACGGAGTATGAAGGGCGGCCCGTGCGCATGACGCGCACCATGATCGACCGGGCAGTGGACCTTTATTTTGCCAAAGACGATGTTACCCGCCTCGGTTGACAGGCGTCACTATATTCAAAGACGGACTTTCAGCCGATTTTGGCTACGGACCTGAATATGGAAGGCGATGCGATCGCTGTTTTTCGCGACTATTTGCGAGGTCTCCCCGATGAGCTGCTGCAAAGCGTGACCGAGGATTATATCTGGCTGGCCAGCCAGATCGTGATTCCAGAGAAGAGCGGAACCGAATTTGCCGATCGCCGTGAGTGCTGTCGTGAGGAATGCCTGCGCCGCGGCGAGCCGGAGATTTATCTGCGTGCCGCGGGTGAAATGAAACCCCATGCAGCGTAACTGCTGCTGAATCACCGCGCCCCTGAGTCAAACCGCACGCGCCGGATCCGCATATAGAAACCGAAACCAACCAGGCCCAGGAATCCCAACCCCCAAACGTCGAAGGCAGTCGCCGGCAGCCAGATGTTTGACCCGATATCCCGCAGAACCTGAGAAGCCGTCCCGGCCCCAAGTCCCAGCGCCAGCCACGTGAGCAGCAACACCAGCAGCGGTGCACGTACCCACATTCTTCGAACCCGCACTGCCACATGCCGCCGCACCGCAAGCGCGATTTCAATCACCGTAGCTTGGCCGGCCGCAGCGCTTGCCGCCGGCGCTTTTTGCATACGCGCCGTCCCCGAAATGCGAACCGGAACGGCGCCCAGCACAGCCGGGTCAAAGACCAGCGAGTAGTGGTCAATCACTCCCTGCGCGATCTCGCCCGCTCGCACCGCGTGCTCGTGTTCGCCGTGAAGTGCCATGTGGCCGGCAATGCGAAGAACGGCCTCGGCCGCGATATCGGAAGCATCGGGTTTTTCGAGCGCCGCTAAGTCCAGAATCAGGCTGGCCCGTGCGATGCGTTCGTTGGCAGTGCTCCTGGCCGCTTCGGTGAGACGCGTCACCAGGGAATGGACCTCACGATGGATCGGGGCCAGAGCCGGCAGCGTTGGCAGAACCGAGGCGCGTTGCGGATCCGCTGCGGCGAGTTGAGTCAGCGCGGCCAGTGCTTCGGAGACGTTGCGATCCGCTGCGGCGGAAACGGCGGCCTGCAAGAGTTGGCTGGTAAGCTCGGCATCTGGAGCAGGCCGCCCGCTGTCCAATTGATCCAGAAACTGAAGCACGCCTGGATCGGCCATGTCTCGAAGAAAAGGTGAGATGGCATCCGCGACCGGCGCGCTTCCGGACGGCGCTGCTTCACCGCGCGGCAATGCTTTCGCTCGCACCGCTGCGGACGGAACCGCGGCCGGACCGGACGCACCGGCGGTCACCATTCGCAGATCCATCCCCCGATTCGATCACGGCGTGGGTTTGGTAGCAATTCCCCACGGCGTCGGACGGGGTACGGCAAACGGCTGAGCCGCCTTACCGAAGCGCTCCGAAGTCCAGCTAATACATCGAGTCTGTGTGGCAGGTGGCTTCGTAATTTGACTTCGTTCGTTCCGCGCATTTCGTGCTAACCATGGCCGAGTGCGGCGCATCCAAAATAAGTGGGGGTGATTGGGTGAACCCCCGGGGAGGAAGAACGCGATATGTTGAAGAAAATCGGACTTCCAATCATTGTTCTAGCCGCCGCGCTGGCTTTTCTTACGCCGACCGGAGCGAATGCTGGCGTGCACATTGGGGTGTACGTGGGCCCGCCGGTTTACGCTTACCCGGTCCATCCCTACCGGTACACGTACTCGTATCCGTACCCCTATCCTTACGTGTCGCCTTATGCCTATTCGTACCCGGCGTATTCGTATCCCTCGCCGGTTTACGTTGCGCCGGGCTGGCACGGACGTACTTGGATAGGACATCGTCACGATGAACACCACGACCGCCACGACAAACACGGCCACGAGCACGGACGGGGTCACGATCGGCACTGACGGCTAGCGAAAACTCAATCGGGCTGTTGCGCAACAGGAGACCGGGAAGCGGTGTGTCTACCGATGTCCCGGTCTCCCAAACTCGTGGTCTGCTGTTTTGAGAGTACGCTGGCCGATGTGTATGCGCCCCCGCTACAATTCACGCCGCTTCACCAGATCCGCGAGATGGTCGGCATTCCGCATCGAGATCGTCAAAATGGTCAGAGTCGGATTCTCCGTGGCGCACGTGACGTGTAGGGAACCGTCCGCAAGAACCAGATTGGGAACATCGTGGCACTGGCCCCACCGGTTAGTTACAAATTTTTCCGGGTCATTGCCCATGCGGCACGTGCCTTGTTCGTGAATTTGGCCCCCGGGGATCGATGGCGTGACTTGCCAGCCGGTAACCGTGCCGCCCGCGGCCTCGATCAGCTCGATGCCTCGTTTGGTCATGTCCTTGACCATTGTCTTTTCGTTGTCGCCAAATGTCATTTGAATCCGGGCCGCCGGAATTCCCCAGATGTCTTTCACGTCCGGATCGATATCGACAAAATTGCTCGGACTCCGAAGACCTTCGCCGGACGCGCTGACGCCAACGCCCACGCCATACCAGTGCCGCACGTCGCGCTTATAATCCGCGCCGAAAATATGTTCCACCCCGCGTGCCGCCCCCGCCCATTCCGAATCCGCTCCCAATACTCGTTTGGTAGCGGCGCAGAAAGTCCTTGCGTCGGCTTTTCTCATCCACATTCACGAACGGCGCGATCGCCATACCGGTTCCCCAGCCGTCGTCGTTGGTCACTTCGCGGTCCACAAAATCGGGGAAGTAGCCGCTTACGCCGGCGGTCACATTCTCCACCAGATTCCTGCCTACCTGTCCACTCGAGTTTGCGATGCCGTTCGGAAAGCGAGACGAGTTCGAATTCAGCATGATCCGCGCCGTTTCAATCGCGCTGGCGGCTAACACCACAATGCGGCCTTGCACCTCGCCCGGTTGAAACGTGTAGCGGTCAATGTAGGAAACTCCCCGCGCGCGGCCGTCCGGCCCCGCCAGGATTTCGCGCACTATGGTATTGGGCCGTATCGTCAGGCGGCCCGTCGCCATCGCCGGCGGAAGCAACACGCCGAGAGTCGTGAATTTCGACCCGGAAGCGCATCCTTCATGGCAGCGGCCGCAATAGTGGCACGCGGGACGGCCCCGAAAATCGCGCGTGATCGCGGCCTTCGGCGTAGAAAACGCATAGAGCCCGAATTTCTTCATAGCTGCGGCAGCCACCCGCATTTCACCGCAGCGTGGCGCAATAGGCGGCAGCCAGTCTCCGGTCGGACATGCTTCGCTCTTGGTATCCGGCCCCGACACGCCAATCAACTGCTCGGTCTTGCTGTACCAGGGCGCCAATTCGGCATAGTCTACCGGCCAGTCCACATCGAAGCCGTCGTACGTGGCGGACTTAAACTCCAGCGGGCCCCAGCGAGTGGTATTGGCATCCCAACAGTTTGTCTTTCCGCCCAGCGCTCGCACTCGCACCCATCGGTACGGCTTACCCTCGGGAAACGTGTACTTCCAATCCCGCCGTTTCGCCCAGAAATGGTGGTTGTAATAGGTGCCATGCGCGTCCCCGTCAAACAGAGTGACCTGCTCCCGCTCACCCCCGCCGACGGTGTGATGTGTAGTCGTGAGCCGCACCACGTACTCCTCGTCGCGTTGGTACACATCCCGGTATGGTAATTCCCACGGCCATTGATGATGCCGAATATCGCGCTCGATATTGTGCCCGCCCGCATCCACCAGGAGCACGTTGGCGCCCGCTTCTGTAAGCACCTTGGCATACATGCCACCCCCCGCGCCCGAACCGATGATAATGACATCGTACTGAGTCGCCATTTTGCTCCAATCGCCTCACAGAAAAGTGAAGCAAAGCCCATTTGCTCTGATACATACTATATCAGATACTAAAAAAGAAGGGGCATTACGGGAACCTGCGGCAGTCTCCAGACATCATCGGGAGCAACCGGAAGCAAAGGTCGCCGTGTAGGCAGCTCTGGCGGCGTCGCCAATGGCGGTACGTGGCGTTTAGGAGCCTCTAAACCATCCATCACGAACTCCTGCAAAGTTTCCCTCACGCCGCGCAAGCGCCATAAGCCACTTATCTTGTGAAACGTCGCTGTATAAGTGAAGCGGTCTTCCGCAGTCTTATAAATCAAGTCAACGAGAGCTTTGTCGCCTGCCTGGTTGAATCTCGCGGGTGTTTGTTTGGTCCATTTTCCGACTCCCACGACCCGTGCAACGCGCGACGCCAGAGCATCCAGGTCTTGCCCTGCGAGCGGCTGGGGACCGGATTGAATGTACTCCATGGCTCTGACGGCTAATATTCGACGATCCGTGTTCTCTCGCTGGGCCTCTCGTAAAATCTCCATGGCTTCTGGAGACGCGATCAGTTTCAGTGTCTGCATCGCACCTGCGTCACCCCACCCACGAAGGTGCTTGTTGAGAGCACAGAGCCGAAGAAACTTCCATTCCCGATCCGTCCGAGGGTCCAACAGAGCGGTAACTACATCGTACGCCCACCAATTGGCCCACGGCTCTTTGCTTATTGGCGGAGCCCATCGTATAGCGAGACGCACGTCTTCCGGATATCCGATAAGGGAGAGGAGTTCTTGCGCGCCGGCACGGCACTTAGGATGGTGGAGGAGTTCGCGAATCGTTCCTCGAAGCTGACGCTCATAGTAGAAGGCTGACTCCCACACCTGCCGAATGTCCGGGTTATCCGCACAAAGAGCTGCTCTTAGCTGACGTTCGCTCAGCCGCCTGGGTTGCGCTGCAATCGCATGGGAGATGACCACTGGAATGAGTAGCACAAGAAGCCGCATCACCATGTTGGACACCCCTAATCGCACTACGGTGCCGCAATCGAAAAGTAGTTTCGTTCGTCACGGACGGGAATGCCACACGAGCCGCCTCGTCGGGTGTTGCGAGCTCAATCGGCTGCGCCGATACACGAGTAACTGTTCGCCATTACCTCACTTCCATGCGGCAGTGGGTTCAAGCAAACACTTACTTGTGCTTATCGACAGTAAGCTCGATCGTGTTAGAGTCGACTGGAAGCCGGGTATATGGATCGATTCGCTGCAACCTGACCCGGTAATCAGAAACAGGCCCAGCTTACTGAGGCTGCGATGCGCAATGTTTGTTGCCGGCAGCGTCATAGGCGTCTCTCATCCCATGAGACGCCACCGAGTACGGAATTGTGCCAGTATCAGCGGTGAATCTTTCGAAGTTTGAGGTGCTCACGATTCCGGACACATAGGAAAAGAACGGCTATCGTGCCACCACGCGCACCGGTCCTAGCAGCCCCGAAACCACCGGCTCGGCCGCGCCGCGCCGTCTTCCGCCACCGCCCGTTGCACCGTACGCTCCCGCTGCGTTACTCGATGCCGCGCCCGCCGCGGCAACCGGCGGCGCTCCACCACCACCGCCCCTGCGTCCCGTCGCCGTCGCCCGCACTTCCACTTCCAGATCGTTCGCCCCCGCCTTCACTTCCCGCGTCACATCCCAGCGATACGGCTGCCACGCGTGTGCCTCCAGTTCCTTTCCGTTCAGCTTCACTCGTGCGTAGTCATGCACATCCGCCATTTCCAAATACACCCGCTTCCCTGAAGGAACCGCGCTCGCCGTAAACTCCTTGTGATACGTCACCGGCCCACCCACTCCTTGCGCTCCCAATGACTCCCACGATTTCAACGGCGTGGTCACTTCTTTCCCGTTCAGGTTTACTTGCCAGTCTCCATCGAGCGCCGCCAGCGTCTCTCCTGCAGCGACCGATGGCTCCGCTGCCGCCACTCCACCCGAGAGCGGCCCGATCACGACCACCTTCGTCTCATAAGGCCCCAGCACCAGCGGAAATTGCACCATGCCGTTCTCCACCTTCGCCGCCGACATCGGATGAATCAATCCGCTATTCAAATCCCAATCCTGCGCCTGCCCGCGTCCTTCCACCGTCGCCACCCGCGACTCTTCCTTGTCGCTTTCATTAAAGAAGAAGTACATGTCGCCATCACGCCAAGTCCGGTGCGTATAAGTCAGCCGCGGCCACGAGCTATCGAGCGTCACATCCGGCTTCGGCAAAGCCGCAATCACGCGCGGCGTAATATCGCCCGAAGGCTCGATCAGAGTTGCGAAACTCAAATCCGGAGTGTCCTTAGCATTCAAAAAAGTCTTGTCCACCACATACTTCGGTGTTTTCCCAACGAAGATCACCTTACCCCCGGCTTTCACGAACTCCTGCAATCGCTCCAAACCCGTTCGTGTGATCACCACGCTCGACGGAATCACGATCGCCTTATACACCTGTCCGCTGAGGTTCTTGAACCCGCCGTCTTCAATCTTCGCCACCGAACTCAGCGACTGCTCATCGAAGTAATCCCAGTCAATCTGATGTTCGAACAACTCCCAGCCCAGCTTGGTCGTGCTGCGATCCGCATCCTGATCTCCCATCCAAATGCTGTTGCCGGGATGATACAGAGCCACCTGCGCCGCCGGGCGCCCGATCGCCATCAGGTAGCCTGCGCGGTTCGTGTACCACGCCAGCATCGACGCATCCGGTGGAACGGCCGCCGGCTGCCCCGCGCCCCCACCGAAGCCGTTGCGCAGCACCGGCACCCGAATCTGCAATGCGTTGACTCCCCGCACCAGTTGAAAATCCAATTGATACTTGCCGTCAACACCCACGCCGCCGCCTTCTTCGGCCCAAACCTGCGCCCTGCCGAACAAATGCGCCGCCGAAGAAGCAAGCTTGGGAAAGTTATTGTTAATGTTCCAAGTCCCATCCGGCCGATGCACCGCATTCGGGACAAGCTGGCTCAGGTTGTCGATGCCGGGCACTTCCACGTAACGGTTGTCGCGGAAGTAGTCGCCTTCGCTGCGTTCGAGCGAAAACATCGTTTCTTCGTGATTCAAATGGACTAGGTATTCCACGTTGTATTTGCGGCACCACTCCGCCTGCTCGCCGAAAAACGAGCTGCGAAAAATGCTGCTCCACACGTCGTAGTAGTCGGCCTTTGCCCGCTGCGCTTCGTCCGTCAGCTTGCCTGCGAACCACATCGGGATATACGGCTTCAGGTCGTAGCCCTTCTGTTTTTGAAACTCTTCCAGCAGGTTCGGCGTCCACGGAATCGCACTGCTGTAATCCGGCTCATCGCCAAAAAAACCCAGAATGATCTTGCCGAACTGGTCTCCCACCGCCTGCCGGTACGTTTCGTGCGTGATCTTCAGAAACGCACGTGTAGCCTCCGGATCCAGATAGTCGATCAGCGTATACAGCGCATCCTTGGCCCGTGTTCCGTCTTCGCGATTGAAGTTTCGCGTCGGTGAACTGACGTAGATGTGCCGCACGAACACCACTTCCCAGAACAGGCGAGGCTCGTTCGGCGTCGATCCCTGCGCCGGCACCGTCCATTTCAGTTGCAGGTTCGCCGGCACCGGAATCGGAATCACTCCTTGCAGTTCCTGATTGGGAGAAGTCTTCGTAGCAAAGATAGCCAACGTATCCTGCGGCACCGGCATCGTCAGCGTCTGGCCTGGCACCACGTGCACTTTGATGTCGGCCACAATTCCCTGCATCCCGAGCTGCGGATAACGCCGGCTGATGTTGCCGCCCGCGAAGCCGCTGGGATAGTCGGATTCATCCTGCAGCCACAACCGCATTCCCCGCTTCGCCGCTTCCTGCACGATGAACTTCACCTCATCCATGTGCTCCGGCGAGAGATACTTCGGTTCGCCGCGTCCCGGCGAAAGGTTCACGACAAAGATGCCATTCGCTGAAAGCCGGTCGAAGTCCCGTATGATCCGTTCCCTAACTTCCTTCTGGTCCGGACCGTTCCAACTCGCAAATGGCTGGATCGCGCCGTATTCATGCGGCGGCGCTTTGAAGTTTGCCGCGACATCGCTTACCGATGGCACTATGACTTCCTGCCACGGCCGCTGTGCCATCGACACTGCGGCACATAGCGGGAGAATTGCGAATACCCGAAGTATCTTCATGTAAGTTGTCTGAAAACGATGTAACTTTGCCCGTGCCACTAACAAGCCGTTAGCGATCTCAGCGTGCCACCACCCGCACCGGCCCCAGTAACCCCGAAGCCGCCGGCTCCGCTGCGCCGCGCCTTCTTCCGCCGCCGCCCGCGCCTCCAGCGGGAGCGCTAGTCCCAATCACCGGCGGCGCCCCGCCGAAAGCTCTGCGGCCACTCACCGTCGCGCGCACTTCCACTTCCAGATCGTTCGTCCCCGCCTTCACTTCCCGCGTCACATCCCAGCGATACGGCTGCCACGCGTGCGCCTCTAGTTCCTTCCCGTTCAGCTTCACGCGTGCGTAGTCATGCACATCCGCCATTTCCAGGTACACCTGCTTCCCCGAAGGAACTGCGCTCGCCGTGAATTCCTTGTGGTACGTGACCGGCCCCGCAAATGATTGCGCCCCGAGCGACTCCCACGACTTCAATGGCGTGGTCACTTCTTTCCCGTTCAGGTTTATCTGCCAGTCTCCATCGAGCGCCGCCAGCGTCTCTCCTGCAGCGAACGATGGTTCCGCCGCTGCCACTCCACCCGGAAGCGGCCCGATCACGACCACTTTCGTTTCATAAGGCCCCAGCACCAGCGGAAATTGCACCATGCCGTTCTCCGCCTTCGCCGCCGACATCGGATGAATCAATCCGCTATTCAAATCCCAATCCTGCGCTTGCCCGCGTCCTTCCACCGTCGCCATCCGCGACTCTTCCTTGTCGCTTTCATTAAAGAAGAAGTACATGTCGCCATCGCGCCAGGTCCGGTGCGTATAAGTCAGCCGCGGCAACGCGCTATCGAGCGCTACATCTGGCTTCGGCAGCGCCGCAATCACTCGCGGCGTGATATCCCCCGAAGGCTCAATCAGCGTCGCAAAACTCAGATCCGGCGCATCCTTCGCATTCAGGAACGTCTTATCGACCACGTACTTGGGCGTCTTGCCGACGAAGATTACCTTGCCGCCGGCCTTCGCAAACTCCTGCAAGCGTTCCAAACCAGTTCGGGTAATCACTTCCGTCGTCGGAATGATGATCGCTTTATAAACCTGCCCGCTCAGGTTCTTGAACCCGCCGTCTTCAATCTTCGCTACCGAACTCAGCGACTGCTCATCGAAGTAATCCCAGTCAATCTGATGTTCCAGCAACTCCCAGCCGAGCTTCGTCGTGCTGCGGTCCGCCTCTTCATCACCCAGCCACAAACTGTTGACCGGATGATAGAGTCCCACCTGCGCTGCCGGACGCCCAATCGCCATCAGGTACGCCGCCCGGTTCGTATACCACGCCAGCATTGACGCATTCGGCGGCTCCGGTCCCGCGGCTCTGTTCCCCGGTCCGTTTCCGCCCGCCCGTGCCAACGGGAAACGAATCTGCAGCGCATCAACTCCTCTTACCAGTTGAAAGTCCAATTGGTATTTACCGTCGACACCCAGTCCGCCGCCTTCCTCCGACCATACCTGCGGCCTGCCGAACAAATGCGCGGCCGAAGAGGCCAGCTTCGGAAAATTGTTGTTGATGTCCCACGTTCCGTCCGGCCGGTGCACCGCGTTCGGCACAAGCTGGCTCAAATTGTCGATGCCCGGCACTTGCACATGGCGCATGTCACGGAAGTAATCGCCCTCATTCCGCGTCAGATCTTCCGGCAGCTCCAACCGCAGGCCGGTCTCCTCGTGGTTCAGATGCACCAGATACTCCACATTGTTCCTCGCGCACCATGCCGCCTGCTCGCCAAAAAAGGAATCGCGGAAGATGCCGCTCCACACGTCGTAGTAGTCGGCCTTCACGCGAAACGCCTGATCGGTCATCTTGGGCGCAAAGAACAGCGGAAGGTAAGGCTGCAGGTCATATCCTTTTTGTTGCCGGAAATCGTCCAGCAGCTTCGGCGTCCAGGGAATGAAGCACGTGTAATCGGGTTCATCGCCGAAGAAGCCGAGAATCGTTTTCCCGAACTCGTTCCCCACCGCCTCTTTATATGTCTCGTGCGTGATTTTGAGAAAGGCGTCCGTGGCTTGCGGGTTCAAATAGTCGATCAGCGCGTATTGACTGTCCTTGGCGCGCGTGCCGTCCTCCCGATTGTTATTGCGCGTCGGCGAGCTGCGGTACATGTGCCGCACCAGAAGAAGCTCCCACGGTTTCGGGTACCCGCTCGCTCCCGCCGGCGGCGCCGGAGCGCGCCAGTGAATCTCCTTGGAATCAATCTTCACGGGCTCCACCGCCCCCGTAGTCGGAAACACGGCCAACGCGCCCAGCGTGTCCGGCGGCGTCGGCATCGTCACCGTCTGTCCCGGCATCACCTTGATCTGGATATCCGCATCGATCCCCTGCATCGTCAGTTGCGGGTACTCTTGGCTGATCTTGCCCCCCGCGAATCCGCTCGGATAATCGGATTCGTCCTGGATCCAGAGCTTCATTCCGCGCTTGGCCGCTTCCTGAACAATGAACTTCACCTCCGCCATGTGTTCCGGCGAAAGGTATTTCGGTTCTCCGCGTCCCGGCGAGATATTCACGATGAACATGCCATTAGCGGAGAGCTTGTCCAAGTCCCGGACGATCCTTTGCTGAATTTCCTTGGGGTCTGACCCGTTCCAACTCGTAAAGGGCTGGATTGCCCCATACTCGTGCGGGGGCGCCTTGAAATTCGCAGCCGCATCGCGCACCGATGGAACCGTAATCTGCTGCCAGGGCCTCTGTGCCATCAACCCGGTAGCCAGCAGCGGCAACAAAAGCAGCCTGGTCGCAGTCCTCAGGCCCCCAAAGTTTTGCATTCTCCAGAATCTCCTTTAGTTCAAACTTATACTTGGCCAAGCGGGTTTACAAGCTTTTCCGCCGAAAGATTGCGGTATTTTTGAAATATTTCATTTTTTAGAAGTGAAGTCATGCCACGCCGCTAAGAGTGGTGGCCCATGCCCACTTGCCTGCGATGGCTGCCGAGGGAGGGCGCAATTCAGGGTCTTCAGATCGTGAACCCAACGTCGAGAAACTAGTGCCGCCGTTACGAGATCTCCGGGCTTCTCAATGTGATATCTGATATCCTATCGGGAGTCACGCATATTGCCCCTCAAGTCGCCGGAGACCGCAACATGAAACCGACTGAGCCTACTCGAAGGAGCATCTTGAAAACGTCAGCCGCTGGTGCAGTCGGCGCCTCATTGACGTCCCTGACAATCTTGAACATTCCGCTTACCGCCGAAGCGAAACCAGGCAAACCTGCAATTCTTGGCGGTACGCCCGTTACGAAAAGAATCCCCATTACATGGCCGAGAGGAAACGCCAAAGCCGAGACCTTGCTCCGAGATGCGCTGTATAGCAACCGTTGGACCCGCATCCAGGGCGACAAGGTGGTTGCGTTTGAGAAGCGCTGGGGAAAAATGCTGGGCATCAAGTATTGCTTTGCTACGAATGCAGGCACCACTGCCCTCGACTGTGCGGTCCGCGGAATTCGAATTCAACCCGGCGATGAGGTACTGGTCCCCTCATTTGCCTCCCTTCCCGTCTCGACGATGCCATTCAACTGCAATGCTCTGCCCGTCTTTGTCGAGCCGGAGCAGCAGACGTTCGGAATCGATCCGTCAAGACTGGAAGAGAAAATCACGGAACACACCAAAGCCATAATCGCCGTGCACTGGGGCGGCCAACCCTGCGACATGGACGGGATTCTCGCAGCGGCCCGGAAGCATAACCTGCGCGTCATAGAGGACTCCTGCCAGGCGCCTCTGGCAGAGTGGAACGGCAAGAAGACCGGCACACTTGGCGACGTTGGATGCTTTAGCCATCAGGCAAGCAAGGGATTGCCCTGCGGAGAAGGAGGATCGATTGCCAGCGATAACGAAGAGATCATCAGTCGCTCATATAGCTGGCACGACTATGGGCGCATGCCCAACTGGGCAACGCATAAACCGGCGGTAACGCGTGAATGGCTTCACTACGGAATGAATTACAAAATGAGCGAATTCCAGGGAGCCATTCTGCTATCGGAACTCGATCTCCTCGAGGAACAGATCAACCAGCGATGGGAGAATGCACGCTACCTGGATGAATTGCTAACTGGCGTGCCCGGTTTCTCTCCGCAGAAGCTCTTTCCGCAAACCACGAAGTCGGCGCACTACTTATATTGCGCGCGCTATGACAGCAAGTACTTCCATGATCTTCCGCGCGCGAAATTTTTGAAAGCGATCAATGCGGAAGGCATTCCCATGGGCGACGCAATGGATCCGGTATTGCACAAGGAGCCTTTCGTGGAAGAGATGTTGAACTCGCCGTACATGACTGCGGTGTTTTCTAAGGAGCGCATTGACCGCTACCGAAAAATGATCCGCTGTCCGGCGGCGGAAAAGCTCGCCTCCGAAGTCGTTCACCTGCCTGGTCCCGTGCTCCTCTCCGGCAAGTCCAACATGGATGCCATAGCGGAAGCGATAAGAAAGGTCCAGGCTTATTCAGCGCAGCTCTTATAGGAAGATCCAGCCATGCTTCGATTGAATCGCAGGGACTTTCTTGAATCCGGCCTGGCGGCTGCCGCCGCGGCCGTTGCTCCCTTTACCGCGAGAGCGGCGCAAAGTGGCAGACCCGGCCCGAAAGGAAAAGGTTTCATCGCCGGGTTCGGCAAAGCCGACATCACCCCGAGTCGCCCTGAGCCCACTAACTATTCGGAGCCGAAGGTCGGGCCTATCGGCGCCATCATGGATCACGTTCACGTACGGACGACGTATCTCGGCAAGGGCGACGAGCAGGCAGTCCTTGTTTCCTGTGATCTCCTCGGCCTTCCAACCTGGTTTACGGATGCGGTCAAGAGCGATTTAGCGAAGCTTGGCATCCCACCGGACCGGGTTGCCATCACTTGCTCGCATGACCACACGGCGCCGCAGATCCTTTTCTTTCGAGGCATCGGTCAGACTGATGATACTTACAACGAATTCGCCAAAGAGCGAATCGTTCAGAGTGTTCGGGACGCGATGGCAGACGCCGAACCGGCAGCCATCGGTTTTGGGGCAATCGATGCGCCCTTGAACGTCAACCGCGTGCAGATCGGGCGGTTACTGAAGGTCAATAGCTTGGATACGCCCAGTGGCCGCGTCGATCAGCAATTGTGCGTCATCCGAATCTACCAGTCCAAATCCCGTAAGGCAGGGTTGATTTACAATTTCGCGGCGCATCCCCTGACCGTATGGACCAACCATCTTGTGATCTCCTCCGATTATCCGGGCTATGCCTCGGCCATTCTGGAAGCGGAACCGGATATCAAGTTGGCGCAATTCGCTCAGGGCTGCGCCGGGAACATGAATACGAGGATTAACGGCGATCAGGCAGTTACCTCTCAATTTGCTCGCCTGTTGACGGACTACGTCAAGAAAGCTTGCGCGGGGATTGCCATGCGCTCGAACCCGAACCTTGGCATGAAAACGCAAGAGGTACACTTACCGCACGCGAAGCTTCCTACTTTGCAGGAAGTCGACTCAATCCTGGCCGCCCAAGAAAAGAAGCCGCCTTCGTCGGACACCCGGGTCGCGGAGTGGGCGCGGTCGGCGAAACAAGCGCTGGCGGAGGGCCGCAATCTAAAGACCGCGGACGCAATTTTCCAGGGGATCCGCCTTGGCGACGCACGAGTCGCGGTACTGCCTGGCGAAGTCTTCGCAGAAATCGGGTTGGCCATCAAGCGGCAAGTTGGCGGCAATGTCGCCGTGCTGGCGTACTCCAACAATGGCGAGGTCGGCTACGTTCCCACCGCGGAACAACTGCGCTTGGGGGGATATGAAGCTCAAGACGCTCCCCGTTGGTATGGGCTATTCCCCTGGTCGCAGGATATCGAGCAGTACTACGTGTCGCACGCAGTGAGCCTGCTGCAGTCGCTATAAAGTAAGGCTGTCACTCACGGAAGCCGGCGCTGGGCAAAAATGGGACAAAACCCGCCGCAACCCGAACCACTATTCATGAGCAGCCTTTACTGCCCCATCTCCGAGAATCAATCGCCGCCGCTCCCCTTCAGAAATACCTCTGCGAATCCCGCGGCCCGCAAACCAAAACAGCAATCCTAAAAGCGACCACGCTGCCAGGATCGCCCATTCCGCGGGAATCGCTCCGGTGCCCGTGGCGGCATGGGGTTGATAGAGTGATACCACCAGCATAAACAACGAGCCGAGACACCCCAGGCATGCCGTGACCATTCCTCCCGGAGCCCGGTAAGGCGCTTTCAGCAGAGGAGCCTTCAGCCGCCTCTTGACCACGCCCATGCAGATCAGTAAGAACACGAATGCGAAACAGGACGAGGTGACGTTCACGATGGGAAGGATGAGGCCGCGTCCCAGCAACACGCCGGCAGAGGCGACGGCACCCACTAGAAGAGTTGCCTTCGCCGGTGAGCCGAAGACGGGATGAACTTCGCCCAACGAAGTTCCGGCGATCCGCGCCCGGCCAAGCGCGAAAAGAACGCGCGAAGCCCCGATGACAAAAGCGTTCCAGGCAGTGATGTTCCCCAGCAGCGCCGCCGTGAGCACCATCTTGGTGAGAAGCGCCGAGCCCAGAGATACCTGAAACACTGTCGCGACACCCAGGTTGAGTAAGGTGAGTTGCTTCCACGGATAGAGCATGCAGCACGCCAGAATGACAAGACAATAGAACGCCATCGCCAGAGCGATCGAGAGCACGATCATCCTTCCCACCGTGCGCAGCGACGTCGCTCGCGCCTTCTCCTCCGCCGCTGCGGAAATGATATTGAAGCCTGCGTACCAAAATGCTCCGGTAAGGAAAACACTCAGAACCCCACCCCAGATGGAGCCGGTATCGCTCCGCAGGAATAATGGATGCAGATTGCCGGCGCGCCCAAAAAGTATCCCGACTGAGACACAAATGACGGCGATTACGATCTTCAAATACGTCACGCTCTCCTGAAATCCCGCCGCCAATTGGGCGCCACGATAGTTCAAGTACACCAGAAGCGCCATGCCACCCAATCCCATGACGAGCGTGCCGCTATCGATCACCGTGCCGTGCACCGTGTACAAAGGCACACCCTGCAGGCCGGGGAAGAGCGTGGAGGCGACCCACCCAATCGAGATTCCTTCAAAGGCAGTTAGTGCGACATAGGCGAGAGCCAGACACCATCCCGTCGCAAAGCATGTTTTGAGGCCGTAGATCTCATACGCATAAACCACCTCGCCGCCGGAAGCCGGAAAAATCGTGATGATCTCCGCATAGCAAAGACCGATCAACATCGAAACGAGACCGGCCCCAACAAACCCCAACATCGTTCCCAGCGGTCCCGCAAGACGCAGTAAGTCGCCCAAGACCACAACCCAGGCGACTCCAATAATGCACCCGAACGCCAGACTGAAAAACTGGCTCGCGTTGATCGCTTGTGCGAGCCGCGTGCGTTTCGCGAGTCCTTTGTTTTTCACTGACATTTCTCCACCGGCTTCAACTCTTCAGTCTCGAGTTTCCGGCATCGAATAACGGCTCCCGCGTGATGCGCGCCCGGTGCCGTTCCCCGAAGAAGTAAATGTCCATGGCGGCGCCCTCCGTCGCGTGCTCGCTGGGGAGATAGCCGTAAGCGATCGAGCGTCCCACGGAATATCCATAATTGGAGCTAGTAACATATCCCAGCACGGCGTCTCCACAGAGGATCGGCTCCTTACCCATCACCGTCACTTGCGGATCATCGAACGTCAGGCAGCATAGTCGGGGAGAAATCGGTTGGGATTTGATGCACTCCAATGCCGATCGTCCGAGGAATTCCCCTTTCTTCAATCGCACCGTCGCGCCCAGGCCGGCTTGATAGGGGTTGTAATCGGAGTGGATATCCGTGCCCCACAGGCGATATCCCTTTTCCAGGCGCAACGAATCGAAGGCCGCCCCACCCGCGGCAATCAAACCGAGGCCGCGGCCTGCATCCCAGAGCAAATCCCACAAATGAAGCCCGTATTCCGTGGGCGCGTAGACTTCCCAACCTAATTCGCCGGCATAAGAAATACGCAGTGCGAGGACCGGCACGTGACCCACGTAAACCTTGCGTGCGGTCATATAAGGCATTGCCTCGTTCCGAAAGTCGTCATCGCTTACAGCGGCCATCAGGTCGCGTGCCCTCGGTCCCCACACGCCCAGGCAGCAGTAAGCGGATGTGAGGTCGGCGATGCGGACCGACCTGTCCGTGGGCAGATGTGAACGAATCCAAGCCAAATCATGCGGTCCGCCCGTGCCCCCGGTCAGTACCCAAAAGCGCTGCGCGCCCAGCCGCGTTACCGTAAGGTCACACTCAATCCCGCCTCTGTCGTTCAAAAGAGACGTGTAAGTGATCGTTCCCTCAGGCCGATCGATCTGGTTAGCTGTGATCGATTGCAGAAAATCCAAGGCACGCTCACCAGTGATCTCCAGTTTGGTAAACGCCGTCAAATCGAACAGAGCGACACGCTCGCGAGTCGCCTGGTGCTCGACGCCGCAGACAGGCGACCAGTTTTGTGCCGTCCAACCGTTGCGTTGAGGCCACGCCGCATCGATCGGGAGATTTTCGTTTGCCGTAAACCACTGGGGCCGCTCCCACCCGGCGGCTTCAAAAAAGACCGCTCCCAACTCTTTCTGACGCTCGTAGAAAGGGCTGACGCGCAGGCATCTCGGCTCCCGTATCGGTTCCAGCGGATGAATAATGTCATAGACCTCCCGATATTGCTGGGCCCCGCGTGCGCGAATATAGGCTCTGCTCGCGGCGTGCCGGTGGAAACGGTTGCAGTCCATTTCCCGAAGATCCATCGGCGGACGGCCCGTGCTGATCCACTCGGCCATCGCCTTGCCGGCGCCGCCGCCGTGTGTCACCCAGATCGCTTCCGCCATCCAGAATCCTCGAACGTCAGCCGATTCCCCCATCAACGAATTACCGTCGGGCGTGAACGAAAACATGCCGTTGATCCGATAGGACAGATCTACTTCGCCGAAACAAGGAAACAATTCGAGTGCATCCGCGTATGGCTTCTCGAAGTCAGACGGTGTAAAAGGCCGGATCGCCTTCTCTCCGGCCCCTAAGTCCTCGCTCGGAATCAGTCGCGGCTCGTGTTGGTATGAGCCAATGCCGTAGCAATCGGCCTGCTGCCGGAAATACATGGCGCGGTCCTGGTGCCGCAGGATGGGATGAACCACTTCTCTCGTCTCGCCGGCAAGCTGAGGAAGAGGAGATGTCTTGACATACTGGTGCTCCACGGGCGTCAACGGCACGGCGACACCGGCTAACTTGCCGATGCGCGGTCCCCAGATACCGGCACAAAGAAGCAACCGGCTCGTGTGTATCGTTCCTCGAGAAGTATGCACCGCGTGCACCTGCCCGCGCACCACTTCGACGCCCGTTACTTCTGTTTGTGGATAGCAGGACGCTCCGCGCCCGATGGCACGTGCTGCCAGAGCCTGGCAAATTCGCGCGCCTTTGGCAATTCCATCGGAAGGTACATGGAGGGCGCTCGGGATCCGCTCGGTGTTCAAGATCGGGATTCGCCTCTGGATTTCCGATGGCTCAATCAATTCGGCCGGCAGTCCCCAGGAGAGCGCATGGCCAAGTTTTCGTTTCAGTTCCTCGTGACGTGCGCGGGAATAAGCGATCTCCAGACTCCCCACCGGAAAGAAGCAACGCAGGCCCTGATATTCCAGCTCTGAATACAAGGCCACGCTCCACCGGGCCAACTGACAGACAGCCTTAGAAGCGTTCAATTGGAAAATAAGACCGGGTGCATGAGAGGTGGATCCCAAGCCGTCCTCGAATAGCAGCCCCTGATCGAGGACTATGACCTGCTCCCAACCTGCCTGCGTCAGGAAGTGCGCGGCGCTCCATCCGACAATACCGGCGCCAATGATGACGAGGTTCGCGGTCTCGGGCAGTGTCGCGTTCTGATCCAAGAGCTCCATTCTTGCGGCTCCTCTCGTCTCTTCTTGGGGAACCTTCCTCGGTCTCTAGGGCAAATCTTTCAATGGCCAATCAATCAAACAGCACGAGCAGAGAATGCGAGTTCCAGTCGTCCTACGAGCCTACCTCAGCCCGTTACGGCTGATATATAATACATCAGTAGACGGGGTGGGACCTAGCTGAGCATGGGCGGCTTCTCAGTGGGGCGGTCTTTCAGACCGCGGACCTGCTTTCAAGCGGGTCCAGTCGGCCGACAGGCCGGCTGCAAACACGGCAACCACGTAACTTTCCCATCCAAGAGCAAACAGCACTTCCGAGAGCAACGCGCATCAGGCTGCACGGTCCCCCGCACCCACGTTCACCAAACCAAAAAATATTTCAGTCCTTTCCCCTCAACGCACTTACCGCCTCCGCGCCCGCAGCAACATCCCGTCCGCCTGCTATCGTCAAATCAGAAGGTGCTCGCACACCCGGGCCGCCTTCGAACGATTTTCATGTTGGCCAACATGCGTCGCATTTGTGGTGGTGCTGGACCCCTGGAGCCCGTGAACGGCCTGCGGCGTCAACTATAGGTATGGCGTCGACAGGGGACCTTGGAAACTGGTTTC
>DASZPB010000058.1:0-1616 GCA_035550475.1 Bryobacteraceae bacterium | reverse complement strand
GTTCTTGGCGGCGACAATTCCATATTGCGTTGCCGGAAATTCGATCACCGTCGGCTGACCGGCAACGGTGCCGTCCCGATTCATTCTGAAATCGATCGTAATCGAAACTTGCTTCGGAGTGGTCCATCCGGGCGGCAGTGTCCAGCAGCGTTGAACTTGCGCGCGTAACGCAGCCAGCTCAGCGTCCTTCGTTCCCGTACCCGCCGCGCCGCTCGTAGAGGCCGGAGGATGGTCGATGTCCTTCCCGGCGAGTTGCGTAGCGGGGGTTGTCTTATCGGTCGGCTGGGATGCGGCAGCTTGCGCCGGAGGTGCGGCTGGCATCGGCCGCGCCTCGGGCGGCGGTGTGGCGCTCGTCAATGGTGGAGAAGGAGAGGGCTGCGGTTTGGCGTTCGGGCGCTTGGTCTGTGGATCGGGCACCAACTGCACCGGAATGACAGATTTCTCCGGTGCGCTTTCGCCGCTTCCCAGCCGCACTGCGCCCATTCCGATCAGGATGGCATGAGCGAGGATCGAGACGATGAGCGCGATGGCCGCCGGGACAAGCGACGATTCCCGGCTGCCAGCGAACGATCTTGCTGACGCGTCCGCTTCGCTCACGCCGAAGGGAAGAATCTCGCGGACCGTGGGCGGCAGCTCTATGTCCTGCACAGGACGTCCCTTGTTCGGATACAGCGGATGGCAGCATCGCTGCACAGACAGGACGTGCCCGTACGCCTGCGTGGCAAGTGGCTTGCCATCCTCGCGGCACGCATTTCGAATCGGCCGCCTTTCCTTCAAGAACGCGTGAGGTGCCTGTCCCGGCGGAATGCCTAAGCCACTTTCCCTTGCTGTAGTCCATCTAGGTCACCGGAAGGATTCATGCGCTTCTTTCTCCGGTTTTCGATGATTGCCGTCCTCATGGCTGTCGGCTCGGCCGCCGCGGCAGCGCCGCCGGCGCCATTTACACTGTCGACCACAGCCTTTGCCGATGGCGGACAGATCCCGGTTCAGTTCACGGCCGCCGCGCAAGACGTTGCCCCCGGACAGGGCGTCTCGCCACCGCTGGCGTGGTCGAATCCGCCGGCCGGAACCAGAAGTTTCGTGCTCCACATGCACGACCTCGACGTGGCCCGGAACCGAACCACCGATGACCAGCTCCACTGGCTGGTGTGGAATCTTCCGGCGACGGCGACTGGCCTTCCGCAAGGTGTGCCGCCGGGTTCGCAATTGGCTGGAGGCGCCTATCAGATCAGCGCCACGGGAGCTACATATCGCGGGCCAGGCGCACCGGCCGCGGGGCCGCCGCATCACTACGTGATCGAGCTTTACGCGCTCGATGGCACCATCGACGTCCAGCCGGAGGCCGATCCCTTCGCGACACGGGCGCAAGTCCTCGCAGCGATACAGGGACACGTTCTCGGCAAGGCCGTCTACCTTGGCCTCTTTCACCGGCCGCAATAGATCGGACGCGCGCTCGCGCTGCCCGTGCGCGCGACTTTGAACTGCCGTGGAGGCGGCGCACAGGGGGAGACAGGTGCCCCGCCTTCAGCAGCTTGGCGAGCGCTCCGACCTGACCTTCTCCGAAGGCGACGTGGGTAGGGTTTTCAGCTCGAACTTGATCACGGTCACTCCTTTGC
>DASZPB010000057.1:0-17911 GCA_035550475.1 Bryobacteraceae bacterium | reverse complement strand
CAGGCCGCCCTTCAGGTTGAGGCCGGGGACCTGCAGCGGGCTGGTTGCCGTGGGGTCGAAGCCGGCGTTTTCACGATTGAAACGCTCCGTGAGCGGAGAGTCGTAATCCCAACGTCCGCCGAGGTTGAGCGTGAGGTTGTGGGCGATGCGCCAATCGTCCTGGATATACAACCCGTAGTAGCGGCTTCCGAAGGCGGGTGATGCACTATAGGGAGCGCTGCCGCTGGCGGGAAGGCCGAGCAGGAACGACGCGAAATCGTTACCGGAATTGGCATCGGCATTCACCGGATCACGCTGCGTCCAGCCATTGCTGAAGCTGAAGCTGGCGAACGTGTAATTGGGCTGGTTGTCAAAGAGGTCGCGGACTTCGCCGCCGAACTTAAGGGAATGCGAGCCCATCACCTTGTTCGCAGCCACGTTGAAGTACCAGTTGGTGCTGGTATCGGAATTGTTGCCGCCCTGGCCGAAACCGGTGTAGTTGGAAAAGCTGAGGTTGGGGAAGAACTGCCCCTGCGCCTGCGCAACTTGGTCTGCGGGGAAACCGAGCTGCGTCGGATCGTAGGTAGTCTTCATGATGTTGGCGAAGATATGCTCGGTAAATCCGAAGCGCGTGGTGACCACCATGCTGGGTGAGAGCGTGGAGGTCAACTGTGCGTTGGCGCCCTGGTTATAACGTTCGAAGTTATTCGGACCCTTGACCGGGGTGGGCCAACCGTAATCCGGGCCAGTCTGCCAGCGCTTGTTTTCGACGTAGTGAATCGAGAAGCGCTCGCTTTGCGTGATCACTTGGTCGAACTTGATTGTGTAGGCGTTATAGCGTTCCATCGTGACCGTTCCGCTCTGCGGGTTGTAGTTGTTGAAGCCCGCGGCGTCGGCCGGGAAGTTCGGTTCCGGCATGAACTGCATCATTTTGGCCGCTACCGGGTCGATGCGATTGGAAGGAATCTTGTTCCCGGGGAACGGCTGGCGCACGTAACCACTACCTACCTGCTGCACAGTCGTAGGGTCGTAAATAGTGATGGGCGTTCCGTTGAATGCGTGGGCGCTTGAAAAATCGCCCGCGCGGTTGGCGTCTGTCGGGACGGTTTGGAGCAAGTAGTTGGGAATGTTCTGGTAGATGCCTTCCCAGGAAAACAGGAAGAACGTCTTGTTGCGGCCATCATAGACCTTCGGAATGTAAACAGGACCGTTCACTGTGACGCCGGGTTGGTTCCACTGGAAAGGGCCACGAGGCGTATTGTTGGCGTTGCCCTGCCAAGTGTTGGCGTTCAGCACCTTGTTGCGGAAGTATTCGTAGGCGGTGCCGTGCAGTTTGTTGGTGCCGCTTTTCAGCGTGGCGCTGATGACGCCGCCGCCGGTGCGGCCGTACTGCGCATCGTAGTTGTTCGACATGACGGTGAGTTCTTCAGCCGCTTCGGGCGGAGGAACGAAACTCAGGCTGTTCGGATTGCCGCGCTCCACGTTCGTATTGGGCGCGCCGTCGAGCAGGTATTCATTGGTGAATGCCTGGCCGCCATTGATGCGGATGGCGTCCATGCCGCCATTGTCATAAGGGCGGTCCGTGATGCTGCCTTGCGGATTGATGTGTAGCGCACCGTTGGCCTGATAGGCCAGGGTATAGGTGTTTTTGCCGAGCAGCGGCAGGTCGGCGATTTTCTGCGCATCGATATCGGTTCCGCGGTTGGCATCAGCGGTATCGAGCAGTTCCGCCGAAGCGCTAACGGTGACGGTTTCGGATACGACACCAACTTCGAGCACGAAATCGAGCTGCCGGCGCTCGCTAATTCCCAAAGACACGCCGTCTTTGACGGCAGTCTTGAAGCCCGCCAGCGTGGCCGTTATGGTGTAAGTGCCGGTATCGAGGAACGGGAGCACGTAGAGCCCCGCGGCATTCGTCGTTGTTTTCGTTTCCGCATTCGTTGCCAGGAGCTTCGCGGTAATGGTTGCACCCGGAACGGCCGCCCCTTGCGGATCTGTGACGGTGCCGGTCAGCGTGGCGCGAGATTCCTGTGCGAGCACGGCCGTGCAGGCGAGAACGCCTGACAGGCAAACTCTGGCAAGAAGGCCGACGCGGCCTTTGCCCAAATAATTCTTTGACATTTCCAACCCCTTTAGCTTGCAATCTGTGAGACTACGTAATACACCAACACTAATGCAAAACTCTCCTACGTAGACCTGGCCGACGGTCGATTTAACAGGAAAATCCTCTGCTAGCGGCTGCTAACAGGCTCTCGTTGGAATTGAAAGAAGTGTTTCATCGCGAGGAGCCGTTAAACCATCCAATCGACAATCCCCGTAGAGTGGGCTGGCAAAGCGCAAAACCGAGGTCTAAACGGCCGGAGGACCGCAACGGCGCTGTGCAGTGATTTCCCTCTCATTCGCCCCTGATTGTAGGAATTTTGCCACATTGTGATGTGAGGTCGCAAGTGGGTATTCGGCATTTTCAGACCCGTTCTGCATCGTGTTACGCTGCGCCGGAAGAAGGCAGCGGGGCTAGCGCCGTTGTTTTGGAGTGGGATAGTGATTCGAATCTGCAAATCTTCATGAAGAATACGGAGAAGTGGAAACGATGATTGGGTATCGAAGAGCAATACAGGGGGAAAATCACGTTAATCGCCTGGATCGGACCATGGGAAAACGAACCGGACGCTCCAGCAGGTCCCCCATCCGAGCGATTGGCGATTGATACGAACGCTAGCCGCTATAACGAGGCTGAGCGCCAGGACCACCCACCACCGACGACGCCACTTCGTCACGCTTCCCTCCGACTTCATCATCTTAGTTAAGAACACATCCGGCGAAGGGGACTGTTTTCAATCGGGCGGGCGGTTCGGTTTGGGTATCTGCGATTTTGCCGCCGCAGGGTCCTGGGCTGTTCCGGACGCATGCTTGGCTGTGATGAGGTCGGCGGCTGAAATGAAATTCGGCTTCAGGCCGGTAGCGGTGACGGGGCGCAGGCCTTGCGGTATCATGATGCAATACATCCGAGCACGTGCCGACTTTGGCCGCGTGCGGTTCCACAGCGTTTTGTCCTTGCTCGAGTTTGCGCCGATGACGAAAGAGCCTCAAAGCCGGTATCTGGTTAAATCACTGGTCCATGCGTCGAAGGTCTTATTCTGCTTCCGGTCGGAAGGGGAAGTGTTGCGCCTGCGGGATCTGGCCAGCCGGACCGGCTTTAATAAGATGACGTGCTACCGGCTGGCATTCACACTGCACCAGTGCGGCTTTCTGGAAAAAGTGGGTGAGCACCAATACCGGCGCGTGATGAGCGTGCGGCCGAACCGGCAGTACCGAATCGGCTATGGGGCGGCGGGGGAGAATTCGCCATTCTTTAGCGAGGTGGAGGCCAGCCTGCTCGAAGCGGCCAATGGGGCGCCGGTGGAAGTAATGATAGTGAAGAACCGGTTCGACTCCAGGACCGCGTTGCGCAATGCCGATACCCTGGTGCGGGAACGCGTGGACCTGGCCATCGAATTCCAGACGGACGAGGCGATTGCGCCGCTGATTGCGGGAAAATTTCTGGAAGCCGGGATTCCGCTCATCGCTATCGATATTCCGCACCCTGGGGCGACCTACTTTGGAGCCAATAACTACCAGGCCGGGCTGATGGCGGGGTATCATCTGGCGCAGTGGGCGAACCAGCACTGGGAAGGGGCGGTGGACGAAGTGCTGCTGATCGAACTGGGGCGCTCGGGGTCGCTGCCGCAGACGCGGATTCAGGGGATGCTGGCGGCGATCGGCGAGAGGATTTCCCGGAAGGACGGGTATCGCGTCTCGCGGTTGGATGGCGGTGGAGAATTCGGACGGACCCAGGAACGAGTGCGCATGCACCTGCGTACTTCGAAAGCCAAACGCCTGCTGGTTGGCGCGGCGACGGACCGGACGGCTTTGGGCGCGCTGCGGGCGTTTGAAGAAGCGGGGCGGGCGGCGGACTGCGCGGTGGTCGGACAGAATGCGGACCCGGAAGGACGGGCAGAACTCCGGAACCCACGGTCGCGGCTGATCGGGTCAGTGGCATTTTTTCCGGAACGGTATGGAGCCAAGTTGATCCGGCTGGCGATTGATATTCTGGCGGGGCGGCCGACGCCTCCGGCGGTGTTTACCAAGCATCAGCTCGTGACCCATGCCAACATCGATCATGTCTATCCGAATGACACTCTGATGGGGTTTGCACAGAGTGCGGGGGAGTCCAAGATGGCGCGGTAGGTGGTAGTCTGGGAACTTACTGGATGTTTAGTAAGTTTGTAAGAGCTGAATGGCGCAATGGTTGTTACTCGGGTGTAAGTATTGATTACGCTGGTGTAAGTTGCTGGGATTGGCCGGCTGAAGGTCCGCAGCCAAAATGGCTATCTCACGGCGGGGCGAATGCTTCGAGGGCCGGTGGTGATCTCTCGGGCTTGCTATGGCACGCTTTCAGGTTTCGGTGGCTACGTTTTTATACTCTTAGTTCGTAGCCTTGGCCTCGCATCCCTTCTATGATGCGGGTGCGGATCTCACTTACTTCTTCCGAGGACAGCGTGCGCTCGGCGGACCCTACGGTCAGGCGGAACGAGATGCTCTTCTTCCCTTCGCCCGCTTGCGCGCCGGAGTATTCACGCAGGTATTGGATCGATTCCAGAAGTGGGCCGGCGAAACTGGCGATGCGGGACTCCAGGTCGGCTGCCAACTCGCGCGTGCCGGCAATTACGGAAAGATCGAACGCGCTAGAAGGATAGCGTCGGATGGGCGTGTACCTGCTGTCTGCTGCGCTGAGGTCGCGTATCAGGCGGAGATCGAGATCGAGCAGCGCGGCGCGTCCGGATTCCACCAGCGACGGATGCAATTCGAAAAAGCGGCCTACCTTGGAACCGCGCCATTCGAGGTCGGCTGCGCGCGCAGGGTGTTCGAAGGGACGCGGCGCCGCGGGACAGGTCTGCGCGCCGGGCAGAAGACATTCGGCCACGCGCTTGATTTCGAATAGTCCCGCAATGCCGTCGCCTTGGCGGTTGTAGAGAGCGGCGACCAGATGCGGAACTTCGTCGGGAAGTTCCGGAGCGCGCTTGTGAATTTCCCAGCCGATTTCAAAGAGACGGAAAGTCTCGCGATGCTTGCTGTTGGTGATGATGTTCTGCCAGATGCCGGGAAGGAGCGACGTGCGCAGAAGGGCCTGATCGGAGGCAATGGGATTGGTCACGCGGACATGGCAGGCGGGATCGAAGCCGAAGGCTCGCGCGGATTCCTCACTCACGAACGAGTAGTTGTAGACCTCGGTGAAGCCTTCGTCGGCGAAGAGATTGCGGACCTCGTGCTGAAACTTGCGCTCCGGATTGGCAGGCGGAACCGCGGCGGGCACGAGCGGCGCTTGCGGCGTAATGGAATCGTAGCCGACCATCCGGCCGACTTCTTCCACCAGATCGTCTTTGATGGAAATGTCCTTGGTGGCGCGCCACGTAGGCACGCTTACAGAAAAGACGCCGGGCTGCGGCTCCGAGACGCCGAACTGCAGGCTCTGAAGAATGCGGCGCACTTCGGCGGGATCGATCGCGCGTCCGAGTTTGCGTTCGAGCCAATCGAGCGGAAGCGTGATGGGTGGCGGCGGGGCGGCTTCGGCCTGCTGATCGGCGAGACCGCCGACGAGACGGATGCCCGGGGAAAGCTCTTCCAGCAATTCGATGGCGCGGGCCAGGGCGCGCACGGTGTTGACCGGGTCCTGCGCTTTTTCGAAGCGCATCGAGGCATCGGTGCGTAGCTTGAGAGCGGAGGAAGTCTTGCGGATCGAGACGGCCTGGAAGTTGGCGCTTTCGAGAACGACTCGTGTGGTCTTCAGTCCAATGGCGCTATCGAAACCGCCGATCACGCCCGCCAGGGCAATCGGGCCACCGGCATCGGCAATCACCAGGTTGGATGGCTCGAGCGTATAGGTCTCTTCATTCAAGGCGCGAAAGCTCTCGCCGGATTTTGCGGGGCGAATGAAGATCGTGTCGCCGCGGAGCAGATCGGCGTCGAAGGCGTGCATCGGCTGCGCAAGGCCGGCCATGACGTAATTCGTCATGTCGACGATGTTATTGATGGGATTCAGGCCGATGGACGTAAGCCGGTATTGCAGCCAGAGCGGCGACGGCTGGACGGTGACGTTTTCAAACACCAGCGCACTGTAGCGCGGGCAGAGCACAGCGTCTTCGACGCTCACGTGAATGGCGGGCGCGCCTTGCGGCAGACGAGTGAGATCGACCGGGTCCTGGAGTTTGTGGCCGAGGATGGCGGCGACTTCGCGCGCCATGCCGAAGTGGCCCCAGAGATCCGGGCGGTGGGTGATGGACTTATTGTCGATTTCGATGACGCTATCGGGAGTGCTGCCGGGCAGCGCTTCGCCGGGTGCGAGATCGAGCTCGATAAGGCCTGTATGGTCGCGATTGATGCCGAGCTCGGCGGCGCTAGCGAGCATGCCGTCGCTTTCAACGCCATCGATCACTTTGCGGCCGAGCGGCACGTACGCAGTGATGAGACCGGCGCGGCAGTTGGGCGCGCCGCAGACGACGGTTTTGACGCCGTAGCGGCCGGTTTCGACTACGGTCTTCCGGTTGTGGCTCTCTGCGATGGGCTCGGCGGATATGATGCGCGCGGCGCAGGCGCCATCGAGCAGAGCGCCGGTGGGTTCGATGCCTTCGCACTCGGCGGTCTTCATGGTGATGAGACGTTCCAGAGGACCGGCGGCACAATCGAGGTTCTCGACGAATTCGCGAATCCAGTTATAGGAAAACTTCATAGGCTCCGGAGGCTTGCCGGGTCCGGGCAACCGGAATGACAAGAATCATTCCGGACCGGGCCGCTTTCGCCTTTCAGAATTGCTCCAAAAATCGTAAATCTCCGCCTTGCAGGTGGCGAATGTCGTCAATGGCGTACCGCATCATCACCAGGCGGGTAAGGCCCAGGCCGAAGGCGAAACCGTTCCATTGTTCCGGATCGATGCCGCTCAGGCGCAGGACATTGGGATTGACCAGGCCGCAGGGCAGCAACTCGACCCAGCCGCTCTGTTTACAAACGGGACAGCCCGAGCCGCCGCAGATGAGGCACTGAATGTCCAGCTCGAAGCCCGGTTCGACAAACGGGAAATAGCCGGGACGCAGCCGCACGGTGACTTCACGGTGAAATATGGCGGCGAGCAGCGTCTTCATGAAGTAGAGCAGATGAGCGACCGAAACTTCGCGATCGATCATCATGCCTTCGAGCTGATAAAACGTATGCTCGTGAGAGGCATCGACGCTTTCGTTGCGGAACACGCGGCCGGGCGCGATCATACGCAGCGGCGGCCCCAGCTTTTCCATGCCGCGCACCTGCACGGGCGAAGTGTGTGTGCGCAGCAGGTTGCCACCATCGAGCCAGAACGTGTCCTGCATGTCGCGGGCGGGGTGGTGGGGCGGAATGTTGAGCGCGTCGAAGTTGTGGAACTCGGTTTCGACCTCGGGGCCGTCGAGTACCGTAAAGCCAAGCGAGGCAAAGAGGTCTTCGAGTTCGCGCTGGATACGCGTGAGAGGGTGCAGATGGCCGCGGCGCGGGCCCGGAGCGGGGATGGTGAGATCGACCCATTCCGCGTCGAGACGCGCGTGGAGAGCGGCTTCGTCAAAGTGGCGACGGCGCGTTTCGAAGGCCTGTTCGAGATTTTGCTTGGCGCTATTGAGGACTTTGCCGATGCGGGCGCGTTCTTCGGGCGGGAGTTTGCCCATCTCGCGGCTGAGCAGAGCGAGCGCGCCTTTGCGGCCGAGCGCCTCCACGCGGACGGCCTCCAGTTGCTCCGGCGAGGAGGCGGATTGAATCCGCGCCAGGGAGCCGGATTCCAGCTCCTGTATGGACTGATCGAGCATGAATGTGAAGTCTTCCATTTTAGCAAGCGGCGGAGAATCGAACGCGCGAGTTGCGCCGTGCGGACGCGCAGGGAGCGAAGCGCGGATGTGCGCACTTGTCTTTCAATTGTCGACGAAAACGCCGGTAACATATACTGACACTATGAAGAGACGGGCGGCGCCGGCAGCGCGGCGGCGAAGCGACGCATCGATCCGGGAGAAGGCGTACCTGCATATTCAGAGGAAGATCGCGGCGGGCGAACTGCGGGCGGGCCGCGGCATTTCCGAGGTAGCCCTGGCGCGGGAACTGGGCAGCAGCCGCACGCCCGTGCGGGAAGCGCTGGGACAACTGGTGGCGGAAGGGCTGCTGGAGCAGACGCCGAACCGCGGCGCGGTGGTGAAGGAACTGACGCGCCAGGACATCATTGATTTATACGAATTGCGCGAAGCACTGGAACTTTACGCCGTTCGCAAAGCGGCTCTGCAGGCTCCGCGCACGGCGGATCTGGAGCGGCTGCAAGAGCTGGCGGATGAAGTGCTCGGGTTGCGCGACGAACTGGCGGCCTCCGGGCAGAAGGTACTCGATGCGCGCCAGATGCATCGCTTCATGGCGAGCGATCTGGGCTTCCACGCGATGTTGATGCGCATGGCGGCGAATGCGCGGATTCTCAAGCTTGTGAATGAAACGCGGCTGCTGATGCGGATTTTTTCCATGCGTCACCGCAGCCACAACCGCGCGGAACTGGAGCGGATTCACCGGCAACACTGCGACCTGCTGCGCGCTGTGGCGGATCAGGATGCGGCGCGTGCGGTGGAGCTGCTTTCCGAACACATCCAGGCGAGCCAACGCGAGCGGCTGGAAGAGTTCGACTATCGCGAGCGCGAGAATTCGCTGCGCGAAAGCGTACCAGCGTTCTTCTACGGCTCTCCGCCGGTGGAGGAGCCTGTCCGGCGGCGCGGGCGCGCGCGGTCGAGGAACGGCGCGTAACTGCGGGGACTGACGCTTCCAGAGTACGCCGGAGAACCCATCCGGCGCTCACCTTGCCGCCGTTTGCTGCGATTCCAGCTTGCTGAGGATGCGGTCCTTGATCCAGTGATCGTCCCACCACTCGCGCGGATTGACCTGGACGCCATCGATCTGCATGCTGAAATGGACGTGAACCCCTTCGGCTAAGCCCGTATGACCGGCGATCCCCATGGACTGGCCTTTGCGCACCATATCGCCGGCTTCACGTCGATGCGCTGCAGATGGCCGTAGATGGATTGCAGCCCATAGCCGTGATCCACTACGACGCAGTTGCCGTAGATGCCGAGATCGGCGGCCCAGACGATGCGGCCATCATTGGCGGCCAGCACGGGCGCATTGGCTTTGTCGGCCAAATCAAAGCCGAGGTGCACCTGGCGATCGACCTTCTTGCCTTTGTAAATGTAATTGCGAACGTCGGCAAACATGGACTCTTCCTGGCCGAGGTGCAGGAACGGGCCGTTCCAGAGAACCTTTTCTTCGGTCTTCGAACGTAACCCGGCGAGAGTCTGATTGTTCTTGCGGCGCATTTCGCTGTTGATGATCAGGAAGCGGCTCAAATAGTCCGGACCGGGCACAAGCGTTCCGGTGGGATCGACCTGGGTAACGAGTTGCTGCAGCATGGCGTCGTCAATCACCAGATCGCGCACGCGGAACTTCTTGGGAAACAGCTTGAACCAGAAGCGGGCGGTGGCTTCGGTCCCGGCGTCATTACGAGCGAACACGACGGGAGTATCGTCGGGCGGCAGGTCCCACGGATAGGCGAACATCGAGAAGCGCATAGCCGGGTTGCCGGGCAGCGGAAAGCTACGGAAGGTGTAGTTGCCTACGCGCACGCCGGAGTTGGTAGTGGAGCCGCCGGGCGTGAAGGTGACCAGCTCCATGCCGCCTTGATTGATATAGTGCTGGGCATCGTCGGGAATCACGCTGGGTGGGGCGAGAACGACGGCGACATCATAGGCGGCGGTATCGGTGCTGCCGCGCAGATCATTGGAAACCGTTTCGACGACGACTCGCGCTTTACCGGGTTTGAGATCGGGCGCTTTGCGCTTGCCGGCTTCGAACGTGATGCTCCGCGGCGGCTGATGGCCGGTCCAGAAGAAGAGGCGATGCGCGGGCTTGCTCTCCTGATAAATGGGATAGCTGCGGCCATCCTGTTCGATGTAGGCATCGACGCGGCGCACGCCGTGTGGATTCGCAAGGTGCACGGTAACGGGAGTACTGACGCCGATGACGCGCGGAGCCGTGGCTTGGAGCGCGGTATGAGAAGAAATGAGGAGAAGGCCAATGATCGAGGCCGCGATGAGGACAATCAGTGCGAGAATCGCTTTCACTTTTTCACCCAGGAATCGAGCCACCCGAGAAAGGTCTGGTACCAGAGGATGCTGTTCTGCGGTTTCAGAATCCAATGGCCTTCGTCGGGAAAGACCAGAAGTTTGGAAGGAACCTTTTGCAACTGAAGAGCGGTGAATAATTGCAAACTTTGGGAGTACGGTATGCGGAAATCCTGTTGGCCGTGGATCACCAGGGTCGGCGTATGAAAATCTGCGGCGAAGTTGGCGGGTGACCACTTGGCGTAGTTCTCCGGCTTCTCCCACGGTGTGCCGCCGAATTCCCAGAGCGGGAACCAGAGCTCTTCGGTGCCGCCGAAAAATGCGGGCAAGTCGTAAACGCCGGAGTGCGAGATCAGCGCTTTGAAACGCTGTGTGTGGCCGAGAATCCAATTCACCATGTAGCCGCCGAAAGAGCCGCCGGCCGCGGTCATGCGGCCGCCATCGGCGTAAGGGATGTCGGCGACAATGTGATCAGCCACGGCCATGACGTCATCGAATGCGCCGCCGCCCCAATCGTTATTGATGGCATCGATAAACTTCTGGCCGTAGCCGGTAGAGCCGCGCGGGTTGGGCATCACGACGACGTAGCCCGCGGCGGCGAACACCTGCGCGTTCCAACGGTATGACCAGCTATATCCCCAGGAACTCTGCGGCCCGCCGTGAATCAGCAGGAGGACTGGGTACTTATGTCCGTTCTGGAAGCCGGCGGGCTTCACGAGAAAGCACTGAACGCGAGTGCCGTCCGGAGTATCGACCCAGAATTCTTCCTGTGGCGTGAGTTGAACGCTGCTCAGCACGGCATCGTTGAGATGAGTCAGAGCTACGGGCGTGCCGCCACTGGAGGAGGCGCGGTAGATCTCGGCGGGTGACGACCCGGTTTCCTGGACGTAGACCATCGATTTGCCGTCGCGCGTCAATTGCATGTCGCCAAGTGTGCTGTTGCCGCTGGCGGCGATGTGGATGCCGCCGCCGGTGACGGGAATCACTTCGATTGCCTGGCGGCCGCGGTCTTCGGTGGTAAAGAACAGAGACGCGGAATCGGGGGACCAGGTGAAATTCTCAACCCAGCGGTCGAGGGTGTCGGTAAGGCTGGTGACTTTGCCGGTCGCGCGCTCGAGAACGAACAGACGCCAGCGGTCGCTCTCATATCCGGCACGAAGCTGGGCGCGCCATGCGAGGTATTTGCCGTCCGGCGAGTAACGCGGTGTGGTATCGGCGCCCGGAGTTGAGGTGATCTTGCGCGACGGGCCGCCGCTGATGGAGACCACGTAGAGATCGGAATTGGTGCTGATGGCCGGCACGGGGTCGGAGTTAAGGGAGTAGCAGATCTCGTTGCCGTCCGGCGAGATGTCATAAGAGTCGGGGTCTCCGAGCGAGAACGGAGGCACATCGCGCGTGCCGAGCGTCAGATCTTTGGGCGTGCCGCCCTCCACGGGAATGGTCAGAAGGTGGCTGCGGCGGTCGGTTTGCCATTTGGTCCAGTGGCGATAGAGCAGCTCAGTGTAGATGCGCGCATCAGTGGGGCTGGCTTTGGCGGCAGCGAGCTTCTTCTGATTGCAGGCGTCATCGGCGCCACACTCGGGATAGACCTCACTGGTGAAGATCAGGTTCTTGCCATCGGGCGAGTAGAGGACGCCGCCGGCTTCGGTGGAAAGCCGCGTGACCTGATGGGCGTTGGCACCGTCCGGGTCCATCATCCAGATTTGCGAAGCACCGTTGCGAGTGGAAACGAAGGCGATATGTTTGGAATCGGGAGACCAGCGCGGGCGCTCACTGGTTCCGTCATGGGTAATCTGCCGCGGAGCGCCGCCGGCGAGGGGCACAATCCAGATTTGCGGAGACACTTGGTTAGCGGTGAGATCCGGCGTGCGGACGGTGAAGGCGACCCATTTGCCATCGGGCGAAATTTGAGGATCTCCGATGCGTTTGAGTTCAAGGAGTGAGTGGACGTCGAAGGGCCTCTGCTGCGCAAAGGCGATCAGCGCAGGGGCAAGGAGGAGGAGAAGCCGCCGGCACATACTTCCCGATTGTAACGCCCGCGGTTCGGCCAGGACACGAAAAGGCAAAGTATGGAAGGAGTTGCGGGCAGCGGAGGCCGGGGAAACGCCTGACCGGGCCAGGCGCGGCGAGGCGCCGGGTGAGTAGCTCAATGGAGCCATTTCCGAACAATCCGCAAGGCAAAGATGTACCATGAAAATGCTGCGCTAACGTGCGGCGCACCATCGGGCTTGAGAACGCTTGGAAGGGCTATTCGGGCGCGCTGCACGGGCTTGCTGTTTCATGGGCAAAGTGCACGGCCAGTTCTTGGGAAGAGGAGCGAGTGTACCCGTGGTCTGTCTTCGGTACCTCACAAATTCACGAAGGTCCCTCGCATGGGGCAGTGGAATCTGCCTGTTCGCGCTGCTGTGGACAGGATGCACGAGCGAGGCGGATTCCGTCCGCAAGTCCCCAAAGGCAGCTCCGCCGGTAGTGCTCGCGACTGCAACGGTACAGGACGTACCGATCGAGGTTCGCGCAATCGGCAATGGGGAAGCCTATTCGAGCGTAGCGGTGAAAGCGCAGATCGCCGGGCAGTTGATGAAGGTGTACTTCAAAGAGGGCGCTGACGTCAAAAAGGGCGACATGCTGTTTCAAATCGACCCGCGGCCGCTCCAGAATCAGATTGCGGAGATGAAAGCCACGATCGCGAAGGACCAGGCGACCGAACAGCAGGCCGAAGCCGCGGCCTCGCGCGACCGTTCGACGGCGGAGAACGCGCGGGCGCAGGCCGGACGCTACGCGAATCTGTTCAAGCAAGGAATTGTTTCCCGGGAGCAGAACGATCAGCTCACCAGCGCGGCGCAATCAGCCGAGGATGCAGTGCGGGCGGATGAAGCGAACCTGGCCGCCGCCAAACAGAATACGCGCGTGGACGAATCGAAGCTCAAAGACGCGGAATTGCAGTTGAGCTACACGAGCATCGTATCGCCCATCAACGGCCGCACGGGAACTTTGAATTTCAAGGAAGGCAACCTCATCAAGGACCAGGCGGATACGCCGCTAGTCATCATCAACCAGATCAATCCGATCTACGTAACCTTCGCCGTCCCAGAGGGGGCGCTGAGGGAGATTCGAGAGAACTCAGCGAAGGGCAAGCTGAAGGTGGAAGCCACACCGCAGGGAAGTTCGGAGCCGGAGACCGGCGTGCTGGACTTCATCGATAACACCGTGGATGCGAGCACGGGCACCATCAAGTTGAAGGGCCTGTTCACGAATGCGCGACGGCGGCTATGGCCAGGACAATTCGTGAATGTCGCGCTGCGGTTGGGAACCAGGCGGAATGCGGTGCTGGCGCCCACCGCGGCCGTGCAGGCCGGGCAGAAGGGCAAGTACGTGCTGGTGGTGGATGCCAATCAGATTGCACACGAGCGGCAGGTCACGGCAGGGGCGGTCGTGGGCAACGATACGGTGATTGAAAGCGGCCTCACGGCAGGGGAGCGCGTGATCATCGACGGGCAAATGGCCGTGGTGAATGGAGCGCAGGTGGCGCCGGTGCAGCGCGGCCCAGCGAGTGGAGCACAGGGGCAATGAACCTCTCGGCGCTGTTCATCCGGCGGGCAATTACCACCACGCTCATCATGCTGGGGATCCTGATCTTCGGCCTGCTGGGCTACCGCTCGCTGCCGGTGAGCGATTTGCCGAACGTAGATTTTCCGACCATTCAAGTTTCGGCGCAACTGCCGGGAGCCAACCCAGACACGATGGCGTCGGCCGTGGCGACCCCGCTCGAACGGCAGTTTTCGACCATCGCAGGACTGAGTTCCATGAACTCGGTCAGCGCTCTGGGGAATACGCTGATCACGCTGCAATTTGACTTGACGCGCAACATCGACGCGGCGGGACAGGATGTGCAGGCGTCTATCGCCAAAGCCGGCAGACAATTGCCGCCGAACATGCCGACGCCGCCCACTTACCAAAAGGTCAATCCGGCGGATCAGCCGATTCTGTACATGGCGCTCAGTTCCTCCACGCTGCCTTTGTCACAAGTGGATGAATACGCGGAGACGCTGATGGCACAGCGCATCTCGATGGTCAACGGCGTGGCGCAAGTGGAGGTGTTCGGATCGCAGAAGTACGCGGTGCGGGTGCAACTGGACCCGGACGCGCTGGCCTCCCGAGGGATCGGCATCGACGATGTGCGGCAGGCGCTCTCCTCGGCAAATGTGAACCTGCCGAATGGGACGCTTTACGGCCGGACAAAAGCCTACACAGTGCAGGCTACGGGACAGCTCACCGATGCCGATGCATACAAGCCCATCATCGTGGCATATCGCAACGGAAATCCGGTACGGCTGCAAGAATTGGGACGCGTGTTCGACAGCGTGGAGAACGACAAGCTGGCGAGCTGGTTCCGCGACGAGCGCTCCATCATCCTGGCGATTCAGCGGCAGCCCGGCACCAACACGGTAGAGATCGTCGACAACATCAGAAAGCTGCTGCCGACGTTCCGCGGCGACATTCCGGCGGCGGTGAACCTGCAAGTGCTGTACGACCGTTCCGAATCGATCCGGGCGTCGATCAGCGATGTGCGGTTCACGCTGCTGGTGACGATTGGGCTGGTCGTGCTGGTGATCTTTTTCTTCCTGCGGAACGGGTCGGCAACGTTGATTCCCAGCCTGGCGGTGCCGCTCTCGATCGTCGGCACGTTTGGGGTGATGGACCTGTTGGGGTATACGCTCGACAACCTGTCATTGATGGCTCTGGTGCTGTCGGTGGGCTTCGTCGTGGATGACGCGATCGTCATGCTCGAAAACATCGTGCGCCATGAGGAGATGGGCGAATCACGCGTGCTGGCGTCCTACAACGGCTCGCAGGAGATCGGCTTCACGATTCTCTCGATGACGCTGTCGCTGGTGGCGGTGTTCATCCCCGTGCTGTTCATGGGCGGAATCGTAGGGCGGCTGCTACGGGAATTCGCAGTGACCATCAGTGTGGCGATTCTGGTATCCGGCTGCATTTCGCTGACGCTCACGCCCATGCTGTGCAGCCGCTTTCTAAAAGCACAGCGCGAGCAGCGGCACGGCCGGCTTTACCAGCTCTCGGAGCGGTTCTTCGACGGGCTGCTGCGGGCCTATGAAGTCACGCTGAAGTTTGTGTTGCGCTGGCGGTTCGCCACGCTGATGCTCTCGATCGCACTGGTGGTGGTGACGGGCTACCTGTTTGTGGTGATCCCGAAGGGCTTTTTGCCGGCGGAAGACACGGGCCAGATTTTCGCGCAGACAGAGGCGGCGCAGGACGTTTCCTTCGAAGACATGGTGGCGCATCAGCAGGCGCTGGCGGCCATTGTGCTGCGCAATCCGTATGTCATTGGGTTCATGTCCTCGGTCGGGCCCAGCTCACGCGGCGGTGCGGGAAACGCGGGCCGCATCTTCATGCACCTGGCCGACCGGTCGAAGCGGCCTTCGGCGCAGGACATCATTGAGCAGCTCAGGCCGCAATTCGCGGCTGTGCCGGGCATCCGTGTGTATATGCAGATTCCGCCTACCATTCGCATCGGCGGCTCGCTGACCAAGAGTCTGTACCAGTTCACGATGCAGGATACCGACACCAAGCGGCTGTATGCCTGGGAGCCCAAGTTGGAAGATCGCCTGCGGCAGGTGCCGGGTTTGCAGGATGTGACCAGCGATTTGCAGGTCTCGAGCCCGCAACTGGTGGTCAATATCAATCGCGACAAAGCACAGGCGCTGGGCGTGACGGCGGACGCGATTGAAAACGCACTTTACGACTCTTACGGCCAGCGGCAGGTGTCCACGATTTACACGCCGACGAATGAATATCAGGTGGTGATGGAAGTGGCGCCGCAATATCAGTCGGACCCGACGGCGCTTTCGAAGCTCTATGTGCGGTCTTCCAACAACGGCCTGATTCCTCTCTCGACGGTGTGCGACCTGAAGACTTCGGTGACACCGCTAACGGTCAACCATTTCGGGCAGCTTCCGGCGGTCACGATTTCCTTCAACCTGCAACCGGGCGTCTCGCTCGGTGAAGCGGTGGACCGCATTGGCGAAGCCGCGCGCAGCATCGGAATGCCGGCGACCACGACGATGGCGTTCCAGGGCACGGCTCAGGCATTTCAGGACTCGCTGAGCGGCTTGGGCATTCTGCTGATCGTGGCGATCCTGGTGATTTACCTGGTGCTGGGAATCCTGTACGAGAGTTTCGTGCACCCCTTGACGATTCTTTCCGGATTACCTTCGGCCGGCCTGGGCGCGCTGTTAACGCTGATGCTGTTCCACATGGAGCTGGATCTCTATGCGTTCGTCGGATTGATCATGCTGATCGGCATCGTGAAGAAGAACGCCATCATGATGATCGATTTCGCCATCGCGGCGCAGCGGCAGGAGGGCAAGGACGCCGAGGGCGCGATTTACGAAGGCTGCCTGCTGCGGTTCCGCCCGATCATGATGACGACGATGGCCGCGCTGCTGGGCACAATGCCGATCGCGGTGGGGCTCGGAGCGGGGGCCGAAGCGCGCCGGCCGCTGGGCGTCGCCGTGGTGGGCGGCCTGCTGGTTTCGCAGTTGATTACCCTCTATCTGACGCCGGTGGTTTACATTTACCTGGAAGAGTTCCAGGAGTGGTTTGAAGCGCGGCGCCGCCGCGGGCGGACCGGACAGCCGGAATTGTTTGAGCCGACCGTGCGGTAGCGCGGCGTCCATGCCCGCGCCACTTCAGGTGCACCTTGACTGCATGGTCAGGCAGACTTCACCGGCAGACTCACCTATTTGAGCCTTTGAAGCAAATTCGGGAATCACTATACTTAAGGCTTGGGAACAGCTAGGGCAGAGGCCAGTAGAGAGGCCGGCTATGTCGATCACTATCAATATTAAACCGGAAGCAGAGGCGGAACTGACGCGTCAGGCGACAGCGCACGGCGTGCAGCCCGAAGACTATGCCGCGGCTCTGCTCGAGGAAGCGGTGCATACGAGTGTTTCGGCAAAGACGCTCACTGAAGACCAACTCGACCACACACTTCGGGAGCTTGCGCGGTTCTCGCACAAGATCCCTCTGCTGCCGGATGAGGCATTCACCCGCGAAGGTCTGTATCGGGATCACGACTGATGGCCAAGGGCGATGCCTGTCTTCTCGACAGTAATATTCTTTTGCGCATCAGCAAGAGCGATGATCCGCAGCATCCCGCCATCGTCCTGGCGCTGAAAGCTTTCGTCGGGCAGGGGGGTGCGTCTATGCTATACGTCGCAAACGCTCGCCGAATTCTGGAACGCGTCGACGCGCCCGCTAGACAAGAACGGCTTCGGCCTCAGCGTCGCCGAGACGGACCAGCTCGCCCGCGTGATCGAACGGGATTTCGAATTGCTGGCGGACAGTCGCGAAGCGCATGAGCGCTGGCGCGCGCTGCTGGTCGCGCACAACGTCCAGGGCGTGCAGGTCCACGACGCGCGGCTGCCAGCATGTATGTTCACGCGGTCGGGCAACTCCTCACGATCAATGTTCGGGATTTCCGGCGGTTTGAGGGACTACGGGTGATGCATCCGGGTGACGTTCCGATAGCATCATGAGCAGCGCTTTTCCAAACGTTGGCAGACTTCACCTGTCAACGCAAAGTAGAAAGTTCCCCTAGTCCTGCAAAACAGAAAGATCCCCTCTCATACCGGATTGCCCGTGACGGAGGGAGCCCGTAGGGCGACTGGAGTTACGGGCAATCGCGGCCGCCTCTTGGCCGGATCCCCATG
>DASZPB010000056.1:0-75648 GCA_035550475.1 Bryobacteraceae bacterium | reverse complement strand
AAGACGCTAAAGGCTGAGTCCAGAGCTTGGAACCGCCGCATGAACCGGAATCGCGTCAAGATCGCTTGGAAATTTGACCGCAAGGCTGCGCGCAAGAAGTTTGCCTATAATCGCAAACCTTTCAAGCGGTCAGCGACCTAGGAGCGAGGTGGTCGACTGTGGCGGCGATATTAACGCCGCCGATCACTCGGTCGCTGGATGTCGGCCAACGCTCGGAACTGACCATAGCCAGTTCGACTGGCCCGTCGCACTTCCAGGGGTGGGTCAGCGGCCCATTCCGGTTCAATGTCACTTTAACGACCCGACCTGGCGCCAAATGAATATCAAGATTGTCAATATTATGGTCGAGCAGCACCCGGCTTTTGCCGTATTTCGGAGCCGATGCGCGACCCCCAGAGATTGCGAGTATGTCGTAGGCTCCGGCTGCCAAGCGGGCCATCCGAAAGGACCCATCCCTTTGCACCATTACCGCACCTACTGCAAAACTGGGGAGGGCCACCGGCACGGCTGAAATCGTCGCATAGTCATCGCTACCCTCCACGCTCCCGCTGATGGCGTAAGCCTCAGGTGCAATCGGGAGGAAGTTGATGTTTTCATACTCCTCGCCGCCATCGACCGCAAACTCCCTCGGTTGAGCACTGTCAGGATAGAGAAATAAACCCTGCAAGCGACCACCCTCTTCCAGTTGCGGGTTCCAAAGCCCGATGACATAACGCCCCGGTGGAAGCCCGACGAGCTTGTAATGTCCTTCGTTGATGGTGCTGGATGCCGACCATGACGCACTTGCGGGCCGAGCGGTCAGGGGGGCAGATATGGGGACGGCAACGACGACCCCGGCACTCACGCCGCTGACCGCACCCGAAATTGTGCCGTAGGGAAGCATCCTGATGAGGACCGCAGTACCTTCGTCGGCTGAGATATGACCTTCTACCGATCGATAGTAGGTTTTGGAGACGACGAAGCGATACTCTCTATTTGGAAGGTCACTGGTCGAGAAGCGACCGTTCCCGTCTGTCAGCGACTCCGCTATCGCAGAGCCGGTCGCTGCGAATATCGCGACCTTCGCATTCACTAGAGGCTGACCGGAGACGTCATCTTTGACGGTGCCGGTTAGACTGCCACCGAACGCGATAGCACATGATAAGGTCGCCAGGATAAAGCCAACCATTTCCCGGGAGAGGAATGGCCGTACCTTGTCAATCCAATAGAGATGCGATCGGAATAGCACAGGTCCACCCTTTTGCAACTTCGCCGACTTGGTAGACAAGCACGGTAGCGCCCCTCAGCTCCTTGAGAATGCCAGCCTGTTGCGCACACGATTGTTCACTGCCGCCCCAGATCGCGGACAGCTTCTTCGCTCGCCGGGAGATCACCGTTGCGGACGGCAGAAGGACATCGTTTACGTGTTCGCTGCTGGGCACTAGGTTGTTGGCTAACAATATCGGGTCCTCCCGCTCGATTCGGATCCGGAAGTCGCTCTACCGGCCTGGACACGGGCAAAATCGTCACCAGTGATTGAATCGTCTTTCCCCCCGCGCCTTGAGCCTACCGCGCCACGCCATCCTCTTATTGAGAGCGGAGTTACCATTACTCAGTTCGTAGCGCGGTAGCAGGTTCGATCTTGGAGGCCCGGCGCACCGGCACACAAACCGCCAGGAACACCACAAAGATCAGCACGGACGACGGAAGCAGGATGGAGACCGTGCTGAATGGGGCAACTCCGAAAAGCATACCCGATACGACACGCGAGCCCATCAGGGCAAGGGGGATACCAACAGCCAAACCGACGATCACAAGAAGTGCGGCCTCGCAAAGGAACAAGCGAAAGATATTGCCACGTTGAGCACCGAGGGCTATGCGAATCCCGATTTCGGAGATGCGAGTTGTCACACTGTGCGAAATCACGCCGTAGAGACCCATGCCGGCGAGCACAAGAGCCAAGGCGCCGAAAAAGCTGGAGAGCAGTGCAAGGATTCGCTCGTTGCCCAGAAACATATCCAACCGCTGCCGGAGAGACTGGGTCTGAACAGAATAATGGTAACCGAGAGATTCCACCGCTCTTTCCGCGGCCTGTGCGTACTTGCTCGGATCGCTCCCTGTGCGAATGTCAACCATCGGCTGGTTGTAGCCGGCGGTCTGTAGGAAACCAGTGTATGCGGCAGCCGGTTGATAGCTCTCCAGGCTCCAGAGACTCGCGTTATTGACAACGCCTACGATTCGAAGGTCCTTCCCGTCCGGTGCGTTTGCAATGCTAATTCTGCGTCCAAGGGGATTCTGTTTTGGAAACAAGCGCTCTGCGAGACTCTGACTAATGACGGTAACCTTCGGAGCGTTTTCGTCATCATTCCACGTGAACCCCCGACCCGCTAGGACATGCATCCCCATGACCTCGAAGAAGCCGGGGCCAACCACACCCAAGGATGCTTGGACTGTCGACGAACCGGGAGGTAATTCGGAAACCATTTCCGAGCCCATTTTGCTGAATTCGCGGCTGGACATCGGTAGGCCATTCGAATAACTCACACTCTCGATGCCTGGGATTCCGTTCAGTTTGGCTACAAGCGCACGATAGTACACTCCGCGATTGGTAAGCTTCTCGTGGCCCGGTTGTGGAAAGAGTTCCATGCACAAAACCCCGTGGCGCTGGTAGCCGGCATCCACATCCCAGAGATTGTAGAAGGTACGAATGAAGAGCGCAGCGGCGAACGTCAGAATCAAGGAAACTGCAACCTGCGCCACGATCAGAATCCGGCGCAGTCGCGTTCCCCCATCGCGTGCTGTGCGCGAATTCTGCTGGAGTGCGCCCGCTGGATCGATCCGGGAAGCGCGCGCGGCCGGGCCGATTCCGAAGGCGATTCCCGTGACGATCGCGATTGCCGCGGCAAAACCCAGAACCCGAAGGTCCGGCGACGTGTCAACACCTATCGGACCCTTGCCCATCCAGATCAGGCTCAAAAGATAATGTCCGGTCCAGAAGCAACACACGAATCCCAGCACGGCTCCGGTGAAGGAGAGCATGACGCTCTCAATCAATAGTTGGCGGATGAGCAGCCAGCGGCCGGCGCCGAGTGCGATACGAACGGCGAGCTCATGGCGCCGGTTGGAACCCCGCGCCAGCATCAATCCGGCGAGATTGGCGCAGGCGATCAGCAACACTGCTACCACCAGATACATAAGCACACCGAGAGGTCTTGATATTTGTTCCCGGAGGTACGAAAACCCGTGCGCGGCACCTTGCACATAGAGCCGCCGTGAGAAGAAACGCTGACGCTGTGCCGCGGTGTAGCTTGACGGCACGATCGATTGTTGGATGGCGGGCCAGAGTGTTTGAAGCTGTGATCGTGCCTGCTGAATGGTAACATCGGGCTTGAGCCGTGCGAGGACCTTGTACCATCGTCTGCTGACATCAGCTGTGTTGAATCCGATAGGGACGGCGGCTTCGACGCTTACGTCCACGTCGAGATGGCGAAATGATTTGGGAGTAACCCCGACGACCGTGAGCGGAACATTATCGACCCGAATGATTTTGCCGATCACTGCTGGATCGCGTTGAAAACGCCTGTCCCAACAGCGATAGTCGAGTACAGTAACCTTCGCAGGCTCCCCAGGAACGGTATCCTCGGATCTCAGCAAGCGTCCCAACAGAGGGTGCACCCCCAGAGTCGCGAAATAATCACCGGAGACCTCGATTACAGCTCCAGGATATTGCGCGCCGTTCGCTTTTATATTGCGTAAGGCTTCGTCGTCCCAAGCGAAGATGTGGGAAAAGACGGTGTTTCGCAGGCGGATTTCTTCAAACGCTCCAAATGGTACCGGATCGACGAAGTAGCCTGTTGACGGGCGGCCAGGAAATGCCGAGTGAATGTCGACGAGCTGTTGGGGGTCGCTAACCGGAAGATCGCGAAAGAGCAGCGCGTTCAGGAGACTAAAAACTGCAACATTTGCGCCAAGCCCAAGAGCCAGGGACAGGATCGCAACCGCCGTCAGAATAGGTGCCCGTGCGAGCTGCCTTATTGAATACTGAACGTCATGTAAGAAGCGAAACACCGATTGCTAGTATATTCGCATTTTGGATGTGGGAGGACCCAGATGAATATCGCGCCAACGTGAGAATGTCCTATTTACAGGGTCCAGCCGAGAGGGTGGACGAAAGGAGAATCACATCACTAGAGCCACTCTTTGTAAACCACTGATACCTGGCGAATTAGGCTAGCAACTTCTACGTGTCGATTCGCTTGGTCATCTTATCCAGCACAGCCCGGTCGATCTCATAGCCCAAGCCTGGCTTGGTTGGTGCGTGCACGTAGCTAGCGGGCGACCAAAGTATAGTTGCCTTCGATTCCGCTATTGGTGACGAAGCCCGCAAACTGCGAGTATCCTTCATTCGTCACACCGCCCTGGTCCGAGTCGATGTTATAGACCTTCACTTGCTTAATCGTGGTCGGGCAGATCATGCGGTTTGATTCCGACCGCCTGAGCGGCGGCCGCTCTCGGATTGGCAAGGGCGGTCGCGCCCGTCAACGTTCCTGCGCGGCTCCCAGGAAATTACGGCGTGATACGTTGTTCTGTGTCATTCCAAATTCCCCAGGTTCAGGCTTTCAAGTACGGCTTCATGAGTTCCAGCATGGTGCGCAGGTTTCGTTTGCCGTTCTCGTCCAGTTCGGCGCGCGGCGCCGCGCTGCCAGCGGCCAGCGCGGCAGCTGAGGCAGAGCCACCTTTTGGCTTGACTTCCCGCGTGCGGTACGTCTTGAAGACGTTGCGTGCCACCAGGATGTACTTCATACCCTCCATGCCATACGCGCCCAATTCGTTGATCAGGATTGCGGCGTTGCCGAACTCTTCCACCGCCTGCTGGCGTTTGCCGCTTTGCCAGAGGGCCAGTGCCGCGGCGTAGA
Source organism: Bryobacteraceae bacterium (assembly GCA_035550475.1). Taxonomy (GTDB): domain Bacteria; phylum Acidobacteriota; class Terriglobia; order Bryobacterales; family Bryobacteraceae; genus DASZPB01. The sequence continues at coordinate 70,753 of DASZPB010000056.1, read as the reverse complement.
CATCCGCAAAGGATGCTGCCGGCATGGTGCCTGCAAAGCCGCGCAACAGCTCATCGATCATGGTGCGCCCGTGACCGCCGGTGAAGATTTTCAAGCGCGGCGCTTTTTGCTGGAACTGCGCGATGCGCAGGAGCGGCTGCCCGGCTTCATCCTTCACGCACTGGAGCGTAGGAATGGCCTTCGACATGGCGGCAATCGAATCCACGCTCAGATTCCCAACAGCTTGCACAATGAGCGGCAGCCCGGTGGCCCTGCCGATCTCTTCGTAATAAGCATTGATCGCCGAGGGGTCCACGTTGCCGGAGGGCGGCAGCGAGATGATTGCGTCCGCTCCAGCCTTGGCCGCGCGCTTGGCATACGTGACGGCGGTGGCTGTGCTGGGGGCCTGCACGCCGATCACAACCGTGGGACGCAGCTTCTTGCCGGTCGAGCAGATGGCATCGATTCCAGCCAGCCGCTCGGCTTCGCTCAGCGTGGACCATTCGCTCGCCACTTGCGGCCACACAAAACCCTGCACCTGTCCGCGGTCGATAAAGCGAAGCTCCTCGACCAGCGAATCGATATCCAGCTTGTCGCTGTTGGTGAAAGGCGTCTGCGCAATGGGAAAGATTCCCCGCATGGCCTTTCCACTGGAGCCCGGCGAGGCCATAACCAAAGCATTGGGGAGCATGACCCCGGCCGCGCCTGCGCCCAGCATCCTCAGGAACACGCGCCGGCCCGGCTCGGCAGGCATTCGATGGTCCGCCGTTACGATGTTTCGATTGTTGTGCATTAGTGAAACCTGTTGGGATTGTACTTGTGTGATCCGGTAGCGTCAAGCCGCAGGCCCGCCGAAAAAAGTGTAGGGGGGCCTCGCGCGCGCCAGGAGAATCGCATAAAATGTCGCCGTGCCACTCAATCGACGATCTTTTCTTGCGGCCGCTGCCGCCGCAGTTCCGGCCATGGCGCAAACCCCGCGCGACTGGACGAACCAGCAGCCCATCCGCTATCCCGATCCAGACGTGATTGCGCTCGACAAGCGCTTCTCGAAATACATGATCGGCAACACGGCAATTCAAAAGATCTACACCGGTGTGCTCTGGGGAGAGGGGCCTGCATGGAACGGTGTGGGCCGGTTTTTTCTGTGGAGCGACATTCCGAACAACCGCGAGATGCGGTGGCTCGAAGAGGACGGCCACGTCAGCGTATTCCGAAATCCCTCCGGCTACAGCAACGGAAATACGTTCGACTATGAAGGCCGTCAGGTTTCCTGCCAGCACGGGAATCGCCAGGTGGTACGTTACGAACCTGATGGCACAGTGACCGTGATCGCCGACAAGTGGCAGGGCAAGCGGCTGAACTCGCCGAACGATGTGGTCGTGCATCCGGATGGCGCGATCTGGTTCACCGATCCCAGCTACGGAATCCAGGGAAACTATGAGGGCTTCCCTGCCAAGCCGGAAGTCAAAGAAGTGGTGTACCGCGTCGACTCCAAGACCGGCAAGATGGATGTTGTTTGTGACGAACTCGGCAAACCGAATGGACTGTGCTTCTCGCCTGACTATCGAAAGATTTATATTTCGGACACCGGCGAGGCCAAGGACATTCGCGTGTACGACGTCGTGGAAGGCACGACTTTGCGCAATGGCAAGCAGTTCGCCAACATGGTCCTGCAGGGCAAGGGTTCCGGGATGGCGGATGGGATTCGCGCCGATATCGACGGCAACATCTGGGCTGCGGCCGGATGGGTCGGGCCGGGTTACGACGGCGTGCACGTCTTTGATCCGGCCGGCGAACGGATCGGCCAGATTCTTTTGCCGGAGATCTGCGCCAATATTTGCTTCGGAGGAACGAAGCGCAACCGATTGTTCATGGTGAGCAGCCAATCGATCTACACGCTCTATGTGCTTACGCGAGGAGCGCACATCACATAACGCCCGGCGTGCGGGGATTCCCGCCGTGTATAATCGGTGGACGATTACCGCCATGCCACGCCGAACCAAAGCGATTCTCATTTCATTCCTGTTTGCCGGATTGGCATCCGCCGCCGGGCCGGACGTAGTTGCTCTGTGGCCGCCGAGCGCGTTGCGGCCCGACGCGATGAGCCAGAAGGAAATCGTCACGGAAAACGCCGCTCACGAGCACACCGTCACCAACATCCACAACCCCACCATCACGGTTTACCTGCCGCCGAAAGAGCGGGCCACGGGCGTCGCCGTGGTGATCGCTCCTGGCGGAGGCCATCGGTTCCTGTCGATTGATCATGAGGGCTACGACGTCGGCAAGTGGTTCGCGAGTATCGGCGTCGCGGGATTCGTGTTGAAGTACCGGCTGGCTCGCGCGGAGAATTCACCCTACAAAATAGATGACGCCTGGCATGACACGCAGCGCGCGATCCGCATCATTCGCGCACGCGCCGCTGAGTGGAATGTCAATCCGCAGAAGGTCGGCGTCCTGGGATTCTCGGCCGGCGGAGAACTGGCCGCGATGGCGGAGACGAAATATGACGCGGGCGAAGCGGGCGCGCCGGACGTAGTGGAGCGGCAAAGCTCGCGCCCCGATTTTGCCGTCCTCATGTACCCCGGCATCAATGGGGCCAACTACACGGTGACCAAGGATACGCCGCCGACGTTCCTATGTCAGGCCGACAATGACCGTCAGGACGCCACGCGAACCGTGCTGCCGCTATACGCCGCGCTGAAAGCCAATGGCGTGCCGGCTGAGTTGCACATCTTTACGCACGGCGGCCACGGTTTCGGCATTCGTCCGAGCCGGTTCCCCATTTCGCACTGGCCGGAGCGCCTGCAGGAATGGATGGCCGATACCGGTCTGCTTCCGAAGCAGTAGCGCCGCGGCATCGGCGGCACCTTAGTAGTGCGTGTGGTTCGCGATGGAGTTCCGTTTGTATTCGGAATCTCGCTTCACGGTCTTCGGCTTCACGTGGCGGTAGCCGTAAACGCGCAGGACGGTGCCTTCTTGCGTGATCACCTGCTCAGCGCCGTTCCCCAGGAAATCGAACATGTGGTAAACGGGCTCTTTGAAGTACAGCGTCGCCTTCCCATCGTCATTCAGCTTGAAGCGAGACCAGAAGTACTCCTTGTGACCATCACCATACCAATCGCCGCGCACGAAATTGGGATTGCCGGCGAGCGGGTTCTTCGGCCACTTCGAAAGTAGATGCCCCTTGTTGTCGAACCAGTAAAGCTGCGCATGCAGGCCGCCGGTGTACGTGCGCCCGTTGACCACCACCTGGGGCGTTTTGGCGCCCTTCAAAATATAGCCCGCCGTGACCTGCTGCGAGTGGTCGGCCAGATTCTGCCAGAGCATCTCGCCGGTCATGGCCTTGTAGGCCAGCGCGCCGACGTCGCTCTGCCCCACGATCAGCTCAGGCTTGCCATCACCATCGATGTCGAGGAATTCCATGGCATCCATGTGGTCATGGTTGTCGTCGAAGATTTTGTAGTTGTTCCAGACGGTATTGCCTTTGGAATCGAGACAAAGGTGGCTGATGACAACTTCATCGATGCCGTCGCCGTTTAAATCGATGGGATAGATGTAGTGGCCGAAGAAATCTTTCTTGCGATGTTCGGCATGCTGCCAGACCTGGTTGAGATCCTTATCGTAATCGGTCAGCGTGATGAGGCCGCCTGAATCCGTGAAAACCAGCAGGTCATCGGCGCGGCCGGGATGGAATTTGGCAATGGCGGTGCGGAAATTGTTATAGACGTGCGGCATGGGCGGCGTCGGCCAGAGCACCTTCTTCTTGATCTCGCCCGTCCGGCCGTCGGCCATTACGAGATATTCCTTGTTGTCGATCATCCGCCAGTGGATGACCTCGTCGTAGCCATCGCCATCAAAATCCCAAATGGACCCGGGAGCTTCGAATTCGCCGCGCAGGCGAGCGTTTTCGGGAGGGCCTTGCCAGTGCCACAACTCCTTGCCGGCGTTGTTATACATGTATGCCGAATAGTCGCTGGTGATGACCAGAAAATCCGGTTTCCCGTCGCCATCCACATCGCCGAATTTGACAATGTTGGCGCGCGGAATCGTGTAGTCTTTCAGCAACTCGACCTCTTCGGGAAGCTCGAGCGATGGCAGTTCCTTCTCCTCGAAATTCGCGCTTTTGGACAACACCAGCACGTCCATCGTTGGTCGCGGATTGATGCTGGTGAGGTGGATCTCGGCTGTGCCTTTCCTTAGAGTGAACGTGCCGCCATCTTTGAGCGACCATGGGCCGGACCCGAACGTGGCATCGCTCAGTTTGCCATTCACCGACACTTTGAATGATGAACTTGCTGTTCCCATGCTGCGCACGAAGAGGTGATAGGCGCCCGCTTCCGGAACAGCGACATGCGCGACCGCGTCTTCTTTTGAGCCGAGTGAAATGCCGGTGTTATTGAACATCCAGCCCGGATTCTGTTGCCCTCGGAAGCCGCGGCCGCCGGGGAGGTCGTCGCCTTGTGGAATCTGGTCGAAGAACTGGGAAGCGTCCACGACAATCGTGCCGGGCGGCTGATGCGCCGCCGGAGCTGCCGCCAACATTGCCGGCAGAATCGCCGACAGCAGGAACACCCGCATTCGTGAACGTCGATAGGGAAGAGACATGGCCCGACCTCAGCTTTCTTCCGCGGCGCAGGGAGAGCATCTCCCGACTGGTGCGCCGGGTTTGCGCCGCGCCGCGGCAGCAGTTCCATTTTCCAAAGGCCCATTCTCGCACGCCGCCGCAGCAGCGCAACATACGGCGAATGTCCGGTATGCCGATTTCCATTGCCCCATAGCCTCCCCCGCGAAGGAGCGGCGCCGGGACTTCGGCGCCTTCTACGGTTCGGAATCGAGAGATGTGCTGTCCGGTTGCTCGAGAAGCTGAAGGAGTTCCCTTGCTTCGGCTGCACGGCCGGCTGGCACCTGCAGCCGGATCGTCTTATGAAGAAATCCGTCAACATCCCGAACGAGCGTGGCGAGTTGGCCAAGAGCAAAAAACGGAATTCCCGAGTCCTCCAGGAGTCCTTGCGCCATAGCCGATTGGATGCTGTTGCTGGATTCGAACACCACGACAAGGTCGAGGCTCGGGTCGAAAGGCTCGGCGGCTTCCGGCTGAGGCGTTCCGCTCAACAGAGGCACGTGGCAGTCCGAGCACTCGCTGAAGCCATCCCGATATTCCACGCGGCATTGAGGACAATACACGGTTGAAATCCCTCCTCAGTCTATCAATGACGGCAGGGCAGAGGTACAGCTTCTAACCTGTGTACAAGGTTGCATTCTCGGCAAGAAACAACGGAAGCGCCAGAGACAAGTGCAGAAGTTCGACGATGCAGTGCATGTCGGGAGCATCATAGTAACTGAACTGTCCCAGACTGTGGATCTCGCCTTCCATGCGGGCTTTGTATCCGCGGTGCTCCATGGCTTTCTTCGCCTGCGGCAGGTCGTCTACATAAATTCCCATATGGTGAATACCCGGGCCGCGTGTTTTGAGAACGTCGGAATAAATGGTGACGCCGGAAACGGGTTGAATCAGCTCGATCGACGACGATCCGACGAGCGCCACGGCGAACCGGATCTGGAAGCTGGCGCTGCTTCCGCTGAAGACACTCGTTTTCTCATCTACGTCAAAAACCTGGAATGCGATACCCAGGTTGGCGATGTAAGCATCCATGGCAGCTTTCAGATCGGGGACTACGATCCCAATCTGATCCATGTGACCTTTCGGAAGATCCGTAGACATCTGACCATTATGAGGCGGACGGGGAAGAGTCGAGTGAGTGGGGTCTGCGCTCCAACTGCTTCTTGCGTGAATGCTATGCTCGAAGCATGAATCCGCGTATCACAGTTGAGTCCGGCAAGCGGTCCGGCCAGCCGTGTATTCGCGGTTTACGCATCACCGTCTGGGATGTGCTGAGTTGGCTTGCGGGAGGAATGACGGAACAGCAGATTCTCGACGACTACCCCGAACTGGAGCCAGAAGACTTCCGGGCCGTTTATGAATTTGCCGCCGAGGTTGGCCGGCGAGTGGCTCTGTGAAGCTACTGTTGGACGAGAACCTCTCGCGCAAACTCGTCAGCCGGCTCGCTGACCTATATCCGGAGATGGCGCATGTGGCGGATGTTGGTTTGATTTCCAGCTCCGATCACAGAATCTGGGAGTTTGCGCGTGCGCAGAGTTCCGTCATTGTAAGTGCGGACTCAGACTTCTACGAGCTGGCCACAACCAAAGGGCCACCTCCTAAAGTCGTGTGGCTTCGGCGATGGGTACACTCGATGAAGGATGCGGAACACGTGCTTCGACGCGACGCTGTCCGAATAGCGGCTTTCGCTTCGGATCCGGAACTCGGAGTATTGATTTTGGATCGGGATTGATAATCGCGAAACTTCGGACCGGAAAGGTCCCGGCCGTCTTTTATGAGTTAAGATCTATGGTGAGATTTTTCCAAGTTGCCTGATCGCAGCTCGCCAGCTCTGGCCCGGATGACACAAGCCGGACTTGTCCCAGATGCGGCGGGAATCGATACCATCCAGACGAAAAGGAGTCCTTCGTGTTCCGTTTACTTAGCATCGCGTTCTTGATCAGCCTGACTGCGGGCTTTCAGCCGGCCATGGCTCAAGCGCCGGCCGAGAGCGCCGCGCCGGCGCGCCCGCGACGCCCGACCCCGCCAACTCGCGATCCTCATACTCCGGGATTCGTGAAGGCGAAGGAACTGCCCGATGGCGCCAACGCGCCGGCGAACGCAGATGGAAACTTCATTATCGGTCCTACGCATAATCCTGCGCCGGAGATGACCGCGAAGGAGGGCGTGCCGCAAGGAACCGTTTCCACCTTTACTATGGAATCGGCCGATAGCAAGATGTATCCCGGCATTGCTCGTGATCGCGGCACCTTCGGCACGCCGGATCCGAACGACCCTGCGAAGCTGATTGTCACCACGAGCCACCCCGCGCCCTATTCGCGCCGCGTGACGGTGTATGTCCCGAAGCAATATGTCCCAGGCACAGCCGCACCCTTCATCGTGGGAGCGGACGGCCCGGACCAGATGCTGTTCACAGCGCTCGACAACCTGATTGCGGAACATAAGGTCCCCGTGATGATTGCGATCTCCATCAGCAACGGCAGCGGCGATGCCCAGGGCAGCGAGCGCGGTCTGGAATACGACACGATGTCGGGAAAATATGCCGAGTTCGTCGAAACCGAAGTGCTGCCACGGGTGGAGAAGGAATACCACGTAACGCTGACCAAAGATCCTAATGCCCGGGCGACCATGGGCGGCAGTTCCGGCGGGTCATGCGCGTTGGAAATGGCGTGGTATCACCCCGAGCTATACCATCGAGTGCTCACTTACTCGGGCACTTACGTGAACCAGCAATGGCCGCCGAATGCGGAGACACCGCATGGGGCGTGGGAATTTCATGAGCATTTGATTCCCAACAGTCCGAAAAAGCCGATTCGTATCTGGATGGAAGTCGGGGACAGGGATCTTTTGAACCCGAACGCGATGCGCGACAACATGCATGACTGGGTGCTCGCCAATGAGAACATGGCCAAAGTACTGGCCGCTAAAGGCTATCACTACCAGTTTGTATTTGCGCGAAATGCCGGCCACACCGACCGCTCGGTGAAGCAACAAACTCTACCCGAAGCTCTGGAGTATCTGTGGCGGGGTTACAAGCCCGCGAAGTAATCGGAACCGCAGCGCTACGCCACTACCGCGTTCGAATTACGGACCACACCCATCAGCGTGTCGTTCGGATAGTAGTGATCCACATTGGCCGGCGTGATGAGCTGGTGCTTGGTGAAGACCGCGGGCGGCGTCGCCTTTCGAGTGAGGATCTCCATTGCGAGACGGATCAGGCCGGAGCCGTACTTTTCGGGGAAGTAGGCGACTGAGCCGATTAGACGTGTGCGGGGCTCGCGCAATTCGGCGCGGCCTTCGGGTTCGGCGTTCTGGCCGACAATCGCGCAATCGGTGGCTCGACCCGCTTCCTCGAACGCGCGCAGCGCGCCAAGCGCGCTCGGGTCCGTTGCAGCGCCGACCAACACGTGCTTGGACTTCGAACTCCGCAGATGTTTGCGCACGCACTCCAGAGAAGTGCGGAACTGTCCGTCGCCATTCAAATGGCTGATGCGGCATTGCTCGAGGTGGTGCACTGTCTCGTGAATGCCGGCCAACATGCCGCGAATGCGAGCGTGCGGCAGGGAGCCGGCGCGTTCGATTTCGAGCATCAGGATCTCATTCACTTCGCCCTGCCATTGTTTGTTCGCCCAGCGGCCCAGGTGACGGCCTCCGAGCAGGCCGGCTTCGTAGTTATTCGCCCCGAAGTAAGTTGCGCCGGGATGGGGAATATCAACCGCAATGATCGGAATGCCCGCTTCCATGAATTTACGGGCAATGCCCGGCGCGACTGCTTCATCGGCCTGGAATTCGATCACGAGATCGACTTCTTCGCGCACCAGTTGATCCGCATTACGCAGCGCGATTTTCGCATCGTAGCGATTGTCCACCACGACCAACTCTACGTGCGCGCTTTCCGCGGCGCGTACCATGCCCGCGGCGACCTCTTTCCCGAAAGAAGAATCCTGTCCTTCAGCGGCATAGCCCAAGCGGTATCTGCGGTTCGGGCGCATGTCGCTGACGGCACGATACTGGTTCTCACCGATCTTCTCCAGAAAGCCGCATCTGTGAAGAGTGTAGAGCAAGCGAAAACACATGCCCTTGTTAAAGCCGGTGCGCTCCACGACGTCCCGCAAGCGAAGTACGTCCCCTTCGGAGCGGAACGCGCCTAAAACCTGCGAGGCGTGCACCAGTGATTTCACCACGTAGCGGCCGTGGTTCGAATGTTCGGCCATAAAAACTTAAAGACTTCCCTCTCTGTTTTGGTATATATAACACGAGTTGTACAGCAGAGTCCATGAAAAACCGTGACAGAAGGCCTGAATTTGCCAGTAAAAGGGTTATCTCTGAGGGTTTAGACCCAATGGTACCGTGTTAAAACGTTTTTCCATTCAAAACCGCTCCTCGAAACAACGGCTGTTGGAAGTATCTTCACGGAGTCGATACTCTCGCCGAATCCGCCGCAGGAACGATTGGGACAATTCCGTCAAAATCGATAGGGGGGAGCCCGGCAGCAGCATTGCCGATATAGACAGGGGCGGCCCCGAATCAGCAGATTGCGCGACGCCGGACTTCGCCTGAAAGTTACTCCCCTGCTGGTCCGGCTGGATATCCCCTCGCGGCGGTAGTACCCGTGCGTGGGGTGAAAGCGCCTTATCCACTGCGAGCCAACGCACACCAAACAGAGGCCGCAAGGAGAGTAACACACGATGAGAATTTTGAAAGCAATCAGCTCCACCGGCGCTTTGGCGGCCCTGTTGACAATCATGCCTGTCTTTTCCCAAGCGGCGGTCCTCAGCCCGGACGCGCAGATCGATCAGACGCTCAGCAGCCTTCGCGACGACGCTGCGGACGCCGTGACTTATTCAAACGCACTGGTCAGCATCAGCGGTCAAGCCGGAGTTTCCTGGCAGACGCATACTACGCGATTGGCCGATCTGCGGACTGCGGTCAATGATATGGGCATCAAACTGGCCGCAATCGAGGAATCTCAAGGCTCCTTCGACGCGGCACAGCAGAAGGAAATTGCCCAGGCCGACGAACTGGTTCGCCTGATGGCCATCAATACACAGAATTCCATCGAGTTCGTGAATCACAACCAGCTTTCCCTGTGGCGAGCTGAATATGGGCGCTATACGCAAAACCTGGCCGATGAGGCAAGCAAACTGGCGCACACGCTGGGCGAATTCGCGCAGTACACGAAGGTCCGCCGCAAAGATCTGAGCATACGGCAAAGCCTCGGTGTGGCAGGAGAATAGCCGCGAGTTGCCGGCGTTCTGAAGTCGCCGGCTGATTTACCAACCCCACAAAAACTTCAGGAGACGCTGCCTGGGAGACGGAATGCCGCTCCCAGGCAGACGCCTATCTTCAAAAAACCAACCTGGGTCTCCACCAATCCCTACTGCCGGCGACTTACCGCGCCGAAAACCTGTAGATCGTGGTCGATTGATACGTTTCGCCGGGTTTCAACTCGGTCGAAGGGAAGTTCGGCTTGTTCGGGGAATCGGGGAAGTGCTGGGTCTCCATGCAGAACGCGCCGCGATACGGATATTTGTTTCCGCCGCGGCCATGGATCGTGCCATCCAGAAAATTGCCGGTGTAGAATTGCAGTCCCGGTTGCGTGGTCCAGACTTCCATCACGCGGCCGGTCTTCGGGTCGAATACTTCCGCCGCCTTGGTGAGTCCGCCACTGCCTTTGTTCAGAACAAAGTTATCGTCGTATCCCTTGGCGAACTTGATCTGCTGATCATCGGTGTTGATCCGGGAGCCGATCGCCGTGGGCGTCGTGAAATCGAACGGCGTGCCCTTCACTTCTTTTAACTCACCGGTGGGAATGAGCCCCGCATCGATGGGCGTGAAGCGGTCGGCATTGATCATCACCTGATGCTGCAGGATGTCGCCTTGACCCTGTCCGGAAAGATTGAAGTAAGTATGGTTGGTCAGGTTGACCACGGTATCTTTATCCGTAGTCGCGGTGTAGTCGAGCTTCAATTCATTCTTGTCGGTCAGAGTGAAGACCACCTTCGCGGAAAGCGTGCCGGGAAAACCTTCTTCGCCGTCTTTGCTGACATAGGTCATCTGCACACTGGGACCATCGGGACTGCTGGCCTCGCTGGCTTGCCAGATTTGCTTATCGAAGCCCTGCGGACCGCCGTGCAAGGTGTTATCGCCGTCGTTCTTCGGCAGCTTGTACGTCACACCATCCAATTGAAACTGCCCATGGCCGATGCGGTTGCCGTAGCGGCCAATCGTGGCGCCTAGAAACGCAGTCTGATTCTGATAGTCCGGTACGCTGTCGCAACCGAGTATCACGTCGTCGAACTTACCACTGCGGTCAGGCGCGGTGAGCTGTACCACGGTGCCGCCGTAGGTCATGATCGATACGGTCATGCCGTTCCGATTCGTCAGCGTGTAAAGCTCTACCGGCGTGCCTTCCTTGGTGGTTCCAAACGCCTGTTTCGTCACGTTGGTGCTCCCCTTCTTTTCGGGCTGCTGCGATGAGCAACCGGCTGCGAGTGCGGCCAGCAGCAGGCCTGCGGTCCAGAGGCTGTATTTCATTCGCTCCTCCTGGTGAGTATGGCTGTACGCCGGTCAGGCCGGAGCACAGATTCCTATAGTAAGCGATTACAGCCGGGCCGGGTACGCTACCAGCGCCGCCCATGACGTGCGCCGCCACCCAAACCGCCGACATCAATCACCACAGCGATAATCAGGATCAGTAGGGCTGTCCCCTCAATCGGTTGATGAGTGTTTTGCTGCCACGCGTAAACAATAGTGGTGATCGGCAGAAAGATGAACCCGAGCAGCGGGATCAGCAGACCGTGATACGCGCGCTGCAGATAGTACGTGAACAGGAACATCAGGATCAGCACGACGCGGGGAAAAAGAACGACGACGAGCAGCAGCAGGCACATACAGTTGCCCGCATTGTCGCAGAATCAGCGGGCCACCGCTGTGCGGCACGGCACAACCGAATGGTTGCCACGTGAGGCGTCCGGCTATGGGCGCTGGGTCAACATGACGTGGGCCTCGACCGGTTTTCCCTTGCGAAGCACCTTCACCAGCACTTCATCACCCGGTTTTCGCGCCCGCAGCGCGTAGGTGAAATCGTAGAGGTTCTGTACCCGTTTGCCGTCGAATTCCACCAGTACGTCGCCGGCCTGGAGATGCGCCTTGGCAGCCGGCGACCCCTCGCGAACATCGGCGAACTTCACGCCGCCTGAGCCCTCGCCGAAATCCGGGACGGAGCCGAAGTAGGGTCCATAACCTGCCGATGCTGACGAGGGATCGGGGTCTGTGGGCGGCGGAGGAACTCGCATGAACTTCGGCCGGACGGCCGTTTCCCTCAGGTCCGTCGCCAGTTGCGCCACCACCTGCAGAATGCGCGCAGCCCCTGGCGCGTTGATCTTGTCCCAGGTGTCGCTCGGCTTGTGATAATCGGCGTGCAGCCCGGAAAAGAAGAACAGCGCGGGCACTTGTTTGGAGCTGAAGGACGAATGATCGCTCGAACCGTACTCGGCTCCATCGGAGTAATCAAAATAGAGATCGGAATAAGCCGGCGTGATGTGGTCGAGCATCGCCCGCAGATTGTCGCCTGTCGTCGCTCCTCCCACATAGACCTTGCCGTCGCGCAGGCGTCCGATCATGTCCAGGTTGATCATCGCCACGGCATCGGACAGCGGCAGAATCGGATGATTTACGTAGTAGTTCGACCCGAGCAGCCCCAACTCCTCTCCCGAGAATGTCATGAACAGGATGCCGCGCTTTTCCTTCGGCTGCTGTGAAAACCACCGCGCCAGTTCGATCACGCCCGCGGTGCCCGAAGCGTTATCGTCCGCGCCCGGGTGAATCGTGCCCACCAGTGTAGGCGCGAGCGAATACTGCTCGCCGAGGCCCAAGTGATCGTAGTGCGCTCCGATGATGACGTACTCGTTGGTGGTTCCCGGCAGGTACGCCACCACGTTGTGCACCGTCTTTACGGCGCGCTCCACATCCAGATTCGCCGTGACGGAGAGAGAGTCCGGAAATGCGAACGACTCGGGTTTGAGATCCTTATCGATGTCTTCTTCGATCTTGTCGAGGTTCTTACCGGCGTTCGCGAACCAGCTTTCCACGTTCGCTTCTTTCAGTTCGACGAACGGAATCCCGGCATCCGCCGGCCCGACGGTTGTGCCGAATTTCTCGAGCGTGTCCGGTTCGGACCGGTGGTTGGCGCGATCGTTGATCAGGATCACGGCTGCCGCGCCGTGCATCTTGGCATTACTCGCCTTGCTGGTGAATTGCGCGTGCAGCGTATACGTGCGTCCGGCGAAGACGCTGTCTTCGGAATATTCCTGCGGCTCGTGGCGCAGCACCAGGACGACTTTGCCCTTCACGTCCATGCCGGCATAATCGTCATAGTGGTATTCGGGGGCGGTGATGCCGTATCCGACGAAGACGACTTTCCCGCTGAACGGACCGGAGGAGGAGAAGTTGAACGGAATGAATTCCTCGGGGCAGTGTAGCGATGCGTTGTGGCCGTTGTCTGTGAAGCGGAAAAGATTTCGCTTGCCCAGATGAGCGCTGGTCGTCACCGGGAACGGCTGTAAGTAGCGGCCTCCTTCCAGAGGCTTGAGACCGAAGTCATGAAACTTGCCGGCAATGTACCGTCCGGCTTCTTCCAACTCGGGAGAACCCGTGGCCCGGCCGCGCATTTCCCGCGACGACAGGTACTTGACTTCATCCAGGTAAACCTGAGGATCGACTACCTGGGCTGCGCCGAACGCCAGCCACGAAATACACAGCGCGGGCAAAAGCCCATATTTCCACTTCCGCATGTTGCGCCTGTTCCGAGTGCTTGCGCGGCCCGGCCTACTTCTTTCCCTGAAGCGCCGAATTCGGCGGCGCCGCCGTCTGCATGCCCGGAACGTTGAGCTTCACGTCGCAGCCGCAGTTGTCCCCGGCATCTTTCGCCGTTTTCTGATATTCGATTTCGTAGTCGATGATGCTCTTCAGCGTGGGCCAATCGGCCACACCCGCCAGCCGGCGTCCGTTAATAAACAGTGTAGGAGTCGAGGTGATGTTCAGTGCGCGGCCCTCGGCGACGGTTTTGTCGATGTCGGCCTCGGTGGCTTTGGTGTCCATACATTCGCCCAGTTTGAGCGCGTCCAAATCCTTTTGACTCTTGGCCCAGTCGAGCACCTGACTTTTCAGATTCTCGGCGGTGATGGATTCCTGGTGCTCAAAAATCCAGTCGTGGTAGCTCCAGAAATCCGCCGGGCTTTGGCGGAAGACGCACGCCGAAGCGATGGCCGCGGCTTTGGCCCATGGGTGGATCGTTTCAAGCGGAAAGTACTTGAAGTAAAAACGCACCTGCGTCGGATACTCCTTGAGCAGGTTGTCCCTCAGTACCTTCGCCTCCTGTTTGCAGTAGGAGCACTCGAAATCGCTGAACTCCACCAGCACCACCGGGGCGCCCGCTGTCCCGAAACTGGGCGCTCCTTCGGTCTTGAGCTTGTCCAGTTCGTCCTTAAACGGATTGTGGTTTACGTCAAAGACGGAGCCCTGGATAATCTTCGACCCGTCTTTGGAAACGTAAAACGGGAAATCCTGGCTGGCGTTGCCGGCCTGGGCGTGGACAGTGACTGAAAGAAACCCGGGCAAATCCGATGGCTTCGGTGGCTGCACTTCAACCTGCACCTGTGGGCCTAGCACGAACAGGTGGCGCACATATGCTTCCAGGGTGGCTTTATCCAGCGCGGATTTCTTTTGGGCGGGAACGGCCGTGGCAAGCAGCAGCGCGGCCGCTGCGGAACACAACAACGCTCGAAACATTATCTTTATTGTAATGGAACGCCTTGCGCTCCCGGTGAGTTACATCACCGGGCCTATCCGCCATGGCACAAATTCCTTGTGCCCCAGGCGTTCGGCGCAGGTCCGGTGACCGGAGGCCGTTTCCAGCATGAGGTCGAAAATCTCGCGACCCACCTGCTGCACGGATTTTTCGCCATCGGCGATAGCGCCGGCGTTAACGTCCATGTTGTCGGTCATGCGACGGTAGGTATTGCCGTTCGTGGCAATTTTGATCACCGGAATGGTTGGGAAGCCGATGGCGCTGCCGCGTCCAGTAGTGAATGCGATCAGATTGCAGCCGCCGGCCGCAAGGCCCGAAAGCGAAACCGGATCGTAACCCGGCGTATTCATGAAGGCGAAACCCGGCGAATGGATGCGTTCCGCGTAGTCGTAGACTTCGATCAGCGGCGAAGTGCCGCCCTTGGCAACAGCGCCCAGCGATTTCTCGAGGATGTTGCTCAGGCCGCCTTCCTTATTGCCGGGGGAGGGGTTGTCATCAAAGCTGCCTTCGAAGCGCCGCAGATACTGCTTGTATTTGGCAATGCAGGCCAGCAGCTTGTCGGCAACTTCGCGATTGCGGGCGCGTTTGACCAGCAGGTGTTCGGCGCCAAAAATTTCGGGCGTCTCGGCCAGTACCGGCGTGCCGCCCAATTCGGCCAACAGGTCCGAACAGTAACCCAGCGCGGGGTTCGCGGTGATGCCGGAGAAAGAATCCGACCCGCCGCAGTTCAGCCCGAGCACGATTTTCGAAGCGGGCGCCTCGGCGCGTGTCTCAGCCGCCGCCTGTTCCAGGAACCGAGCAATTTCGCGGCGCGCGGCTTCGAGAGTACCGCGCGTGCCACCGCTCGATTGCAGGGTCAGGCCTGCCAGCCGGTTGCTGCGCGGGGCGTTGGCGCCCAGATAGTGGTCAATCTGGTTAGTTTCGCAGCCCAGCCCGATAATGACAGCCGCGGAAACATTGGGATGCACCAGCACCCCACCCAGCGTCCGGCGAAGCTGATCCATATCGGGACCAAACGCGTGCGCGCAACCGTCTCCGTGCGGGAAGGCCACCACACCATCCACATTCGGCGGCAGTGTTTCGCTTTCATAGCTGCGCGCGATCCGTTCGGCCGTATGCGCGGCACAATTGCTGGCCGCCACAACGGCGATGTAATTCCGCGTGCCGACGCTGCCATCTTCCCGCACATAGCCCAGAAACGTGGGCGCGTTTTGGCGCGGCTGCGGCACGGGCGTTTCGGTGGACGGGAATTCGTAATTCAGTTGCAGCTCTTCGAAGGAAAGATTGTGCGTGTGGACATGCCGTCCGGCTTCAATCGGGGTCAGGGCGGGTCCGATCGATTGGCCGTAACGCACCACCATCTCCCCAGGCGCGATGGGTCGCAGCGCCACCTTGTGCCCGGGCGGAATCGCATCGAGGGTCACGACGCGCACTGCTCCGATGCGCAGTTCCATTCCCGTCGAGATCGGCACTCGCGCCACGGCTACGTTATCGGCGGGATGCAGGTGAATCGCCGAATTTTCGGCCGTCGGAATTTGAGCGATGTCGAGGAGCATTCAGTTCCTTTGCCGGAGCGGCGGCTGAGCATATCCGGCGGAGTGTATTGATTCAATTATACCGGCCCGCGGTGGCCTTCGTGAGTGAGCTAGCGCCTGGCGCCCTAACGCCAGTCGTCGATCACGTAGGCATCCGCGCGGTTGAAGCCTTCTCCGTGCGGGCGCTGCATAGCGACGCCCTGCACCATCACACCATATCCATGAGCGCGCATTCGCCGGAACGCGTCTTCCCGCGCCAGATTTACGCCGGCTTCAATTGCCGCTCCGCGCGAGGCAGCGAATTCGTCGCAGGCATCGAGCAGGCGATCGAAGCGCTCACCAGCGCCGGCACCGCCGCGGGCCGCGGCGAACTTGACGTAACACGTCTTCTCGCCGCCTTCGGACCCGGCGCCGTGCAGGCAGATCGCGAACGCGTCGAGAGTGCTCCGCGTATAGATCAGCACGGCTTCGCCCGTGCGCTGCGCCAGCAACGCCCGGATTTCCGCAGTAAGATCGAGACCTCGATCGACTTTGTTCGTGAGTTTTGCGCAGGCCAGGATAGCCTCTTCGCGTTGGCTTTTCTTCAGCGATGAGAGCAACACACCAGCGGGCTTGACCCGCGAAGGCGCTGTGCCCGCTTCGGGCACGCGCGTCATAAGAGCGGTGAGATAGCGCGGCCAGTAGCCAAACTTTTGATAGAGGCCGATGTGCTTGGCGCTCTGCGCGAACGTAAAGAGTCCCGTGTGCCGCACGCCCCACCGGTCAAAAACCGGCTGAGTGGCTTCGAGCAGCCGTTTGGCCACGCCGCGATCCCAGTACTCCGGCAGCACGGTCAGAGGTCCGAAGAAACCGAACGATCCCCAGCGCGTGACCACGTTGGAACCGATCAGGCGATCACCTTCCCGCGCCGCGATGATCTTGACGTTCGTGGAGTGCCAACGCGGCTTCACGAGGCTTCGATCGCCCATGAAGCTGACCGGATTGGGCAATCCGAGAAACGTTCCGAACGCCAGCCGGACAATGCGCTCGGCCTCCTCAATTTCATTTTGCTTGAGCGGACCAATTTTGACGCGCGGGTTCGCAGACAACCCTTTGCTACCTTCGCCAGCCATTTGGCCATTTTAACTGCTCGCGGCGGCAAGGCTGCTTTTTAGAACTCCACGCTGCGCCGATGAAGATGGCCGCTTCATCAGATGCGAGGCTCGCTTGCACGTCGCCCCTATAATGGGAGAAATGTTCCGGAAAGTGCCGCCTCTTGTGTGGCTGGCCGTGCCTCTTATTTGCCTGCTTTATTTTTACAATCTGGGCGCGGCGGGGATGCTGGGGCCGGACGAGCCGCGGTACGCCGCGATTGGCCGCGAGATGGCGCGCTCCGGCGATTGGATTACGCCACGGCTTTGGGGCCAACCTTGGTTTGAAAAACCGGCGCTTTTGTATTGGATGACCGGCGCGGGTTTCAAGCTGGGGCTCGGGCCCGACCTCGCGCCGTGCGTGCCGGTCGTGCTGCTTTCTGTTGCCTTCCTCGTATTCTATTGGTGGATTCTCCGCCGCGAGTTCGGCTGCCGGCCTGCGTGGTTCTCGGTCCTGATCCTGGGGACGGCCGGCATGTGGCTAGGTTTCAGCCAGGTTGGTGTGACCGACTTGCCGCTGGCAGCCACTTTTTCCGCCGCGATGCTGCTGGCTCTGCCGTGGGTTGCGCGCAAAGATTCGCGGCTGCTGCCGGTCGCTTCCGCCATGCTGGGCCTCGCGGTTCTCGCGAAAGGTTTAGTCCCGTTGGTTTTGGCCGCGCCTCTTGCGCTTGGACTGCGACGTGTGCGCGACCTGCTGAGCCCGCGCATCATCGTGCCGTTTCTGTTGGTTGCGCTGCCGTGGTACGTGCTGTGCACGTTAGCAAATGGCCGCGCATTTCTGGCGGACTTTTTCTGGAAGCAGCATTTCGAGAGATTCAGTTCGCCCACGCTGGCGCACGGCCAGCCGTGGTGGTTCTATCTTCCGGTGCTGGCGGCAGCCCTGCTGCCGTGGACGCCGCTGCTGGCGCTTCTTTTTCGTCGCGAACCTTACCGCGATGTGCGCCGCCTCTTTCTGCTGGCGTGGCTGCTGTTCGGTCTGGTTTTCTTTTCCGCCGCCACGAACAAGCTGGCGGGCTACGTCCTTCCACTTCTTCCCGCCGCCGCCGCGCTGATGGCTCTGGCGCTTGAGGAAGCACGCCGCGCCCGCGCATGGCTTGCCGTCTGTGCTCTCTTGCTGGCGGCATACTGGATCGCAGCGCCCATGATCCCCGTGGCGCTCGAATCCGGTCTTTCCCACGCGCCGCTTCCTGCATTCCAGTGGACGTGGCTGTTCCCGCTGGGATTTGCCGCCGCCGCATGGCTTCTGGACACCCGTTCGCGCCGGCTCGCCGCCGTGTTTTGCGTGGCGGTGGGAGTCGCAACGGGTACCGTCTGGCTGAAACACGCGGCGTTGCCGGAAATCAATCGCACGGTTTCGCCGCGCGGCTTATGGGACGAAATCTCGAGCCGCGCCGATCACATCTGCGTCGATCAGATTGGCCGTGACTGGCGTTATGGTCTCAACTATTACTCGGTGGAACCGCTGCCCGATTGCTCCGAGCAGCCGAGGCCCTTATGGCTGCGCCAGGCTCCGGGCCAGCGGCCTGCCCTCATAGCAGCGCCGTCAGCAACCGACGCGGCGCGATAGCCGCTACAGCTTTCCGTCCCAGATGAAACCGATGCGCCATAAGCGCGGTTCGCCGATGTTGGGCGTGGGCGTGAACGCGGTGTAGTAAGTCCGGTCGAGCACGTTGTTGAAGGCCAGGTCAGCCGAAAGTGATTTACTGAGCCGCTGCCGAAGCAGCAGTTCTACCGTGGCGTAGCCCGGCAGCCGGAACGTGTTCAGGTCATCATCGAACTGATAATCGAAGCTACGGAAGCCGAGAGAAAACAGAGTGCCCCCTCGCTGATACGTCAATTGTGCGGTGCCTTGATGTTTGGGGATTTGCGCCACACGGAATCCGGTGACGTAGCGCGAATCCACGAACAGGTAATTGAAGTCGGCGGTCCAATGCCGGAACCGGTGCTGAAATTCGGCTTCCGCGCCGCGGCTGTGAGCGGCGGCCGCGTTGGCGCGTTGACGAATGATCTGCGTGGGAGAACTCGAAAGCGTCACATTCGTAATCAGGTTGTCGAGCGAATTGCGGTAAGCGGTGACGCGGAAAGTGGACTTCTCACCTACCAGATCAATGCCGGCCTCAGCGCCATTGAGTGTCTCTGGCCTCAGGGCCGCGTTCGCCATCGTGACCGTGTTGCCTACGCTGAACTGGCGGTAGAGTTCATTCAAAGTCGGCGCGCGAAAGCTGCGATAGACCGATCCACGCAGGCGCAGTCGCCGTGAGCCCAACACCACGCCCGCGCTCGGGCTGACGAAATGGCTGTCCTGGCCCGTGAAACTCTGGCGCAGCCCGCCAAAAAAGCGCGCGGAGCCAAATTTCGCGTCAGCCTGCGCGAAGATGCCATGCTGCAACTGAGTGCCGCCACCCTGGCGAAGCCCGGTAGGAAATACGTGATCGGTGGAGAATCCCTTCAAGCGATCCACATCCGCACCGGCCAGCAGGTGCCAGAAGGACTCATGATGCTGCCAGAGAGCCGCGCCTCCCAATGCTTGCGAAGGCACAGTTTGCGTGTAAGTGAGGCGCTCGGTGTTGCGATTCGCGGCGACTGAAGAAAACGTGCTGTGAAATCCTTCGCGAGTGTGAAACCCGGAAATCGAAAGAGTGTCGTTGGTGAATTCGCGCTCGTAGCGCAGCGAGACGGTTCCCAGCCCGGTGGAATTGTGAGTCAACACGGTGCCGTTCTGCCGTTCCTCGGCCAGGATGTTGGCATTGATAAAAATATTGCCGACCGTCGTGTAGTGATCGATGTGGGCATCCGTGGTGATGAAGCGAACGTCAGCCGTACGATCCACCGCGCCGCGAATGGAGGACGGAACCACGAAGTAGCCCTCGGTGCTGAAGGCGCGCGCGTTGGCGGAGAATGCGAAATCCCGCCAGATGGTGGAATATCCGAGAGTCGCATCCTCGGTATCCTTGTTGCCTGCTTCGAAGGAAGCGAGCAGGTGGCGGGCTTCGGGCGGCCGTGAAAACAGGGCCAGTGTACCGCTCATGGCACGGTCTCCGAAGACGCTGGTGGCATCGCCGCGCGAGACTTCGATTCGCGACATTTCCTGTGGAATGAACTGCGTCCAATAAACCCATCCACCGAATGGATCATTGGCGGGAATGCCATCCCAGAGCACAAGGGTGCGGCTGGCTCCGGACGATCCGATGCCGCGCAGAGAGATGCCCTGCGTGGTCGGATGCGCCACCAGGCTCGAAGAGCGGCGGAACAGACTGAAGCCAGGAATGCTGCGCAGACGGTCGTCGAGCACGACGCCGGGAATCTGCTGAAGCTGCGAATGATCCAGAACGGTAATATCGGCCGGCGTTTCGGTGCTAATGCTGGAAACCACTGTGATGGACGTCTTGACCGGCTCAGGAGCCGGTTCTTGCTGGGCTCCCAGCGGGAATGGGAAGCACGTCAGGGCTGAAAATACGAGCGCCCATCCAACCGGCTTCGGCGAATGTCTGAGGATTCGGTGTGAAAACGATCTTATAACTGTTCTCATCGAGCGGCGCCTGCGGCTCATGTGCCCCTTGCGGATAAACCAAAGCAAGGTACTTGAGAATAGTATATATGTCCCCGTCTTCCGGTTGTCGGAAGTCGAAGCCCTGTGACCGGAAAAGAATCGACGCGCCGTGCGAGGAAAGCCGCCAGGCAAGGAACGCGCAGCAATTGATTGCGTGTTCGAACCAGGTGTCGAAGTGCGACGGAATCTCGCGGTCGAGATAGATCTCCACGGTCTGCTCCTGCTCCCTGGCGAATTCGCGCACCTGCAGGCTGCTGACGTGCGCGGAGGCCTTCCAATCCACGTGACGCGCGCTCTCAAAAGCCTCGTAGGGACGGATGCGGTAGAAATCCTTGCCCAACCCACGATAATGAGTTTCGATCTCGCCCGCGATCCCCAGGAAGAGTTCCTCAAAACCGGCTTGCGGGTCGATCGAAGGGTAGACGATCATCTCGCGACCCAGCGTGACGAGCGCCGATTTTTCCAGAAAGCCGAATGGGAAGCAGGTCGAAACAGCAAAGCTGTTCTGCCGATACGCTCCGCGGTGGGGAAAGCGTACATCCACCATTCCTTCGAGCACCGCGCCGCCGGGAATCAGCGGAAAATATACGCCGGAGCGCAGCACCGGGCTGGCCGGATCGCGGATGCCATCAACGCGAATGGAAAACGAAGGCATGAGCCACTTCTGGTTGCGGACCACGACCTTCCCCGGCACCGAGCGACCGGCGGGAACATGCTCGGGCACGCGGAAATCGATTTCCAGGGCGGCCAATCCCAGCCGGCTGACGAGGCCGGAGACCAGCACCGTCGCAACCATAGCGGAAACAATCAGGAACAGAAGATTGTTGGCTGAGAGCACGGCGCCCACCGCCACCACCAGGATCGCGATGGTGAACAGCATTCCTCCGCGCGTGACCTTGTAGTGAATGCGGCGGGCAAGAAGCGCGCGAATTTGCTGCCAACGTCGGTGCACAGAATTCCCCCGACGTCCCCGGGAAAGTACAGCCGCGGAGACCTGTTTCTGTTGTTACATAAATGACGAAGCGTGTCGAGGGCGCTAAATGAACCGCCACTCGGGTATATGATTCGGATGATGCGAATTGCGTTGTTCCTGATGGCTGCCTGCAGCCTGGGCGCTCAGGCCGAAGTGACGTTGCCGAAGATCATCGGCGAGAACATGGTGTTGCAGCGCGGCCGTGCGGTGCCGATCTGGGGACATGCCGCGCCGGGGGAAACAGTTACCGTGCGCTTCGCCGGGCAGGAGAAAAAAGCCACGGCGGATTCCTCCGGGAACTGGCGGGTGGAATTGAGGCCGCTTACGGCATCGAGCACACCGGCTTCGATGACCATCTCCGGCAGCAACGCAATTGTCCTGAACAATGTTCTGGTCGGAGAAGTATGGTTGGGATCGGGGCAATCCAACATGGAGTACCCGATGGGCGGATTTCCGGCGCCCGAACGGCGAGCGCCGACCGAGCCGATGTGGAAAGAGATGGCTGCGGCGAACTGCCCGCAACTCCGGCTGTTCAAAGTCGAGAAGGTACTCAGCCACCCCGATGTCACCAGCAAAGGATGGCAGGCGTGCGATGCCGATACGCTGCGAACTTTTTCGGCCGTCGCCTACTACTTCGGCAAAGAGCTCCAACATGAGTTGGACGTACCCATCGGACTAATCCAATCGGCGTGGGGAGGCTCGCGGATCGAACCGTGGACTCCGGTGAGCGGCTACCAGGCAGTGCCGGCATTTCGGGAGCAAACTGCGAAAGACCCTGTCCTTATCGACAATATGAAGCCCGGCGCCTACTTCGAAAGCATGGTTCTGCCGCTGGCGCCGTTTCCGATCCGCGGCGTGATCTGGTATCAGGGCGAATCCAACTGCGTCCTCGAAGACATGGCCACCTATCCCGAAAAGATGCGCGCCCTCATCGACAGTTGGCGTACCACCTGGAGCAGTCCGGCGCTGCCGTTCTACTACGTGCAGATCGCGCCATACACATACAGCGCGCGCCAGGTGAAGCACAACCCGGAGGTAGAACCCGAATTCTGGGAAGCGCAGTCGCGCGCGCTCCAGATTCCGAATACCGGCATGGTGGTGACTACCGACCTGGTTACCGAGCTCAACAACATACATCCGGATAACAAATGGGATGTGGGTCATCGCTTGGCACTGTGGGCGCTGGCGAAAGATTATGGACGCAAAGACCTGGTCTACTCGGGACCGGTCTTCAAGAGCATGAAAGTCAAAGGCGGGCGGGCGGAACTTTCATTCCGCTATGCGAGTGATGGCCTGACGAGTAGAGACGGCAAGCCGCTGAGCGATTTCACAATCGCCGGCGAGGACGGCAAGTTCGTCGCCGCAACCGCGACCATCCAGGGAAAGAACGTCATTGTTTCGAGTCCGGAGGTAGCGCATCCTTCCGCCGTGCGCTTTGCCTGGACCGAAACCTCCATGCCGAACCTCGCCAACAAAGCCGGATTGCCCGCCGCGCCGTTCCGGACTGACTCGCGGTAAGACGCGAGGCCGGCTTCAATCCATCGGCTGGTTTCGTCTTCCGGAAAGGCGAATCCAGTTGCGGAACATGAGCGTGTATCCCGCGGCTTCGTGACCGTTGCGGAGTTGCTCCACGGCAAAGCGCATTTTTCTGCACCAGTTGGGGTATTGCCAGGTCGCGCCCGGCAGATTCTGTTGCTCGCTCTCTTTGGTGAGGTCTTCCTGGTTGATGACCATTAACTGCGATGGAGTCGCGGCCAGAAATCCTACGATGGCGTTGTGCAGTTCGCCAGTCAACTCCGGAATCTGCGCCGCCGAGCGTGGCACATAACCGGGCAGCAATCCGAGCCCGAACAGCATATCGAGCATCTTCTGTTTTTCGCCTTGCCGGCTCGCGAGCTGCTGACGGTGATGCCCGTCGTCGAGTAAACCCGCGCGCAGGCGCGCCTCGATGTCAGCGCCGGTCCAAAAGCCTGCCAGGGTCGGGAGATCGTGAGTAGTGGAAGACACCAGCGCTTGCGATGGGTACTCGTCGGAACAACGAAATGCGCCCTGTTCGTTCTTCTCGAAATAGAACAGGCGATAGCTGAAAACGCCGAAGTGCGCCAGCGTCTCGCGGACTTCGGGCTCCACTGTTCCCAAGTCCTCGCCCACGATGACGACGTGATTCCGCACACTTTCGAGCGCCAGAATGCGCAGATAGTCGAGGTTGCGCTCGCGAACATAAGCGCCTTCGGTGGCGTCGTTGCCATCCGGAATCCAATACAGCCGGAAGAAGCGCATCACGTGATCGATGCGCAGCGCGCCGCCGTGGCGGCAGTTCCGGCGAATGGATTCGGAAAACAGCCGGTAGCCGTCTTCGCGATGCTGTTCGGAATTGGGCGGCGGAAAGGCCCAGTCCTGGCCCTTCGGCGAAAAATCATCGGGCGGGGAACCGACGCGGCAGGCCGGGACGAAGAAACGCCGGTGAGCCCACAGGTCGGAGCCGAAGCGGTCGGTGGCGAGCGCCAGATCGTGATAGAGCCCGATGGCCATATGGCGGTCCCGCGCGCGCTGTTGGCCTCGCCGCAACTGGATATCGATCTGCCACTGCAGATACTGATAAAACATGACCGACCGCCAATGTTTCCGTCGAAAAGCGAGCGCATCGGTCGAATCGGGATCGCGATACGGTTCGGGCCATTCTGTCCAAACCCACAAATCGGGGTTGCGTTTGTGCAGGTACTCGTCAAGCGCGCAGTAGAGTGCGTATGATTCCAGCAGACGGCCCTCGCCTGCGACGAATGTGTCGAATTCGCGCGCTCGCGGCGAGCCCCTGCGCCACTCGCGCAAAAAGCCGGCGAACATCAGCTTCAGAAACCGCAGCTTCAGCGCGCTCACGCGTTCGTACTCCACGAACGGCGCGGCGCGCAGCGCTTCAATTTCCGCCGTCACTTCGGGCGAGCGGCGCAGCGCGGCGGCACGGCGGCAGCTCGCGAAATCTTCCATTCCCTCCACATCCAGGTAGAGAAAATTCTGGTAGAAGATGCAATTGGGCAGATACGGACTGGTGTTGAACGGGCGGCGATTGTGAATGGCGTGCAGCGGGTTGAGCGAAACGAAGCTGACGTCCAGATCTTCAGCGGCCCAGTCCACTACATCCAGCAGATCGCGAAAGTCGCCGCAGCCCCAGTTGCGCGTGGACCGCACTCCGTAGAGGCTGATGGCGATGCCCGCCTCGCGCCCTCCGCGGCCGAGCTGCGGGTGGGTCCAGACGCGGTCGGGTGTCACGATATAGCGAGCGGTGGCATGAGATGTCCCGAGTTCCACCAGCACCTCATGGTATCCGAGCGGCAGATCGAGCGGCAGCGTAGCCTGCTTTCGGACCCATGTCCGGCCTTCCATTTCGATCGAGCCGGTCTGGGGTAAATCCCACAAGCTGAGATCCCAGGTGTGACCCGCGCCGTTTTCCCGGCGCACGGTGACACGCGCAGCTTCGCCCAAGGATTCGGCCGGAATGCTGAGTGGGAGCACGTGCGGCGCTGCTTCGCTCACCACCAGGACAGGCGGCAGCAGCCGCGTCCACTGCTTGCGCTCCAGGCCGGCCAGCACTCGCTCCAGATCTTCGGCGGCGCCGGCGGGCACGCCCATGGCGTCAAGAATCGCTTGTTTCGCCGCGCTCGTGGTGGTGTGATACTTTCCCCAGATATCCCAGAATCCAGAATCGATCCCGTAAGCGGCGGCGACGCGATCGAGGAGCTGCTCGAATGTCTCAGATGGCATGTAAGAGGGACTATTTCGATTTTACAGGACGTTCGCAGTCCATGCGAAAATGGGGGTATGGATAAACCCCTTGCCAGCGGACCACCGGAGTTATTCTTACGTCTCGACGATTACACCACGGACAACGCCGCGGCCGCTGCCTCTGAAGGGATCGTGTTCACTACACTCGATCGCGCAGTCAATTGGGCCCGTAAAAATTCCATCTGGCCGATGACCTTCGGCTTGGCCTGCTGCGCTATCGAGATGATGTCCATGAGCGCTTCCCGCTTTGATATCGCTCGCTTCGGCGCTGAGGTTTTCCGCGGTTCGCCAAGGCAGGCGGACCTCATGATCATCGCCGGCCGCGTGTCGAATAAGATGGCGCCTGTGATCCGCCACCTGTACCAGCAGATGCCGGAGCCGAAATGGGCAATTTCCATGGGGGCCTGCGCCACATCGACTGGAGTATTCCACAATTACGCGCTCACGCCGGTGAATCAGGTGATTCCCATCGATGTCTTCGTGCCTGGATGTCCGCCGCGGCCCGAGCAACTCATTTACGCGCTCATGCTGCTGCAGGAGAAGATCCAGGGACAGAGCGGTTCCGTCAAACAAGTCTTAAATATGGCCTGAGCGCGCAGGCCTGAGCTGTGGGCATCAGGAATTCGAACCCGAACTTTGTTCGCGAGCCGCCTGCGATGCCAGTTCGTCGCAGCGGTTGTTATCGGCGTGCGAGGCGTGGCCTTTGGTCCAGGACCACGTGGTTTGATGGCGCGCCACTTGTTCGTCAAGCGCTTTCCAGAGGTCTTGATTCACGACCGGCTTCTTCGCCGCCGTCCGCCAGCCTTTGAGCTTCCAATTCTTGATCCACGTGGTGATACCGTTCTTCAGGTATTCCGAATCGGTAACCACTTCGACAGCGCAACCTTCCGTGAGAGCGCGTAAGCCCTGAATCGCCGCCATCAGCTCCATCCGGTTATTCGTAGTCTGCGGCTCGGAGCCCCACAGCTCCCGCTTGTGCTCGTTATAGCGCAAGATGCAGGCCCACCCGCCGGGGCCAGGGTTTCCGAGACACGCGCCGTCTGTAATCAGCTTGACCTGCTTCACTGGGCGAGCACCGGCTCTGCCTGGAAAAAATCGTCGACCAGATCGAGAATCGCAGCGGCTTCCTGAGATTGGTAGATCTTCACGCGCAGTTGAGCCCCGTGCCGAACACCATGTGTGAAGTAAGTGGCGAACTGCTTCATCTTACCGATCGCGTCGCGCTCACCGTGATCAAGCAGCATGGCATAATAGCGGCGCATCATCTGGTAGCGATCGAACTGCGTGGCTTCCTCGTAAGTGCCGGTAGCGAGATATTGCTCGATTTGCCGGAAGATCCACGGATTGGAGGAAGCAGCGCGGCCGATCATGACGCCGTCGCAGTTGGTTTCCCGCACCATGCACACCGCGTCTTCTGGCGTCAGGATGTCGCCGTTACCGATCACCGGGATCCGCACGGCCGCTTTGGCCTCGGCAATGCGCGACCAATCTGCTTTACCCGAGTAACCCTGCTCGCGGGTGCGCGGGTGCAGCGCCACGGCCTGCAGGCCGCAGTCTTCGGCAAGCCTTGCCATGGCGGCGCACACCAGTTCGTTGTCATTCCAGCCGGCGCGGTATTTCAAAGTGAAGGGAATCGAAATCGCTTTGCGCACTTCGCGCAGCAGCCGTTCCACCAGCGGCAGGTCGCGCAGAAGCCCGGAACCGCCGTTGCACTTCACCACTTTATTGACAGGGCAGCCGAAGTTGATGTCCAGAATGTCGAAGCCCAGATCCTCGCACACGCGCGCGGCGTCCGCCATTACGGCCGGGTCGGCGCCGAACAATTGCGCGGAAATCGGACGCTCCTCGGGCTCGAAGGCCAGATATTTCAATGTTTTCGTGGGCTTGCGGGAGCCCAGGGACGCGCTCACTCCGTGCGAGCTGGTGAACTCGGTCATCAGCAGCCCGCAGCCGCCCAAGTCGCGGATAAACCGGCGGAAAACCGTGTCCGTAACACCTGCCATCGGCGCGAGCACGGTGGCCGGCGAGATGGCTACGTTACCGATCTTCAGACATGCAGGGAAACCAGTCATTCTCGTTCGTATCCTTCATCTTAGCGGTTTGTGCGGACGAAACGGAACTTATCGCCGCCACGTCAGATTGGCTTGAGGAGATGAACATGAAGCCACTTCACGTCGTATCTCTGGTGATCGTCGGCGCGATCTGCGGCGCAGTGGTCATGAGGATGGCGCAGACGTCGCATCCGGCAACCCCAGCTCCGGCCACGGTGCAGACGCCTGTCCCTGCCCCGGCTTCGAGCGTCCAGGCGGCAACGCCCCCGCCGGCCGTCGCGCCGGAAGCGGCCGTGCCGGTCGCGCCAAAGCGGGAAGCCGCGCGCCCCGTACGGCACAAAGCAGTGCATGAGCCGAAAGGTAATCCCGAGCCGGTAGCCGTGGCTGAAAACGAACCGGCCGCGCCGCCCGCCCAGCCGGTCCAAGCTGCGCCGCCACAGCCCGCGCCCGCTCCGGCGGCAGCACCCGCGCCCGCGCCCGTCGAACCGGAGCACGTGACTCCGCCATCCCCTCCGCCTCCGCCTCCCACGGTTACGCTGAAGGCTGGGACCTTGATCCCAGTGCGCTTGGTGGACGGCCTTTCGACGGAGAGGAACACGCCCGGCGATAGCTTCACGGCCTCGCTCGATCAGCCTCTGGTCGTCGACGGGTTCGTGATTGCCGAGCGCGGCGCGCGGGTAGAGGGGCGCGTGGTGGCATCCGACCGCGGCGGCCGTGTGAAAGGCGTTGCGGCCCTCGCGGTCGAGCTGACGCACATCCGCACTTCGGATGGACAGACGTTATCGATTCAGACCGATAGCTTTGAGAAACATGCTGAGCAGACTCGCGGCAAAGATGCGACGAAGGTGGGAATCGGCGCGGCACTCGGGGCGGCCATTGGCGCAATCGCGGGAGGCGGCAAGGGCGCCGCTGTGGGCGCGGGTGTGGGAGGAGCGGCCGGCGCTGGCGACGTGGCTCTTACGCATGGCGATGCGGCGACGTTGCCGAGTGAAACCCGCATCAATTTCCGCCTGCGCTCACCGGTAACCGTCACCGAGCGCAGCCGGGGCTGATCACAGCGGGCTGATTACATCTTCAGCGTGCCGACCAGGTCGGCTGCTTTGCTGACCTTTTCCCGATCCAGGAACTCCGCCAGTTCGCCGGCAATCCGCACGCAGGACCGCGGGTCCCAGAAATTGGCGGTTCCCACCTGGACCGCGCTTGCTCCGGCAATCAGAAACTCAGCCGCATCCACTCCGCTCGCAATTCCGCCGAGACCAATTACCGGAATGCGCACGGCTCGGGCGGCCTGATACACCAGACGCAAGGCGATTGGTTTGATCGCGGGGCCGGACAATCCGCCGCAACCCGCGCCGATCCGCGATTGCCGCGTGTGGGCGTCCACGGTCAGCGCCACGAACGTGTTGACCAGCGAGAGAGCGTCGGCGCCGCTATCCTCGGCAGCCTTCGCCAGCGGCTCAATCTGCGCCACGTTGGGCGAAAGCTTGACGATCACCGGCCGGCGCGCCACGCGCTTCACGCCCGCCACTACGCCGCTCAGCAGGCCCGGGTCGCTCGAGAAGTAAATGCCGCCGTGGCTGGTATTCGGGCACGAAACGTTCAGCTCATATCCAGCCAGGCCTTGGGCGTCTTCCAGCACCCGCACTACTTCTTCGTAGTCTTCGCTCTCATATCCGAAAACATTGGCGAAAACCGCAGTCTCCAGACGCGCCAGCGCCGGCAGTTTCTCGCGCACGAAGGCGCGCACGCCGATATTCTGGAGCCCGATGGAATTGATCATCCCGGCTTCAGTCTCATGCACGCGCGGAGGCGGATTTCCCGCCATGGGCCCGCGCGAGAGCCCCTTCACAACGAGGCCGCCGAGCGCGTTCAGATCGACGAGCTTCTCGAATTCCACTCCGTAGGCGAATGTGCCTGAGGCTGCGATCACCGGATTGCGCAGGCGAATGCCGCACAGCGACATCGCCAGACGCGGATCGGCAGAGTTCATTTCTTCGATTCTACGGTGTCCACGAAGGCTTCGCCCAGCACCCGTCCGGTGGCTGAGGAGGGAAGCTCGATGCCCGAAGCGCGCGCCAGTGTAGGCGCCAGGTCCACGGATTCCACGGGCGCTTCAAAGACGCCTGCCCGGAACTGCGGACCGAAGAAGCAGAGCGGCACGCGAATATCGTAGTTGTAGAGCGAACCGTAAGAGATGCCGCGGCTTGAGCCATAGTCCTCGATGTATTCGGGCTTGTAGGAAAGCATGACGTCGCCTGAACGCGCAGGATGAAAACTGTTGCGGAACCGCCGCTTCCACACATCGTGAACGGAACACGCGCCGCCGGCGGTAAAGAAGGCTGCCACCGCGGGCTCCAGCAAGGCGGCGTTGGCGGCGGCCAGGCGCACTGGTTCGGGATCGCGAAAACCGCTTGCATCGACGTAGAGGAACGGATATACGTACTTCTCCACGCGGCCATCCGAGCTTTCCTTCAATCGCTGGTTGATGGCTTGCGCGAGACGCTCTCCATTCACCGCCATGCGCGGGCGGGCTTCCGCCGATGGCGCGGGCGGCGCTCCATGTGCTCCGGCCAGTACGAGATTGTAGGAATCGATGCCGGGCGCTTTATCGAGCTGATCGAGTAGAAAAGCGATGTGCCGGTCGAGTTGGAGCGTCATCTGGTCGATCAGCGGAGAGCGTGCGCCGGTTTCGTAGCCCAGCAACGCGTTGGACCCGGCCAGCAGGCAAACGAAATCGAAGGTATCAGCTTGACCCAGACGCTCGCGCGTCAGCAATTCTCCCAGGAACTCGAACTGCGCGGCCTGTCCAAAGGGCGACGCTTTATAGAGGGCTACGAAGTCCTGCGGACGGTCTGGATCGTAGGTGAGCGTGCGCAGGGCGGGCGCGTCCGGGCGCGCGTCCACTGCCAGCCACTTAGCGTTCCGCAAATTCTCGATGGGCTTGAGCCCGTTATATTCGCCTAACCAGTCCGGTTCCTGGCCCCGCACCGCGAATTGGCCGCGATCATCCATCCAGAAAATGGCGCTGCGGTTCGTGCCCGCGAAAAGCGCCGCGTGCGGCTCGGCCAATGAAACGGTATAAATGCGCGTATTCGGCCGTGCCGCGATTTGCGCAGCCAGCGTCGTAGCGAGCAGGGATTCTTCCGACGCATGAACCATGCGCTTGGCTGTTCGGTCGAACCATCCGTCGGCGACGATGCCGTGCTGCGCCGGCCAAGCGCCCGTGGCCAGAGTGGCTATGGAAGAAGCGGGGAAGGAACTCGCCAGATGCCGGCAATCCGGAAAATAGGCGCCATTTTCAATGAGGGTGCGGAGTCCCCGGGCACCTAAGCGCGGCCAAGCAATATCCAGGTACTCCGCCCGAAATTGTTCTAAAACTACCAGTACCAATAACTTAGGTCGTGCGGGAAGGGCCAATGCCTGAGAGGCGAGAGCTCCGAGGATGCACTTGCCGAAATTCCGGCGGCAAACATCCATAAAAAAAGAGTTTAACAGAGGTGGCAATAATGGTATAGTGTCATGTTTAGCACAACTTTCTGAGCCGGGGCTAGTACCCCCCGAAGAGCCCGGGCGGAAGGGCGCAGAATGAAAGAGGATACCAGCATACTGGGGCTGGCGACGATCCGTCGAAATCGCGGCATTTCGTTGGAGCAGATCGCCCAATCGACTAAGATCAGCTTACGCTCGCTCGACGCAATTGAACGGGGGGACTTCCGAAAACTGCCCGGCGGCATATACAACACCAGCTACATCCGGCAATACGCCCGCGCCATTGATTATGACGAGGGCGCGATTCTCGCCTTCTACCAGAAGGCCACCGCGGCCAGCGGTGAGGTCAATGAAACGCAGGCCGGCAAACACGGCCGGGGGATGTTCGGCGGCTTCCGGCCGGCATCCACCGTTGCAGGATCGTAACTGGTCAGTAACCCTGAGGCAATTCCCTCCGCCTTCTTGAAACGTCAGGCGGGGTGTGTGATAAAATCCGCCGAGGGCACGTTAGCCCCCGAAATCAAGGAGATAAGATGCGATTGATCGGATTGCTGCTGTTTGCCGGTTTGGTTTTTGCTGACGGCCCGTCGTTTCAACCTGTTGCGGGCGTGGGTCAAATCATGTCAGGGCTGATCCAGCCGAGTGCTGCCGCAGTTTCAGCGGCGGCCAAGACCCCTCCGCAGGATGACCAGGCTTGGCGCAAGGCAGAGCGGGATTCGGCGATGTTGGCTGAGGGCGGCAATCTGCTCATGATCGGCGATCGAGCAAAGGACCAGGAGGGCTGGATGAAAGACGCCCGCGCTCTGGTGGATGCTGCCGCGGCAGTCAACAAAGCCGCTCACGACAAGGACGCTCCGGCTTACACTGCTGCCGCCGCGAACGTTGGGGCGACGTGCCAAGGCTGCCACGCGACCTATCGTCAACGGCGCGGCGGCAAGCGCAACTAACAGTTCCAAAACCGCCGCCGGCTATCGCGGCTCCGCACTTGCGCGGAACCGCGACAGCCCGTGGGCGGCGGAATTCCTTCCCCACCCGCGCCTCGATGCCCACCGGCGCGTACTGCGGCTACTTCTTTTTCTCAGCCAGGCGCGCTGCGAATCTTGCTACGTTGATGACTGTGCGTTCGTGCGTGCCCTCGCCAATTTTTTCCTTCTCGTCCCACGCCTCTACGCGAAAGGTCACGCGGCGCTCGGCCACGCCGATGATCTCGGCTCTGAACGTGACAGTCACGCCGATCGGCGCAGCGGCGATGTGAGAAACGTTGACCTGTGTGCCTACGGTGTCATACCCGGCTTCGAGAAGAGGCAGAACCGTATTCCGGCAGGTCCGTTCCATGAAGCCGATCATGTGCGGCGTGGAAAGCACGCGCGCGCCATCCATGCCCAGAAAATCGATGGCGCATTCACTGGTCACCAGAACCTTCTCCTCGCCCTTTGTTCCGATCGAAATACCTGCCATATTTCCTCTTTTTGACCCAGTCCAGCAGACGCCGCGCCCAGACAAACCGGTCGCTGAGAATCACCAGGCCCGGTATGAGAAAAATCCATCCCGGCATGATGGGCACAATCAACCCGATCGCGCCCACAACCACCAGGACCCAGCCCCAGATCTGGCGAACCGTGCGGCTCAATTACGCAGCGGCCAAGCCGGCCAGCACGCCGCGCATGTAGCTGAAGGAGCGCTGCATGCCCGGCAACGGGTCGTTGGGATGAATCTCATATTCCAGGTTGACGCAACCCTGAAAATTCGCCTTCTTCAAAGCCTTGAAGAGTTCGGGGAAAGGAATCAGACCGTCGCCGACATCGCACTGGCTGTCCCGCTCATGCAGATTTGCCAAGTCTTTGACGTGCAGATCGAACAGCCGGTCGCCCGCTTCGGAAACGCTCTTCACTACATCGGCGCCGGCGCGAATGGAGTGGCCTACATCCATGCACAAGCCGCACCGCGGGTCGAGATCGTGCACCACTTTCAACACAGTCTGAGGCGTCGGGAATTGCTTATCTTCCGGGCCGTGCGTGTGGATAGCGATCCGGATATTGTATTCTTTGACGAATTTCTCGACGGTCTTGATGTTGGTGTGAGTCGGAGCGCAGACCATCATGGGAAGGCCGGCATTCTTCGCGTATTCGAAGTAGCGGCGGATATCGTTGGGGTCATCGTTCGGCATGCTGACGTTCCCGCCGCTCATGATCTTCAGACCCGCCGCTTCAAATTCCTTGCGCGCCTGGGCGAGCTGCTCCGGCGTGCTGTCGTATTTGAGATGCGCTTCCTTGACGCTGATCCAGGGTGCTTGCAGCGCTTTGATCATCTCAATCGCCTTGGCACGGTCAAAGTTCCGGAAAGAATAGGTGGCGATGCCGAGTTTGATTCCCCATGGCTCCGGCACAATGCGGGCGGCCGCGGGAATTGCGCCGGCGGCGGTTAAGCCGGCGAGTCCGGCCGTGGCCCCGAGAAATCCACGACGCGTCGTTTCCATCTTCATTAGGCTTAGCTCCTGCTTGTCGATCATTTTGTGCGGCATTCCCCAATCACGTGCCTGCCGTGTGACCGGGAGTGGCCGCGTTAGCGTTCATTATATGGTCTCACGGGATATGGTTTCACGGAGTGGCCGGCTGGTAGTGCGCTAATTTCAGCGCACCACCGGCCGGCTGCCGTGGATATCCAGTGGGGGAACGCACAACCCTCTTGCGGCCTCCCTGTTTTCGGCACGGCTCTTGCTCTATCGACCGTGTGGCCGGTGAATCAGAGGCACGCCGGTCCCAAGGAGCACAACAACATGGCTGGAAAGAACACAGCAGTCTTCGGCATCTATCGCGATCGCAAGATGGTAGAAGAGGCCGTCGCACAACTTCGCACTGCCAGTTATCGCAACACGGACATATCCGTGCTGTTTCCAGACAACCAGGGAACGAAGGATTTTGCCCATGAAAAAAACACCAAGGCCCCCGAAGGCGCGACTGCGGGCGGCGTTGCCGGCGGCATCACGGGCGGTGTGTTGGGCTGGCTGACGGGAATCGGCTTGTTGGCGATACCGGGTCTTGGGCCGTTTGTGGCGGCTGGGCCGATTGTGGCCGCCTTGGCCGGCGCGGGCGCGGTGGGCACATTGGGCGGCATCATCGGCGCGCTCGCGGGAATGGGCATCCCTGAATATGAAGCCAAGCGTTTTGAGGGGCGCATTCGCGAGGGCGGCATTCTTCTTTCCGTGCACTGCGACTCCGATGAATGGGTGAAACAGGCGAGGCACATCCTGGAAGAAACCGGCGCGCAGGACATCGCTTCCGCCGGCGAAAAGACCGGCGATTTCGCGAACATGGACCGGCCAAAGCCGCGCGTGCGTGCCGCGGGTTCGGTTACGCCGCTACGGGAAGAAACGCCTGCCGAGCGCGCCGCCCGCCGCCGCGCCGAAACCGGCATCGACGATCCTGACGATCTGTAATCCGCTAGAGGTGAATGATTCCCCGCTGGATCGCCGCAGTCGCCGCTTGCGTGCGGTCCTGCACGCCCAGCTTGCTCAGAATATTCTTTACGTGGTTCTTGACGGTGTGCTCGGCAATATCCAGTGAGTAGGCAATCTGCTTGTTGGCCAGCCCCTGTACGATCAACTCCAGTACCTGAGTCTCCCGCGCGCTCAGATCGGGTCGCGGGAGCTGGGCTGCGAGTGAAGCCGCCACAGCCGCGGGAAGATAGGCCTGCCCTGCATGCACGGCCCGGATTGCTTTCAACAGTTCATCGTGCAGCACGTCTTTGGTCAGGTATGCCTGTACACCCGCGGCCAGAGCGCGGCGAATATCTTCATCACCGCCGTAAGTGGTGAGAGCAATCATGCGCGCGGCGGGAAACTCCTGGCGGATGGCGGCGGCCGCCACGGCTCCCGACAGAATCGGCATACGCATATCGAGCAGCGCCACATCGGGAATATGCTTGCGGTAGAGTTCTACCGCTTGTTGCCCGTTGGAGGCTTCGGCCACTACTGTCATATCGGGCTGCATGTTGACGATCGTGCTCACTCCAACACGCGCCACCAGGTGATCTTCGGCAACCAGAATTCGAATGGGACGATTTTCGCTCATGGCAAGGGCACCATGACTTCCACTTCCGTTCCTACGCCCGGGTGGCTCGACAGGTGCAGTTCGCCGCCCAGCCGCTCGGCGCGTTCACGCATTCCGAGAAGGCCGAAGTGGCCGCCCACAGTGGAAAACGCGTCCTGCTGCTCAAAGCCGCGGCCGTTGTCCACGATGCGGAGATACAGTTTGCGGGCTTCGGTGTAGAGGCGAATTCTCACTTTGTTCGCGGCAGCGTGTTTCAACGTATTGGTCACGGCCTCCTGCGCAATGCGGAGCAGGTGCTGCTCCACTTCTTCCGGCAGTGTGCTCTTCGGCCCGCTGACATCCACTTCCACATCCACGCCGGAGCCCGCCGTCCAAAGCTGGGTCCCCGATGCCAGTGCCGCCGCCAGATCACTTCCTTCGAGCGCCGAGGCGCGCAGATCCATTACCGAGCGCCGCGCTTCTGTTAGACTGTGCCGCGCCATCTTGCGTGCCAGGTCCAGATACTTTCGCGCGGAAACAGCGGTTTCCGGCATGCTCAACGCCACGGCATCCAGTTGGGAAGAGATGCCGACGAACGCCTGCGCCAGCGTATCGTGAATTTCACGGGCCAGGCGCGCCCGCTCTTCCAGGACCAGCGCGAAGCGGTAACGAACCTGCCGCAGGCGGAAACGATATGCTTCCCAAATGATCAGCAGCAGCAGCGCCGCGGCCAAAAGGCGGAACCAGGCCGTCTCATAGAACTGCGGGAGTACATGGAATGCGAGCGACTCCTCACTCTCCTGCCCGCCGGGGAGTTCCGCCCGGATGAGGAAGCGATAGGCGCCATGCCGCAGACTGTTGTAATTGATGACGCGCCGGTTGCCCGCCGAAACCCAATCCGCGTCGAGACCTTCGAGCTTGTAAGAGTACTCAACGCGCTCGGGCGCGCGCAGATGGATCGCGGCATAGCGAATCTGGATGCGCTCGCTCCCCGGCGCCAGCTTGACCGGCCGGCGCAAATCGATCGGCCTTCCATCCACAGTCAGTTCCGTCAAGTGAACAGTAGGAGGAAGATTGGCCGGCATCCGTTTGT
This sequence comes from Bryobacteraceae bacterium, assembly GCA_035550475.1. Lineage (GTDB taxonomy): Bacteria > Acidobacteriota > Terriglobia > Bryobacterales > Bryobacteraceae > DASZPB01. The sequence continues at coordinate 34,713 of DASZPB010000056.1, read as the reverse complement.
GCGGATTGAATACGGCCAGTCCGCGCGTTGTAGCGAACCAGAGCCGGCCATCGGAGCTACGGAAACCGCCACCACCGGTGGGATATCCCGGAGCGCATTGGGCGCTGCGCAATCCGTCTTCAACGCCGTAATTGACAGGAGTCAGAACGGCAACACGATGCGCGCTGAAATCGCGAAGCTGTTGTTTGCTGACGCGACAAATACCGCGCGTGGTGCTCAGCCAAAGTGACTCGCCGTCGTCGAGAACATCGGCGACATTATCGCTCAGGAGGCCATTCCTGGTGGTGTACCGGAAAAACTGTCCGTTACGCAGCGCGTCGAGTCCGCCGCCGAAGGTGCCGATCCACAGCGTGCCGTCGCTATCCTGATGGAGCGAGCGGATCTGGTCGCTCGATAGACCATCGGCCATGGTGTAAAGCTTGACATCGTTGCCCTGTATGCGCCAAAGCCCTTTGCCGTAAGTGCCCGCCCAGATAACGCCGTCCGGCCCTTCGCACAGCGTCACCACGGCGTTCACCAGCAGCGGACCTCCTTGAACTACAAGGTGCGGCTGATTTCCTTCCAGCATGGTCACGCCCCCGGGTGTCGCCAGCCAAATCCGGCCTTGGCGATCCTGCAAGGCGTCAAAAACCAGGGGCAGACCGAGAGCGTCAGGCGGCACGTAGTTTGTGAACTGTCCGTCATGCATGCGCGTGAGGCCGGCGCGAGTGCTCAGCAGCAGATCGCCGTTGCGGGCTTCCCGAATCGAAAAGACTTCATTGTTACGCAGCCCATTGCGCGTTGTGTATAAGCGCCGTCCACTGCGCGAATACATCATGAGTCCACTATCGTGGAAGCCCACCCAGATGCGCCCCTGGCGGTCCTGGTAAATGGTGTTGGGATCGTCGCTCGGCATTCCCTCGGTCTTGCCGTAGACGGTGAACACATCGTCTCGATACCGGTCAAGACCGTTGTTCGTGCCGACCCAGAGGTCACCTTCGCGATCTTCAAATATCGAGCGCACCAAATCCTGAGGATGGGTGCTCGCGGGCGCGAGTGCCATAAAGCGGCCCCCTTCGAGCCGCGCCATGCCGCCATTGGTGCCGGCCCAGATATTGCCGTCGCGATCTTCGCACAATGCCCGGACGAAAATATCGGGAAGTCCCTGGGTCACGCCATACCTGCGAATGGCGCCGGAAGGAGACCGCTCAAAGAGCCCGAGACTTCCCGCGATCCACAGGTTGCCTGCGTGGTCTACCAGAAGATTGGTCACGATGTCGCTGCCTAGCGTGGCGGCATCGACTCTCGGGATGAACTTGCCATCCACGAACTCCACCACGCCACTGAATCCGGCGATCCAGAGATGGTGCTGCCGGTCTTCGCAAACCGTTCTCACCAAAGTGAATGGAATATCGCGGCCGGGAGCAAAGTTTACAAATGTTCCGTCTTTGTAGCGGCTCAGGTAAACGCCCGCGACGATCCAAAGGGTTCCCTCGTGGTCTTCAAACAGGCCGGTGACGGCATTGTCGGGCAGGCCCTGTTTTGTAGTAAAGGTTCGGAACTGTTTATTTCGGTAGAGAGTAAGCCCGTTTGGCGTTCCGATCCACAGCCCGCCGTTGTGGGATGCGGCGAGCGCAGTCACGGAGTTCGCCGGCAAATCGCCATTGTCCTGGTTGTAGATCGTGAATTCGTATCCGTCGAAGGAAGCCAGCCCTTCGTCTGTGCCCAGCCACAAGTAGCCGTCCGTGGTTTGCGCAATGTTACGGATACTGTCCTGGGGAAGCCCGCGGCCCTGCGTCCATACCGTACGCGAGTACTGGGACAGGCTCTTATTGGGATTGAGAGCGAAAGCGGGAAGCGTACAGAGGCAACACACCACCGAGACCATCAGCCAAAAGCCAATGACCGAGCGGCGCCTGTAGGGTCTGATCACCTGTACTGTTAGTATAATCCCCGCCGGTTCAGCGATTGTGGCTGCGCCAAACTCAGTTGTTCGCCAGGCGGGAGTAGTACGCCGCCAGTCCGTTTGCGGGCCATTCGGCGATCCGGCGTGGTATTTTTGTTTATTCCGGCTCCCGAGGCAATCGGCAAACGCTATTGCGGTTCTCCTGCACGGAGCGACCGCGCTCCGTTGCCTGCCTCCTGTGTGCCGCGTTAAGGGCCTGCGAATGGCTGGGCCGGGGTTCAAGCCACCTCGTGGGTGCAGGCTGCCGGGAACGCGGGGGTGTCTGTATTGCAGAGCCGGAGCCTTCGGTCCCGTTCGCCTTACACGTGTATCCCGGGGGCGTGGTACCGCCGTGAACGCAATGCGGCGTTCCGATTTCGTTTTGCGTTGTTCGATCACATTTTGGAAGAATGAAGGCGGCAAGCCCGCAGGAGAATCATGAAGATTACGGACGTACGGACGCGCGTAGTGGAGTGGAGGGGCAAGACCGTCCCGCCGCAGCCGCACTTTTGCACGAACCCGATGGACCTGTTGAATCTGCCGTCCGACTCCATGGCCGGCTTTCGCTTTTATGGGTGGCTGATTGTCGAAGTCTTCACCGACGCCGGTTATGTGGGAATTGGCAATGCCGCGCTTGCTCCGCGACTCACGAAGCAGACCATCGATGTTTACCTGAAGCCTCTCCTCATCGGCAAGAATCCCTTCGATTCGGAATTCCTGTGGCAGCAGATGTACCGGCAAACGATGGCATTCGGCCGCAAAGGCGTGGCGATGGTCGCCATCAGCGCTCTCGATATTGCCATTTGGGACATTCTCGGAAAGGCCGCCAGGCAGCCCGTCTTCCGCCTGCTGGGCGGAAGAACCAAACCGAAGATTCCGGTTTACGCCAGCCGTCTTTACAGCCAGAAGCTCGAGGACCTTGCTGTCGAGGCCCAAAAGTATAAAGACCAGGGCTATCGCGCGATGAAGCTGCGTTTCGGCTGGGGACCCACCAACGGCGCGGCCGGCATGCAGCGCAACGTGGAATTGGTGCGCACCGTCCGCGAGGTGATCGGCCATGAAATCGACCTGATGTCCGATGCTTATATGGGCTGGACGCTGGATTATGCCCGGCGGATGCTCCCGCTGCTCGAACCCTATCATCTTCGCTGGCTCGAAGAACCGGTGATTCCCGACGATATTCAGGGCTATTCCGAGTTGAAATCGTTCGGCCGCATTCCTATTGCGGGCGGCGAGCATGAACACACGGTCTATGGATTCCGCCAGCTTTTGGAAGCCAAAGCGGTCGATTACATTCAGTTCGATACCAACCGCGTGGGCGGCATCACGCAGGCGCGCAAGGTGTGCGCGCTGGCGGAAGCGCACTCGGTTCCGGTAGTGCCTCATGCGGGCCAGATGCACAACTTCCACGTCGTGATGGCGAGTTACAACTCGCCCATGGCGGAGTTCTTTCCGCAGGTGGATGTGGAGATCGGCAACGAGCTGTTCTGGTACATCTTCGATGGCGAACCGAAACCGATGGATGGATACATCGATCTGTGCGACGACGTCCCCGGCCTCGGTCTGACCATCAAAGAAGAGGCGCTGAAGCAGTTCCACGTCATCGAGTGATCCCTGCAAACGTGCAACTGGGGTTGGGCCTGATCGGAATCGGCAAGCCGTGGGGACACGTGCCGAAGCCAGTGCCCGAAGAGCGCGACGCCGTCCGCCTGCTGGAATTCGCATTCGAGCTCGGCATCCGCTATTTCGATACAGCGCCTTCCTATGGCGACGGCCTCAGCGAGCGGCGGCTGGGATTTTTCCTGAAATCGCTCACGTCCGTGCAGCGGAATGAGGTTACTGTGGCGACGAAATTCGGCGAGCACTGGGATGCGCGGACGAATGAGCCATACGCCGATCACGGCTATGACGCGCTGAAGCGCAGCCTGGATGCCAGTCTGGCGCGTCTCGGCGGAATTGACACTCTGCAACTTCACAAGACCACGCCTCAGGCGCTCGCGAGCGGGGATGTCGCCAAAGCGTGGGATTACGCCACGACCACGGGCATTCATCGTTTCGGACCGAGTGCGAGCGACCTCGAATCTGCCCGCCTGGCTCTGGAGAATCCGCACTATTCCGTGCTGCAGATTCCTTGCAACGCGGCGAATCCGAAGTTCGCTCCGGTTCTCGATGCCGCGGGAGAGCAGGGAATTTGGGTGGCCGTCAACCGGCCGTTTGCCATGGGCGCCATGGTGCACGAAGGAACCGGTAAGGTGCCGGCTTTCCGCTTCATTCTGCGGCACCGGTTCACGGGAGTCATCCTGACGGGGACCACTTCGCCCGCGCACTTGCGGGAAAACTGGCAGGCGTTTCGGGAAGCAACCGCAGGATAGCTTCGAACGCTATTCGCGCGCAGCCAGCACGAGGCCCGAGGGAAGCTCTTCACCGAAGATCCGCCCCAACGTGCGATCGTCTTCTTCTTCGCCATCGAAAACGGCCAGCAGGCGCGCGGCGTGCGGCAACGCTTCGAGCTTGCTGCGAACTGTCTGCTGCAGAGCCGGCGGCAGATCGCGCGTGGGGTCTTCGGTTCGCCGCGACATAGCGGCCAGCGCGTCGCCGGCCTGCTGTGCCTTGAGCAGCGTCTCCACCCAGCGCGCGACGGTCGCGGGCGGCACTACGAGATTGATCGGCCCGTAAAAGAGCCGGCGCGCTCCCAGGCGGGAAAGGCACCACAGCTCACTCTCTTTGTAGTCGCCGGTTTTGACGCGCCGGATGAGGGCTTCACCTAACTCCGTCTTCGTGCCGATCGGCAGAAGCTCCAGGCTGGACGCCGTGCGCCACATCTCTCGCAGGAGCGAAGGGTTGATGCGCTGCGGTTTTTTATTTCCGCGCGGCAACAGGAAGGCCGCCAAACGCTGGTAGATATCCGTCTGCTGGTTTCGATTCAATCCGCCCGCTACGCGTCCCCAGAAAATCCACCAATCCACTTCATTCTGCACCTGATTGGCGTACGTCAACCCGCTCGAGAAAATGCGCCGCGCCTGTTCCACGCGGAAATCGTCACCAGGATAGCCAAATCCGGGGCGCAAACAAAAGCCGCATAAGTTCAGCCAGCGAATTTCATACGCCGGACTCTTTTTGCGGCCGTCCACCGACGCCAGAAATGCATCGGCCATCGGGCGGATCGCCGAAAGCGGCCACGAGTTCCTTCCCAGGCCCATGGTCTGTTCGAGCTTTGCCGGAACTTCTTCCGGCGCGACGGGTGATTTTGCGTTCGGAGCGAATACCGCTTCGATCAGTTCCAGCGACGCCTTCAATGCCTGCTCGCTCACCACAGCGGCGGCCTTGCGTTCCGCCGGTTGCTCAGCAGCCTTCTTGCGCAGCTCGAATTGCAGGTTCCAGCGGTTGTCGCTGATTTTGGAATCGCACCAGCTTTCAAGCGTGCCGATCTCGGTGAGCCGCGCGCCTAGCTTCACCGGAATCAGCCGCTCTTCGGCCTTCTTGCCGAAGCGGATCACGGCGTGGAGCGGCGCGTGCATGTGCAGTTCGGCATCATCTGCATCGAATTCCAACAGGTCGCCGGGCTTGTCTCCGGTGCGCGTCAGCGAACTGTACAGACGGAACGACACGGGCCGATTGGCCACCAATTGCAGCCCGGGGTTATCGATCTCGAGCGCGCCGCCCTCTTCGGCGCCGCGCGGTACCAGGCAGACCGCCGGGAACTTGCCCTCGCGCGGTTCTCCTAAGCCGATGTAGTACGTACGCGGAAGACCGCCCCGCACCAGCACGCCGCTGCCGGTCGAGCGGACGTAAGAGTAATACGCCGCGCCGCGCGATACCGCGAGATCGAGTTCACTGTTTTCGAGAATCGTGGGACGCCGCCCATACCATCGTCCTACCGCATCGGCTACGCGCTCCCGCAGAATTTCCGGAATAAAGAAACCGCCGTTGAAGAGTATGGCGTCCGGCGCCTCGCCAGTAGGCTCGAGGAACGCGTTCAAGTGGCGCGTAATGGCCGGGTCGGTGACGTATGGGAGGCCCAGCTCACGGAACAGACTGCGCTTCTCTTCCTTCGGCCCTTCGCCGCGCTCCGTGAAAGGCAGGAAACCCTCGAGCGCCAGTTCCAGCGCTTCTTCCCGCAGAATCTCGCTCTTGAGCGACTTGCCGATCAGCGCCGAGCCCGAGCCCAGTACCGTGATCTCTACGCTTTTCAATGCCGGGTCATTCAACAGCCGTTCCTTCGCCGCCGAGCATTGCCGCCGCAGTCCGCTGCGCTGACGAATGGACAGCGGAACGCCGAGCTTGGTTTCCACCAGCCACGCGAGCGTGAGATCGAGATTGTCGCCGCCCAGCAGCAGATGTTTGCCGACGGCCGTACGAGTGAAGGTCACCAGATCGCCATCGCGTGAAACGCGAATGAGGCTGAAGTCGCTGGTGCCGCCGCCCACATCGCACACCAGCACGACCTGGCCGTCGAAGAGCGCCTTTCGGGATTGCGCCATATTGTTGGCGATCCACGAATAGAAGGCCGCGGCCGGCTCTTCGAGCAGTGTCAGCCGCTCGATTCCGGCCTCGCGCGCCGCCATGACGGTGAGTTCGCGCGCCTCTTCGTCGAACGACGCAGGCACCGTCAACACAATATCCTGCTCGGCGAGTGGCATCCCTTTCGCTCGATCCCACTCCTCCCGAAACTTTGCGAGGAAGCGCGTCGACACCTCGACCGGCGAGAGCACGCGTCCCGTTTCCTGCGAATCCCACGGTAGGATCTTGGCGGTGCGATCGACATCGGGATTCGAGAGCCACGATTTCGCCGAATGCACCAGCCGCGTAGGCACTAGCGCGCCCTGCTCGCGCGCATATACGCCCACGGGTTGTCCGTCTTCCAGAAAGAGAAATGAAGGCAGTGTGCGCCGCGGCTCCGTGCGCCCCGGGGCTACCAGTTGCGGCGTCTCGAAAACGTGGACTGGTGGGAAGTCGCTTCCCTCTGCTTCCTGCTCGTCAATATAGGCCAAGGCCGAATTGGTGGTCCCCAGATCGATTCCGATCTTCATGCTTCCACACGCTCGCGGACATTGAATTCCAGTTTCCAGCGCCGGCTGTCGCGCGCCGCGCACCAGAGCTGCAGCATGCCCGTCTCCGTCACCACGGTTTCAAAAGAAACCGGCACTACTTCGGAAGTGCTTTCGGCTGCTTCAAAGCTCACCTCGATCGGAGCGAGCTCTTCGAGTTCGTCGCCGAAATCTTCGATCAGGTCTCCGGCCTGGTCATTCTTACGGACGGCGGAAGTGAAGAAGCGGAACTCCGCCGGTTGGCCTACCACCAAACCGAATTCGCGACCGGGAATACGAACGTCTGTGCCTTCCTCCATGCCGAACGGCACCACCGCCAGTGCTTTAAACGGGGCAGGGAAGCCGGGGACGGAGGGCATCGCACTTTCCACGGCGACGTAGTAAGTGCGCGGCACACCGCCGCGAATCCGCACGCCATGCCCGCGTCGCGCGAGGCCGTAATAAGCCGCGCCGCGCGAGACGGCATGCATCAGGTCTTCGCCGCTCAATGGTTGGACGGGCGGGAAGCCTTCCTGAGCCAGCCATCCGTCCAGTGTGCTGAGCAGCCGTTCCCGCACCAGTCCTGCGTTCAGGACGCCGCCATTGAACAGCACGTGCGTCGGGCAGGCGAGCCCGCTCGGCCCGCGCCGCACAGCGCCATGTTCCGTCTGCGCCGCCTGCTGGCGGAGAAAGCGCGCCAGGTGGCGGGTCATCGCCGGATCGGCTGCATATGGCAGGCCGATCTCCTGCAAGCCGGCGCGCCGCTGCTGCGCGGGCATGTCATTGCTCGACACTGCCGGGAGAAAGCCCTCGCCGAGCACGCGCTCAATATCGTCGCGCTGAAGCGTCGCTTTGATTGTGCCGCCCACCAGTCCGGAACCTTTGCCGAGAATCGTGACCGGCTGTTCGGCGGCTTGTGATCCCGGTTCGAGCAGCCTCTCCTTCGCTATGCGGCAGTTGTTCCAGAGCGCCTGATGCTGGCGGCTATCGAGGCGTGTGCCGCGCGCGGCAAGACCTTGCGCGACAACGCCCGCCAAAGCGAGGTCGATGTTGTCACCGCCCAGCAGAATATGCTCGCCGACTGCCACACGATCGAGTGCCAGTTCGCCCTCATGCTCGGTCACTGCGATGAGTGTGAAGTCCGTCGTGCCACCGCCGATATCCACCACCAGGATCAAGTCGCCCAGTTTTACGCGCTCCCGCCAATCCGCATGGCGTTCGATCCAGGCGTAAAAAGCGGCCTGTGGCTCTTCGAGAAGAGTGATGTTCTGAAAGCCGGCAACTTTGGCGGCTTCGAGCGTCAACTCCCGCGCCACGGCATCAAACGACGCGGGCACTGTCACCAGCACCTGCTGCGCGGTGAACGGCGCATCCGGCATTTTGTGATCCCAAGCCTCGCGCAGGTGTTCCAGGTAGCGGCGGCTGGCTTCCACCGGAGAGATTTTGCCCACGCCTTCGGGCGCGCGGAAGGGCAGCATCTCGGCGGTGCGGTCCACGCCGGAGTGCGAGAGCCACGACTTGGCGGAGGAGACCAGGCGCCCCACGTTCTCCGCGCCGCGTTTCTGCGCCAGCTTGCCAACCAGGAATTCGCGGCCGGTATCCCAGGGCAGCGCCAGCGTCCCTTCGGGGAATTCGTTCGCGCCCGGCAGATAGAGAAACGAAGGTAGTAGCCCCTCGTCGCGCACTTCACTGGGGTTTACCAGTTGCGGCACATCCAGGAGTTGCACGTTGGCGGCTGCGAACGCGTCCGCCTCCGGAGGGATCTCCGCGTAGGCCATCGCTGAATTCGTAGTGCCTAAATCGATTCCAATGACGTATCGGGATTCCAAAGCGCGTTTACTCAATTTCGATCTCGGCCGGTGCGATGATGGTGGGGTCCTGTTTGGCCGCGAGCACCGGCAAATTCACGTTGGCGGCGCGCCATCCTTTGTGGCGCAGAATTCCTCCGGCAGGCGGAGTGGCAGGAACGTTGCCGATGAATTTCACCACGTTCGGATCTTTGACGGGCGCTTTGGCAAACGTGCCTTCCACGCCATCGATCACCGGCTGCAGGGTGACATAACGCGAAATGGAATCGCGGCACTGGTCGTGCAATTCACGGACGGCCGCGCCGATCTGGTCGTCGGTGTAGCTGGAGATATCTTCCATGAGGAAGTCCACCAGCCGCGAATCGCGTTGCAGGATTCCGAGGACCTGAAGCGCACCGTCGGACGTGTGGACGGTGGGCGCGGCGGCCGCCGGCTTTGTAGCCGCGACGCCGCGGCGCGTCAATCCGAGCTGGGTGAGCGCCGGGTCGGAAAGCGCGCCGTGGAACAAAATGTTAAAAAAACAACGGAACGAGAGGAGAATCCGATTCAAACGTGTGACTCCAAGATTTTAGGATAGCGGATATTGCAACGGTATCACGTGCTTCACCGCGGCCCTCAAAAAAATGCGTCCTCCCGTGTGATCTCGTGCGTACTTAGCTTATTGAAGGCGCCTTTGCCGGAATTTGCTCAACTCGTGCGGGAATATCAAGCCATGGTCTTCAGTCTTGCCTATCACTGTTTGCATGACCGCGCGCTGGCCGAGGAAGTCGCTCAGGACGTGTTCCTGGAGCTGCATCGCAATTTGGCTTCGCTCGAGTCCCCGGCGCACGTGCGGCATTGGCTGCGGAGAGTAGCGGCGCATCGTTCGATCGATCAGGCCCGGCGCCGGCGGCACTTTCCGCACGTGGCAATCGATCAGGCTCCGGAACCTTCGAGTCCGGCGCGGGAAGACGACCCGCTTCTCGCAGGTACCCTCCGCCGCCTCGTGGCGACTCTTCCGGAAAGGGCTCGGATGATAGTGATTCTCCGGTTCCAGGAGGATTTGGAGCCGGCAGAGATTGCCGAGGTGCTGGGAGTGCCTGTGCGGACGGTAAAAAGCAGTCTGCACCGCGCTCTCCTGTTGCTGCGCGGCAAAATGTGCCGCAAGTGTGGAGTAATTCGAACATGAACCTGGAAGAGGAACTCAGATCGGCGCTACAACGACAGGAGCCCTCGGCGGACTTTGCGCGGCGCGTGCTCGCTCGTGTCAACCCGGCTCCTCCGCGCCGATGGGTCCGCCACGCGGCGGCCTGGGCCGTAGCTGCCGCGCTGGTGATTACCACAGGAATCGAATACTACCGCTACCGGCAGGGAGAGCAAGCTAAACGCGAGGTGCTGCTCGCCGTCCGCATCGCGGCGACGCAATGGAACGCGGTGCAACGAAAAGTGGAAAAACTCAACGGCCCAAGAGATACTCCTCAGGCCACAACAGAGGAACGATGAAATTCACCATATTGCTCTCGCTTCTCACCGCCGCAGGCGCTTTCGCGCAGGCACAGGCGCCGTTTCGGCTCAACCTTGATCGCCTGGCCGCAAAGGCCGCCGAGGCGGTCGATGTGACGCTCGATTCCTCCACGCTGCAATTGGCCGGCAAGTTCATGTCCGGCCAGAAAGATGAAGCCCAGGTCAAAAAGCTCATTAGCGGATTGAAAGGCATCATGGTCCGCAGTTTCGAGTTTTCCAGCGAAGGCCAATACACGCCCGCGGATCTCGAACCGGTTCGGAACCAGTTACAGGGGCCGGGTTGGGCCAGGTTCGTCAACGTGCAGAGCAAAGCGGACCGCGAGAATACGGAAATTTATTCGAAAACCGAAAACGGTCAGATTACCGGCCTAGCCATCATTACTACGGAACCAAAAGAACTGACCATCGTATATATCGATGGCCCTATCGACTTGGCCCAGCTTTCCAATCTGGGAGGGCATTTCGGCATACCGCCAGTTGCGGTTCCGGATGCGCAAAAGAAAGGATCGAAATGAAGACCGCCCTTATCACTGCAATCGCTCTTTCGTTTCTGCCCGCGCTGGCAGTGGGACAGAAGTTCGAAATGAAATTCGACAGTATCGCCGCCAAGGCCTCGTCTAAGAGCGAAGTGGATCTGGACGGTCCGGCACTCCAGGTAGCGGCGGCAAATGGGAAGCAATTCGTTCCCAAAAATCTGCAAGGTGCGCTCGCCTCGGTAAAAGAGGTTCACGTGCGGAACTATGAGTTCGAGCAACCTGGAGTGTACTCCGACCAGGATCTCGAACCGCTGCGAAAGGAAGTAGCCGCCGCGACGGGATGGTCGCGCGTGGTCAACGTAAAAGAGAAAAACGAGAGCACGCAGGTTTACATTCACAATCAGGACGGCAAGGTTGCCGGCATCCTGGTCATTGCGGCCGAGCCCAAAGAATTGACCGTAGTGCAGGTGCTTGGCGAAATCACAATGGACCAGCTCTCGGAACTGGTGCATTCTCAAATTCACTACGATCTGCCGAAGCAGCCGGAATAACCGGCACCCACGCGCGCGGCTTACGGTTCAACCGGCAAGCCCGCCGCTTTATAAGCGCGCCAGCCGCCGTCGAGTGAGATCGCGTTGGTGTAGCCCATCTTCTGTAAATTGTCGGCCACCAACGCCGAACGGAATCCGCCGCCGCAATAGAGCACGAGCTTGGTCGATTTATCCGGAATCTGTACTTCGATATCGCGCTCGATGATGCCCTTACTCAGATGCACGGCTCCTGCCGCGTGGGACGCGTCGAATTCCCGGTCTTCGCGCGTATCCACCAGAACATGCGCCTCATTGGCGGCCCGCAGCTTCTTATAGCCTTCGATATCGATTTCCTTCACGCGCGTTTTGGCGTCGTTGACCAGTTTCAGGAATTCAGGACTGTGAGCCATGCTTCACTCCACCCGCCGGATTTGCGCGCCTAGCGGCGCGAGTTTCGCCTCGATTCTCTCATAGCCGCGATCGATGTGATAGACGCGGTCGATTACTGTTTCGCCTTTCGCCACCAGTGCGGCCAGCACAAGCGAAGCGCTCGCCCGCAGATCCGATGCGATGACGCCCGCGCCCGTGAGCTCGCGAGGCCCGGCCACAATCGCCTGTTTGCCATCGATCCGTATATTCGCGCCCATCCGCGCCAATTCCTGCGCGTGCATGAAGCGATTCTCGAAAATGGTCTCCACAATGATCGCGATTCCCTCGGCCTGGGTCATGAGCGCCATGTACTGCGCCTGCAAGTCGGTGGCGAAACCGGGATGCTCCTCGGTGGTCACGTCCACGGAGCGGAGCTTGCCATTGCCTCGCACCCGCAGCGCTGCAGGGCCGGTCTGTGTCACCTCCACCCCGGTCTGTTGCAGCTTCGACACAAGTGCCATCACGTGCTCCGCGTTGCAATTCGTCAACGTGACATCGCCGCCCGTAATGGCCCCGGCGATCAGGAACGTACCGCATTCAATGCGGTCCGGAATAATGGTGTGTTCCGCGCCGCCGAGGCGCGTGACGCCTTCGATGCGGATCGTCGAGGTGCCCGCTCCTTCGATCTTCGCGCCCATCTTGCACAGCAACTCGGCCAAGTCGGCGACTTCCGGTTCGCGCGCGGCGTTGCGCAGCACGGTTTCCCCGCGCGCCAGTACGGCCGCCATCATGAGGTCTTCGGTGCCGGTGACCGTGATGCGGTCAAAATAAACGGACGCGCCCCGCAGCCCTTCCGGAGCTTCAGCCTCAATATAACCGTGCGACTGGTGGATGCGCGCGCCCAACTGCTCCAGCCCGAAGATGTGCAGGTTGATCGGCCGTGCCCCAATTGCGCAACCGCCAGGCAGCGAAACGCGCGCGCGCCCGCACCGCGCCACCAGCGGCCCCAGCACCAGACTGGAAGCCCGCATGGTCTTCACCAGCTCGTACGGGGCTTCCGGACAAGTGACGGAGGGCGTGTGCAGGCGCACGGTTCCGTTCTCCTCTTGAACCTGTGAGCCGATATCTACCAGCAACCGCTCCATGGTGCGGATATCCCGCACACGCGGAATACGCTTGAGCGTTACCGGCTCTTCGGTAAGCAGCGCCGCGGCCAAGGCCGGCAGCGCCGAATTCTTCGATCCGCTGATGGGGACTTCCCCTTTGAGGGCGGTTCCGCCCTTAATCACAAATTTATCCATGCCAATCTTTTAGATGCCGGACAAGGCTGGAGAAATGCGTCCGCCTGCCGCGGCCAATCGCCGCTGCGCTTCTTCGCTACTCACACCTGCCTTGCCCATCACAATCGCTACTCGCACGCTGTTTCCCGACGCATTCAACAGCTCGCCCGCGCGTTCCAGGGAGACTCCGGCCGCCCGCGCCACGATGCGCCGCGCGCGGTCCGCCAGCTTGCTGTTGGTCGGTTGCACATTCACCATCAGGTTGCCGTAAACATATCCGAGCCGGATGAACGCTTCTGTACTCAGCATGTTGAGTACCAGCTTCTGCGCGGTACCCGCCTTCATACGCGTTGACCCCGCGATCACTTCCGGCCCAACCAGCGGCGTGATGGCGATCTCCACGGCCCGCGCCAGCTCCGAATCCGGCGTGCAACTGATTCCAACCGTCACCGCGCCGAGGCGCTGTGCCTCCGCAACCGCACCGAGCACGTAAGGCGTTCGGCCACTGGCCGCGATTCCCACCAGGACATCGCGCGCAGTGAATCCGCCAGCCAGCAGGTCGCGGACCCCAATCGCGGGATCGTCTTCGGTGGTTTCGGTTGCCCGGCTGAGGGCCGCCGGGCCGCCCGCGATAATTCCTTGCACCATTTCCGGCGGTGCGTTGAACGTCGGCGGGCATTCGGATGCATCGAGCACGCCGAGCCGCCCGCTGGTCCCCGCCCCGATATAGAATAGCCGGCCGTCATGTTCGAACGCTGTCGCGATGGCGGCCACTGCTCGCGCGATGTTGGGAATCTCGCGGCCTACGGCTTCGGCGACCTTCTGATCTTCCGCATTGATGATGCGCAGCGCGTCCTCGATCGGCAGCGCGTCGATCGATGCCGAGGCCGGATTCGCCTGTTCGGTCAGGAGCTTCTCGAGCATGTCAGGTAGGTTTTCCCGCGCCTCGGCGAAAGTGACGGAAGTTTCCATTCAAATACAGCATCGCCGGCCCATCTTTCCGCACACTCTTAGGCTACCGCAGACGCTATATTCAAATAAGTGCGCTATGTTCTCACCCCGCGTCTGCCGGATGTCACCGCTATTCTTCTGGTGGAAAGCGGTTCGCGGGATATTCTCGAACGCCTGATTCCGGGCCTTCGCGCCACTTGGGGCGCGGGTGTGCCCATCGACGTGGTCACCTGCTTCGCTACGCCGCCGCGAGGTCTGGAGGTGGAGAATACGCGCGTCTATCGTGTCTCGGATTATCGCGGCCGTCCATCGCGCCGCCGTCTCTATCAGGAGTTATCCGCCAGGCACTATTCGCTGATCGGCGTTTTGTGTTCGGCTGAACCGGTCATGACGAAATGGAAGTGGGCGCTGGCGGCGCGCCTGCCCGCCAAAGTTTTTATCGTAAATGAGAACGGCGATTACTTCTGGCTCGACCGCGCGCACGGACGCCCCATTCGCCAATTTGTATTGTTTCGCTCAGGGCTGGCGGGAGCGGGCGCCGTGCGCACTCTGGTGCGTGCCCTTTCATTTCCGTTCTCACTGTTCTATCTGTTACTCTATGCAACGATTGTTCATACCCGAAGAGCCCTCCGCTGAGGTTGAAAAATGAAAGCGATTCAAGTGCCGGCGCCCGGCGGTCCCGAGGCAATGAAGTTGGTCGACTTGCCTACTCCGAAGCCCGGCCCGAAACAGGCGCTGGTGCGCCTGGCGGCAATCGGCGTGAATTTCATCGACGTGTACTTCCGCACTGGTCTTTATAAATCCGACCTGCCGATTGCGCTCGGCAACGAAGGCGCGGGCACAGTGGAAGCTATCGGTCCTGAAGTAAGTGAAGTCGCCGTAGGTGACCGCGTGGTTTATAGTATGCATCGCGGTTCCTATGCTGACTATGCGGTGGTGCCCGCCGCGCTACTTGCAAAGATTCCCGCGAAGGTTGATTTCACCAGCGCTGCCGCGTGTCTGTTGCAGGGCATGACGGCGCACTACCTGACCCATTCCACCTTTCCGCTCGAAGCCGGTCAAGCCTGCCTGGTGCATGCCGCATCCGGAGGAACCGGCGCGTTGATCGTGCAGATGGCTAAAATGCGCGGCGCGCGCGTCTTTGGCACCGTCTCCACCGAGGAGAAAGCGCGCATCGCGCGGGAAGCCGGCGCCGATGAGGTGATCCTCTACACACGCCAGGAATTTGCGCCGGAAGTGAAACGCCTTACCGGAGACCGCGGCGTGGATGTGGTTTACGACTCCGTCGGCCAAGCCACCTTCGATCAAAGCCTCGATTCGCTTCGACCGCGCGGATTGCTTGCGCTGTTCGGCCAATCGAGCGGACCTGTCCCGCCGTTCAATCCGAACATTCTCAACGGAAAAGGTTCGCTGTTCCTCACCCGTCCCACGCTCGGGCATTACATTGCCGCGCGCGATGAGTTCCTTTGGCGTTCCGGCGACGTGCTCGGCTGGGTCGCGGCGGGCAAATTGAAGCTGCGCATTGCGGGCACATATCCGCTGGCTCAGGCGGCCGATGCCCATCGCGCTCTGGAGGGGCGTCAGACGGCCGGGAAACTGTTGCTGCTGACGTAAGGTCCATGACTCTCCAAGCCAAGCTGACGCTCGGCTCCGTGCTGGTGGCGACCCTGATTGTTTCGCTGATCTCCGCCGTGGATCTGGCCAACGACATGGAGCTTCAGTTCGACGCGACACTGGAACGCGCCGATCTGTTGAGCCGCGTCGCTACGCGCATGGTCCGGCAGACTCTGAACCGCCAGCGCAGCGTACCTCTGCGCGAGGCCCTGCGCGACCCCGATCTCTCGAACGATCTGGTGGATATCATGACGGCGTCGCATGCGCTCCTCGAAGTAGCGGTCGTCAATCCGAATAATGAAATTCTGGCCGATAGCGATCCCAATCGCCTGGGTATCACCTCTCAACCGTATCCTGACTTTAAGCCGCTGGTGGAGCGTGCCGACTGGCGCGAAAAGCTGCGCGTTCTGCTGGCGGAGAACAAGTATTACCAGCTTCAACAATCGCTCGGCACGCCGGAAGGCGTCACCTTACTCTACGTGCGCGTGATCATCGACCCGGCCTTGATCCGGAATGATATTGTGCCCACTCTGAAGAGCGATGCCCGGCTGGCGCTGTTCCTGGTAGCGGGAGCAGTGGCTATTACCTTTCTATTTTCCGCGCTCGCTTTCCGGCCGCTGGGCCAGCTCGACAAGACACTCGACGCGCTCGCCCGCGGCGAGTTCGTGTCCGAAAAATCCGAGAAGGGGCCCCCGAAAAAGCCGGCCACCGACGAACTTTCCATCATGGCCTCCAAGGTCAGCATGCTGGGCCAGCGGCTGCGCGGCGCGCAGTACGATGTGTCGGACCTTCGCGGGAATATCGACCGGCTGTTCCAGGATCTCGAAGATGCCGTCTTCATTTTCAATCGCGAGGGGCGTCTGGTATTTGCCTCCGGTTCAGTAGAAAAGTTTCTGGGTAAGGAACGCGCCGACCTCGCCGGCCAGAGTCTCGGGGAAGTATTTCCGCCCGCCACCACGCTTGGGCTGATGGTGGCGCGGGCCACGCAAACCGGCCGCTCGGTGCGCAACCGGCGCGTGCCGCTGTCCGCGCCGGGTGAATCGCCGGCGGGCCTCGCCGTGGTGCTGCTCTCGGTAGACATGCTCGAAAGTCTTCCCGGAGCCGCCGATGCCGGAGCCGGCGTGCTCGTCCGGCTGCGCGATCCCGAAGCCCAGCGCAAGCTCGGCCGCGAACTGCAAACAGCGGACCGCCTTTCCGCTATCAGCCGCATCTCGGGCGGTGTCGCGCATGAAGTGAAGAATCCGCTCAACGCCATCCTGCTGCACGTGGAGGTCGCCCGTGCCAAACTGGCTCGCGGGGACACCGATGTCTCTCCGCAAATGGAAATCATTTCGCGCGAGATTCTGCGGCTGGACCGCGTGGTGAAAACGTTCCTCGATTTTACCCGCCCGGTGGAACTCAGCCTGAGCAACGTGCCGCTGCAGGACCTGGTCAGCGAGATCGTGGATCTGGCACGCCCACAGGCCGATGCTTCGCGCATTCGCGTCAACGTGCAGCAGGATTCCGAGGGGGCGGAATTACGCGTGGACCGCGATTTGTTCAAACAGGCGGTTCTCAATGTAGTGGTGAACGCCATGCAGGCCATGCCGGAGGGCGGGGAATTGCGCTTTGAATCGTTCGTGACCGAAGACACCGCCGAAATCCGCGTGTCTGATACCGGCGCGGGCATTCCTCCGGAACTGCGGGAAAAAATCTTCCGTCTCTACTTCAGCACCAAGAAGGAAGGCTCCGGAATCGGCCTGGCGATGACGTTTCGAATCGTCCAATTGCACGATGGTACAATCGATTTCACCAGCGAACCCGGGAAAGGTACAACCTTCTTCATCCGTCTTCCAATTGCCGCCTGAACGGGTGAGACTGTCATGAAACGCGCCGAAGCACTTTTGGTCGCCTGCATGGTTTTCTGGCTTGCCGGTTGCACGTTACGAGGCAAACCAAAGGCCGCCGCCGTGCCGCCGCCCCCTAAGCCCGTGACTGCGCAGGCCCCGCAGGAACCGCCGCAGCAACTTTCGGTGCCGCAGACCACCATCGTGCTGCCGCCTGCTCAACCGGTGAACCCGGAAGCCCTAGCTACGACTGAGCCCGCGCCCGGTCCCGTGGAGAATCTGCCGGCAGCGCCGCGTCCGCCGAGGCGGCCTTCGCCCACCACCAGCCAGCAGTCCAGGCCGGCGGAAACCGCGGCTCCGCAGCAGCCGCCCGCGCAAACCGCCGAGCCAGAGCGGCCTCCCATACAGGAAATCGTGCCGGCGGACGAGCTCAAGCGACTGCAGGCCTCGGCGCAATCCCGCAAAAAGACGGTCCGCCAGCGAGTCGATCAGGCGCGTGCGCGCAAATTGACGAGCCACGAGGCCAACGTGGTTGCGCGAATCGAATCTTTCCTGAAGCAGTCCGACGATGCGGAAGCCCGCGGCGATATGTCGCAGGCGGATGCGCTTGCCGGCCTCGCCGAAGTTCTTTCCCGGGAGTTAGTGAGTGCCAAGTGACGAATTCGAATTGCGCCGCCGGCAGGTATCCGCGGGTCTTGCCGGCCGCAAGTTGGACGCCCTGGTTGTGTCTTTCGGCCCCAACCTGCGGTACCTTTCCGGATTCACCGGCAGCAATGGCGCGCTGCTGGTGACGCCATCGAAGACTACGCTATTCACTGATCCGCGGTACCAGATTCAGGCGCCGCAGGAAGTCACCTGCCAGATCAAGATCTCCACCGGTCCGTTGCTGCCCGATCTGGCCGCGGCCATCAGCAAGCTGCGCTTGAAGCGCATCGGCTATGAGCCGGCGCGCATGACTTGTGAAACCTACGAATCACTGCGTCCGCGCCTGCCCTTGCGCGCCTCGCTCGAGCCCGTCAACGGATGGATCGAAGAGCTGCGCATGGTCAAATCGCCGGCCGAACTGGATCGGATTCGCCGTTCCGTGGAGACCAACTCGGCTGCGTTTGAGTATGTAGCGGCGCGCGTGCGAGCGGGAATGCGGGAGCAGGACCTGGCCGCCGATCTGGAATACCGCATGCGCCGTCTGGGCGCGGAAAAGCCCTCGTTTGAAACTATTGTGGCCGCGGGCGCCCGCTCGGCGCTGCCCCACGCACAGCCCACCGCGGCGCGCCTCAGTGCAGGTGATCTCGTCGTGGTGGATATGGGCGCGATGCAGGAAGGCTACGCCAGCGACATGACGCGCATGTTGTTCGTCGGCTCGCCCTCGGCGAAAGTGAAGCGTGCCTATAAGGCCGTGCTCGAAGCGCAACTCGCCGCCATCGATGCGGTGCGCGCAGGCGCTTCCACCGCTTCCGTGGACGGCAAGGCGCGCAAAGTGCTTCGAGGATACGGCCTGGAGCGCGCGTTCATCCATTCCACCGGCCACGGACTTGGATTGGAGATTCACGAACCTCCGCGACTCGGCAAGCGCGACAAAGGCCACCTGCAGGCCGGCATGGCAATCACGATTGAGCCCGGTGTCTACATGGAAGGCTTCGGCGGCATTCGAATTGAAGATACGGTAGTGGTGACAGAGAACGGGTGCCGCGTTCTTACGCCCACCAGCAAGACGCTGCGAACAGTCTGACGGCTACTGCTGAGGAGCGGTAGCGGTCGAACTCGGCGCGGAGGCTTTTTCCAGTTGTTCCAATTGAGTGTGCACCGTGGCCGCGTCCTCTGCTGCCGGAGCAAACTTCAAATACGTGCGCAGTTGCTCGGCGGCGCCGGTGTAATCATGCCGCTGCGCCAGGATCACTCCCAGCAGTTGCGACATCTTCGGATATTCATGTCGCGTGTCCAGGCGCTCGCCTTGCCGCGCGCTCTTTTCGGCCGCATCCAGATTCTTAAGGTTATAGTTGGCTACGGAATTGAACAAGAACATTTGCGGGTAGTCGAAGGCATTCAGCTTCAACGCATGGCCCGTCACGTCCGCCAATTGCTGCCACTTCTGCTCGTGGAGCTCCACGTAGGAAAGCTGCACATACGGGTTCACGTATTTCGGGTCGGCCTTCATTGCGGTTTCGAAAGACGTGCGGGCCTCGGTCCACTGTTTGTTGGCCA
The DNA here is from genome assembly GCA_035550475.1 of Bryobacteraceae bacterium. Classification (GTDB taxonomy): domain Bacteria; phylum Acidobacteriota; class Terriglobia; order Bryobacterales; family Bryobacteraceae; genus DASZPB01. The sequence continues at coordinate 15,203 of DASZPB010000056.1, read as the reverse complement.
TCTGAATCCGGCCCAGTTCGCACCAGGCTTGCGCGTATCCGGGGTAAAGTTGTACGGCTTTTTCGAATTCCTTCTGGGCGTCTTGCAGTTTCTTCTTGCGGATGTCCTCCTCGCCCTTCTTGAAGGCTTTCTGCGCGTTTTTGGGTGCGGCCAACGATGCAGCGCTAATCGTGCTGCCTTCATCGCCTCCCATGCGGTGTAGTAGAATCACGCCGATATCCGGATTATCCAGCGCGCGCCGGTTGGCCAAGGTTACCGATTGCGAATGATACCCCGGCAGCACGGCATTGATGTCGCAGTTCATCAGCGCGCTTTGAGTCAAGCCCTGATTCGACATGCCGAACGGCGATGGCTGCCGCTGCTGGCCGGGCAGTGTGCCGGCCATCGTCTGGTCAAAGCCGCCGCCCATGCTGGCATCCTGAAATACCTGGCTGCCTCCGCCTAACTGAATGCTGAAGTATCCGCGTGCATCGGTGTATCCTTCGGCGTGTGTAACGCCGTTGCATACGCGCTGGATCACCACCGATTGTGGAGGCGGCGTGCCGTCTTCCAGCATCACCCGGCCGGTGAGGAAGATGATCTGCGGCTGCTCAGCCGGCAGAGTCTGATTGTTGTTCGTGTTCGGCTGCGGAGTGGGAGTCGGGCTCGTCGGCCGCGGGGTTCCGCCACCACTACCAGGCGACGTGCCGCCGCCGGAAGACGGCGGACTGGAAGGCTGTCTGCCCTGACCATAACCCGGCTGCAACAGCATCAAACCCGTTGCGACGTATACCGCCACTCGAATCGCTATCTCGGAGGACATGCCCTACCTCCTGGCACTTGCTGTCGTCATTATGCCATGAGGACCGGCTGCAAGCGGTGGCCGCTTTGTTAACAAACCCTCCGACTGGCCGGAACCGCCGCCGGGCGTGTGAAACAGGCAACTCGCTGTTAGAATGTATCTTCGCAATTGGCATTCGTTGGCAACTGACATTCTCAGGTGACTCATGAAAAAGCTCTGGTTCTCGCTCGGTTGTTCTCTCCTTTTAATGACTGTGGGATGTTCGCAATCGCCCCAGGCGCCGGAACAGAAAACCTCCGAAGCGCCTCCGGAAGGGGTCACGGGGCAGGTTGCCCTCTACCGGATGTATCAAATGGCCCGCAGTTGGGCCCCAGATTGCGATGTTCTGAAGCTCAATAGTATTCATCTCACGGAAGTTCCGCCCGCTCCGGGAAAGGCCGGCGCCTGGGAAGCCACCTTCATCTCGCGCAGTAAAGGCTCCGCCCGCTCTTACACTTACTCGGTTGTCGAAGAGCAGGGCAATCTTCACAAAGGCGTCTTCGCCGGACCCGAACAAGGCTGGAGTGGACCAAGCGGCGCGAGCGCGCCGTTTCTGATCGCTGCTGAAAAAGTGGATACCGACACCGCTTACAAGACCGCGCTTGGAAAAGCGGCGGACTATGACAAGAAGAACCCTGGGGTGAACATCGCTTTCCTGCTCGAAAAGACCAGCAAATATGCCAATCCGACGTGGCGCGTGATCTGGGGCGAATCAGCGGCGACGTCCGGCTTCTCGGTCATCGTGGACGCCATGACCGGGCAATACCTCGAAACACTCCACTAAAACGCGAGACTCTGTACGAAAGATATCGGCGGCAGGCTGGTCTACCGTAGCCGGCCCGCGCGCACTGGCCGTGCCCCCCGCTTACGCGGTTGCGAACACGTGCCCATGGAAATCTTATGATTCGAGCGAAGCCCGATGTGCGCGCCAGCGCCATGCGATCAGCACCAGCAGCGCGCCGCCGGCGAGTCCCCACGTAGCAGGCTCGGGCACGGGATCATAGCCGATCAGTTCCATGGCCCGCACGTCGGCTGCGGTGACCGTCTCGGCCAAGCCATCGGCGAGCGTCGGGTCCATGATGCCGATGTAGTTGCCGGTGAGGACATCGTCCTTCCAGTGGCTTGCCTGGCGGCCATCGCCGTTATAGAAGCCGGTGGAAAGGCTGTACTGCACGTTGGTATCGGAAAGAACCGAGGCTGAACCGGGCACCAGGTCGCGCAGAGCCGAAGTAAAGGCGGCGGCCGTGGTGGGAACGTCGCCGGCATCGAATCGAAACAGATCGAGCGGCGTTGGGTCGATCGAGAACGTGGTGTCCTGGTTATGCAGCGCCAGGTCGATGTCGTCGACCGACGAAGTAAAGCCCAGCAGATGCCCGATCTCATGCGTCGCCACCGACTGAAAGTCCACTTCGTTGGAGGCTACGCCATCACCCGAGTCGTAATCGAAAGCAAACTGATCGTTGAAGGTGATCGAGCCGTCGCTTGCGCCCAGTGCCTGATCCAGGCCCTGAAAACCCATGGCTTTGGCATCCGCCTTAGTCAGCGCCATATTGCCGGAAAGCGTGTAACCGGCCGGCACCGTGGCTTGAAACTCCGCCGAAGTGGGCAAGGAGCTGTCCAGAATCCGGTTGAGATCCTGCGACGCATCTTGCACCAGTTGATTCCGAACGGTAGTATAGCTGCCCCCCAGAATCGTTGAGTTGGTCTGGCCGATGATGGTGGAGCTTCCCAGGTTGGCCAGATTGGCGTCAATCGTAACTGTGATTGGGTCCGCAAAGAGTGATTCCCAGGTCACCGCTGCCCGCTGGAACGCGTCCAGGGCAGCAGTATTGGACGCCAGTTCCGGTCCGGCTACCAGATTAATGACCATATTGCCGAACGCGGGGGCTGACAGCGTCAACGACGCCGCCAGCAGCAGGAATTTACCCGTCATCGCAAAAATGCGATCGCCCTTACTCATAAATCCGCCCTGTACTATTAGTTCCGGGCCCCTTCCACTTCATACTGTAACGTCGAAGTAACATTCGCCGACCCCTGTTTATTCCTAATCAGTACTATACGTACCGATAGAGAACTCAAATTCCATCGATTGCGGCCGATAAGTTCTGAATCAGGTAAATACCGGCCAATATATCCCCTATGCTCGTCATCATCGGCATTGCAGTGGTCTTCGCCGCTGTATTCGGCGGCTTCATGATGGAACGGGGCAATCCCTACGTCCTGATGCAGCCGGCGGAGCTGCTGATTGTGGGAGGCGCGGCTGCCGGCATCGTTCTGGTGGCAAATCCCGCCGCCGTGATTCGTAAGATGTGTTTCGGCGCGGCTGCTGTCTTCCGGTCGCAGCCTCATACCGCCGGATCGTATCTGCGGAATCTGCGCATGCTTTATGAAGTGTTTAGCTATGCACAGCGAGCCGGCGTCATGGCGCTCGAAGAGGATGTGGACGATCCCGCTCATAGCCGTATCTTTGCCAACTACCCCCGATTCCTCGCGGACCACATTACGCGCAATTTCGTATGCGACTCCCTGCGCATGATTGTGATTGGCGTCACTACTCCGAATGAGCTGGATCAACTGATGGACCTCGATATCGAAGTCCAGCGTCGCGGCAGTCAGGAGCCGGTGCAGGCTCTCGGCACAATCGCCGACGCGCTGCCCGGTTTGGGAATCGTCGCGGCGGTGTTGGGCGTCGTGATCACGATGGAAGCGATCGGCGGTTCGGCCCAGACGGTGGGGCAGAAGGTGGCTGCCGCGCTGGTGGGCACGTTCCTCGGCATTCTGCTTTGTTATGGCGTGGTCGGTCCGATGGCGGCGCGCCTGGAAAGCCTTAGCGAATCCCAGATGCAATACTTCCAGGTGCTGCGGACCGCCATTGTGGCATTTGCCAAGGGAGCCTCGCCCATCCTGGCGGTGGAGTATGGCCGTCGTTCGGTGCCGGTGGAAATGCGGCCGCCCTTCATGCTGATGGAAACCACGCTCCGGCGCGATGCGAAGATCCCGCCCGCCCCAGCGCCTCAGGAGACGCAGTCGAATGCCGTCGAAGCTTCCACCGTCTAACGGCCCCGTTGTCATTCGCACGGTGGTGCGGCGGCAAGCGGAGTCCCGACGCCGGCACAGCGGGGCTTGGAAAGTGGCTTACGCGGATTTCGTCACCGCGCTGATGGCGCTGTTCATCGTGCTGTGGATGATGAATGCCAGCGACAGTATCAAGTTCGCCGTGGCCGGTTACTTCCGTGATCCGCGGGCTTCGACAGAGAGGCTCGGCGCCGGACCGGCCGGCCCGGGCGAAGGGCTGCTTATCGACCGCCGCAGCATCCACGATATCCAGCACCAGATCGAAATGGCGCTCCGCCGCATGCCTGATTTCAAAATCATCAGTAATAACGTGAAGTTCAGCGTAACTGGCGAAGGCCTGCGCATCGACCTGATGGAAAATGAGGCAGGCATGTTCTTCGTCACCGGCAGTCCTCACCCCACGGCTGCCGGAGAGAGTCTGCTGCGTCTGCTGGCGGAAGAGCTTTGCCGGATGCACAACCGCATCGTGATTGAGGGCCATACCGACGCGCAGCCGTTCCGGGATGCGTCGGAAACAGCGACGGCCTACGGTAACTGGGAGCTCTCCACCGACCGCGCGAACGCCGCGCGGCGTCTCCTGCTGACTTATGGCGTCCCGTCTCAGCAAATTGTGGAAGTGCGCGGCTTCGCCGACCAGCAGCTTCTGCTGCCGCGCGATCCCGACAATCCACGCAATCGCCGTGTGTCGCTAGTAGTGAGATTCCAGGACCCGGCGCCAGCGGCAGCGACCGCGCACTCAATCAAGCTTTCGAACTAACGAGCCGGTGCATTCGGCATTGGAATTTGCCGCTACAGCTTGAACAATTCCCGCAGCCGGCGCGTCTGCACGCGGCTTACCGGAATCTCGGTGTGCTTCTTGTCATCCATGCGAAGCTGGTAGCTCGATTTGAACCATGGCACCACTTCTTTGATCCGGTTGATGTTTACCAGGTAGGAGCGGTGCACGCGCCAGAACATCTCGCGGTCGAGATTGGCCTGCAGATCTTCGATAGTGCGGTAGTTCGACTGGCCTTCGAGATTCGTTGACACCAGCGTGATCAAACCGTTGTCGATTGTGGCGTAAATCACATCGCTCGCATCCACGATGAAGTTGCGGCTGTTGGCCCGCACCAGCAGTTTGGTGCGCGGAGCTGAGGGCGGATTTTTCGGCACCGGCTGCGCTTCCGGAGATTTCTGCCGGTCTTGAATCGCGCGCCTCGCGCGCTCGATTGTATGCGCCAGGCGGCCTTTCTCCACCGGCTTCAGCAGATAATCCATCGCTTCCAGCCGGAACGCTTCCACGGCGTACTGATCGTAAGCCGTGACAAAAATGAAATACGGCAGTGCGACGTCTTTTTCGCGCAGTCGCCGCACCACGCCCAGCCCATCCAGGCCCGGCATATGCACGTCGAGGAAGACCAGATCCGGTTCGAGTTTGAGAACCAGTTCCAGCGCCTCCAGGCCGTTTGAACCCGAGGCGACCACTTCCACTTCGGGGAAATCCTTGAGCAGGTAGGAAAGTTCGTCGCAGGCGAGTTGCTCATCGTCCACGACAATCGTAGTGAGCGTTGCCGTCGCGCGGTCTCGCATCGAGTTGGTATTATAGCATTTCAGTTCTAAAGGAGAACCTATTTTGCCCAATCAAGACAACGTCCAGATTGCGCCGGCCGAAGGGAAATTAGGCGTTCTGGTTCCGGGTATGGGCGCCGTTACAACGACGTTCATCGCCGGCCTCGAAGCCATCAAACGAGGGCTCGGTAAACCGATCGGCTCCCTAACTCAACTCGGGACCGTGCGGCTCGGGAAACGCACGGAGGGCCGCAGTCCCGCGATCAAGGACTTTGTGCCGCTGGCGAAACCCGAGGATCTGGTCGTCGGCACGTGGGATATTTTTGAAGACAACGCTTACGAGGCGGCGGTGAAAGCGGGCGTTCTCGAAACGACGCTGCTCGATCAACTCAAAGAGCCGCTCCGTGCCGTCAAGCCGATGAAAGCCGTGTTCGATCATGAATTCGTGAAGCGCATCAACGGCCCGAATATCAAGACCGGCGGATCCAAAATGGATTACGCCCAGATGACCATGGACGATATTCGCCAGTTTAAAGAGAAGACCGGCGTATCGCGTCTCATGATGATCTGGTGCGGCTCAACCGAAGTGTTTCACCAGCCCGCTGCTGTGCACGCCACACTGAAGGACTTTGAATGCGGCTTGCAGAAGAATGATCCGGAAATCTCGCCCAGCCAGATCTATGCCTACGCCGCGCTGAAATCGGGCGTACCCTACGCGAACGGCGCGCCGCACATGACCACGGACATGCCGGCGCTGCAGGAATTGGCCCGCGAGATGAACCTGCCGCTCGCGGGCAAGGACTACAAGAGCGGTCAGACGTTCATGAAGACGCTCATCGCGCCCGGCTTGAAATCGCGGCTGCTCGGTGTCAACGGCTGGTTCTCCACGAACATTCTCGGGAACCGCGATGGCGAAGTGCTCGATGACCCCGGCTCGTTCCGCTCCAAGGAAGTTACCAAATCTTCCGCTCTCGAATATATTCTGCAAGGCCAGCTCTATCCTGACCTGTACAAGGAGCTCTACCACAAGGTCAGGATTGAATATTACCCGCCGCGCGGCGATGCCAAAGAGGGCTGGGACAACATCGACATTTTCGGTTGGCTCGGCTACCCGATGCAGATCAAGATCAACTTCCTGTGCCGCGATTCGATTCTGGCAGCGCCGCTGGTCCTTGACATTGTGCTGTTCATGGACCTGGCGCAGCGCGCTGGATTGCGCGGCATTCAGGAATGGCTCTCGTTCTACTTCAAGGCTCCCATGCATGCGCCTGAGGTTTACCCCGAGCACGACGTTTTCATCCAGCTCATGAAGTTGAAGAACACGCTTCGCTGGATGCGGGGCGAAGACCTCATCACGCACCTGGGCCTGGAGTATTACGACTAATCGAAGCTGATTGGGCCTCGCGCGGCTGCATCCAGGAGCCGGCGCGGGGCCGTCTGGATTGAGGAGATCGCCGACGCGCCGAATCGGCTTTCCGGCGCGCGCCTGAGTTGGATTCTATGAAAGTGTTGGTTATCGGCGGTACTTTGTTCATCGGCCGCCTGCTGGTGGAAGAACTGCTGAAAGCGGGACACGAGGTTACCGTTCTGCACCGTAAGCCGAAGCACGATCTCGGCCGCCGGGTAGAGAACCTCATGGCTGACCGCAACGACGCTGCCTCGTTTCGCGAAGCTCTCGCCGGGCGGCGATTCGAAGTCGTCTTCGATAATGTCTACGATTGGGAGCGCGGCACAACGGCCGCTCAAGTGGAAGCCACGGTGCGCGCCGCCGGGGACCGCCTCTCGCGCTACGTCTTTCTTTCGAGCGTTGCCGCCTACGGCGATGGATTGAATCACAAGGAGAGCGATCCGCTCGCCCCCGATTACCATCCCGAGCTTTACGTGCGCCATAAGGCCACTACGGAGCGGATGCTGTTCCGCATGCACGCCGAAAGCGGCCTGCCGGTCGTCACGTTTCGCCCGCCGTTTGTCTACGGTCCCGGCAATCCGTTTTATCGCGAGCAGTTCTTCTGGGACCGCCTACGTGCGGGGCGGCCGGTGATTATTCCCGGCGACGGTCACCGCCTTATGCAATTCGTTTTCGTCAACGATCTGGTGGAGGCGATGGTGCGCGCCATGGAAGAACCGCGCGCCGTCGGCGAGGCGTTCAATATCGGGGAATCCAAACCCGTAACGCAAGTGGAGTTCGTCGAGCGGCTCGCCAAGGCCGCCAACGTCGAACCCTCGTTGGTGCGCGTGCCGCGCGAGGCTATCGCGCAATCCGGCGGCAACGTGTTTGAAGAGCCCTTCTATTTCGGCGAGTATCTCGACCTGCCTCCCATCACCGAGTACATCGGCAAGGCGTCGCGGCTGCTGAAGGTGAAGTCCACGCCGTCCGATGCAGGCCTCAAAGAGACGTACCGCTGGTACACGCGCAATCACAAGCCGCGCACAAGCGGCTTTGAATTTGACGCGCGGCTGCTGGCGATGGCGCGGACCGGATGGCCCGCCGGAGTATAGCGGCTCTCGCGCGGTAGCCCCGGCGGGTCCTCATGCGTCGAACGCAAGGAATGCGAAAACGTTTGCGGGCGCTGGCCACGTCACTGGTGCTGATCGTCGCCGTTGCTCTATTCATCCGCGCGGATTTCGCCTGGAACTATGCGCACCGCCAGCCCCGGCAAGCTCTCCGCGTGATTCCTTTTCTGTTCGAATCGGGAAATATCGCCTACTCGCTCGATTCGGGCAGGGGATTCGCTTCACCCTTCCGCGTCGATACCGGCCCGACCGCCTGGATGACGCCGGTCTATCCGCTGCTGCTCGCCGGCGTGTTTCGCGTCTTTGGCGCATATACGTTCGGAGCCTGGGTGGCGGCTGTAGCACTCAACATTCTTTTTATCGTTTTGGCCTGCGTACCCATTTTTTATGCAGCGAAGCGGATCGCAGGTGTCGGTGTGGCCGCTCTCGCCGGTTGGCTCTGGGCGGTCTTTCCGAATGCCATCCTGCTTCCGGTGGAGAGCATGTGGGATGCTTGCCTGGCGGCGCTGCTGGCGGCTACAGTCCTCTGGGCCACGCTCGCGCTGGATGGATCGCGGCGCTGGCTCGGGTGGTGCGGCTACGGGCTCTTGTGGGGACTTGCTCTGATGACCACGCCTACATTGGCTTCGGTGTTGCCGCTGCTGCTCGCCTGGCTGGCATACCGCGGGTGGAAACACGGCCGGCCGTGGATCAGCAAGCCGGCCGTGGCGCTCGCGATCGCGCTGGCTTGCTGTATCCCATGGACTGTGCGCAATTACCGCGTCTTCCATGCGTTCATCCCGCTCCGCTCCATTCTCGGTTTGCAGCTTTGGGTCGGTAATAATCCGGAAGCCAGGGAAGTCTGGCTGGGCGAGCAGCACCCGATCCATGATTCAGCCGAACGCGACCGCTACGTTCAGATGGGAGAGGTCGCCTACGTCCGCGAGAAGGGTAGGAATGCTCTGCATTTCATGTTCACCCATCCCGGCAGGGAGGCTTTTCTCATCGGCCACCGCTTTCTGGCGTTCTGGTCGGGAGGCACACCACATCCAGTCCGCGACTTTTTCGCATCCAGCTCACTCTGGTTCCGATATGTGCTGCTCTTTAATGTGCTGGCTGCGGTGGGCGCTCTGGCGGGTATCGTGATCCTTTGGCGCAGGCGTAACCCCTTTTTCATCCCTGTTGGGGTGATGCCGGTGGTGATTCCCTTCGCATACTACTTGACTCTGGCCTTGCCGCGCTATCGGCTTCTGATAGACCCCTCCGCGCTGCTACTGGCGGCTGTGACGCTGTGGGAACTCGCAAACCGGGGACGCCGGGTGGCAGTCCCGTGGGGCCCGGCGAGGCCTTGATCCGCACACCTGTGGCCCGCTTTCACGGATTGACCATCCCAAACCGTTGGACTTACAATAGATGCAGCCGGTTTATCCCATCCCGGGAAGCGGTGTGCGTATGAGATCTACACGCCTTTGTATTTCGTGCGTTTCCCTTCTAGCTTTGGTCACCGCGGGCTCCAGTGTGGCTGCGGACAAGAAGTCCAGTTCCTCCTCCTCGGAGAACGAAACCATCGCGAAACCGATGTCGGCTAAAGAGAAGCGGAAGAAGGAGGAGAAGCTCCGGAAAGAGTTGGAAACTCCTTACCGCAAGTGGCTTAATGAAGATGTTGCCTACATCATTACCGATGAAGAGCGGGCCGCCTTCAAACGCCTCCAGACCGACGAAGAACGCGAGCAGTTCATCGAGCAGTTCTGGCTGCGCCGCGATCCTACCCCCGATACTGTAGAGAACGAGTTCAAGGAAGAACACTATCGCCGCATCGCATATGCCAACGAGCATTTCGCGAGCGGCATCCCCGGCTGGAAGACTGATCGCGGGCGCATTTACATCACGTTTGGCCCTCCCGATGAAATCGATTCGCATCCTTCGGGCGGAACCTACGAGCGTCCTCCGGAAGAAGGCGGTGGTGAGACTTCCACCTTCCCGTTTGAAGACTGGCGCTATCGCTACATTGAAGGCATCGGCACCAACATCATGATCGAGTTCGTCGACCCCACCATGTCCGGCGAATATCGCATGACGATGGACCCCTCGGAAAAGGATGCGCTGCTCTATGTTCCCGGCGCAGGTCTGACGCTGATGGAGCAGATGGGACTTTCTGATAAGACCGACCGCTTCAACCGTACAGATGGCACCCACCTAGGCGTTCCGTTTGGCGGCGAAACTGCGGACATGGATGAGTTTAATCGCCTGGAGCAATTCGCCAAGCTGCAGAAGCCGCCGGCCGTTAAGTTCAAGGATTTGGAATCCGAGGTCAACAGCCGCATCACCTATAACATTCTGCCGATGAAGGTGCGGGAAGACTTCTTCCCGGTAACGGACGCCTCGGTGCTGGCCAATGTCACGCTTCAGTTCAACAACAAGGACCTGCAATTCTCGAATAAAGACGGTGTGGATAAGGCCACGGTCAACATTTTCGGCCGGATCACCACGATGACACGGCGCATCGTCAACACGTTTGAGGACACGGTTTCCGTAGACGCTCCGCCTACGATGCTTCAGGCGTATAGCCAGCAGAAGTCAATTTACCAGAAGACGATCCCTCTGGCCCCAGGCACGTATCGCCTGAACGTGGTGGCCAAAGACGTGGTCGGCGGCAATATGACCAACTACGAGGCCGCCATCACCGTTCCCCGGCTTGACCCGGACAAAGCCACGACCAGCACTCTGGTTTTGGCCGATTTGATCGAAAAAGTACCGACCCGAAGTATTGGGACCGGCCAGTTCGTGATTGGGACGACGAAGGTCCGGCCTCGGGTGGATGACACCTTCAAGCAGGATGAGAAGATGGGTATCTACTTGAAACTCTATAACTTAGGTGAAGATGAGACGACCCATAAGCCGTCCGGCCAAGTGCAGTACGAGGTGGTGAAGGGCGGGTCGAACGACGCTATCTTCAATTTCACCGAGGACTTGTCCAAGATCCCCGGCGCTTCCGCCAGCCAGGTTACAATCGAGAAACTCCTCCCCCTGAAGACTCTGGCCCCGGGCAAGTATACGTTAAGATTGAAAATAACGGATAAGGACCGAAATCAGGTTCTAACACCTTCGGCCCAGTTTACGGTAATCTAAGGACAGCGGGAATGTCCCGCGCGATGAGCCGTCGAGGATGCCTAGGGCAAGGACGCACAAGACGGTAACTGCTCTCGTGGCTGGCGTGGTGTGCCTCGTTGCACCCGACGCTGCGAAAGCGGTGTCGCCGGCCAAGCTTTCCGGCGCCATCACGGGTGTGGTCACCGATTCGATCGGCATCCCGCAGATGGGCGCGACGGTTCTACTCTTCAACCGCCAGGACCGCCTCTACGAAAAAGTGCTCACCGACGAGCGCGGTGAGTTCCGATTCCTTGGCCTGTTCCCCGATCTCTACTCGGTTCGAATCACCCTTTCGACGTATGTTCCGGCATTCAAGCGCGACATCCTCGTGCAGTCCGGAATTCGGCGCTACCTGAACGTCAACCTCAACAGCCTGATCAGCTCGATCCAACTGGTCTATCCGCCACCGGGCCAGGCAGGCATGATGAGTGACGATTGGAAATGGGTGCTGCGCAGCGCTTCGGCTACCCGGCCGGTCCTGCGCTTTGTCGATCAGCCGGTAGCGCACACTAAGGCGGATACTCCGCGCGGCGCGGTCTTCTCCGATACGCGCGGCATTCTGCGACTTTCGGCCGGTGACGGCCCACAGGCCACCAGTGTGGCGAATGAAGCGGACCTTGGAACGGCGTTCGCGCTTGCCACCTCCCTTTACGGGAACAACATGCTGCAGGTCAGCGGCAACCTGGGTTATGGCGCGCAGACCGGCGTGCCCGCGGCAGCCTTCCGCACGGCGTATACGCGCGGCACCGATGGCCCACAGGTGTCGGTCACGATGCGCCAGTTGTTCGCCAGCGGCCGGATGAATGCGGCCGTAGCGCCGGCCGATGCCACCATGGCTGTGCTGCGTTCGGTCTCGGCCGGATTCGACGACCGAACGGAAATCACCGACCAGCTCTCGCTGCGCTACGGCTTCTCGATGGATTCGGTCAGCTTCCTTGACCATCTGAACTATTTCAGTCCTTATGCCCGTTTGACTTATTCCTTGGGTGACGGCTCGGCTGTCGATTTCTCATATACTTCGGGCAATGCGCGTCCTGATTTGGGCACGTCAGCGGAACAGGATACGGACCTGCAGCGCGACATCAGCACTCTGGGCTTGTTCCCACGGATTTCCATGCGCGGCGGGCGCCCGCGTATCCAGCGCGGTGAAGATTACGAACTGGCCTATACGCGGAAGGTGGGTTCGCGGACGTATTACGTGTCGGTCTATCGCGAGTCGGTCAGCGATGCCGCTCTTTCGCTGGTGGCTCCCGCTGGTATGTTCGCCAGCAGCGACATTCTGCCCGACCTGTTTTCGGGGAATTCCATTTTCAATGCCGGCAACTATGCGAGCAGCGGTTATACAGCCGCGGTGACGCAAAATATGGGCGACAATCTGAGCGCGACGTTCATGTACGGCTCGATGGGTGCCTTGACCGCCGATGATCGGGAGGTGGTCAGCGAGAGCCCCGATGATTTGCGCTCGATGATCCGCGCCGGTCGAAGGCACGCCGCTACGGCTCGTGTCTCGGCGACATCGCCATGGACCGGTACCCGCGTGATCGCCAGCTATCAGTGGACCGGCGCCGGCCGGTGGGCCATGCCTGGACACATCTACGGGACACAATCGTTCCGTCAGATGCCGGGCCTGAACGTGTATATCCGGCAACCGATTCCTGGACTCTCTGTCCTGCCATGGCGCATGGAAGCAACCGCGGACCTGCGGAACATGCTTGCCCAGGGCTATCTTCCGGTCGGCATGGTGGATGGCCAGCGCCTTCTGCTCGTGCAGACCCCGCGCTGCTTCCGCGGCGGACTGAGCTTCATCTTCTAGTGAACCGCGTCCAACGCCAGCACCCTTCTTTCTGGGCCGTACCACGACCTTCTCGGGCAGGACGTTAGCGCGTGTTCTCTCACTCCCGAACCTTCAGCCGATTGTCGTACTGTGCCCCGGCTTCAAACCTTCAGGGGCCGCGGTGTTAGAAAGCAAGCCGCGCCACGGCGCGTGGTATACCGCAGCCCTGGCGCTGATTCTGTTCGCCGCTAATGCCTCTGTCATCCCGAGTCTCTTCCATCTGGAGTATTCGCGGGACATGGGGTCGATCGAAGCGGCATTTATCTCGCTCGTGCGCTATATCCGCGATCATTTTCCCGACCTTCACTGGTTCCCGCTCTGGTATGGTGGCATTCCGTTCCAGGATAGTTATCCGCCGCTTCTGCACCTCACGGTAGCGGCTGTCTCCGCAGCTTTCGGCATTTCGCCCGCACTGGCGTATCACGCCGTGGCGGCGAGTGTTTATGCGCTTGGCCCGGTGACTCTGTTCTGGATGGCGTGGCGATTGTGCGGAAGCCGGGTTTGGGCCTTTCTCGCGGCGCTGCTCTACTCGGCGATTTCTCCCTCCTGCTGGTTGATACGCGAGGTACGCGCCGATGCCGGCGGCTGGTTCGGCCCGCGCCGCGGTGTGGTGCTGATGCATTACGGGGAAGGCCCGCACTTCACTTCGATGCTTCTGCTGCCGCTCGCCATCGGATTGCTGCATCTCGCGCTGCGCAAACGTACTCCGCTCTGGTTTATGCTGGCGGGGCTGTCGCTGGCTGGCGTGGCATTGAGTAACTGGCTGGGAGCATTTGCCCTCGCGGTAGCAGTCGCCGCTTATCTGCTCTCCGGATTTGAGCCGGCATGGCGTCCCGCCTGGATACGCGCGGCGCTGATCGGCTCCTGCGCATACGCCATCGCAATGCCGTGGATTCCGCCCTCCACCATCGCTGTGATTCGGGCCAACGCACCGCTGGTAGGTGGCAAGTTCGAATCCACCATCACGCAGCGCCTGCTGGTGGTCGGCTTTTGCGGCATTCTGCTGCTGCTGGCCTGGTTGATGGCGCGCCTGCGCGTTCCTCCGCCCGCACGGTTCGGCCTGCTCTTCTTCTACGCTACAGCGGCAATCGTCCTCACCCGTTACTGGTTTCACCAATCGCTACTACCGCAACCGGAGCGCTACCACTTGGAAATGGACATGGCGTTCTGGCTGGCGGCGGCCTTCACCGCGCAAGCCTTGGCGCATCGCATGAGGCCTCATTGGCGCAAATGGACGGTATGCCTGGCAGTGGCAGTGTCGATTCCGATTCTGGTACACCAGCACCGCTTCCTGCACCGGTATGAGCAGCCTATCGACATTCACAGCACCGTTGAATACCAGACCGCGCAGTGGCTAAACACGCACATGCCTGGCAGCCGCGTATTCGCGCCCGGCACCATCGGTTTCTGGCTGAATGCCTTTAGCGACAACCCGCAGCTCACCGGCGGCTTCGACAACGGCGAGCGCAATCACCTGTTGCAGAGCGTCATCTTTCAGATCTATGCCGGCGACCAGCAGAATATCGCGCTCGACTACTTGCGTGCCTTCGGCTGCGACGCTGTGATCGCCGGCGGCAGCGACAGCGCCGAAGTTTACCACCCCTACGCGCATCCGGAAAAATTCCACGGGCTCACGGAGCAGTGGAGACGCGGAGGCGATGCCGTATATGCTGTGCCGCGGCACTCGTCCTCGCTGGCGCACGCGCTGCGGCGCTCCAGCCTGGTAGTGGAAACGCCTCCTGGCTATAGTTCCAAGGAATTGCAACCGTATTTGGCGGCGCTTGAAGATCCCTCGCTTCCACCTGCCGCTTTTCGCTGGCATGGAACCAATGCGGCCAGCATTACGGCCAATCTGCGCCCTGACGATCTGCTCTCCGTGCAAGTGACTTGGGACGCCGGCTGGAACGCGCGCGTGGCCGGCGCGTCGCGCCCCGTCTGGGGCGATAAACTGGGACAGATGGTCATCGAGCCGCGGTGCGATGGGCCCTGCACCGTGGAGTTGACGTACGACGGCGGCCGCGAAATGTGGATTGCAAGCTGGCTGAGCCGGCTCACGCTGGCCGCGGGACTCGCGTGGCTCTTGCTGGCATACGGAAGATGGCGAAAACATTCGGATTCAACGAAGACGAGTTAAAGCTTCTGCTGGTGGCGGTCCGCCATATGCGGCGCACCTTCGCGCAGGCGCTGAAAGCCAACGAAGAGCCTTCGCTGAAGGCTTATGCCGCTCTGTATGACGAACTGTTTGAAAAGCTGCGCGATATGGCCGGCCCGATTCCCGAAGAG
>DASZPB010000055.1:0-1602 GCA_035550475.1 Bryobacteraceae bacterium | reverse complement strand
AGAACACTAGCCGGACGGCGAACCTCGCAAGTCTTTCCACGACGGCCCTCAAGATACGGAAAATCCATCGGCTGTGTAGTCGGCGTTCGTGTCCCGATCCGACTTTAGAAGGATTCAAAAAACTGGCAATCGAATTAGGGCGTGTTAACACTATCTGAGGGCTTCGATGATGAGTGCGAAGCAGAGAAAGCCGAGGAAAATGCAATCGAGCTTCTCGAATCGGGAGAAGATGCGGCGGTAGCCCTTCAGACGGCGAAAGAGGCGCTCGATTTCATTACGTTTCTTGTAGAGTGCGCGGTCGTAGTGCCAGGGGTCGACGCGATTGGATTTGGGTGGAACAACCGGAACCATGTCGAAGGAAAGCACAAGCTGGCGGGTTTCATTGCCTTCGTAAGCGCGATCCATGATCACGGGCATGCCAGGAAACGAGCCCAGGTCGCGCAGCAGTTCACGGCCTTCCGGAGCATCATGGGCATTACCCGGCGACAGTGCAAAGGTTATTGCGGTTCGAGCATCCGCGGCAACCATATGAATCTTGGTGGTCCATCCGCCCCGAGACTTGCCGATGGCCTGGGGTCCGTTTTTTTTAACGCGCCAGTGCCATCCGGGTGTACCTTCACTGAAGTTGAGTCCAGGCTGAAGGCTTCGATGCGAATGCGTACGATCTGCTCCAACTGCAGCCTCTCAAAAACCCGATCCATGGCGCCGCTCTTGGACCAGCGGTTCATCCGGGTGTAGATGGTGTGCCAGTTGCCAAAACGCTTGGGAAGCCCGCGCCACTTGCATCCATGTTCGGCTACGTACAGAACCGCATTCAGAAACTGCAGGTTAGATAAGCTCACATTGCCGCGCTGCACCGGCAAGCTGTCCTTGATTCGCGCATACTGCTCTTCGCTGATTTCCATCTATCCCTAACTTACACAAGTTAGATGGAAATAGTGTTAACACGCCCTAGTTTGAGCGGTTGCGTGGCTGAGTGCTGGCTTATGGCTAGTTCTTGAAGTCGCGGATTTGGGGTGTGGCGTTTTGGGCGATGAGTCCCTGCTGGATGCGGGAGGCTCGCTGGACCTTTTTTTCTTCGGTGCGGTGGTACATCCAGTAGGTGAAGTAGAGGGAGCCGGGGGATTTGACGGCGGCGCGTTCGAGTTCCTGAAAGGCCTTGCGGTTGACGGAGGCGAGCTGCGCGGCGAGGTTGATGTCTGTGCCTCCGCCGAGGCGGTGGGAGATGGCGTGGCCTGCGTCGTAGATATTGCGGTTGGCGACGGGGTGTCCGGCGATGCGGCTGTTGGGGCGGTCGCCGGCGAATCGTCCGCGGCTGATGCCCCAGGCGGCGATGAGACGGTCTGGTCCGATATCGAATAAATAAGAGTACTGGCCGAGGGGGACTTCTACGATGTCTCCGCCGGAGAGGGACATTCGGTAGTGACGTAGCCAGACGCTGGTGAGGTAGGGGATGACGGATTTTTCCAGATGCGACTCCCAGGGCGTGCCGGGCGCGGCGCGGAGGAGGCTGGCGAGTTGAGGATAGGTGGGGACGGTGGAGACATAGCTCGTGTTCATGCGTGGCTCCGGTGGGAATGATTGTAGCTGCGGTGCTGGATT
>DASZPB010000054.1:0-64064 GCA_035550475.1 Bryobacteraceae bacterium | reverse complement strand
TTTCAGAGCCTAAAAACCGGCACAAGCGGCGGCCAGCCAATCTTCGAGAATTAACCCGCAAAATTCAAGCAACGTCGTGAGGCGCCAGCGTGCCAAGCCAGCTCTTCCGAAAATTGATTATTTCACAGGCCCTTGCGCTCGTGCCTCGGTAAGGTGCTTCGATAACATGATTCCGAGACGCGCGCGCCAGCAAGCGTTTCACGGTGCTTTTCAAGAAAGAGCGAGTGGTGCCCCTGGGCGCTTTTCACGAAGCTTCCAAGACACAAGCGCACTCTCTAACTAAGCCGCTTGGCGGGGTATTGCTCGTAAGGAATGCTCTTTTCCTTCCGCCGTGATTCTGACACAAGACCGTCCCAAAGGTCCTCTCAAATGGCCCCGTGCTTTTTCAGATCGATGAGGACGCCGGCCCTACAACCTTTCTCATCGGTCACAAACTGAATTTCGCTCATGCGTCTATTGGGCTTCACTAACTAATCTCAAACGCCAATGTCAGGTCCGACGGCTTGTGTTGGGGCACGCCGATCCGCAGGGCGTCGTCTTCCACGGTCCACGTCACCTTCTCGTCGCTGCCCAATACGCGCACGTACTCGATCTTGCGCTGGCCTGTCTCGGCCGTCTTCCCTAGCGCCTTAATCCGTACATCGCTCTCCGGGACTCCCAGGCAGAAGACGTAGAGCTTCTCACCTTGAGTAGTGAAGCGCAGATCTTCCGCCGTAAACGGCTTCATGGTGCGCTCGCTCTTCTGGCCCGTCGGTACGCTCGTCGGTCCTTCGCCAAAGATCTTCCACGGACGCGATCCGAAAATTCCCGGCGCATGAATCGTGCTCCACGCCGTGAAGTCGTCGACGATCGATTCCTCGCGGCTGTCGATTGTCCCGTCCGGCAACTGCGGGATGCTCAGCACCATGTTGCCATTTTTGCTGACAATATCCACTAGCCGTTGCGCCAGGTATTTCGGCGTCTTGTAATCGAAGCCCTCCCAGTAGAACCATTGACCGATGCATGTATCAGTCTGGAACGGCTCGTCCTGAATCTTCGGTACGAAGCCGCGCTCTACATCGAGTGACGTTGCGCCCGGTTGATAGTCTCCGAACTTCCCATGGCTCCCCGGCGGCTGGTACTTCAGCGTGTAGACTCCATCCAGATTGCCCTTGTGCCACTTCATATTGGCGTTGTAATAGTGCGCGATCGCCTCCAGCCCCACGCTGCCGAAAGCTCCACCGTCGGTATAAACCAGATCGGGCTGATTCTGGTCAATTAGGTCCGTCACTCGGCGGAGCCATTCCTGCTTCCAGGAATCCGGTGCGTCATAGGAATAGTGAGCCTCATCGTCGGCATGCGGCGGGAAGTAGAGTTCCTGATACTTCGGATCGTTGCCGTCATAAAGCACGCCTGCCAGCGGCCCGGTCTTGTCCGAATTCTTGTTGACGTTGAACCAGTCCCAACTCCACGCCAGGTGCTCCGAGACGCCAAACCGAAGTCCGTTTTCGCGCGCTACCTTGCGCCACGTGCCCACCACATCGCGCTTCGGCCCGTGATTCACCGCGTTCCATGTGTGATGCTTCGAGTTCCAGCAGTCGAAGTTGTCGCAGTGCACGCCCAGCGACATGAAATAGCGCGCTCCGGCTTTCTTGTAGCGGCGAATCAGTGTCTCGGGCTCCCAATTCTTCGCCGTCCATAACGGAATGACGTCCTTGTAGCCGACCTTCGAAGGATGTCCAAAATGCGCTACATGGTACAGGTTTTGGCGCGTTCCCTGAATGTACATATTACGCGCGTACCAATCGCCCTGCTTGGGCCCGCCCTGCGGACCCCAGTGAGCCCAGAAGCCCAACTTCGCGTCGCGGAACCATTCCGGACAGCGGTATCGCTTCAGAGATTCCCACGTCGGCTGGAAAGGCGCGCGCGTTTGCGCGAATAGCGGCACTGCCGCCAGCTTCAAAGCATCTCTGCGTGTGAGCTTCACGTTGTTGCTCCTCTCGGGGCAGCGGTCCGGATGCCTCACGGGCTCCGCTTGGCACAATCGAGAGCGCCGCTCTCCCCTCCAGAATTCTAATTCATCGTTCGCGCCAGACCTGTTCGCAAATCTTCGTCCAGCTCGGAGTTCCATATCGTGGAATCGGTAAAATCGTGCACATGAAGCGAAGTCTGCGGTGTGGTCAAGACCTGATACAGCGGCATTCCACAATACGGAATTTCGAAGTATGAAGCCCTTTGCTGGCTCGAATGGCCTATCCAAGCATTACCCTGAGCCAATAGCGACGGTCCGGATTTGCTCAGGGGCGTCCTATCGATCGTCGCGACAAGGAGAAATAGCATGTCCAAGTTATGCTGGACCGCACTTCTGATTGGGTGCCTCTCAATGCCCGTGCTTGCGCAGACCGTCAGCGGCTCGATTGTAGGCAGAGTGGCAGACGCGAGTTCGCTCCCCGTCGCCGGTGCGACCGTTACTCTGCGGAGTCAAGACACCGGACGACAGCTTACCCAAACCACCACTGCAAGCGGTGATTTCAACTTCGCTGCCGTTCAGCCGGGAACCTACACCGTCAGTGCCGAGATGAAGGGGTTCAAGCGGGTGGAGAAGGAAAATCTCAACCTCACCGCCGCTGAACGTTTGTCCGCCGGCACGCTGGTGCTGCAGGTTGGTGAAGTCACCGAATCAGTCACGGTCGATGCCGCCGGAACTCCGGTTCAGGTCGCAAGCGGCGAGCGCACGGCCGTGCTCACCCCCACACAGATGAATACCCTGATGGCTCGCGGGCGCGATTTTCTTTCCCTGCTGCGCACCGTGCCGGGCGTCGTGCCTTCCTCCGATTCCGACGCTATCGGAACGCGCACCGCCTATCCGAATGCTCAGGGCATGCGCATCAGCTATCCTTCGATCACCATCGACGGCGTCACCAACAACGACTTGGGCAGTTCGCAGACCACGCCGACGCCCATCAATATGGATGCTGTGGGCGAAGTCAAAGTCCTCATGACCAACTACCAGGCCGAATATGGCCGCACGGCCGGCATGCTGGTGCAGGCGGTCACTAAGGCCGGCACCAATGAATTCCACGGCAGCGCTTACTACTACAAGCGCAACGAAGAGTTCAACGCCAACAATTTCTTCTCCAACCGCAACGGCAGCCCTATCCCCCGTTACCGGTTCAATACCTGGGGCTGGAACCTCGGCGGCCCTGTAGACATTCCGCACGTCATCCATCAAAAGGACAAGCTGTTCTTCTTCTTCTCGCAAGAGTATCTTCCCACCAGCACGCCGCAGGGTCTTCGCACCAGCACGATGCCTACGCAGGCGCAGCGGAATGGCGATTTCAGCGCACTATCGACTAAGATTCTCGATCCGCTGAACGGGAATCCGTTCCCGGATAATAAGATTCCCGCCACCCGTATCGATCCGAACGGCCAGAAACTTCTCGATGCCTTTCCGATGCCCAATATGCTCGATACGTCAATCAGCAAGGGCGCATACAACTACGTTTTCCAGGAAGTCATCCCCGCCACGCGCTGGAATGAAGTCTACCGCGTGGACTACAACATCAACGATAAAACCCGTCTTTATGCGCGCGGGCTGAATTTCCGGCTGTCGCAATCCGGATACAACATCGGCGGTGGCGGCAGCGGAGCCTCCTGGGACGAGCTCAAGACTACCAACCGCTTCACCGACGATGGATATGTCATCAATCTGACTCACACCTTCAGCCCCGTCACGGTGAACGAGAGTTCGTTTGGCGTGCACCACAGCGTGCAGAACATCTTCCCGTACGACCAGGCTTCCATCGACAAGGTGAGCAAGACCGCGCTCGGCATGACGCTGCCGCAGATTTATCCGCAGCTCAATCCGCTCAATCTGCTCCCGTGGGCTTCCTTCGGTGGAATCACCGGCGCGGCGAGTTTCACTTGGGACCAGCGCTTCCCCACCAAGAGCGCCGACACCATCTTCGACTACACCAACAATCTGACTCACACTCACGGCGCACACATCCTGAAGGCCGGTATCTATTACGAGCGAACGCGGTATTTTGGTGGATTGTGGGGCACCAACTTTGGATCGTACGATTTCTCGAGCGACGCCAACAATCCCCTGGATACGCGCTACGCCTATTCGAACGCGCTGCTTGGTGTCTTCCGTTCCTATCAGGAGAGCAACACGCGCGTCGAAACCAACGGTCGCGGCAACACGCTCGACTGGTTCGTGCAGGACACCTGGAAAGTGACTCCGCGCCTGACGCTCGATTACGGCATGCGCTTTAGCTGGTACACGCCGTACACGGACAAGAACAACCTGGCGGCCAGCTTTGTCCCGAGCCTCTATGACCCCGCGAAGGCTCCGCGCCTCTACTACCCAACCCTAGTCAACGGCCAGCGCGTCGGAATTGATCGCGCAACCGGTAACACCGTGCCCGCGCTCCTGATCGGAGCCTTTGTTCCCGGCACGGGCGATCCCGCCAATGGCATGGTGCAGGAAGGCACTCCTGGCTTCCCGCGCGGCCTGATGGATCACCAGGGCGTCTTATTTGCCCCGCGTTTCGGCTTCGCTTACGATCCATTCGGCAACGGCAAAACCGCCATTCGCGGCGGCTTCGGCATCGTGTACAATGCCCGCGAGCGTGTGCTCTTGAATGATGTGGCGCGGACGCCGCCCATCCAGTACACGCCCACGATCTACTACTCCCAGTTCTCCGATCTGCTAGGCAACGCCGGAAATCTCACGCCTTCCACTACCGCCGGCCTCGCTCTTCCGGGCGACGTGCCTACGGTTTATAACTTCAGCTTCGGAATCCAGCGTGAGATCGGCTTCAAAACCGTCCTCGATGTCGCGTACGTCGGCGCTCTCGGACGTCACCTGCTCGATGAGCGCAACCTGAACGCGCTTCAATACGGCCAGCGCTTTCTGCCCGCAAGTCAGGACCCCACCACCGGCAAGCCGCTCTCGGACATTTTCCTGGTTCCCTACCAGGGTTACGGACCCACCATCCAATTGGATGAGTTCGGCACGAACTCCAGCTACCACTCCATGCAGCTCCAGCTCAATCGCCGGTTCGCGCATGGCCTGGTGTTCGGCGCGAGCTGGACATGGTCCAAATCCATGGACTATGTCAGCAACGATTTCGCGTTCATCGCCAACGTCGCTCCCAGAGACGTCTGGAATTACGGCGAATCTGATTTCGACCGCACGCACGTGGTGAGCGTGAACTGGACCTGGGACATTCCTCCCGCCACCAAGCTGGTGAAGAACTCGGTGGTCGGCGCGATCTTCAACAACTGGCAGCTTTCCGGCATCGCGTCTTTCATCAGCGGGGCTCCCGGCGGAGTCAGCTTTAGCGCCCTCAACGGCGTCGATATCCCGGGCGGCGGCGATGGCGTTCGTCCGATTCTTCTATCGAACGCGATCATCCCCAAAAGTCAGCGCTCCATCAACGAATTCTTCGACCCCACCGTATTCGCCGTGCCCGCTGTCGGCACGTTCGGCAATGCGCCGCGCGTCGTTTTCCGTGGACCCGGGATCAACAATTTCGATATGTCGATCTTCAAGAACATTCCGATCCACGAGCGCGCCCGCCTGCAATTCCGGTTTGAGGCCTACAACGCCTTCAACCACACGCAGTTCTCCGGCGTGAACACGTCGGCACAGTTCAACACCGCCACCGGCCAGATGACCAATGCCGCTTTGGGCACCATTACCTCTGCTCGTGGCGCCCGTGTCGGCCAAGCTTCGCTGCGTTTCTCATTCTGATCATTGCGGTCCGGGTACGCCCCGGACCGCTCTTTTTTCTGCAGATTGGTTTTATGCCTGCGGCGCAAACATCCCAGGCATCGAGCCGGACTGAGACTGTCCCCACGCCCCAGGAAGTCGTGGGAGCTACTTCGCCTCGTTCGCGCCAGAACTCGAACGCCGATGCTCCTCCAGCGGCCGGTCCGTATGAAAATACTTTTTATAAGCGCCCACCCAGTCACTGGCGATTTCGCGCTGTGCCTCGCTCAGATCCAGGCTGCCGCTGCAAACCAGCTCTCGTAACCGGTCTTCCAGCTCATCTTTCACCTGCGCATTCCACACCGAGGAATAGGGCTGCGGCCAGAGATTGTGAATGTCTTCCGCTCCGCCCAAAGCCGGAGTAATCAGATAATCCACCTCATACGCTCGCGATTCCGCCCGAGGCATGCCGTATTCCTGAAACACACGCCGCCTCAATGCAACCGGCACGGTTTTATTCTTGATGTTCTCCTCACGGCATACCGCCTGCCGGCTCAACAGCACAGTCGCTCCCGGCGTCAGGCTCGCATCCGGCAGTGAAACCGATTCGCCCGGCCGCGCTCCCGAACGCCACTCCATCTCCGTACGCACAACCAGCCATCCCACCGCCAGTGCCACGCACGCCGCCGCTGCCCATAGAGCCCTCAACGGAACTCGCGCCGCGAACCCGTGATTCCCGGATTCCGCCGAAACCCGCTCCGCCATCTGCGCCCGCAGCAGCGCGCGTGGGCCGGCTGCCGGAAGCTTCGCCTCCAACCCGTCCTGGTGGACTCGAATAAAGTCCCCAATCGCCTGCTCAAATTCCTTACACCGCGCCCGGCATCGCCAGCAGCCCTCGACATGCTCCCGCGCCGCGCCGGCTGCGTTCTTCGGAAGTTCGCCTTCCAGGAACAGCAGCAATTGCTCATCGGAAAGATGGAAATTCTGTTCCTGCATACAATCACCGCTCTGTGACACGCGCAATCCGCCCCAGCGAGCGCGCCAGCGAAATCGAGACCGCCGCCAGCGACATATCGAGAACATCGGCGAGTTCCCGGTAACGCAGCCCCTCCGCCCGCAGATACAGACACCTTCGATCCTGTTCGGATAATGCCCGAACTACAGCCCTGACCCGCCGGCCCATCTCGCGGCTCGACAATTGTTCCTCGGGACCCGGCGACGGATCGGCAACCAGTTCTTCGATTTCGTTCGCGTCACGCGCCGCGCCGCACATCCGCCGGCTCTCGTTCCTTCGCTTCAAGCCCAGATTATGAGCCACCCGGAATAGCCACCCGCGAATCCGGTCGCGCGGCTTCCCTTTCTTCAGGTGCTCAAACAAAGAGAGGAACGTTTCCTGAATGATCTCTTCGGTATCGGGAACCGGCAGGCCCAGCGCCAACAAGTAGCGCCCTAGCGGCTCGCGAAACTCATCGAATAGCGCGACCACTTCCTCCTCGATGCGCAATGCTCCGCGAGAGACCGCAGCGTTTGCAAGAAGCGGTGCTGCGCCTGCGTGATTCTCGCGGATCAGTTCGTCTGGAGCCATCGCCGTCCCAAGGAAGTGTGCTGCCAAAGTCATTGTCTCGCACGAACGACGCCGGAGCGAGCCGGTTCGCCGTCCTCTTCTTTAAATATTCCCGAGTTGGCAATCTTGTTCACAGTCTTTTCTGTTCCGCCCGAAAAAACCGTGAACAAAACACACGCTCCCGGAATATAGAAGTATGGACGTTCATGTGCCGTGCCGGTTCCGTGTGCCTGGTCTCCTGATCCTGCTTCTGGCGGCGGCACTCGCGGCGTCGCAGCCGGAAGCCGCGAGCGTCCAGATCAATGTTCAGGACCCATCCGGCGCTCCCATGCGGGCAGCCGGCAGGCTCGAAAATCTCGCCAGCGGAGCCGTGCACCGCTTTCAAACCGACAACCAAGGCCGCTGCACCATAGAAAGCGTCGCGCCCGGCCGCTATCGCCTTGAACTCTCGCAAAAGGGTTTTGCCACGCAGTCGCTCCTCCTCGACGTGCAGTCGGCGACTCCCATGGAGCGCACCATCGTGATGGCGCTCGGAGCCACGGCAGATCATGTCGAAGTCGTCGCCGCAACACCGCTGGCCGGCATCGAGCTCACTCCCTCGGAAATTCCCGCTCCCGTGCAAACTGCCACCGCGCGCGACATGCAAAATAGCGGAGCGCTCAATCTCTCCGATTTCCTGAACCGCCGCCTCGATGCCGTGAACCTCAATGAGAACCAGGGGAACCCATATCAAGCCGACTTGAACTATCGCGGCTACACCGCTTCGCCCCTCCTCGGAACCCCACAAGGCTTATCGGTCTACATGGATGGCGTGCGGCAGAACCAGCCTTTCGGGGACGTGGTGAGTTGGGATCTCATCCCGCAGTTCGCAATCTCCGAAGTTTCGGTGATGCCCGGCTCCAACCCCGTCTTCGGCCTCAATACTCTCGGCGGCGCAATCTCCATGCAGACCAAAGACGGCCTCCGCGACCACGGCACGACGATCGAGTTGAGCGGCGGCAGCTTCGGACGAAAGGTCGCGCAACTCGAGCAGGGGGGCTCGAATTCCAAAGGCTTGAACTGGTATGTCGGCGGCAACATGTTTTTCGAAGATGGGTGGCGCGAGGCATCGCCCTCCGATGTTCGCCAGTTCTTCGGCAAACTTGGATGGACACGGGGTAACACCGCTCTCGGCATGAGCGTAGGCTACGCGAACAACTCTCTGACCGGCAATGGATTGCAGGAGCAGCGACTGCTCGCCGCCGACTACAACAGTGTTTACACTATCCCCGACATCACCGCCAACCGCGCGCCGTCTTTTAGCCTGACTGGCCTGCATAGCTTCGGCAGCACTCTTTCGATTTCCGGCATCGCCTACTATCGCTACATCCGCACCGCCACGCTGAACGGCGATCTCAATGAGGATTCGCTCGATCAATCCGTCTATCAGCCGAGCGCCGCCGATATCCAGGCTCTCATCGCGGCCGGATACAGCGGATTTCCCACGAGCGGAGCCAATGCCTCCAACACGCCTTTCCCCTCCTGGCGCTGCATCGCGCAGGCTCTCGAGAGGGACGAGCCGGGCGAGAAGTGCAATGGCCTTCTGAATCGCACGCACTCCGAACAGCACAACTACGGCATCTCCACACAAGTCACGTGGCTCCAGTCGGCGCATGGCAACCAACTTACTGTCGGTGCGGCCTATGACGGCAGCGTGGTCAACTTCGCGCAATCGTCGCAGCTTGGTTATCTCAATCCGGATCGCAGCATCACTGGTGTGAACGCGTTTGGTGACGGCGTGACCGGTGGCAATGTGGACGGCGTCCCCTTTGACACGCGCGTCGATCTCCACGGCGTCCTCAATACCGCAAGCATCTACGCCACCGACACTCTCTCGCTGAAGAAGTGGTCCTTCACTCTGTCCGGCCGCTATAATCACACCTCGGTCGACAATCACGACCGCGTCGAACCCATAGCCGGTGCCGGCTCGCTGACGGGAGTGAACTCTTTCGGGCGATTCAATCCCGCTGCCGGAGTGACTTACAACCTGGCGCCCGCGGCGAATCTCTATTTCGGTTATAGCGAGGGCAGCCGCGCTCCCACCTCTATCGAGTTGGGATGTGCCGATCCAACGCAGCCGTGTAAATTGCCCAACGCGCTTGCCGGCGATCCGCCGCTCCAACAGGTGGTCACGCGGACTTTCGAAGCCGGCGTTCGCGGAGGCGCGGAAGGACGTCTCAATTGGCGCGTTGGTTGGTTCCACGCCGAAAATCACAACGACATTCTCTTCGTCGCTTCTACCCAAACCGGTTTCGGATACTTCAAGAATTTCGGCGAAACGCGCCGCCAGGGCGTCGAAGCTCGCCTGGACGGCCACTATCGCCGCCTCAGCATGGGCGGCGGCTACACCTTTTTGGACGCAACCTACCAGAGCACAGAAACCGTCGATGGCTCGAGCAACAGCACCAATGATGGCGCACTATCGGGCGAGCCCGGCATGGATGGCATCATCGAGGTTCAGCCCGGCGACCGTATTCCGCTCATCCCGCAACACATGCTGAAAGCCTACGCCACCCTGCAGGCCACCAGAAAACTCTCCGCCGATCTCGATTTCATCGCCGTGTCGACTTCCTACGCGCGCGGCAACGAAAATAACATGAGCCAGCCCGACGGTGTTTACTATCTCGGCCCCGGAACCTCTCCCGGCTACGGCGTAGTCAACGTCGGAGCGCGCTATCAGGCGACCCGCCGCGTGCAGCTATTCGTGCAGATCAACAACCTGCTCAACCACCGCTACTACACCGCCGCGCAATTAGGCCCTACCGGCTTCACCGCGCGAGGCGCCTTCATCGCGCGCCCGCTTCCCGCCATCGATGGCGATTTCCCCGTAGTGCACGCCACGTTCTACGCACCCGGCGCTCCCATCGGCGCATGGGCCGGCGTCCGCATCCAGTTCTGATTGCTGTTGCACCCTTCTGGAAGACGCCGGGCAATTTCTCAAGAAACAGAACGTCGCGCGCGCTTGCGCCACAGAGCAAGCGCTGCCAGCCCGAGCATCGTGATCCCAGAGACACTCGGTTCCGGCACGTCCACGTCGGCAAGGTCTACCGTAACGCCCAGGTTATCGCTGACCACGTCCACGCCGAAGGGATCGCCGAGAAAGGCGAGGTATCCACGCTCGAAGCCATGCGTCGTGCCTTCCGCCGTGAGCGTGTAGACATATGCCAACGTGTCGCCCGTTTGCAGCGTGCCGAGCTTGACGGTAGTCGATACGGCATTGACACTCCAACTCGGGTTGAATTCATCACCGTTAAATTTCAGCGACTGGAACAGTGTAGCGTTTGCGCCGAAGACTCCAATATCGGCGAAGTTCTCAAAATGGCCGGGCGCCAGGAACAACTGCCTCTCGAATTCGTTCAGGCCGAATTCGAAACTGCCGCCCTTCTCAAAGGTGCCATCCGCGTGGGTGATCACTGTGTCTACCTGGGCTTTGGCTTGTGCCGTTTCCGCGGCACTCATAGTGGTGCGATCCGGCGGCACGCCGATCAGCCCGACTTGCAGCGCGGGTATCTGCAGATGCAAGGTGATGTTCACCGTCGGGGTCCCGTTATAGACGAACGTCTGCGTCCACAAAGACTGCGCTACAAGCTGTCTCACGGCGTCCCCCGATGCGCCGGGACTGCCGAAGATCAGTTGGCTCACGCCCACACCGCCATTGCCATCCGATTCCGCGAGCGACGATGCGAACGCATCGGAAATGTTAGTCGAGCGTCCCGAACCATTAACGCCCGTTCCCGAAATGTGCAAAAGCTCTGCGCTCTGTTTCGGATCAGGCTCGGTGCCGAATATCGGCATGGAGTCCTGGAAGATCGGGTCGCCCGGCAGAATGGATTCGCTCACGTTTGCGGAAAGATCAATCGGGCTGCCCACCACGCCGAACATCAGCGGACCGGCGTGCAAGGTACCGCTGGAAAACACTGCGATCACTGCCGCTGTGACAACGGCGAGAGCGTTGCGGTTGGTCAGGACGACAATCCCCCCATTGCGATTCCTCCGTGTAGACATCAGGAAAACTCCTTCCGCGCCTCGCGTCGCGCACCCCAGCGCGCGCCGGAGCAGATGCGCCGAACGTAGCACAGCCTCGCCGCCGCCTCAAGAGTTATGTGGACCCATGCCGCCTCAGAATGTTCTATTTGTATCCAAACAAAAACGCCATGTTGACAGGACTCAGTTTGAGAGTTGGAAGGGTGTGGGGTTCTAACCTGAACCTCCGAAATGGCAAGCCGCGGCGGTCAGGTTTATCCCGCCGCGTGAGCAGGCGGGAATCCACCTATTCGTCGCGCCAATGAGATTTCAGCGGGGTTTTCCGGTCAGTCCAAATTTCAACGTCAAGCACCTGACTTTTGGAAAGAGGAACCGCGGGATCCACACGAATCCAATCGTTGAGATTGAGTTCGTCGAGAGCTTTCCAATGAAGATACGCGAGCGAACGGTCGCGCGGCTGCAGGCCTGCCCCACTCGTACGAAGCAGAATGCCAAACCAGTCGTCCTTTTCTTCCAGGCTTCGCAATTCGGCGTCGGAGGACAGTCCGGGACTGAGATTTTCGAACGTCAACGTCACGTCTTCCGGCCCGCCTGTGAGCACCACTTCCTCGTGGCCGAGACGCTCTCCGGAAACGCCCACCAGTTCGTGGACGCCGTTCCGTAACAGCAGCGCTTTGCCGAGCACTTCACGCGGCGAAAGGCGCACGCCATCCAAAACCAGAAAGTCCGGATTGACCGGCGAACTGATCGTCACCAGACTGAATGCAGTGGACGATCGTCTCGGCAGAACAGCCCGTTTGACCGAAGACGCGAGATCGCGCGGCGCCAGCGCGATCAGCGCGTCCTCACGCTGCATTAGAACATTTTCGGCCTGTCCCGTTTTTGTAGATTTTTCGAATTCGAGGATCAGAACCGGTCCCGCGGCAAACGCCAGCGGCACTGCCCGATTCTGACCCGTGCGCGGCGTCTCCGCGGCGATTAATTGCAATGCGTCCCATGCCCGTCTGTCAGCCGTCATCTCCTGCTGGAGGGGATAGCTGCCATCGCTGCCCGGTCGGTCTTGCAGCGCGAGGTGCGTGAGTTCGTGCAGCAGCACAAAGAGCAGGTCCACCGTAAATTGCGTTTGCTGAAGGTAGGCACATTTCGCTTCCTGCTGGCAGGAGAGCATTTGCTGCGCATCGGAAAAATAGCTGTTCTGCAAATACATGACCAGCGGATCCCAAAGCGGCAGTATTCGCGAGGCCGCGTACGGGTGAGTGATCAACGGATTCGGGTAGTCCAATTCTCCCGAGGTCGAAACGTACAGATCGTGGGCCAGCACCGTCGAGAGTTCGGTGAGCAGCTCGAAGTATTCCACCGGAAACACAATCTCCTTGCCCCTGACGTATGCCGGACGTCTGCGGCCTTCCACTACCGCTCGGATCGCAGGCTTTTGCGGCGGCCGCACACCGGCGATCTCCTTCGCATCCCACATCTGATCGAGCAGCAGACCCACCGTGCTTTCAACGAGCGTCTGGGCGCGCTGATCTGTCATCGCCCACGGTGGTAAAGCACTCAACTCTCGGATCTGCGCCGCGCGAGGATCTACTGGAGCTTGGGCACTCAACTCAGCCGCAATGAAACAAAGGAGCAGCGTCAACCGAACTATTGTGGACACCTGCCGGCCTCCACATCGATGCGGAGCACTGCGTCCGCTTTCACGTTTACCGGGCAGGAGTAAATGATTTTTCCCGCGTCGCTCGCCTGAATCTTGTGCGCCCCCGGCCCGATTCGCACCGTGCAGGGCGTCATGCAGCTCATCGTGTCGATCGTGGCGTCTTTCGTCCTGGAAGCGCGCAGGATGACCAGAGCTGACGGCGCTTCCCAGAACTTCAAGCCGCGCACCAGAGCGTTCGTGATCTCTTCCGGCGAAACCGCATTCGTCTGTAATTCTTCTACGAGTGAATCCGTGTATTCCGCCAGGGCGCTTGCGCTGCGGGAGTGTTTGACCTCACGGGCCGCGAAGCGGACCCGGTCAAGCACGCTATCGGTGAAGTCACAGGATGACGGTATCGCGACCTCCGCTCTCTTAGCGAGCAGTTCCACAAGCTGCGCCTGCGTGGCCGCGAGCTTCGCATCTGCCGTGAACCCGTGCGTCTCCTGCCACTGTTGCGCGCACTGTTCGATGCCGGCTGCTTGCGCAAAATGCGGCGAGCTTGCGGCGGCAGCGAACAGCAGCGCGATTCGGATTCCCCGGCGCGGGCCATAAAGCCAAAGCGCCAACAACGCCAGCGCGCCAACCAGGGACCAGAACTGCGTCAGCAGCGGCACCCAGACCACGCCCGTATCCAGATGGTAGAGCGGCCCGTTGCTGAGTGTGAATACGATCCCGATCTGGAATAGAAATGCCCCAAACAGGGAAAGCACAAGCAGCGCGCAGGCAATCATTGGCAAAGCGCTGGTGACTTGAGTGCTTCTCCAGTTTTTCACACGTAAGATAAGCATTCCGCCAAGAGTCGTATAAGCCAAGCCCAGCAGCCACTTCGATAAGGAGTCCTGGCTTTCGATGAGGTTCTTTTCGACTTCGGTCAAACATGGCTTTCCGGCGGCAATCGCCGTGTCACAGTATGCCAGGTACCCTGCCGGCGGCGGCGAAGTAAGAGAGATGCGGTAGCATTCGGTCGCGATCAGCACCCCGGCGGCAAGAATCGCAACGGAAATGAAGTGGGCTTTTTTCATCCTCGTCAGCGTTGTGCCGCAGTATCCCGCAAGGCGCTCTGAAATGCGTTCAGGCGCGCAGCGGCAGAGGGGTCCGTTCCCGCCTGCGAGCGCTGCTGCCAGATGTCCACACAAAGGTTCAGATAGAAGATTCGAAGATCAGCGTCGAGCGAGTTTTCCCCGACTTCATCTTCAATGTTCGTCAGCAGCACTGCTGCTTCAGTCACCCGGCCAGCCCGTCTGAGCGCGTGCGCCATGAGCACCTGGAGCATGAGCCTCCGCTGAGTGGGAATCTCCTGCGCAAGATTCGAGCTCAACGTAGCAATGGCTGCCCGAGTTCCTTCGGCATTGATCTGGTGTTCGACAAGAAGAAGCTTGGGCCGCCACATCGACCATCCTTCATCAGCCATCTGGCGCAGGGGCTCCTCCACCACCTGCCAGATCTGCGGATTCGGGTCGGTAACAATCAGCGTCGCGAGCGCGACTGCCGCCCGGGGAGTCACGGCCATAAGTCCATACGTTTGCAGGATGTGCTTCAGGTCCGCGGCCGCCTCATCGCGGTGCCCGGCTCGCAGCTTCCCGGCCGCATCCACCAGCTCAATGGACCCGTTGATCGCATTGAGCGCCTGTTGCCGATCGTCCTGGTCCTGCGGGACGTTATCGCGGGCTCTCACAAACCATACCCGCGCTTCCGCATAGCAGCCGCTGTCCAGGTAAATGCCGGCCTTCCGAAACGCATATCCCGGCTGACCGGCAAGCCCCTCCAGATTGGCCAGTGCCGCTTGAGCGCCGCGAGCCAAAGAGCATTGGCCGTAGAGAGGCCCAGCCCAGAGGCTCAACGCTGCACAGAGAATCCCGCGGACCAACTGTAAAAGAATGCGGTCCATTTTATATTTTTCCTGGCTACGGAGAATCGAGCGCCAGGATTTCCCGCGAAGATCCAAATAATTCCCCGCGCGTATGCCGCGGCGTCACCAGCTCCGCTGGGCGGGAATCCTGGAAAAGTGCGTCCTCTCTCTCCGTGTGACGATCTATTCCTTGACGAGAACGAGATCGTCCGAATAACCACTGCCCTGGACCCACGTTCCTGTCATTTTGTTATCGTCCAAAGTGCCGGTGAAAGTACCCTGCACCGCGGGAACGGAGATGGTCACGTCGCTTCCGCTCAATTTGATCCGCGCCGCGGTATGGAAGCTCTGTTTGGTGCTGTCCACTGACCCGCTGCCATTCGCACCGAACTTGAACACAAGCGGCAAGTCCGCTTTCGGTAACGTGCCCTTCCACGTCCCGGCGATTTCCTCCTGGCCACTCATCACACTAGACAGCGCTAATGTGAGTCCCCCGCCAACGATAATCGACCTGCGAGTAAGCATTTTCCGGCTCCTTTCGCCTTAATTCACAAAAACTAAATGGGCCGAATAGAACCAAATATCCCAGGATGTAGCGTAAGCTTACGGCAAAAAAGACAACGCATCAATGTCGGTGCCGAAATCTTAGCAGTCAGTACGGTAATGCGGGGTTTTCCGGAGGGCACCGTTTAAAAGCCAGCGCAGCCGCGTTTGCAAACGGCGCTTTATCCCAGCCTTAAATACCGCCATGCGCTAACCTGTGGGTGTGAAGAGGGAAGACGCTGCCGAAATCCTTTCCATCGGCGGGCACGATGTCCGAATCACTCATCCCGGCAAGCTCTATTTCTCCCGGCAGCGCAAAGTCTCGAAGCTCGACCTCGTTCGCTATTACCTCGCCATCGCGCCCGGCGCTCTCAATGGCATCCGGGACCGCCCCCTCGTCCTGAAGCGCTTCGTCAATGGCGCTGAAGGCGAGGCCTTTTATCAGAAGAGAGCGCCAGCCGATCTTCCGCCGTGGGTGCGTACAGCCACACTCTCGTTTCCTTCGGGCCGTACCGCGGAAGAGGTGGTCGTGGATGACGTGGCCGGTCTCGCATGGGTCGTGAACCTGGGCTGTATCGAACTGCACCCTCATCCGGTTCGCTCCGGGGATCTCGATCACCCCGATGAACTGCGTGTCGATCTTGATCCAGGCCCGGGCGTCGAATGGGCAGACGTGCGCACCGTGGCGCTCGAGGTGAAAGCACAACTCGACGAATTAGGTCTTCGCGGCTGGCCCAAGACCAGTGGTTCGCGAGGCATGCACATCAACGTCCGCATCCATCCGCATTGGACGTTCTCCGAAGTGCGCCGCGCGGCGGTTGCGCTGTCTCGTGCCGTCGAGCGGCGCGCGCCGGCGCTCGCCAGTTCGAAGTGGTGGAAAGAGGAACGCCACGGCGTATTCCTGGATTACAACCAGAACGCCAAGGATCGCACCACGTGCTCCGCCTACTCTGTGCGGCCCGTCGAAGATGCCCGCGTCTCCGCGCCGCTTGAATGGAGTGAAGTGCCACACTGCGATCCCGCCGATTTCAATATCGCTACGATGCCAGCGCGCTTCCAACAGATCGGTGATCCGCACGCCTCCATCGATGCATCGCCCTACTCCCTGGAGCCACTGCTCGAACTGGCGGACCGCGATGCGGCCGCGGGAATCGCAGACGCACCATGGCCTCCACACTTTCGCAAGATGGAAGGCGAGGCTCCGCGCGTGGCGCCCTCGCGCAGTAAGTCCGCGGCGAAGCGCCCGCCGCGCGAAAAGATGCCGCTGATTACAGTGGCCAACTCGCCCGATAAGTCCGCCGCTCTAGCGGGACTCGAGCGGTGGAAGCACCGCCATCCCAAAGCCGCCGAAAAGCTGGCAATCGAAGACGTCCTGGTTGATTCCATGCGCGGCCGCTCTTCCACATGGACGCGTATTCGTGTCAATCTGCGCCACGTTCCCGAGGAAATTCGTCCTCCGCAGGAAACGCCTGAGCCGGACGACGATCCCGCCCGCGAATGGCGCGGTGTTCGCGGCGCAAAACGCCGCTAACTCACCGGCCAGCGGCGAAGATCTGCGATAGTTCCTCCGGGGGCACCACTTCCAATTGTGCAAAAGTGCATTG
Organism: Bryobacteraceae bacterium; assembly: GCA_035550475.1. GTDB lineage: Bacteria > Acidobacteriota > Terriglobia > Bryobacterales > Bryobacteraceae > DASZPB01. The sequence goes on along the minus strand of DASZPB010000054.1, from coordinate 47,087 downwards.
CGCCGGACTCTTATCCGTGCGCCATCGCCGAAAATGCGCCATATGCCGGAAGCGCGGGCCCTGCATGTGCTCATATGCGATTTCGACCACCAATTCCGGCCGCAGCGGCTCCCACGAGAGCTCTTTGCCCCGGCTCCAACGGCTCTGCGCGCCGGGCATCCGCTGTCCGTCGCCGCCACCCGCCCATGCTTTCCACGGGTGATTCTTCATCGCATTGCGCCGGTATGGTGCAAGGAAGTCCACCAACTCTCGCCGCTTCTCCGCGCTGAAACTGGCACACACACCCACGTGTTGAAGCGCGCCCGCATCATCGTAGAGACCTAGCAGCAGGGACCCAACCGCCTCCTGCTCGGCATCTTTATACCAGCGGAAGCCGGGTACCACGCAATCGCAATCGCGTTCGTGCTTCACTTTGAACATCACGCGCTTGTCCGGCTCATAGGCGATGTCAATCGGCTTCGCCATCACGCCATCGAGACCGGCGCCCTCAAAGCGGCGAAACCATTCCTCCGCCAGATTCCTGTCGCGCGTGGCAGGAGTGAGATGAATGGGCGGCTCAACCTTCGCCAGGGCTTTTTCTAACTCGGCGCGGCGCTGTTCAAAAGGGAGTTCCCGCAAATCGCGATGGCCTTCGGAGAGCAGATCGAAGAACACGATCGATGCCGGCGTTTGCGTCGAAAGCAGCGCAACTCGCGAAGCAGCTGGATGAAGTCGTAGCTGAAGCAGGTCGAAATCCAGACCGTGGCTGGTGACGATTACGATCTCTCCATCCAGTACGCACCGCGCCGGTAGTTGCGCCAGGAGCGCTGCAACCAACTCAGGGAAATAGCGATTCAGCGGTTTCTGCTCCCGGCTCAGGATTTCGATTTCGTCGCCGTCTCTGAACACCAAGGCCCGAAATCCGTCCCATTTCGGCTCGAAAATAAAGGCGTCGTCTGGCGGCAAAGCATCCACGCGTTTCGCCAGCATCGGAAGCACGGGCGGATTGACCGGAAGCTTCACACCTCATGTTAACCCGCGAGACGATTTCCTTCGCTCCGGAGATTTGTATCAGCTACGCATATCCAGCACACCGATCGAGCCGCGGCTTGGGTCCACAACGAAGAGGAGGTTGCCTAGAATCCGTTATCGAGCAAGGAATTTCGACGTGGTGAGAGTTACTGACAGCGCTTTGGCGTCGAGCGATGAATTGGTTGCGGGGGTTTGCAACGCTCCGAATGCGCTCGTCATTCCGTTTCGGCTACCTTTGGTCGCAACTGCCTGACTACGGCGCTTCGGGGCGACTACGGTGGCGCTCGTAATCAGTGTCATCACTGTCATCACTCCATCGGCATCGAAGGACTGGAGTTCACAGCCTAGTTTTCACGCCCGGAGTCCCATCCCAGGATTCCGGCCCGGAGTCCCTTTCCAGAAAATTCGCCGGGGATCTGTGATGGCCGCAATCTCCCAACGAGGCATCGGGCGGTCGGGCGTAATACGTTTTTTCGACCGGGAACCCATCGGCCCAAATACTGTCCAACTCACCCCCACCCCACCCCCAGGATGCCCCGCCACGGCGCACAGACGGCTCAGAACGAATCCGCAGCCGCCCTGTGCGCAGAGCATCAGGTTGCGTCATCGCCCTTCGATGGGAGGTTGCCAGATGACTGAAGCAGGTAGTTGATCGCCCTCTGAAGAATTGTGGTGTCGTGCTTCAATTTGCCGATGCCAGTGTTGCACGCCTGACAAAGAATTCCACGCACGACACCTGTCTTCTTGTCGTGATCGACGTGTGGACCTTCGTGCGGCCAGTTGGCAGTGCCGCAGATGGCACAACGGCCACCTTGCGCTATGAGCATCTGATCGAACTGCTCGTCTGTCAACCCATACCTGCTTTTACGCCACGGCTTATGCTTCTTTGTGTGTTTTAGCAGGGAGCTTGCAGCATCGGATATATGAAGAACCATCGGCTGTGATCCTGTTTCAAAGCTGTGCTCGAATGGTGCATCCGGCTCGGGCCGCTCCTACACGTTCTCGAAGTAGTCCAGGTCGAGCCGCTTCAACGTGTACGACTTCGTTGCCGACACGCCGACATCGTGTTCGATCATGAGCGAAGCAAGCTGGCGACCGTCGATCAGCACGATCTTCTGCGGCAACGCTTCCACGAATTCGAGCGCATCTTTCGTGAAAGTCGAGGTTGTGATGAACACGCCCCGATTGGCGTGGCGCTTCGTCAAACCTCCTGAAAACTTCATGATCTCCGGGCTTCCGACGACGCTCTGCCATCGTTTTGCCTGAACGTAAATGGCGTCCAGGCCGAGTTTGTCCTGCTTGATAATGCCGTCGATCCCCCCGGTCGCCGGATTTGCCGACGACCTTTCCGGCGTCCTCGACCGAGCCACCGTATCCCATCGCCACCAGAAGATCCACGACGATACGCTCGAAGGCCGCTGGAGTGCCGTTTCTGACAGCTTCCAAAAGTTCGTGGGCCAGAGCGTCACGTAGAACCTGGAAGCTGCTCTCCAGTGACTCTTCGGGCGTGGCCTTCGCTTCTGCTGGCGTCACCGCAACCGATCCATTCTCACGCTCTGATCCTTTGCCCTCAAACTCGGCGAACTCGGGAAACTGGCGAAGCGTCCTGACCGTGATTGCAGACGGATGCGAGTCAAACAACGAAATACCACGGTCGGTGATCGCATAGACGCCCCGGCGAACTGGCCGAAGTGCGCCAGCCGATTTGAGGTACTGGACTGCCCATGCAATCCGGTTCGCAAAGATCGTCTGCGAGTCGCTGGCGAGGCGTTCGGCGAGTTCGTCCTCGGTCAGTTTGAGTTCATCGGCGATCTGCTCCCGGATCTCTGAGAGCGAATGCTCATTGCGGTCACTGGCGATTCGCAGAACCGGAAGCATCAGGGATTGATAGTCAGGAATCGGCATTTACGCTGTCTCACGCTTCATTTCTCTGGCCTCGAAAGTCGCCAACAGAAAAGATGCCATGCTGCCAGCCATGTTCACCGCCAGTTCCGCATGTCGTGGCAAGGGCTTCACCGGGCGCTTGCCTTGACCGTGGGCGTCACCGAGTCGGTTCCGAAGGTTCGCCAGACCATCAACGACCGCATGAGCACCACCGAGGATCTTTTTGAATGCGTCTTCGGTGTGCTGGCTCGGTGCAAGGTTCAGTTCTTTCGAGGTCAGGCCATACAGCTTGGGTAGATCGGCGCTGTCGCCATATTCTACGCTCCGCTCGTCCAGGATGTGTTTGCAGACCGATTCGAGAAGTGTCCGAGCCGCAGTGATGGCCCCCTCTGGATCTTCATGGCGTCGGGCACGAGCCTTCTCCCAGGACTCGGAGATGTAATTCGTGTCGAGCTTCCCCGACGACGGCGGCATGATCCGAATCGGAGAAGAGCCGAGCATCTGACGCAGCTTTTCACGGTCGAGGTCTGCAATCTGTGGATCGTCGGTAGCGCAAAGCTCTTCCAATACACGCCGTTGGTCAGCAACCTCAAGTTGGCCCAAGAACCACTTGAACTTCGTCTCCCGGTTCATCCCTTGTGGAATGTTGATGTCGCTTGGGTGCCTGTTCATCTGATTGCAGAAAAAGGCTTCCATTCCTGCATGAGTGAACTTGTGCAGGAACATCGAACACCCCAACTCGAAGACTCGATATGGAAGGTTCTCTTTCGTCTTCACCGTCTCCCTCAGTTCACCGCATACACGCTCTTGCCTTGGCCGACGTATGCCTCGTAGAAGTGCTGGTACACCGCATCGCACTTCTGCTCGTATACTTCCTTCGAGTACGCCCTCGGCAGTTGATCCAGGATGTCCTTGATCGTCGTGAACACCATTGCTCGTGTCGTCTGCTGTTTGCGCCAATCGAGAACCAACTTCTCCTGCTTCAGTTTCGCCAGGAGCGCCTTTGCCACCTTCTTCACTTCCGCCGTTTCTTGCTTCGTCAACGAAATCTCGGGTTTGGTGAGAAGGTCGAAGATCACCAGTTCCTCTTCGGTCAGGTTCTCGGCGATGCCCCGCTTTTCCTCGTCGTTCAACTTCTTCGTGAAGGCCATCAGCTTGGCGAAGAATGCCTCGACGTTGGACGACCCGGCGTTGTACTCGTCAATCATCTTCTGGAATTCTTCGAGGAAGTCAATGCGTGTCCGGTTGAGCTTCACCATCTGCGCCAGCTTGATGGCTATCCTCGCCCGGAGCTTCTGAACTTCGACCGACTTCCGGCCCTTGTCGAACTGCGCTCTCAGGGCCACGAAGTCGATCTGACTCAGGTCGATGTAGCGTGATGGATCGTTCGAGACGGGCGGCATCACGTAGCCGTCCGCTGCAATGGAGCGGTTGAGTAACGCTTCCACTTCGCTCATCACCGCCGAGATGTCCACGACCGGAAGTTCCGACCGAATCTTCTCTGCGATCACTTTGAACACGTTGCAGATTGGACTGAACTCGAACGCCGACGCATCGGGCAGCAACGATTTGAATAGTGCGCTCACGGCGGTCGCCAGATTCAAATACTGCCGTCTCGTCTCGTCGTTCACGACCAGCGCAGCAACGGCGTCGTCCTTCAACTTCTCCCGCTGCCAACCTCGGGCGTCTCGTATCGAAGCCGGGTTGATGCCCCGCTCCTGGCAGAACGTCGTCGTCGTGCCGATGGCTTCACGCAGTTGCCGCACGAGGTCGCTTTTGTCGTGGATTGGAGTGTCGTCGGGACCTTCGCCCTGCGCTGCGCCGTAGATCGCCAATGCCTTCTGGAGATTGCGGAAGACGCCGACGTAATCTACGATCAGCCCATTCTGCTTGTCTCTCCACACCCGGTTCGCTCGTGCGATGGTCTGCATGAGCGTGTGGTTCTTCATCGGTTTGTCCAGGTAGATGGTCGAGCACGAGGGCACGTCGAATCCGGTGATCCACATAGCGCAGACGAAGACGATGCGGAGCGGATCGTCGGGGTTCTTGAACTTCGTTTCCAGGTCTTCTTTGACCATCCGCTTTCGGTGGACGGCGATGTCGAGGCCCTTCTTCTTGAACTCTTCGATTTCGTTCTGTGACTGCGATACGACCACCGCCATGTCCGTCTGCTCGAAGAACTGGAGCCGTTGTTCGAGTTCCGGCCTGTCCATCGGGTCGGCGGCGGCGACCTCGGCCTTCAGCTTCACTATCGCCGTCTTCCAGTGCTTCTGAACTTTGTCGAACGTGCGAACGGCGGTCGCCTTGTCGATGGAGATCACCATCGCTTTGGCAAGGACACCCCGGCCCATGTAGTGCGCCACGATGTCTTCGCCGACCCGCTCCAGTCGGTCCTCTCGGGTGATGAGATGGTACTCTCGGGCAAACTCCCGCTCTAGTTTGCGCTCTTGGTCGTCATCCAGGTCGGCCCGGTCGCAGATGGCGGCGATCTCTTCGGTCAGGTCGTCGTTCGTCAATTGCAGTTCGGGGATGCGGTTCTCGTAGTAGAGCGGAACCGTATTCACATCGTCAACGGATTCCTTGAAGTTGTAGACCGACACGTAATCGCCGAAGACATCCTTGGTGAGTTCTTCCCCGGCCATCAGCGGCGTTCCAGTGAAGCCGATGAATGCAGCGTTCGGCAGGGCGCTCCGCATGTTGGCGGCGAAGATATCGTACTGGCTCCGGTGCGCTTCGTCGGTAATGACGATGATGTCCGAGCGGTCGGAGAGCTTCGGGTATCGTTCACCGTGCTCGGTTCGGAACTTCTGGATCAGCGTAAAGACGTAGCGATGGTCCTCCTGGTTGAGCATCCGCTTCAGGCTCTCACCGCTGTCGGCCCGGACCCGCTTCTCGTCTTCCAGTACCGCCCCGGTATTGGCAAAATTGCGGTAAATCTGGCCGTCCAGGTCTTCCCGGTCGGTGATGATGACGAAGGTCCAGTTGCCCGGAATGGTCCGCAGAACCTTCTGGCTGAAGAAGACCATCGAATACGACTTGCCGGAACCCTGCGTGTGCCAGAAGACGCCGAGTTTGCCCCGGTTTTCTTTGATGTGCTCGACGGCAGCGATGGCGTTGTTGACGCCGAGGAACTGATGGTTCTTGGCGACGAGCTTCATGAGATCACCCTTGCGCTCGTCGTAAAGGGTGAAGTTTTCCACAATGTCCAACAGCTTGCGCTTTTCGCAGGTGCCTCGGATCATCGTCTCCAGGCTGATGAGACCCGGCTCGTTCTCCTGGTCGATCTTCTTCCACTCGGCGAAGTGCTCGAATCCGGCTGTCATGCTTCCGATCCGGGCCTTGGAGCCGTTGGACAAAATGACGAAGCCGTTAAACCAGAACACCTGCGGGATCGTGTCCTTGTAGTCGGATAGATTCTTCTCGAATGCGAGTTCGAGCTTCTTGTGGGATGCCTTCAGTTCGATGAAGACGAGCGGGATGCCGTTCACGAAGCCGACGAGATCCGCACGCTTCTTTCCGTAGTCACCGCTGATCCAGAACTGCGAAGCCAGAAGGAAGTCGTTGTTGCCAGGATCGTTCCAGTCGATCAGCCGGATGGTCTCGACGGCTTCTTCTTCGTTCTCCTCGTCGCCCTTCTTGTACGTAACCTTGATGCCGTCTCGCAGCAGTTTGTAGACTGCCTGATTCGCTCTCGCAGGACTCATGGTGCTGCGGTCCTTCGTCAACTCCTGGACGGCGATTTCGACCGCATTCTCGGATAGGCCAGGATTCAGTTCTCGAATCGCTGTCTTGAGTCGATTCGGAAGGACGACATCGGCCATCGTCTCCCTGCCGAGCAGCGACAGTGGCCCGAAGTTCTCGTGGTAGCAGTTCAGAGCCTCCCAACCCAACTCGCCGAAGAGAGCAATCGTCGGCTGTTCGATGGCGGCGTCTTCGGAGTCGGGCTTGTAGCTCATGCGGTCGCTTCCATCAGTTCGGCGGCGGTTTCGTCAGCGGCTTCGACAGGGATCTCTCCAGAAATCAGCTTCGGAAGGAGAAGGTCTCGGGTGGTGCGAAGGTTGGCGTTCTTGGAGGCCAGCGCATGGACAAGTCGAAACATGGGCGTGACTACATCCTGGAATCGTGCCAACCTTGCCGGATCGGGTTGGGCGATGAAGAAGCGACTGAAACAGGCTTCTTGCACTCGCTGTCGGCCTGTCGCCCCGGACATGCTCTTGATGGCATTGTCACGGAACTCGTTGGAACGGGCCATGAGGTACACGTACTCGGGGCAAACCGTCTTTGACCGAAGAACGATGAACTCGGTTGAGCCGAAAGCGACCGCATCATCGGATGGCAAGAACTGGACGAATCCTGTTTTGCCATTCTCCAAACATGGCGTGATGCGTGCGAAGAGGGTATCGCCGTTCTTGAACTTCGAGCCGCTGTTGCCCTCTCGTTCGTCGGTGTTCATGATGAGCATCGAAGTCTCTGACAGGCTCCCCATTGGCACAAATGGTTTTGTTCCCTCTTTGGAGACCGTCGTTGAAGGGTTGACGACGACAGAATCGGTCACGCACTTCGCCAGCCAGCCTTTGGGTATCGGCCCCAACTGCGACTCGACCATCTGCACCTTCTCGTGACCGGGGAAGCGGAAGTGGACGAACCAATCCCGGTAGAGCATCTGCGCCATCTCTTCGAGAATCTTGATGCGCCGGGTGTTGTTCTCGATCAGGTCGTCGTAGGCCGAGAGGAGCTTTACGACTCGACCTTGGACGGACAACGGCGGCACAGGAATCTCGAACTGCTTGATCGTCTTTGCATTCAGGTTGCGCTGCGCTCCCCCGTAGGCCAATTTCAGAAGTGCGTCCCGATGAGCCTTGAGACTGTAGAACAAGAACAGGGGATGGCAATGCGACGGGTCGGGCATCATCGCACAACAGGCTTGATTGCTGGCCGCTTCCGTGCGGAGAATCCCCAAACTCGTGATGGTGCGTCCGTCTCCGTACATCGCCATCAAGACGGTCTGTCTCGGAAACACCTTGGCTGATGACTGTGCGATTGCTTCTTCGGTAATCTTCTCGTCCGTGTCTTCGATGTACCAGTCCTTTAGCTCTCCGGTCTTCACCCACGGAATCGTCCCACCGTCATAGAAGCGGCGGTTACTCCGAAGCGGCGTTCCACCGGAAGTGATCCGAGTGCATAGGCTTTCTATCGACCGCATTTGCCAAAACTCGGTGTGAGATTGCATTGTCAACGACGCTCCAGTAAAGCGGTGGCGTTCTCTGCAATCCTCTCCTCCAGTTCCCTCGCTTCGGCATTCAGCGATTCAAGTTCTTCGTTCAGTTCCTCCAGGCGCTCGGCAAACTCGAAGTCATCAGCCGCACGTTCCGCCACGCCGACGTAGCGACCAGGATTCAGACTCCAGCCCTGCGCCTCGATGTCGGCCAGCGAAGCCACTTTGCACAACCCCGCAACATCGGTGTACTTGCCCTTCGGGAAGCTCTCCTTCATCAACTTCTGGCTCCCGGATTCCGTCTCGACTGCCTCGCCACGGTAGAGGCGCACGATGTTGGAGATTAACTCGATTTGTTCCGGCGTCCAGTCCCGGTGCGCCCGGTCGATCTGCCGGAAGATGTGGCGTGCGTCAATGAAGAGCACCTTGTCTTTGCGCTCGGTCTTCTTCTTGCCCCGATCCAGGAACCAAAGCGTACACGGAAGCGTCACGGTGTAGAAAAAGTTCGGCCCGACCGAGATCATCACGTCTACGGCCCGGTCTTCGAGCATCTTCTTCCGAATCTCAAGCTCGGAGCCTCGTGCATCGCCAGCCGAGTTCGCCATCACGAATCCGGCACGTCCGGTTTCCTTCAGAGCAGCATAGAAAACCTGAATCCAGAGGTAATTGGCGTTGTCCACTTTGGGCAAACCGAAGGGGTAGCGTGGGTCGTCTTTCAGACGCTCCTTGTCCACCTTGTCTACATTGAACGGCGGGTTCGCCATCACGAAGTCGAACTTGCCGGGGCTTTTGTGGATGTCCTCGTAGTAGGTCACGCCCTGCCGGATATCGCCAGCGAGACCGTGAACGGCGAGGTTCATCTTGCACAGCCGGATCGTCTCGGCAACCTTCTCCTGACCGTAGATCGAGATGTCGGTTACAGCTTTCTTGTGGTGGTCCACGAAAGCTGCCGACTGGACGAACATGCCACCCGATCCGCACGCCGGGTCGTAGATGCGACCGTGGTAGGGTTCGATAATCTCCACGATCACCTTGACGATGCTGGTAGGCGTGAAGAACTCGCCGCCCTTCTGTCCCTCCGACATGGCGAACCTGCCGAGGAAGTATTCGTAGATTTTTCCGAACGCATCGCCTTCGATGTCCATCGGCACCGCAGCGAAATTTTTCAACAGTGAAACCAGGAGTTCTTTGTCCAGGCGATTGTACGTCTTCGGCAGGACTTCCTTGAGGTCGTCGTTGTCGGCTTCGATGGACTTCATCGCATCGTTGATGGCCTTGCCGATGTCGGCACCTTCGGGCAGGTTCAGCAGCGTTGAGAAGCGTGCGGCTTCCGGCAGGTACAGGACGCCTCGTGCCTGATAGTCGGCCCTCCCGATGCTGCGCCGACTGCTTCCTTGACTGTCGAGCTTCGCCTTCGCCTTGGTGAACTTGTGGTCTGCGTAGCGCAGGAAAATGAGGCCGAGCACCGGGACACTGTACTCAGAAGATTTCAATTTAGAATTGGCCCGGAGTTCGTCGGCGGCTCCCCACAGGCGTTTTTCGAGTTCGGTCGTATTTGCTGGCATGTATGCGGCTACCCTTCGGCAAGTGTCAACTTCGATCCCATGTCCTGCTTCAGCCAATCCCGAAGCAAGGACTCCACGAGTGCGCTGAACTCGCCGCCGTGTTCGAGGAGACGGGCTTTCACGAGCAGTCGCACGTCCTCGTGGATGTAGATCGACATCTGCCGATAGCTCGGATCGCTGTGTTTCGCTCGGGGCCGTCCCATCTTCTTCTGTTCGGCGGCACTGGAGCGCCTTGACGATTTCGATGTCGTCCCGACTTGTCTTTTCTTGGTCGCCATCAAAGGTGAGAGTATCACTTTTGCCTACGCAAATGTAAGCACGACCATGCTTACACGAAAACGTTGCAGTTGCGTGTCCTGGTTGCTATACTTTTGGGTACGCAGAATGGCAAAACGTCGAATAGTTCAGGGCACTTCGAGTCTTTTGTACTTGCGAGTCTCCACACTCGAACAACTGAAAGGCGTCTCGCTCGACGCCCAGGAAGAACGACTCCGGGCATACTGCCAGATGAACGGCCTCGACGTTCGTCCTGGTGACGTGATCCGAGAAGAAGGCGTATCGGCCAGCGTGCCCCTTCACAAGCGTCCAGGCGGCGCTCGTCTTCTTGGGCGGATCAGTGATGGCGTAACCAACGTGGTGGCGTTGAAACTCGACAGAGTGTTTCGTGACGCCGAAGACGCCCTTCGACAGACGAAGGCTTGGGATCGGGAGGGTGTGGTCTTGCACCTGATCGACATGGGCGGCGCTTCGCTGAATACGGCTAGTGCGATGGGCCGAATGCTGCTGACCACGATGGCCGGATTTGCTGAACTCGAACGGAATCTCATTTCCGAGAGAACCGCTCTGTCGCTGGCGCACAAACGACAGCATCGGCAGAAGTTCAACCATCCACCATTCGGATTCGATGTCGTCGGCTCGGCATTGGTCGAGAACCCGGCTGAGATCGCCGTGGTGGGTCTGATTCGTGAACGCCGGGACGACGGCTGGTCGCTGGACATGATCGCTCAGGCGCTCAACGAAGATGGTGTTCCAACGAAGCTGCATGCCCGTTGGTACGCCAGGACGATCAAAAATCTACTCGACAGCGATCTCTACCCGGCGCTACGGAAGGATTCTCAATGAAACCATCCAAGAATGCTCTCTCACAAGCCCTCCGCATCCTAAACCCGCACATAACCAAGGGAGAGTTGCTGAACCTGCTTGGTGTTCCGCCGACAATGACGACGAGTATGCGCTACTGGTACGGGAAATATGACATCCTGCCGTGGGAAAAGCGGAGCGGTGATGAGCAGACGGCGGCGATCCGAGCGGCGAAGGAGTTGATCGGAACGCTTCGGTCCGGTCATACCACTCGGCTGCGGAGACGTTGACCGGGGAGTTCTCCTCCGCAACGGCCACACCTAGACCAGATCCACAATAGAGCCGAAATCGGCGTCGAACAGACGGCGGAATGTTCTGACCGCAAAATCATCTGACATACCAGCTAAGTGGTCGCAGACGAGTCTTGCTCTTGCGGGTCGTTCTTCGGCTGGTACGGCCAGGATCATCCTTTCGGTGTCATGCGGCACGAGTTTCAAACGCTCTCGTCCATCCTCCTGGTCATCGACGTAGGCGGCGATTAGGCTTCCAAAAATCCGCTGCAAAATCTGATCGCCCTTGTACTCAAGCTGATGCACCTGCGGATTCACGAACACCAGATCGACGGCGAGGCGATTGTATAGCGTATATTCTCGTTGACTCGCTGGCGCTTTCACCAAGTCGAACCTGTGGCGGTTTGATACGTTCGCCAGCTTGCCGGGATTCTCTTTAAGCGAAGTGGCCTCGATGAACTGACCGATCTTGTACGCTGCAAATCGGCTGATGTTTCGCTTTCGGATCGCTTCAATCAAACCCTCTATCGAAGAAGCGTTGTCTGAATCTTTTCCGAGCGGGTTGTCTTGCGCCCACCTTTCCGATGGTGTATGGCGTGATGAACTTGGCTCGAATGCCATCAATCAAGTCACCCAACGAATAAGCCGTATCGTCGGCCCAATCCATGATCTGACACTCGATGCTCTTCCGCTGGTCTTGAGCGGGGTTGTCTTCAGCGGCTCGGCTAATTGAACAGTCCTGTGTTGTTCCACCGTTCACAAACCGCAGAAACCGTTCTTGATCGTCGTAGATGAAATGCTTCTCTTTCTTCCGATGGCTGAAGAGCGTTTTGTACTTGAGTACGCCGTCAATGAACGCTCTGGTTGGGTTCATCCCTGCCCGTTTCGGACCATCGGAAAAGATCGTCTCGGTCAAGAGCCGCAAGGTTTGGGCGTTTCCTTCAAATCCGCCGAACGCCTTCATCAGTCGATGCAGGCTCTTTTCGCCAGCGTGTCCAAATGGCGGATGCCCGATATCGTGGGCAAGGCAGCACGCTTCAACAAGATCTGGATCAATGTAGAAATCATTGGATAGCAGTGATCCCGTCTTTTTCAAGTAGTTGCAGATACCACGCCCAATCTGCGCTACCTCTATCGAATGCGTGAGCCGGGTGCGATAAAAATCGTACTCGCCAGATCGAAACACCTGCGTTTTCGCTTGGAGTCGCCGGAATGCCGACGTGTAGATCACCCGGTCACGATCATGCTGAAAGGGTGTTCGGATTTGGTCCGGGGTTCGGGGGCCGTCGATGGTTTCAGTGTCAAACGACTGGTAGAAGCCATTATTGGGTTCGTGCATGGTTCGATGAAGAAGCTAATTCGATGACGGTGTGGTCGGGAGTTCGTCCACTGTGAAATAACAACCGCCGTTCCAACTGACGATGGTGCGGCCACAGGAACATTCGTGGGAATCCTTGTCTCGCATGGGGGAGTGATGTTCGGTCACCCGCCATCGCTTGCCGCATTCGCAAACGTGTTCGTATGGAGATTGCATCCCTTTGAGATTATCAGCTTGCGGATATTGGCAATTGTCTCGATCTCGTCGGTCCAGATGCGAGACCCGGAGCAGAATAAGTCCACCGTGACGGCGTTCTACGACCTGATGCCTCGTTCCGGCAATTCGTTCGTGCATCTACGTGAAGTCCAGGTCCGAAGTCGCCAGAATTCCGTATTGGCGCAGATATCGCCGGATGCCATCGAATGCAGCCTCAATCTCGGCGTCCAGTTCCTTGCGGCTGAAGTTCCATTGGGGAAGTGCATGTGTGTATGGACGCCTCGGGCCGACGATGGTTGAGGATGTGCAGGACGATATCCTGCTGGAGCGGCGGTAGGCTGGCGATTGCGTGCGGAAGGATGTCCGACCAGTCGAATATCATGATCGGATTTATGGAGACTGGTTTCGATGTGCGGCGAGGCGTGAAAGCGGTGATTGCAGTGATTACAGCGATGACGAAAGCCTCCAGCCCCAACCATTCTTCTCGGTTGGCCCCTGCCACAGTCCTTCGCCGACAACTATCTCACATCCTCGGCAGCACACACGGATTCTGGCGTTCCTTCGATACCATTGCAGCCTCGGCGGATATCCGTTCAGCAGTCTATACCGATATCGCCACCGTCACCTTCCGCAACCCCGTCTTCAGGCACCGCTTCGTTTTCCTTGCAGAGCGACGGGAACATTTTCCTTAACTTCGCCTCGTTCTGAAGGCGAAATCGTCGGGCGCTCTCGGGATACTCGGGGTCGTCGGCGTGCTGGAGAAGCCGATGATATTCCTTCGCACGTTCGATGCTCGGCTGGCAAGGCTTCGGCGGCTGCATCAGAACGTCTTCTTCGTATACAAAATGGCTGGCAACCTGCAATGCTGATTCCACACTGCGCTTATCTTTCCGGCACAGTTCGGGGAGAGCGTGCAGGATGAATTGCGCTTTGAGACGTAAGGTCTTTGGGTCAAGAGGTCTGGTCATTGGGGTGTCCTCATTCAACGGTTGGTGATATCAGTGATATTTAGATCCCGCCTGACTTTGCGTGCATCGTGTTGGGCGGCTTGGTCCCACTGGTCGATGTGAAGACGCTGGTTACAGTGATTACAGCGGGTAAAGACGAGGCGGCATGGTCCACTTGAGTCAATGTGGGAACCACGATTACAGTGATTACGACGGGTACAGCATGGCAACCTGCTTGGACCTGAAGACCGTTATCGGAAACGACCGGGTTCCCTCATGGAGTGAGGATCAGTTTTTCTTGGAACCAGGAGCGTTTCCAGCAAGGAAGTGTAGAAGGGGCGTCCCAGGTGCTTCACGATGGAATCCAACGTGGAGGCTTCAAAGGAGTCCAGCTTGGCTGGTCGAGATCCAGGCCGAGCCGAGCGAAGCGATGGTGAAGGCCGGATCTCGACTGACTAAGTACCTTTTTTCTACTGGTTTCCGCAGGGACCCGGTTGTGCTATCTAAATACCTCTAGTCTATTCTAGTTATTAGTAATAGCTAAACGGGTCTTTTGCGGAAATCCTCCTTCACTCCCTTTCCTCGGTCGCCCCGTTGTTCCCAACCATGTTCCGGGGAATCTCTCTGTCTATATACCGTTGAGGGCGTGGACCAGGACCGCTGGTTAACCACGCATCCAACATGAAAAACGACGGGAATGACAACATCGAACGCCTTCGGAACAGAATGAAGGAATGCTCCGAATGGTCTGAGTTTACCTACCGGGATTCTCCCGAATACCAAGCCTTCTGCCTCGCAATCGCCGAAGAGGTCGAGCGGCAGGAAATCGTGCGCCCAACCAGGAACGGAACCGAGCCAGACGAAGTGCGCCACAACAAACTATATGCGGCATGGCACATCGCAACGAAGTTTCGGAAGCACTGGCTGGAGCCGACATCTCGGTCGGAGAACGACATGCTGTGGACGCTGTACCACCGAGGATGGAGCAAGGCGCAAGGATATGTAGCGATCGTTGCATGGTGGCGTCATCACGGTCGCACGATCACGACAACGATGATGCGAGACCTGGAGCACCTATGCGACCGAGTGTGGAATGAGATTCAGGAAAAGAAGTCGGCGGCGAAAAACGAGAAGAAGCTGAACTCACTCCGCAACCGCATCCTGGCTATTCTCGAAGCCCAACCCGCCACGACTGCTCTGTTGTCGAAAAGGACAGTCTCGTCATCGAAGGCCGTGGATTCGCACCTGTATCGACTCCGAAAGGAAGGCCGGGTTGAGCGACTGGCGTGGGGTTTGTATGGCATCGTTGGACGGCAATACGACAAACCAGTCGAACCTGCACGCCACACATCAACTCCATCTTCCGAGACGACCAGGATGGACAGCACACGACCGCCAGTGGTTTCCAACCGGACGCAGACACGCCCGACCGCTCTGGATGACCTTGCCGATTTGGACGACGACTTCGACATGCCCGGTCTGCCCACGTCGTACTCATCCAGGGAGCTTCCTGCCGCAATGCCTCGGGAACTTCCGACTGCACAGCCACGGTGGGATCGACACTAAATATCATTGGCATCGCTGATACTACGGTGCCGGGAGAATTCATGAAAGACGAAACCCGAGCCGTTGTGCTCCGTTTGCCAGAATCCGTGTTGGAGCGCCTGGACGATGCTGTCTGGACGCTCCGCTTCAGGTCGAGGACTGCGCTGCTTCGGCATTTCATCTTGCACCAACTTCTGTTGATCGAGTGCCAAGCATCCGATCTGCTGAAACGAACGGCTGCGGTTCCGAAGTCTGGTGAGACGGAGCCGTAATCGCTGTAAGCACCGTCATCACCGGACAGGAAGCATTCATGCCGCCTCCAGGATTCGGCCATCGACAGAATAGAAGTACACCAGATCCCCGCCGATTCTCTCTTGCTTTTTCAGTCGGTTTTTGCCAGATGTTCGGAGTAGGCCAGCACGCTCCAAACCCACCGCAATTTCGTCGTGCTTCAGTCCGGCGCAAACTTCGTCTTGGAATACCTCGGGATCTATCAGGTAGGAGCCGTTCTTCTTGTAACCGGATCGGTTCGGAAGAGGATCACCACCAACGATCTCAAACTTTGCCTCGTTCGCCAGGATGTAGGTGCGAACACGGTCAACGGCTTTGGCGACCGGATCGAATGTGCGGCGGTGTTCCATCCAGGCACCGAAGCATTTTTCGGCGGCGGCAATCGCTTCACCGGGCTTCCATCCAGTCAGTTTTCGTGCAGTCGCCAATTCACCCGCAACGGCCACGAGACCGAATCTCCGGGCGGCTCTCGGCACTTCCCCGGAGACGTTCGGTGGCACCACACGTTCGATGAAACCATCGACCGACAGGCGGCAATCCGTGGTGATCTTGTCGTGCGCTGAAGTCAGATATTCCAAGAACCTTTTCAGAGGCGTGCCATAGTGCTGTCGAGTGGCCGCTTTCAGATGATTAGCGAAGGCGGCTGGCGAATCAAAAGAGTGCAACTTCTCAAATAGTCCCATCCCGGCACCTGCGTCAGCCGAAATGTCCAGGAGACGAACCTCTTGCCCCTTCTTCGGTTCCCGTCCAGCTTCGGCCATGTGCTCGGCTAACGAGACCTCACCGCTGGTTAGGAACAGCGCACGCCAGCGTCGTTTCGTCTGGTTCATTCTCGATTTGCCGTGGCCGTTGGCAATCATGTAGAGTGTTGGCCCGATAATCTCAGGGTCCACGATACCGAGTTCGTCAATCACCATCAGGCAGTCATTGTGCGCCTCGGCGACTTCTTCGAGCGCATTTTTCGTGCTGTCCCAATTCAGCACGTACTTCGCAGCCGACCCACATACGCTTGCCGCCACTTCCAAGGCGGTGGACTTGCCCATGCTTGATGCACCCCGGAAGTGAAAGCCACCACCCTCCATTTCGGCGACCGCAAGCATCGGTGCGGCGAAGGCTGTCGAAGCGGCAAACACGAGCAGGGGATTGCCGGAACAGAGCTTGCCTACGTTAGCCTTCCAGTCGCCAGCCATACCGAATCCGTGGTCCCCGAAGTTGCCCGAGTAGATGGCTTTCTCGGGACCGAACGATTCATGAGGCAGGACGAAGCTGCCGTTGATCCAGCCGGGTTTTGCGGTGGACAGCATCGACGCCTTCACCTTTACCGAACGGAGATACTGCATAAGCAACCCCTTGGCTTTCGGGTGACCGGAAACCTCCAGCCCCTTGTTCACGAGATCGGCGATCACCACCTGTTGCTTCGCCGCCAGGACTGCGCTCCGCATGTGGTAGTACTTGACACTGCCTTCGGGGTCCACAAGGCGGAACAGTTTCCCCCAATCGTGTCCATCCTGGTTTCTGGTGATCGCCTCCAAAAAAAGGGGAGAGCAGACTCCGATGGTCTCGTTCTCCGTTGAGTAAAATACTCCCCCATCGTCAATGAGGAAGCCATCGCATCGTGCTTCAGCAGGGCCTTCCATACTTGGTTCCTTCCTGCGGCTCTCTTGTCCGCAAGCCAAGTATGGGGCCTACAGGATTTCATGCTCTTTTATTCGCTTTCATCTTGTTTCAGCATTCGGTCGAAGTGGCATACTGAGGGTTTATGAAGCCACCGACTGCAATCGTGCCTCCTGGAATCGAAGATTCGCTGAACGCTGTGGTCTATGCCATAGCTGAGGCTCTGCTCGAAGGTGGCTGTCGCATCAGAGCCGAGCACGCCTCGGAGTATATTCCGGGGCAGGTATTCAAGGTCGCTGTCGAAGCAGGGTGGATTCCAGAACCAACCGAGACTTGCTCAGATGCAGTCAGTCTCGGTGACTTCAAAGTGTCCAGGAACTTTCGGGACGAGTTCATCAGGATGTTGGACTCTTCGATGCTGGATGTAAAAGAGATCGCCGATCAAAACGATGAAGAGCAGTTGGCCTGGAAGGAGATTGGGGACGTTCGAGCTTGGGCCGAGGCTGAAGGCATAATTCCCTCGGAAGACCGCACAAGGGCAACGATGCCAACCCCCAAGCAGATTATCGAACGGTATATCAGGATTGCCCGACAGAAAGGGAAAGCGTTCACGGACGCTGGCATTGTCAGAGAGGCGAACAAACTGATTCGGCAGTTGGACGAAGGCGACCGAGCGCCGATCACGGCAGTTTCAATCAGTCGCATCCGCAACGGTGATAACCTCGGGGACCGAATTCGCTACTGCATCGCACTCCTCTTCAATCTCGAGTTTCCCTGCAACGCCGATGACCTCTTGTGGCCCGAAGCCGAAACTCGCAAGGCGAAGACGGCGCAACACAAGAAATTGCAATAGCAAGTTCGGATTCGCTACATCTACGGCTCGATGAGCACTTCGGGGGTCTGAGCGGGGAATGAACTCGGGCGCTTACAATGCTTACGGTTCTTCCATCACTTGCCGGGTCGAACGCAGGGAGTGGCGTCCAATGGAACACCTAGCCCACGGTCATAGGAACTCTGGCGTGGCCTCCTCCTGGCGTCGATTCCCTAAAACCACCTACGAAACTCTTTGTAGCGAAATGAAAGGGCATGAAATCACAGGGCCACGATAATCAGGGTGTGAAGGGAAATGGCTCGATGAATGACGCACAACTTGACGACGTATTTGACCAGTTGCTCAATGCGAGAGACACGAGAGAAATGAAGACCGTCGTTTCGGCACTCGGCGATGGAGATTTGAACCTCGCCTACGATCACTTCTTCGATCTGTACATCGAAGAGCTTGCACAATTGGCCGAGGATGACTGTGCCTACGTGTGCCAAAACTGCATGAAGACTACTACGGATGGAGCGTCGGAGTTCTTCCAATCGGCTGTAAGCGTACTTGGCGGCGAGATCGAAAACAGAAAGCGGTTCGTTGCAGCATCGAAGCTGCCGAATTGAAACGTGAGTACGATGACCGAAACAATACATCAGATTAAGACAGCGATGGACGCTGCGGTGCATGGATGGTTCAGCGAGTGGCGAGGCCGTCGCTGTTGGCGAAGATTGGATCAACTTGTCGCTGCTCATTCAAAACACCACTCTGTTCTTAAAGAGGGAAACCTCATTGGCGACCGGATGTGCGGCATAGACCAGACACGGCCACACGGAACGAGTTCAGGCCGGAAGGCGAAACTCAGCCCCGTCGTGAAAGGATGGCTGGATCGAGTGCTCGTCCCGGCAATGGTGGAGCGGTACATCGCCAAGTTCCGTTCTGGCGGCGATAATCGAGTTTTGGAGAGTGTGCGATGAGACTGCGTGCCGCTGTTTATGCACGGTATTCCAGCGACCGTCAAAGTCCTGCGTCCATCGAGGATCAGTTGAGACGATGCCGGGAATATGCCACGACGCAGGGTTGGGACGTTCTTCCCGATCACATCTACACGGACCAGGAGCTTTCCGGCGCAGGTTCCGATAGACCCGGATGGATGCGGTTGCGTTCGGCTATCAACGGAAAGCCCCGTCTGTTCGACGTTTTGCTCGTTGACGACACCAGTCGCCTTTGCCGCAATCTCGGCGAGAATTCCAGTTTCGCCGACGAAGCGAAGTTCCTGGGCCTTCGGGTGGTCGCCGTTTCACAAGGAATCGACACCGACAATAAACAGGCCAAGGTCTTGATGACCTTCCACGGTCTTGCCGATGAAATGTACATCGAGGAGCTTTCGAGCAAGACCCACCGTGGTCTCGAAGGACGTGCTCTCAAGGGCTTGAGTACGGGCGGTCGCACCTACGGTTATGACAGTGTGGCGGAACCCAACGTAGTCGGCGCTGACGGAATTCCCGCACGTCGCAAGCAAATCAATGTAGCTGAAGCTGTTGTACTTCGCCGAATCTTTCAGATGTACGCAGATGGGCACTCATACTCGACCATCGCCAAGACGCTCAATGCCGAACACGTCCCGCCGCCTCGGAAGCGAAAAGACCGGAATCCGAACCCGACGTGGTGTCCAACGGCGATTCGAGAGATGCTACGCCGGGATCTCTATATTGGCCGCTTGGTCTGGAACCGTCGTGAGTTCCGCAAGCGCCCCGGAACCAACAAACGGGTGAGCCGTCCAAGACCGGAAGATCACTGGACGGAGCCGATTGAAATGCCCGAGCTTCGCATCATTGACGATCACCTTTGGAACCGTGTCCAGGCCCGACTTGCCGTGGTCGGTGAGATGTACAACTACAAGGGGCGTCCTGGGTTGGCGCACCGGGCTTCGACCAGTCCGAATCTACTAACGGGAGTCCTGAAGTGCGGCACCTGCGGCCATAACCTGACCGTTGTAACCGGGCGCTCGGTCTACGGCAAAGGTCGCTACGGCTGTCCGGTCAACTTCAAGCGTGGAGCTTGCTCGAATGGTCTGAAGCAGCGTGCTGACGAGATCGAGTGGCACCTGTTTTCTGAATTGCAGGACGCCGTACTCCAGCCTGAAGCCGTCGAACACGCCATCCAGGAATTCCAGAAACAGTTGGAGGCTTCCCTCGCTGGCCTCGATACAAAGATTACCGGGATGCGTCAGCGTGCCAAGCAACTTCAACAGGAGATCGGAAACCTCGCCTCGACTGCGGCGCAATGCGGCCCGACCCCGGCCCTCGTGAAAGAGATTAACATCCGCCAGCAGGAGCTTGACGACATCACCCGGCAAGTCCTGAGCGCCGAGCCGGATTCCATTTCCGCCGAGATCGGGCGCATCCGGCAGTTCGTGAGCGAACAACTTGGCGAAATACGGCAACTCTTGAAGGTGGACGTTCAGAAGGCAAAGGCCGAATTGCAGAAGCACGTCACCAGCATACGGATGGTCCCGCAAATCGAAGGGAAGGAGGGCCACTACATCGCAGAAGGCGAATGGAATCTGTTGGGTGGGTACGGTGGGGAAGTCGGGAAGTCGGCAACCAAGCGCATTCGGATGGTTGCGGGGGAAGGATTTGAACCTTCGACCTTTGGGTTATGAGCCCAACGAGCTACCAGACTGCTCCACCCCGCACTCTCATCCTAGCGTACGGACTTCCATCGGTCAATGTTTTCGCTGGACGTCACGCTTTTTGGCTCACTTTACAATCGGTGCGAATGAGGGATCACTTGGCCGTCGCGACTACTGGCTCTTGCAGCGACTGGATCTATCCGATCAGCCTCTCTGCTTCAAGGAAATTCGTGAGTCCGGTTTATCGGGCTGGGGTGGGCGAGCCTGCGGCGGTGGGAGGTCCACCGGGGCACATTGAAATCCCTGTTCTGGATTTGTGGAATGGGAGCTCTCCACTGGATGCCAGACCCTGGCCGAAGGCGCTACCTTTAGAAGATTCAGGAGCTTCATCGGTGGCGTCGAGGACGATTGTGAAGTGGAATTGGCTTCCTTTATCCGGCTCGCAGGGTCCAACCCAGTTCGCCAGCCTCGATTTTGGAGAAATCCAAATTATCGTCAATGATCGTCAACAACGATTCCACCGATGCCTTTGCCATCGTCAAATAATCACGCTGTTCAAGTGTGAGATTGGTTCCAGCACCAAGCCGGTCATGCCGATGATGCCATTGATCGGTGTGCGGATCTCAGCGCTCATCGACGCCACGAACTCACTTTTTAGCGCGGCTCCCTGCGCTCGCTTTCGCTCAGCGATGCCGGTCATTACACCGACAAGTTCTGTCTGGCTGCGTTCGCCTACTCCAGGTGAATGACTGCACCGTCCCGATCTTCCACGGTGGCTGTGAGGGTCTTGCCCGCCACCGTCGGATGATCCGATTTCTCCCAGACTTCCGTCGCGCGCTCAAATCCGGACGGCAGCGTGATCTTCACGGTCTTGGTGGTTCGCGACGGGTTGATCACCCAAAGGTACGTGCCGCTTGTTCCTTTGTGCAGCCGCGCCTTGATCTGCAGGTCGCTTGTTTGCACCTGTGGTTGAACGCCCGCCCAGGTCAACAGGCTCAGGAAGAATTCGCGTGTAGACGGCGAATGATTCCGGAAATAGCTGCCGGCCGGGAATGTCCCGATCAGCAGCGTCTTGCCTTTCCCCGCCGTGTGTTCTACCGCGGCGATGTGGCCGTTAGCGTATTGGCCTACCGCCTGACCCCCCGCCAGATTGTATTCCTGTAGGAAGTACCCGCCGCCGATTTGTTTGCCCTTGACAGTAAGAGTCAGCTTATCCAGCAGGTCAGGCGTGAATTGCACGTAGCTTTCCCTCGCGCCGAATAATTGATCCAAGCCAAGGTTTGGTTGTACCGTGCCGACGTGTCCGCGGTCCCCGAAGTATCCGGGACAGCCTTCGCTGATCAACGTGCCGCCATTCTCGACGTAGGCCTTGAGCTTATCGGCGGTCGATTTCGTCAGCATTTCCGGGTAGGCGAGATAAATCATCGGGTATTCGCCGATGTCATCGATACTCACGAAATCCGCCTGAACGTTGGAATCGAAAAATGCCTGGTAGGCGCCTTGCAGAGATTGGACGTAAGCCCCAGCGGCGTATGCGTTTCCCCCGCCCCCGCCGCGGCCGCCACGACCTCCTCCGCCCGATAAGGCGCTCTGGATGTCATTGAAGTCTTCCGCCTCCTGGACCAGGACAATTCCCACGTCTCCCTTCACAGGACGCGACTTCCAAAGCTCCGGATGCGCATTGGTCCACTTGGCCAGCGTGCTCGCCATCTCCGCGCGCGGCGTGACTGAACCATCCATCCCCATCGGACCAAATGCGCCAAACAGCGGCCCATCGAGCAGCGGACGCCAGCGCGTGAAGAGGATGCCGCTGGCGCCAGCGGCCATATCAATCATGCTCCAGACCCGAACGTCCTTGGCATCCGAGCTGCGGCCATCTTCAAGCGGCCGGTTGATCACCTGCGGCTGCATCCACAGCGGACCGCCGGTGGCTTCCGCATGCCAGAAAGGCTTGCCGCGCGTGCCGGCCCGCACGATGTCCACGGCCTGGAACTGCATCCAGGGGGCGTTGCCATGACGCGAGGCAACCCACGTGTAGCCGTAAGAATCAACTTCCTTCGCGGTGCGCCACTCGACGTCGGTCAGTTGTCCGGTACCGTGCGCGGTGATCTTATTTCTTTTGTCCAGGCTCCGGATCAGGTTGACGCGCCATTTCAGCAGACGGATGGCATCATCGCGGCGGAATTCCATCCAGTCAAGCGAATCGGCATAGCCGCCTCTGCCACGCGGCGGGCGAACGGATTCCCAATCACCATAGCTATAGCGATTCCAGGCGCGTTCCAGCGCTTCGAGCGTGCCATATTTCGCCTTCAACCAGGTGCGGAACTTTGCCGCGGTCGAAGGACAAAAGCATTCCTGGACGCCGCTTTCGTTCCAGACGTCATAGCCGAGCACCGCCGGATTATTGCGATAGCGTTCCACCAGCGCCGTCAGGAACTTCCCCGCTTGGGACAGGACCTCGTCATTATCGAGGCAGAGTGGAGCGCTGCTGGTGGCGGAGCTGTTGCCGACCGCGGGATATCCCTCATTGCCGTTGGCATCGATGTGGCGAGCCTGCGGATACTTATCCCACATCCATTCGGGCGCGCCGGTGATGATTTCGGCGATTACCACTTTGATGTGGTTTTGGCGCTCCAACTCGACCATACGATCGTAATCGCGCCAGTCGTATTGGCCCGGCGAATTCTCGATGGAAGCCCACATGAACCAGTGGCGGAAGATGTTGATGCCCATTTGGGCGGCCGTCTTGTGGTCGCGCTCCCAATCCTGTTCCGGAGGATTGGATTTGCGGAAATAGACCGCGCCAAAAGGAAAGACAGGATCGGGAAAACTGTCTTGTGCCCAGGCGCAGACCGCCAGCGCCAAAACTGCGGCGACGATTCCGAGGGAAGTGAGCGGGGTTTTCGTTATTTTCATCGTCCAAACTGCTCCGTCGTACTGAGTGTGCTCGAATTGGGTTGCCTTTCGCAACGAGAGGGGCTTCGACCGCCACCCCACTTTATCAATCTCATGAACGGAGTTTTATAGCGTGAAACTTTTTGCCCTTCTGAAACGGCTGCGAAAAGGCGCGAACACAGAAGGCGGACCGGGACATCTGATTCAACCTTTTGATTTCTAAGGGCCCGAACATTCCCATCCCCTGTGCGCTCAGAAGATAAAGCTTCCCGGACTTGCGCCGCAGAGTGATGGATACTACCGTGGCTCCAACCACTGTCATTCTTAAACGCCGGTGGGCAGCGCAAAGCACCATGGCCTGTCGAGCGTCAATGAAAGGGACTTATGAGGCTTCGAGCTATTCTACTTGGAACGTTCATCCTGTCCATACTGTGCGGTACGCCCGCGCGAAGTCAGGAATTCCGCAGTACGATCACCGGCCGGGTCATCGACGGGCAGCAGGCCGTCGTTCCCGGTGCGAAAATCATTTGCACCAACGCAGGAACCGGCGCCAAATACGAAACTGTGTCTGGAGCCGATGGCCTCTACACGATTCCCTTCGTGCCGCCGGGGCAGTACAGCGTCGGAGCGGAAGCACAAGGTTTTAAAGCCTATCTCCGGAAAGGCATCCAGGTATCGACTAATGAGCGCATGCAGCTCGATATCGTGCTGGAACTCGGGCAGGTCACCGAAACGGTGACAGTAACGGCGGAGGCGCCGATGCTCGAAGCCGGCACGGCATCCACGGGACAGGTGATCAACTCGCGGCAAATGGAAAACATGCCGGCAAACGGCAGAACTCCGCTGATCCTGGCGCAGCTCGCCGCCGGGGTCGTGCCCAATTCCAGCCCGCGGTTTGTGCGTCCGTTCGACAATAGCGGTTCATCGTCGTTCTCGATGGGCGGGGCGCCGGCCACGACGAACGAACTGCTGATTAACGGAGCGCCCGACGTAGGCAGCGGCGGCGCGGTGGCCTACAATCCGCCGATGGATGCCGTGACCGAGTTGAAGGTCGAGTCTTTTCAAGCGGACGCGGCGTACGGCCATACGGGCGGCGGCACGGTCAACGTCCTGCTGAAGAGCGGCACCAACGACCTGCACGGCAGCGCTTACGAGTTCAATCAAACCTCGGCGCTTGCAGCCACGTCCTGGTTTCTGAACAGCACCAAACAGAAGAAGAATGTGACTCGCTACAACCAATGGGGAGCCACGTCCGGCGGACCGGTCTACATCCCCAAAGTTTTCGACGGACGCAATAAGCTCTTTTTCTTCTTCGCGTATGAAGGCATTCGCACGGGGCTGCCTCAGCCGACCGCCTATACCGTTCCCACGGACGCCGAACGCGGCGGCGACCTTTCGGCACTGTTGAAAGCCGGTCCTCAATACCAGATTTACGATCCATTGACCGGCGTCAAACAGGGCTCGCGTATTCAGCGCATGGTGTTCCCAAACAACATGATTCCCAGCAACCGCATCAGCCCGATCGCCAAGAACCTGATGCAGTATTATGCGGAGCCCAACAGCTTTACGACAGCGGATGGCACCAACGACTTCATATCGAATGAAGTGGCCTACGACCAGTTCAATAATGAATTGGCAAATGTGGATTGGAACGCCGGCCCACGGCAAAAAATATCCTTCAATTTCCGGCACAACGATCGGTTCAATTCCAGCGGCAATCCGTTCAACAATATTGCCAATTTCAATCGCACGCATCGCATCAATTGGGGCGGCGGCCTGGATCACCTGGTGACGCTTTCGCCCACGACGCTCCTGAACTGGCGCTTCAGTTACACGCGCTACCTGAGAATCAATGTGCCGGGAAACACGGGCTTCGATATCACGACTGCGGGTTTCCCGGAGTCGCTGGCTGCGGCTTCACCGGCGCCGAGGATGCCTTCGATCAGCTTCAGCACATTCTCGCCGCTGGCTCCGGAGAGTTCGACCTTTGATGCCAATGACACCTATCAGATTTTCGCGGTATTGACGAAAGTCATGGGTAATCACAGCCTCAAATTCGGAACGGACATGCGGCTTTACCGGAATTCCTCCAGCAGCCCCGGCAATTCTACGGGCGCGTATACTTTCGGCACGCAGTGGACGGTGGGGCCTGCGGACAATTCGAGCGCGGCGCCGATTGGCCAGGATTGGGCAGCATTTCTGTTGGGCTTGCCCACAGCCGGCAGTTTTGACCTGAATGCATCCAGTATTTACCAGGCGGGATACTATTCGCTGTTTGTGCAGGATGATTTCCGCGTGCGGCCGGATCTCACGTTAAATCTGGGGCTGCGCTACGAGCGCGATCTGCCCACCACCGAACGGTTCAACCGCACCGTCAACGGATTTGACTTCAGCACGCCGAACCCGATCAATGCGGCGGCGGCAGCGGCTTACGCCAAAAATCCCATCTCCGAGATTCCGGCGGGACAATTCCAAGCCATCGGCGGCCTGTTATTCGCGGCTCCCAACGATCGGTACATCTATAACACCGAGGCAAACAACTTCAGTCCACGTTTCGGATTTGCCTGGAAGCCGGCGGCCTTGGGTGGAAAGACGGTAGTTCGCGGCGGATTCGGTATGTATTACTTCCCATTGGGCGTGGTCGGGCTCAATCAGACGGGTTTCAGCCAGAGCACATCGCTGGTTGCCACCAATGACGGTTACCTGACTCCGAACGCCACGCTGAGCAATCCGTTTCCTGCCGGGATTACGCAGCCGGTGGGATCGTCGGCCGGCCTCGCTACTTTCCTCGGAAAATCAGTGAGCTTCTACAATCCGAATCCGATCAATCCGTACTCGGTGCGTTGGACATTCAACATCCAACACCAGTTGCCGAGCGGAATGGCAGTCGAAATCGGCTACGAAGGCAACCATGCTGTGCACCTGACCAACAGCGCAAACCTCAATTACGTCCCCGCACAATACCTCAGCCGAAGTCCAACGCGCGACCAGCCCGTGATCGATCACCTTTCCTCGCTCGTGGCCAATCCCTTCGCCGGATTGATTCCTGGTTCGACCATTAACGGCAGCACCATTGCCCTTTCCTCGCTGCTGACGGCATACCCGGAGTTCACCGGAGTCTCCGAGACCGGGCTCAACGAAGGCAGCTCCTATTTCCACATGGGCTCCGTTCGGCTGGAAAAGCGGTTTTCCGGGGGTTTCACTCTGATGGCGAATTACCAGTTCTCGAAGATTCTCACGCGGATCAGCCGCCTGAACGATTCCGATGTTCAACTCGCCAAGCGCGTGGCGGCGGAAGACCGCCCGCAGCGGCTCACGCTCAACAGCAGCTACGAACTGCCGTTTGGCCGCGGCAAGAAGTTTGGCTCGAACATGCCGGCACTGGTGAACGGGGTGATTGGCGGCTGGATATTAAACGGAATCTACCAGCACCAGACCGGTGCGGTATTGAGTTGGGGCAACGTGATCTACTATGGCGGCGACATTAACCTCAATCCGCGCGTCGTGACCGGTGCATTCGACACGACTCAATTCGACCGCAAGTCCGCCGAGCAGCTTGCATCGAATGTCCGGACATTCCCGCTGACCTTTGGAGACCTGCACGCAGATGGAGTGAATAACCTGGATCTCTCCGTCATCAAGCGTTTCCCGATCCGCGAGCGGCTGAACCTGCAATACCGTTGCGAGTGGTTCAACGCCCTCAATCACCCGGTGTTCAGCGCCCCGAATACAACGCCCACGAGTTCCGCCTTCGCCACGATCACTTCCGTGGACAACCTGGCGCGCGTCATTCAGATGGGACTTCGGTTAGCCTGGTAAGACACTCGCCGGCCCGCTGCCTTCGCGGCGGGCCGCTCATTTGGAAGAAACGCGATGAGACACAATCAGCTCAAACTTTTGCGGGCAGTCCTACTGGCGCTGGCGGCGGGCACGATCGCCGGAGCCGCGACAAAACCCGAGGTTTCTCTCCTGCTGGACACTTCGGCCGGTTCTCCGGCTCGGATTGCGATGGGGAAGCTGCGATCCGCTCTGCAAGAGAAGCGTGTCAGCCTGGAAGAGATTCAGCGCCTGGAAGCGGCGCGCGGCGAAACGATCATCGTGGCCGGCCTCTCAAAAGGCTCGGGGGCTGCAGCGGCATATGCCAAAACGCTGGGGCTCACCTTGCCCTCGGAGCCGGAGACGGTATTCATTCATCGCGCGGATTGGAAGGGCCACAAGCTCATTCTGCTGAGCAGCGGCGACAATCTCGGCCTGGCATACGCGCTTTATGACGTCGTGGACCGCGTTGGTTGGACAGCAGCGGGCACGGACCCATTCAGCGAAGTGCGGGATGCCAGCGAAAAGCCCGCTGTGCGCGATCGCGCGGTGTCCACTTACACCATGCAGCAGGCATATTTCGAAAGCCGGCTGTTCAACGAGGCGTACTGGGCGAAGTATTTCGATAATCTGGTGCGAAACCGGTTCAATAACTTCTACCTGCTGTTCGGCTATGAATCCACCGGCTACCTGGCGCCTCCCTATGCCTGGTTTTTCGATCTTCCGGAATTTCCTGAAGTCAAAGCCGCCGGCGTCACTCGGCAGCAGCAGGAGCATTACCTCCGCGCACTCAACCGCGTGATTGAAATGGCGCACGAGCGAGGGCTTTATTTCACGCTGGGCATCTGGGACCACATCTATGACGGCGTCAGCTCCTATTACACCGAAGGCGTTTGGAACCATCTGCCGGAAGTGAACGGCCGCCGGCCGCGATGGCCTGTCGAGGGGCTCAATGAGAAAAACCTGGTGCCTTACACACAGGCCGCACTACGGCATTTCCTGCAAGTAGTGCCCAACCTGGACGGCATTCAGTTCCGCATGCACGGCGAATCCGGTTTGAGTAAAGCCGGCCTGCGGAATTTCTGGGAACCGATCTTCCGTATCATGGCCCAGGAGCATCCCAAGATCCGCTTTGATGCCCGCGCCAAGGAATTCCCGATTGACCTCATCAACCTTGCTCTCGACATGCACGTGCGGTTGCGGCTGGTCACGAAGTACTCGGCCGAACAGGCGGGTATGCCATTCCATCCCACGCACCTGGATCGTGCTACGCAGTTTGGAACCCGCCATGGATACGCCGATCTGCTGACTTATCCCCAGCGGTACAAAATGCTGTGGCGCCTCTGGACCAGCGGAACGATGCGTGTTCTGCTCTGGGGCGACCCGGACTACGCGCGGCGATTCGCGGAGAGCTCGCATCTCTACGATGGCGACGGCTTTGAAGTCGCCGAACCGCTCGCTACCAAAATGGCCTCTCAGCCCCACGACCAGGCTCCATTTGATCTGCTGAAGCCGCAATACCGCTATTACGACCAGGAATTCGAGCGCTACTGGGCTTTCTTCCAGGCGTTCGGACGGCTCGGTTATGATCCGGCCACGAATCCGGAGGTGTGGGACAAGGAATTCGAGCGGCATTATGGAAAGTTGGCCGGTCCGCCGGTAGAGCGGGCGCTCCACCGCGCCAGTTGGATTCTCCCGAAGATCGTAGAGTACTCACTGCCGGCGTCGAAGTTTCCGACGACGCGCGGCTGGCCGGAGAGACAGAGATGGGAGGACCTTCCCGGCTATGCCAAGGCCAACCCCATCGATACGCAAGTGTACGCCAGCATTCAGGAAGAGGCGAGTAATCTTCTATCGGGCGAGGAAACAGCGAAGATTCGTCCCGAGCAGACCAGCCAATGGTTCGCGGACACAGCCAAGGAAGTTCTGGCAGATGCCGCGGCGGCCCAGCCTGCGGCCGGCGCCCCGCGGAACAAGGAGCTGGATTCGACCCTTGTGGATCTGCGGATTCTGGCTCACTTAGCCGAATATCATTCGCGCCGCATTTACGCGGGCATTCACTATTCACTGTTCCAACAGAGCCATGACGTATCCGAACTCGATGCGGCAATCGCATGGGAGCAACGGGCCATTCAAGCGTGGGAATCTCTGGTGGAATCCGCCGGGAATATCTACGCCGACGATATGATGCTCGGCCTGCGCGAGACCCCAGCTACGAACCGCCCGGGAGCGGACCTTTCGGGAACATGGCGGGACGAGTTGCCGAAGCTGCGCAGCGGCCTCGAGAAGCTGCAGCAGGAGAAGACTAAGTTTCACCTGGATTGCCGGCAAGTCGTGGGGCGTTACGATTTCGGCAGAGGAACGCTGCCGGCCGGCTACCAGCGGCTGCCGCACCGGAAGGATGTGAGCATCGTGATGCCCAACGGATATTACGAGCTGGCCTTCACGGTCCGCGACGATTCCGCCAAGCCGAAGGACTACGGCCCGATGTGGATTGAAGCCAACGGAGAAGACCACACCGATACCTTCAGCGTGAACGCGGGCGCAAGCGTGGAGCGGAAGCTCGAGACAGCGGTGCGCGATGGCAAGCTCAACCTGATGTTTGCCAATCCGTCGGAGGGCAGTTGGACGGTGAGCCGGATGGTGGTGACGCGCGTAGAGCCGCGCATCGCTCATGTTCCGGTGCGGGTGATCCATCCGGGCGAGGACCTGGTCCTCAAAGCAACCGTTGCCGCCGATGGTGACCTCCAGTCCGTGCGCGCGTACTTCGGCGACACAGCTCACGGTTTCACTGCGCGTGACCTGGAACACGTGGGCACGGCGCAGTACCGGCTCACGATCCCGGCCGCCGAATGCACCGCCGGTACGCACTACTTCCTGGAAGCGGTGGATTCCAAAGGCCGGCGTGCGACGTACCCGCACGAAGGCCGCGAGCAACCAGTGACGGTCGAGATGCAGAGCGACACGACGCCGCCTTCGCTCACCAGCACCCCGGTCGAGACGGCGCGGCCGGAACAACCGCTGCGCATCGTGGCGCAGGTTCAGGATCCCTCGGGTGTGCGCTGGGTCAGGCTGCGATATCGCAGCGTCAACCAGTATCAGGACTATCGCACTCTGCAGATGCTTCCCAGTGGCAAAGCCGGTCAATACCAAGCCGAAATTCCCGGCGAGCAGATCCCCGCGCGGTGGGATTTCCAATATTTCTTCGAGGTAATGGACAACCAGGGAAACGGGAAAATCTACCCGGACGCGGACAAAGAGACACCTTACGTGGTGGTAAAGCTGGACCGAAGCGCCAAGTGACGCTTCGACGGGCCAGCGGCGGTGACGGTACAACCTCTACGCGCCCTTTGGATGCGCCTCGCCGGTTACAATAAGGCGTGCCCCGCTTTTTGGTTCCAGCGGCTTTCGCGCTGGCCGCTGGTCTGTTTGCGCAAACCAGCTTCTTTCCGCTGAAAGACGTGAAGCCTGGGATGCACGGAATCGGTAAAACCGTTTTTTCGGGCAACCAGATCGACGAATTTCAGGTGGAAATCCTGGGGGTTCTCGAGAATATCGGACCCAAGGAGTCGTTGATTCTTGCGCGCCTCTCAGGCGGCCCTCTCGCGCATACCGGCGTGCTGCAGGGAATGAGCGGCAGCCCTGTTTATATCGATGGCAAGCTGGTTGGCGCAGTGGCGATGGCGTTCCCGTTCGCCAAGGACCCGATCGCCGGTATCCGGCCGATTGAGGACATGATCGGAACAGCCTCCGCTCCTCGTTCCGCGCCCGTGCGCCGCACCGCCGTCAACTTCGGCGAAAAGGATTTGACTCGCGTTCTGCCCAAGCCGCGCACCGTGCTGGCCGGGAACTCGCGCATGGTCGATATCGCCACGCCGATTTCGTTCGGCGGCTTCAGCCGCTCCACGCTCGAAACCTTCGCGCCGCAGCTTCGTGCGCTCGGGCTGGAGCCGCAACAGGGAATCAGCGCCGGCGGCAGTGTCGCGCCGCGCATGGGCAATCCGGCCGATCTTAAGCCCGGCTCTATGATTAGCGTAGAACTGATGTCGGGCGATCTCAGCGTGGGCGCCGACGGCACCGTCACCTATATCGATGGCAACCGCGTGTATGCCTTCGGCCACCGTTTTCTGGCGGTCGGACCCACCGCGCTGCCTTTCGCGCGTTCCGAAGTAATTACGCTGCTGCCCTCGGTCAATACTTCCTTCAAGCTTTCCTCCGCCAAGGAATGGATGGGCACAATCTCGGAGGATCGCGACACAGCCGTGACGGGCGCATTGGGGCAGCGTGCCCCGATGGTGCCGATCTCCATCACCGTCTCGCGCGGCTCGCGGCATATCGATTCCTACCAGGCGCAGATGGTCAACGATCCGCTGCTTTCGCCGCTCCTGGTGCAAATGGCGGTCTACTCTGCGATCGATGCCACCGAACGAACCGTCGGCGCGTCTACCATTCGGGTCACCGGTGACATTGAATTTCAAAATGCACCGTCGCCGGTGCGGCTGGATAACATGTTCACGGCGGATAACGGCTCGGCGACGCAGGTCTCACTTTCCACGGCGATTCCACTGGCGTATGTGCTGCAAAGCGGATTCAACGCGCTGCGCCTGCAGAAAGTGTCGGTTCGCATCGATACGTTTGACCAGAAGAAACAACTCACAATTGATGGCGTTACCGTCTCGCGGCGGGAAGCCCGGCCCGGCGACCGCTTACGTCTGAACGTGGTGCTGGCCGGCGACGATGGTTCGGAGATTTCGCGGCCTGTCGATTATCAGGTGCCGATTGGCGCGCAGCCGGGCCCGCTCTATTTCACAGTCTCTGATGCGAACACTGCCAATCTCGCCGATTTCCGCCAGATTCTGACCTCCAGCCCGCGCACGGCCGGCCAGCTCATTTCCACGGTCAATGACCTGCATCCGAACAACAAGGCGTACATCCGCGTGTGGCGCACCGACACCGCTTATCAGCTCGAAGGAGTGGATTTGCCGGACCCCCCGGCTTCGGTTGGGCTGATTCTTTCCGGCTCGCAGTCGAGCCTGGCCGGCATCACGCAGACGCGCAATTCCAAAGTGGCTGCCATGGAGATTGACGCCGGCGATATGGTGGTCTCCGGCTCCAAGACGATCCAGGTGGAAGTGAAGGAATGATCGACTCCGTGCGACCCTATTTTCGCGCAGTGGCACTGCTGGCCGCATGTGTTTCCGCTGCGTCCGCCAGCGGGACGGCCGCGTGGGAGATGACCTCCTACAACGACTTCGTCCGCGGTCGATTCACCGGCATCTCGCTGAGCCGCGATGGACGGCTGTCGCTCGCGCCGAAGGTGGATCCGGTTTTTTCGTCGGACCAGGCCGTGATCTGGAGCCTGGCGCAAGCTCCGGATGGAACGGTATACGCCGCCACCGGCCACCGCGGCCGTGTCTATCGCATCGATAGCACGGGCCATGCTTCCCTGCTTTGGACGGCCGATCAGCCCGAGGTTTTCGCCATCGCGGTGGACCACAATGGCGTGGTCTATGCAGGCACGTCGCCGGACGGCAAGGTTTACCGCATTGAGAACGGAAAAGCCAGCGAGTACTTCGCGCCGCAGGCTCGCTACATCTGGTGCCTGGCGGTTGCCCCGGATGGAGTGCTGTACGTAGGCACGGGCGATCAGGGCAAGGTCTTCCGCGTCGAGGCGGCCGGCAAAGGTGAGTTGTACTATGCCACAGGGCAGTCGCACATCACCGGACTCGCCATCGATTCGCAGGGACGCGTGCTCGCGGGCACCGAGCCCAACGGCATTCTCTACCGCATTTCCGCCAAGGATAAGGCGTTCGTGCTGTATGACGCCAACCTTCCCGAAATCCGCGCGATTGTTCCGATGCCGGATGGCACTATCTATGCCGCAGCTCTGGGCGGCTCCATTGCGAAGCGCGAACAGAGCGCTGCGCAAGCAGCGAAGAATGCCGCCAGCGGCAGCAGCACCGCCGTCACCACGACTACGATCACGGTGGATGCGCAGGAAAACGGCATCGGCGGCGAAATCAAACCACCCGAAACCGCCAAGACACAGCAGGTTACCGTCGCGCCGACTCCGCAGGTAAGCACGCAGTTCAGTCCGGTCATCGACATGAGCGGCGTCGAAAAGTCCGCCCTGTATCGCATCAATTCCGACAACACGGTGGAGACGCTGTGGAGTTCCAAGGAAGAGGACGTGTATGATCTGCTGGCACTCAACAAGCAGATCGTGTTTGCCACCGATAACGACGGCCGCATCTATACGCTCTCACCCGATCACCGCGTAACCTTGCTGACGGAAACCAGCGAAGGCGAAACCACGCGCCTGCTGTCTTCCGGCCACTCCGTGCTTGCGGCTACAGGGAACATGGGCCGCATTTTTCGCCTCAGCGAATCCGCGGGGCCCAGCGGCTCTTACGAGGCGCCGGTGCATGACGCGGGCACCGTTTCGCGCTGGGGCAGTCTCCGCTGGAGGGCCGAGGTGCCGGCAGGCTGCACGCTCCAATTCCGCACGCGCTCGGGGAATTCGATGAAGCCCGACCGTACGTGGAGCGATTGGTCCCAGCCGCTCACGGTTGCGGCCGGTTCCGCGATCGCCAGTCCCAACTCGCGCTACATCGAATGGAAGGCGGAAATGGCCGGCGCGGGCGGCGCGGCGCCGGTGCTCGATAGCGTGACGCTCGCGTACCTTCCGCAGAATTCACCGCCCGTAGTGAAGAGCATCAACGTAGTCATGCAGGCAGTGGCAGCCCCGCAGGGCGCAAAACCCGCGGCTGCCGCTTCTTCCTCGGCCGCCTACACGGTGACAGTTACGGACACGGGCGATGCCACTACCTCGACGCCGGTCGGTACTTCGACGCAGACCTTGCCGCGGGCGCTTTCGCAGCAGATCACTATCGTGTGGCAGGCGGACGACGCGGATGGCGACCGGCTGGTCTACAACGTCTATTTCCGCGGCGCGGATGAGACACAGTGGAAGCTTCTCAAGGCGAATACCCACGATAATTCCCTGACCTTCGACGGCGAAATTTTTGCCGACGGCAAGTACTTCTTCCGCGTCGTGGCCTCGGATCGTGAGGCGAATCCGGCGCCTACGGCGCGCGAAGCCGAACTGATCAGCGCGCCGATCATGATCGACAACACGCCGCCCGCTCTCACGGTGGCTCTCGTGCGGCGCGCCGCCGGTTCGGCGCATATCGAAGTGGATGCGGTAGACGCGGCATCGCCGCTGCGCCGCTGCGAATACTCGCTCGATGCCGCGGACTGGGTTCCGGTGCAGGCCGCCGACGGCGTGATCGATTCCATGCGCGAAAAATTTGTGCTCGATTTCACCGGCCTGACGCCCGGCGAGCACCTGGTGGTAGTCCGCGCCGCCGACAGCGCGAATAACACCGGCGTGACCAAGGTCGTGCTCAAGTAATCGCCGTCTCCCGCGAATCGCGCGATTTCGGAGCCGCCGATTATACTAGCTCATGTGTGGCTGAAACTGCGGACCTTTTTGTGGCTGCTCCGTCGAACGCTTTTTTCGGCCTTCACTGATAACCTTTTCAATATTGCCAAGGGCGCCGCCTATTCCGCGCTGCTGTCGTTTTTTCCGATCCTTGCCTCCGCCGCCGCAATCCTGGTGCAAACCCGCATCGAATTCGTCTCGATGACTCTGGAGCGAGTGCTCTCGGAGATCGTGCCGCCCGGTACCGAAGACCTGGTGATCCAGCAGTTCCGCATCACCGGCGAGCGCCCGCGGCTACTGCTGATCGTCGCCGGCGTGATCTCGCTTTGGGCGGCATCGAGCGTCATCAAGAGCCTGATTGAGGGCTTTGAAGCGGCATACCGGGTGCCCCGGAGCCGCGGTTTCCTGCGGTTGAGCGGAGTGGCGATTTTCCTGGTCCTGCTGTCGGCCGTCCCGTTGATTTTCGCTTCGCTGCTGATTTTGTTTGGGGGCCAGGTGGAGCGGGTGGTCTTCGGCTGGATGCGTTTAGACGCGCTGTTGAACCCGTTGGCATGGCTCTGGGTATTGTTCAGCCGGTTGGCCCGGTACGCCGTGGCCTACTGCGCCACCACCATGGTTACCGCGCTGCTTTACTACTTCGGCCCCAATCGCCGCCAGCGGTGGCAATACGTGTGGCCGGGAGCCATGCTGGCGACGATTTTCTGGCTGCTGGCCACATCGGTATTCGGCTGGTACGTACGCAATATGGCGCACTATAACGTCATGTACGGATCGGTGGGGGCGGGCATCGCACTGCTGGTCTGGATGTACCTGATCGCCGCGATCGCCTTGCTCGGATGCGAGTTCAACGCGGAGTACGAAAGACTCCACGAACGCTGAAACCCCAATGCTCCTCCGGTTACAATCGCAATTAGTGAGGACGGTTGCACTACTCCTTTTTGCGATGGCCGGCGCGCGGGCGGCCAGTGTCCCCATGACACTCGTCTCCGACGATGAGGCCGACCCGATTCGCAGCGCCATCACCCGCAACGAAGCCTGGACTGAGGATTCCGTGCGCCACTTGCGTGCCGTGGCCGAACGCCGAAAAAAAGAAGGCCCCTGGACTGTCACTGCCGACCGGCCCATCGGAATCGATCTCGACCCTCACGATTACTACAGCGACGCCCCTTACTATTGGCCCGATCCGAACAACCCTTCCGGCCCTTACGTGCGCCGTGACGGACATGCGAATCCGGACCGCTTTAGCGCGAACCGCACCGCACTCGCCTCTATGTGCGACGCGGTTTTCACGCTCGGCACGGCCGCGTATCTTTTTGACGACGCCGGTTATTCTCAGCACGCCGCGCGCATCATCCAGGCGTGGTTCCTCAATCCGAAGACCCGCATGAATCCGAACCTCGAACATGCGCAAGCGGCACGCGGAGTGGACTTGGGCAGCGGCGTCGGCATCATCGAAGGCCGGCACCTCATCCGCGCCATTCAGGGAATTGAGTTTCTCGAAGAGGCCGGCTACTGGAGCACACGCGATCAGGCGGGCGTGCGCCGCTGGTTCGTAGATTACCTGCACTGGCTCACGACCAGCAGAAACGGGATGGAGGAAAAGGAAAGCGGCGATGACCATGCCGCGTGGTGGACGGCTCAGGTTGCCGCGGTGGCGTCATTCGTCTCCGATCAGGCCGCCGAAAAAGCCGCGTTCGATTACTATCGCGATCACGTGTTCCGTGCACAACCGCACCCAGGCAGCGGAGCATCCCGCGAAGAATCACGGAATCCTTCTGTTTCATACTCGGCCTTCAACCTGGAAGCCTACAGCATTATCTGCCGGATTGCGCAGTTGCAGGACGTGGATCTGTGGAACGTGAAATCCAAGGACGGTTCAACAATTGCGACCGCGATCGATTCCCTCAAGTCTTATCTGACGAGCCCGCCAAAGGCGCGGAAAGAGCAGAGTGTGGACGTTTCCAATGAGAGTTTGTCGGTTCTGGCATTCGCGGGTATTGGTCTGAAGAAGCCGGAGTATGTGGCGCTCTATCAGAAGCTGGAGCGCCCGCAGGAGGCCTGGCTCAATCTGCTGGATCTGGTGGTCGAGCGTTGGCAAGCCGCCGGCCACCAGACCCGTCACTAAGGGCGGCTATCGCTTGGGCCCGAAGTATGCGACGAAGCCCACCAGGAGCGTGTCCTGATTCTTCCAGTTGGCAAGTTGGTTCCCGCGGTCAAATGCATCCACGTTCGACCAGTCATGCCGGTATTCCCCGCGTACGAGCAGGCCCTCGGCGGCCTTGTACTCCGTGGTAAAGGTGAATTCCTTCAGCTTCTGAACGGTTCCCGTGGAAAATCCCGTAGCATCGTTGAACCATTCCAGCCGCTGCGCAATGGCCCAGGTCTTGTTCAACTGGAAGCGCGCCGCACCAGCGATGCCGTCCCAGTGGCCTTTCCCCACAACCGGCCGGTTGTCGGCGCCGTAGTCGTAGTTGATATAGAAGCTCGCTTTGTCCGTGGGCGTAAGCAGCAGCGTGGTATCGTACAATTGGCGAAGGCCAGTGTTAGTTCCACTGTTCTCCGGTCCCACATAATAGTTGTTAGACCAGGTGAATTTCTTAGTGTTGAACGCTCCTACCAGTCCTACGGTCTTACCGGAATTGTTATCGTCCACATTGTTCCAGCCGTTCACGAGTTGGACTCCGCCCGTGAAGTGGCTGCCGACCGGAATCGTCGCGCGTAGGCCGAAATGGTAATAGGGAAGTGCCCAGGCGAACAGCAGCGATCGCGAATAGTTCCAGTTGCTGTACGTCTCGATCACTTCCGCGCCGGCGCTGGTGACGAATTCGCCGAAATCCAACTGCAAGCCCTTCGCTTTGGCCGGTTTGTATTCGATATAGGCTTGTTCCAGATATCGAAAGATATCGGGCGCCTGTTCGCTGCTATGGACCATGTCGAAGGCGCGGCCGAATCCCAAGTCCATGCGGAAACCCACCGGGTCGGGGTCGTGGTTCAAGGTGACTTTTGCCATGTTGAGCTGGAACTGATCTGCTTTTACATCGAAGTTCCGATAGCCGTTGACACCCGAAGCAGGGTGGTTGAAATTGACATCGTAATAGCCGTCAATGAGGCCGCTGAAGTCAATAGGCCCAACCGACCACTCGGGCGCTGGAGAAGCAGCCGGAGCGGGAGCAGGGGTCGGAGCAGGGCTCGCAGCCGGAGCCGGGGTCTGGCCTGCCGGCGCCGGCGTCTGTGCCGCGATGCCGGAAATGAGCGCCAGGCTGAGAGCGGATACGGATAGAACCTTCGAGATGTGAAAAGTCATATATCTCCAGAGGAAAGAGTCGTCATTCCAGTGACGGCGCGGCAGTCAGTGGTACACGACGAGGTGCCCTGGAATGCCAAATGAATACCCCTGGATCTTATAGCGCAGCGTGTGGCGAGACAAGACAATATTTTTTATGTGCGGTATTGAAAAAGCTTTGATGTTAGGGGCTCTGCTGATAGCCGCCGGGCCGGCGTGGGCACAGGTTTCCTCTTCCATGTTTCTGATGCGGCAGGCCTCAGGAACCAGCATGAATCCGGCATCCTCCGCCATGAATATGCTGCATGCCACGCGCGACTCCTGGATGTTCATGCTGCACGGCCAGGCTTTTCTAACCAACATTCAGCAGACGGGTCCGCGCGGCGCGGATAAACTCTTTTCGACGAACTGGTTCATGGGCTCGGCGCGGCATCGCGTGGGCGATGGCGATTTACAGGTTCGCGCGATGCTCAGCCTGGAGCCCGCGACGATAACGGGCCGCCGCTACCCTCTTCTTTTTCAGACGGGAGAAACCGCGTATGGCGTGCCAATCGAGGATGCCCAGCACCCGCACGACCTCCTGATGGAGCTGAGCGTAGAATATGCCCGGCCCATCGGCTCCAAAGCGCTGATCAATTTTTATGCCGCGCCCGTGGGCGATCCCGCACTCGGGCCAGTCGCCTTTCCGCACCGCGTTTCGGCGCTCGAATTTCCGCAGGCGCCGCTTTCCCACCACTGGCAAGATTCCACGCACATCGCCAATGAAGTCTTCACCGCGGGCGTGCAGTATGGAATTTTCCGCCTGGAAGCCAGCGGCTTTCACGGCGGCGAGCCGGACGAGAATCGTTGGAACATCGATCACGGGGCGGTGGATTCCTGGTCGTCACGCCTTTGGGTTTCACCCACGCGCAATCTCAACGGTCAGATTTCGGTGGGCCGCCTTGCGCAACCGGAGGCCGGCCACCCTGGAGACGTCGTGCGTTCCACTGCTTCCATCACTTACAACCGCCCGCTGACGGCGGGATATTGGGCCACGAGCCTGATCTGGGGCCGCAATCATAACACGTTCAGCCGGCATGACACTAACGCGTACCTGGCGGAATCCGTCTGGCATTTCGCGGACGTAAACTACCTGGACGTGCGCATTGAAGCGGTGCAGAAAGACGAGCTTGTTGTGCCGGGCATCTATCGCATTGGTGCTTACACGGCCGGCTATAGCAGAGATGTGCCGCTGGTTTCCTATCTCATCACGGGCCTGGGCGCCAACGTCACAGCGTACGATGTCCCTCCCGCATTGAGCGGCGCCTACGGCACGCGACCGATGGGCTTTGCGGTGTTCGTGCGCGTGCGGTTGAAAGGGATGTAGGACGGCGCTACTTCACTTCGACCCAGTACGGCATCATCCGCAGAAATCCGCCGTGCATCCACGCGTGAAACGGTGTCTTTCCGAAAACCTGCCGCAGCTTCGCGTCGAGCATGTCCGTCTGGGAGCGCTTCAGAAGCACATCGAGAATATTGCGGCGCGCCGGATAAGGCACCAGCGTGACGCGCTCGCTCTCCGGGATATGGGCAAGATCTTTGATCAGGGCGACGGCGCGGTCCAAGCCGCCGAGCTGGTCCACAAGGTTGTGTTCCTTGGCCTGCGAACCCAGCCACACGCGGCCTTCGGCAACTGGCGCGATCTGGTCGAACGGGCGGTGACGCGCTTCGGCCACCTTGGTCACAAAGCCCTTGTAGCTCTCATCGATACCCGCGCGCAGTTTGGCGCGTTCATCCGGAGTCAACGACGTATAGTCAGAATCGATATCGGCGTATTTGCCGCGCTGCAGCGAGTCCTTGGTGATACCCAGCTTGTCGTACAGGCCGTGGAGATCGGGTTTGCCGAAGAGAACACCGATTGACCCGGTTTCCGTTCCCGGTTCCGCTACAATCGGCGCGCCATTCATCGCGATGTAATAGCCGCCCGACGCGGCCGCATCGGACATGGAAATCACCATCGGCTTCTTCTGCCGCAGAAGGTTCATCTGCCGCCAGATCTCGTCGGAAGCGGTCACCTCGCCGCCCGGTGAATCGATGCGGACGATTACACCTTTGATCGTCGAATCATTGCCGGCCCGGCGCAGCATTCTGTCAAAGCCGTAAGAAGTGAGTTCGTTTTCGCTGCCGTCGTCGGTCGGATCGCCGCGCACGATGTCGCCTTCACCCACGATCAGCGCGATGCGGCTCTTGCCCGCCAGACCGACCGATGACAATGGCACCTTCATGTACTTATCGAGCGAAACTTGCGCCAGGTCGTCGGTCTTGAGGCGGCTTTTCAGTTCGCCCCACATCTGGTCTTCGAAGCGCAATTCATCCACCAGGCCGGCTTGCAGTGCCTGTGTTGCCTGGAAAGGCCCTTGATCGATAATTGCTTTCACTTGATCCGGAGTCTTATGGCGTCCCTGCGCGATATTGCTAACCAAATCTCCATAAAGGTTGTCGAGCAGGCTGTTAGTGACCTCGCGCGTTTCCGGGCTCATGTCCGTGCGGGTGAACATGTCGCCGAAATCCTTATACTTGCCGGCGTGTTCGACTTCCACAGTGACGCCGAGTTTATCCAGCGTCTTCTTGAAGTACATGATCTCGGCCCGCAGTCCCTTGAGATAGAGCGGGTCTTCCGGCCCCAGGTAGATGCGGTCCGCCGGTGTAGCGACGTAATACTCGCGCGCTCCTGGCGTGCGTAAGTACGCATAAAGCGGCTTCCCGGATTTCTTGAACTGCTCCAGATCGCCGCGAATCTCCTGCATCTTGGCCCAGCCGATCGAAAGCCCTTCCGGTTCCAGCACGACCGCCTTGATGTGCGGGTCGGCAGCCGCTTTTCGCAGCGTCATCCAAACGTTGGCAACCGTCGGTGTCGAGACCTGGCCCAGAAAATCGGGATACTCAATAGGCGGTTTTTCCGGAACATCCCCTCGAAGCTGAAGCACCAGTGCGGAGTTGTCCGCAATTTGTGGCGGCTTCTCGCGAAAACGCAGCATCGCGAAAAAGAGCAGAAAAATCGTGACGAAAACGAGCAATATGCCCGTCACCAGGCCAATGATGAACTTGACCATACTTATTTCGACAGTAACATACGCGCTGCCGGCTAATTCTTGTGGCGCACGGCGCTGGCGGCTCTTTTGGCAGGAGCCGGCCGCGAACGAGCACCGGCCAGCACCTGGCGCAGGACCACTGCGCTGTTGTGCTCCTCGTCGCGGGCCGCGTAGACCAGCGTGATGTCACCGCGGCGCGCATGGCTGCGCAGTTCCGCGACCGCCGCGCGATGAGCTTCATCCTTCAACTCCGCTCGGTATCGTTTGCAGAACTCGGGCCAGCGCTCCACGTCGTGGCTATACCATTCCCGCAGCACGGTGCTCGGCGCCACTTCTTTCAGCCAACCGGCGAGATGCGCATCTTCCTTGCGAATGCCGCGAGCCCATAGCCGCTCCACCAGGAAGCGTTCGCCGTCGGCGGGTTCCGGCGGATCGTAAATACGTTTCAGGCGAATCATGCACCTATTCCCCTTCCTTCGTAACATTTCACTTCGAGCCGCGTGCGCCCAACGACTTGCGCGCGTTTCAAAAAGCTATGAAACTTCATATTTTCTATTCTGACGCTTTCTGATTTAGAAGGTGGATATCGTGAAGCAAGTAGCTGTGAGAGAAGATCCGCCGGACGAAACTACTTCCAGAAACCAAGCGGCGTGCATCTGCATCTACTTGGCAGAAGGGAAGTCAGGGGAATGAAACTGGCACGGCAACGTTGGTCTCGAATCACGGGGCTTTGGTGTTCACTCATGCACGACGCCGCCACGTGGCCGATCCACGGCCAATACTGGTGCCGTACGTGCCACAGGCATTACGCGGTGCCTTGGAAGTAAGCCTTCGAAGGCCGTCCGGTGCGTCAAGCCGCGGTGGCGAGATCGATAGCAAGTCAGTGTGGATTCTATGCGGCTCACCACAAGCCGCGGCGCCTGCCTGGGCTCTCATCCCCCAGGCGGGCGTTTTAATTTGTAGGTGTAACCGCGCCAGCGGATGGTGTCGCCGCGCGCCGATAACAGCAATACCACCAGCCAGATCCAGGTAGCCGCGGGCACGAGCCAGAAATGTGCCCAGCCGTGACGGCGGAACCAATCGCGGCAGCCGGCCAGCGCGCGCTTCGCCAGCACCGCGCGGCGCCTTCCGGCCCACATGCCCGGTGCTAATTGCGCAGCAAGCACCAGGGCTGCCCACGCATGGCCCCCGGCACAAGCCACAACGCCCGCCACCATACCGCCGCAATAGATCACATGCGCCACCAGCGCCTGCCGCCAGAGGTTCACGGCATGGACTCGCGTGAGCATCATCTGGCGGCGTGCCCAGGCGAAGAACACGCGAGCGCCGGTGCCCTCGATGCAGGGCACCAGGGCTCCCGGTGCGTAAGCAATGGAAAGCCCGGCAGCGCGCAAGGCGGCGCTCAGAGCGTAGTCGTCGCTTACGGTGTTTTTCCAGTATTCGAGAACGCGGATTTCGAAAAATGTCTCCTTGAGGATTGCCGTGGCGCCACCCCAGAGGAAGCGGTTGCGGCCCGGACCGAGCGTGCCGCCGGCCGCTGCATCCCAGACACCCCGAAGCAGCGACCACAGGCTCGCCGGCTCCGGTGTATACCATCGGTATCCCGTGGAGGCGCCTACGCCGGGCTCGCTGAGCGGCGCGGCCAAGGCGCGCAGCCAACCGCTGGGAACTCGGCCGTCGGAATCGGCGAAGGCGAAGATGCCGGATACCTTGCGAGTGGCACGCACAGCGGCGGCCAGATTCTGAACTTTCTCGCCCGTATCCGCATCTTTTCCGTGCGCGAGGACGATTCTCGCTCGCGCGGGCAGGACGCCGGGTGGAATGTCCTCCGCGCTGCGGGCGGCGATCAATAGCTCATAATCGGGATAATCGAGGGAAGCCAGCGCGGCGAGGTTTTCGCGAAGCCCTTCATCCCAGCCTTTGACCGGAACGATGACGCTGGCTGGAGGAAAATTTGTGGGTTCTTCGGAAAGGCGCCGCATCACATAAGCGGCACGTTTGCGTCCGCCCAGCAGGGAAAGAAATGCGAGCAGCAGCGCGGGGCCGGCGAATAACCAGTACCAGAACACCAGACGTAGGATAGCAGGAGCCTTTAGCAGCGAAACGAGCTACTACAAGAGCAGCATCATCCTGAGGGCGGCTAAGCCGCCGGCTACTTGCGCCCGCGCGTCTTGACCTTGGCTTTGGGAGCCGGGGCCTCTTCGCCGGGCGGATCGTCAACCGGTGAGGGAACCGCGGGATCGACCTTCTTCAGTACTTCATCAAACAGGGCCTGCTTGCGGAGATCGACTTTGGGCGGCGGCGCCTGTTCATGCCGGTAGTCGTGGTCACTGTGACACGTACGGCAGCGCACCTTAGCGGGCTCGCTGTTCATCACGGAGACAACCGAGTGGTTCATAATGCGCTTGCAGCGGACGCAATAATCGTCGATGTCATCCCCCAAGCGGTATTCAGGCATACGAAGCTCCTAACTGACGGTCGAAGGGCTGGCGGCCTCCGGCTCGGCGCTTGTTTTCAGCTCT
Source organism: Bryobacteraceae bacterium (assembly GCA_035550475.1). Taxonomy (GTDB): domain Bacteria; phylum Acidobacteriota; class Terriglobia; order Bryobacterales; family Bryobacteraceae; genus DASZPB01. The sequence continues at coordinate 3,631 of DASZPB010000054.1, read as the reverse complement.
GGCAGAACCCACTGAGCCGGCTCGAATCCAACGTATTTGCAGATTCGGAGTTGGCCGTTTTCGGCTTCCAGAAGGTCGCCCACCCCCAGCGCTTCATTCGATTCGCGCAGCAGGCGCCAAGCGTCGTACTCGTGCAGAGCCTCCACCTGCCCTTGCCGCTCATAATCCTTGGGTTTTACGGAAGCGCAGCCGGAGACATGGGGAGCCCAGCGGAATTGCTGCCTTGGCGAATCCTTCATACGATAGATCCGAAAGAGCGGCATAGCACTACATTGTAATCGAACTGGCGACCCGCTTCGCGTCGCTCTCCCCCTGCGCAATCCAGCGCTCGATGTTTACGGCGGACCAGCGGAATGCGTCGCGGAGTGGTCCCAGAGGCTCGGGCGGTTCGATGCGCACGATCTCGAGTTCGCGACCAGCCCGGCGCGACCGCATCACGGCGCCCAGAATGCGCAGCGGAAGGGTCGTCAGGGCATTGACGGCGATCACGCGCGTCGCCCCCATTTCCGCTGCCGCCCATAGCGGCAGTGCGCCGAGCAGGCCGCCATCCACGTAGCGCCGCCCCTCGATTTTGACTGGCGGAAAAACGAGAGGCACGGAACAAGTAGCCGCCAGGTGACGCCACGTGATGGCCGAATCCAGGATCAGCCGCGGGCGCATACCCGGCACTTCGACCACCGTCAACCCGAACGGCAGGCGTGGGTGAAACCGGTTGAACAGTTGACGCGCTTTGCGCCGGAGCGGCCCCGCCCGGGAGATTCCTCCAGGGTGCAAGCCGGCGCGCAGGATCGCGGCAATTCGCGGGTCGCGCCATTCCGCGATCAACTCGGAAGGTTCGCAGCCGCCGGCAATCGCCCAGCCGTTCCAGGCTCCGGCAGACGTGCCCACAATGAGATCGGGTTGGAACCGCCCGCACAGGGCTTTCCACACGCCCGCCTCCCAGGCGGCGAACAGTCCTCCCGCCGAAAGCACCAGCGCCGTTCTCACTTCTTCATAGTAGACAATAAGGCATGCCTTTCGATTCGCAAGCATATGGCGCGGCGGTGGCAGCCATTCTGGCGCTCGGCGGGGATGGCGAGCGGCCCATGCCGCTAGCCGGCGGACGCTGTTCCTCTGAGACTGCCCGCGCACGCATCCGCGAATCGAAGGCGTCAGACCTGTTTCCCGGAGCGCGAGCGCCCGAAGCGGCTGTAGCGGGCTTATATGTGTATTTTTCCTGCTGGGAGGAGGCCCACCAGACGGCGCAGGACATTTCGGGAACAGAAGGAAGCTACTGGCACGCCATCGTGCACCGGCAGGAGCCGGATGCGGGCAATTCGGCTTACTGGTTCCATCGCGTGGGCCGCCGCCATGCGATTTTTCCCGCGTTGCGCGAGGCCGCGATTGAAGCCGGTGTGGATTGCGGACCCACTTGGGACTCGATCGCATTCATCGACTATTGCGAGCGGGCACGCCAGGAGCATGGCGCGCGCGAGACCGCGGCCGAACGTGTCCAACTGGCTGAGTGGCAGCTCTTATTCGATTACTGCGCCCGTCCGGCATAGACCAGCTAACGCAATCGTCGCCTTGACTCTTATAGGTGGCTATGACGATTGCGCCGGCTCCCCAAGCAGCCGGGGCCAATATCGGTCCAGGAGAAGCGCACGCCCCGATATACAGATCTATCTGAGCGAGAGAATCAAGCGTGCCGACTTCACGAATGCGTTCAACTGCGTCAATTTTAAGGGCCGAGCGCGAACCACACCAGCAGTAACTTCGGTACGATCTCATCGGCTTATCCGGCACGAACTATTCAATTGAGAATAAAGGTTCAATTCTGACGGCATCACCTGCCACCGCGTCCGCCCCTGGAGTGCTGGAGCCCGCGCAGCGCTTGTCGCCGGACTCCGGCTCCCTGTCAAGGCAAAGTAGAAATGTCCTATTCCCAGCAAAGTAGAAATGTCCTGTTTTGAGAGGACAGGCGAAGGGACGGGCTTAGAGTGGATTCGATGTTTCGGGGAAGTCGCGCTCCCTGGAGCAGATCCGAAGACCGCTGCGACGGGGCTGGCTCCGAAGCAGACGGCGCCAAACCCCCAGTCAAACCGGGCCATAAGATGCCCGTTCTGGGGGTTCTGGTTTTTGTGGGCAAATCTGCTTTGGTGAAGTTCCCGAGCAGCGGTCTTCGGATAAATAAAGCGCGAAGATCGCCGGGCCGGTTTTGCCCGGCGCTCCGATTGCTTTTGGCTGCGGGATCGGCGCTTAGTCGCGAGCATCCGGCGCCTCGGCGGCTCGAACCAGAGAAGCATTCGAGCGGACGGAGAAGTTCTTCATCCAATCGCTTTTGCGCCGAAGCTTGGCGCTAGAGCGTGTCGCAGGTGCGGACGGAGTGGACAACGCCAGTGGTGGCGCGCAGCGACGCAGCCGCACATAGCGGTCTTGAAACTGTGCGGCGATGCTGCCGTCCAATCGTTGTTGGACCCGCACCCATCCTTTGCGCATTCCGGCCTGAATGTCGCGGCGGTCGATCTGGTAGACCTTGCCTTCGTACCGCACCGTGTAATCATTGGTCACCTGCCGCTGTTCCACGTGGCTGAGAATCGCCGCCAGATCATGCTCTTTGCCGAGGGGGCGATGGGCATCGGCGGGATCGGCCGGCTTCACCGCCAAAGTCCGATTCCACCACGCCAGATACTCGGTCTCCAGATACGCATTGGCCTCGTCGAGGGTGCGCGCTCCGGCTACACGCAGTCCTTTCACCAGTCGGTCCTGCGCGGTCAAAAACTGGCGCTCGATGCGGCCCTTGGCCTGTGGCGAATGCGCCGGAATCCAGACTACATTAAGTTCGCGCAACGCCCGTTCGATCTGTGTCGGCGGCATCTGGGGCCGGTCTCGGCCCTCACGCTCCTGCTGCCGTTTGGTCTTGACTGCCACTTGGAACATCCCCGCTTTATCGGTGTAGAACGCCAGCGGGCGCCCAAAGCGCTCCAGGTACGCCCACAACAGCCGCCGGTTTTCCTCGCTGGAATCGTGTCGCACAAAACGCGCGAACAACCGGCTGGTGGCATCGTCGATCATCGCAATCAGATAGATCGACTCTCCTCGGCTCTCCAGCCAGTCGTGGTTGCTGGTGTCCCACTGCACCAACTCGCCGCAGCGGCTCCGCCGCGGCCGCCATTGATGCACCTCCACCACACGGCGATGATCGGCGCGCCACAATCCGGCCTTCGCCATCCATTGCCGTAGCGTCTCTTTGCTCACCGTGATCTGATGCAACCGGTGTAGATACTCTGCCGCCAAAGTGGGCCCAAATCCCCGGTAGACAGGATCAGACAGGATCGCTATGGCGCGTTGTTCCATCTCGTCGGCCAGCTTTCGATTCGAAGTTCGTCCGCGAAGCTCATGAATGACTGCCCGGTCTCCTTTCTGTCGCAGTTTGCGCAGCAGCCGTCGCACGTGCCGCTCTGTGACGCCGATCTCCTGAGCGGCCTGCTGCTGGGTGATCAATTTCTTCTTGGCCTTCTTGAGGGCATCCAGCCGGTCTCGCTCGGCCTGGTTCATCAGTAGCTGTCCTTCGTCCACCCCTCAGGCTGGACCCTGTCAATAGGACATTTCTACTTTGCCCAAATAGGACATTCTCACTTTGCTGCGACAC
>DASZPB010000053.1:0-17634 GCA_035550475.1 Bryobacteraceae bacterium | reverse complement strand
TGTCAGAAACCGCGTCATCTGCGAAATCACGCGCGGCAGCAACGGTACCTTCCAGAGATACAGCTTGTGCGATAACCGGTGCGCCAGGACGGCATGAAATCCGGGATAGCAGAAGAAGATCTCGAGCGCGCTCTTGGCGGCTGGATCTTCCCGGAAAATCGTGTCGATCTGTTCCCTGATCGTCCGAAACATGCCGAGCTCCATATGATGACGCGGGAAGCGTGGCGGATGCGTGTTGCTTCTGCTACCCGATTTGGCAGTCAGTGCGCCGGAACGGCTTCCGAGGCAATCGACGGCGGCTTGGCGCCGGGAGGCACAGGAGCAAGCATATCTTCTTTGCGCTTGATCAGCGTGGAAGTATTGAAGCTGGCCGCCTCAAAGCCGTGCCCGTGAGTGATGGCGTCAGTAGGACAGGCCTCCACGCAATAGCCGCAAAAAATGCAGCGGTTGTAATCGATGTTATAGACGCGGGCATAAATGGATCAGTTCGGATGACTCATTTAGCGAGTCACTAGCCAGACCCATTTAGCCGGAAGCGCGGCCGTCCCAAAGCGGCTCCAGGTTCAGCCGCCGAAGATGCTCAACCGACGGCCAATTGAGTTTGCAGGTAGCCCTCGTATACCTTTTCAAGTGCCAACTCCTCTCGGTTGATTCCGGCATCATGGCCGCGGATGTAGATCGGGGGACAACTTCGCGACTATTGCTTGTTCCTATCTACTCCCGGAAACAAATCTTCATTTCAGTCCCCTTCTCATCGGGGCCAACTTCGCGACACGGCGAAGGTGGGCGCGCCGAAGAGCAGAGATTCAATTTCAGTCCCCTTTTCATCGCAAAGACGACAGGCATCCAGACTCAGACGAACATTGTCGAGTTAGGATCAACTTACTGGGAAGCACTGCAACGCATGGGGAAGACAGTAGCCGTACCTTAGCCCGGACGACGGCTTACGGCCCTTGGTTTGAGTGGCTTCCTTCTTTCTTGACCTTTTTTGCTTAAATGATTCCTACCGCTTTCTCAAGCTGGTTGACGGCTATGCGTCGTCCTTCCAGTGAGGTACGCGTGTATTGATTCTGGTTCACGTCGACCGTGTGACCCATCTGGTCCACCCGTACTTGCGGATCGATGCCGAGGTCGTCCAATGGCGTGGCGTGACTCCGCTATCACCCGGAAGTTCGCCCACCGAAGGTCGATGGTCCCCAGGCGGGGCAGAAAATGCCGACGCCAGCAATTGTCCTGGCGAGGCGGCGTCGCTCGCTCTGATGGGAACAGTCAGTCTTCGGAATTGTTGGCTGGAAGCATCCAGGACCGCTTCATCACTCCACGGGGCATCGGCGACCACATGATGCGGCGATGAAGGATCCGTCACACGTTGTCGGAGGCCAGCCGGGCAGCGCGGACCGCGCTATCCACAGGCCCGACGGGAGGCCGCCGCCGGGCCTGCGTAAGCCATAGGCACGGCTGCCTGTGGTGCGCGCCCGGACGCACCATTTGGGGCTTTTCGCTCAGATCTGGTCAAGCATCCGGGAAAGCGAGCGAGTTTTCTGGCAATCAACGTGCCCCACGAGTTACGAGAGAAGATGTTACGAAATTCAAGAACACACTGGTCACATTCGCATTCACAGCGCTCGCGGCATTCGCAACATTGTCAGGAGATGTCGAAGCTGATGAACAAAATGGTGCAGAGCATGAAAGCCATCAATGAGAAGATAGATCCGGCCAAATTGGAGGCTCTGCTCAAAGAGCATACAGCTCTGATGGATCGATGCACGCCAAGATGAGGAGCGCGAGGGCAAATTGATGCAGAGCATGATGCCTCAGGCGAAGAACTGCCCGATGGACAACGCCGGTGGCAAGGCTGGGACGGACAAATGACTGACGTGAGACGGCACGTCCTGCTTTGGATCGCGCCGGAATTCCTGAGATCGACGGGCATGGTTCAGTTGTTCACGGAGGCAGGAATCTTCCTCCCTCCTGAAGATGACATGGATGAATACATGCGCTCAGCGGAAGCGGCTGGGGGTTTCGCCATGACTGGCAAGCTGGCGGAAGCGAATCATGGAGCGGGCATCTGGATCTCTCCCGCAGACATCCCGGGATTGGAACTGATGGTCCCTTGGCCATTCGTCAGAAGCGTAGTCACGGCAGAGAGCCCGCAGCCGTCTCGAGCCTTCGGATTAATGCAGGACTTCGTTCAATCCAATGGCGCCCGGCAAAAAAGCGCAAGAGAGGACAAGAAGCAGGAATGACATCCGCAACAATAGAAGGTAGCGCTTTCCCAAGGCGCGATAGCTCGCAGCCGGTGGACCCCGATAGACCGCCGATGGCCACTTATCAAATTGATCCCCAACACACCTCGGCACATTTTAAGGTGCGGCACATGATGATCTCGGATGTGAAGGGTGAGTTTAGCGGCATCTCGGGATCAATCGAGTTCGATCCAGCCAATCTCGGTGCGTCCCGCGTGGAGGCAGCAATCAATGCAGCAACAGTCAGCACGCGTGAATCGCAGCGTGACAAGCACCTGAAGAGCACCGACTTTCTGGATGTCAGGCGATACCCAGTCATCACTTTTCGCTCAACCAAGATTATTTCGACCGGCGAGGGCAGCTACACACTGACAGGCGACCTGACCATTCGCGGCGTCACTCGCGAGGTGGTGCTTCAAGTCGAGTCGCTAACACCCGAGATCAAGGATCCGGATGGGCAATTCCGGCGAGGCGCGAGCGCCGGCACCCGGATCGAACGCAAGGACTTCGGTCTCACCTGGAATGCCGTCCTGGAGAGCGGAGGATTTTTGGTCGGCGACGACGTTGATATCACGATTGACGTCGAGATGGTGCGTAAGTCGAAATAATCTCTGACCGGATAAATGGTCGTTTTACGAGTTCCACAAGGAACAGATAAGCGGCAACTGCTCCCGCGACAAATGCCATGTATGACATCGGGAGCGGAACAAATCCAAAACGGCCAGCTAGAGGCGTGTAGGGAAGCGCTACGGCCAACCCTATGATGATTAGCGTGCTCGCCAGTAGTGCGCTGCTCGGTGGGCTGCGAAAGGGATTTCCCACTGTCCGGATCACCAGCAGCACCAGTGTTTGTGTTGCTAGCGATTCCACAAACCAGCCGGTGTGAAACAACACTTCGTCGGCACGGAAGATCCGCAGCAAGACGAAGAACGTCAGCAAGTCAAATAGCGAGCTGACTGGGCCCACACCGATCATGAAATTTCGAACGATGCCAATATCCCAGCGATGTGGAGCACTGAGGATCTCCGGATCCACGTGGTCGGTAGGGATCGTGATCTGCGCGAGATCGTAGAGGAAGTTATTGAGCAGAATTTGCGTGGGCAACATCGGAAGGAATGGCAGCGCCACGGAAGCCACAGCCATACTGAACATGTTGCCGAAATTCGAACTGGTGCCCATCAGCAGATATTTGAGAATATTCCCATAGGCCCGGCGGCCCTCCAGAATGCCTGTATGGAGAATGCGAAAGCCGGGTTCCGTCAGCACAATGCCTGCGGCCTCGCGAGCAACATCCACGGCCGTGGCAACCGAAATCCCAACGTCGGCGGCACGCAACGAAGGCGCATCGTTAATGCCGTCGCCCATGAACCCGACCACATGTCCTCGGCGCTTGAGTGCCAGTAGAATGCGCGTCTTCTGCGCAGGCGTGACGCGAGCGAATACGGTGTGGTTCTCGACGGCGAAGGATAAAGCGCCATCCGTCATCTGCTCGATCTCCTCGCCCGTAATCATGTCTGTGTCATCCAACCCCACTTGCCCACACAAGCTTTGGGCGACCAGGCCGGTGTCCCCGGTAAGGACCTTCACAATCACGCCGTCCCTTTTGAGATCGGCGATCGCTCCGGCCGTATCGGGCAGGACGGGGTCGGTGAACACGAGAAATCCAACAAACGTTAGCGAGTGCTCATCGGATGCAGTGTAAGCGGGCTGAACTGCTATTCGCTTGAACGCAACGCCGAGGACGCGCTTGCCTTGACGGCCGAGATCTTCATAAATGGCGCGGTAGGACTCCGCATGGCTGCCTGCCTCGAACTCCGTGCAGACGGATAGAACGCTTTCCGGCGCTCCCTTGGTGATGAGCATTCTCTCGCCATCAAATTCCACGACGACCGAGAGCCGCCGCCGCTGAAAATCAAAGGGCGCTTCATCGACCTTGCGAGCGTTTTCGCTTCTCGGGGCTGGTTGGCGCAGAATCGCCGCGTCCAAAGGGCTGCGGACGCCTGTTTCGAGCTTGCTGTTCCAATAAGCGAGCTCGAGCGGCCTGTCCGAGGGTGAACCGTTTGGCGCAAGTGAGGATTCCAATGCGATATTTCCAGACGTCAGCGTACCGGTCTTATCGCTACAGAGTATGTCCATCGAACCGAAATCTTGAATGGACGCGAGGTGCCGCACGATTACTTTCTCGCGAGCCATGCGGATTGCGCCTTTGGCAAGCGTGAGCGACGTGATCATCGGTAGGAACTCGGGCGTCAATCCGACCGCAAGCGCCACCGCGAACAGGATCGATTGAAATGCATCCTGCCGAAGCGCAATGCGGACCGCCACAATGAAAAGGACCAGGAACAATGTCGTCCGAAGGATCAAGTAGCTGAAACGCCGCAGACCGCGCTGAAACTCTGTCTCCGGAGGCTTCGCCGCGAGCCGCGAGGCGATCTCGCCAAATTCTGTGGCTGCGCCTGTGGCCGTCACCTCCACTATTGCGATTCCGCTCACAACCGAAGTGCCGAGAAACACCTTGCCTTCGGTTCCAGATCCTGGAGCCTTTTCTGCGGGAAGCGATTCGCCCGTGAGCGCGGCTTCCTGGACGTGCAGATCCCGCGCATCGATCAGGCGCGCATCGGCGGGGACAAGGTCTCCCGCAGAGAGGTGAATGATGTCTCCCGGGACCACCTGGCGTCGCGGTATCTCGCACCAGGCGCCATCCCGCAAAACCGTCGCCGTCGGCGAGACCTGTTCGCGAAGCTTCTCAGCGGCTTTCCGAGACCGGTGCGATTGCGCGAAGTTAATCGTGACGCCGATCAGGACAATGGCAATGATCAGCGACGCATCGACTCGCTCGCCTGCAAAAACCGAGATCGCGGCCGCACAAAGAAGGATGAGAACCAGAGGGCTCGCTAAGGCGGCTAGGAATTCACGCGCCCCTGAGTAAGTCCGCATGGCGGTTGGTTCATTTGGACCGAAGCGGCCAAGCCTTTCCGCAGCTTCCGTGGAAGAAAGCCCTCGTACGCTCGAAGGAACGTCAGCGGCTACCACGATGTTTTTATAGGACCACAATCACTCAAAATACTCGCAATTCCGTGGCCAGTTTAATGTAGTGGTTCCACATGGCGTGGACAGGCGTTTCCTTTGCCTCAAACGTAATAGACGGGCCATCGAAGGGCTACGCAGAAAGCCCGCAGCGATTTCTCATTGGGTAACTGCACCAAACCAACGCCTGGGAGCGCTCCCACCAGCTACTGTCCCTCGACGGGTAATTTCGCCGCGCTCACACTTCCGGCATAGAGTCTTCGCTGCGGGGACCGTCCTCGTCGCGTTGCATCCAATTGAAAATTTATTGACGCTACTCCGCGCGCCCGGCATCCACCATTCCAAGAGGATGCCTGAGAGCCCCGCCCGGTCACACACTCTGTGATCCACGCCCCGGAACCACCAAAAACGGGGCGGGACTCTACCGCCGGCCGATTCGCTCACCGGCTCGGCGGCATTCTTTCCGGTTCCTATGGAAGAATACCTGAAACAGTTTTGGGAAATGTTGGCCGGCCGCGGCAGCGGACCCTTCGCATTCCGCCTGGTGCTTCAGCCGCTCACCGCGGCCGTGATCGCGTGCCGGGCCGGTTGGCGCGATGCCGAAGCCGGTCGTCCGCCCTACGGCTGGTCCCTTCTCACCAACCCGGTGGATCGCCATGACCTGCTGCGGCAGGGATGGAAAGATCTCTCGCGCGTGTTTCTCCTGGCCGTGGTCATCGATCTGATCTACGAGGTGATTGTTTTTCGCCGGATCTACGCGGGCCAAACCTTGATCGTCGCCACCGTTCTCGCGTTGCTGCCCTACCCCTTATTCCGTGGTGTGGCCGATCGGATTCTTCATTGGTGGCGGTCGCGTCCGGCCAGGCGCAGCGGACGTCTGCGCGCCGGCGCGCACGTTCGAAGGACCTGACAGGGGAGCCGGGTTTGCCAACCAACCAGATCGAACAAACCCACCCCGCGCTCGATGCTTCCACCCGGCTCGCCGTGGAGCGGACCCGCCTTTCTTACGAACGCACGCTGATGGCTTGGGTCCGCACGGCCACTTCGCTGATCACCTTCGGCTTCAGCATCTACAAATTCTTTCAGCTCGACAAAGAGAACGCCCGCCTCCACGGCGTGATAGGCCCGCGCACATTCGCCATCCTCATGGTGCTCATCGGCCTGGCGTGCCTTCTCATCGCGACCGCGGAACACACCCGGGACCTACGCACACTGAAAGAACAATACCCCGATATCGCGCGCTCGCCCACGCGATGGTTGGCCGCACTGATCTCGATCCTGGGCGTAGTGGCCCTGGCCGCGATCATTCTGCGCCGCTGACGGCAGTTGTGGTGTAGCCTTCAGGCCAATACCGGTCCAGCCTGCCTTTGAATCAAGCCTCGAGTCACCGCATTCCCAGTCCAGTCGTTCTCTCCGGGTCACCCTTGCCGGACTTTTCGAACTGAAAATTGCTCTGTGCGCGATTCGGCTAAATCCTGCAACACTTTTATTTGCAATCGCTTGCATTGATGCCGCCGCTTCCCCGCCCGGTTGTAGCGCATGACAATTGTGATACTCTGTCACTAACCGGGGGCAATGATGCCGTCGAAAAACCATGTCCAGGTAACCGATTCGAACCACCTTGGTGTAACTGCAGGTCCCAATACCGCGACTTCCGTTGAACCATCTTCGCCTGATCCCGCAGCCGTCCGTTTGCAGTTGAACCGCCTGCTCACGAGCCCGCACATTCGCAATAGCAAGAGGTGCCAGGCGCTCCTTAAGCATGTCGTCGAGGCCCATCTCGATGGATGTGTCGAAAGAGTCAAGGAGCGCTGTATCGGTTTCGAAGTGTTTCAACGCGATGCCGATTATGACACCAGCCAGGATTCCATCGTCCGCACCACCGCCGCGGAGGTCCGGAAACGTCTGGCCCAGTATTATCTCGAGCCCGAACACGAACACGAGCTTCGCCTCGTTCTGCCCCACGGTTCCTATCTTCCGGAATTTCACCAGCCCGCGCCGGTGCCTTCTGTCGAAGCGCCAACGCCGGTTCGTCCGCGGCGTCGTTGGTGGCGCTGGGTAGCGGCTGCGGCGGCCGTCATTGCCGTCTCGTCCGGAGCTGCCTGGTGGGAGCTTCGGCCCACGGACTTTGACCGCTTCTGGATGCCGCTGACCAAGGACTCGGCTGACGCGATCATCTGCATCGAGCAGCCGCTCCGAATCTACCGATTTACTGGAACACGCGGTGCGGAATTGAATGACAAGCTCGTCGGCACGCCGTCGACCGCGCCGGCCCCCGATGACGTTCTGCGAAAAACCACGCTCAATCTGTCCGATCTCGAGCCGGCCGGTTCAGGGTACTTCACATCCGGCGACCTGATCGCCACCGCTCGTCTTGCCGAACTTCTGGCCCACAAAGGGAAGGCATTTCAAATTCTGGGTGACCGCGCCACGACCTATCGCGATCTGCGTGGCCGCCCGGCGATTTTGCTGGGCCAGTTCAACAACCGATGGACGCAAGAGTTGACCCAAGGCCTTCGCTACACGTTGGACAAAGACCTCACAACGCATCGCTACCTGATCCATGACCGGCAGCATCCCGACAAAGTCCTCGCATCCGTCCCGCAAGGCAATCGCCCCGAAGAATTCGTTATCGTCAGCCGGATCTTTGACGTAGTCACGGAAAAAATGGTAGTCGCCGTAAAAGGAGCCACTTACTTCGGCACTTTGGCCGGTGGTGACTTCCTCACACACCAGACCTACATGGAAGAAGCCCTGAAGGGCGCACCGGCTAACTGGTACCACAAAAATATTCAGATCGTACTAAAAGCGACAAGAGTAAGCGGCGTACCTGGGCCTCCGCAGGTAATGACTACTTACTACTGGTAGCTGCTTGGTCCCCTTAGTCCGATTTGCTCGAATAAGTGGGCATACCATGGCTTGAATGCCTACTTATTCGAGAAAGTATACTTCGCATCAACCTCCGCGCCAGCATTCGCCTTCAGGTAGCTCGCCAGCGGACAATTCTTCAGTTGCCGGATTCCCTCCACCACCGATCTTGCGTTCAACTGTGCGCCGGCCTTCGTCGTGTGCTGAAAGTCATTGAAGTACGGCCCCGCCTTCTCCTGCCCGAGCGCATCGAAGTGATCCGCCGAGAGAGCGTTCAGGTCGATGTACGGCGCACCGCTCATCCGCGCCGCCTCCGCCGCCCACTCTACATAGCCATCGAAGCCGCGCTTGATCTTGCCATCCACCCACTTCCGGCGAGGCGTGGGAGAACAAATGATCAGCGTCGCGCCTTTCGCCTTCGCGTCCTTCACGTACTGCCGCAAATACCAGCCGTAGCTGTGAATGGTCTCCTTCTGGTGCGTAACTGGCGACTCGATTTCTTCGGTCTCATCGCCGTTGCCTTTCGCGCTCACGCGGTCCGGATAGTTCGCCGAATTCGCTGCGTCATTGTGCCCGAATTGGATGATAACGAAGTCGCCCGCCTGCATTCGTTCCAGCACCTTCGCCCAAAGGCCTTCCTGGATGTACCCCCGGCTGCTGCGCCCGCCGCGCCCTTCGTTGTAAACATGGATGCGCGACGCATCGAACATCGGAATGATCTCCGACCCCCATCCCCACGGCCCGCGCTCCCCATTCCCCCGCCCTGTGTTCATGATCGAGTCACCCACCAGGAACAGCGCGGGGTGCTGCGTCGTCTCCGGCGTAGTGTCTTGTGCAGGCACGGCCGGCGCCAGTGCCAGCACCAGTGTAGTAGTCAACACCAATCCAGGCAACCGCTTCTTGGCAAGCAAAGTTCTCATACGTCGGCGTCCTTTACTAATGAAGTTGGTACGGTTCCGCGGGCGTGGGCACCGGCGGCCCCACTTTTGGCGCTTCAATCTTCGCCGCGCCCGCCAGCCCTTTGCCGGTCACGTTGTATATATTGATCAGCGGTCCGGTAAGACCAGTAACTTTGATGTCACGAATTACGGCGTTCTTCACATTCGCCAGATAAATCCCCTTACCGCACGTGCCGGTTACATCGATCAGCGAAAACCCATCGAGCGGCTTGTCCGGATGAATCCCCGTGCCCTCCACCAGGATCGGGCAATCGGCAACCTTGATGTTCGAAAACCGGAAGTTCTTGATCGTCGGGATGCCTTCCAGCCCCGGCACCGGCGCTTGGTCCTGGATACCGCTATTCAGGATGTTGAATCGCAGGAATCCGCCGGTCGTGCCCGAAACATCCAAATCGCTGCCCGCAATATCTTCGATGAACGCGCCGCGTCCCGGCCGGCTCTTGATGTAAACCGCGTACGTCCGCGCGCGCGTGAACTTGCAATGTTCAATGCGCACGTTGCGTATGCCGCCCGAGGTCTCGCTGCCAATACCGATACACGCAAAGATCGAGTCCGCGAACGTGCAGTTGGTGATCAGAATGTCTTCGCTGGTCCGGAGCAGATCAAAGGCCTCACTACCCCGTCCCGATTTGATCGAAATGCAGTCATCACCCGTCGAGATATCGCATCCGTCGATGTGCACATGGCTGGTGGAATCGATGTCGATTCCGTCTCCGTTTCCGCCCGTGCTCCGGATGTTCAGGTTCTTGATCGTGACATTCTCGCAGTAAGTTGGATGAATCGACCACATCAGCCTGTACTCGCTCGAGAAATCTTCGAACCGCAGATCGTTGCAGCCGATCGGTTCGATCAGCGCCGGATGCCGTAGCGGATTCTGCCGGTTCGGGCGGCCGCCCAGCGCCGAATTCCCCACGATTCGCCCCGGCCCCACAACCCCCGTGTGTTCCACATCGAATCCATAAATCAGCGCGACGTGGCCCTGAATCCACTTGCCTTCCCACCGCACCTGCGCCACCGGATAATCGGCGAAGTCAGGCGACCCCAGCAGCACGGCGTCCTTTTCCAGCCGCAGCAGCGTGTTCGAGCGCAGTGCAATCGCGCCAGTCAGATAGTTCCCCGCCGGAACCACCGCTTCGCCTCCGCCCAGCACCCAGCAGCGGTCCACCGCCTCCTGGATCGCGGCCGTGTCCTTCGTTTTCCCGTCGCCCGTTGCGCCGAACTCTTTGACGTTTAGAACAATCTTCGGCTTTTCCGGCGCAGCCTCAGCGCCCTTCCGCATTTTCTTTCCGGAGGACGCCGCTTTCCGCGCCTGCGCCATTCCGATAGCGGCGAAAGTGGAAAGCGCCGGAACCGCAAGCAGACCCTGACCGGCTTTCTTTAAGAAGCTGCGGCGCGCCACATCCTGATTGAGCATCCAATTTTGCCTTTCGTTTGCAACACGAGATTCAGGCGACTCGGTACTTCCGAGTGAGTCCGCGCCGTAGTTCCGCGGCGGACGGCCAAAGCGGCTGTTCCAGTTTGGCTTGAAAAACGCACGGCGTCTACGTGCTCTACCGTCCTCGATTGCTTTGGGAATGATATCGCGATTTACACCAGCGCGATACGGCAAGCCTGCAACCCTGTTAAACGCAGGTTCTCTACATGCCGTTCTCGCGGGCGCATGGGCATCGCGCATCGTTAGATTTGCCATCCTCCCTCGAACGCGATCTAATAGGGAACCGGCATGAAAATTACACGAATCCTACTGGCGGCCCTTTGCCTGATGCCGCTGCTTCTCACCTCAACGGCTTTCGCCGCGGATTACATTGCTTACATCGGCGACTACACACGCGGCGCCACCAAGGGCATCTATGGCTACCGTTTTGATCCCGCGACCGGCAGCATGACGTTGCTTGGCGTGATGGCCGAGACCACGGATCCTTCATTTCTCGCCATTCATCCCAACCGCCGCTTCCTATATGCGGTCAACGAAAATGACAAGCCCGGCCTGGAAGGCAATACGGTCAGTGCCTTCTCGATCGACTCCAAGACCGGCCATCTCAAATTCTTGAACAAGGTTTCGACGCGCGGCGTGGGCCCGTGTCACGTCTCGGTCGATAAGTCCGGCCGCAATGTGCTCGTCGCCAATTATCAAAGCGGCAGCCTCGCGATTATGCCCATCCATGCCGATGGCACTCTGAGCGATGCCTCCGCCTTTGTTCAGTATCAAGGCTCCAGCGCGAACCCGCAGCGACAGAAAGGGCCGCACACGCACTGCGCCATCACTTCGCCGGACAACCGTTTCGCGCTCGTGGCGGACCTCGGCCTAGATCGCGTCATGGTCTATCACTTCGATGCCGCTAAAGGAACCATCACTCCCAATGAACCGCCTTACGCCGCCGTGCATCCCGGCGAAGGCCCGCGCCACCTGGCCTTTCATCCCAACGGTAAGATCCTCTACCTCATCACCGAGATGGGTTCGACCGTCACCACGTTCGCTTACCAGCCCTCCAACGGCACATTGAGAGAACTCCAGGACATCTCTGCCCTCCCGGCCGGATTCACCGGAAAGAGTACCGGCGCTGAAATCCAGATCGATCGTTCCGGCCGCCATTTGTATGCCTCCAACCGCGGCAGCGACACGATCGCCGTCTTCAACATCGATCCCGCGAAGTTCACGCTCACTCACGTTCAGGATATTTCTACGCAGGGCGCAATTCCGCGCTACATCGGCCTCGATCCCACGGGCGCATATCTTTTCTCCGTGAATCAGAATGGAAACAACATCGTCCAGTTTCGCGTCGATGCGAAAACCGGCCGCCTGACGCCTACCGGCCAGGTGCTCAAAGACGTGGGTTCCCCGGTCTGTATGGTTTTTCTGCAGCCGCGCTGAGACGGTCTGAACGGAACGTGTCCTTCCGGTGAGGCTGCGTAGAGCAGCTTGATTCAGGATTTTCTTTTGACCAGCACCGCAGGACGGAGTGAGCATGACAACGCACGGAAGTTCCCTTGGCTTCCAGGCAGGCGTCGGCTTGGCATCTACGTACTCGCTGCGGGAAGCGAGGCCGTTCCCGTGATTCAGCCTCTTACGCTGGCTGGCCGCGCCTTCTCTGTCGTAATAGCCGCAAGGTAGCGGATCTTGCATGGATGCCGCCCAATCGAGCCAGGGGTTCAAGCACTTGTTGGGTTCGGAATATCGGCATTTCCCGGAATTGGAAGCAAGCAATTCTCACTGGCCGCGAGCCGGCAAGCTACTGAATCGCGAGTGTCGCTCCCGTTGCCGGGCTGGTCAGGCCGCCGAAACTGAGTTGAATCGAGACCGAATTTCCCGTGGGCGCATCCGGCGGAATAATAATATTCACTTGGTTTACGCCCACAAACTGGGGCGTCAGGCCCGAGAAAATCACATCGGACGCCGGAACCGCTTTCCCGTTCAGCAGCACCGTCGGCTGCTGATTGGTGTTCACGGTCGTTCCGGACGGCGGAATCCCGCCGAGTGGAATGCTCGAGTTCACCGCGCCGAGGCCAGTCGCATACAATTGGATCGCCTCTCCCCGTGCCACCGGGTGCGTGGTTAAGCCCGGGATGGCTCCAGGCGCCAAAGCCAAGGTCCCATCGAGATTAATTGCAATCGCTTGGCCGAGATAGGCTAGAACGGCGGGAGACACCGCGATCGTATCGAAGCTGGCCGGCGGACTGTTCGCCCCGTTATTGTTCACGATGACGGTGGCCGGGCCATTCGTCTCCAAATCCCAGGGAGCCTGCACGTTGATCTGCATGCTGGAAACGAAATAAAGCGGCACTGGTTCTCCGTTGATCTTGACCGAGACCTGATTCAGGCTCAACGGGAGCGGGATTTGTGAGGCGGCACTGGTCTGCCCGGCGAGATTGGAGCCGAAAATGGAAACGATGCAGCCAGGCGAAATGGGTTGGTTGGGGACGAAGCTGCCACCATTCACCACGCCGGAAATGAGCGGTCCACCGGAAGGCACAATCAGCAGATCATTGATTGGTTGCCGGGCGCAGTTGCCGGGAACGCATGTCGGCGGACCCAAGGGAGTCGCGCGTTGCGGAAAGGTGGCGCCGCCGTCCGTGGAGACATAAAAACTTGAGTTCGAATAAACGTTGTCGTCCACGTAGATCGTGGACGGATCGGTGGGATCTGCCCAGACTTCTCCACTTTGAGCAGTGAACAATCCATTCACTAGCGGAGTCCAGGTGTTGCCGCTATCGGTGGACCGCATCAGCGTGGGGCCCAGCCCCGCCACATTGCCGGTTGCGTAAACCGTGCTGGAGACTGCGCCGAAACTGACCGAGCTGACGTAGTTGATGGGAATGCTCAGTCCGGTAAATGTAGCGCCGCCGTCGGTGCTCTTGAACAAACCGCACAGACCGCCATTGGTGAGAGGACACGTGTCGGGAAAGGAGCTATGGTCCGTTCCGAAATACCAGATCAGTGGGTTCCGCGGATCTACCTTGATATTCAGAATCGTCGTCTGCGGCACAACGCCTCCTGAGGTCTGGGTAATGCCTGGGCCCCCAATCTTGGTCCAACTACCACCGAAATCGGTGCTCTTGAAAAACTCGTTATTGCTGGTCAGACTGTAGATAGTTCCGGAAACCAAGGGATCCGCCACGATCTTCACAGCCGGAGAAAAGGCCGCCGTATTAGGAATCTTCAATTGCGTCCAGGTCACACCCACATCCGTGCTCTTGTACAACAGCGAGGCTGATGAACCGGCGGTGGAAGCAGTAATGTAGATGACCTGCCCCGCAAAATCGACCTCAAGGCCATTGGTGCCCGTCGAAGTGGGGAAATGCCCACAAACGGCGTAGCGGTCCATGTCTGGCCTCCGTCTCGTGTTGCAAAAAAGGCTCGCGCCTTCGCCAGTCCGATGAGGTACATCGTCGAGGGATTTTGCGGGTCCTTCCTGACGGCTAACACGTTTAGCTGCCCCGACAGCAGCGGACTGGTGAGAGGGACGTTGACCTGCGTCCAACTCGCGCCTGCGTCCGTGCTCTTGTAGAGTCCGGAACCGGTGCCAACGTACAGGGGAGCTGCCCCGTGAACCTGGACAGCCAGAGTGGACAGCATCGCTGTCCAAATGATCATAAAATTCCTCAGTCGGCGTGACATAGCAATCCCATCCCAGCAGTCACCCTTCTGATGCCTCTGGGTGTTCTGACCTGGATTTCCGTTTTTGCTCCCTGGAGCACGGTAAGTATACACCCGATCGACTTACAGGACGCGCTCACCAGCGGCGATCCGCAAAACTTCGCCACTGGATCGAACCTGCGAAGCGATCCGAAATCGGACCAACCGTTCGTTTCGCGTGGGGACTTACCAGAACAGCGTTCGTTGGACGGCTACTGCGAAACTGTTTCAACTATCTTTGCAACTGTGCGATGGGTTCTGGAACAGATGTATTGTTGTGGTTCATCTTCAGTGGCCCTCCGGCAACTGAATAAAGTTATCAGGGTCTGCGGCCCCGAGTCATGCACGATCGCAGAAAACTCACATCGTAATGAAGGAAAAGTAGCGAGGGAACACATTCGATCCGGTAGCCATCCGGCAAGTTACCGGGCCGCGCTCAATTCTTCCGCAGTTCCTGTTCGAGGTCCTTCAGCACTTCGTCGCGCCGTTCGTCCGCAAGATCTTTTTGCAGCCGTCGCAGCGCCAGTCCCACGACGTCACGATGATGCAAACGGGCGCCGAAGTTTTCCTGCAGCTTCAGCCACAGTTCATGCGCGCGATCCAGATCTTCCGGCCATAATCGCGGCGGATGCGGTCCCAGGTTCACATACACTGAAGGCCGCCCCGGGCTGATGATTTCGAGCGAGAACGGATGCCGCGGTTCCGGCAGACGCTCCCAAGCCAGCCCGATGCGCCGCGCCAGCTCTTCGGAGTCCATCCGCGGCGAGACGCCCGTCACCAGGCGCGATGCCTGCAGCCGCGTCGCCGTCTGCACCATCGCATCGAACGGATCCACTCCGGGCACAACCAGCAGCGAGACGGTCTTGCCTTCTTTTTCCGCCATTGAAACCACGCGCGTGAGCAGTTCTTTCTCGTAATCGGAGAAAAGCTGGCTGTCGGAGAGCTGGTACTCTCCTGCTCCGGTCGTCACCGGCCGCACCGTCATCACCGCGATATCGTGCCGCCGGACATTCGTTTTCTCGAGCACGCTCTGCAGGTGCGACATGTGGTTGTAGTCGCGCACCGCCACCAGCACGCAACCTGGGCGCGCGTGCACCACTTCAGCGGTGACCTCCGGCTGCATATCCACATTGAATTCTTCGAGGCCCGCTTTTTTATTTGCCAGCTTCTTCGCGTTGATATGCTCGGAGAGCGTCAGCACCGCGAAAAACGCCACCGTGAAGCCCACGCCGTAGATCGTCGCGATCTTCTTCGAGAACAGGTTCGCAATCGCCACAAAAAACAGAATCAGCGTAGTCCCGATCAGCCCGATCGGAATTTCTTTACCCGCGATATGGAAGTTGATCGGCGTTTTATATTCCTGGTCGTGGCGCATCGAGCGCAGCACCAGCACGCCCAACGACTTCATGAAGAAGCTCCACACCACGCCGAACGCGTATGCTTCGCCCAGCAGATACACATCGCCGCGGCTCAGTAAAATGGTCAGCAGTTGCAGCCCCGTGATCAGGTTAATGATCCGGTAGGTGGTGCCGAAGCGCCGGTGCGGCTTGCGGAAAAATTCCAGCAGCACGCCATCTTCCGCCAGCCGGTTCATGATTCCGTTGGCGCCGATCATTGACGTATTCACCGCGCCCGAAAGAATCAGCACACCCACAATCACAACGAACACGTGGAAGCAGAGCCGCAGCAGTTGGGGTCCCGCCAAGTGCATCGCGAGCCCGCCCAGCAGGTTGTCCACATACTGCCCGCGCACCGCGTCCGGAATGATCATTCCCGCCAGCAGCGTGATCACGCCGGTGCAGATCAGACCATAGATGCAAACGATGTTGCCGGTGTAGCGTAAGTTCTTCAGCTTGGGATACGCAATCTCGCGATAAACCTGCGCCAGCGTCTCAAAGCCGCTCATCGAAAGCAACGAGTGTCCGAACGCGACGATAATCGCGATGGCGCTGATCTGCGTCCAGAACGTGCCTTTAAACCAGCCGAGTGAGCCTTCGCTGAAGTGCAGATTGGAAGGAATCGGCGCAGGCGGAATCTGAATATGCGGCTTGAGCAGCAGCGTAATTGGACACCAGATCAGGAACGCGACCACCATCACGGTCGTAATCTGCATGATTCGCAGCGCTTTGTGGCTCGATTCCTGAATGCCCTTGATGTTGCTCCACCAGAAGTAAATCGTCACCAGTATGCCGAAGCCCGCCGCGAAGAAATTCGGCCCGATGTGGTGGCCCAGATGCAGCATGTCGGAAACTTCGTTCATCAGCCGGCCCAGATACTGGCCTGCGCTGACCACGCTGATCGGCCCCGTGAGCACATAGTCGAAAATCAGCGCGGAAACCGATAATCGGGCCATGAAGTGGCCCATCGAATCCCGCACCACTATGTACACACCGCCGCGCACGTACATGCTGCACGATTCCAAATACACGGAACGTACAGCGAACGCGAACAGCATGACTCCCAAAATGAACCATGGAGCGCTCTTGCCAATAGCCTGTTCCGCGATGCCACCGGCATAGAATGCCGAAGAGGCCAAATCGCTTAACACCACTGCTGCGGCGTTCCAGAACGAAATGAAGGAAAGAGCAACCGTGGTTGCGACGACCACTTTCGCGGTCGTAGCCCGGTCCATCTCGGAAGCCATACTTTGACGACCTTTTGATCTTACCGTAGAACCGGCCTCGCCCGCCCGGAATCCCGCTCACCGCCTGAGATTTCACGCAACACGTTCGCCAGCACCTCTTCGGAATGGTCCGAATGCAGTTCCGCGTTCAACCGCCGCAGCGCTGCGCCGATCACATCGCGGCTCTCGATGTGTATGGCGCGTACCGCGTAGGAGAACAGCATGATCGAGAGAATGAACCATGGCACGGATTTGCCGATAGCCTGTTCCGCAATGCCGCCCACGTAGTACGCCGATGACGCCATGTCGCTCAGCACAATCGCCGCTGCGCAGAACGAGATGAACGACAGCATCACAGTCGCCGCCACGACGACTTTGACCGCTGCCGGCCGCTGCTCAATTGTCACGGAAGCTCTCCTCGACCACCCCTACGGGTGGCTCTCAAATTCGCCTGCGAGGTTAGCTGACGGGCTAGAGCTTGAAAGTACTCCGTCCGGCCTTCCGGACTGCGCCCCAGTAACTGGTTCCCCCGCCTCCAGGTGGAGTTCGGCGAATCCATACTACCATGAACGGTGCAAGGAGAAAAGCGGACAAGGAAAAACTGTAAGCAGGCTAAGTCGCGACCGTCGTGTCCGTTTCCGAGCCGCGCGCGCAAGGGCCTGTGAAATAATCAATTTTCGGAAGAGCTGGCTTGGCACGCTGGCGCCTCACGACGTTGCTTGAATTTTGCGGGTTAATTCTCGAAGATTGGCTGGCCGCCGCTTGTGCCGGTTTTTA
>DASZPB010000052.1:0-5216 GCA_035550475.1 Bryobacteraceae bacterium | reverse complement strand
CGCTAGGTAGATCTTCCGTTGCTTTGCGACGCCGCTTTCTGGTCAGTTTGGCAGGACTGTGGTGGGGCGTGTGCGGATGCTCCAGACGAAATCGTGCCCAAGCCGCAACTAAGTCAGGAAGCAGCGAGGCACTCACGGAATGGACAGCACCCGTCGATGTGCGCCTTACGAGATTACCATCGAACGCGCCGAGCACCTCGGCAAGTTCGCCCAGGCTGCAGTGCTGGCCCAGTCGGGCAGCAACTTCGGTCGCGGTATGCCATTCACGCCGTGGGTAAAACCAGTTTTGACATTTGTTCCTCTTCCATGGATCGTCTTCGAAGTCAGCATTGAAAGGCGAGAAGGCCCACTCAAGTGTCGGATTTGAGGGTCCAAGGTGTTGAGAGATTGAAACCTCTATGAAAGGAACGTTCCTGGTAAACTCCGCAGGGTTGCGCCAAAAGGAAAAAGGTACTGAACTGGGATCGACTGGCGATCCGGACTCGAGGACTTGGTGAAGCGCCTCCGCAATGCTGCCCTGAAAGCGGTCGGGCGTGCCATACACGACCTTCAGTCTTGATATGCCGAACTTCGCGCATTCGCTGATGCGCTTCTTGATAGCTCGTCTCGCTTCGGCAACTTTGACCTTGTGGAAATCGATCCAGAAGAGCGTATAGGTGGATTTAAGTTCTTGGTCTGCCATCGGAATGCGTGCTGGGCGGCCTTAGGATCGCTGGTATGCTCATCGCGCCAGTGTTGGCTTCTTTTTGGAAAGAACCCGATCCATGGACGTGCAACTTGCAATACACTGAGCCAGTCTATCAAGCCTCACCCCGCACACGTCTAGCATCAATCCGATTTTGAAAGTTGATGCGTTGCTACTCGTCGAATACCACGGGCGGGTTAACCGAGAGAGCACGAAGTTGTTTCTCCGGCCGCAGGTGGGCGGTTCGACTCTTTTTCACAAATCCACAAACAGCGGACCGCCTACTACTGGATCTGTACAGGAACAACTATAGGATTATGTGCCCCCAGTATGCCGATGCTTCCGCCCCCAAAACGCCGAGAAACCGCGCATTTTGCGCCCCCAGTTCACCGAGGAAAAGTGAGTCTTCCACAGGGGCGCTTGCGGCAAACTTACGAGTCGCGCCCCCAGAATGCCGAATCGACCGCCGGACGGTTCGAAGCGGTGAATTCCGCGCCGAAGCGCCCCTAAAATGCCGATCCACGTCGGCAGGCACTCGCAAGCGCCCCCAGAATGCCGAACCACCGCGAGCGTCTACCCCTCAGCCCATCAATCCTCCGCAATCGCGACCTTCCGAGGTCACGAACCGCCGTTCTGACGCCCTACGGAATGGAGGGACCGTGGAGAACACATCAAACATCCTGACCATCAAGGAAGTCGCCGCCATCCTGCGCTGCTCCAAGGCGCACGCCTCGAACGTGATCGAGGGCAAGGTGCGCGGCCTTCCCAAATTGACCCACCTCAGCCTCGGTCGCCGCAAGGTCGTGCGAAAAGACTGGCTCGATCAATGGATGGAAGCGAATAAAACCCGCTAGGATGACAGCATGTCAGAGTGCATCGTCCTGGACGCAAGAAGGGGTTTCATTCATGCGTCGCAAACGATTGTTAGCGCCGGTTTAAAACGTCGTCGATTCCGCCGGTTTTGACGCCATTTTCGCCGCCGGTTTGGGCGTCGGCGGACACTGGTGCGCAGGCGCGGCGACGACGAAGTCGGCGCAAGCCGCCGTGGATTCGGGATCGAGATCATCTGCGACCGGATCAGCGCATGCCCGACCCTCCCGCGCCGTCAGCAGGAAGTGGAGAGGTGGAAAGCCGCTCGTGCTTGGTGTCTGGCTTGACCGATTCGATCACCAGGTAAAGCGTGCCGGCGCTGTTGACTTTGCCTGCCACGCAGTAGGGCCGATTGGGCATGAGGCGGCGGCGTTTGGTGAAGTCGAACAAGCGATACACGCGCTGAGTGTCGCGGTCCAGCAGGGTGAACACCGCACAGGAGCGATATTCCGTCCGCGAAAGCAGGAACAGATGATTGGCGCTGAAGTTGAACATTTGAAGTTGAACATGGAGTGGCAAGACAGAAGGAGCGGGAGCAAGCCCCCGCTCGCCTCGGCAGCGCCGTTGTGGGGTTAGCCGGCGGACTCCTCCGCACGGGTATCATCACAGCGCGGCGCCTAATCGGAGCCGGCTTATTCGGCCGGCGGATCGGACTGCTTGTTGGCTTTGCGGAGACTGTCGCCTCCCAGCAGAAAGATCTCGGAGTTTTCCACGAGCCGGTCGGCGATGGCGGTCGCGATGGTCGTATTGAAGAGGATGTTGCCCCAGTCGGAGAACGGCGTGTTGGTGGTGATGATGCTCGACCGTTTGTGGCTATGGCGGGTGGAGATCACCTGATAAAAGAGGTTGGAGGTTTGCTGATCGAGCGCGAGATATCCCAGCTCGTCACAGACCAACAGAGCCGGGTCGGTGTAGGTTTTGAGCTTGCGCACCAGAGAATGATCGACCTGCGAAGCGAGCAGATGATTGAGCATGTCCATGGCGGTGGTGAACAGCACGCGCTGATTGGCTTGGCAGGCGCGCCAGGCGAGGACTTTAGCCAGAAAGGTTTTGCCCACGCCGGGATTTCCGATGAGCACGATGTTGGTTCCCGTGGCGAGGAACGAGAGATCAAGCAGGCGCAGGATGCGAGGTTTGGCCTGCACGCGGCTCTTGTGATGTTGGAAGTGAAAGGCGTCGATGCTGGGTTGAGCGTGCAAGCGCGAGAATCGGAAACGCCGTTCAATGGCGCGCTGCGAGCGGGCTTCGATTTCCATGTCGGCGAGCCATTCCAAGGTGGCCGCCGCGCTGAGATTCCGGGCGGCGGCGTCAGTCAGAGTCGTCTCCAGTTGGCGGCTCATGGTGGACAGGCTCAGTTGGTTCAGCTTCTGTTGGAGCGGAGTCATCGGGTTCCTTTCCGGGCGTAAGGATGAAGGCGTCATATTCGAGGAGCGACAACGGATCAGTGGCGAGTTCGTTGAGTCGAGCATCGCGCAGCACCAGGGGCGGTTGCGGGCGGCGAGGCGATTGCTGCTGGCGAAGGATGTTGGCGATGTAGCCGGCGCCGAAGGCGCGCGCCGCGGCAGCTTTCTCGATGGCGCCGGCCACCGCTTCAGGGCCGTATTGGCGAATCAGTTCGAGCAGTTCCGTCAGTTGGCGCGACAGCGCGCGGTTGGTGTCGGCCATGTCGCGCAGATAGGCTTCCAGCAGGACCGGAGAACAGAGGCCATCCAGAAACTGGAATAGGCGTTGCTGCGCACGAGACCTGCGGGCCGCCGGGCGCATCTCGGTTAATTCCGCTTCGAAACGTTCGGCGCCGAACGTCTGGCCGCGCCGCCAGGATCGTGCATAGCTGACGACTTCGTGCACGCGGTCATAGAAAGTGACGGAGCTGGAATCGGCTTTGACGATCAGATGACGGCCCACATAGCGATGCGGCACACAGTAGCGATTGCCGTCGAAGCGAATCCGGAGATCTTTGTGCACCAGCGCTTCGGTTTGATCGCGATGATCGTAAGGGATGACCGGCAGCGGTTTCAGGGCCGCGGGTTGAAAGCGGTCCACGGGCCGCTGCCGGGTTTCACGATGCTGCCGCTGATTGGCGATTTCTGAGAGCCATTGGCGGGCTTGGCGATTAACGTCGTCGAGATCGGTGAACTCGCGTAATGGCCAGAAACTCTGGCGGACATATCCAATGGCGCGCTCCACTTTGCCTTTTTCCCAACCCGCCGCCGGATTGCAGGCCCGTGGGTAGAAACTATATTCGCGAGCAAAGGCGAGAAAGCGAGGAAGAAAGCGGACCAGCCGGCCATCGTGCTCGGCTACCGCGCTGGCCAGATTGTCATACGCGATCTCACGCCCGACGCCGCCCAAAGCCGCAAACGCATGCTGGTGACAACGCGCGAAAGTTTCAAAGCTCTGGCTGTGAGTGAACTCCAGATAGAGCATGCGGCTGTGGGCTTCCACCAGAGCGAAAGCGTACAGCTTGCGCTGATCGCCGGAATAATTCAGCGCGCCGAAGTGCCCCCAATCGACTTCGAAACGCTCGCCGGGCGCGGGCTCCATGCGAATGAAGGCGCGATTCGGTTGGGCTTTGGGACGAACCTGTTTCAGGTAATCGCGCAGAATGGTGTGACCGCCGCTGTAGCCGAGCGGCCGCAAGCGCTGTTCCATCACGGCGCCGGAAACCGTGGCGTCCTTCTCCAGCCATTCGGCGATGGTGGCCTTAAACGGATCGAGTTTGCTGGTGCGCGGCCGCGCCGATGGACCTTGCGCCGGCGCATCCAGATATTTCCGGATGGTGTGCCAGCCCATGCGGAGATGGCGTTCGATTTTGCGG
This sequence comes from Bryobacteraceae bacterium, assembly GCA_035550475.1. GTDB lineage: Bacteria > Acidobacteriota > Terriglobia > Bryobacterales > Bryobacteraceae > DASZPB01. Next base: position 843 of record DASZPB010000052.1, on the reverse strand, counting down.
ATCGGCCAACGCTCGGACCAGTACAGCCGATGCAGGTCGTTGATCTGTTCGGTGGTCAGCACGTGCGCGCTTCCCTTTATCCGGCCAAAATCGCATCTCCGCCAGAGCGTTGTTGTTGGCAAGATTCGCTCTGCGGGCCGCGGCGCGGCGGAAGTGCTTCCAGAACCCAGATTTGCGCCCGAGCTGAGTTGTTGTTGGCAAGATGCTCCAGGCCGGAGCCCAGGAGCCAGACCTGTGCAGCGGAATGCTTTAGGTCGAAAGCTGAGTTGTTGTTGGCAAGATCGCGCAGCCGCCGCTTCTGATCCCGGACGCGCTGCTGTTGGCGGTTGCGTTCGACGGCGGCGGGATTGCGCTCCCGGCGCTGGCGCCAGTAGTCGGGATGGCCGGCGCGCCATTTCCGGCAGGCATCCTGACAAACCTGGCGATATTCCGGGTCAGTGGCGATCTTCTGGCGGCGGCTATCGGCGCGGCGCCGCCGCTGACACTCCGGACCGCTGCAGACGGATTGACCGGGCTGAAACTTCGAAGGCTGGAAGACTTGCTCGCAATAGCGACAACGCCGTTCGATCATACCGGCGTTGTCTCACTGACGGCTCAGGCCGATTTAGAAGCTTTTATAGAGTGCGTACCGCGTCCCCGCCGATGGCCATTTCGCAACTGCAAAACCGGCCAAACTGCGGTTGTTTTATTCCGGCGATGACAGCCGACCTCCTGGTCCATCGCCAATCCGTGTTGGACTCCGCTTTTCAGGCTCACCCGGAACGGTTCGTCCGCCAGCCTCCCAAACCCCCTTCTCTCCCTTCTGCGGTCTGGATCAATAGGCCTCCCGACAAGGAGAAAACT
>DASZPB010000051.1:0-98808 GCA_035550475.1 Bryobacteraceae bacterium | reverse complement strand
AGATCACAACTGGTGGGGTTTGACCAGAATCTCGCTTACAGGGCATCCCTGGGTCCGCTTCAGCTTTCTCTCGTTGTATGATTCTTTCGAGGGGGAAACTGTGAAGACGCGAAGCCCTTTCTCACTTCTCCTTTTGACCCTAGCCGCTGGCTTGGGGAGTTTGGTCGTCGTCAGCCATCTGCACGCGCAGCAGAATAATCGCGTTGCTTTCACAGCCAGTGTGCGGGAGACGCTTTATTCCTATCCCGCCGGAAAGCAGGCGGCGGTGAAAGATACTGTCTTTGCCTTTGCGGAGACCGGCAAGCGAGTCGAGATTCGCCAAGTTACAAATCCTGCCGGTCAGAGCGCGGAACAGCGCATCGTCACAGATCCGAACGCGCACACCCGCATCGTAGCCGACGGTCTTACGCAATTGCTCACAACGACACACATGAACCATCAGAATGCCGCGCGATACACCGCTAAACCATCAAAATGCACCGGCGATGCAGTTCCAGAGCACTTGTCACTGCTCGGTTATGATGTTGTGAAATCAGTGGTGCTACGGACCACGCAGTCGGGTTCAACGTGGAAGACGGAATCGTGGAACGCGCCTGCATTGGATTGTTTTCCTTTGCGAGAGATCGTAACCATACAAAAGGCCGCACAGCCTGCAGTTGTGACGAATGTCCGAGAGGCAACAAACGTAGTGTTGGGCACTCCGCCCGCCAGCTCGTTCGAAATTCCCGCTGGATATGTCGAACGGCCTCCTTCTGGGGTTATGGCTGAGTTCAGTCGGCGATACCCGGATCATCCCACTTCTCTAACCGGCCTCGACCAAAGCGACGTCGCATATTACAAGCAACAGTAGTAAGCGCATCTGTCTAGCTGCAATGCAGCGTCCTGTTGCGTGAGCAGTTCCGTGAGAAACACTACCAACTGAATAGAGTAGGTCTGAACCTCGTTGATAGACTCGGGGTAAGGACTCTTTACTATGAGACCCGATCTCTATACGAAATTGATTCTTACCACAATTGCGTTGTTGTTGGGCGTGATTGCCTGGCAGGGGCCGGTGTACACCGTCCAGGCGCAGAATTCGGAACCGCGGATGCAGTTCGACCCGGATTTACAGGGCATCACCGTGCCAGGGGGTGCTGCCTCCCTGGTCGGAAGGATCGGCATTGACGTCCGGACGGGCGATGTCTACGGTTTTCCCACGGCTGGTAAGCCATATCCGCAGAACATGCAGAGCCAGGCACTGGCCGTATCCAAGCCCATCCACCTCGGCCGCTTTGATCTGAGTCATCTACCCCGCTGAAAAGCAAAAAGGCGGCCGGAGAAAGTCCAGCCGCCTTTTGCTCAGGTTTTCAGTTCGTCTTAGAGGAGCCGGAAGTTTACTTCAATGGTTGCGGCTACAGTTACTGGTTTACCGTTCAGGTAACCGGGCTTGAATTTCCATTTCTTCACCGCTTCCATGGCCTTCTCATCGAGCCCCAAGCCTAGGCTACGGAGAACCCGCATGTTAATCGCATGGCCGGCAGGGTCCACTTCGACGTAGAGCACTACCGTGCCCTGATACTTCGCCTTGCGAGCCTCTTCCGAGTATTCCGGCTCGACTTTGTAAACCAGTTGCGGCGGAGAAACACCACCGCCCACGCGATAAACGCCGCCTCCGATGCCGCCGCCGGAACCGGGACCTACTCCAGCGCCATTTCCAGAACCAACGCCGCCGTTTGAGCCAGAACCAATGCCGGCGCCGGAACCGGTGCCGTTCGAGGCAATCCCGATCTTGGACAGAGGATCACCATACTGCGCCATGTTCACTTGCGGAAGCGGAACGTCTGGCGGAACCACGATCGTCGGATCGACTGTCAGCTTGGGATGCTGGTTCTGGACTACCGCCACAGGAGGCGTAAACTGGCGCAGAGATGGTTTCGGCAGACGCCCCTTACTGGCCGGGGTAATCGAACGGTCACCACCGCCGCCGCCGCCGTGCATGATGTCTTTCTTCGGCTGCATGGCAGGAGGCAAGGTCGGAGCGATCAGCGTTACCGCCTGCTTTACGAGATTCTGTGCGGGCTTAGACGAAAACACCGTGGCTAACAGGATTACCACGGCGACCTGGAAGCCCGTGGACATCATGAAGGAACTCTTCTTGTTGTCGTAGAGACCCCAGATATCCTTTACCGCCACCGGCTTGGACGTGACCTCTAAGGGTGGCAGTTCGGGCGGATGAATGGTTTCCTTGATGTTTCGGTAAAGGGACCGATACCACGGCTCCTCCATATCCGGCGCCAACAGGCGGTCCAGATGATCATCGGCATTGGAAAAGAGCGGGTTATTGGGTTGCGACAGGTCAGCCATTTAGAATCCACCAACTCTTCAAGCGTTACGAAGAGCCGCTGTCTACAACTGATTGGACGTTTTCCGCAACCATGTCGTTACAGCTTTTGGAAGCTCCGGATTCAACGCATCAACTCCAGGTTACCACAACCAGTGTGAATGAGACTTTTAAAAGCAAAGACATAGAGGTTAACAAACGATCTCGTACCAAAAGGTACCATTCCAAATTTGGAAGGTGAAACGATTCGTTTGCGTGACGAACGCGCCCTCCGGCACAATCAGAATGATGCAGATCTCAATCGAACGGAAGCCCGCCGGGCAAGTGAAGGCGGATGCACTGGTGGTACTGGCCTTTGAGGGCCGAAGGGAGGAGCGGTTTGGGGCCGGCGAGCTGTGCGACAGCGGCGAGATTTCCGGGAAATCCCTGGAACTCACGCTTCTCCACCGCACTCCGGACGCCGCTGCCGCCCGTGTGCTTCTGGTGGGCTGCGGCAAGCCGAACCAATTCAATACCGCGGATCTACGCAAAGCGGTGGGCGCTGCCGTTCGGCATCTCAAATCGAAATCGGTGAAGCACATCGCGTTGTTGCTCGAATCACCTTACAACGGCATAGAGGATGCGGCGACCGCGGTGGAAGGTGCAATTTTGGGCGATTTTGAGCCGGATCGCTACAAAACGGGCAACGACAAGAAGTCCGTGGACATGTTTACGCTGGCTGCGCCAGCCGGCGCGGAGGGCTTGGAAGCAGCCGCGGACCGCGGCCGTGTGCTGGCGGAGGCCCAGAATTTTACCCGTGGCTTAGTAAATGAGCCGGCCAATCGGCTGGCGCCAATGCAGATCGCCGAAGCCGCTCGCAAGATGTCGGCTGAGTATCAGCTCGAATGCGAAGTGCTCGACCGCGCGCAAATGGAAGCGCTCGGTATGGGGTCGCTACTGGGCGTGGCGCAGGGCAGCGCCGAGCCGCCCGCTTTGGTTGTGATTCGCTATAAGCCTGCGCATTCGAACTCCGGCGCGCATCTGGGGCTGGTCGGCAAGGGTGTGACCTTCGACACCGGCGGTATTTCCATCAAACCCGCCGACGGCATGGAAAAAATGAAGTACGACATGGCTGGCGGCGCTTCCATGATCGGCGCCATGCGCGCGATCTCGCAATTGCGCCCCGCCATTCCCGTGACCGCCTTCATCCCCTGCGTGGAAAATATGCCCGGCAGCCGCGCGCAGCGGCCAGGCGATATTGTGACTTCGATGTCTGGAAAAACCATCGAAGTCATCAACACCGACGCCGAAGGACGGCTCATTTTGGCTGATGCAATCACTTACGCGCGCCGCCAAGGCTGTACGCACCTGGTGGATGCCGCCACACTCACCGGAGCCATCGTTGTTGCCCTGGGCCATCTGAACGTTGGCCTCTTCGCCAACGACGATGCCATGCGCGACCGTGTACTCGGCGCCGCTCGCGAGGAAGGCGAACGCATGTGGCCGATGCCCCTCGAAGACGATTACAAGGATTATCTAAAGAGCGCCTTCGCCGACATTCCGAACGTCGGGGGCCGGTGGGGCGGCGCCATTACCGCCGCGATGTTTCTGCGGGAATTCGCGGAACAGACGCCGTGGGTGCACCTGGATATCGCCGGCACGGCGTGGCTGGACGACGCGAAGCCATTTCTCGCCAAAGGCCCGACGGGTGTGTCTGTGCGCACGCTCGTGCGCCTCGCGATGAATTGGAAGGGCTGAGCGGCGGCTTTCCGCGGCGATGCATGTGAGAATACTGTGTCCGTTATTTCGCCTCGCGGCGGAATCAAACTTATAATTAGGTGATGTCCAACAACAGTTTCGGCGCAGCGGCGAAGCTGCGCGCCGGCGCCGCCGAATACGGATACTTTCGCCTTTCCGCCCTGGAAGAGAAGGGCGTTGGCAACGTCGCGCGCCTTCCGTTCTCCATCAAAATCCTTCTTGAGAATCTGCTACGGCATGAGGATGGCCGCCGGGTCTCGGCCGATGACATTCAGTACGTAGCCGGCGGTGCAACGGGCGCCGCCGCGCGGGAGATCAGCTTCATGCCCGCGCGTGTGCTGCTCCAGGATTTCACGGGCGTTCCCGCGGTGGTGGATCTGGCCGCAATGCGTGATGCTCTCGCGGACATGGGTTCCAAAGCCTCTCGCGCGAATCCCATGCTCCCGGCTGATCTGGTGATCGATCACTCCGTGCAGGTGGACCGCTTCGGATCGCCCGATGCGTTCCAATTCAATGCCCTGCTGGAATTTCAGCGTAATCGCGAGCGCTACGCGCTGCTGCGCTGGGGGCAAACAGCCTTCCGCAATTTTCGTGTCGTGCCGCCCGATACCGGCATTGTGCATCAGGTCAACCTGGAGTATCTCGCCTCCGTCGTTTTTCAGGCCGATGGTCAGGCCTACCCCGATACGCTGGTGGGCACCGATTCGCATACCACCATGGTCAACGGCTTGGGCGTGCTCGGCTGGGGCGTTGGCGGCATTGAGGCTGAAGCCTGTATGCTCGGCCAGCCTGTTTCGATGCTGCTGCCTCAAGTGGTTGGTTTCAAGCTTCACGGCAAATTGAACGAAGGCTGCACGGCCACTGACCTGGTGCTCACGATCACGCAGATGCTGCGCAAGAAGGGCGTAGTCGGCAAGTTCGTGGAGTTTTACGGCACGGGTCTGAGTGCGCTGAGTCTTCCAGATCGCGCCACCGTGGGCAACATGGCGCCCGAATACGGCGCAACCATGGGCTTCTTCCCGGTAGATCAGGAAACTCTCGAATACCTGAAATTCACCAATCGCGACACGGCGCAGATCGCGCTGGTGGAGGCGTACACGAAGGCGCAAGGCCTCTTCCGCACCGATGCGACACCCGACCCGGTGTTCGCCGATTCGCTCGAACTCGATCTGGCGACGGTCACGCCGTCAATGGCCGGTCCGAAGCGCCCGCAGGATCGAGTGGAGTTGCCCGACGTGAAAAAGAATTTCGCGGCGGCGTTCCCCGGCGAGAAAAAGAGCGCGGCGATCTCGGTCAATGGTGGCGCTACGGTCGGCGATGGAAGCGTTGTAATCGCCGCGATCACCAGTTGCACGAATACCTCGAATCCCTCGGTGATGCTGGCCGCTGGACTGCTCGCCAAGAAAGCTGCCGAGCGCGGGCTCAAAGCCAGACCGTGGGTGAAGACCAGCCTCGCACCGGGTTCCAAAGTGGTGATTGATTATTACCGCGAATCCGGACTCCTGCCCTACCTCGAACAGCTCGGCTTTGGCTTGGTGGGCTTCGGCTGCACTACTTGCATTGGCAATAGCGGGCCGCTGCCGGAACCGGTGGCGCAGGCCGTGCAGAAGGAGAATCTGGCGGTAGCGGCTGTGCTGAGCGGCAACCGCAACTTTGAAGGTCGCATCAATCCGCTAGTGAAGGCGAACTACCTGGCGTCGCCGCCGCTGGTAGTGGCCTATGCCCTCGCCGGACGCATGGACATCGACTTGACGCAGGACGCCATCGGCGAGGATTCCAAAGGCAAGCCGGTTTATCTGCGCGAAATCTGGCCTTCGAATGCGGAGGTCGCACAAACCATGCGCGCCGCCATCAACCGCGACATGTTCCGGCAGCAATACTCCCAGGTTTTTGATGGCGACTCGAACTGGCAGGGTATGCCCGTGCCCGCCGGCGAGATCTTCCAGTGGGATGAAAAGTCCACGTACATCCAAAAGCCGCCGTATTTCGAAAACATGGTAGATCCGAAGACGTCGATCAAAGACATGGAAGGCATGCGCGTGCTGGCGCTGCTCGGCGATTCGGTGACCACGGACCATATCTCGCCCGCTGGTTCGATTGCCAAAGACAGCCCTGCCGGCAAGTACCTGATGTCTCTCGGCGTCGAGCCCAAGGACTTCAACTCCTACGGATCGCGCCGCGGCAACCATGAAGTAATGGTGCGCGGCACATTGGCCAATATCCGTCTGCGCAACCAGCTTGCTCCCGGCACTGAAGGTCCTTGGACCGTGCACCTGCCCGATGGCGAGCAGATGTTCATCTATGATGCCTCGCTGAAATACCAGAAGGAGGGCGTGCCGTTGCTGATCGTGGCCGGCAAGGAGTACGGCTCCGGCTCATCACGCGACTGGGCGGCGAAAGGGGTCATGCTGCTGGGAGTACGCGCGGTGATTGCCGAAAGCTTCGAGCGGATTCACCGCACGAATCTGGTAGGTATGGGTGTTCTTCCGCTGCAGTTTGAGTCCGGCCAAAACGCCGCAAACCTTGGGCTCACCGGAAAGGAAACGTTCCGGATCGAAGGCGTCCGCGACGCACTGCTCGGCAGTGGCAAGCGGCAGGCCACCGTGCACGCCAAGGCGGCCGATGGCTCAGAAAAGCAATTCACCGTCGAAGTCCGTGTAGACACGCCGCAGGAAGTCGAATACTACCGCTATGGCGGCATCCTGCAATACGTGCTGCATCAACTCGCAGCGTAAAACGCGGGGCGATCGCAGAATGGGTCGGGATCTCTTTGTAACGAGTCAACGAAAAGGTAGTCTCGCACGAGAGCGGTCTCGATCTGTTCGGCATTTGGCGGCTGCCGCGATTGTGCTCGGGGCGATTCACTTGCCATGCCTCGTGGCACAGTCCAAAATCTCGAACCGTTCGCCGCAAGAGTTCGAGGTTGCCTCGATCAAACCGAACCGGTCCGGCGACACACACACCATGTATCGCCTCGGCTGGGGTGGTAGTTTCATGGCCAAGAATGCCACCGTGAAGTTTCTGATCACGCTCGCCTATGGGATCAAAAACTATCAGATCGCTGGCGGCCCTGGCTGGGTAGGCTCCCAGCGGTACAACATTGACGCGAAAGCCAGCGGAAATCCCGACCCGGAAATGTTGGAACCGATGTTGCAGCGGCTCCTTGCGAATCGCTTCAAGCTGGTTACTCACCAAGAGATCAAGAAGCTGCCTTCTTATGATTTGCTGCCCGAGAAGAGCGGAGCAAAATTATAAGCGGCCAAGGAAGGTGGGTGCTACGTTCCCAAACCGAACATGCCCGAACCGGCACCCGCCCCTGGGGAATCGGTGGCCCTGGCGTGCGGCCAAGTGTTTCAACTTCCGAACGAAATTCTGGGCCGAAGGGTCTCCATGTCGAAGTTAGCCGATGGCCTTTCGCGTCGTATGGATCGCCCGGTACTGAACAAGACCGGGCTCGGTGGCGAATATGATGTCGAGATCCGGTGGACGGCCGATCCAGGCTTGTCCGGCGCAGCATCCGCAGATTCCATGCTGCCGCAGGCCCCGGATGTGGTTTTGTCCTACATTGCAAGAGCTCTCAAAGAAGACCTGGGACTCAGACTCGAGTCGAAAAAGAGCCCGATTGAGATTCTCATCATCGACCACATCGAAAGCCCTTCAGAAAACTAAGGACGTTCGATCCCGGTCCTCGGTCTTACTTCTTCGGAGCGGCCTTCTTGGTCGCTCCTACACTTTTCTTCATTGTTCCGCGCTTGCTCGTCGCTGCTCCAGGAACAGGGACTCTATGGAAAGTGATGCTAATCAGACGCACCGGTGTGCGCGGCTTGTCATTGCTGTCGCGCGGAACGTGGCTGATCTTGCCTACTGTTTCCTGCCCTTCTACGACCTGCCCGAAGACGGTGTATCCGCCGTCGAGTGAGGGGTAGGGCACTTCGGTGATAAAGAATTGGCAAGCGCCGGTGTTGGGAGACCCGGTATTTGCCATGCCCAGCCGTCCCGGCCGGTCGAACTTCAGGCTCGGCACGATCTCGTCTTTGATCGTGAAGCCACAGTCGTGCTCTCCGGTTCCGGTCGGGTCGCCTGTCTGAATCATGAACTGCGGAATCACACGATGAAAGGTGATGTACCTGTAAAGGGGCCTCTTCACCATGGCATGAGTCTGAGGGTCCATCCATGCCTTCGTTCCGCGCGCCAGACCGACGAAATTGCGAACGGTGAGCGGCGCCTCTTTTTCGAAGAGTTGCGCGGTCATGGTGCCCATCGACGTACGGATGATGGCGTAGAGTCCAGGCGCGAGAGCAGGCGCCGTGGTTGCAGCAGGAGCAGGTGTGGAGGGCGCTTGTGCAAAGGCGCCCAGGGCGAACAGAGCCAGGCAGGGAAGACGTTTCATGGCGTTTCTCCGTTCACCCATTCTAGCTTTGGTTCGCCACGCCGCAACTAGCCCATTGGCCCGGCGGGGAGAGCGCCGCGCTCAGCGCTGTAGTTTCACGACGATATAGGGAGTCTCTTTGTCGAGATTGGGATAAATGCGGCCTGTGCCGAAATGGTCCGTGGCTTCCAGATAGTACATCAGATCCCAGCGCGGATCGACGTCGCTTCCGGGGATTTCCGCGCGGTATTCGCCGGGCCGGCCCGTCGGCAGCATGCGCAGGCTGTGGAAGTCCTGATGCTGATTGACACCTCGGTAGCGGACATAAACTGAATCCACGCCCGATGCATCCGTAACTTGAGCCGTAATCACAATCGGCTCGTTGGGCTTGGCGGTAGTGATCGCGCGATGGACCACCGTGGGGGCGCTATTGTCCGTGGTCACCGCCACACGCACCGGCGCGTCTGCGCCGTCATGAGGATAAGTCACGCGGCGGCCGGTGCGATCCACAGCTTCTAGAAAATAGTTCAGCCCGGCGACAACCTGCGCGCCTGGTATCGTCGCATGGTAAATGGACGCTTCGGTGGAGGTTGCCATCGGCTTTCGGGTGTAGCCGGTCTTGTCGTTGCCGTAGGTCAGGTACACGGTGTCGATCGGGTCAGGACCATTGACCGTAGCGCGGATCTCGATGTCGCTTCCCGGCGCGGCGCGGCGGACCGGGACATGGCCGATGACCGGTCCTACACGGTCTACCACCATGGAGTCGATGATCCAGTCACCATCCACGCTCGAATTGAAGATCACGTTGAGCCGTCCGTCGACTACCTTCGCCGGAAGCTTCTTCTGCACGGTTTGTCCGGCGGGAACACGGAAATGATCGGTAATGCCGATTCCTTGTGTCTCGATCCACATGGGCCCGTGGTCCTTCGGTGTGGCCGAGTGGTCAGCCATCGTGAAGGTCACTTCGTAGTTGCCGTTGGGCAGGTCGATTCCGAACGAAGACTCGCCATAGCCATCTGGCGGCGGCCCGCCGAGATAGCCGGCCTTCGCGGAAGCGCGCGTCAGCGAGGCGTCGTACCAGCCGTAGCCGCCCTGGCTCAGCGAATAGAAGCGGCGGGAAGTAACAGGAGAGAATCCTGCTTCCGGTTGGCCATCGGTGAATTGCAGACGGGCTACCGTTTCGCGGTACTGCGGCTCGGCATGCGCGCGCGCATTTTCGAGCTTCGCCAAATCCGCCCGCAACGCGGTCAGTTCGTCGCTCCAGTTGCCCGCCATGCGCGGCCCGCGACCCATGATGATGTTTTTCGGATAGACGCCCGTGGTAATCGGAATGATCTTGGCCCATTCTGCGATTGCTTCCTTTTCATGCGCGATCGCACTGTCGAAGGTGCTCAAGTCGTGCGTCTTCTCATAGAGAGCGTAATCCATGCCCGCCAGCAGGCGCCGCGAGTGATAGGCGCCCAAGTACGCCAGCACCTTCATGTCGATCATCGTCGATCGGAACTCGTTGGAAGGGTGCGGCCCGATGAGTCTCTCGGCTTCGCTTACATTGCGTAGCGTCGCTTCGGAGATATTGGCGAACCAGCGGCTGTTCTGTTCCGGCCAGATCTTCGGCGAGGTGCGGCCTTCCAGCCGGAAGCGCGCCGCTTCTTCAATGCCCAGGAATTGCGCGGTGTCGGCAGGCCGGACGTTGACGTATTCCGGAAGATCTTCCCACCGCTGCTTTTCCGGCCAACTCGAACCGGCGCTCATGTCGCGCGTGGCGTAAGCAACAATGCGCGGGAGAACGCGGCTTCCATCTGTGTAGGCGGCCTCCACGAACGGCGCCGCGCCCGCGCCGAAGCGATTCTGGAACTCAGCGCCCCACACGCGCGGCGGCGTTTTCGGATCATAGCCAATGCGTCCAAAGAGCTGGTAGTAATACCAATAGCGCTGGAATTCCCATTTGTAATATTGGTAGTCCTTCGAGAGGATGTCGAAACTCGGCTGCTGGTGCAGTCCGAGTTTGTAGCCCATCTTGAAGGCGAGCGGCTCGAACATGTCGAAGCCCGGGCCATCATAAAGCAGACAGCTTTCCGTAAAGCGGCGCGCGTAATCCGGATCTCCCCACAGCAGGATCTTCACCGTGCCGTGACTCCAGAGCGTGAACATCATGTCGTAGCGGCGCGGATAGGAGAGAAGATCCGCATAGCTGTGCCGGCGTTTGAACTTGTTGGCGAGATCGTCTTCGGTAGGATGAAAAGGCAGGCCGAGTTCTTCGCCCCAGAACTTCGTGACCAGCCGGTTCTTGACGCCGCTATTCAGCGTGAGATCGATCAGGTCATCGCTGAATCCTTTCACGCGCATATCGACGCGAATGGGCCGGCCGCTTTCCTTTACCGTGCTGAGCACCATCTTCCAGAACGGAACCTGCTCGGGAAGCGTGAGTGAAGATTCCACGTGCGCGCGGAACTGCAAGGCGTCGAGATCCGGAAGGCTCTCGATCAGTTTCCCCAGCGCTGCTTTGCTATAGGGCAGAAGATTCGCATCGGTCAACCCGGTCGGTAGTCCTGGGCCCTGCTTGCCGCGATGGATGTGGGTCCAGATCGCCAACGTAAAGTGGATGCCGCGATCATGGGCCATGCGCATGATCTTCCGGAGCATGTCCAGATTTCTCTGCTGCTCGGCGGGCGTCATGCCGGCCACACGGACTTCAGGAAATTCCGGAAGACTGAACAGGAACGGATAAGGTGGATCGAAGTAGCCGGCCGAGCCGTAACCGAACATGAAGACAAACGCGTTGTAGCGGTCGCGCGCCAGCATGTCGAGGTAGTCGGTCCAGTATTGATCCGAGTAAAGATACCGCTCCGCTTCCGAGCGGTTCATGATCATTTTGGTGACGGAGCGTTCTTTGAGATGCGGGCGTTCGCTGGCGTTCGCGATACTGGCTAACGGATCACGGCCGGGTGCAGCCAGGCGAATCTGATCGGCGACATCGAGCAGCGCATACATCAAACCCGTATCATCGCTTCCGCAGAGGAGGAGAACGTCTTTTCCGTTCCACTTGAGGTTGCGAACCAGAAGCGCCTCGGCGCCGGTGGGCATTTGCAATCCGGCGCTCTGCTGAATCTGGCGGACGGCCGCGGAACCAGTCGCGCGGCCGATGACGATGAGAGGCCCGGCTGCCGATGAGCTGAGGGATTTCCGGACCTCGGATTGGATCTTCTTCGAATCCAGCGCGGCTTGGAGCGCAGTCAGACCATGCTCTGCCGGCGGACCCAATTGGGAATCAACGACCAGCGAGACGGCGGCAATGGAACGCGCGGGGAGAAGTGCAAGAAGAAGCGCTGTGAGCAGAATCGGCCATAAAAGAGTCAGCCTGGCGGGCGCAGACCTCTGCGCAGAAATCGGGACACTAGGGTTAGGTTGCATGTTTCTTTTTCACTGGTTGGCGCTTTGCACTTTGACCACGGTGTAGGGCGTTTCTTTTTCGAGATCCGGATAGATCTTGCCATTGCCCGCATTATCCATGGTTTCGAAGTAGTACATGAAATCGAACTTCGGGTCGATGTCTGTTCCTGGGATTTCCGCCTCAAACTCATTTCCGTTGCCGGTGGGCAGCATCACCGCCGTGCGGAAGTCCTGGTGCTGGGATAAACCGCGATACCGAAGATGCACCCATTTTATGCCCGAGGGGTCCTGGACTTCAGCCACAATGCGCAGCGGATGTGACGGCTGTGCCGTCTGAATTGGGGTAAAGTTTAGAACCGGCGGTTCCACGTCGGTCGAAACCTCGACGTCAATCGAATTGGTGGCCGCCCGCCTGCCGTTATCGTCAAATGCGCGCAGGAAGTAGTGGAAGGAGCCCTTGATGTTGGCTGCCGGAATCACTGCGCCGTACTCCCAAGGATGCAGATTCGCCATGTCGACGGATTTGTATCCGTGCTCGGAGTCGCCGTAAATCAGAACTACCTTCGCAATCGGGCTCACGCCGTTCACCGTCGCTCGAATCGCCACGTCCTGGCCGGGCTGAACTCTGCGAACGGGAACCTGCGCAATTTGCGGGTCGAGGGAGGTGACCGTCAGAGTGCTCGCATGCCACGTGCCGCTCGTGCCGACGTCGAACAGAACGTACAGCTTCCCATCGGCGACCGATGTTTCGAGCTCCCGTTCCACACGCTGTCCCGCAGGCACCATGAAGACGTCGCTGTAGTCATTTCCATTAGCTTCGATCCACATGGGACCGAAAGTCTTCGGGGTTGGAGACTCATCCTGTATGCCGACCTTCACGCGATAGCGGCCGTTGGGAAGATTGACAATAGCGACATTCGCCAGATTCTGGTCGAAGCGATTGTTGCGCGTGCTGCGGCCGAGACGAATGTAACCTTCCGGCAGCGCGCCATCACCGAGATAGTAGCGGCCCACGATGCCCGGCGGCTCAGGACGAAAGTCCGCTCGCTGTTGCTCCAGTTTGGCGAGTCCCTTTTGCAACTTGGGTAACTGGTCGCGCCAACTGCCTGTCATGTCATTTGCCGGAAGGCCCATCATGAGGTCATCGTTATAGACATTCCCGGCTGCCTGCACCACGCCTTCCCAGGCATGGATTGCATTTTTTTCGTCTGCGATGGCATCGTCGAGCGCGTTCAAATCCTTCGTGCGGAGAAACAAAGCGTAGCTGAGACCGGCGGGAATGCGCTTGGAATGATAGAGCGCGAGATTGGCCAGGATACGCAGGTCCACCAGAGTCGAGCGAAACTCCTTACTCGGGTTTGGACCGGCTTGCTGCTCGGCCTGTGCGGCCAGGCGGAGAACGTCTTCGGATGCGTGGGCGAACCACACGCTGGTGGCCAGCGGCGAAATGGCCGCGGAATCTCTTCCTTCCACGATGTCGGCCGCGGCATCCGTAAAACTACGGAACTGAGCCGTATCACTGGGGAGCGATGCGGCATAGAGCGGCAAATCTTCCATGCGCTGCCGTTCTGCCCAACCGCGAATATTCGGAAAGTGCGAGGAGGGCAGAACGTAGGCTTCGATCCGCGGCAGGATCTGGCTGGCGCGGTGCAAAGCCTGTTCCACTACCGGACCGGCATTCGGGCCGAAACGCTTCAGGAACTCCTGATCCCAAACCTCGCGCGGGGTCTGCGGGTCATAAGTCAGCAATCCGAAGACCTGGAAGAAATGCCAATAGCGCTGAAACTCGTACTCGTAATAGCGATACTCCGGATGCATCAGATCGAAAGGCTGCATGTCGTGCGGATGAAATGACATCTTGGTAGCCAACGGCTCCATCACGTCAAAGCCATGCATTCCACCGAGCCCCACCGCCCCGGCGAAGCGCCGCACGTATTCCGGATCGCCCCACAGCAGCACGCGCATCGTACCCGCGGTCCATAGCGTCCAGTGGATGTTATAGGGGCGCGGATACTTCAGCATGTCGGAATAGCTGTGCCGCCGTTCGAACTGGCTCAAGGGTTGGATGTGCGTGGGATGGAAAGGCAGCCCGACATGCTCCTCCCAGAATTTGGTGTTGAAGCGCATCTTGAGTCCCAAGTGAAGCCCGATCTGAATCAAGTCATCGGGAACTCCCTTCGCGCGCAGCTCATATTGAATCTGCGGGCCGTACTGCTTGAGGACCGGAAAGACTGCGCTCCAGAAGGGTTTCATCTCCTCGGTGAGAAGCCCCGATTCGCCGTGGAGAAGAAACATCATGTTGTCGATCTCGGGAAATGTCTGGAGGAACTGCGCCATTGCGGCCTTAGTGTACGGAATGAGATTCGTCTCATTCAGGCCCCATACCTTTCCTTTGACAGGCCCTTTGTCGATCGGCTTCGACGAGCCCGAATAGCGATAGTAATGGCACCAGAAACCGATCGTCACTTTCAGTCCGCGCTGATGCGCCATGCGGATGAGACGCTTTAGATCCGAAAAATTTCGCGCCTGCTCGGCCTTGGTTAATCCCACGACGTGAACGTCTGGGAACTGCGCGACGTCCTGAAAGTACGGATAGGCCGGACACATGTAGCCATCCATGTCATACGCGAACAGGAGTTGAAAAGTGTTGAACCGGTTCTGAATGAGGGTGTCGAAATACTTCGCCCAGTAGTCTTCGTTGTGAAGGCGGTTTTCAAACTGGGCCTGCTGCATGGTGAAGATCGTCATTCCGCGATCAGCAACAGCGGGCGACTCTGTCGCATCGCGCACATCCAGGAATGGATCTTCGGGGCCTTGGCCCCAGCCTACGCGCTTTGTGATGTCCCAGAGGGCGTAAGCCAACCCGCGTTCATCGGCCCCGCTGACGGAAATGAGCGGCTTGCCGTTGCGCGTGGTCCGCCGGATGCGGAGCGATTCCGGCGGCACCGGCGGAGTGAGAAAGTCTGCCCAAAGTAAGACGCTGCCTCTCGCTACATCTGGATTGGACACGGTCTCGAAGGAGACTTTTCGGGCTTGCAGCGCGGCCTTGAGTTTTTCGAACGCGTAGCGGGAAGGGTCGCCCGCTTTAGGACTTAAGAACAGCGAGACCCGGACGGCTTCCGCCGTACCCGCCGGGTGCGTCACACCGAGGAAGAGGGCCAGCGCAATCAGGCAATGAAACAGACGAGCGGTTTTCATTTTCCGCAGTATACCCATAGCGCGCCGGCCCCAAGGTTCAGAACTCGTAGCGCAGTGCGAGTTGGATGATGCGCGATCCGGACACGCCGTTAATCTTGCCGAACGATTGCGGGCTGCTCAGGTTGGTGCCCGGGCTGCCGAGATTCGGGTGATTCAGCGTATTGAAGAAGTCGGTACGGAACTCGACAGTATGCTTCTCAGTGACGTGAAACTGCTTCTGCAGAGTCATATCCATCGAGATTTCTCCCGGAGCGGTCAAGATATTGCGGCCCGCGCTTCCGTAGGTGCCGGGGGCGTTGGCCACGAACGCGGCCGTGTTGAAGTATTCCGCCATCCGTTCTTCTCTGGAGCGGTCCGAAGGCAGGTTGGGGTCGGCAATCAGATTGGGCCGGTCAAAACCAACGCCCGTGAGTGAAGCGTCCACTCCGGTCCGGATGGTCAGCGGTCCGCCGGTCTGGAAGCGGTTAATTCCCGCGATCTGCCATCCGCCGAAGGCTTGGCGCAGAATGCCCTTGCTGTTCTTGAAGAAAGGCAAATCGTACAGATAAGACGCAACAAAGACGTGTGCGCGATCCTGGTCTCCGCGGCCTCGGCTGCCGTGCCGGTTATTCGGATCCTGCTGGGCACAACTGGAAGCCACTTCGTTGGTGCAGGTGTCATCCAGCGCTTTCGACCACGTGTAGTTCGCCAGCAGAGTGAAGCCGCCGCTGAACCGCTTGGTGAGTACGGTCTGCAGGCCGTTGTACGAGCCCGTGCCCGAAGAAGCGAAGCTCCACAGCCCCTGGTAAGTAGGACCATAAATGCGGCGGGAATCGACATTCGCCGTCGTGGAGAGAGCTTTTCCGGAGGCATCTTTGCCGGGGATGTAAACGGCCGGATTGGCCTGGTAAGGATCGAGCAGTTTACGAGCGAAATTCCCCACGTAGCCGACCTTCAGCATGAGATTCCTCGTGAGCTGACGCTCGACAGTGAGGCTGACGTTTTGATTGTAGGCGTCATCCAGCTTGGAGCCTATTACGCCCCCATTGATGGTCATGGGAAGGACAAACACAGATTTTGCGGGATCCACCGTATACGGGAACGGATTCGGCGTATTGAGGTACGGATCGGAGAGCGGCCCGGGGTTGCTCACGGTCACGTTGAGCACATACGGTTGGTTGCCACCGAGCAACTGATCTGCCAGAAAGCCATCGTACGAGACCGCGTATCCCCCGCGGACGGACGTCTTGCCATCGCCGAAGACATCCCAGGCGAAGCCGATGCGCGGGCCTGCATTGATCGCGTCGGTGTTGTAGTTATACTGCGGATCCGTCTGGTAGATCATGCCCAGCGGCGCCGTGGGAAAAGTCTGGGATTGAACGCCCGGCACTAGGCTGGCCATTTGCCCCTGTTCGTCCCGCCAGGGCGTGTAGATCTCCCAGCGAAGGCCGAGGTTCACGGTCAGACGCGGCGTGACTTTTATAGTGTCTTGCCCATAGAAAGCCGGGACCCAATACCTGCCGTTCTCGATGTCGAGCGAATTCTGATTGAAGTTGACGCTCAAACCGAGCAGATAATCCGCCATCGGATTCTTGGTGATGGTGCCGTCGAAAGTGAAACGGCCGGAGGAAGCCGTATTGCCCCAGGGAGTGTAGCGGTTCTTTTGAAGTTGGAAGCCCCACTTGATTTCGTGGCGGCCGTGCATCCAGTCCCAATCCTGGCCCACTTCGTACGTGGAACTCCACCGCTGGTTGTCCTTGCCGGGCGAGGCGGTAAAGCGGCCGTTGACGATGATTTGCGGCAGCCGGGGCGGCCCGCCGCCATTGACGAAATTCTTGGCTCCCAGATCGGACAGCGTTTCGCGGACAGCGTTGGATTCGTCATAGACGAAGCGCACGAAGGTGGCTCGCGTGGTGCTGATCAGCCGGGAAGACCAGGTGTGCTGGTCGGTAAGCGTGAGGCTCTTGGCGTCGTCGCTGTTGGGCGCAGGAGAATATCCGGGAATATTGGATCCGGGGCTGATCACCACGGGAAAGGCGGTAATGCCTCGCTGATAATCGAAAAAGAAACGGAAGCTCAGGCGGTCCGCCTGATGGAGCTGGTAGTCGAACTTGCCGACGACGTCGTCGCCGGTGTTCGGCGAAGAAGTGAGCGCGAGCAGCCGGCCGCTCGGATCATTGGGCAGCGGAATCTTGTCGAGGAGTTTCACCGCAACCGGATCAAACTGGCTTTTCGGGATGATCCGGTTCGGAAACGGAAGACCAGTGGTCGGGTCGACCGGCGCGGGATTGGACGCGGAAAAATCGCCTTCGCGTTCGGCAGCCGTCGGCGGGAACGCGGACGTGCTGGAAGAGTCCTGGCGAATGCGCAGCCCTTGATAGGAGCCAAAGAAGAAGAACCGGTTTTTCAGAATCGGTCCGCCAATGGTGGAGCCGAACTGGTTATAGCGAAGCTTGGATTTCGTGAGATTCGAGGGGTTCCGGGCATCGAAGTCGTCGTTGCGGAGATACTCCCAGGCGCTGCCGTGCAACTCATTGGTCCCCGACTTCGTGATCAGGCTAATCACGGCAGTGCCGCGCCCATACTCGGCCGTCACGCCGGCGGTGACGATTTTCATCTCTTCGACCGCATCGGGTGGAGGCATGATGAGCCCTTGGCCGCGGTGAGCATAATACATGCTGCCGCCATCGAGCTGCATGTTCGTGGAGTACGACCGGTTACCGTTGACGTTGATGGCCTGCTGTCCGGAAGAAACCGTGTTCGCAAGTGACGTTCGGGAAACGCCGGGCACGAGCGCCGCTAATGACAGCACGTTGCGTCCATTCAGCGGCAGGTCCGTAATGCGCTTTCCATCCACGAGCGTGCCGAGGGTGGCGCTGTGCGTATCGACCAGCGGCGGCTCGCCGCTCACTTCCACCGTCTGGCTGACCGTTCCCACTTCGAAGCGAAGGTCGACGCGCACATTCTGCATTTCGGTGACCGTGACCTGCTGGCGCACAACCTTTTTGAATCCCTCCTTTTCACCGGTTACGGTGTACAGGCCGGATGGCAAACCGCGAACTTCGTAGTCACCGGCATCGCTCGTGGCAGCAGAAAACTGCTGGCCGGTTTGTGTATTCAAGATGTGGACCTGGACACCCGGCATTGCTAAGCCGGTTGAGTCACGCGCTACGCCGAGGATCTGCCCGGTGGTGGGAATTTGAGCAAACAGAGTGGCTGCGCACAGTACGAGTTCCAGGACAAACAGAGACAAGACTCTCATATTAGGGCTCCAGGCAGTCAGTATCCGTCCCTGCGTTTGATCGCGTCAAGAACCCAATTCATATTTTCGAAACAATTTCAAAAACACACGAAAATCTTTTGTCCATTGGCTTTTGTTTCGGCTTTGGACGAATTCCGGTCCGCCGGCGTTGGCATTTCCGGCCGTTGTGCCCGCAGATGTAAATGCGTGACGTTTACATCCAGATCGCGCCTGTGAAAACAGCGACTTCGGGAGGCCGCGGTGCGTCAATCGCCCGAGCTCTCTGTCGCTTTCGAACGATGAGGCCCAAGGGAAGGTCCGCTCGTGCAATCGGAGGCTGACAGCGCCAAACGTGCCCGTGGGGACCCATGTTTAGCGTTCAGGTTTCACGGAGTGAAACTATCGAGCCATCGTGACCAAGATGACGAAACCGAACCGCACGCTAATCTGTAATCTCGATCTTCGGACCTTGCTGGCGGCTCACTTCTTCCGTACGCGCGACGGTGTTGCGCGCCAGTTCGAGGAAAGCCTGATTCGCACCGTCTCGTAAAACGATGGGCTTGCCGGTGTCGCCACCGATGCGCACTTCCGGATCAAGAGGCAGTTCGCCCAAAAAGTGAACCTGCATCTCTTTGGCGGTACGGCGTCCGCCGCCATGGCTGAATACGTCAATGCGTTCTTTGCAATGCGGGCAACTGAGATAACTCATGTTCTCCACGATGCCGAGGATCGGCACCTTTACCTGGTGGAACATGAAAATCGCCTTGCGCGCATCTTCCAGTGAGACATCGGATGGCGTGGTCACCACGATCGACCCCGTAATCGGCGCCGTCTGGATGAGCGAAAGCTGCACATCGCCGGTGCCCGGCGGAAGGTCGATGACGAGATAATCGAGTTCGCCCCAATCGACGCCGCGCAGAAACTGTTGAATCACGCTGTGCAGCATCGGGCCGCGCCACACCAGCGGCTTGTCACCGGGATTCAGGAAGCCCATCGACATAAGCCGGACCCCGAACTGCTCCAGTGGTTGGATGCGCTCGTTCTGCGCCATCGGCGTGCGGTTGATGCCCATCATCAGCGGCACATTGGGTCCGTAGACGTCGGCATCCATCAGTCCGGCCTTATAGCCGAGACTCGCCAGCCCTACTGCCAGATTGACCGAAACAGTGGTTTTGCCCACCCCGCCCTTTCCGGAACCGACGGCAATGAGATTTTTCACGCCGGAAATAGGCAGCTTCGGGGGCATTTGCCCCGGTTGATTGGGACTCATCCACTCTATCCTAACAGGCTGCGTGAGAGGCCCCGTCTGCTGTGGAAGCGCTGCTACTTCACTTTCGCGAACAGCTTGCGCAGAATCGCCATCGCACGGTCAACTTCTTTCTCGGTGACGACGTATGGCGGCAGGAACCGAAGCACGGTGTCGTGCGTGCAATTAATCAGCAGCCCCGCACTCATGGCATCCAACACCAGTTGCTTGCCGGGAATGGTGAGTTCCGCCCCGAGCATCAGCCCGAAACCGCGCACCTCTTTGACGAATGAGTGCTTGACCGCCAGTTGATCGAGCTTTTCGCGGAAGTAGCCGCCTACGCTCCGGATATGGGGCAGTAATTCTCCGATGAGATCGAGCGTTTCCAACGCCACCCGGCAAGCCAGCGCGCCACCGCCAAACGTGGTGCCGTGCATTCCCGGCTTGATTGACTCCGCCGCTTTCGCATTCGCCAGGATCACGCCCATCGGAATTCCCGCCGCAAGTGGCTTCGCCGCCACCACGACGTCCGGCAGAATCACCGGTTCGGATCGCTGGTAGGCGAAGAACGTTCCCGGCCGCCCGACACCGCACTGAATCTCGTCAGCCACCAGCAGCGCATTGTGCCTGTCGGCGAGTTCGCGCGCTTTGGCTGCGAATTCAGCCGACATCGGATAGACGCCGCCTTCGCCTTGAATCAGCTCGAGCACAATACCGGCCGTGCGGCTGCTCACGGCCGCTTCCAAGGCTGCGATATCGTTCAGAGGAACGAATCGCACGCCCGGCAGCAGTGGTTCAAAATCCTGACGGTACTTGGCCTGGCCCGTTACGGAAAGTGCGCCGAGCGTGCGCCCGTGGAACGAATTCTCGAGCGACACCACCTCGTACTTTTCCGGTGAAACCGAGCGCCCGTGCGAGCGGACCATTTTGAGCGCGCCCTCCATCGCTTCCGTTCCGGTGTTGGCGAAGAAGGCCCGTTGGAGTCCGCTGACTTCCGCCAGTCGTTTCGCCAACGGTCCCTGATACGGGTGGTAGTAGAGATTGGAGCAGTGAATCAGCCGTGCGGACTGCTCGCGAATCGCTCTGAGGATGCGCGGGTGTCCGTGGCCGAGCGCGTTCACACCGATGCCGGAGATAAAGTCCAGGTACCGGCGGCCGTCCAGATCGTAAAGATAGCAGCCCTTTCCGCGCGCCATGACAATTGGATACCGGGCATAATTCTGCAACACATATTCCCGCTCCAGGTCCATGACTGCCTGGGAGGTCTCGACCATAGGAGGAACTACACTCGACATTTTTTCATCATAGCGCGCGCTGCATTGGCGTCCGTTGTCACTGGCGCCACTCGGAAATGGATTGCTTCTGATTTGGTGCACTCGCACTCGCCGGTATGAAATAGGGCTATGATGATCAGGGCGAGACAGCCGAGGAAGGGCACCGTCGCGCCGCGTCGGGATTCCCGAATCAGGAGAAGATGAGAAGTGATGCAGAGTAAAGGTGCGCGACGAGATTTCTTAAAGCTGGCTGGTATAACAGGCGCGGCATTGAGTGTGCCCGCCGTGACCGGCACTGCCAAAGCCGCCGAAAACGAGAACGGCGGCGGGTACTTCGATGTCAAAGCGTTCGGAGCCAAGGGCGACGGCAAGACCCTGGACACCGATGCGATCAATAAAGCAATTGAAGCCGCTGCCGCGGCAGGCGGGGGCACCGTGCGTTTCCCGGCCGGCGATTATCTGAGCTATTCGATTCACCTGAAGAGCAAAGTAGCCCTCTATCTGGGGCAGGGCGCAACCATCGTTGCTGCCGATTCGCCCACCACCGCCGGCCCCGGATACGACGAGGCGGAGCCCAACCAATGGAGCAAGTATCAGGATTTCGGCCATAGCCACTGGCACAACAGTCTGATCTGGGGCGAAGGCCTCAGCGATATCGCGATCCTCGGGCCTGGACGCATTTGGGGCAAGGGCTTGAGCCGCGGCGTAGGGCAGCCTCGCGCGGAAATCAAGGGCGTGGGCAATAAGTCCATCGGATTGAAGAACTGTCACAATGTCACGCTACGCGATTTTTCTATCCTGCACGGCGGCCACTTCGGAATTCTCGCCACCGGCGTGGATAACTTCACTATCGACAATCTCAAGATCGACACCAATCGCGACGGCATGGATATCGATTGCTGCCGCAACGTGCGTGTCTCCAATTGCAGCGTGAATTCTCCGTGGGACGATGCCATCTGCCTGAAGAGCTGCTACGCGCTCGGCAGTGCCAAGCCGACCGAGTTCGTGACCATCACGAATTGCTATGTCGCCGGTGGATTTGAAGAGGGAACGCTGCTCGATGGCACCTACAAAGTCGCTGGCCCCGGCTATCGCGTGTCGCATACGGGCCGCATCAAGTGCGGCACGGAATCGAACGGCGGTTTTAAGAACATCACGATTTCCAACTGCGTTTTCGAAAAGTGCCAGGGCTTGGCGCTGGAAACGGTGGATGGCGCACTGCTCGAAGATGTCACCATCACCAACATCACTATGCGCGACATCGTCACCGCGCCGATTTTCCTGCGGCTCGGCGCGCGCATGCGTGCCCCCGAAGGCACGCCGATCGGTACGCTGCGGCGGGTGATCATCAGCAACATCGCCTGTTCGAATTCGTCAGCGCGCATCAGCTCGATCATCAGCGGCATACCGGGCCATGAAATCGAAGATGTAAAGATCAGCAATATCCAGGTGCTGCATGAGGGCGGCGGCACCAAGGAAAACGCCGCCATCCAACCGCCGGAGCGCGAGAACGGGTATCCCGAGCCTACTATGTTCGGCACCATGCCGGCGAACGGCTTTTATGTCCGCCATGTGAAGGGGATCGAGATGAGTAACATCGAGATCATCGCGGCGAAGGAAGATTTCCGGCCCACGTTCGTCTTCAACGACGTGCAGGATATCGACTGCTCGCATATCAAGGCATCGAAGACCCCGGACGTGCCGGCGTTCTCGCTGAACAATGTGACGGATTTCCGTCTCCACATGAGCCAGGCGGCTCCGGATACGGTGCTGGACAAAGTGGATCAGAAGACGATCTAAGAAACTACCAAAGAACTGCTCCCTCCGGCGCTTGCGTTTGAGGCCGGAGGGAGCAGGCGAATCAAGGTCCCTAGAACGTCAAGCGTGCCGTGACCGCGAATTGCCGCGCATTGTTGGCGCTGGTGACACGGCCGAAGGTTGCGCTATTCAGCGCGGTGCTGATGCCTCCCAGGTTCACCCGGTTCGGAGCATTGAACGCCTCAGCACGGATCTGGAATGTCGCTTGTTCACCCCAGAACCATGGTGTATGGAAGTTGCGTGCGGCGGCCATATCCAGGTTCCAGTTCCCAAAACCCTGGAAGAAGTCCTTGGACATCATTCCGGAAATCGATCCGAAAGTGGGAGTGGGGAAGTCTGAAGCCTTGAACACGCCGTTGACCAGCAGATTCTGCCGGGAGAGGTCGATGTTGTTGCCGAAAGATGGAACCAGCGCCCGCTCGTTGGCGGTGCCGTCCGCATTGTAATCGCAGTTCAGGTTGACGACGCCTGTGGTTGCATTGTACGTAGGTACAGTGTTGCCGCACGTTACGGCAAAGTACCCGCCGGAATTCGCGGTAAAGACACCGCTGAGCTGCCACTGCTGGACAACCTGCTTCAGACCTGAAGGAAGAGCAGCGAGTTGCGGAACTTCGTAGATGAAACTCGCGGCCAGTCGCTGCGGCGTACCTGTCGAACCCTTGTCCAGCTTGGTGTTCCAGGGGTCGATTGGGTTGTAGTCGAAACTGTCAGCGGTGCTGATCGCATGGCCAAACGTGTAAGCTACCTGGTAAATCACGTTATGGCTCAGGCGCTTTCTTAACGTCACGTTCATGCCTTCGTAGCTGGAGGTTAGGTTTGCCTGCCCGTAACTGATGCTCCCGAAGCTCGGGTTGATGTAGGAGATGCGGCCGTACTTGGCCGGTTGCAGGAGGTCGCCGGGATAGCGGTTCACATTGTCTTTCGCATACAGGTGCCGGCCCGCGTTGCCGACGTAGTTCACTTCGAGCGACAACGTTGGAGTCAGAACCTGCTGAATCCCAAATGTCCAGCTCGGAGTATAAGAACTCTTCAGGCTCGGATCGATCCAGGTAATGCCCGCGGGGTTGACGAGCGATCCGTTGCGGCTGTCCAAGCCCAGAGCGTTGACCACGGAAGCCGGATACTGGAACCGGTATGGTGCGCCGCGGCCATCGAAATCGTTCTTCGCAGCGGAATCTCCGAAGGAATAGAACGGAGTGATTCCATTCGTCGGGCTGGCGCTGACCACCATGTAGATCGGAGGCGTGAAGTGGGCGCCGCCGTAAAGCTGCGAGGGCAGAAAGTCATAGAACAAACCAAATCCTGCGCGGATGGCTGTGCGCCCGTTTCCTCTCGGATCCCATGCAATGGCCAGGCGCGGTGCATAGTTGTTCTTGTCGCCATGATCCAGGATGTGATACTTAGTGACGTTCTTGCCGTTGGCAATGCGATTCCAGAGATCGTCGCCGCCTTGCCACTGCACGTTGTTGCCTTCCGTTGCCTGGTTGACCATGCCGTAGTATTCCCAGCGCACGCCATAGGTCAGCGTAAAGTTTGGTTTGACCTTCCAGGTGTCCTGAAGGAACCAACCCTGCGTATGCTGCCGCTCGGCAACGTCGGGAGTATAAGGCGAACCATTGATCGGGTTGAAACCGATATTCCCTTCGCTTTGGACCGCGTCGTTGACGAAATCGGCAATGTTCGCAAAGCTGAAATTGGGCCGTGTATAGCCCGCAGTCGGCTTCCAATTGCTCTGGAGGAACGAGAACTGAATGCCGCCCTTGATGCTATGGTTGCCGTGAATTACCGAGACGTTGTCCTTGTATTCGTAATTGTTCTGCATGAACGGTGTAGGCCCGCCCAAGCCGAAATTGGCAAAACCGTTCGAGGCAATGCTGACGTTCGAAGGGATGTCGCATTCGCGGCACTGAATCTCTCCATGAACGCGCGTCACCGTGATGCGGAATTCATTGAGCATTGCGGATGAGAAGGTGTGTGTCTCATTCACATTGCCGAACCAGTTCCAGGTCGGATAGATGTAGGAAAATGCCGGCCGGCTGGTGCTCCCCGAAAAGCTCTTCTCCGCCGTCCGGTACACGGATGCGTAAAACCGGTCGTTGCTGGAGATCTGATAATCGCCGCGCGTGCTCCATTGATACGCGTCGTTAGTCGATGCAATTGGGCTTACGCCGCTTCCCTCAATCCGCATGTCGCAGGGCATCGGGCCGAGTACCGTATTCACGGTAGTGGAAGGCGATGCGAGAGTGGCGCAATTGGCATAACTATTCGTGGTCCCGGCCAACGGGATCACACCGTTCTGGACACGGCCCTGATCGTCCGCCATGGTGCCGACCGTGCGGAAGTTAATGAACGGCGCCATCGCGGCCGGGTAGTGCGATAGAAGGTAGGCCGACTTGTTATTCGGGAAGTGTTGCTGCACGAAATTGGAGAACTCCGGTGTCTCAACGGTCGAGGTGCCGTTTTGTCCCGTGAGCCGGTGCAGGATATCGAAGCTCGCGAAGAGGAATATCTTGTTCTTCTTCACTGGGCCGCCGAAGCTGCCTGTGGGCTCGTTGCGGCGCGAAGGCGCTGCCACTCTTCCGGTTGCCGTATTGACCGTGTTCTGGAACAGCGTACGCGATTGAAATACGTTGTTCGTGTGATACCACGCCGCTGATCCGTGAAAGTTGTTCGTCCCGCTCTTCGTCACCACGTTGACGTTCAAGCCCGCATCGCTGCCCGACTCGGCGGAGAAGTTACTCACGGTCACCTGCATTTCCTGGATCGATTCCAGGTTCGGCTGCATGTTCGTGCGGCCGTGCCGGACCATGGAGGTCACGGTGCCGGAGTCAACCGCAAACCCATTTTGTTCGCCGCGCTGCCCGTTGGCGCTGAGGCCGACCTGCTGCTCCGGGCTGAATGTGTCGCTCGAGCCGTTGCCCGTCACACCGGCGGTCAGTGCCACCAGGGTCATGTACGCCTGGCCGCTGGTGGGCAGTTCGATCAACTGCCTGGTTTCCATGGTACCGGCCAGACGGACTTCCGAGACGTCAAGAGCCGCGGCTTCCGCCTGTACGCTCACCGTTGTCGTCTGCGTGCCCACATCCAGGGTCAGGTTGAATGTTCTTCTCTGGTCCGTCTCCAGGACGATAGCGGACACATCCGTTGTCTTAAATCCCGCCTTCGTGACGCTCAGATTGAACTTGCCGGGCGGCAGAGCGGGGAACAGGAAATAGCCGACGCCATTTGTTTCCGTAGTGGTTCGGATCGCCGTGGCGGTGTTAGTCACGACTACGCTCGCGCCCGGGACTCTCGCTCCGGCCGCATCGACGACTGCACCTTCGATTGAACTTGTGAACTGTGCCCGTGCCACCGAGCTGCAGGTAACCGCGATCGCAAGTGTGGCGAGAGAAGTGATCCAACGTTTGCGCAGTAGGCGCATTTCGTGTGTCTCCTTTCTTCCTCTGCTTCCTTCGAAGCTTTTGTCTATTGGAACTAGAGCACCCGGACCCCCTACCCCTTTTCGGCTTCACCGTACAGCCAAATTGGAACTGTGCATTTCGTATATAGCCTTTCCGGCCGAAAGTCAAGACTTTTGACAGCGTTTTCCTATTAAATAGTGAGATCACGTTGAAACGAATGGATGTGCGGGGTACCATTGCATGCAAACGGTTGCAGCAAATCTGAAACTTCTTTCGCGCGGAGAGCACGATCCGCGATTTATTCCTGAAAGCAGAGGTAAGGCTAAAAGGAGGGATTAGATCTTGAGAGGAGGGATTGAAGCAGACTTTTCAGTTGAAGTACGGAGCCTGGTAATCGGCCCGCAAACCGACTACCAGGCCCGATCTGAGCGCTGGTGCCTACCGCCGGCGAATGACCACGCCGCGATGAAATCCTCTTCCGCGGTAGAAACTGGGACCATAAAAGAAACTGACCGAAGGTCCATAGTAGAACGGATAGTATCCCGGCCCGTACGGATAATATCCCGGCCCATAGTAATAATAGGGCGGCGGAGGTGGCGGCGCTACGCAGCCCGCGCAGGCAGCATACCTGGGTGCCAATCTCGGCGGCCCCTGAGCGATTTGCCCTCCCGGGGCATTGTAATCGCCCGGTCCTGCATAGAGGAAAGCTTGCGGCGCGCGCGTCATGTTCACCGGCACTGCCGATTCAATGCGGAACGTCACGAGTGATTCGGGATAAATCTCAGTCGGCCGGCCGCGCGTCAGCAGCACGCCGATCGTTCCCGCAGCCGCGCCGGCAGCAGCGCCAATCGCCGCGCCCCGGCCCCAATCCGCCGTCGCGCCGACGGCCGCGCCGAGAGCGGTTGTGCCCCCGACGGCCGCCACGTCCCGGCCTACCGTGGTCCCGCCACTTCCCTGAATCATTTGCGAACGGATCGGCACTTGCTGGCCGTCAGCCAGCGTAAGGTCAATCAATTGGATTCCCAGCCGGGAGGTACCGGAAACGCGGCCGGCTTTCTCGGCTTCCGCCACGCGTCCGCCCAGTGTTTGCCCGCGCCGAGCGACTACAATGCCGTCTACGATGATGGGCTGCGCAAGAGTCGCCGAAAACGTATCGCCCACATGGTTTCGATCGGACGAAATCAGTTGGTCAATCCGCACGGTGACGAAAGTGCCCGGTTTGATGGTCAATTGCGACGGAGCCGGATCGTCGGGACGTGCCGGGGGAGCGGGAACGGCACGCGGTGGCGCCTGTTCGGCGGCCGCCTGAGGCGGTTGGGCTTGTGCCTGGTCCTGGTCGTCCGGACTCGCGACGGGTTCAGTGGGGTCCACTTGCGGCGACTGCGCCGTGTTGGGATCTGCCTGGGCTACCGCCGGCGGTGGATCGCCGACACGCCGCCACACTCCGTTGGTGCTCTGCTGTTGAGCTTGAGCAGACGGCGCAGGCTCGTCGGCTTGATCTTGTGCCAGCACCAGACCGGACATAGCCAGGAAACTTGCGGTAACAAAAGCTGCGGTGAAGAATGATTGACTTGAAATGCAACGCATAGTCTGCCTCGCAATGAGGAACAAACTCAACATTGCATTTGCATCACCATTCCAGTTCCCAGGCAACTAATTGAAATGATAAGGCTTCGCCATAGTTACGCTGGCTGAAAAGCACCACTGATGATTCAGGTGAACCACTGAGGATACCCCGCCTGTTCATTCCCACTCAATCGTGCCCGGAGGCTTGTGGGTGAGGTCGTAAAACACCCCCGCAATTCCCTCTACTTGCAGCAGTTCGCTGCTCATCTTCGCCAATAGGCCGGGTTCCATCGGCACGGACTGGGCCGTCATGCCGTCCACCGAATCGACCGGCCGCAGCACGATGGAATCAGGCTGCTTCTGCGTCCCGAGCGGGATCAGAATCACGGGGAATTGCCAGATCAGGCTGTCGAAGCCACTCTCGAGCGAAAGCTTACGGACAATTGCGTCGGCGTGGCGCAGCAGGGTTAGTCGCGGCACTGTCAGCGAGCAGGCCCGCACCTGCATTCCCGCCAGCGGGGCGGTGGTTTTCACTATGCCGATCACCCGGTTGATACTCGAAAGACGGTTGATCAACTCAGTGGCGCGGCCGTGGTCGAGCGAATCGACCGCCAGGACCGGTGCGTAGCTACGTGAATCGCCCTGCACGCCCACCGAGTTCACCGGGATCACGAAGCCTTCCGGCACCGCACGCACCGGCGCATCAAATTCCGAACACAGGCAGCGGATGGCCAGCCCCGGCCCGGGAAATGGGTGGCGGTCCAGCAGTTCGGCGGGTAGGCCCAACTCACGGCCCACTTCGCGAACTTCGTCCTTGTAGAAAGATTTGAGCGGCTCCACGATTCGGCCGGCTTCGATCAGCTTCTGTATCCCGGCCACGCGATTATGATGCGTCTTGATGACGGACGCCTTGGCCGTGCCGCCCGATTCGATAGTATCGGGATAGATCGTGCCCTGCCCGAGAACCCAATGCTCATCGGCCAGCCGCTGCGATTCAATGATGCGCTCCTGCACGCGCACGAACTCTTCGCCGATGATGTGGCGCTTCTGTTCCGGATCGGTGATGCCTGCGAGCGCGCCCAGAAACTGTTCCTCGGCGTGTTCGATAGCGACTCCCGGCATGCGCCGGACAAACGCCGTTTCACCTTCCCGCATCAGGCCCGTGTCAACGTAGACGCCGCGCACGCGGTCCGGCCCCAGTGCGCGGGTCGAGAGGGTGAACGCCACCGTGGAGTCCACTCCGCCGCTGACGAAGAAGAAAACTTTGCGCGCGCCCGCGCACGCTCGGATCTCCTGTTCGAGCAGCGGAACACGATGGCGCGGGTCCCAATCCTTGACACATTGGCAGACACGGAAAACGAAGTTGTTCAAGTATTCCAGGCCGCGTGTAGTGTGAATCACTTCCGGATGAAACTGCACGCCGTAGAGCCGCTGTTCGGGAGCCGCCATGGCAGCCACCGCGCAAGTGGCCGTGCGGCCCACCACTGAAAAACCCGCTGGCACTTCGACTACCGCGTCCCGATGGCTCATCCAGATCTGCTGGCTGCCGGACAGACCGCGGAATAAGGGGTCGGTTGCGTCATCCAGTTCGAGCGTGGCGAGTCCGTATTCGCCCTTCTCGCCTTTCTTCACGTGGCCGCCCAGCAAGTGCGCCATAAGTTGCTGCCCATAGCAAATGCCTAGCACGGGCTGGTTCTGAGCAAAGATGCCAGGATCTACCGTGGGGCTGCCGGAGTCATAGACGCTGCTGGGCCCGCCGGAGATGATGATGCCTTTCGCGAAGGAAATTTCGGAAGCGGCAATTTCACTCGGCCGGACCTCGGCGTACACTCCCAGGTCGCGAACTTTGCGGGCGATCAGATGACAGTACTGGCCGCCCGCATCAAGGACAATGATTTGCGGAGATGGATTCAATCTTCGATCGTAGCAGGAGCGGCCGCCTCTAGTGGCGGGCCAATGCTTCGGCTTGCTGCTGCTGCGGCGCTACGCGCTCCACCATGATCTTGTGCGCGCTCTCGAGCAGCGCCCTGGCCTTTGGCATCGCTTCAATGGCCTTCTGCACTTCCGGATCCATCTCGGCGAAAACCTTGCCGCTTTCGTCCAGGTTGAAAGCGGTGATGTACATTTCTTGCGTGAGATAGCGCTTGATCCAGTCCTGATCCTGCAAGAACTCAGCTTCCGTGAAAGTGTAGTTGTTCTTCATCAGGAAGGTATGAAAGTCATTGAGCACGACATCATCCGGCATCCATCCCTTGGGAAGATTGGTGTTGTGACTGGCGAAGTAGAAGCGCGTGAAGTTGAAGAAGGCGCCCTTGCGGTACAAGTCAGTCTCCAGGCGATCCATCTTCGGCACTTCGTATTTTTCGTCCGGCGTGATGCCGCCGCCGCCGTAAACCGTACGGCCGCTATCGGTCATCTTCACGTCGAGCGGATTGCGGGCGTTATCGTCCTTGTGGAAATAATAGTCGTAGAAGGACTTGTTGCTGTAATCACGCTGGATCAGGCGGCCGCTCGGCGTATAGAAGTGCGCCGTCGTGAGCGCCAATCCGGTATTCTCCGAAAGCGGATAGACGGTTTGCACCAGACCCTTACCGAAGGTCGTTTCACCCAGCACCCAGGCGCGGTCATGATCCTGCAAAGCGCCGGTCACAATTTCGGCAGCCGATGCCGAAGTCTTGTTCACCAGCACGACGATCGGGTAGTCGTGCCCATGGTTGCCGTTTTTCGCCACGTAGGTCTTTTCCGCTGAAGCGCGCCCGTGATGGGAAACGATGGTCTGCCCCTTCTGCAGGAAATGATCCGCCACCGCCACGCCTTCGTTCAGCAAGCCGCCAGGATTGCCGCGCAGATCGAGCACCAGGCCTTTAATGTTGTTCTCGCCCAACCGGCGGAAGTTCTCTTCCATCTCGCGGCTGGTGGTCTCATTGAAACCCTCGATCTTCATGTAGGCGATGCCCGGCTTCAGCCAGAAGGCATCATCCACGCTCTTGCGGTTGATTTCGGCGCGGACCACCTTGAACGAGATTGGCTGCGCAGTCCCTTCGCGCGAAACCACGATCGTGACCTCGGTGCCGCGCGGCCCCTTGAGCAGGTCGGCGATTTCCGTGGTGTTCAGGTTGTCGGTGGGCTTATCGTTAACGCGCAGGATGACATCACCAGGCCGCAACCCGGCTTTGTACGCTGGAGAGCCAGGAAACGGAGCCATCACAACGGTTTTGCCGTTCTTGGCGCCAACCGTCATGCCGACGCCGAAATAGTGGCCGCGCTGGTCTTCCCTCAGAAGTTGGTAAGCCTTTGGATCGAAGAAGTTGGAGTGCGGATCGAGCGTCCGCAGCATACCCGGAATGGCTCCGGCGTAAATTGCTTTATCGGCGCTGACGTTATCGGCGAAATTCTGCTCCACCAGAGCATACACTTTGGTGAAACTATCGACATCTTTACTGAGTTCGTCGGTATCGGAGGCCGCCGAGGCCACCTGAATCTTTGGCCCGTAGAATCCGCCCAGCAGGGAACATGCAAAAACAATGAGCGGCAAGACAAAAAAGCTCCGCCTTTTCTGAGCCATCAAGGAAACCGTCCTTCTAAGCAAAGTATACCTTACCTGTCGTCTTAGACGCGGCAGCGGGCCGGGAGGCGACGAAAATTGCGCCCAACCGGTGAAATCAGTGGGCCATTTCGCGGTGTACGGCGTCCAGTACGCCGTTGACGAATTGCACCGATTCGTCCCCCGAAAATTTGCGGGCCAATTCCAGCGCCTCGTCGATCACCACGGCGGCTGGCGTCCCGACATACGTCATTTCACAGACGGCCAGTCTGAGAATATTGCGGTCTACCGCCGGCATCCGCTCCATACGCCAGTGTTCGGCGTGCCGGGCGATCGCCTGATCGATGGCCTCCATGTGCTCAACCGTACTGCTCACCAGTTGCGTGACGAATGGATCGCGCTCGGGACGTTCTTCGGAAAAGAGAGTGTCGTAGTAGGCGTCGATGGCGTCTTCCACCGGCTGTCTCCGGGAATCCCAGAGAAAGAGGATCTGAAGAGCCCGCTGCCGGGACCTGTGGCGGGAAGACATTAAGTGGCCTGGCGAAGCGTGCGCAGCAGATTGGCGGTTTCGATCGCAGTCACCGCGGCATCATACCCTTTATTGCCGCTCTTGGCGCCGGCGCGGTCAATGGCCTGCTCCAGCGAATTCGTTGTTAACACCCCAAATGCCAGCGGCACACCCGTTTCGGCAGCCACGTGCGCAATGCCTTTGGCAGCCTCGGCGGCGACGTAATCGAAATGTGGCGTCTCGCCGCGGATTACGGCGCTCAGGCAAATGATGGCGTCGTAGCGGTGCTGGCGCGCCAGTTCGCCCGCCACCAGCGGCACTTCCCAGGAGCCGGGGACTTTGACCACATCCACTTCATCCGGGTTCGCACCCGTGCGGGTGAGGGCGTCCATCGCCCCGGCGAGGAGCCTTTCCGTGATGAAACTGTTGAACCGGCTCACGACAATGGCGAAACGCAGCCCTGTGGCCGTAAGCTGGCC
Organism: Bryobacteraceae bacterium; assembly: GCA_035550475.1. Lineage (GTDB taxonomy): Bacteria > Acidobacteriota > Terriglobia > Bryobacterales > Bryobacteraceae > DASZPB01. The sequence goes on along the minus strand of DASZPB010000051.1, from coordinate 66,738 downwards.
TTCAAATACTCTCGGCATGTCTCACTTTCCTGCGAAGACCGGGCGTCTCTTTTCCAGAAACGCGCGCATCCCCTCGCGACGATCCTCGGTGGCCGCAACCAGCCCGAAAGCAGCCGCCTCGAATCGCAGGCCTTCGTCGAGGCCCGCATCGAGCCCGATATCCACGGCTTCCATCGCCAGTGCCAGCGCGAGCGGCGCATTCTGCAGCACTTTGCTCAGCCATTGGCGGCTGTAACTCACGAGCTCGGCTCGCGGTACCACGGCATTCACCAAACCCATGCGATGCGCTTCTTCCGCTGTGACCGCTTCGCCCGAGAGCAGCATCTGGAGCGCGCGCCCGCGGCCCACTAAGCGCGGCAGACGCTGCGTGCCGCCGTAGCCGGGAAGAATTCCGAGTGTGACCTCCGGCTGGCCCAGCCGTGCCTCAGCCGCGGCGAAGCGCACCGTGCACGCCATCGCCAGTTCCAAGCCGCCTCCCAAGGCGTAGCCATTGATCGCAGCCACCGAAGGCTTGGCGGAAGTTTCGATCATTCGTAGGAGCTGTTGGCCGCGCCGCGCCAAGTTGCGCGCTTCGGCCGGCGACATCTCGGCCAGTTCGCGGATATCGGCGCCGGCCACGAATGCTTTTTCGCCCGCCCCGGTGAAAATTGCGGCACGGATTGAAGCGGTGCTCGCGATCTCCTCCCACGCGTCTTTCAGTTCCCCAACCACCGCGCCCGAAAGCGCGTTTAACTTGTCCGGGCGGTTGATGGTAACCAGCGCGACGTCGGCCTCATCCGCCTCAAACAAAATGTGGTTGTAGGACATAACGGTATAATGGTGTGACGAGGCACACCTCGTCCCTACGAGCATTCATCATACCGCATGGACCGCGAATTCATCCGCAACTTCTCTATCATCGCGCACATCGATCACGGCAAATCGACCCTCGCAGACCGCCTTTTAGAAGCGACCGGAGCCTTGGCGCAGCGCGAAATGATGGAGCAGGTGCTCGACACAATGGATCTGGAACGCGAGCGCGGCATCACAATTAAAGCGCACGCCGTCCGGCTGAATTATCGCGCGGAAGATAACAACACTTATCAGCTAAATCTGATTGATACTCCCGGGCACGTGGATTTTTCTTACGAAGTATCACGCAGCCTACAGGCCTGCGAAGGCGCGCTGCTGGTAGTAGACGCATCGCAGGGTGTGGAGGCGCAGACACTCGCCAACACTTACCTGGCGCTGCACCATAACCTGGAAATCATTCCGGTGATCAACAAGATTGATCTGCCGGCGGCCGAACCCGAGCGCATTCGCGAGCAGATTGAGACGGTGATTGGTCTCGATGCTCGCGATGCCGTGCTCGCCAGCGCCAAACAGGGAGTGGGCGTGCACGACATCCTGGAAGCCATCGTTCATCTGGTGCCGCCGCCCAAGGGGTCACCCGATCAGCCGCTGCGCGCGCTGATTTTCGACTCATGGTTCGACACCTATCGCGGAGTCATCATCCTGGTGCGCGTGATGGATGGACGTTTGCGCAAAGGGCAGAAAATCCGTCTGTGGTCCAATGGGCAGGTCTATGAGATCGACGGCCTCGGCTATCAGGCGCCGAAGGCTACGCCCTGCGACGAACTCTCGGCGGGCGAAGTGGGTTTCCTGTTCGCCAATATCAAGACCGTGTCCGACGCCAAGATCGGCGACACGATCGTTGATCAGGAAAACCCCGCGGCCGAACCTCTGCCCGGCTTCGAAGAAATCAAACCGATGGTCTTCGCAGGTCTGTATCCTGTCGAATCGCACGAGCATGGGCTGCTGCGCGACGCGCTGGAGAAGCTCCGGCTCAACGACAGCGCCTTCAATTTCGAGCCCGAAAACTCCGTGGCATTAGGCTTCGGCTTTCGCTGCGGCTTTCTGGGACTACTGCACCTGGAAATTGTGCAGGAGCGGTTAGAGCGCGAATTCAACATTGACCTCATCACGACTGCGCCCGGTGTCCGCTACCGGATCACGACTACTTCGGGCGAAGTGATCGAGGTGGATAATCCGACGAAGTTTCCCGACCCTTCCGGCATCAAGCAGATCGAAGAGCCTATCATCGATGCCACGGTCATCACGCGCGAAGAATACCTGGGCGGCATTCTGAAACTGCTCGAAGAGAAGCGCGGCGTACAGAAGAAGTTCGAATACATCGGCGGTGGACGCGTGCTGCTGCTTTATGAACTTCCGCTCAACGAAATCGTGCTCGATTTTTACGACCGCTTGAAATCGGCATCACGAGGCTATGCATCGCTCGACTATCACCTTGCCGGGTATCGAGTGTCGCCGATGGTGAAGCTCGACGTGCTCGTGGCGGGCGAACCGGTGGATGCTCTTTCCATCATCGTGCACAAGGACTTCGCTTACGAACGCGGCAAGGAACTGATCTCGCGCATGCGCAAGCTGATCCCGCGGCAGATGTTCGAAGTGGCGCTTCAGGCGGCCATCGGGAACAAGATCGTCTCACGCGAGACCATCCCCGCCATGCGCAAGAACGTGCTCGCCAAGTGCTACGGCGGCGATATCACGCGCAAGCGCAAACTGCTCGAGAAGCAGAAAGAAGGCAAGCGGCGCATGAAGCGCGTGGGCCGTGTGGAGATTCCGCAGGAAGCCTTCCTGGCAGTGCTCAAAGTAGGACAGAGCGAAGGCGACGAGTAGGCGGTGCCCGCTATTCGCTAATAAGCGGAATGGCCGGGTCTGGACCCGCGCCCTTGGGCGTCTCAATCACGCGCAGCACTTTGCGCTCGGGAACGGAAATCACGAAGACCTTGTCCTGATCCTGGACGCCCGCGAATGCCAGCTTGCCGTCGGGCGTCATCGTCAATGACAGCGGGCGCCCGCCGAGGTTGAGCGCTGCGACTTGTTTGCGGCTCGCGATGTCTGCGAACCCGACACCGAGGTCTACTTGAAGGTTGTATACCAGGGTCTTTCCATCGGGCGTGATGGCAATCCGGCCGGGTCCCTTACCAACCGGAATCGTGCCGACAACCTGAAGCCGCCGCGGGTCAATGATGCTGATCTGCGCCGCGCCGGTATTCACGACATAAAGCCGCGAGGCATCGGGTGAGAAGACTCCGCCTTGCGGGCGCGCGCCGGTGGGAATGAGCGTGACCTTGCCGGTCTTCAATTCCACTGCGGCGACCGCGTCCGAATCCACATTGCTGGCGAAGGCCCAGTCACCGCGAGGCGTCACCATCACCATGTGCGGCGCTCTCCCGCGAATATCAAAATCACGCACGACTTTGCCTGCGACCGGGTCGATTTCGATCAGGCCGTATGGGCGTTCGGTGGTTGCGAAGAGATGGCCCGAAATGCGATCGAAGGTGATTCCGTGCGGGCGGCGAAAGCGTCCCAGATCGATGACGCCCACTCTCTTCATCGTCTGGACATCAATGATCGAGATGGTATTTCCGCCGCCGCCGTCTTCGGTCATCCAAAGGACGCCATTGTCGGATACGTATAACAGGCGGCCATCCGGCGAGAGAACCGCTTCATGCGGAAACGCGCCAACCTTTACGCCCGCTATACGGCGGCCGTCCCTGGTGTAGAAGCCGACGGCGCCGGCGGCCTTCTCGACCACCGCGATCCACGGATGTTCCGCAGCCAGAGATTCACCGGAGCTGCTTAACATCGCACCTGCGAATATGCCAAAAAAGAGGGCCGACCGCACGGCACAGACGCTCATCCGCAAGCCGCGCTATTTATCGGAGCCAAGCGCGAACACGAAGTACTGCGCGCGCGTATCGCCCGCATTGCGCCAGCCGTGTTCATCGTTGGAAGCCAGGTAAATCACCGAACCTGGGCCGACGCGCGTGGTCTTGCCGTTGATGGTTGCATCGAGGGTGCCTTCCTGCAACAGGAGGACTTCCTCATGCACATGATGATGCGGCGGATGCGGCGCTTGGCCAGGTTCCAGTTGCGTGATGTGCAGTTCGAGCGGAAATCCGGAATGCGTTTCCCCGTTGAGAACCGCGCGGGAGTGTCCCTTCACCGGGAGATCTTCGAAGCGATATGCCTTCGAAGGCAGTTTCTTATTGTTGCTCTGAGCCGCGGCCGTCGCAGCAGCCAGGGCAGGAAGCAGCAGGCTCAAGTCTCGGCGGGAATATTTCATGGCTTCTCCTCGATCAAGTGTACTCCGAGGGGAGGTCCTCCGCCCGCGGACTTTTCAGTATTTCGGAACGCTGCGGTCGACTGTGTCGCTCCAGGCCAGAATGCCGCCGCGCATATTGCGGACGTGCTGGAAGCCGGCCTGTTTCAGAATGCCGCAGGCTCGCGCGCTGCGCACGCCGCTCTTGCAATGAATCACGATGTCGGCGTTCTTATCGAGTTCGTTCAAGCGCCGGGGCACTTCACCGAGCGGGATCAGCTTTGCCGTGGGAATATTGCAAATCTGGTATTCATGCGGCTCGCGAACATCAATCAGCACAAAGTTATCGCCGCGATCCATCTTCGCCTTCACTTCTACCGGATCGATTTCGCCTTCATCCACTTTCGTCTCCTGCGCGGGCGCCGGCTTCTGAGGATTCGGGACGCCACAGAATTGATGGTAGTCGATCAGCTTGGTGATAGTGCGGTTCTCGCCGCAGACCGGGCATTCGGGATTCTTACGCAGTTTCAATTCGCGGAAACGCATGCCCAGTGCGTCGTAGAGCAGCAGGCGTCCCACCAGCGGTTCGCCGATACCCAAAATCAGCTTCACGGCTTCGGTGGCCTGGATCAGTCCGATGGTGCCGGGCAGGATGCCCAGCACTCCGCCCTCGGCGCAGCTCGGAACCAGTCCCGGGGGTGGTGGTTCGGGGTACAAGCAGCGGTAGCAGGGGCCGCCCTCGTACGCGAAAACAGTAGCTTGGCCCTCGAAACGGAAAATCGAACCGTAAACGTTGGGCTTGCCGAGCAGCACGCAGGCGTCATTCACCAGGTAACGCGTCGGAAAATTGTCCGTGCCGTCGATGATGATGTCATAGTCCTTCAGAATATCGAGCGCGTTATCGCTCGAGAGCGCGACTTCATGCCGGACAATCTGCACGTGAGGATTGATCGCCAGCATCTTCTCCGCGGCTGAATCCAGCTTCTTGCGGCCCACATCCTGCGTGTGATGGATGACCTGCCGCTGTAGATTGGTGAAGTCCACCACGTCGAAATCCACGATGCCAAGCCGGCCCACACCGGCTGCGGCCAAGTATAGGCCGAGCGGCGCGCCAAGACCGCCAGCGCCCACCAGCAGCACTTTGGCGGCCTTCAGCTTCTGCTGCCCCTCCATACCCACTTCAGGAATGATGAGGTGCCGGCTGTAGCGCAGGATTTCGTCTTTCGAAAGCATATTCTGTTCCGGCGGCGCGGCCACGGTGGAACCGCCGGCGATCGAAGGAACGATTGAAATGGTGTCGTTCTCCTTGACCGGCGTCGCGTCTTTGCTTAGATAGCGGATGTCTTCGTCGTTCACGTAGACGTTAACGAAGCTGCGCAGTTTGCCTTCATCCGTATAAATCTGTTTGCGCAGGTCGGCGTGCTGCGTAGTGAGTGCGGTGAGCACTTCGCCCACGGTGCTACCCGGCAGCGTCACCGAATCCTGCTTGCCCGTGTATTGCCGCAAGGGCGTCGGTATTAAAATCTTTGCCATTTCAGTAAGTCAGCTCCTCCTTAGCCGCGTCCGTCTGGTCCGCGTTCGGCAGCCAGCTATTGGCGTGATGGAATTCGCCCTTCTGAATCGACAGCACGACGAACGAATACCACGGACACGAGTTTTGCAGGTCGGTCTTGGAAAAGTAAGCATCACAATCGGGATGCGAATGATAGATGCCGACCAGATCCATATTATGCTCCCGAGCGGCCTTGTCGGCGGCCAGCAGATCCTGCGGCCGCAGTTCGTAGCGCGCTGCCTGCGCGCCCTCGTAGGCATTTTGGAGGCGCAGCGCTACCTGCACGGACTTTTGAGAGTCGTCAATCGAGCCCAACATGGCTCCACAGCATTCATTGGGATAGGTCTGGCGGGCGTGCGACACCATCGCCTCCCACGCTTCAGGTTCAATCCGAATCATTACTCGTCCCAGAAGTGTTCGCTTAGATATTTTTCCGCGCTATCGCAGAGGAAGGTTACAATGACGCCGGTCTCTCCGCGCGCTACCAGATCCTTGGCCAACAACGTTGCGGCGTGCACGTTGCACCCCGAGGAAATGCCCACCAGCAGCGCCTCTTCGCGCGCCAGCCGGCGTACCATCGCGTAGGCATCTTCGGTTTCGATCCAGAAGTTGCCGTCGGCCAGCGTGTCGTCATAGATGCCGGGCACGATGGCGGTCGGCATGTGCTTCAAGCCTTCCAGGCCGTGGAACCCGCTTGAAGGCTGCGCCGAATAGCACTTCACCTCTGGAATGTCCCGGCGCAAGCGCCGCGTGACGCCGGTGAATGTGCCGCTGGTTCCCATGGCGGTGACGAAATGCGTGATGCGGCCGCCGGTCTGCTGGATGATCTCGCCGCCCGTATGCTCGTAGTGTGCCTTCCAGTTAGCGGGGTTGTTGTATTGGTCCGGGTAGAAGTAGAGATCCGGATCGGCCATGTAGATTTCACGGCACAAGCGGATGGCGCCATCCGACCCTTCACCTGCATCGCTGAACACCATCTCAGCGCCGTAAGCCTTCAGGATGCGCTGCCGCTCTATGGAAGCATTCGCCGGCAGGCAGAGCTTCACCTTGTAGCCGCGCACCGCGCCGATCATGGCGTAGGCAATACCGGTGTTGCCGCTGGTCGCGTCGAGAATGATCCGGCTACGGTTCAGCTTGCCGGAGCGCTCGCCGTCGTCGATCATGTTGAGCGCGGCGCGGTCCTTTACCGAGCCGCCCGGGTTGAAGAATTCGGCTTTCGCCAGAATCTCGACTCCGGGATAATCGAGCGGAATTTTTTCCAGACGTACCAGGGGTGTATTGCCGATCGTTGCGAGCAAAGGTTCGGCTGCCGATCGGACCGAATGAGGTTTCGCGAGGACTTGCGCCATGGGCACTCTTCTTGGATTCTGCTTGGAACGGCAGGGTTGCAGATATTGCATGTCCCTGCAAGTAAAGGGATTACTAAGCCTTTCAGTACTCTTTATTCTACCATCGCCCTAATCTCTGTCAAAAAAGTAGGGATGCTGGGCCGACGACAAACACCTGAGCGGCCTAGTCTAACACCTTCGCCATAGACGCGGGAAATCCCGGGACCACCGCCAGCGCTTCCTTCACGCGCGCGAGCACGTCAGTGACATAGGGACGGTCCACGCGGATGGCGGTACAGCCCGGGCCCGCGGGCCGCCAGCGTTCGAACATGCGCGGCACGGGAAAGCCGGCAAAGATGCTGATTAGCGGTACGCCGCAAGCCGCGGCCACATGCTGGCCGGCCGAATCATATCCCACATAGAGGCGGCTGCCGGCGATGAGAGCCGCGAATCCGGCAAACGAACCATCCCAGAACGTCGCCTCGACGCCGGATCTTTCGATGGCGTACTCCACGCGCCGGGCTTCCTCTCCGCCCGCCCCTCGGTCCACCAGAAGAGTTCCGCCGGTGGCGGACAGCAGACTCAGCAATTCCGGCTCGAACGGATCGGGAATGCGCTTGGCGGAATTGTCGCCCACTCCCAGGCTGACCGCGATGTCGGGCGCCTTCTGCGATGACGCGGGAAGCGCCAGGTAAGGCCGGGCTCCGCTGACGCCAAATGTTTCAAAGGCCCAGGCGGAAGCCAGTTCCGGCAGCGTGCAATCCGTGTCGCCGCCGTAAGCGCGGCTTTCAAACAAGTGGTAGCGCTCTTCTTCGCAAACCGGCAGCAGCCCGAGTTGCGTCAGCCGGGAGTCGGGATCAATCACGACGCTCGCCCGGTCGGAAAGCAGAGACTTCAGATCTTCCCAGACTGCCAGTCTTTCACGCAGGCCGCCGCGACGGTACTCCACCGGCCCATGCGTGATGCGCGGATCGCCGGCAAAAAGCTCGAAATTCTTCTCGGGCCCCACCAGCACGATCGCGGCATTCGGAAAGCGCTCTTTCACGGCAGCCAGCAGCACGCTCGTCACGGCCACGTCGGCTCCCAGAGTGATGCGCGAGAGCACAAAAACGCGGCGCGGATTGCCCGCCACCGGACGGATGCGCCGCACCCGCTCATAGCGCGCCACGAGCGCGCCGGGGTTAGCGCCCTCAATTACGTAAGCCACCGCTTGCGCGAACAGACGCGCGTAGACGTCACACAGCGCGGGTTCGAAGCGGTCCGCCAGGCCTTCCACCAGGATGCGGAACAGCGCCGTGCCGCAGGGTTCCTCGCCCAAAGCGCGCGGCAAATCCCTGGGCGGCGCGCCGGCCAGGCACTGCGCCAGCAGATCTTCGGCAATCTCTTTACAGGAAGTACTTTTCAATCAGGATCCCCAGTTTCTGCCGCGTCTCTTCAGGCACCATCTTACGGTCGGTGATAATGGCGTGGGACAAGGCCGAACCGCATTTGCACGAGCGGGTCGAGGGAATGCGCGCCACTGCCTCGGCCACGACTTTGCAGGCGTTCTCGGCGTTCTGCACCAGGTTGGCGATGATCTGGTCAACGGTGACGGCGTCGTGGTCCTCATGCCAGCAATCGTAGTCGGTCACCATGGCAACGGTCACGTAGCAGATCTCGGCTTCGCGCGCGAGCTTGGCTTCCTGCAAGTTGGTCATGCCGATCACGTCCATGCCCCAGCTTCGATACACGTTCGATTCGGCCTTGGTGGAAAACGCCGGGCCTTCCATGCACAGGTAAGTGCCGCCCTGCTTCGCATTGATGCCGGCCGCGCGGCAGGCCTCAAAAACCAGGCTGCGGAGCTGCGGGCAAACCGGGTCGGCGAAGCTGATGTGCGCCACCAGCCCGTCACCGAAGAACGTAGAAACACGGCCGCGCGTGCGATCGAAGAACTGATCCGGAATGACGAAATCGAGCGGCCGGTGCTCTTCCTTAAGCGAGCCTACCGCGCTGAGCGAAACGATGCGCTCCACGCCAAGCGATTTCATTCCGTAGATGTTCGCCCGGAAATTCAGCTCCGAAGGCGAGATGCGGTGCCCGCGCCCATGCCGCGCGAGAAACGCTACGCGGCGTCCGGCAAGTTTGCCGAGTACGTAGTTATCCGAAGGGCTCCCAAACGGCGTTTCGATATAAGCTTCTTCCTGTGCTTCAAAACCGGGCATGGAGTACAACCCGCTGCCGCCAATGATGCCGATTTCCGCTTTCACTTTTCGCTCTCCTCGATCAGTTCCAACAGCACGCCTCCGGCAGAGGCGGGGTGCACGAATACATACAGGTGACCGCCCGCGCCCTCGCGCGGCTCATTCAACAACCGCGCACCGGCGGCCCGCAGGCGCTCGGCGGCGGCGCGCAGATCCGGTACGCGCAGCGCCACGTGGTGCAGGCCCGGCCCGCGTTTTTCCAGGAATTTCGTGATGGGCGAATCGGGCCCGGCCGGCTCGATCAGCTCGATTCGCGATTCCCCCGCAGGCAGCATGGCTACGTGGACGTGCTCGCCTCCCACAGTCTCACGCTTCGCCGGGCCGCCGAATAAAGATTCGTAGAAAGGCAGCACATCTTCCAGGCTCTTCACGGCGATGCCCAGATGGTCCATGCGAGGCCGCGCTTCGGCGGGGGCGGCTTTCGGTGCGCTCGCGGCATGCTCCACAGCGTCCAGCAATTCGGCAACGCCCGTGCCTTCGGTGGCGACGGTCCTGACGATAGCCGGCCTGCGCCCCTTCGCCAGGCTAAGCATGCCGCGCACTTCGCGCTCCACCTGCTCTGCTCCGGGGTGGTCGGATTTGTTGATGGCGAAGACGTCAGCGATCTCCATAATGCCGGCTTTAATCGCTTGCACGTCGTCGCCCATTCCGGGCACCAGCACAACTACCGTGGTCTGCGCCAGTTTCGCTATCTCGACTTCGTCCTGGCCCACGCCCACCGTTTCAATCAGAACGAAATCTTTGCCGGCGGCATCCATCAGGCGTACCAGGTTCGCCGTAGCGCGTGCCAGGCCGCCCGAAGAACCGCGCGTGGCCATGGAGCGAATGAAGATGCCCCGGTCAGCGTGATGCTGCTGCATGCGGATACGGTCGCCCAGAATTGCGCCGCCCGAAATGCGGCTGGTGGGGTCTACGGCAATGATCGCGACCGTCTTACCCTGCTGCCGCAACAGCCGCGCCAGGGCATCGACGAGCGTGCTCTTTCCGGCGCCGGGAGGCCCGGTGATTCCCACGATGCGGGCGTGTCCTTCAAATGGCGCGAGTTCCCGCAGCAGGCCGGTAGCACGCGCTTCACCGTTCTCAACCGCCGTAGCTGCCCGCGCCAGGGCTCTGGTATCGCCTTCCCGAATTTTGCGCGCCCAATCGTTCATCCGCTTTTGAGCAACTGCCTCGCGATGACCAGGCGCTGGATTTCGCTGGTGCCTTCGCCGATGGTGCAGAGCTTCACGTCTCGGTAGAACTTCTCGACTGGATAGTCCTTGATGAAGCCGTATCCACCGTGGATCTGCACAGCCTCGTTGGCGATGCGCACCGCGGCCTCGGAAGCGAACAGCTTGGCGATAGAAGATTCGCGCGTGACCCGGTGGCCGTGTTGCAGCATCCAGGCGGCGCGATAGGTGAGAAGACGCGCGGCGTCCAGATCAACCGCCATGTCCACCAGCTTATGCTGGATCGCCTGAAACTCCGAAATGGGACGTCCGAATTGCTTGCGCAGCTTGGAATAGCGCAGCGCCGCGTCATATGCGCCCTGTGCGATCCCGATGGAGAGCGCGGCGATTGAAATGCGCCCGCCGTCGAGAACGCGCAAGCTATCGACAAAGCCTTCGTTGAGCTTACCCAATAACTGCTGCTTGCCGACGCGGCAGTGATCGAACACCACTTCACCGGTGTCGCTGGCGCGCAGCCCCAGCTTGTTCTCCTTCTTGCCGGGCCGGAAACCAGGTGTGCCTTTGTCGATGATGAAGGCCGAAATGCCGTGCCGCGCCGCGGCGCGATCCGTTACCGCCATGGCGACACAGACGTCGGCGTGATGGGCATTGCTGGTGAATGTCTTCGCGCCGTCGAGAACCCACGATCCGTCCTGTTCGACCGCCTTGGTGCGAGTGCCGGCGGCATCGGAACCGGCCTCGGGTTCGGTGAGCGACCAGCATCCCAGCCACTCGCCGGAGGCTAGCTTGGGCAAGTAGCGGCGGCGCTGCTCATCGCTGCCCGCCATATAGATATGATTCGAGCAAAGCGAAGTGTGCGCGGCCACGATGATGCCCACCGAGCCATCCACGCGCGAGAGTTCTTCAATGATGATGGCGTAATCGATATAGCCGAGCCCGGCGCCGCCCAATTCTTCGGGAAAGATGGCGCCCATGTAGCCGAGCTCGCCCAGCTTATGGATCACATCGGCGGGAAAGATCTGCCCCTCGTCCCATTCCATGACATGGGGAGCAATTTCCGCTTCGGCGAACTCCCGTACCGATTTCCGCAGTTGAATTTGTTCCGGCGTGTACTCGAAGTTCATGGGTCAGTCAGAAGACGCGGGCTGCCTCCGTGCGAAGCTTGCTGATATGCCCGGGCGCGGGAAACGCCCGCTGCAGCTAGACAATTTCTTCCTTCCCAGAGTCCCAATGAACCGTGCGCTGCCGCAGATAACTTTCCACCGCCATGCGGCAGGCAATGGACACACGGTACCCGACTTCGAAGGGGCAGTTCGGTTCGGCTCCGCTGCGGATCGAATCGAGGAAGTTCTGCATATGGGCGCGCGGCACAGTGCGCGTGGCGCCCATCATTTCATTGGCGCCCGGCCGGTTGACCTTTTGCGGCGTATACCGGATCTGCTGGCTTCGCGTAATAGCGCCGTCGGTGCCGAGCACGTCTTCGCTTACGCCCAGATGATTGTTGCCGAATCCCGAATCCCAACTGAACAGAATCTCCTCGGGCTGTTCCATGGAGACGTGCATGGTGTCCGGAACTTCGCGGCCATCTTTCCAGAGATAAATGCCGCCGGTCATCGTGACCGAGCGCGGAATCTTCAATCCCAGCACGTGGTGCCAGAAGGCAAGCTGGTGGGAGAGATTCTCGTTCACATTGCCGCCCGAATAATCCCAGAAATAGCGCCAATTGGCGAAACGGTGGGCATCAAATTCCCGCTGCGGCGCGTCGCCCAGGAAGGACTGCCAGACGATGTTCTCGGCTGTCATGTCCGGATAGATCGGCCGGGCCCATTGCGGCTTGCCATGCGGCGTGTTGCGGTACATGTGGGCATGGATGGCGGTGATCTTTCCCATCAGCCCTGGTTTCAGGAAACTGGTAGCATCTGCCACCTGGCCCGAAGAGCACCACTGATGGCCGATCTGCACGGTGCGCTTTCCCGCGCGCTGATAAGCCGCGCGCATACGCCTGGCGTGCTCGATCGTGAAGGCCATGGTCTTTTCCTGATACACGTGCTTGCCGGCATCGAGGGCCGCGATGAAATGCTCGGCGTGCAGGTGCTGCGGCGTGGCGATGAGCACGGCGTCCACAGCCGAGTCGTCCAGCAGTTGGCGATAATCCAGATACATTTGCGCGCCCGGCGCGATAGCAGCGGCCTCTTCGAGACGCTTTGTGTAAACGTCGGCTACGCCAACGCACTCGGTGTTCGGGCAACCCTGCGCTTCGCGCAGGAGTTCGGTCCCGCGGGCGCCTGCTCCGATGATGCCGAAGCGAATCCGTTCGTTGGCGCCCAACACGTTAGCTCCGGCTAGCGTGCCTGCAAGACCGGTAGCGACTTTGCCGATGAAAATCCGGCGGGACTGCATGGGGAAAAGATGCTCCTTCAGGCGATACACACGATTATACACAGGGGCGCGGAGCGAGAGGCGAAAAGGGCGGCTTCGGGACCAATGCGTCACCGGCATGTCTGCGAATGGCTTGATTGCACGTTGCCGCTTGCATCGATCTAGCCCATCTCCTCGCCCGTTCGGTTACAGTTTCATTTCGTACTTTCCGCGTGTCCAAGACTGCCGCTACCCATTACTCTGGAAGTATGGGGCTGGATGGAAAAGTCGTTCTCGTCACAGGCAGCGAGCGTGGAATCGGGCAGGCCATTGCAGCAGGCATGGCGGAGCGCGGCGCGGATGTCGCGGTCGACTATCTCACCGATGTGGCCGGCGCGCAGAAAACAGCGGCGGAAATTCAAAAGTTCGGCCGCCGCTCCACCATCGTGCAGGCCGACGTCAGCAAAACGGCCGACGCTCAGCGCCTGGTCTCCGAGACGATCGCCGCTATGGGGCGGCTCGACGTCCTCATCAACAATGCCGGTATCGAAAAGCGTGCCCCCTTCTGGGACGTGACAGAAGCCGACTACCGCGTCGTCATTGACGTGAACCTGGCCGGCCCGTTCTTCGTCGCACAGGCCTTCGTGCGCTATCTGCGGGATCAGAAACGTCCGGGCAAGATCATCAACATCAGTTCCGTGCACGAGGAACTGCCGTTTCCGCACTTCACCTCGTATTGCATGAGCAAGGGCGGGCTCAAAATGATGATGCGCAATCTGGCGATCGAGCTCGCACCGCTCGGCATCACGGTCAACAACATTGCACCCGGGGCTATTGCGACGCCAATCAACAAAGCGCTGCTGAACAATCCCAAGCTGTTGAGCGCACTCGAAGACAACATTCCGCTGCACCGTCTGGGCACGCCGGCCGACGTCGCCAACGTGGCGGGATTTCTGGCGTCTTCGGCCGCCGACTACATCACCGGAACTACCATAGTGGTGGATGGCGGACTTCTCTGGAACTACAGTGAACAATGAGCTATCAACCGATTGAAGACTACGGCATCATCGGCGATCTTCATTCCGTAGCGCTTGTCGGCAAGAATGGTTCCATCGATTGGTGCTGCCTGCCGCGGTTCGATTCGCCAAGCCTCTTCGCCGCCATTCTCGACGATCAAAAAGGCGGGCGATTTTCGATTGCGCCGGCCGATGATGATGTCTCCGTGAAGCAGATCTACCTACCCGAGACGAACGTCCTGGTCACGCGCTTTTTCACAGGGTCAGGCATGGCGGAAGTCACCGACTTCATGCCGATCGGCCGCGAATCGGGCGGTGAGACCGAGCAGGATTCGCGCCAACTCGTGCGCATGGTCAAAGTTCTGCGCGGCCCTATGCAATTCCACCTGGAATGCCGGCCCGCCTTCGATTTTGCCCGCCGGCCGCACGAGGTTCGCGTCTCGCCGGAAGGCCGCAATGCAGTGTTCGCATCGGCGCAGAAGCAATTCGGTTTCAAGAGTTCGCACGCGCTCGCCCGCGACGGCGGTGGGGTCGTGGCGGATTTCGCGCTCGAATCGGGGGAACAGGCTGTCTTTGCGCTGCGCCATCGTGAAGGCCGGGCCGATGCCTCACTTGCGGCTGAGCCCATTGATGGCGAAGGCCTGCTGGCCGAAACCGTGCGTTTCTGGCGCGGCTGGGTTTCGAAGAGCCGTTATCAAGGCCGCTGGCGGGAAATCGTCACCCGCTCCGCCCTTGTGCTGAAGCTTCTGACTTACCTGCCGACGGGCGCGATCGTCGCCGCTCCCACCACCAGCCTGCCGGAAGAGATCGGCGGTGTTCGCAACTGGGACTACCGGTATACCTGGGTCCGCGACGCCGCCTTCAGCGTCTACTCGCTGATGCGCCTGGGCTACACCGAGGAGGCCGGCGCCTTTGCGCGCTTCATACAGGAGCGCACTAAAAAAGCGCAGCCCGGCGAAGGGCCGCTCAACGTCCTATACCCGATTGACGGCGATTGCGACACCCGCGAAGAATGCCTCGATCATCTGGAAGGCTACCGCGGAAGCCGCCCGGTGCGCCTGGGAAATGCCGCCGTGGGTCACCTGCAGCTCGATATCTACGGCGAGCTGATGGATTCCATTTATCTATACGACAAGTACGGCGCGCCGCTCTCCTATGACATGTGGACCTCCGTCGAGCGCATGCTCGACTGGGTGGCGGCGAACTGGGACCAGCCGGACCAGAGTATCTGGGAAGTGCGCGGCGGGCGCCAGCCGTTCACGTATTCCAAGCTGCAGTGCTGGGTCGCGCTCGATCGCGGCGTCCGGCTTGCCGACAAGCGATCCTTCCCGGCCGAGTGTGGGCACTGGCTGGAAGAACGAAACAAGATCTATCGCGCCATCATGACGAAAGGATGGAATGAACAGTCCGGTTCCTTCGTGCAGTATTTCGGTTCCGATGCCGCCGATGCCGGCGTGCTCATGATGCCGCTCATGCGGTTCATTTCGCCAACCGACCCGCGCATGATCTCCACCATCGAACGCATACGCCGCGAACTTTCCTCCGACAGCCTGCTGCGCCGCTACCAGATCGGCAAAGCGGCTCATGACGGCCTTCCGGGAACGGAAGGTTTCTTCACCGTCTGCTCCTTTTGGCTGGTGGAAGCGATGGCCCGTGCCGGCTTCCTCGAAGAGGCACAGTTCCTGTTTGAGAAACTGCTTTCGTATGCCAACCACTTGGGCCTGTTTTCCGAAGAGGTGAGCTCCAAGGGAGAATCGCTCGGCAATTTTCCGCAGGCTCTCACTCACCTGGGACTCATCAGCGCCGCCTTTAATCTGAATCAGCTTCTCAATAAGAGCTGAGTCCGCGGAAACCGCTACCGAACGGTCTTAGTACTCGCCTAACAATAGTTAGTATTCCGCACTGACTAAGTGTTGGCAAAGTAACTGCCCTACTACATCCATATATATGTCCTACTCCTTAATTCACGGGGATAAGAGAAGGTGCTCATGAAAAAATTACCGGCCTATCGTAAATTCTTACACGAATCCAAAAAAATCGTGTCACTATGTTACCCAGGGACGATAAGTATTTTACTCAGGCATGAAGGAGAGAGCCTGGATGAATAACAAATTAGAGCTCGCGACCATTCGGCGCAACAGGGGTTTGACCTTAGAGCAAATCGCCAGCCGCACGAAGATATCGGTCCGTTACCTTCGAGCCATCGAAGAAGGCCGTCTGCATAACTTGCCGGGCGGCGTTTATACCTCCAGCTATTTGCGTCAATATGCCGCCGCGATTGATTATCCCGGCGAGCTGGTTTCCGGGGAGACCCCTCCCCCAATCTTCGTGGAAGATTCGGGCGCGGGACGGAAGGCGTCCGCTTGGGCCTGGTTTCGGAATCTCGCCAGAGCGCGTTCGCTCACTTCGTAAGGATCGTCGCATCGACGTTCATGCCGGGTCTGAGCACGACGCCAGGCGGCAGCTTGTCGAAGACGATCTTCACGGGAATGCGCTGAACCACCTTCACGAAATTGCCCGTGGCGTTTTCCGGCGGCAGCAGGCTCATGCGGGCGCCGGTCGCCCCCGCGATGGAATCCACCCGGCCCTGAATCGTCTGGCCGTACATATCCACTTTCACTTCAACAGTCTGTCCCGGCTTGACGTGGGCAAGCTGCGTCTCCTTGAAATTGGCGGTTACCCAGACGCTGTTCAGTGGCACCACGGCCATGAGTCCCTGTCCCGGCGCGACGATCTGCCCTGGCTCTACGTTCTTTTCAGTGACCACTCCATCGGTCGGCGCCACGATCGTCGTATAGGAGAGCTGCAACTTAGCCGCCTCCAGGTTGGCGCGTGCCTGCTGCACCGCGGCGCCGGCGGATTGTGCTTGTGCCGCAGTCACATTCACCTGCTGCTGGTTGGCGCGGGATTCTCCCACTCCGGCCTGTGCCCTTCCGACGCGAGCGGCTGCCGATTGCTCGGCCGCTTGTGTCGCGGCGGCGTTCTGGCGTGCCGCATTCGCCTGCTCCTGCGCTGCCTGAAGCTGAGATTCCGTCACTCGGGCCGCGGCCACGTAGGAGTCGAACTGCTGCTGGGAAATCTCCTGCTTGGCGATCAGCGGGCGCATCCGTTCCAGGTCCGCCTGTGCCTTCTCATTGCGGGCACGGGCCGTAACCACATTGGCCTCTGCTACGGCGACGCCCGAAGTGCGAGCCTGTTCCGCCGCCACCTGGGCCTGCCGGTATTGGGCCTCCGCCGCGGCCAGTTCGGCCTCGGCTCCGGATGTGCCGCTGGAGGTAGTCGAGCGAATCAACGGAACGCCCTGTCGCGCGGCGCTGGCTTTACTTTCCGCCGTAGCCAGCTCCGCCTGCGCCTGGTCTACGCGCACCTGGTAATCGCGCGGGTCCAGCCGCAGCAGCACCTGCCCGGCCTTCACGGACTGGTTGTCATTTACCAGGACATCCAGCACGGTGCCCGAAATCTTCGACGAGATCGGCGAGATGTGCCCGTTCACCTGCGCGTCGTCGGTCGATTCCCGGTTGCGCATGTGAAGCCACAGAGCGGCGCCTGCCAATGCGAGAACCAACAGAACACCACCGGTATAGAGAAATGTACGAGAGCGCGGACGCCGGCGCTTTTTTGACTCGGTGAGATCTTCCGGCTCCTCGTCGTATATTTCCATCGGCTCTCGAACGACCTTGTTTTCAGCTTCTTCCGTTCGCATATGTTTCCAAGTGCAGATTTGTGGCCGGTCTGGCGGGGGCTGTGAATCCGAGCCTTACGCGCCTTCCAATTCGGCTTTCCGGCATCGTAAAGTAGTACAGTTATGTGGATGCGGGCGGCCCGTTGTGGGACTCTGCTGCTTTTCATACCGCTGATGTGCATTGCGGCACCACGCCCGGCCGATTGGGTTCCGGCGCGATGGCCCTGGCAGGGCGCCAAATCGCTCGAACTGCTGACCAGCAGTCCGGTTAACTGCTTGCTTCTACAGAGCTATTCGCCTGAGTTTCTCTCCGCTGCGGCGGCCAGAAGCATCGTTACACTGGCGGTATTGTCGCCCGGCGGCGACCCGGCCGCTGCCGCGCGCCGGGCACTTGCGGCTGGGGTGAACGGCATCGTGCTTGACGGGGATTTCCCTCAGGGTACGCCTGGCGCTGTAAGAGCCGCTGCCGGTTCGGCGCCGGTCATTGAGCTGACTGCCCGCAATCGAATGCCTCTCGGCTCGAATGCAGCCATCCTCGGAACCTACCAGGGCGTGTGGCCGGGCATTTCGCTTCAGGATAACGGCACAACCAAAGCCGGACCGACGGGATCGGTGTGGATCGACACGAACACCGGCTTCATCCGCGCGGTGCGCGCCTGGGGCGACGCCGCGCTGTGGATCGGCAATCAGCCGCCGCCGCACACCACCGTTACCGCCGAACGATATCTCCAGGTGATTGGTGACGCCGCCATGTCCGGCGCCCGCTGGGTGCTGGCGTTCGATTCCACGTTCGCCGCGGCGCTTCAAAAGCGGGATGCGGCCGCGCTGCATACCTGGCAGCGAATGGGTGGCCTGCTGCGCTACTACGAAGCACACCGCGAGTGGCGGCAAATGCGGCCCTACGGCAAACTGGCGCTGGTGCAAGACCCGGCTAAAGGCGGCCTTCTTTCGGGCGGCATCCTCGATATGATCGCCGTCAAGCACACGCCGGTGCGTCCCGTGCCCCAGCAGCACCTCACCGCGGCCGCGCTCGCCAATGCCACTATGGCAGTGGATGTAGATGCCGATGCGCTCACGCCGGCGCAGAAAGAGATACTACGAAATTTCGCGCGGTCCGGAGGCACTTTGCTGACGGGTCCGCCCGGGTGGAAAGATCAGATTCCACAAGGCGAAAAAATCACGCTCGATCAGGCCGAACTCGATCACCTTAATGAAATCTGGCGTGACGTGAACGCGATGATCGGCCGCCACAACCTGGGCGTGCGCTTATTCAATGTGGCGTCGATGCTTTCGAATTTCCTGGTATCGGCCGACGGCAAAACGGCCGTCGTACAATTGGTCAACTACTCGGATTACCCCGTGGAAAACGTGGCCGTGCATTTTCTGGGGAATTATAAACACGCCACCCTCACTACGCCAGAAGGCGTGGAAAAGCCGCTCGAAATTTACGAGACCGACGACGGCGGGGGCGTAGACATCGACAACGTGGCCGTTTGCGCCACCGTCAAACTGGAACAGTAATCTCAAACAGGAGCCGCTTATGACTCGGAGAGAATGGCTCGCATTGCTGAGCGCCGCGCCGCTTTTGAAAGCAGCCGATGCCCCATCCGCGCCCGTTTCAATCGCCCAGTGCGCCTCTTACGATGAGGATGTCACCGGAAAACTCGCCACCATGTTTGACCAGTTGGGCGGCCTGGAGGGCTTGGTGCGCAATAAAACCGTCACCATCAAGGTCAACATGACCGGTCCTCCATCGCAGCGCTTCCAGGGGAAGCCGCTGGGGATCACGCACTACGTGCATCCCAAAGTGGTGGGTGCGGTTGCCTACCTGATGGGCCGGGCCGGCGCGCGCCGCATCCGTTTCGTCGAGAGCGCCTGGGCCACAGCGGGGCCGCTTGAAGAGGTCATGCTGGATTCCGGCTGGAACGTGCGTACATTGAAATCCGCGGCGCCCGGCATCGAGTTTGAGAACACCAACGCGCTCGGCAATGGGAAGAATTACTCGCGCCTCCCGGTGCGCGGTGGCGGTTATTTGTTCCCCGCCTTCGAGCTGAATCACTCCTACGAAGATACCGACGTATTCGTGAGCCTGGCGAAGCTCAAGAACCACGAAATTTGCGGCATTACTCTCTCGCTCAAAAATTGCTTCGGCATCACGCCGGCATCCATTTACGGCGATGACGCGGGCGTCGATGAGCCGAATGAAAGCCCCACGCGCGGCCGGCAGAATGTGTGCCATCTCGGCAAGCGCGCTCCCTCGAAGTCAGCGCCGCAGGAGCTACATCCGGATTCGAGCCGCGAACCGGGTTACCGTATGCCGCGGATCGTTGCCGATCTGTCGGTGACGCGCCCTGTGCACCTGGCGATCATCGATGGCGTGCAGTCCCTGGCGGGCGGTGAAGGCCCGTGGAACCGCGGTGTACGGGCGGTGCAGGCCGGTGTGCTGATCGCCGGCACAAATGCCGTATGCACAGACACGGTGGCGGCCGCCGTCATGGGCTACAACCCGCGCGCACTGCGTGGCACGCCGCCATTTCGCACTTGCGACAATACACTGCTGCTGGCGGAGGGCCACGGCGCAGGCTCGGCCGATTTGCGCCGCATCGAGGTCCGCGGCGTCCCCATCGAGCGGGCTCTGTACCGCTACGATACTTAGGAGATGGCTTCCCGCAAAAACCGGCAGTCTTACCGTACGTTCCGGCTGGAATCCTGGGATGCGTTCCTCAAGATTATCTCCGCTCAGCCGTATTCCAACTGGGCCTTCCGCGGCGAGCGCGACGAACGCTGGCCGCTCTACAGTTCGCTATCGCGCTATCTGCGCAACTTCAATGTCGCGCCGCGAGCCTGGCCGGAACAGGAAGAGCGTATCCTGCGCATCTTCAAGCGCAAGGCCCACCAGTTTCTGGCGAAGCCGCCTGACGTGGACGACGATTTCCAGTGGCTGGCCCTCATGCAGCATCACGGCGCGCCCACGCGTCTCATCGATTTCACCTGGTCGCCGTATGTGGCGGCGTTCTTCGCGCTGGAACGGACACTAAGCGACGGCGTAGTCTGGGCCATGAATCCGGTGCATGTCGATAGCAGCCGCGCCCCCGAGCCCGTGCGCATGGACCCGCGTTCGCGGGGCAATTTCCACCGTTATTTTCTGAAAGGCAATCACCGGTTCATTTGGATGGGAGAACCGCACACGATGAACCGGCGGCTGATCGCGCAATCCGGAACCTTTGCCGTTCCCGGCGTGCTGGACGTGCCGATTGAAGACATCCTCGGCGGCCACAACGAAGAGAACGTACTGGCCAAATTCATCCTCACGAATGCTGTGCGGGAGGTGGGCATGCGTGAGCTCTACCGTATGAACATCACGTCAGCGACATTGTTTCCTGATCTCGACGGCCTGGCGCGTTCACTGGCTTATGAATTGGAGTTTCATTGGGCCTATAATCCGCACACTATGGAACCCTATCACACCTGATGCCGATGATGGTCTGGATTTGAGAGTGGCTCGGTTACGATTACGACGAGCGAACCGGACGGTCAACTGAAGCCTGATCGTCAAAGGGATAATAACCGGAGATTTCGAACACTCTCGAAATCGCGACGATTATTCGTTGCGAGAGGTGCGTCCAACACCAATGCGGTTGCCGCGATCCAGGCATCCTGCGAACTAATTGCCCGGTCAATTGCTCGGGCGTCGGCACGGATTCTCGCCCAGATCGTGCAGAGGTTGTTGTCAGGGTAGAAGAGTTCGAATCCGTGGAGGAACCGCTCGAACAGAATTAGTCGGCTATTGCCCCACCGGGCGGACATGGCACCCATCCGCAATTCCGCCAGCGACATGAAGGATAGAATCAGTTCGGACCCGCGCAAAGCCTTCGCGTACTGCTCCGCTAAGGAATGCCAGTTGAAGATGTAGGAGGCGACGTCGGTATCGACGATGATCTGGCTCATTCGAACGAGGAATCTTCGGCTGTCTGGCGGCGATCCGCATAGATAGCAGCCACAAAACGCTCAGTCTCCTCGTCGGGAGCAGGATCGACATTGCGCAGAATCTCGTCCAACGAAAACGGATTAGGCCCGACAAGCACCGGCTTGTAGCCACTATTCCGAAGTTCCCGTAATTCGTCGTTCATGGCCGCTCCCGAAACCAGTATAGCGTGCCATGAATTGGAGTTTCATTGGGCCTATAATCCGCACACCATGGAACCCTATCACACCTGATGCCGGTGACTGCGGTCACCGAAACGCGCGGGTGCTCGATCTAGATTGAGTGTTTGGGGGCACGATGAACTTTGATCAATCCCCGCTACTGGTGATCTGGGAAGTGACGCAAGCCTGCGACCTGGCGTGCGTGCATTGCCGTGCTTCCGCGCAGCCGGACCGCAACCCCGGTGAACTATCCACCGAACAGGGCTTTCGCCTGCTCGAAGAAATTCGCGGTTTCGGCGATCCGTTGATGGTGTTTACAGGCGGCGATCCGCTCAAGCGTCCGGATCTTTTGGATCTCATCCGCTACAGCGTCCAAATCGGCCTGCGGACCAACGTAACTCCGAGTGCAACGCCGCTGCTTACGCCGCGTGCGATCGACGAATTCCAAACAGCCGGCGTACGACGCATGGCCATCAGTCTGGATGGTCCGGACGCCGCCAGTCACGATGATTTCCGCGGCCTGCCCGGTACGTTCGATCGCGCCCTGCTCGCGCTCCACCATGCGCGAGAGATCGGTCTCGCTACGCAACTGCAAACTACGGTGACTAGGCGCAACATGCAGCGTCTTGCCGAAATTGCCCGCATTGCCGAGGAAGTAGGCACAAAGATGTGGAGTCTGTTCTTCCTCATTGTGACCGGTCGCGCCTTGGCCGGCGATGACCTTCAGGCAGATGAATACGAAAAGGTATTCGAGTTTTTGTACGAACTTTCGAAGACCGCGCCATTCGGCGTCAAAACCACTGAAGCCATGCACTACCGCCGCTATGTCGCGCAGCGGATGAAAGAAGGCCGCGGCCCCGCGCTCAATCGGAACTTCGCGGAAGTGGCGTGGCCCACGGCCGGCGTGAACGATGGCAAAGGCTTTGTCTTCATTTCACACACCGGCGAAATCTTTCCGAGCGGCTTTCTGCCGCTGACCGGCGGCAATGTTCTTCGAGACTCCCTTCGCGACGTCTATCGCAACTCCGGATTGTTCCGCGTGCTGCGTGACCCCGCGGAATACGGCGGCAAGTGCGGAATTTGCGAGTATCAGAAAATCTGCGGCGGTTCCCGCTCGCGTGCTTTCGCATTGACGGGCGATTGGCGCGCCGAAGATCCGCGCTGCATCTACCAGCCTTCGCGAGAATCAGCCATGCATTCAGGTGTTTCGAAGCCCTAAACCTGCGGCTCGGGCGACACGCCGGCGCAGTGCGGTTTCCGATTTCGGACATACGGGCGTAAAATGTTTTTATGGCCAGAGGTTGGAAAAAGGAGTCGGCCGAAGCGCGGGCCGACGTGGCCGAGGTTCGTCACAGCGCTGATTTTGCAAACGCACCAGACCCCGCAACGCTTGCGTTGATCCGGAAGAAGGAATCGATCCTTCTTTCCCGGACGCGCGTTGTAAGGGAACTCAGTTCCGCTCAGAACCCTCGGTATAAGGCCCTCATGAACAAGGCTCTAGCGGATCTGGACGCGCAACTGTCAGCCTTCGGCGGGAATTAGAGCGACTTCGGGTTTCTCTTTTGCCCACAAGGGCGGCGAACACACGGGACCTGTGTCTCACTGTGTGCCTGATCGGACGCGACGCCGGCCGAGGCTGCTCTACAATCGTTTTCTTCTTGAAAATCACTGATATCAGAACCGTCGTCGTCAACGCTGGAATGCGCAACTGGGTGTTCGTGAAGGTCGAAACCGATACGCCCGGGCTGATCGGATGGGGCGAGGCTTC
The DNA here is from genome assembly GCA_035550475.1 of Bryobacteraceae bacterium. Taxonomy (GTDB): domain Bacteria; phylum Acidobacteriota; class Terriglobia; order Bryobacterales; family Bryobacteraceae; genus DASZPB01. The sequence continues at coordinate 43,371 of DASZPB010000051.1, read as the reverse complement.
GCTTGAATGGAAAACGCGCGCCGTGGCGGGCGCGGTCGAGGACCTGAAGCCGTTTCTTCTCGGCGAGGATCCCACGCGCATTGAATATCTGTACCAGAAGCTCTACCGCCAGCCTTTTTTTCGGCCTGGCATCATTGGGCAATCGGCGATCTCCGGCATGGAACAGGCCTGCTGGGATATCTTCGGCAAAAGCGCCGGCCTGCCGGTCTATAAGCTGCTTGGCGGAGCGGTGCGCGAACGCGTTCGCATGTACACGCACCTGGGCGGCGGTGAAATGACTTCCGTCTACCAGAGTTTCGATGCATCACGTGTAATCGATCTGGCGCTGGCGGTGGTCGCGCGTGGTTACACCGCGGTGAAAGTAGTCCTCGTTCCGTATTCGGAACCGCTGGTGAACCGCTCGTACGCAAAGAAACTGGCGGCCCTAATGGCGCGGCTGCGCGAAGCGGTGGGCGACGAGATCGACATCATGGTCGATTTCCATGGCCGCACCTGGCCGGCTGTGGCGGTTGAATACATCGATGCCATTGCGCCCTACCGGCCGTTTTTCTGCGAAGAACCGGTGCCTCCCGAGAACATCGCCGCGCTTGCAGAGGTCTGCCGCGCGGTGCGCGTTCCTATCGCGGTGGGCGAGCGGCTGGTCACGCGCCATCAATTTCGCGAAATCCTCGAAAAGCGCGCGGCCCATGTGATTCAGCCGGACCTCTGTCATTGCGGAGGTCTGCTCGAGGCTCGCAAAATCGCCGCTATGGCCGAAACCTACTATGTCGCTGTGGCGCCGCACAACCCGCTCGGTCCGGTGGCGAATGCCGCCGCGCTCCACTTCGCGCTTTCGACGCCGAATTTTCTCATCCAGGAAGACATGTTGACCGACGTGCCGTGGCGCCTCGATGTGGTGCAAAGCGGGCTTCAGACGGAGAACGGCTACTGGCTGCCTTGTGAGATGCCGGGCCTCGGTATTTCGGTGGATGAACGGGCTGCCGCTGCCCATCCATTCCAGCAGGAACCCCTCGCATCGGCTGTCTATGGAGCCGATGGCGCGGTGCTTGACTGGTAATCATCACAATCTCGATAGAGATATGGTACTATTGGCTTCGAGCGACCACCATGGACAGCAACGCACGAAGCATCGCCAAAGCAATCAGCTATCGAACCCTCGGCTCTGCGTCAACTGGCCTTATTTGTTATATACTTACGGGGCAGCTTACACTCTCGGTGGGCGCCGGTGCGATGGACGTCGTCCTCAAGCTGGGTCTCTACTTCGCCCACGAACGAGTCTGGAATCACATCAACTTCGGCCGAGGCAAAGCACCCGAAGCTAATGGCTACGATCCGGATTTGGCTGCGCACCCGCTTGCTCGGCAGCCTCACGGACCAGAAACCCCATTTTGGGATGGCTCGGCTCCAGATCCGGGTGTAAGCCATACTCCTCAAGAGCTTCGGTTGTCGTAGGTCCAATCGAAGCGATCCACATCTTCCGCAAAGCAGCGAGTACGTTGTCTTCGATGCCCTGTTCACGCGCCACCTGCGCCAGATGAACAATCTGCACCGCCGTGGTGAACAGGGCAACATCAAGCTGTCCAGCGGCCAGGAGCCGCGCTGCTTCGCGTAACGGCTCGGCGTCTTCGGGCAAGCCGTACTGGTAGACCTGCACGGAGGTCACGTCCGCGCCGCGAGCACGCAACCCATCGATCAATTCCGGATTGGGCCGGCCGTATTCCTGCACGGCAACGTGGCGTTCCGGGCGCTTTTCTGTTTCCGCCAGCATTTCGCGCCACGTGTTCGGCTCTGAGACTGTGACGGCGATCGGCACAGCCATCTCGCGGAGCGCCGCGGCTGGCTTGGGTCCGCGCGCGATCACAGTCAGTTTCCGGAGCGCATTGGCAAACGCCGTTTCAGGGTAGCGCGAGGAGAGCACACGGTTCAGTTGCCGCGTGCCCACGCCGGTGAGGAACATCATCATGTCGAACTGTCCCGCAAACAGCCGGTCGGCGAATTGGAAAACGGGTGCGCTGTCATCGACGGGAATCTCGCGCATGGAGGGCGCTACGAAGGGGTTCCCGCCTTGTCTGCGGATCAGTTCGGCGATCTCTTCCGCGCGGCGGCTTTCCAGGGAAAGTATCCTTAACCCATCGAATGACATGACCGCATTATAGGGGTCAGCCGCAATGCTGCAAGTGTAAAATACGTGTGTTTCCTAACAACTTCAGGGGCTTAGCCGCGCCTTTCCGCACCCCGGCTCCCGTAACGTTCTGGCAAGATGGTCCTAGCATTGTGCGCCAAGCGGGGACATAATTTCGGATGAACGCGGCGACAAAGCCGCGGCATCGGTGCACGGCATTGGGATTTCTGTCATGTCGGCATTGCAACAGGCGGAACAAGCGGGCGATTTTAGAGCCGCCTTTGCCGAAGCGCCAATTGCCTGTCATCAGATCGACCTCGAAGGCAGAATCATCTCCGTGAACGCCGCGGAATGTGCCTTACTGGAACTGACCGAAGACCAGATACTAGGACGTCCAGTATGGGACTTTGTAGCGCCCGAAGAGCGGGAAGTGAGCCGGCAGGCGGTCGCGCGGAAGCTTGCGGGAACGCAGGCACTGGCGCCTTTCGAGCGCTGCTATCTGCGCCCGGATGGAGCGCGTCTTTCGCTGGAGATTCACGAAATTTACGCCCGCGGTCCCGAGAGCTCGATAATCGGCATCCGGTCTTTCCTGTTTGACCTCACGCAGCGCAAGCGGGTGGGTCTTGCCTTACGCGAGAGCGAGGCGCGATACCGGCAGATTTTCGAGCACGCTTCGGACATCATCTATCGCGCCGACATGTCCGGGCGGTTTACTTTCTTTAACGCTTCTGCCACGCGAATCCTGGGTTACACCGCCGAAGACCTGCTAGGCCGGAAGTACCTGGACCTGATTCGCCCCGATTTTCGCGCCCGAGCACAGAACTTCTATCGCCAGCAGCTCGCGGCTCGCATTCCGCACACCTATTTCGAATTTCCGGCCGTCGCACGCGACGGCTCCGAAGTCTGGTTCGGACAGAACGTGGAGTTGGTGGAGGAAGAAGGAAAGATCACCGGCGTGCAGGCGGTGACGCGCGACATTACACCACGCAAGCGGGCCGATGAGCAATTGCTGCTGGCGCACGAAGAGCTGGAGCGGCGCGTCCGTGAGCGCACGGCGCAACTGGAGCTGACGAACGAATTCCTCCGCCGGGAAATGGAGGAGCGCCGCCAGGCCGACCAGGAACGCCAGCGGCTCGAAGCGCAGGTGCAGCATTCGCAGCGGCTGGAAAGTCTGGGCGTGCTGGCCGGCGGCATCGCGCACGACTTCAACAATTTGCTCGCGAGTATTATGGGCTACGCCAGCCTGGCGCTCATGGATCTGCCGGAGGCCTCCGACGCCCGGAATAGCATTGATCACGTGTTGACCGCCGCGCGCAGCGCTGCCGACCTGACACAGCAGATGCTCGCCTATTCCGGACGCGGCAAATTCGTGCTGGAGCCGATCGATTTATCACAACTGATCTCGGGTGTAGTGCGGCTGCTGGAAACGCTGATTTCGAAAAAGGCCACGCTACGTCTGAATCTGGTGCCGGGCTTGCCGCCGATCAAGGCCGATGCCGCGCAGATTCGCCAGGTGGTGATGAATCTCATCACGAATGCTTCGGATTCTCTCGGCGATCGCAATGGCGTCATCGAAGTGACCACCGGGTCGCTGAACGCAGGTCCGGGCGAACTGGTTCCACTTCAGCCGGGCCGAATCCTGCCGGGCGGTCTGTACGTATTCCTGGAAGTCACGGATACGGGCTGCGGTATGGACGCCGAGACGCGCGCGCGCATCTTTGATCCTTTCTTCACGACCAAGTTCACGGGCCGCGGACTGGGGCTCGCCGCCGTGCTCGGCATCATGCGCGGGCATCAGGGGGCGATCAATGTCGAGAGCAATCCGAACCAGGGCACTCGCTTCCGTGTTCTCTTTCCCGCGAGCGAAGCGCCGGTGCCTTCGATTCACAACGCTCCGGCCAGCATTGAGGACTGGCGCGCGGCCGGCACGGTGCTGGTGGTGGACGATGAGCCTGCCGTTCTCGAACTTGCGAAGACCATTCTGGAGCGTGCGGGATTAACTGTGCTCACCGCCTCGGACGGCCAGGAGGCGATCACCATTTTTACGCGATACGCGAACCGGATCAGCGCCGTCCTCCTCGATCTGACGATGCCCGGAATGGACGGCGTCGAGGTCTTTCATCAAATGGCCGAACTGCGGCCTGAAGTGAAGGTTATCCTGTGCAGCGGCTACAATGAGCCCGACACGAGCGATACTCTGGGCCACAAGCCCGCCGGCTTTCTGCGGAAGCCGTACCATCCCGGAGAACTTTTGGCGCGCCTGAAAGCTCTTTTGGAGCTAGCGGCCTAGGGTTCAAAGATCGCTTCGATCGTTGATTTTCCCTCTATACCCAGTACCTAACCAGTTGACTCCGCGACCTTTCTTCAATATGTTTGGTCAGGTGGAGGGCCACGCATGACTCGTGTGAAATGGACAGGCATAGTATTCCTTGCATTCTTGACCATAGCTGCGCAGGCGCAACAGAAGAAGCGTGTCGCGGTGATGAATTTCGATTATGCGACCGTGCAGAGCGGGGTATCGGCGATTTTCGGATCGAACCAGGATGTGGGGAAGGGGATTTCCGATTTGCTGGTCGACAAGCTGGTTGACGGCGGCGTCTATTCCGTGATCGAGCGCAATCAACTCGACAAGATTCTGGCGGAGCAGAATTTTTCCAACAGCGATCGCGCGGATCCGAACAGCGCGGCTAAGATCGGACGCGTGCTCGGCGTGGATGCCATCGTCATTGGAAGCATCACGCAGTTTGGCCGCGACGATAAGAGCACGAATATTGGCGGTGGCGCGCTGGGCGGCATCTCGGGACGCTTCGGAATCGGCGGCGTGAAGCGCAGCGAATCCACCGCGGTTGTGGGCATCACGGCGCGGTTAATCAATACGAGCACGGCCGAGATCCTGGCGACGGCATCGGCGAAGGGCGAGTCCACGCGCAAGGGCACCGGGTTGCTGGGTAGCGGCGGAAGCTGGGCAGGTATGGGCGGCGGCGCGCTCGATATGAAGAATTCAAACTTTGCCAATACCATCCTCGGGGAAGCCACAAATCAAGCGGTGAATAACCTTGCGCAGGAGCTGGATCAGAAGGCAGGGAAGCTGCCGGCGCACGTGGTGCAGGTCTCGGGACTGGTTGCCGATGTTTCGCCCGATGGCACGGTGATCATTAACGTCGGTTCTAAGGCGGGAGTCAAGGCTGGCGACCGGCTGGAGATCAAGCGCAAGATACGCGAAGTGCGCGATCCCTCCACGGGTAAGGTCATCCACACAATTGAGAATCAAGTAGGCGAAATCGTCATTACCGATGTCGATGCGCAATCGGCAGTTGGGAAGTTCAGCGGCGCGGGTCCGGCCAAGGTCGGCGACGCGGTCAGTTCCAAGTAGTTGGTCCGAACAAGGAGTGCGCCATGAATTTGGAAGTCGGTTCCACGGCCGGCGACTACCAGGTGGTGGGAATCCTGGGCGCCGGGGGCATGGGCAAAGTGTACAAGGTGCGGAACGTGATTTCCGACCGCATCGAAGCTATGAAAGTGCTGCTTCCGGACCTGGCCAACGCGCCGGAGCTGGCTGACCGCTTTCTACGCGAGATCAAAGTGCAGGCCAGCCTGGAGCACCCCAACATCGCCGCGCTCCACACCGCATTGCGCATGGAAAACCAGCTTCTGATGCTGATGGAGTTCGTGGAAGGCGTCACGCTGGAACAGAAACTCAAGGATGGCCCTCTGCCCGTGGCTGACGCGGTGCACTACATGATGCAGGTGCTCGCGGCGCTCGATTATGCTCACGCGCGTGGCGTGATTCACCGCGATATCAAGCCGGCCAATATGATGCTGACCACCGACGGCGTGGTCAAGCTCATGGATTTCGGTATCGCGAAGGCTTCTACCGACCAGCGCCTCACCATGACGGGCACGACGATGGGGTCGCTGTATTACATGTCGCCGGAGCAGATACAGGGCACGGCCAACCTGGATGCACGCGCGGACCTGTATTCGGTGGGTGTATCGCTCTATGAACTGGTTACCGGCAAGAGGCCGTTCGATGGCGACAGCCAGTTTGCGATCATGGCGGCGCACCTGGAGAAAATGCCGGTGCCACCCATTACGCTCGATCCCAGCCTGCCTCAGTTGCTGAACGACGTGATCCTGATGTCGGTATCCAAGGATCCGAACGCGCGGTTTCAAACCGGCGCGGCATTCCGCAATGCTCTGGGAAGCGTGGCCGCGACACTGGCTCCGGCTGCTGCTTCGGCGGTGGCTGCCGCCTCTCCATTAGCCGCGCCTCCGCCGGCTGCCATGCCCACTGCTCCCGTGGCCGCAGCGCCGGCGAACTATGCGCCTTCCCCCTTACAACCGGCCGCGCCGAAAGCGGCGCGCAGCAAACGTGGGCTCTGGATGGGTGTGGGCGCGGTGGCAACGGCTGCCGTGGTGATTGCGGTGATGCAGTTCGGACCCTGGCGCGGAACCAAGGCCGCGCCGCAGCCTGCGCCCGCCGTTACGGAAGCGCCGGCTGCTCCAACTTCTCCGCCAGTTTCTTCAGGCCCTCTCACGCAACCGGCGCAAGCGGGCACTCCCACGATGCCGGCGAACGTGGAACAGCCGCCTGCGCCACAAACTTCACAACCGGCGCCCGCGACCGCCGCGGCCGCGCACATGACGCCGGCGGCGCCGCATGGGCAACCGCAGAGATTTCATCAGGCGGTCACCGGCTTCGGCGGGAATGCGGCGGCGCAGCAGCCGAGCGGCACTCCCGCGGCGCAAGTACGGCCAACTGAGCCCGCGCCGATTCCGCAACCCGCGGCTCAACAGGCGCCGGCGCAGTCTCAGGCAGTGGCTCCGGCTCCGGCAGGCGCCAGCCGCGAGGAACTACAGCAGGTTCGCGAGCAGCTTGCTTTGTTGAATGCGCGCGCCGTGGCCGTGCGGACAAGCCTGGACACTCTGCGCGAGCAACAACGCGCGCAAGGAATGAATCTTCGCGGCGATATGCAGGTAGCCAGCGCTCAGATGAATGAATACATGCAGGGCTCGCGCGACGCATTGCAGAATGGCGATGCCGCGTCTGCGAAGAACTTCATGAACAAGGCTGAGCGGCAGGTTGAAATGCTGGAGAAATTTCTCGGCCGCTGAAGACGTCCATGCTTCCCCAGCGGCCGAAATTCGGCTGCTTCTGAACAAGCTCTACTTAACGGAACGATCTGCGGTTCCGCGCGCGGAATACCGGTCAAGCACGTGAATCAATGGCTCAGCCGCGGCCGGCACCTTCGTGGAACCTTCAATGACCTGTTTGTTGGTCAGCTTGCTGCCGTAAAGCTCCGCGTTTTCATCCAGATCATTGCGCAGCGTTGCGCCGTTGAGCGCTATGCCGGCGAATAATCCTTTGGTGCGCGACCACGCCAGGATTTCAGCGGACATGTACGCATCGGTCTTCGCGTCCGCGGACCGGCCTACCGGGCCGGCTGCCACGGATGCATCCGCGCCCAAAGTGAATTTGCTGTCGAGCAGTTTCTTCATCCCGTTCTGGTTCATTATCAGAAGCACCAAGTCTGTAGAAGAACCACCGATCTGAAATCCATAGCTGCCGCCTTCCATACGCACGGCCGCCGGAGCACCCCACCCTGTCCCGCTAGTCCTACGGCATTCGGCAAAGCCTCGTCCATACTCACCCCCAACGACGAACGCGGCCTTTTTCAATCCCGGAATGATCACAACACATTCTGCTTTTGATAACAGGTCCTGCGGGATTCCTTTATCGGGCGTGCTCATCACTTCAGATAAAACGTCCGCCGACTCCTTCAGCCGATCCTGCGCGGTGCCTGCAAATAGGGCTGTTGTGGAGACCAGCAATGACGCCACCAGCACTATACCCTTCATATCTTCGGACCTCCTGCTCACTATTATCCCGGCGCTTTTAAAAAAATCCGCTGCCCATTACGGTTTTGATTGTCCTGTTCGTGACGGAAAGCGGGGCAAAAGAGGGCGCTTATTTACGTCCCAACAGCCGCAGGCGAACGCTGAAAGCGCGCACTTGTCCTCGGCCGTACGTCAGGAACTCGGGAGTGCCCAAAACATTGTTTACCGTGTTCGGATTGCCATTATTGGTGAGATTGTCGAAGCCGAAACGCCACGCCCAGAGATAGTGCAGGAACCGGAACTTCCGTTCCAGATGCAGGTTTATGTTGAAGTATCCGGGAAGCCGCGCGGCGTTTGCCTGCCCCACCAGAAAGCCTGTTTGGTCCACGATGTTGAAGGGGAAGCCGGTGCGGTACTCCACCAGGTAGGCAACGGACGTATTGCGTGTGAGAAACTCCAATCGCCGGGGCAAGAGGCGCTTCGGAATTGGCGCCCACCCCCAGGTGTGGAACCGGTTGGGCGTATCCCACGGAACCGGGCCAGGCATCTGCTGAGCGAAGATCGGGTTTTCCAGGCTGTAATCCACGGCCGCATTGGAACGCGCGCTCGAACGGGTATAACCGGCGAACCATTCGAATTGCCCGGCGAACGTGCGCCGCACACTGACGTCGATGGCGTCGTAACGTTCGTGGCGGCCGTTGCTCAGCGTGTAGGTCTGGCTGCCGGAAAGAGCCAGAGCGGAAACCGGCGTATCCGGCACAAAGGTGAAGCCGCGGCTCCCTTCCCGGCGCGTGTAGCCAGTCTTTCCGTAAAAATCGAAGGGCAGCTTGCGCTCCACTTCGACGCTGGCGGTTCGATAGTACGGCACCTCCAGTGATTGCTCGTTGACCTGGAACGAAGTGAGCAGAGGACCGGTAGCGGTTCCATCCGGCAGGTAGAAGGTTGCCAGGCTGACCTGGCCCTGCTGGCGCGTGATAGTGTCCAGGCTGATGGCGTCATAGTAAACGCCATATCCAGCGGAGAATTTAGTCTCCGGCAGGCGCTCTGGCGCCCAAACCACGGCGAGCCGTGGCGCCAGCTCCAGATCGCGCATGACTTCATTCCACTCGGCGCGCAGACCGGCTTCGACGGCGAGTCCCTTGCGCAGTGTCCAATGATCCTGCACATATTGAGCGGCTTCAAAATTCTTGCGGGCCGCGAAGGGAGCACCCATGAACTGCACGAATCGCGCCACACTGTTGTCAGCCCGCAGCACTTCATAGTCGTGGCGCATCACCTGGCCGTGAAACGATTCCCGCTCGAAATCGATTCCGAACTTCAACTGATGCGAGCCGTGCCATTCGACCGCCGGGAGGAAGACATTGGCGATCCACTGCTTGCGGTAGGCGTGGCGATCCGTATTCACAAAGTAATTCCCGCGGCTGCCGAACGGCGTGATTTGGTAGAGTTGGTTACCCTGCGGAACGTCATTCAGCAGCGTGCGCGTATCGGCAAATCCCACATCGAGCAGCGCCCCGTTTCCAAAGTAGGCCTGATCGCGGATCGTGCTCATGTACATGTTCTGGCGATGGTCAATGGTGGCCTCGGGAGGAGTGACGATGCTGAGACCCGAGCGATTCGCGTCCGCCAGATTGTAAAGAAAGCTGCCGGTCAGAATGTTCGAAGGGGTGAGGTTTACCTGGAAACTCGTGAGATTACTGGTGCTGAGGCTGCGCGCGCGATTCGGGCCAGGCGGCAGCCCATGCACGGTGTCGACGTCGTAGAAAGCGTCGAAGCCGTCGTAGAACCATGCCCGGCTTTTCACAATCGGCCCGGAAAGCTCCAGCCGCGGTGTCCACTTATTGAAGTGAAGGCCGCCATCGGTGGAGAGGCTGGGAATAAAGTTCGTGCCGCCGAAGCGCAGACGGTCATCGCCCATTTTCGTCTGCACTTCAAGAACGCCCGCCGAGCCGCGCCCGTTTTCCGCGGAGAAGCGGCTACTCTCCAGGTCCATATCGCGCACGCTATCGATGTTGACGCGCGCTTCCAGATTTCCCGTCACCGGGTCGGAGATGTTGAAGCCGTTGAGTGTGAAGTTGGTCTGGTCGGTCGAGCCGCCGTTGAAGTGCGGGCGTCCGCTGTTATCCTGCACCACGCCATCGATCAGCGGCAGCGCATTACGGTAATCCTGCGGGGCCGGATAGGGAACCGCCTGGATTTCGGTGTTGTCGAGCTCCTTATGCGCGGAGGGATCCTGCAAATCGATCGCGGGCGGAGAATACGTCACGTTGATTGATTCGGGAAACTCCTGCTGGTGATTCAGCGTGACGGTGAGCTGGCTCTCCGCCGTAAGCAGGCTCGGCCTGCTTGTGAATACGAAAAAGCCCTGGCGTTCGGCGCGGATGCCATACGATGCGACTGCCGGCAGCGTTACGGTGAAGTTGCCCGCCAGATCCGAGGAAGCAATCAGCGGTAGTCCGCCATTGGCCGGCAGCAGCTCCACATGCGCTCCGGCAATCGGGGCTCCGGTCTCATCCACGACATGGCCGTAGATCTCCACCTGGGCCCGCAGAACGCCACAGACCAGCACAAACCAAAGCAGTGCACGCGCGCAATGAGAGCCCAAGGACATGACCGTACCGGGAGCGCCCGGGTTCGCCTATGTACTGTTCAGGATAACGCGCCGAAGCTTTTGCGCGTGGCTCCGAGAGTCGCCGCGCGGGTGCGGCACAAAAAAGCCGGCCCTGTTAGAGCCGGCGTGATCAACTGGCATCCGAAGGACGTTCCCCCCGAATCGCACCTCGGCCCAGTCTCCGATAGTGAGACACGGGGAAAAAGCATGGCGTTACAAACGGCACTCCGGCGCTTGTGCGGCCTGATACGAATCAGTTGCGTGAGCCGACTGTTTCCGTGCGCCCCGCCAGCGGCTGCACCGCGCTACCGCCGCAGACGGCGACGCCGGTATTGGTGAGTGCATTCAAAAAATTAAACAGCAAGGCGTAGAATACCTGTTCGCTGAGCGGCTGTTTTCCGGGCAAACGGAAGGTGGCGGGCAGTTCTTTCGAAATCGCCAGGCGAACGCAATTCTGCTGCGCGCGCCCGCCGCGATCGCGCTTGTTGGCCAGCGTCATAGGTGTCTGCATGACAGACCCGGTGCGCCCATCCACGTAGAACTGGCAGCGCGAAAACCAGCCGAGGTTGCCCGGATCGGCCGCGTCAAACAGCAGCAGCGGCGATTGGCGTCCCGGAATGGTCAATTCGAGCTGGATGGTCCGCTGTCCATCCTTGGCCCGAGTCTCAAAGCCCGCCTGCCGTGCGATGTTGGTGACCATCTCCGGCTGGAGTTCCAGATAAATCAGTTTATGTTGTCCCGCCTGGAGTACCTGCATTTCGAAACGCTCATTGTATCAGTAGACGGATTCGATACACGCCTGCTGACGACAGGTTCCACCGCCAGACGCGCTCGTTCACAACGCCACCCACACCGACTTCACATTCGTATACTGCTCGAGCGCATACGCGCCCAAGTCGCGCCCGAACCCGCTCTGCTTATATCCACCGAAGGGCGAGGCCGAATCGAACCCGTTGTATGTGTTGATCCAGACCGAACCGGCCCGGATCTCTTTCGCCAGCCGATGCGCCAGACTCACGTCCCGTGTCCATACGGCCGCCGCCAATCCATACACCGTGCCGTTGGCAATTTTGACGGCCTCTTCCGGTTCATCAAAACGCATCACGCTCAACACGGGCCCAAAAATCTCGTCACGGGCAATCTTCATGTGCGGTGCGACATCGGAAAAGATGGTCGGCTGGATAAAGAAGCCTTTGGCCTTCTCGCCTTCGGTGTCCCGCGCGCCACCGCACAGTAGCCGAGCCCCTTCCTGCTTTCCCGATTCGATGTAGTCCAGAATGCGATCCATCTGCCGCGCCGAAATCTGCGAACCCATCTGCGTATTCGGATCGAGAGGATTGCCCACGCGCATCTTGCGTGCCCGTATCACCAGTTCCTCCAGAAACCGGTCGTGAACTTCCCGATGAAGCAGTAGTCGCGAGGCAGCGGTGCAGATCTCGCCTTTATTCATGAAAATGCCCCAAAATGCCGCCTTGAGGGCGGGTTCCAGGTCAGCATCCGGAAACACGATGTTGGGTGATTTTCCGCCGAGCTCCAGGCTCAATCGCTTCAGGTTCGAAACGCCGGAGGCCCGCAACAGCCTCCGCGCGGTGCCAATGCTTCCGGTGAAGCTGATTTTGTCGACATCTTCATGCAGCGCCAGTGCCTCTCCCGCAGTCTCGCCATAGCCTGTGACAACGTTGAGGACGCCCTCGGGGAGCCCGGCCTCCACGGCGATTTCAGCCAGCTTCAGCGCATTGAGCGGCGTCAACTCCGACGGCTTCAGTACCACCGAGCAGCCGCACGCGAGCGCCGGCGCCACTTTCCACGCCGCGAGCTGCAATGGAAAATTCCAGGGCACAATCGCGCCGACTACGCCGACCGGCTCGTGCAGCGTGTAGTTGAGGAATTGCCCGTCCACGGGGATGGTTTGGCCGTAGAGCCTGCGCACCCAGCCCGCGTAATAGCGGAAGCAATCGGCCGCCGGGGCTACGTCAGCGCCCGCCGATTCGCGCAGCGTTTTCCCGTTCTCGAGTGAAATGGTTTGCGACAACTCATCGCTGTGCTTGCTCAGTAGTTCCCCGATCTCCCACAGGATGGCCTCGCGCCGCGAAGGGTTCATGCCGCGCCAGGTCCTGTTTTCAAAGCTGGCGCGAGCGGACGCCACCGCGCGATCCACATCCGTGGCATCGGCTTCGGGAACTGTGGTCAGCAGCTCGCCGGTAGAGGGATTGATGACGTCCATGCGGCGGCCGCAAGACGCCTCTTCCCACCGGCCGTTGAGAAATAACTTGTCCGGGAGCACGACCACAGTTTAATCCACACCGCGAATCACGATGCCGAGGTATGCCAGTGTCAGGCCGATCATGATCACCACCGTGGCCCAGGATGCCAGGTTGTAAGGGCGGGAATTCGTCCAACCTTCCATGAGGTCCTCTTTGTTCACCAGCAGGATCATGAAAATCAGCACAAACGGCAGCAGTACGCCGTTGAGCACCTGCGAAAGCAGAATCATTCTCACCAGCGGGAAATTAGGAATGAGGATCACGCCGGCGCCCACCACGATGAGCAGCGTATAGAGCAGGTAGAAGATCGGTGCTTCGCGCAGACGGCGATTGACTCCGGCCTCAAAGCCCAGCCCCTCACATACCGAGTACGCCGTGGAGAGCGGCAGAATGCACGCCGCGAAGATCGATGCGTTGAACAGCCCCGCGCTGAAAAGCAAGAACGCATAGTCTCCGAAAGGTTTGAGCGCCAGCGCGGCTTCCGCCGCGTTCTGAATGTCGCGCGGCTGCACGCTATAGATGGCGCCGGCACAAGCCACAATGATGAAAAAGGTGACTACATTTGTGAGCACGCATCCCACGATGACTTCGATGCGCGACTTGGCATATTCGCGCGCCGTCACGCCCTTTTCGACGACGGCCGATTGCAGGTAGAACTGCATCCAGGGCGAGATAGTCGTGCCCACCATTCCGATCAGCATGTAAATGTAATCGGAATCGAGCAGCAGCTTCGGCTGGACGCTGTGAATGGCGGCTTCCTTCCAATCGGGCTTCACCAGAATGCCCGAGATTACATATGTGATGTAGAAGACGCACGCGAACAGGAAGATCTTTTCCACGTTCCGGTAATTGCCTTTTACGATGAGGAACCAGACCGCGATGGCCGCCAGCGGCACCGAGATGTACCGGCTGATGTGGAACAGTTCGAGGGAACTGGCGACGCCTGCGAACTCCGCCATCACGTTGGTGATGTTAGCCAGCACCAGCAGCGTCATCATGAGGAACGTGATGCGCAAGCCGAATTCCTCACGGATGAGATCCGAGAGTCCTTTGCCGGTGACCGCTCCCATGCGCGAGCACATTTCCTGAGTGATGATCAGAACGATGGTGATGGGTAAGAGCGTCCAAAGCGGCAGATAACCGAATCTGGCGCCCGCTGCGGAGTAAGTGAAAATTCCGCCTGCGTCGTTGTCAACTACGGCGGTGATGAATCCCGGCCCGATGACGGCGAAGAAGATAGCCAGGTGGTAGCGGAACCGGAGAAGGAGTTTTCGCATCCGTCATTTCTGCCTTAACACCGAGATGATGTCGTCGGCCGTGATAACGCCGGCGAGTTTGCTGTCTTCATCAACCACGGGCAAGGTCAGCAGGTTGTACTTATCGAATAACTCTGTGACGCGATCCTGTTTTTCATCGACCGACACCTGGATCAGTGTTTCCGAGGCCAACTCTTTCAGCCGCGCGTTCCCGGCGGCGAGGAAGAGCCGCGCCACCGGAATGACGGCAGCCAGACGCTCCTCTTCATCGATCAGGAAAAGCGTGTTCAGGGATTCCAACAGGTCTTCATTCCCCTTGAGCGCCGCCATGGCATCCGCAACCGAGGCGTTTTCGGGCAGCGCCACGTATTCCGTGTTCATCATTCCGCCGGCCGAGTTCTCTTTGTATTCGAGCAGCTCCTGAACTTCGGTCTTTTCGGCGGTGTCCATTTCGTCCAGAATCTCGTGGGAGGTTTCCTGCTCCAGCTCCGAGAGCACATTAGCGGCTTCGTCCGGCGACATCTCTTCTACGATGTCGGCGGCTTTTTCGGGCTCCAGAGCTTCCAAAATGCTGGCCTTCATCTTCGGATGAACTTCCGACAAGGCGTCGGCCGCCACTTCGCTGTCGAGGGTTTCGAAAATCGCTTCGCGTTCGGCCGGACTCAGGTCTTCGACGATGTCCGCCAGATCGGCCGGGTGCATCTGTTCGAGTTTCTGGTAGGAGATGTTCAACCGGAGCCTGCGCTGTGGGTCCGGTTCCACAACATTACAGAGATCCCAACGAATCGAATTTGGCGGAATCGGCTCTTGCAGCCAACGAATCCAGTTCGGAGGCAGCACGCCCTGGAACAGCCGGCGGAAGATGCTGCGGATTCCCACATCCACTTCGAACACCGAAACCGAGTCGCGCACGCCGTCGTTTTTGAGTTCGAGAGTCAGATCGTTGACGCGCACTACTTTTCGGCCCGTGACGTCGATGATCTGCTGATCGAGCAGATCCCGCCCCATGCGCAGCATGTATTCGTCGTCGTGGTAAGGCGTCAGTTGTTCGTCACTGAGGAAGATGCCGTCCCGCAGGCTGATGGAACGGATTTGATCGTACCGGAGGGTGAGCCAGCCATACGCCCCGCCCACCAGAAAACGGTCGATGCGCGCGGAATCCACCAAAGGAACCAGGGCGGCGTCCTTTACCCGCGCAATGCGGCGGCCTTTCAGGTCGTGCACCGGCATGGTCATCAATTCCGTAAAGAAGAGGAATCCATCCAGCATCGAAACGTCCCGGCGCCACGGCATAGCCAGAGCGCGGCTTGTAAATGCTTTCGACGATGGTACGCTTCAATGCGCTCTACACGGATTTATTGACGCCATTTCCACTATGGCGCATCGGCTTCCAAACCCGCAAGCAAAAAGTGCCGCCGGCGGCGAATCCACGCGCTTCGGCCGGCGCCGCAGCTATAATTGAATCTCCCCGATGCACCTGAACTGGTCTCCTCTCTGGCTCAGCCTGCGCGTGGCGGCCCTCTCCACGCTGATTTCGCTGGTATTCGGGCTGTGGTTCGCCTACCTGCTAGCCACACGCAGATTTCGCGGTAAGGAGGTGCTCGATGCTGTGGCCGCCCTGCCGCTGGTTCTGCCGCCCACGGTGCTTGGGTACTATTTTCTAGCAACATTGGCGCAGGGCACGGCACTCGGGCGGTTTTACGAATCCGTTACAGGCCGGCCACTGGTCTTCACCTGGCAGGCGGCGGTGCTGGCGTCCACGGTTTATGCGTTTCCGCTGTTTGTCCGGACGGCCCGCGGGGCGTTCGAAGGCCTCGATCCCGGCTTGGCAAAGGCTGCGCGTTCGCTGGGCGCGTCTGACTGGGGTGTTTTCTGGCGCGTTACGCTGCCGCTGGCGTACCGCTCGGTTCTGGCTGCCACGGCGCTCGCCTTCGCGCGATCGATGGGCGAATTCGGCGCCACACTTATGATTGCCGGCAACCTGCCTGGGAAGACGCAGACCGCTGCGGTCGCTGTTTTCGAAGCCACCGAATCGGGCAACACCGCGCCGGCCCTCGCGCTGGCGCTGGCGATCTCCGTCCTCGCCTTCGCCGCGGTTTACGTGGCGAACCGGCTCGAATACCGGCGGTCGCAGTCATGATTCAGGCGCGCATCGCCAGAAAGATCCCGCCGGGGTTTTCGCTCGACATCGAATTCCAGGCAGGCGCAGGCGTGACCGCGCTATATGGCCCTGCCGGAGCGGGAAAGAGCCTCATATTGGACGCCATCGCGGGTTTTGCGCCGCTCGATTCCGGCCGCATTCTGCTGGATGACGTTCTGCTGTTCGACGCCGCGGCTGGCGTCTCCGTCCCGGCGCGCCTCCGCAATTGCGGTTACGTCTCGCGGGACGGTTCGCTGTTTCCCCACCTCAGCGTCCGCCAGAACCTGATGTTTGCCGCCTTGCGCCGTCCGCGCCTGGAGCGTCACCGAAGAGTGGCCGAAATGCTGGAGCGGTTTCAATTGACGTCCGCGGCCACGCTCGCTCCGCCGCGGCTTACTGCCGCCCAAAAGTACGCCTGCGCGATTGCTCGCGCGCTCCTCGCCGATCCCCGCGCGCTGTTGCTCGATGATCCGGATCGCCGCGTCGATGAATCGCTCCTCCGCCGCATCCGTGATGGATTCGATGGCCCCATCCTGCTTGCCACCCAGGAACTGGATCTCTGCTGCGCCGCGGCAGCGGAGATGGTGGTGCTCGACGCGGGACGCGTTCTGCAGCGGGGCGCGCCGCGGGAGATCCTTTTGCAGCCGGATTCGGTTGAAGTGGCGCGGTTGGTGGGCATTCCCAATCTTTTTGAAGGCGTGATTGCGGCACTTGATCCCGGCCGGAAAAGCAGCCGTCTGGAGCTGGCGGAATTCGAACTCACCGGCCCCTACTTCCCGGGGCATTTCCGGGGCGATCGAGTCTGGCTTGCGATTCGTGCTGAAGATCTGCGTGTGCACTCCGCGGCCGCCGAATCCATCGCCAATCTTGTGGCTGCGCAGCTTCTGCACGTCTCTGAGCGCAGCGGCTTCATCCGTCTGGAATTCGCCGGCGGCATCTTTGCCGACCTCTCGCGCGAAGAGTTTGAACGCCAGAGAGATAATAAAGGCTGGCAGGTGGAGTTTCCTCCGCACGCCTTGCGGATTCTATAGGCCGGTTGTCCGCGCCGGAAGCCTCAATTCATGCCGCTTCTTTCTCTTGCCGAATACGAAATCCTGGCCGCTCAGGCGCACGGCCATCTGTGCGCCGGGCAGATTCTCGGCCTGCGCATGGCGATATATGGAGTGACTCTGCTCGGCATTGCCGACCCCGCCGGCAAAGACCGCAAACGGCTGGTGACGTTTGTCGAAATCGATCGCTGCGCGACGGATGCCATTCCCGTCGTGACGGGCTGCCGCTTGGGCAAGCGCGCGCTGAAATTCCGCGACTTTGGCAAAGTGGGCGCGACGTTCTGCGACATCGCGGAAAAACGCGCGGTGCGGCTGGTGGCTCTCGAAACTGCGAAACAGCGAGCCCGCGAATTGTTTCCCGAGATCGCCGATAAGAACCAGCAGCAGATGCGTGCCTACCGCGAATTGCCTGACGCGGACTTGTTCGCGGCTCAATGGGTGCGCGTTACGCTGGGTCCCGAAGAATTTCCAGGCTACAAAGCCCCGCGTGTGATCTGCGAGGAATGCGGTGAGGGCATCAACTTCAGGCGCGAAGTCTTACGCGCCGGCCGCACGCTCTGCCGCGCTTGCGCCGGCGAGCGATATTACGAACCGCTCTGATGTTGCGTTATTACATTACGGACAGGCACGCGGCAGGCGGTATCGAACCATTGCTGGCATTAGTCGCGCGGGCGATGAGGCAAGGCATCGAGCGCATTCAGATCCGCGAAAAAGATCTGGCGGGCCGCGATTTGTGCGAGTTGGTGCGGCGCGTGCTAGCGTCTCCGAATCCGTATGGCACTCGGATTCTTGTAAACGGGCGCACAGACGTGGCACTCGCCGCAGGCGCTCACGGCGTGCACCTTCCCGGAAATTCCATTGCGCCGAAGATTCTGCGCGCCGTCGTTCCTGTTGGCTTTCTGATCGGTGTCTCCACGCACTCGATAGAGGAAGTGCGCGCCGCCGAACGGGACGACGCTGATTTTGCCGTCTTCGGCCCTGTCTTTCCGACACGCTCCAAGCCCACTTCTCCGCATGGCATTGAAGCGCTGCAGCAAGCCGTTGCCGCTGTTGAGATTCCTGTGCTGGCCTTGGGAGGTGTCACTGAAGAAAATACCGCGCGTTGTGTCGCCGCGGGTGCTGCAGGTGTAGCGGGCATCTCTCTTTTTCAGTCATCCCGGTAGGCTTGGTTACAGTGGTCCGCCTCCTGCGTACACTCGCACGAGGTCTTGTTTCCATGAAACGACGCATGTACTTTTTCGCATTGTCCTGCCTGGTCGCGTTGCCGTTGTGTGCGCAAACGTCTCGCTTCGCCTGGCAAGTTGGCGGTGGGTTCTCGGAGCCCGTGAAAGATCTGGGACACCATCTGGATACCGGCTGGAACGCCACGGCCGGCGCCGGAGTGAACCTCGACTCGCATGTAGGGGTCATGGTTGATTTCATGTACAACCATTTCGGGATCAACCGAACGTCATTAAATGAAGTCCAAGCTCCGAATGGCACAGCAGGTGTCTGGGCTTTTACGCTCGACCCTATCGTGCGTTTTGCGCCGCACGGACATGTGGGCTTCTACGTCACCGGTGGTGGCGGAGTTTATCATCGCACCGTGGAATTTACCCAGCCTGCCATTGCGGATGTGACACTATTTGATCCATGGTTCGGAGTGTTCTTCCCGTCCCAGGTTGTAACGAATCAGGTAATCGGTTCATTCAGCGTGACGAAGCCCGGCTTCAATATTGGCGCCGGCGTTACGTTCCGCGTCGGGGACAACTCGCAATTTTACGCGGAAACGCGTTATCACAAGATGTTCACTGACCGCGTGAATACCACGATTCTTCCTGTGACGTTCGGTTTCCGCTGGTAACGCGTTTCGCGCGATCGCGGATCAGTGAAACCTTCGGCCAGGCGTGCGGGGTGGCCGGTTACCGTTTGGGCAGCACCGAGACGCGTCGTTCGACGTGGGGGAGCGAGGAATCGGAATGCGCCGCCGGGACGAAAATCATCCGGGCGGTGCTTCCGCTGGCATCCAGAAGCCACAGGGGTGAAGCGCCGGGTTCATTCACGCGGAAGAGGCGGCCCATGGGACTTAGTCCAGTGGGAACGCAGTTGCAGGCGATGTCAGCGCGGCTTCCCGCGGCCAGATCGAAAGAAGCGATCGAACCGCTGGAGTCCGCCAGGAACAGCCTGGCGCCGTCAGCCGAAAAAGCCAGCCCGGTTGGAGCCGAGAGCGCGTCGGGCGTGGCGAGCACGTTCGGAGCCGCTCCGCCCGCCAGGTCGCGGAAAAGCACCAAGCCGGCGCGCGTAGCGTCCGCCACTGCGCCATCATGGCCCGCGGGTGCGAAAGCCACTAGAGCATGATCGCTCACACTAACCAGGCTCACGTTTTCGCCATAAGGAGAAAGCAAGTGGACTCCACCACCCACTGACGCCAGCACGAGCTTGCCATCATCGCTCACTGCCAATGCGTGCACTCTCCCGCTTTGGCCGATGTCGATTTCGTCGCCCATCTTCGGCGCATCGGGCAGGCCGGTTACAACGCGCACTCTGCCTGCTTCGTAGATCGCCGCGGCCGTACCCGAAGGACTGAAGGCAACGTCGCCGCGTGCGCCGGCTAAGCCGTCCAGCGAAACTTCAGTGGCCTTACCCGAATCGAGGCGGAAAAAGTGAGCCCCGCCATCCGCGGACATGGCAAAAGCACTATCCTGCCGCGGCGAAACGTAGGCGGCATTCACTTCCATTCCGAGATCGATCGGGTCGCCCAGAAGCGAGGCTCCCGGTATTCCCTGCACCGGCCGCAGCACGTGCGCCTGCGCATCATACACGTAACCGGACACCGGACCACCGAGAACACCCTGCTGGCAGAAAGCCACCGGCGCGGCGGCAAAAACCAGAGCGAAAAGACACGAGCGCATTTTCATGACATTCACCTGGGGGGACCAACCGTTCCGGTGCCGGCGGAAACCGTCGTGGGCACCGCTCCGCCGCCGGTATTTGAATTACCGCCGCCGGAATGCGTCGCGGCAACGACGCCACCCGCCACAGCCGCTCCCGCCACGGCCAGAATGGCGATCAGCTTTCCGGAAATTCCCGCGGCGGCCGCGGCTCCCGCGCCCGCGACGATGGCGTTGGTTTGCGTGATCACGGCGGTGGCAGTGAGACCATTAAAGGACGCGGTCACATGAATCTGTAATTGGCCCTGCAACCCATTGGGACGGAATCCACGCGCTACCGCGCGGCCTTGATTGTCTGTAATCACTGTCAGGGTCTGCGAGCCATTGGCAAACGTTCCGCTGGCGCCCTGCGAGGGCAGCAGAAATACCACCGCGGCGCCGGCGACCGGCTTATGATTCTCGTCCTGCACCTGCACGATGGGTTCGCGCGCGGTGCGCTGGCGGATATTATTGATGGCACCGTCGCCTTCCACCACCACCAGATTGAGAGCGGTCGCACCGGCCTGCGCGAGCGCAAGCGGCTCCAGCGGCACGGCAATCAGGATTGCCAGGATAAGCGACAAGCAGCGCATGGTCGGCCTCCGAGTTTACATTATGGGCGCAGGTGGCGCGAAAAGACAACGGCAATCATGAGGTTTGGTATCTCACCGGTACGTCTTATCGGCGAGCTTGCTCAGATCCAGATTGTCCGGCAGCACACCGATGGTGACGATCGCGAAAGTGAATACGCCGGTTCCCGGCTCCAGGTGGCCACCGAAAGCCCCTTCCGGCCGGGCGAGCGTGAGGTGCGCGTGGATTTTACCGTTCATCACGTAGCCATTCATGCTGATGAGGTCGGCGGGCGCGGCCGGGTTCTTTTCAAACATGTTTTTTGATGGAAAAGTCCGGTTGCTCACCTGGTGAACCTGATAGCTGAGCACCGAGCCGGCGGCTGAAAGAATCACACCGTTGCGAATCTTCTGCTGCCGGATCATGCGCTCCATTCCATCCAGCAGGTCCGTCTTATATTTAAAGCGAAGAATCACGACACGCTGGAAATTACTGCTGATCGCGTAGGCGTCAGGCACTTGGGCACTGTTTGGCTTCGCGTCCTCGGCAGGAGTGGTGCGGTTGGTGACTTCGTGGCGCGTTTCCTGGGCGAAGGCCGTGGTCAGCGCTGCTCCCAGCACGAGCACGGCGGCGATGGATTTTTGCATCCTGAAAGCATATCGCAGGGTCCATCGGCCGGGAACTGCTACAATCGAATTTCCGGATGGAAAAACGGGTCTCTTTGTTTGTTACCTGCATGGTGGATCAACTGTTTCCGCAGGTTGGTCTGGCCATGGCGGACGTGCTGGAGCGTCTCGGCTACCAAGTCGATTTCCCCGAGGGTCAGACCTGCTGTGGGCAGCCCGCCTTCAACAGCGGCTACCGGGCGGAAGCGCGCACGGTGGCGAAGCATTTCCTCAAGACCTTCCGCGATGCGGAGGCGATCGTGGTGCCCTCCGGTTCCTGCACATCCATGATCGTTCACCACTATGCCGAGCTTTTCCAGAAAGAGCCGGAGACGCTCGCGCGAGTGCACGCTCTTGAAACGCGTGTTTGGGAATTCTCGAAGTTCCTGCTCGAAGTGGCAGGTGTGGAAGACGTAGGCGCGCGGATGGAGGACATCGTGACATTTCATGATGGCTGCCACGCGCTGCGCGAACTCGGCGTCAAGGATGGACCGCGGCGCCTGCTCTCGCACGTGCGCGGTCTGGAGCTGCGCGAAATGACGCCCGCCGAAGAGTGCTGCGGTTTCGGCGGCACGTTTTCAGTGAAGTTCCCCGAGCTTTCCGGAGCCATGGCCCGCACCAAGATTGACGCGATCCTCCGTACCGGCGCGCGCACTGTAGTTTCACTCGACCCCAGTTGCCTGATGCAAATCCAGGGCGTGCTTTCCCGCACGGGTTCGAACATACGCACCATGCATCTGGCGGAGGTCCTGGCAAGCCGGTAATCCTATGTCGGCCGAATTCGATCAGAAGATCCATAGCACTCTCGAAGACGCTAATCTCCAACTGGCCATTTATACCGCCACGGGACGCCTGAAAGAGAAGCGCATTGAAACAGTGGCGCCGGGCGTGCTGCCTGATTACCAGGAGTTGCGTACTCAGGCCAACGCCGTCAAGAAGCACACCATCGAAAACCTGGATCATTACCTGGAAGAATTCCAGCGCAATGTGGAAGCGCATGGCGGCAAGGTGATCTTTTGCGAGGATGCCACCGAGGTCACAGATTTTGTGCTCTCCCTCGCCCGCGAACGGGCGGCGCATCTCATTGTGAAATCTAAATCGATGACCACCGAAGAGGTGGACCTCAATGAGCGGCTCGAGCATCATCACCTCGAGTCAGTCGAGAGCGACCTGGGCGAATACATTCTGCAACTGGCGCACGAACGGCCGTACCATATCGTCGCGCCCGCGCTGCATAAGACCCGTTACGACGTAGCGAAGATTTTCACCGAACGGCTGCACGTTCCGAACGAAACGGTTCCTGAAAAGCAAACCGCCATTGCGCGATCGGTGATGCGCGAAAAATTCCTGGCCGCCGATATCGGAATCAGCGGCGCGAATTTTCTGGTAGCGGATTCCGGCGCCATCGTGCTTGTCGAGAACGAAGGCAACGCGCGCCTCACCACTTCAGCGCCTAAGATTCACATCGCCGTGGCGGGCATTGAAAAGATGATTCCGCGCGCGCAGGATCTGGCGACGTTTCTGAAACTGCTGGGGCGCAGCGCCACCGGCCAGCCGCTGACGGTCTACACGTCATTCCTCAGCGGACCGCGCCGCGGCGAAGAGATCGATGGCCCCGATGAGTTTTATGTGGTGCTGCTCGACAACGGCCGCACCCGGCTGCTGCCGGACCGCGACAAACGGCAATCGCTCTATTGCATTCGCTGCGGAGCGTGCCTGAATACCTGTCCGGTCTACCGGAAGATCGGCGGGCACAGTTTTCCGTGGGTGTACTCCGGACCCATCGGCGCGATCCTCACGCCGCAGTTCATGGGCGTGAATCACGAACCGGGTCTGCCTTTCGCTTCGAGCTTGTGCGGTGCGTGTTACGAAGTCTGTCCGGTCAAGATCGATATTCCGAAGATTCTGCTCGAGCTGCGCTCCGATGTCGCCAAATCGAATGTGCGTGAAGGGCGCAAGCGGATGGAGCGCCTGACGTTCCGCGTGTTCGCCTGGGCCGCATCGCATCCGCGCATTTATACCATGGCAGCCCGGATGGCCTCCGCGTTCTCGCCTTCGAGCAATGGCCGTTGGATTCGCAAGGTACCCTTCTTCATGAATGTGGCGCCGCTGCGCGCGTGGCTGAGCGAGCGCGATCTGCCGCCGGCCCCGCCCAAAAGCTTTCGCCAGTTGTGGAGGCGGCGCTGATGTCGCGCGACCGTATTTTGCACCGCGTTCGTACCGGTCTCGGCCGCGGCGCCGGCCAGGCGATTCCCGATCCTCCGTCGGCGCGTATCCGGATTCCCGAAGTCGATATGGAGACGCGCATCTCCACGATGCGCGCGCGGATCGAAGCGCTGGCCGGAAAAACCTGCCGCACGGCGACAGCTACCGAAGCGCGCGATTATGTTCGAGCGGCTATTGAAGGCAAGACCGCCGTCGCTTCCAATGCGCCCTATCTCGAAGAGTGCGGCATCTTGAACCTGCCGAATGTGCGCACCGGCATCACCAGCCGCGACGAATTGCGCGATCTATGCGCGACCACCGATATCGGCATCACCAGCGCCGATTACGTGCTCGCCGATACGGGCTCACTCGTCATGCTCTCGAGTCCACAGGAAGCGCGGCTCGTTTCGCTGCTGCCGCCGATGCATCTGGCCGTGGTGCCGCGCCACCGCATTCTTACCGGACTCGATGAATTGTTTTCGCTGCTGCCGCGCCCGGCCGAGCAAACCAGTTGCATGGTGTTGATCACGGGACCCAGCCGCACCGCTGATATTGAGCAAATTCTGGTCCGCGGCGTACATGGTCCGGGAGAAATCACCGTGGTCATCGTCGGCTGACGCTCCCTTTTTGGGCTGCCGCGCGCGGGATTCGTGACATACCTCACGAATGTTCGATTTACAGATCGTTTTGAGAGAAGCTATGAAACGGTATGGGCACCAGCCATCACATTACGGTATCGCTGTGGAATCAGTGTTCCCAAGGAGGCCGGTTAACCTTATACCCACACATGAGGGCATTTAGAAGCTCAAAGAGGGGTACTAGTTGATGTTGCCAAACTCTGAGAAAACTGTTGCATCCGCCCTAATTGCGATGTTAGACTCGTTCTGGTTGGTATAGTACTTGAGGACCAGGAAGTTAATTTCGGGAGATTGAGATGGTCGCCAGCTTGCTCATTATCGGCTTCTCACTGATCCTGCTAGTCTACTGGTTCCGCTACACGTGCATCCTGATTCTGCGCAATGATTTGGAACATGGCGTATCGGAGCGGGTCGCGTACGACAATCAGCTCAGTTTTCTCGAAGTTCAAGGTCAGCTCAAACAATCGCGCGAAATTGAGTTAGACGTGCTGCATCGTTCGCTGCAGCGGGACTTCCAGGTACTCACGTACCTTTTAGATCATGCTGCCTCACTTGGGTTGCACTCGTTCGAAGACCGGCTGTTGGTCCTAGATTACAAACTCATGAAGGCTTGGTACCGTGTGACTAAAGCTTTCGCCCCCGCGCAGGCGCGCCTGGCTCTTTCTGAAAGAGCCGCTATCCTGAGCTTGCTTGCCAATCGCATGGGCGAACAAGCCGGTGTGCGCGCCGAAGCCTGAGATTCATTTTCTGCACGGCATTTTCGACGCCTCTGGACCTCTGCGAACATTTCACCTTTTGTTGCCGGGTTTGAAGGCCCGGAGCTTGCTCTACAATTAAATCGTGGCATCGGAAGCGACACTGCAACTAGCCGTTGACCGGCTCAACGCGGTTCGCCGCGAAATCGCAAAAGTCATTGTAGGGCAGGACGACGTAGTCGAAGGTGTATTGATTTGCCTGCTGTCAGGCGGGCACGTTCTGCTCGAAGGTGTTCCCGGCCTCGGGAAAACCACACTGCTGCGCACGTTAGCGCGCGCCTTACAACTCAAATACTCACGCATCCAATTTACTCCGGACCTGATGCCGGCCGACATTGTCGGCAGCATGATTATCGATACCAGCGATCGCGGAGCGAAGATGCTGCGTTTCCAACCCGGCCCCATTTTCGCCAACCTGGTGCTGGCTGATGAAATCAATCGCGCCACTCCGAAAACGCAATCCGCGCTGCTCGAAGCAATGCAGGAGCGCACCGTAACCAGCGGCACGACAACGCACGAACTGGAGCGGCCGTTTCTGGTGATGGCGACTCAAAACCCGATCGAGATGGAAGGAACTTATCCTCTTCCTGAAGCGCAACTCGATCGATTCCTGATGAAAATTCTGGTCAGGTATCCGACGCGCGATGAACTGACGCGCATTCTGGAGCGCACCATCCGGCCCGAGGAGGAAGTGCCGGTGCCGGTGATGGATCGTGACGCGATTCTGGAAGTCCGCTCGGTTTGCCGCGAAATTCTGGTGGCGCCGCATGTGCAGGACTTTGCCGTGCAGCTTGTAATGGCTACGCAGCCGGAGCAGAAAGAAGCTCACGAAATGGCCCGCAAATACGTTCGCTACGGCAGTTCTCCGCGCGGCGCGCAGGCGCTGGTGGAGTGCGGCCGCGTGCTCGCGTTGATGCGAGGCCGGTACCACCTTTCGATCGAAGATATCCAGCACGTCGCAGCCGCCGTTCTGCGCCATCGCATCATTTTGAACTTTGACGCTCACGCCGACGGGCAGACGCCGGAAACAGTTCTAAACGAGATTCTCAAAGGGGTAACCGCGCAAGCTTCAGCCGCGTAGGTCTGGTATGGCTCTGCTGGATCGCGAGTTCCTCGAGAAGCTGGAGCGTCTCACCATACACTGGCAAAAGTCTTTTCCCGGCCTGGTGGGTGGTCATCACGCCTCGCGCTTTGCCGGCGCAGGTCAGGAATTTCTCGATCACCGCAATTTTCATCACGGTGATGATGTCCGCGCGGTCAACTGGCGGGCCTATCTACGCCTGGAGAAGCTGTTCCTGAAGATGTTCCACATCGAGCCGCGCGTGCCTGTGCGCATGCTGCTCGATTCCAGCGCTTCGATGGGCGCGCGCACCGGACGGAAGTTTGACTATGCGCGGCGGCTGGCGGGCGCGCTCTGCTATGTCGGGCTCGTGCGTTTGGACAGCATGGAAATCCATGCGTTTTCCAATCGTATGGGACATCGGATTCCGGCGTCGGGCGGCCGTCACCATTTCGGCGCCGCGGCGGATGCGCTGAGCGCGCTCACGGCGGAAGGCCGCACGGATTTTCTCGCCGTGGCCCGCGAATTCATCTCCGGCTATTCGCAGCGAGGCCTGGTAATCGTTCTTTCCGATTTTCTGGACGATGGCGGCTGTGAACGCGCGCTCCAATACATGAGTGATTTCGGCCACGAGCTGATGCTCGTGCAGGTGTGGGATGAAGAAGACCGCACGCCCCCTTGGACTGGTGAACTCGATCTGTACGATGCCGAGACGGGCGGGCACCTCAGACTCGATTTCGACGAGGCGGCGCGGCATCTCTACACCCGTTCTTTCGATGAATATGCCGCCGAGGTGGAAAAGCTGGCCATGCGCGGCGGCGGCCGCTACGCCGGTGTCTCCACAGCGCAGCCGCTAGAGGACATTATTTTCGGAGACTTGATCCGCGTGCGCGGCATCGCCTGACTTTGAGGCCTGCGTCATGTATCTGCTTAACCTGTCGCTGGCGCAGTTCCTGGCCATTTTGGGAGCCGTTTCGGCTCTTGCCGTGGCGCTCTATTTGTTCGACCGCTCCCGCCGCCGGCTGGTCGTTTCGACACTGAAGTTCTGGTCGCTGGCGCAGCGACCGGCGCAGACCGCGCGCCGCCGCCGCATTCAACAGCCCTGGTCACTCGTGCTGCAACTGGCCGGAATGGCACTGCTGCTGCTGGCAATCGGCCAACTGCGGTTCGGAACACCGGCCAGGGCGGGCTACAACCATATTCTGATCCTCGATACTTCGGCCTGGATGGCGGCGCGATCCGGCAACCGCACGCTGATGGACCTGGCCCGCGATCAGGCGCGCCGCTATTTGCAAACTCTGCCCGCTCGTGACCGCGTGATGCTGGTGCGGGCCGACGCGCTCACCACTCCGGTGACGGCGTTTGAGCTCGATCGCAAAAAAATCGAAGCGGCGCTCGGCGCAGCGCGCCCGGGTTCAACGGCTTTGAATCTGGATCAGGCGTTCGCGTTCGCGCGCCGGCTTCATTCACCGAACGGCCTCAGTATGGGCGAAATCGCCTTCGCCGGTGCGGGCCGAGTCGCGGAGAGTGACCCTTCGGCTTCCCCCCCGCCGCGCAATCTGCGCGTGCTGCCGGTTCCGGACGCAATTGAGAATTGCGGGTTGCGCCGCATCGGCCTGCGCCGCTCCGCCACCGGTTCGGACTTATGGGAGATCTACGTCTCTGCGCATAACTTCGGCAGCCACCCGCGCAATGTTACGCTTTCACTCGATTTCACCGCGTCCGGAGAGAATGACAAAGCAATCGTGGGCACGCGCCGCCTGACTCTGCCTGCCGGCGCCGACGCCGAGGCCAGTTTCGAATACCGCACACGCGCGGCTGGAATTCTGGGCGTCGCCATTACGCCTCCCGATGCGTTTCCGGGCGATGAGCGCGCGGCCCTGGAACTTCCCGGCCAACCTGTGTTGCCCGTTACGGTCTACTCGGATCAGCCGGATATGCTGCGCCCGCTGTTCGCTGCCAGCCCGCACGTCCAGGCAGTCTATCGGAAGCCTTCTGAATACAAGCCGGGCGATCAGGGCTTGGTGGTTCTTGACCGGTTCATTCCGCCTGAGCGTCCGACGGCCGATTCGCTCTGGATCGATCCGCCTGCTTATGGGTCTCCGGTTCCCGTACGCACGGTAGTGGACAACGTGCCATTCGGCCACTGGGACACCGGCCATCCCGCCGCGGCAGGTTTGCGGGCCAAGGATTTCAAGCTGGAGCGGACCACGGTATTCGAAGCCGCGCCTGACGATGGCCGCGTCGCCGAAGTGAATGCGGGCCCAGTGATTGTGACGCGCGGCAATAAACCGAAGATCGTCGTCATGGGATTCCACCCGGCGCTTTCCGGCATGCGTTATGAGCTCTCGACGCCGCTGCTGTTCGCGAATCTGCTGCGCTGGATTTCGCCTGAGATTTTCCGGCACTGGGAACTCACCGGAGGCAGTGTCGGCACAGTCAAGCTGGTATTGGATGAAGATATATCCGCTTCTGACGTGAAGGTTTTGCAGCAGGATAATTCGCCCGTGCCGTTTACCATGCATGACCGCACGCTGCATTTCTTCGCCGGCACGCCTGGCGTCGTTCGCGTCATGGCCGGCGATAGCGAGTACGTTTACTCGCTCACCCTTCCGCAGGTCGGCGACGCGCGGTGGGAGCCGCCTTCTTACGTGCATCGTGGAATTCCGCGCATTCCGGCTACTATGGGAAGCGCGATGGAGTTGTGGCCCTGGCTCGCACTGGCGGGCATGGGGCTGCTCCTGGCGGAATGGATGCTGTTCGGGCGCGCGCGGCACGGCTCGGCTGCTGTGCGCCCGGTCCACCGCCTGCGCCGCCGGGGACGGCTCGCGGAGGTCCGCCGGTGACGTTTGACCGCGCGTGGGTTCTGCTATTGCTGTGGCTGCCCTTCGTCTGGGTTGTTTGGGAGTGGCGAGGCTCCACGCGGCACGCCTCACTGTTGCTCAAAGGCGGAGCTCTGGTGGCAGTGCTGTTGGCCCTTTCCGAACCCCGCCTGACTATCTACGAAACCAAAGTAGCGGTTGCGGTGCTGATGGATACGTCGGCCAGTATCCCCGCGCAGGATTTGCGTACCGAATCTGACTTCGCCTCCAAAGTGGATCACGCCCGGGGCGGCAATTGGAGCCGCGTCATTCCCTTCGCTCGCGTCACGCGCGCGGTTGCGCCACAGGAGCGGGTCAAGGGCAAATGGCAGTTGCACCATACGGCCAACAGCGCGGGCCGCGCTACCAATCTCGAATCCGCCATCCGCGACGGGGTTGCGACATTGCCGGCCGGCATGATTCCGCGCCTGGTCCTGGTCTCTGATGGCAATGAGAACCAGGGCAGCGTGGCGCGCGCCATCTGGCAGGCGCAACAACTGGGCATTCCTATTGATACGCTGCCGCTACCCGGCCGGGCCAAGCCAGGTCTCAGTCTGGAATCGGTCAGCATCCCGGCCCAGGTTTTCAGCGGCGAGCGTTTCCCAATTGAAGTCACCATCGACTCCCCCCGTGCAGCCCCTGCCACAGTGGATATGAGCGCGGAATCGAAATCGCTCGGTACGAGCCATGTCAGCCTGGCTGCCGGAGCCAATCATCTGCGCCTGGAAGCTAGCGTCAACGCCTCGGGTGCGATCATGCTTGCCGGGCAAGTGACCGCTTCGGGCCTGGGTTCGACGCGCTTCGAGAGCGCCGTTACGCTGCGCCGCCCACGGGTCCTGGTGGTTTCGCGTGACCCGGCCGCGAGCGAATCTTATCTGCTGCGCACGCTACAGGCGAACCAGTTTGAAGTTGTCAACTCGCCGGCGGGTGTTCCCGACAAGCTCGATGAGTTTCAACTGGTGATTGTCAACAACTGGGATATGGCGGCGATCCCGGCCGCGCGCAAAGTTCTGTTGGCAAACTTTGTCAAGAACGGCGGAGGCCTCTTATGGATTGCGGGTGGGCGCAACGTGTATGTGGAGAAGCACGGTCCGGAAGATCCGCTCGAAGGAGCGCTGCCGGCGCGTCTGGCTCCGCCACGAACGCCTGAGGGCACGGCCGTGGTCCTCATCATCGATAAGTCTTCTTCCATGGAAGGCCGGAAGATGGATCTCGCGCGTCTCGCCGCGATCGGAGTGGTGGACAACCTGCGGCCGATCGATCAGGTCGGCATCCTCATCTTCGACAATTCGTTTCAGTGGGCAGTGCCGATTCGCCGCGCCGAGGACCGTATGTCCATCGAACGTATGATCTCCGGCATTACGCCGGATGGGGGAACGCAGATCGCTCCGGCGCTGACGGAAGCCTATCAGCGCATCAAACCGGTCCGCGCGGTTTATAAACACATCGTGCTGCTCACCGATGGAATCTCCGAGGAAGGCGACAGCATGACGCTCTCCCGGCAGGCGCAGGCGGACCGCATCACGATCTCGACAGTAGGCCTGGGACAGGATGTGAACCGCGCGTTTCTTGAAAAAGTCGCGCAACTCGCCGGCGGCCGTGCATATTTCCTGGATGAACCTTCGGGACTGGAGCGGCTGCTGCTGCGCGACGTAGAGGAGCACACCGGCAACTCGGCCGTGGAGAAGCCGATCAAGCCGAAGGTCGCGACGCAGGCGGAAATCCTGGATGGCGTGGGCATCGACAACGCTCCGGCCCTGCTCGGATACGTGCGCTATCTCGCGCGTCCTACGGCGGACACCATCCTCACTGCTGACCGCGACGATCCGCTCTTCGTGCGCTGGCAATATGGACTGGGGCGCGCGGCCGTCTTCACCTCCGATGCCAAGAACCGGTGGGCTGCCAACTGGGTGGCGTGGTCCGGATTTGACCGCCTCTGGGCGAACATCTGCCGCGACCTGCTGCCGCATGCGCGCGCCAGTGAAGCTACGGCTGATTTCGACCGCGCCAGCAATGAGCTCGTTGTGGACTACCACCTTTCGCGCAACGTGGAAGAACCCAGCGTGCTCCCGGATATTTACGCCTTCGGACCGGATGGTTTTCGCGCGCCGCTGAGAGTGAGTAAAGTTGCCGCGGGTCACTATCGCGCGCGCCTGGATATCGGTTCGGCGCAGGGATTGTTCCGGGTGCGTCCACTGGCGGAATCTCGCGCATTTCCCGAGACCGGATTCTATCGACCGGAAGATGAAATGGCCGAATACGGCGAGAATGAGCCGCTTCTGCGCGAAGTGGCGTCGGTCACCGGCGGGCGCTTTCAACCGACGGCGCGCCAGGTGTTCGATCCCAACGGGCGGAGCATCCCGTCCACTATGCAGCTATGGCCCGGGCTGCTAGGTTTGGCGCTGGCGCTCAATCTGGCGGAGCTGATTTTGCGCAAGTGGAAAGGCCTCACGGAAGGCCTGCGCCCGCAACCGCAGCCTGCGCCTTCGGTCTGAGAGTTCAGTTTGCGAGGTGCCCGGCTACCACTTGAGCCGCTTCGGCGACTGGCACATCCACCGATTTGCGTGTCTTGCGCTCCACCACTTCCACCAGGCCGCCGGAAAGTTTCTTGCCCACCGTGATGCGATACGGCACGCCGATCAGATCGGCGTCTTTGAACTTGACGCCGGGCCGCTCGTCGCGATCGTCGAGCAGCGCGTCGATGCCGCGGGAGAGGCAGTTCTGATAGATACTACGGGCGGCTTCCATCTGCGCGGCGTCCGAATTGTTGGCGGGCGTCACCACCACCTGGAACGGTGCAATGGCGGGCGGCAGAATCATGCCATCTTTATCGTGATACAACTCAATGGCGGCACTTAGTATGCGCTCGATGCCGATTCCATAGGAGCCCATGACGGGCGTGATTTCCTTGCCCTCGGCGTTGAGCACACGCAGCCCCATCGATTCGGAATACTTATAGCCGAGCTTGAAAATGTGGCCGATTTCGACGGTTTTGCGGATTTCGAGCGCTTGGCCGCAACGAATGCAGGCATCGCCCGCCGCCACTTGGCGCAAATCCCGGATCTCAGCTTTGAAGTCTTCGCCCGGGGTCACATGACGCAGGTGGTAATCGTTTTTGTTCGCGCCCGCGATCATGTTGCGGCGGCCTTCGAGCGCCTGATCAATATAGACAGGCATGTTGTTCACGCCGACCGGGCCGAGCGAACCCGCATCGGCGCCGAACCACTGGCGGATTTCATCGGGTTGGGCAGGGCGGAATTCCGGATCGCCCACAATGGCGCCGAATTTGGTTTCGCTCAGTTGATGATCGCCGCGCAGCATCGCCAGCACGGGCTTACCCCTAGCCACTAGCACCAGGCTCTTCATTTGCGACGTTTCCGGTAAGTTGGTGAACCCGGCTACTTCGGCAATCGTCTTTTTCCCAGGCGTGTGAAACTCTTCGGGCGTCAAGTCGCCGGCGGGATCTTCCACCACCGGCTTCGCAGGGACGGCGACGGCCTTTTCCAGATTGGCTGCGTAGCCGCATCCCTTACAGACGGCGATAAAGTCCTCGCCCGCTTCGGAAGCCACCATGAACTCGTGCGACTGGCTGCCGCCCATGGCGCCGGAGTGCGCTTCGACGATGCTGTACTCCAGACCGCAGCGGTCGAAGATGCGGCGGTAAGTGTGAAAGTGCTTGTCGTAGGCTGCGTCGAGGCCGGCTTGATCGATGTCAAAGGTATAGGAATCCTTCATGATGAACTGGCGCACGCGCAGCAGACCGGATTTGGGCCGCGGCTCATCACGAAATTTCGTTTGAATCTGATACCAGATCTGGGGAAGCTGTTTGTAGCTGCGTAACTCGCCGCGTGCAATCACAGTTACGACTTCCTCATGTGTCATGGCGAGGCACAGATCGCGGTCAAAGCGGTCTTTCAAACGGAACAGGTTTTCTCCCATCACATTCCAGCGGCCGGATTCCTGCCACACTTCAGCGGGATTCAACGCCGGCAAGTACATCTCCTGCGCGCCCATCGCATCCATCTCCTGCCGGACGATTTGCTGAATCTTCAGCAGAGAGCGCTGCGCAAGGAAAAGATAGCTGTAAATTCCCGCGGAAAGCTGGCGGACGTAGCCGGCACGCAGCAGCAACTGATGGCTCGCGACCTCGGCTTCGGCAGGGTTCTCGCGCAGGGTGGGGATGAACAACTTGCTCCAGAGCATAGGGTTGGGATCGGGAAAACCCAATTCTAACATGCTAAAATTGGGGCTTCTCCCCCTTATGAAGATCGCGATCGTCGCGGACCACGCCGGATTTGTCGGGAACGAGAGCAACCGGCAGCGGCTTGCGGCGCGCGGCTGTGAAGAGGCCGGCTTGGGCAATCTGGCGCGGGGATTCCGCGGCTGCCGCGCCGGGCGCACGGCCAAACAGAGTGCGGCTCCAGGCGCGATAGAGCTTTTCAGAGAGGAGTTTTCCGAATGACGACGGCACAGAAAATGGCGCGGCCTTTGGCCGAAGTAGACCCGGAAGTCTTTGAAGCGGTTCAGCATGAAGTGGAACGGCAGAATTCGCAGATAGAACTGATCGCCAGCGAAAACTTCACCTCCGAAGGAGTCCTGGAAGCAACCGGCAGCGTGTTCACCAATAAGTACGCGGAAGGATATCCTGGAAAGCGCTATTATGGCGGCTGTGAATTCACCGACATCGTGGAGAACCTCGCGCGGGAGCGGGCGAAAAAGTTGTTTGGCGCCGAGTATGTCAACGTGCAGCCGCATTCCGGCTCGCAGGCCAACCAGGCTGCCTATGCCTCTGTGCTTCAGGCGGGCGATACCATCATGGGGCTCAACCTTGCACATGGCGGCCACCTGACGCACGGCCATCCGCTCAATTTTTCAGGCAAGACCTACAGCGTGGTGCCATACAACGTGCGCAAGGACGATGAGCGCATCGATTACGACGAAGTGGCGCGCCTGGCCGATCAGCATCGGCCGAAGATGATCATCACTGGCGCTAGTGCCTATCCGCGCATTATTGACTTCGCGCGTTTCCGCGAAATTGCGGATTCGGTGGGCGCTCTGTTCCTGGTGGATATGGCACACATCTCTGGTCTGGTAGCGGCTGGACTGCATCCGAACCCCTGCCAGTATGCCGATATCGTGACTTCCACCACGCATAAGACGCTGCGCGGGCCGCGCGCGGGCCTGATTCTGGCCAAAGAAAAATTCGGGCCAGCCATCGACAAGGTGGTCTTTCCCGGCGTGCAGGGCGGGCCGCTGGTGCATGTAGTTGCCGCGAAGGCCGTGTGCTTCCTGGAAGCGCTGCAGCCGGAGTTCAAGGAATACCAGAAGCAGGTTGTGGCCAATGCGCGCGCACTCGCGCAGAGCCTGATGGATGCGGGCTTCCGCGTGGTTTCCGGCGGTACCGATACTCACCTGATGCTGCTCGATGTGTTCTGCAAAGGGCTGCGCGGCAAAGAAGCCGAGAAGGCGCTCGACCGCGGGCGCATCACGGTGAACAAAAACGCGATTCCATTCGACACCAATCCTCCGCTCAACCCGAGCGGCATCCGGCTGGGCTCTCCAGCGGTGACCACGCGCGGATTCGGCGAAGCCGAGATGCGCGAAGTCGGCACGCTCATTGCCGAGGTGTTGAACCACATCTCCGACGAAGATGCGATCGCGGACGTGCGGCAGAAGGTGGGCGCGCTGACCGCTCGATTCCCGCTTTACAATTGGAAGCTCGACACCGTTCGAGCTTAGAATGCCGCTTCACATCGTCATTGATGCCCGGCGCATCCGGGACTTCGGGATTGGTACATACATCCGAAGCCTGGTTCACGCGCTGGGCGGCATCGACCACGAGAACCGCTACACACTCGTGAGCGGTCCAGGCGATGTGCGTTCACTGGCGGGGCTGCCGGGAAATTTTCAGACCTCGGTCTATACGCGGGGCGATGCCGACTACCTCGATAACATCGCCTTTCCCGTTTTTCTCAAAGGCCTTGCTCCTGATCTGGTTCACATTCCGCTCAACCGCGTGCCTTTATTCATGATCAAGCCCTACGTGGTGACCATCCACGATATGGCGAACCTGCTGTTTGAAGAAGAGCATTCCAAGCTCTGGATGCATCTGCGCCGCTATCGTTTCCGCCGCGGGCTGCTGCGCGCTGATCGCGTGATTGCGGTTTCCGAAGCCACGCTGCGCGACGTGCGCAACCTCATGGGCGTGCAGCCGGACCGGATTCGTAAAGTCTACAACGCACCGGATCCCGGCTTTTTCGCCAGCAGCCGCACTTCGGGAAATGGTGTTGAGGCATCGGAGAGCCAGCAGACAGAGCGCCGGCGCATTCTGGAGCGCTACCAGATCAACTATCCGTTTCTGCTTTATGCAGGCAATATCCGCCGGCATAAGAATGTTCCGCGCCTGGTGGAAGCCTTCGCCGTGGTGCGCGATCAGCTCGCCGCAGACGAGCGCTATCGCGATCTTCGCCTGGTGATC
Source organism: Bryobacteraceae bacterium (assembly GCA_035550475.1). Lineage (GTDB taxonomy): Bacteria > Acidobacteriota > Terriglobia > Bryobacterales > Bryobacteraceae > DASZPB01. The sequence continues at coordinate 7,950 of DASZPB010000051.1, read as the reverse complement.
ATCGGGGATACAATTTCACAGTACCCGGCTGTGCGCCAAGCGGTAATCAAAAGCCGGGTGGAGAATGCGGTACGCTTTCTCGGCTTCGTCCCGTTTGATACGCTCCGCTGCTTTTACGAAACAGCAGCCGTGTTCGTTTTTCCTTCCCGCTATGAAGGCTTCGGTTTGCCGCCGCTCGAAGCGATGGCCTCGGGCACGCCGGTAGTGACCTCCAAAATCAGCTCCCTCCCGGAGGTGGTGGGCGATGCAGCAATTCTTGTAAATCCGGAAAATGTATTTGATATTGCGCGCGGAATTCGGGAAGTGCTATTGGATGAAACACTCCGCGCTGAATTGATTCGGCGCGGCCGTGAACAGGCATCGCGATTCAGTTGGGAAAGAACGGCGCGCGAGGTTCTCGAGATCTATTACGAAGCGACCGTGGGTGCGGAATGCGCGTAAAACTACCCCTCTCATAGCGAATGGTATGGTACCAAACGGACTACAAAGCCGTTACAGCGCTATGCTAATATGCGAAAGCTGGCGGAAACATATGGAAAAAAAGAAATTTGCTGGGTTGTCTTCGCTGGGGGTTCTACTGCTCCTGCTGCTTGCGGTGCCACAAAAGGCAAGCGCCTACGCCGATCCCGGCACCGGCGCGATGCTGTGGCAATTGACGGCGGCTGCGATGATTGGCACATTATTTTATGTGCGCCGATTCGTGAATTGGACAAAAAAGCAATGGGAATCCTGGTTTCCTGGGAAAAAATCCTCGGACGACTCCAATCCCGTTGATTCAAATTCATCAACCGCGGCTTAAATTCAATCGACCGGGCGTCGATTTTCCCTCACCCGTAGAGGCCTCAGCGTTTTCAGCACTGCGGACGAGTGTGGCTGCGTCTACCGCCGCTGAAAACTTGAGCCCGACATCGCCCTTCAATTCTGTGCCAATGGATAGCGCAGACTATCGAGAAGCCACTCGCGATTGTTCCGCACGTCGCCAGTAAGCCTTTCACAAAGCTCCTCGCGTTGTTCGAACAGCCGATATCCGGAGAGAGGCCGCAGATAGCCTCGCGCCTGCGGGTGTTCGTGGAATACGGTCTCTTCCCCTTGCTGTTTCACCATTTCGGCATAGCGGCGGCGGTTATCGAGCAGCGCCTTTACCAGAAACGGCATCACCAGCGAATAATCGCCCTGCAAACTCTCGGTGGTTTCGAGGTACGTGTCCTTGTCCACCTTGCCCCACGTGACCGCTTCGGCTGGAGGGCACGAGGAAAGCGAACCGTCGGTGACTGGTGCGCTCACAATTTGCACGTCGAAGAGGTAGCCGCGTACGTCGTGCAATCCGAGCACCTGGCCGAGCGCCGGTTCTGGCTGAAGGTTGTAGTTTTTCGGCACGCCGCCGCCGAGGATGACGGTTCCGAGCGCGTGCACCGGATGGTCAAATAATCCCCAGCGGTGATAAGCGCACGCCTCGAAAACTTCCGCATGCAGATCGAGATCGAACGCATATTCTGCGATGAGGCCGGCACGGCGCATGGCCCACAATTTCATGGAATTGAGGAACACGCTGCCGTCTCCGGGAGCGCCGACGAAAATCGGGATTGCAAGCCGGTGACACGTGGAAAGCAAGCCGGCCTGCACGTGATTGCTTGATTCCTGCGCGGCGTAATACCGGCCGAGCCGGTAGCGCAGCTCGGTGCCGGTCATCGAGTGCTGAAACTCGGGGCGCATCAGGACCTCGCTCAAAAATCGGTCCTGATCCAGCAGCACGCCTTCGTCGAAGGCCATATCGGTGACGCGAATGGTTCCCTCGGCGCGCAGCGCGGCATCGTCACTGGCGATCGGCACTTCATGGATGGGCCCAGACCTGTACGCATCGAGGCTGCGATGCCCATCGTGATAGCAGACAGCATCAGTCGTACTGAGGTACGCCACCCAGCCAGTCTCGAGCAGCGGAATCAGCCACGTCTGGTGTTGGCCAGAGACCGTAACCGGGCCGGAGACGGCGAGCGTGAGCGGACATCCCAGGCCGATGGCGCGATCGAGCGCGGAATAGATGCGCCGCAGAAATGCGCCGCCGAATGCCGGCAGACAATGGCGGAAGAGTTCATCGAGCGTTTCGCATTCATCGACGCGGCGGACTTTGACGTATCGGCGGTGCTGGTGATCCTGATGAAATTCGCTGGACATCTTCTTTGACCATAGCAAACTGACGCGACGCGCCCGCTCGCTTCCCGAGAGACTATCGAATCAACTCGAAGCGCCCGTCCGGCAGCAGATAGTAACGGCGTCCGCGCCACAGGATCGTGTTGCCGAAGAATCCCGCGACCCATGACAGGAAGTTCACCACGTCTTGCAGCGGCACAAGCCAGCAATATCGAAGCGTAAGCGGGTCGCGCAGAATATGTCCCGCGGTGGCCCAACCGGCAGCAGCGCGGAAGAGGGCAGTCACCACGACCACGGGCCACCACGCTGGCTTCACCGCCCATAGCAGTAAAGCCAGCGGCAGCGGATTGGTGAAGATCTGGCCGACATAGCCCCACGGACGCGAGCGCCGGGTGCCGCGGTTCCAGCGCAGGCGGTGTTTCACATTCGGCGCGAACCGCTGGCCGCCGATGTGATGCTCGATCACGTAAGACGAAAGAATCACGCCATAGCCGAGTTCGGCTGCGCGATTTCCCATCACGAAATCCTCGGAGAGGTAATCCTTCAGCGCATCGAAGCCGCCCATGCGATCGAGCGTCTCGCGGCGCGCCGCAATCGTGGGGCCCAGCGCGAACTTCATGCCCTCGAGCATCCGCGCGACCACGACCCCGCCCAGGAATTCCGTGTTCAATCCGAGAGCTTCAAGGAGTGACCAGAAACTGCGTCCCGGCACGGCGCGGTAAGGGCAAGTGGCAACGCCCAGGCGAGGATCCTGAAACTCCGCGGCGATCGTTCGCAGCATGTCGGGCGTCACGTGGATATCGCTATCGGACATGACCACCAGGTCATAGCGCGCAGCCGCCAGCATGCGGTCGAGGCTGTAGACCTTGGCATTCGGATACGGCGGCTCGCCGGTGACGATCAGGCGCGAGGGAACCGCGGGATAGAGCACGCGCAATCGTTCCGCAACTTTGATGGCTGGGTCATCCGGGTGGCGCACGGCCATCAGAATTTCAAAGACGGGATAGTGCTGCTCGAAGAAGGTCCGCAGGTTCTGTTCCAGGCCATCATCCACGCCCGCCAGCGGCTTGAGGATGCTGATAGGAGGCGCGGAGTTGAGCGAGCCAGGGCGCACGGCGCGATAACGCACCGCCGCGATGACCGTCAGGACGCAGTAGACCAGAGAGCCTGCCACCAGCGCCGCCAGAATCAGAGCAAACACCTCCCCACTGTAGCGCGGCCGCGCTGGCCGCCGTTCACTGGCGACCAAAGGTGAATGACAGCAGAAATTCGGCTTGGTTGGCTTGGGTGCTGAGATTCGGCAGGCTATCGTGAATGTTATTCATGAGCCAGCGGGTGTAGCGAAGTTCCGGCGTCACACGTAGCGCGCCGCCGAATTCGATACCGGCGGAAAAAGCAATTCCCGCGATGTTCTTGTTGTTTACCTCATCGATCAACTGCTTGGAGAGGTAGCGGACGGGAGGCGTCGGGAACACGTATTTCTGCCGGGTGGTAAAGAAACGGCGGAAGGCCGCACCGGCCGCAAGGTAGGGATGGACGGCTGGGCCGCCCCAGCGATGTTTGAGCAGCGCATCGAAATTCCACGCGCCGATGCGCGCCGTGGATTGGAACGGTTCCAACAAGTTCGTCGCTGCCTGGCTGCTATCGAATCCGATCCGCTGGTAGAGCGCGTCCAGTTCGAGGCCCAAGTGAAACACTGGCAGGCCGATTTCGGCAGTGGGCCCAAGGGTGTACCGCCGCGTGACCGAGGAGTAAGAGCGGAAGGAGCTTTGCGACGCCGAGAAAGCGTCCGTCAACGGCACGCCGCCCTTGACACCGAAAGACAGAGATTGAGCGAACAGAGGTCCGGTAAAAAGAATCAGCACGAGAAATCGCATAGCGGATGGATCAAGCGGGAAACAGCTCTACTTTACAAAGACACTTCACGCGTTGAATCCAACTACACCGGCGATCCTCAACCATGCCGCGATTAGTGAATTGCCGCCCAGATCATTTCCAGGTAGCTGAAATTGGCGACTCCCGGAAACGAACCGCCGCCCACTAATGGCACCGTGTAAACACTAGGGCTGTTTTGCTGGGGCGTCAACAGAAGTTCCACCATCGCCATGCCGGTCGCGCCGGCCGGCAGTTGGGAGATGAGCGATGCCGGAATGGTGACCGATCCGGCGGTAGCGGGCGTCTGGCAGATAACAGATGCGGTGCCGACGCCCACGCTGCCGCGCACCCATTCCTGCTCCGTGTATCCTGTGGGGTTCCAAAGCAGGGTCAGATCGTTGGTGCGCGAGACCGGAGAGAGCGTGTTGCGATTCCTCCAGTGAAGCGCCGGTGGAACCCGCAAGGCGGCTTGAAATGCCGCGATGTCCTTACCGCCTGGAGCCTCTACCGACCAATCGCCGGGCGCGAAGGAAGAAGGAGGAACCTCATCCAGCGTGTACGTCGCGTTCGAAGCAGGAGTGATGTAATACCCGAAGCTGCCTTGCATCGCGGTGGTGATTCCGCCAGGGCTCTTCACGACGGGCTTGCCTGCATCGAGCGGCAGCACATTGACAATCACACCCGCCAAGCCGTTCTGGTTTAATTGACAGCCGGTGGCAGGAGTCGCCAACAGGCCGGTGATCCTTTGCACGCCGGCGGCATCGTACTGGATGAAGTCTATGCTCACCGCGTCATTGCGGCTGTATCGCGTGGGGTCGTTAGGAGTCGCCGTCACATCGCTATAGACCCAGCTCTCGCTCACGGGAACATGTCCACCCTGATCGAGAGTCTCCAGCGCCGCGGCCGAAAGGCCCAAGCGGTGATGACAAGCGCCCGGAGCGCCGGCTGCCGCGATGCTCGGAGTATTTCCGGCGCGTCCCGCCACCTTGACATCGATTGGCACATAACAATCGTCAGGGACACCAGCCGGGAATTGGAAATTGATCTGGTCGACTCCAGGCAATCCTGGAGCGGCGCCGGCGTATACGGGTGCGACGCTCACGCCAGCGACCTCCACCGAAATACTCGCGGCGTCGACCGAGCCCAGGCCGGTACCCCAAAGCGTGATCCACTCGCCCGCTTGTACGGGAGTGGTCAGGCCTACCGTAAGCGGTTGTGGGCGCCAGACCTGCGCCAGCGCGGCGTCGGAGCCGCTGCCTGCCTTCGTGAAAATGCCGAAATCGGTTGCCGTAATCCAGACGCCGGTGGAAAATGTGACTCCACTGGAACTTACCGCCATCAATTCGCCCTGACCGCTGGGAATTCCGGTTGGTACGAGCGCGGTGAAGGCGGTGGGTGTGCCACCAAAAGATGCTGTTGCTTCCAGTATGGTCAGGTCCTGGGCACTGGTAGCCCCGGGCGCGCGGAAGCGCAGCGTGACCATGTCGCCTGGCAGGAGATTCCCTGACGGCTGATACAGGCCTGTCACGTTGATGTCACAAAGCGATCCAGGAACTAAGCCGGTGTCCGGTGTCGTGGGCTGGATTCGCGTGGCGGAATGCACAACGTAGACCGCTCTCGGTTGAAACGGGCCGGACGTCTGCGCTACTGCCAACGAGGCGGCGAGGCAGAGGAAGATGAGATTCGTTCGCATTGGGAAGTGGTGGAACCAGGTTCGTAGTCGTCCGCTTCCGCGGACTGCTTGGATCAGGCATTTTATCTTCCATGCCGGCACATGCATGATCTTCAAAGCGAGTGGCTTACAGGCCCCATTTGAAACCGTGACGGCGAGACACACCAACGTGTACGCGCAGCGACGCGCAATCACGTTGCTGCGCGTACACGACTAACATTTTAAGCATGTGAACACGACTCCGCTTGATGTTGTAGACGGGACCTATCTTCGGAACGGTGAGACGAAACAGAATATAATAAAAAAAGGTAGATAAAGGTGCAGAAAGGAAGAAAAGCCCCGAGTTTAAACGTCAAAGGCCCTGAGGCTCATAGGCTTGCCCAAGCGATCGCTCGGGAAACGGGCGAAACCCTTACGGGGGTGGTAACAGAGGCCTTGCGAGAACGCTATGAGCGCCTTCACAAACACGATCCAGAAGCGCTTGCCGCTGACATCCGGGCTATTGCCGACCGCGCTGCTGCCCACATCAAGCGTCCTTATTTTGATCACGCTGACTACCTCTACGACGAAAACGGTCTTCCTAAGTGATCCTAGACACTTCGCCGCTCGTCGCGATCCTGGCGAAAGAGCCTGATTCCGAGCGTTATGTCAATGCCATCAGTCACGCTGCACATTGTCGCATCTCCGCAGCAAACTTCCTTGAACTCTCCATCGTCATCGAAGGACAATTCGGTGCTGACGTACTCCGGTAATGTGACGCGCTTTTTCGACGCGTCGGAATTGTGATCGAACCCGTAACTGTGGAGCAGGCTCATGCCGCGCGCCAAGCATTCCATGATTTTGGCAAGGGCCGTCACCCTGCGGGATTGAATTTCGGCGACTGCTTTGCATACGCGCTCGCTAAGGTCACCCGGGAACCACTTCTTTTCAAGGGTGCAGATTTCCAGAAAACCGACGTCGTCTCCGCACTCTGACCCTCATTTCCGGTGGTTCGGGCAAAACGAGCATAAAAGCGCGAAAAACCGCATCCTACCTATACGGTGCTGTCGCCGCGCATCGGCTCCAGATCAGCGCCAAACGCCTTCCACTCGGCACGGACGAAATTATCTTTAGGGGAACGCGGTCAGTGCGCCGGCTTCGCTTCCACGTTCCTCAACAGCGGAGTAAGACCAGATACTAGAGAAGTACTCGAACGAGCCAGCTTTCCGACAGGGAATCGACTTGAGAACCTGCGCCCTTGTGAATCAAGGGTCGTGACCTGGACCCCAGAGTTGTTACCAATTCAGGAGGAAGGATATCGGGCGACTCAGCATTAGGTTGCCGTGTGCAGTCAGCGGGAATCGGTATCGCGATGACTTTGATGTCTCCGGGCTTCAATACCGTAGAGGTGTGTTCTAACGAAATGCGCCATATAGACCAAATCTCTCGTTCATAATCCCAGCACGCTGGTTCAGCGTTGACGAGTACGGCGGCGCGATATTGATGATCGCCACTTCAATGCCCTGGTTGGCTAAGCGTGTTGACTGAGATTTCAGATCTACAACACGGAGCGGGGTCAACGAGAGTTCATTTTTGACGTGCAGGAAATTAAAGTAAAAGGCCCCACCCGATAAACCGAGGGCAATGAGCGAAATCAATACGCTTGGAGTGACTGACGCGGAAATCGACTTCTGAGCACGCGTCCACAACCCTATTGGGAATAGCTCTTTTCTGCCTCATGATCGCTGGTTGTCCGACGGCCTTCGGCACAGAGCAATGCGCAATAGTTCGTCACGTAAGGCGTTCTCCGTAATTGCGTGCTGGGCCCGCTCGCGTTCAAGGCTAACGACCATCGCTATAAGCGCCTCTTTTGAACGCCGGCGCAGACGCAAAATTTGCGATTCTAGCCTCGTCTCCTCGAGCCCGGCACCAGCGACAAGCAGGCTGTTCAGCTCAGTCTCCCTGCTGCAACGACGGGCTGGTAGTGTACAAGCAGGCGTCGCGGGACTCCGTCCAGCCGCAGCAACAAAACAGAAATCATATTGCATGTTCTAGCAGTTGATCGATAATATGCGGTGTTCACCGCATTACATCACTTGCGTGCTTTTCGCCGCGCCCGCCCTTCCGTACCAAACCCTGTCAAGTCATTTAATCCGGTAACCGAACGAGGGGCTGTTGGGTCATTTGAAAAAGTAACCGAGAACGTGGCGGCTTTTCTCCTTTCGTAGAGTGGGATCGATGTCCTAGGGGAGTCGCGCTCCTTGGGGCAGATCCGA
>DASZPB010000050.1:0-4978 GCA_035550475.1 Bryobacteraceae bacterium | reverse complement strand
CGCAGATGACGCGGTTTCTGACAGGCATCGAGATCCACCCGGGAGCGACCATCGGCCGGCGCTTCTTCATTGATCACGGCATGGGCGTGGTGATCGGCGAGACGACGGAGATCGGCGATGACTGTCTGCTATACCAGGGCGTGACGCTGGGTGGAACCGGCAATGAGAAGGGCAAGCGGCACCCCACGCTGCGCAATGGGGTGGTCGTGGGAACGGGTTCCGCGGTGTTAGGCAATATCACGATCGGCAATCACGTGAAGATCGGAGCCGGATCGGTAGTGGTGCACCCGGTGCCGGACAATTCCACCGTAGTCGGGATTCCGGGGCGCGTAGTGCGGACGCGCGTGGAAGGCGGTGTTCTGGAGCACGGCGCGCTGCCTGATCCCGAGGGGCAGGCCATTGACGACCTGGTGAAGCGTGTGCAGGAACTGGAGAGCACGGTCCGGCAACTGATGGCCGAACACGAGTTCGAACATCACCGGAACAGCAAAAGTTGATTGCGTCCAAGCGTGTGCTGGCGCAGCAACCGATATATAATCCTACGGGCGCCGTGTTCAGGCGTGTGGCACTGAGGGGGCGGGGAGAGTGATCCGGTCTATCGTGACGATCTGGATTATTTGGTTGGCCGTGGCTGCGGCATACGCTCAGAAAAGCGCGCCGGTCGCCTTTGAAGTCGCCAGCATCAAGCCTGTCTCGCAGGAAGATACCTACCGACTTCCCGCCGATTTTTATACCTACCCTGGGGGACGGATCAAGGCTACGAATTGCACCGTCAAAATGCTGGTCCGCGAGGCGTATGACGTCGAAATGTATCAGGTCACCGGCGGCCCGCCCTGGACTGGCGACGAACGCTATGACGTGGAGGCGAAGCCGCCGTCGTCCTCTCCATCGAGCCATTGGATTCCCGCGAGTTTCAAGACGCCTCCGAACGAGGAAATGCGGCGCATGCTGCAAAGCCTGCTTGCTGATCGTTTCCAGTTGAAACTCCACCGGGAGTCGAAAGACGAATCCGTGTATGCGCTGGTAGTGGCGAAAGGCGGGCCCAAGCTAAAGGATCCAAAGGACAAATCCACTCCACCGTTTGTCGGCTTCGGGCGCAACGGGCCGGTCACGGCACCGGCTACGTCGCTGTACTTCTTCGGGCAGAACGCCACGATGGACGTGGTAGCTTTGCGCTTGGCACAACTCCTCCGGCGGCCGGTATCGAACCACACCGGCATCTCGGGGAATTTCGATTTCTAGGTCGACTACGCCGAGAACGATTCGATTGCTTCGGCACTTCCGATGCTACTCCCAGCCATGGAGCACCAGATTGGGCTGAAACTCGAAAAGCAGCCCGGCAAAATCGAGATGCTGGTGATTGACGACGCCAAGCGGCCGTCTGCTAACTGACCAGCTCGCGAAAATTGCACCTTTTGGTGCAGTCGCGAGGCAATCTATCAGCCGTGGATAGCACCACTTGCACTCCCCGCAATCTTTCGGGTATGATTGTAAGGTTTCGCGAGTAAAGCTTTCTGCTCTTGTGCTACCACCCGTCATATGGTGACTCTTGTGGACGCGGGTCCGGCCGAGGGTGAGGCCCCGAGGTTTCGCCGGTTACGCCGTCCGAAACATGGGCCTGTCTGAAGCAAGTAATCCTCGCTGTGTGCGGCCATGACAGATGATTCTGGAATTCCTTTGGGAATTCTGGTCGTATTGGATTGCTCCACTTTTTGATTTCGATCGCGAAGAGGAAGATTCGTGCCGACGTTTAACCAACTTGTGCGTAACGGGCGGAAGCCGCCACGCTGGAAGACTTCGAGCCCCGCGCTCGAAAGCTGCCCGCAGAAGCGTGGAGTTTGTACGCGTGTGTACACCTCCACCCCCAAGAAACCGAATTCGGCGCTCCGCAAAGTAGCCCGCGTGCGACTGACCAACGGAATCGAAGTGACTACTTATATTCCCGGAGTCGGCCACAACCTGCAGGAGCACTCGATTGTGCTGATTCGTGGAGGCCGCGTCAAAGATCTTCCCGGCGTGCGCTACCACGTGATTCGCGGCGCGCTCGACACGGCGGGAGTGGCCAACCGAAAGCAGGGCAGGTCGAAGTACGGAGCCAAGAGGCCGAAATCGTAGGAACGTATGCCACGCAGAAGAAGAGCCGTTATTCGTGAGGTAGTACCGGATCCGGTCTACAATTCCACCCTGGTCGAAAAGTTCGTGAACTCCATGATGTGGGAGGGCAAGAAGAATACGGCACAGGGCATTTTCTATGCAGCCATGGATAAGCTGCGCGAGCGCACCAGCGACGATCCGCTGAAGGCATTCAAGAAGGCCGTGGAGAATGCCAAGCCGCTGCTCGAAGTGAAGACGCGGCGCGTCGGCGGAGCCAACTACCAGGTGCCGATCGAGGTGCCGCAGAACCGGCGTACCAGCCTGGCAATCCGCTGGATCATTACCAACGCCCGGACGCGTCCGGAAAAGGGCATGCCGGAGAAACTGGCGAACGAGTTGAACGACGCTTCGAACATGCGAGGCGGGGCGATTAAGAAAAAGGACGACGTGCACCGCATGGCGGAGGCCAACAAGGCTTTTGCGCATTACCGGTGGTAAGAAATCAGCAGCGGACGGCATGGCCGGCCGCGCAATCCGGAAAGATGGAGGAGGAAAGCAGGTAAACGGCGGAAGACGGAGTCGCAGTGGTTTGCGGTAGCTCCGGCTTTCGGTTTCCAAGGTTTTTATGGCTAGAACGGTCCCGCTCGAACGGATGAGGAACATCGGCATCGCGGCTCATATTGATGCCGGTAAAACCACCACCACAGAGCGCATACTTTATTACACGGGCCGCACGCACAAGCTGGGCGAGGTACATGAGGGCACCGCCACCATGGACTGGATGGAGCAGGAGCAGGAGCGCGGCATCACTATCACCTCGGCGGCAACAACCTGTGAGTGGCGCGACATCCAGATCAACATCATCGACACGCCCGGCCACGTGGACTTCACGGCGGAAGTGGAGCGCAGCCTGCGCGTGCTCGATGGCGCGGTAGCTATCTTCGATGCCGTTGCTGGCGTGCAGCCGCAGTCGGAGACCGTCTGGCGGCAAGCGGATAAGTATTCGGTGCCCCGGATTTGCTTCATCAACAAGATGGACCGCGTGGGCGCCGATTTCTATCATTCGGTGGAGACCATTGTGAGCCGGCTGAAGTGCCGGCCGGTGCCGATCCAGCTTCCGATTGGGGCGGAAGACAAATTCATCGGCGTGATCGACCTGGTCGAGATGATGGCCGTGGTCTGGCATGATGAAACGCTGGGCGCGGAATTCGACACACGCGAGATTCCGGAAGAGCTAGAGGAGATCGCCAAGGAATACCGCGAAAAGATGGTGGAAGCCATCGCGGAGCACGACGATAAACTGTTTGAAAAGTTCATCGAAGGCAAGCCGATTTCCAATGATGAAATTCGCGCGGGCATCCGCAAAGCCACCATTGCACTGAAGATCTTCCCGGTGATCTGCGGTACTGCCTTTAAGAATAAAGGCGTGCAGACGATGCTCGACGCGGTTGTGGATTACCTGCCCTCGCCGCTCGATGTTCCGCCGGTGGAAGGTGTGGACGTGGATCATCCGGACCAGGTGTTGGTACGGAAGTCTTCCGACAGCGAGCCTTTTTCGGCGCTGGTCTTCAAGATCATGACCGATCCTTATGTCGGTCAATTGGCCTTCTTCCGCGTGTACTCGGGCAGTCTGCGGTCCGGCGATTCGGTATTCAATGTGGCGAAGAGCCGCAAGGAACGGATCGGGCGTTTGCTGCGGATGCATGCCAACAAGCGCGAGGAGATCCAGGAGATTCTGGCGGGCGATATCTGCGCCGCTGTGGGACTACGCACGGTTTCGACGGGCGACACGATCTGCGACGACAAGAGCCCGATCATGCTGGAGTCGATCGACTTCCCGACGCCGGTGATCCAGCTCGCGGTCGAGCCCAAGACGAAAGCCGACCAGGAGAAGCTGGGCCTGGCGATTCAGAAGCTGGCGCAGGAAGATCCGACCTTCCGTGTCTCGACCGACAGTGACACCGGGCAGACCATTCTTTCGGGAATGGGCGAGCTGCACCTGGAGATCATCGTCGACCGCATGATGCGCGAGTTCGGCGTCGCAGCCAATGTGGGCAAGCCGCAGGTGGCCTACCGCGAAACGATTCGTAAGAATGCCGAGGCCGAAGGACGGTTCGTGCGGCAGACGGGCGGCCGCGGGCAATACGGCCACGTCAAGATCAAGATTGAGCCGCTGCAGCCAGGCGAGGGTTTTGAATTCGTCAATGAGGTATTCGGCGGATCGGTGCCGAAGGAGTTTATCGCGCCGACGCAGGCCGGCATCAAGGAAGCGCTGGAAGGCGGTATTCTGGCGGGCTTCCCGATGTCGGATGTGAAGGTGATTTTGTACGATGGCAGCTACCACGAAGTGGACTCGTCGGAAATGGCCTTCAAGATCGCCGGTTCGATGGCCGTGAAGGAAGCGGCGCGCCGGGCGAAACCGGTGCTGCTCGAACCCATCATGGCGGTGGAAGTGGTGGTTCCGGAAGAGTACATGGGCGATGTGATCGGCGACCTGAATTCCCGCCGCGGACGGATCGAGGGAATGGAATTGCGCGGGACCACGCAGATCATCAAGTCGATGGTGCCGCTTTCGGAAATGTTTGGTTACGCTACTGAGTTGCGCTCCCGCACGCAGGGCCGTGGCAGCTTCACGATGCACTTTGGACGGTATGAAGAGGTTCCCGCCGGTCTGGCCGAGGAGATCGTGAGCAAGGTCCAGGGCAAGATCACGAAATGATCACGAGATAAGGAGATTGGTTCTTTCGTATGGCAAAGGAAAAATTCGACCGCAGCAAGCCGCATGTCAACATCGGAACGATCGGGCATATCGATCACGGCAAGACCACTCTGACGGCGGCGATCACGAAGGTGCTGGCCAAGCACAATCCGAAGGTAAAGTTCC
>DASZPB010000049.1:0-148573 GCA_035550475.1 Bryobacteraceae bacterium | reverse complement strand
TCGGATCTGCCCCAAGGAGCGCGACTCCCCTAGGACATCGATCCCACTCTACGAAAGGAGAAAAGCCGCCACGTTCTCGGTTACTTTTTCAAATGACCCAACAGCCCCTCGTTCGGTTACCGGATTAAATGACTTGACAGGACCTCAAAGCGGAGCCTTGACGCACTCCTTTAGCGGCCTTCATCGCGACGCTGTACCAGCTTTGCGCGCGCCTCCGCGTAGAGGTTCCGCACCTGCTGTTTTTCCCATTCGTTATTCCAAGCGGGAGGCGAAGCCGGCGGCACGCCTAAAGCTTTTTCCGCGGCGTCTCGCGCGGCGCGTTCTTTCGCGGTTCCTTCAGAGCCCATTGCCGCGGCCAATGTGCGATCCAGCCAATCGATGAAGAACTGCGCATCGGAGGCAGACCGGATTGGTTGCTTCCCATTCATCACCCAGACCGGCATGGTGGCTGCCCACGGGACTGGCTTCCGGATGTTTCGGATGGGCCGCGCTCGCGTGCGCGCCGCGAACCATCCACTACCGGTGACGGTGAAGGCCTTTTGAAGATGCGTTTTCAAACCTTCGCCGGTGGGGTTCACGCTGGCGATGACCTTGCCGTTGTAGATCAGATCGACGCTGGTAATCGGGGTGATCGATTCCACATCCACCTCGGCTGTCAGCGTATGGCTGCCGGCCGGTAGATCGATCTGATCACCGGGCTCGCGGCCATTGACCTTCAGGAAAATCAGCGGAGCCGTAGTGACGAAGCTGCGCCCTTTGCGAAAATCGGCGATCCACCGCGCGTAGTTTAGCGTAGGACCGGACCGAACGTAGACCCGATTCGTGCCCAGCAGATTGCTGCGGTAAAAGTCGCTGAACGTATCGACGCCGGCCGATGCGACGATGCGGTAATCGCAATTCCACGCATGGTAGAGCGTCTCCATGGTTTCCGGCCAATTGGTTTCGAGAAAATCCATCGTGCCCAGCGCCAGATCCACGGGCAGATTCGCTCCGGTATCATGCGCGTAGCCGGCCAATGCGCCCTCTTCATGCGCCACTCGAAAAGGAATGGTGTTCGGCGGATAGATGCTATTAACAACCGTATTGGCATAGCCCACGTAGTCCGGAATGACCAGGTGCTCCTTCAGATTCAGGAAAACGGAGTGCCCCCAGAATGGCGGATGATATTCCTGGTTATGGAAAAGAACGCGTTCGGATGTCGAGACAGGGTCGATCTTTCCCGTAAAGTGGCCTTCGTCGGGGATGCGCTGCTCCTTGTTGCAGATCAGATTGTTCAGCACTCGTACGTCTTCCGCCGCGGCCTGCCGCATTAACTCCGCGGTGCTGGTGTAGTAAACACCCGCATAGTTCATGTGAAAGTGATTGTCGCCACTCCACCAACCCTTCGCCGCCAGGTTGTCGAGGCGCTTCAGGGGGATGGTCACGCTTGCGGTTCCTCCGGCTGAGATCGTTGCTTCGGCATGGCCGGGCAGATACTCTAGGCCGCGGGAGATGGCCAATTGCGCCTTGCCCACGGGCAGCATCACGGAGAACGTGCCCACGGTGTAAAAGAACTGATAGGTCGTCGTCTCCAGGTGGTCTTCCATGAACGAATCCATCCGCAGCCAACTGCCGGATGGCGCATAGACACGGCCGTCGGCCGCGTCCAGATGTACGCGCGCCGGCATGGGTTTTCCAGTGGAAGCATCGACGACGCGGACCGTTAATGTTCCCATGGGCCGCTTATAAACCAGCTTGTCGACTTTGACCTGCTCCAGTTTCCCGCCGAACCAGTGGAACAACCAGAGAGTCTTGTCGCCGGTCTGGTTGGAGACGAAGGCAATGCGGCTGCCGTCGGGCGACCATTTGGGGTCCGTGCGGTCGAAATCGCCATAAGTGAGCGGAAAAGCATCGCCGCCGGTGGGAGGCATTGCCCAGAGTTGCTGCCACTGACGCCCGAGGTACGAGCTATACACCAGCCTGGCTCCGTCGGGCGAAACGTTCGGGCGCATTTTCCAGGTTGTCTCCTCGTAGTAAAAGCGCTTGATGGACGCGCCCGGCTTCGCAGCCATCCGATAAAGTCCGCCGGTTCCGTTCAGGTTGTCGCGGTTGGAGACGAAGATCAGGTCCTTGCCGTCCGGTGTCCATGTCGGATTGATATAATGCGCCATGTCTCCGTAATAAACGGAAGGCGGATTGAGGCGGAAATCGGGCGTAAGCAGCACTGGTTTTCCGGCCACGCCTTTGTTCATCGATACCAAGTAAATCTTGAAGGTTCCGTTCGGCGCGGTGGAAACGAAAACGAGCCTGCTGCCATCGGGCGACCAAGCCGGTTCCACATTGATCGAGTTGCCGGATGTGAGGGCGCGCGTAGAACCGGTCTCGAGATCGAGGATCTTCAGGTGAATCTGCTCGTCCAGTTCGGCGGTATAGATGATCCAGCGGCCATCGGGTGACCACGCGGGCTGCGAATCGTAGCTGGCATCCGTCGTGAGCTCGTACGCGGATGTTTCGCCCAGCCGCAAACGCCAGATGGAACCTTTCATGGCAAATGCGAGTTGTTTGCCGTCGGGTGACCAGGCGGGAAAGTTCGGGCCATTCGTGATTTGCGGCAGATAACACTCGGGCACATATGCCAGATCTCCGACGTGATTCTGATCGAGGATTCGTGAGAAAACCCTCCGGCGCATCTGAGCTGTACCCGGTATGCACATTCCCCCGAGCAGGATCAGTGCAGTGATGACGTTAGGCGAACGCATGCGATTCTCCAGCCGAACGGCCCTCTCCCCCTGTTCGGCTTGCGGCTAGTAGTATATCAGATATTGTATTTGGCCTCTTTCTCTGGACCATTCTCGCCGGCGGAAAGACACTCGAAACAGGTTTCTGCAAAGGACCGTACTTCGCCTCGGGGCTCGCCGTTCAACTGAAAACCCATTAGTTACTGCTCCCATAGGCATCGGATGCGAAGTCCCGCTGGATCCTGCGTCGCATCTCCTTGTCTGCAAAATGGGGTTGAGAAATCTGACATATCACAATCGGTTGACAGCCGATGTATTTCCAAGGATGATGGCAATTCGTGTGACCGACTCGGATTGGCTTTGAACAATGAGCGAGACCTTTGACGTTGTGATTGTAGGTTCCGGAGCGGGCGGTGGTATGGCTGCCTATGTGCTCACCCAGGCGGGAGCGCGCGTGGCGGTTGTCGAAGCCGGTGGGTACAATATCGATCGCGACCTGCGGCATCATCAATGGCCTTGGGAAATGCGGTATCGGAACCAGTATCAACCCGATCCGGTGCAAGTGCGGCTCCCGATGCGCCGCTACGTGGTTGGCCAGGGCGAGCAGGAACAGCCCATCGTTTTCGACGGAAGCGCTCACAGCAACTATTACAACGATCACTTTTTCGCGAAGATTCGTGATTGGAGCTACACGCATCCGGACGGCATGCCGTATCGCTGGGTGCGCGTGCGTTCGGTGGGAGGCAAAACAAACTGCTGGGGTAGCAACTGCACTCGATGGGGACCGCTCGAATGGAAACCCTATAGCTATGACGGCGTGGGCATCGATTGGCCGCTTTCCTATGAGGAAATCGCTCCCTGGTATTCGAGCGTCGAGCGGCTCATCGGCGTTAGCGGCGAGCGGAGTCTTACTCCGACTGCCGTCGCGGCTGGAGAATACATGCCTCCGCCGCCTATGCCTTGCCCGCTCGCCATCATGCGGAAGACCGCGATCCGCCTGGGGTACACGGCGACAAGCGATCCGCATGCAATTATTACGCAGCCGCACAACGGCCGGGCTCCTTGCCACTATTGCGGCCGCTGCGGCCAGGGCTGCGACGTCGGCGCGAAGTTCACCTCCGTTGGCGCTTTACTGCCCACTGCGCAGGCCACGGGCCGCATGACAATGTTCACGAATTCCATCGTGCGCGAGATCTCGCTCGACCGCGCTGGCCGTGCTACCGGCGTGGTCTTTGTGGACCGCTATACGCGGCAGGAAAACGCGGTGTCAGGCCGCTATGTAGTCGTAGCCGCGAGCGCGATTGAAACAGCCCGGCTGCTGTTGATTTCGAAGTCGAATCTGTTTCCGAACGGTCTGGCGAATTCGAGCGGGCAAGTGGGCCGTAACCTGGTGGAGGATTGCGTCGGGAGCGTAACTGGTGATCTGCCGCAGCTCGAGGGCCGCGAGGTGACAAATGAAGACAGCTATCAGCCCTATCTGCTGCTGCACCCCTTCGTCAATGTGGATGAGAAAACCCGAAGCAAGAATTTTCTGCGCCGCTATCTGCTGCGCTGTGTTGGAGGATTCAGCATGGCGGCAAATGGGCACGGCATGGGCGCCGAACTCAAGCAGGACGCCCGACGTTCTTACGGAGCGGGCGTGACCGTGGTGGGTTCCGGCTGCGGTCTGGAAGATCCGAACAATTTTGTCGACATCGATCCGGAAGTGAAAGATGCGTGGGGCATTCCGGCAGTTCGCATCCGCCTGAAGCATGGGCCTAATCAGGAAGCCTTTGTAAAAGACACCGTGCAGCGCGGAGTGGAGTTCATTGAGGCGGCGGGAGGCAAGGTCACCTCTTATACGACGTCGCCCTCCATCCCGGGCGCGCAGATTCACGAGCAGGGCACCTGCCGCATGGGCAATGACCCCAGGAGGTTTGTAACGAACCGCTGGGGACAATGCCACGATGTTCCGAACCTGATCCTTGCCGACGGTTCGCTCCACTGCACACCAGGAACGACGGACCCGACGATCACGATTCTCGCGTTGACTATGCGGAACATGAGTCATCTGGCAGAGGAAGTCCGCGGGCGGGGGCAAACTGGCCGCGGATGAACTTCCGGCAGTGGACACTTGGAGCGATGAGATTCCGTTGACAGGAAAATTTGGCGACGGTATTCTACTCGAACGCGTTGGTTCTTTGACGAGCGAGCAATGTTGCGGACGAACGTAATCCCGGCTTTGTTGTTGATGTCCACGGTTTGGCCTGCCGTTTCGCAGACCCCCTCCGGCAGTGCGATTACCACCGCGATTGTCGGCGGCCAGGTGCTGGATGGTTCAGGCGCGCCGCCGATCCCGGATGGCGTTGTCCTGATTCAGGGCAGCCGCATTGCCGCCGTGGGCGCGGCCGGCACAATTCCCATTCCTCCCGATGCCAAGATCATCCAGGCGGGCGGCATGACCGTCATGCCGGGATTGATTGACATGCATGTTCACTTGTCGGTGATCGGGTCTTCGGAAGGAACGCGCTTTGTGCACAACTATCTCGACCGTCAGGAACAAGAGATCATGCCGGCGGGCGCGCGCCAGTATTTGATGAACGGCGTCACCACCGTGCGTGACCTCGGCAGCCCCTTGCCTATTGTGAACGTGCGCGACCGCATCAATCGTGGCGAATTGGTTGGCGCGCGGCTGTTCGTCGCCGGGCCGATGCTGCAGAAGCGTGGGTCCGTCGACATGCTCGACCGAAGTTGGCTGGTTACCGGGCCGGAAGACGCGCGCGAGAAAGTCCGACGCCTGGTCGCGGCAAACGTGGACTGGATCAAGGTTCACGATCAGTCCAACTTTTCCGACGACGAACTCACCGCCATCGCGGACGAAGCATCGAAGGCGCACAAGCCGATGTGCGGTCATGCTTACCAATCGGACGCGGAGGTGGTTCGCGGCATCCGGTTCCACTTCAAGACACTCGAGCACACGGGAATCGGCCGCGCATACGAGTACTCCGATGCAACGATACAAGCAATCATTGGTTCGGACACTTGCATTGATCCAACACTCGTCGTGCGGACGATGTCGCTCGAAACAGAACGTTTTCCCGCGAGGATTTACGATCAGGAAGCGGCTGCAGCGCTGCCGGCGGATCTATATGAGCATCTGGTTTCTTCGCTGGCCGACTACGAACACATTCCGACTGCGGACGTGGACCGGCGCTGGAGCAAGAACACACGGCGCAAGATGGAGCCGCTGATCCGCGGCGGCGCGTGCATTGTTGTGGGCACGGACAACAGCGTAGTGGGACTCATCAATGGCTCAACCACGTGGTACGAAGTGAAGAACTTCGTAGACCTGGGGATGACTCCGATGGAAGCGATCGAAGCAGCTACCTCGCGGCCGGGCCATCTGCTGGCGCCCGATATCGGCACGCTTCGACCCGGATTTCGAGCGGACGTGATTCTGGTGAAGGGTGATGTGCTTGCTGATGTCGGCCTCTTGCAGAACGTGTCGCACGTCCTGAAGGACGGCGTTCAGTATAAGTAGTAACCCTCCAGCACGCGTCAGGAACCGGCGGTTAGTTCGCGCAGAAGCGCGATGGCGGTTTCGCGGACGTCTTTTTCCATCTGGGGCGTGGTTCGCAATGTGTCATAGTATTTCCACGCGTCCTCGACTTCATACTTACCCAGCGGAAACTCATCGGCGTGAGGCAGGTAACCCACCGAAGTATCGTTGCTATACCCTGAGACGATCAACTTTCGCCCTGGGAACTCCTTTCGGATGAGGACACTGGTCAGGTGTAAGATCTCGCCTGGAAGAAATGCGAACGACAGTCCACCGACCGAGGCAGCTTTTACCACGCTATCGCGGCTTTGCCGAAGATCGCCGCCGTCTTCAAGATAGCGAAGATAATTTTCGGCCCAGAGCTGCATGTAGTGCGAGCCGCGAAAGTACTTACTGTAGTTGGCCCGGAATTCGTCCAGAGGAACCGGCGCAACGAACGTCATCACCACTCGCGTCGATAGGTAGTTGACTGTGGGAGACGACAGCGGTTTGGCGGCTGCGAGCGCGCGGCGGGCTTCCTCGGCCATTTTCTTGCCGTATTCGTTCATCTCCTTCACGCCGCCGAATACTTTGGGAATCACATCGCCGCAGCAGGCTTGCAGGTACATAACCGGGCAATTGAGGGAACTTCCGAGCTCTTTGTAGAGGACACCGGGAAAGTCGGCGGAGACTTTGTCATTGTCTTCGCGAAGCGTTACCGGATGCGAGGGGTAATTCACCAGGACGCCCAGGTTCTTACCTTCCGGTGACTTCGCGAGGAGCACGCTGAAAGTTGGGTCGATAGGCCCGGAGTCTTTGTTCCAGGTGTTCGCGCGGTTTCCCACTCTACGATTGAGGCCGATCGAGGATTCGATTTGTCCGAATTCCAGCGTAGCGGCCGTGAGATTCTTTTTGGCTTGCTTCGCCAGTTCCACCAGCTTATCCTCCAGCAGGATCTGGAACCGGCGGTCCGCCGGAAGCGAGGGAATCGGAAGGAGAGCAGGCGCGGAATGATCGTGAGTGCAGGTGATCGAGACCGAATCTTCGGCGAGTTTGGCTTCCTCGTGAATGCGGCGATAGACGCGGCGGGTGAAATCAAAGCCGATCGCGCCAACATCGAGCGTGATCACCAGGAATTGTTTGCCGTTCTCGAAGAGGAAGGCCTTGGCGAAAATATCATCCAGCACGCCATTGGTATAGTGAGTGGTATTGTCATAGCCCCACAAAGTGGTCGGCCAGCTCGGAGTGATCGGCGTTTCGGCGATCCCAATTCGGAAGGGAGCCGACTGGACCTGGCTTCGAAGGGGATTCAGAAGCGCGGCGGCGGTTCCGAGCAGCGCGCTCCGGCGCGTTGGATGATGTGAAAGCATGTTGGTGGCTCGTGTAACCGGGCAAATCCACGTAAAAGCCCGGCCCAAAATTAATATCTACAATATCATTCCATCGAGGATGTGAAGCAAAATATCTTGTGTCTTGACACCTTGTTGCACACGGATTAGCATATTCGAAGTGATATCTAATATGCAATCTGGCGTCTGCGTGTCGTGGTGTGGAGACAGAACCAGCCGGCCGGATTTTCGGGCTCGTTTTCAGGGCCTTTGACTTGTCACGCCATCGAGTTTCCATGCCGCCAGAGGAGAATAGTATTCAACTTGGTTGCCAGACAAATGCCTGGCGCATGCCGGCGGGCGATACCGCCCGCTTTCTGAACGTCCTGGCTCGTATACGGTCGTATGGGTTTGATGGTTTTGAGACCGGCTTCCTGAATATAGAAACGCATCTGCAAGATCTACCGGGCGCACGGCGGCGCATCGAAGATGCCGGCGTGCGGTTTTTCGCGGTGCATATCTTCCTGCTGCAATATGACCCGGAGACCTTCCTTGCGCCGGAGGACCTGATTCAGCGCGTCGCTCGGGGCGCGCGGGAATTGGGCGCCGAACGAATGATTCTGAGCGGAGCGCCGGCGGCGCGCGATGGAAAATTTGATCTTGGAGCGGTGCAGCGTAAGGCGGCCGCGTTAAACCGCGCGGCCCTCTCCTGCTTTGATGCCGGCCTTCGACTTGCTTATCACAATCATCCTCCTGAGTTCCTCGCTGGAGGGGAAGAAATCCGCAGTCTGATTGCCGCGACCGATCCCACGCTGGTGAGTTTCGTTCTCGATACAGGCCACATGTCCGTGGCGGGCGCCGACGGCGTCGGATTCTTTCGCGAGTACCACGAGCGGACCTGTGCCCTCCATTTACGCGACTTTGCGGGCTCCGAGCAAGTGCCGCTCGGCTACGGAACGCTCGACCTGTCGGCCTGGAAGAAGGCAATCGATGCGTGCGGCTGGCGTGGCTGGGCAATCGCGGAAGAGGAGCGGCCCAATGACGGACGGCCGGGAGATACAGCGGTAGCACCGGCCAGCAATGCCCTGCGGCGCACCTTCCGTCCCGGGTTAGCCGAAGCGAGGCATGGATGAGCGAACTGTTTGATGTCGTCATCGTAGGTTCCGGCGCGGGCGGCGGCATGGCGGCTTACCTGCTCACGCAAGCGGGTGCGCGCGTTGCCATAGTCGAAGCAGGCGGGCACAATATCGATCGAGACCTTCGGCATCACCAGTGGCCTTGGGAACTGCGGTACCGCAATACCTATAGGCCAGACCCCGTGCAGGTTCGTCTGACCACCAAGGAAGAAGTCATCGGGAAAGGCATCGAAGAGCGCGTCACGGTATTCGACGGCAGCGCGCACAATACTTACCAGACCGACCACTTCTACGTAAAAATTCGCGACTGGCGCTATACGTATCCGGAAGGATCGCCGTATCGCTGGGTTCGCGTGCGTTCCATCGGCGGAAAAACGAATTGCTGGGCGGCCGGCGCATTACGGTGGGGACCCCTCGATTGGAAGCCTTACAGCTATGACGGCTTCGGCGTCGATTGGCCCGTCTCCTACGACGAAATAGAGCCGTGGTACGCCAGGACCGAGCGACTGATCGGTGTGAGCGGCGAAAAACCCGGCAAAATGACCGCAGTTCCGCAGGGCGAATTCCAGCCGCCACCGAACTACGATTGTGCCTGCACGATCTTGCATAAGCCGATCGCGCGGGCCGGCTACACCGTAGTGGGCGAACCTCGCGCCATCATCACGCGGCCGCACAATGGCAGGCCGGCCTGCCACTACTGTGGGCGCTGCGGACATGGCTGCGATTCGGGCTCCAAGTTCACTACGGTTGGAGCGCTTCTGCCTGTTGCCCGCGCCACGGGCCGGTTGACGATGATTACAAACGCGCTTGTTCGCGAGGTCAATCTCGACAACCAGGGAAGAGCATCGGGCGTCACGTATATCGACCGGTACACCTTCCGCGAGAATTCCGTGAGCGGCCGTTACGTCGTGCTCTCGGCCAGCGCGATTGAGACGGCGCGCATTCTGCTCAACTCCAAGTCGGCCTCCTTCCCCAATGGACTGGCGAATTCGAGCGGCATGGTCGGACGCAATCTCATAGAAGACACCAAGGGATTCATCACTGGATATCTGCCGCAGCTTGAGGGTCGGCCCGTCTCGAACGAAGACAGCTACGGCACGAATCTGATGATCCATCCGTTCGTCAATGTGGATGAGGGCACCCGCAGCAAGGATTTTCTGCGCCGCTACATCATGTACATCGGTGGCGGGTTCTCGATGGCGGTAAACAGCCGCGGCGAGCAGCTCTACGGCGCGGAACCCAAGACCGAGACGCGCCGCTACTACGGCAGTGAGATCAGCGTCATGGGCGCCGGCTGTGGCCTGGAGAACCCCGCCAACTTCGTCGATATTGACCCCAGCGTAAAAGATGCGTGGGGCATTCCGGCGGTGCGTATCCACTTGAAATTCGGCCCGAATCACGAAGCGATGATTCGTGACATGACGCGGCGCGGCAGCGAAATGATCGAATCGGCGGGTGGCAAAGTGATTTCCCGTTCTGCCTCTCCATCCATACCCGGAAGTCAGATTCATGAGCAGGGAACCTGCCGGATGGGCGACGATCCGCAAAAATCGGTGACGAATCGATGGGGCCAGACTCACGATGTGCCGAATCTCGTGCTTGCGGATGGCTCTATTCACTGCACGAGCGGAATCACCAATCCCACGCTGACGATTCTGAGTTTGACCATGCGCAATATTACCCACCTGGCGGAGGAAGTCCGGAAGGGTGGCGTCTGAGTGAACGACGCACGCCGTGAGACAAAGGAGTCGCGATGAAGAATTGGTTTGCAATCAGCGGTTGGGTTTGTGCCGTAGCATTGGCGTACGTGGTCGGGAGCAACAATCGTCCTCCGCGGGCACTCGCGGCGAATGGGGCAGGCGTTCGCTACGTGAATTCTCCGGGCCTCGCCGCACCCATCGCCCGGTATTCGCACGCGGTTGCGGTGCCGGCGGGAGAGGAACTGATTTTCGTCTCGGGCCACGGCGGTGACACAAGCAAGGGCGACCCGGTATCCGCCGATATTGTGGCGCAGACGCGGCAGACCATGGAAAACCTGAAAACCACGCTGGCCGCTTGCGGCTCAGATTTCGCGCACGTGGTGAAAATGAACATCTATCTTACTGACACCGGCCACATGCCGGAATTGCGTAAGGTGCGCGACGCTTACCTGGACCCGAAGCGGGCGCCGGCCATGACCACCGCGAAGGTGTCGCAATTGATCGGCGCAGATACGAAAGTGGAGATCGAAGTGGTGGCGGTGCGGAGCCGGTGAACCGGCACGCCGGACGGAAGAAAGGACAGAGGATGCGAGCTATTCAAAGCGTGCTGGCAATGGCAATCGTCACCGGCGGCCTGATGGCCGCCTCTCCGGCCGAAACTTCCAAGACCGCAGGCAACAGCGGCTGGACGAAACTCTGCAACGGGCGCGATCTGGATGGCTGGGAGAAGGTGAATACGGGCGGCACGTGGAAGGTGGAGAACGGCATCATCATCGCGCGCCGCGTTCCGCCGGACAAAGGCGCGAGTTGGCTGGTCACGAAAAAGGACTATGGCGATTTCATCCTTCGCCTGAAATACAAATCCGTGTATGAGAAGTACAACAGTGGCGTGCTGGTCCGCGATCCCGCGCACGCGAAACTCAATCGCCCGGCATTCAGCGGATTTGAAGTGATCATCGCGCAGGGGCAGAAAGATGAAAACACCAACGCGGCCATCTACTATGAGGCCAATGCGTACACGCAGATGCTGCACGCCGGAGAGTGGGGCGATTTCGAAATCCGGTGCATTGGCGACCATATCGTCACCTACATGAACGGGAAGAAGATGGCCGAAACGCATACCCGTCGCTCTTACCGCGGCGGAATCGGTCTGCATCTGCATGGCGGCGAGGAGCCGGCGGAAAACTGGTGGAAGGATCTCGAAATCAAGGAACTCCCTCCGGCTGCGCGGCCTTTCCAACTGGCGCAGGAAAAGATGGAGCAGGAGCCGGGCGAGTTTGTTCCGTTGTACACGCCGGAATCTCTGGACCACGACTTCACGCGATATGGAGACGAGCGGGCCTGGTCGCTCGAGAAGGATACTTTGCGCGGCAGCGGCGCGGCGCAGCGTGCCTGGCTGGTGAGCCGGAAGACCTATGGAAACTTCATCATGACTTTCGACTTCAAGGTCGATTCCAAAGGCGAGAGCGGCGTTGGATTTCGTCTGCCGGCCGGTCAGGCCGAAAGCGGATTCGCCGATCGCGGCTACGAATTGGCGCTCGATCCGGAAGATGTCACGAATCCTCCAGGGTCCATCCATAACGTTGCGCGCAGCTTCGTTCTCGACCCGGCTTTGCAGAGAGTCTACAAAGAAGGACAGTGGAACAAAGCTCGTGTTTATGCGACCGGAGACCATTTGGTCACTTACATCAATCTCGTCAAGACCGCGGAGGTACATGTGAATCGCAGTTTGCAGGGACGCGTCGGCTTCCAAATCGGTCCGGGGGCCGCGGTGGAATACCGGAATGTCAACATCAAGGCAATCGAGCCGCGGAAAGGTGATCTGAATGCGCGCCGTTAGTATATCCGCGGCGGCTGCTGTGGCCGGCGCTCTTCTTCTTGCCGTCGCCGCCGGCCGGGCGCAGGACGCGAAGAGCAAAACCTGGCAGTCCTTGTTCAATGGCCGCAATCTGGATGGCTGGCAGGTGGTTAATGCCGGAGTGTGGACAGTGGAAGATGGCCAGATCGTTGTCCGCCGCCGGCCAAATGATACAAGCGGCGGATGGCTCGTCACGAAAAAGGATTTCCGGGACTTTATCCTTCGGCTGAAGTTTCATCCCGGGTCAAACGCCTTCAACAGCGGCGTACTCATCCGCGATCCGGGCCATGCGATGGTTTCGCGCCCGGCGTTCCACGGATTTGAGATACAGCTCCAACAAGGCGAGCCCGATCCGAACACGAACGGCGCCATTTATGATGTCGCGCGCGCATACCCCAAGATCCTCGACCCGCAGGCATGGTCGCAAATCGAAATCCGCTGCGTGGGAGACCACATCTCGACTTTCATCAACGGGCAGAGGATGGCGGAAACCCACACGCGACGCTCCTATTCGGGCGGGGTCGGCATGCAAATGCATGGAGGCAAGGATCAGCTCGAGTACCGGTTCAAGGACATCGAGATTCAGGAGTTGCCGCCGGAGCGACCCGAAGCGTTGATGCTCGAAGAGCAGTTGGAGCGCAATCCGGCGGAGTTCCAGCCTCTCTGGTCTTCGGGCGCCATGGCGGATAGTCTCACGACGTCGAAAGGCTGGACGCTCGAAAAAGGAGTGCTGCGTGGAGAGAGCGGGTCCGTTTGGTCTGGAGTCCTGACGAAGAGCACGTACACGAATTACCTTCTCACGTTCGACGCGCGAGTGCCCAAAACGTCGGAAGGTGTCGTCTCGTTGCGGCATCCGGGTGGTTCACAAGCGGGAGATCCGGCGGCGGGATATGAGTGCGCCGTCGCGGAATCGCCGGATAGCCCGAGCGGCTCCATCCTTGGCTTGGCGCCCGGCATGGTAACCAGCGATTGGATGACCACGATTCACCGGCCAGACCGGTGGAATAACTTCCGGGTCTACGTCAGCGGTGATCACGTAGTGACGTACGTCAATCTTTCGAAGACCGCGGACGTGCACGCGAGCCGTCCGGCGAGCGGGCATATCGGTTTCTATGCGAAGGCTGGATCGACTGTGGAGTTTCAGAATGTACGGATCAAAGTAATCCGCTAAAGGGTTTCAGGGGAAAAGAGCATGGCTGAAACGTACGACGTGGTCATTGTAGGTTCCGGGGCCGGCGGCGGCATGATGGCATACATGTTGACGCGCGCCGGAGCGCGAGTGGCTGTTGTCGAAGCGGGCGGACACAACATCGATCACGACATCCGCCATCACGAATGGCCGTGGGAGATGCGCTACCGCGGCGTCTACCAGGAAGATCCGGTACATGTTCGGCTGCCCACGAAGCGCTACGTCATCGGCCAGGGTGAGCGCGAGCAGGACATTGTTTTCGATGGCAGCGCGCACGCCAACTATTACAATGATCACTTCTTCGTGAAGATCCGGGACTGGCGTTACACGCACCCGGAGGGCATGCCCTATCGATGGGTGCGCGTCCGGTCCGTTGGCGGCAAGACCAACTGCTGGGGCGCGGTAGCAGCGAGGTGGGGCCCGGTTGAATGGAAGCCCTATAGCTACGACGGAGTCGGCATCGATTGGCCGATGTCCTACGACGAGATGGCGCCGTGGTATTCGCGCGTGGAGCGCTTGATCGGCGTCAGCGGCGAGAGAGCGGGAGTACCAACCGGCATGCCGGATGGGGAGTTTCAACCCCCGCCGGGCCTCAACTGCAATTTGACAATCATGAGGGCTACGGCGCGGAGGATAGGCTACATCGCCACCAACGAGCCTCATGGCATCATCACGCGGCCGCTCAACGGCAGGCCCGCTTGCCACTACTGCGGCCGGTGCGGTCAAGGCTGCGACCCTGGATCGAAATTCACGTCCACCGGCACGCTGCTTCCGTGGGCGCAGGCGACAGGCCGAATGACGCTGATCCAGAATGCCGTAGTGCGTGAAGTGACCATCGATGGGCAAGGCCGGGCCACCGGCGTCACCTGGGTTGACCGGTACACGATGAAAGAAGGCGGCGTGCGCGGCCGCTACGTGGTTGTCTCGGCGAGCGCCATCGAAACGGCGCGCCTTCTTCTGAATTCGAAGTCCAACTTGTTCCCCAACGGCCTGGCGAATTCGAGTGGTCAGGTCGGAAGGAATCTGGTGGAAGATTGCGTCGCGAATGTCAGTGGCACGCTCCCGCAGTTGCAAGGCCGCGAGGTGGTCAACGAAGACAGCAACGATGCGTGGGTGCGTATTCATCCTTTCATCAACCTCGACAATAAGACGCGCAGCAAAAATATCCTGCGGCGCTATGAAATACGCTGCGGTGGCGGCTTCAACATGGGCGCCGGCGGGGGGAACGGATTTGGCCCCGACCTGAAAGCGAGTGCCCGCCACGGATACGGAGCCGCAATCGGTGTGACGGGGGCCGGCTGCGGCCTCGAAGATCCTGGTAACTACGTGGACATTGACCCGGAAGTGAAGGATGCCTGGGGCATTCCGGCGGTTCGCATTCGTCTTCGCCACGGCAAGAATCAGGAGGCGATGGTCAAGGACATGGTGCAGCGCGGCGTGGAACTGATCGAAGCGGCGGGCGGCAAGGTGAATTCCTACACCACCTCGACATCAATTCCGGGCGCGCAGATTCACGAGCAAGGCACCTGCAGGATGGGTGATGATCCACGAAGATTCGTGACGGACCGCTGGGGCAAGACCCACGATGTTCCGAACCTCGTACTGGCGGACGGGTCTCTTCACTGCACCAGCGGCATCACCGATCCGACCGTCACGATCCTTTCCCTCACCATGCGGAATGCCGATCACTTCGCCGAAGAAGTTCGAAAAGGAAACATGTGAGATCCGAATCCATCTCGCGACGTTCCATGATGGCCCGCTGCGGTCTCTTGCTGGCTGGTGCCGGGGCCCTCGGCATGGCGAAAACGGGACTTCGCGTCGGCATGGCTGAAACGGTCATCACGCCGTCGTGGCCAACGCGGCTTTGGGGATACAACCGCACCAAGAACCCGTTCTCCGAAGGCATCCTAGACGATATCTACGCTAAGGCGATCCTGTTTGATTCCGGCCAGCGCTTCCTGCTGATCACCGCCGATATCGGTGCGATTGGCCTCGATCTATCGCGGAAGATTGCGGTTCGAGTTCGCGAAGCGATTGGCATTCCCGAGGACGCGGTCGCGATTCAAGTTACACATGACCACTCGGCCCCCTCAGTGCTCGGGATTCCTGCGATCCCGGCCGATACGAAATTTCAGCAACTGTTGGAAGATCGCATCGTAGAGATCGCCAGGAAAGCACAGCAGAATCTCACTCCGGCAGCCCTGGAGTTGGGGCAGGTCGCGTCTTCGATCGCATTAAACCGCCGAGTGAATCAAGTAGTGAGCAACTGGGACAATGATTCCGGTCCCATCGATCAGACGCTGAGTGTAGTGCTGGTGCGTGCCCTCTCAGGCCGATACCTGGGCGCGCTGGTGAACTATGCGGCGCACGCGGTCTGCTTGCGCGACGACAACAACAAAGTTTCTGCGGACTTTCCCGGCGTCCTCTATCGCCGGCTCAGCACCGAGCTTGGGTGCCCCGTCATGTTCATGCAGGGCTGTTGCGGCGACGAGGTTCCGAAAATGTTTGGAACGGTCAAGGAGATGGAGGCATTTGGCGCGCGGATGGCGGAGGAAGCGCTGCGCGCCGTGGCGGTAGCTCAATCGGTCAAAGGAGATTCTGTCGATTACAAAACGCGCCACATCTCGCTGGAATACGTGGCGCCGTACAGCCTCTCCGAATTTCAGAGCAAGGCTGGCGAGTATGCCAAGGGTCCGTTCTATGTGCCGGAGTGGGCTAAGCTCTACCTCCAATATCTGGAAAAGGGCGGCGCCACGCAGCAGGCGCACCCGAGCATGGTGGAGGCGCTCCGCGTCGGCGATCTGCATTTCGCACTGCTGCCTGGCGAGGTGCTGCATCTGACCAGCCTGCTGATTCGCGGCCGGTTCCCGGGCGTCAAACTCGTGGTTGGTTCTTACACCAACGACACCTCAACGGGCTATCTGCCGAACGCGGTGGAATTCCCGAAGGGTGGGTACGAGGTAGAAAGATCGTGGAAGCTGTACGGAATCCTGAAAACCACTCCCGAGATGGAACAGACGGTTCGCGAGACCGCAATTGAACTGCTCCACTCTACCGCTGGAGTGGGATGAGCGGTCTTCGCGGAGGGAAACCGCGGAAAGGCGACCCTATGAATTCATCAATCACGCGCCGCCAGGCGATGGAGTGCTGTGCGTTACTACTAGCCGGCGCCCGAGCCGGTATGAGCGCCGCGACGAAGACCGCGCTTCGCGTCGGTGTTGCGGAAACGGCGATTACGCCCAGTTGGCCGACTCGGCTTTGGGGCTATGACCGGTCGGCAAATCCCACTTCCGAAGGCGTTCTCGATGATATTTACGCAAAGGCGATTGTGTTCGAGTCGGGTAAGACGTTCCTGCTGGTTGTCGCGGACGTCGGCGCCATCGGACTCGATCTCTCGCGGCGCATTGCCCGGCGGGTTCGTGAAGCCACCGGCATTCCCGAGGATGCGGTTGCGATTCAAGTAACGCACGATCACTCCGCGCCGGCCGTGCTCGGAATTCCGATGACCGCGGCGGACACACGGTTCCAACAATTGCTTGAAGACCGCATCGTCTCAATCGCAACGCAGGCTCACCGCGGCCTTGCTCCGGCTGTTCTCGAACTGGGGCAGGTGGATTCTTCCATTGGATTGAACCGGCGCTTGGGAAATCGCGTGAACACGTGGGACAAAGACTCCGGCCCAATCGACAAGACTTTCAGCGTACTGCTGATTCGCCAGCCTTCCGGCGGCAAGTATATGGGCGCAATCGTAAACTACGCCACACACCCGGTGACGATGCGCGATAACAACAATAAAGTCTCCGCCGATTTTCCCGGCGTGCTTTACAAGAGACTCGGCAGCGAGCTGAATTGCCCGGTGATGTACCTGCAAGGATGCTGCGGCGATGTAATCCCGAAGGTGTTCGGCGGCGTCAAGGAAATGGAGTCATACGGCACGAGGATGGCCGACGAAGCGCTACGGGCGGCTGCGGTTGCCAAGCCCATTTCGGGCGATTCCATCGACTACCAGGTGCGCCATATCCATCTCGAATTCGTTGCGCCATACAGCCTGTCCGATTTTCAGACCAAGGCGAGCGAGTACGCCACGCAAAAAACCGTGCCGCGGGAATGGGCCAAAGTTTACTTGCAATACCTGGAGAAAGGCGGCGCCATGCAGCAGGCGCACGAAACGATGGTGGAGGCGTTTCGTATTGGAGACTTGCACATCGCGCTCCTCCCCGGTGAGGTTCTGCACCTGACCAGTCTGTTGATTCGCTCCCGCTTTCCCGGGCTGAAACTGATGGTCGGCTCCTACACGAATGACACATCCACCGGCTACCTGCCGCACGCCGTAGAGTTTCCCAGAGGAGGCTACGAAGTCAATACGGCCTGGGAACTCTATGGCATTCTCAAAACTACGCCCGAGATGGAACAATCCGTTCGCGAAACGGCAATCGAGCTTCTGCGCGCTACCGCTGGGGCGGGATGATCCATTTCATCGCGGCACCGATTGGCCGCGCGGTAGCCTCATCGGTGTGCAGAATGCAGTCGGGGTGCCCTTGCAGTAGTGTGGAGGGGTAGTCGCTGGTCGGATCCGCCAGAAGCGTCATGCGGAACACCGCACGATGTCTTTCGCCGCCCGCTAGGTACAAGCGGATTTTTCGCGATGCGAGAATATCCTTCATTCCCAAAGTGACGCCCATAGGCGGAATCAGGTCCGGGCTTCCGCCGCAGAAATTAATGCTTTGGACGACGATGGAGTCGTCTCCGGAGATGACCACTCGCGTTCGGGATTCCCGCATTTCGTCCGCACTGATCCGGAACCAGCGTGAGATCGGCGGCTCATTGAAGGCAACATGTCCGTGGTACCCGATGCCGCCAAAGCAGGTATCGACGCCGCCTGCGGCAGTGATGGCTTCGCTGATTGCATCCGGATCGAATGGGCTCGGTGCGTGAATGTTCTCGGGCGCCGGGCGCAAGTCCGCATCCAGGCGATGGAACAATTCCCGGCGCAGATAACCGGTGAAACTCAGTGGATGGTCAATCGGCAAAGGCCTGCCCTGCCAGTCCAAAAACTCATCCATCTGAAAAGCGAAGACATTCTTCCAACTGATGCGCCAGCGGTTCGATAAATCCACCAGCAGAGCGTACTGGGCCACGGGTCCAACAGGAAGAATCCAACGGGTCGGCTCGCCGGCAGCGTTGCGTTCGAGCAGTTCATCGGCCATCGAGTGAGCGAACTGCTCCATCATTTCATCTACTCCGGAAAACAGGCGAATTCCGCAGCGTCCATGAAGAAAAAGACCGGAAACGGGCAGGGTAAAAATCTGGTTCAAGTTCATCGCGATAACATATAATATATTACATGACACCAAATGAAGAGGCTTGAAACCGAATGAAATGTATCGTCTTGCTCGCCATCGCGGTTGCTGCCTGGGGCCAGGAAAGGTTAACCATTGGCCCGCTGGGGGTGCCCGTCGGACCGAATGACAGAGCGTCTTGTGTGAGCCTGTCGGAAGACGGCGCGCTGGTGGTATTCCAATTGCGGCGCACCGATGGTCATGGCGGAGCAGACCTTTGGTTTTCTCAGAAACGGAACGGCCAATGGTCGGCTCCGTATAATCCCGGTCCGGGCATCAATACGGCCGCCAACGAAGTGGATGGCAAGCTCTCACCGGATGGAAAGACGCTGGTTTTCATTCGTGGCGCGGATTTCAAGCAATCGAGCGCTATCTACATCTCTCGCTTTCGCGACGGCCAGTGGGCCACCGCGGAGCCGGTCGGCGAGCCGGTCAACATGCCGGGTACGCTCCAGTTCGGAGCTCTGCTTACGAGCAACGGGCAGCGGCTCTACTTTTCGAGCAATCGTTCCGGCGGTCTCGGCGGATTGGATGTGTACTACAGTGACCGCAAGGGCGATGGATGGGGCGCTCCCGTGAACCTGGGCGCTCCCATCAACACACCGGGCGATGATGGCGATATCTCGCTGAACCGGGACGGCACAACCATCGTTTTCCCCGCTCGTGGACTGGAAAATTCATTCGGCGGTGTCGATCTCTACATCAGCCGACGCGGCGAGAATGGATGGATGCCGCCTGTAAACCTCGGGCCGCGCATCAACACGGCAGGGAACGACTCGTGCCCATGGCTGGGCTATGACGGCCGGACGCTCTATTTCAACTCCGACTGGGACGGTCTGGTTGCCGGGCATCCGGGCAAATCTTCCGTAATCCTGCAGCTTCGCTACACGCCGGGTTTCTAGGGATACACGACGAAACGTGCCATGCGCTCTTGCGTCATACTTTGAGTGCTAGGATATGCCCACGAAGAAGCGCCAGCCTCGAAATAACTATGTGCTGATTGTCTTCGATAGCTGCCGCTATGATTCTTTCATCCAGGCGCGGCCGAAAGTGATGCGCCGGTTGGGTGCGGTGGAGCGGCGCTGGGCCTATGCTTCCTGGACGGCGCCCTCGCATTTCAATCTGCTGATGGGATTGATGCCCCACTCGAGTCCGAAGCATGTTTACGCGTCCGAATATTACAAAAAGGACTTCCTGCGTTTCAACGAACGGCTCGGCGCGGACGGCATCGAGTTCCGCTCCTTTGTGCCGCGGCTGTATCTGCCCGTCCTGTTGCGCAACTTCGGGTACCAGACGCACGCTCGCGTTTCGCTGCCGGTGCTCAATCCGGCGACGCCGTTGAACGCGGGCTTCGATAGCTACCGTCTCATGGAGCGCCACAATGACATGCGCGCCATGCTCCGCGAGCTGTGCTTCTCTGAGGAGAACCCATCGTTTTATCTCCTCAACATTGGCGAGACGCACTACCCGTACGCGCTTCCCGACGAACCCCCAGATGAATGGCCGCGCATCAGCGGTGTGCACGGCGTGTTCAAGCACCTGGACGAGCACATCGTGGGAGGAAAGCTGCGGCAGACCAAGACGAAGATGTTCAACAAACGGCAATTGGAGGTGCTGCGGCACCGGCAGATCGACGCGGTGAAGTACCTGGATACTGTGGTTGAAGAATTGTTCGATCTGCTGCCGCGGAATACCTACGTCACCATCACGGCGGACCATGGAGAGTTGTTCGGCGAAGACGGCTATTTTGGGCACGGACCCATCCAGCACGAAAAGGTTCTGGAGGTGCCGTTCGTGGAGGGGAAACTCCGATGACGCCGTACTTGGCTTACATCGGCCCGGGCGCGGGATTCGCCTTCATGGGATCGCTGCTGGCGCTGGTTCTCTCTCTCTTTCTGAGCGTGATTTCGATGCTGACGTGGCCATTTCGCGCAGCGTGGCTGGCTCTGCGGCGCAAGCGAGGCTATCGGAACGCTCGCGTGAGCAAGGCAATCTTTCTCGGGCTGGATGGGCTGGACCCGCTATTGACTGAGCGCTTCATGGCAGAGGGGAAACTGCCCAACCTGAGCCGGCTGAAAGAGCAGGGTTCTTATCGCCGCCTGCGAACCACGTATCCGGCGCTCTCGCCGGTTGCGTGGTCAACCTTTGCAACCGGTGTGAATCCGGCGAAGCACAACATCTTCGATTTTCTAAATCGTGATTTGCGGACATATGCGCCCGAGCTTTCATCCTCAAAGGTAAGGCCAGCCACACGAGTCTTGCGGTTTGGCCGCCTTCGAATTCCGCTGGAGCGGACGACGGTAGAGATGCGGCGCAAGAGTGAACCGTTCTGGAAGATTCTCGGACGTCATGCGATCGGCTGCACGATCCTTCGCGTGCCCATCACGTTCCCGCCGGACCATTTTCATGGACGGCTGCTTTCCGCAATGTGTACGCCCGATCTACGCGGCGCGCAAGGGAGCTTTTCGTGGTTCAGCACAACAGCGGGCGAAGCTGTACGGACAGGAGGAAACCGCTATCCACTGCGAAGGGAAGGGAATTGCCTGGCGGGATTGCTTGAGGGTCCGCAGGATTCGAAACCGGTTTCGTTCCGCGTGAAGCTCAACGGAAAACCAGATTCGGGAATGCTGGAGATTCAAGGCCAAACATTTCCGTTGCTTCGCGGCGAGTATACGCCATGGATTCGGCTGCGGTTTAATGGCGCTCGCGGCATCGCGCGTTTTTTGTTGACTGCCAGTCATCCCGAAGTTTCGCTTTACGTCACACCGATTCAAATTGATCCCGAAAACCCCGCGCTGCCGATCAGCCAGCCGCGCTTTTACGCGGCCTATCTGGCGAAGCTGCTGGGCTCTTTCGCGACCCTCGGCATGGCGGAAGACACTTGGGCGTTGAATGAAGGCGCAATTGACGAAGACGCCTTCCTCAAACAGGCGGAATCGATCCAGCGGGAGCGAGAAGCCATGTTCTTCAGCGCGCTCGACCGCACGCGCCGCGGTGTGGTCGCGTGCGTCTTCGACACCAGCGACCGTGTACAGCACATGTTCTTTCGGTATCTCGATCCGGCGCGCGCCACGCCGGCCGACGGGAGTCACGCGGAGACCATCGAGCGGCTGTATCGCGATATGGATCGCCTGGCCGGCGATACGTTGCGCTATGTGGATGACCGCACCGCGCTCTTTGTTTTATCCGACCACGGCTTTCGTTCTTTTCGCCGCGGAGTCAATCTGAACTCGTGGCTTCGCCGGAACGGATATCTTGCTTTGAACGGCGATGGGACCGAAGGCGGCGACTATTTCGAGGGCGTCGATTGGAGCCGCACGCGCGCTTACGCGTTGGGGCTTGGTGGGCTCTATCTGAATCGTAGAGGCAGGGAATCGGGCGGCATCGTTCCATCGGAAGAGGCGGAATCCCTGCAACGCGAGTTGGCGGCGAAGCTCAGCGGCCTGGTGGACGATGATACCGGCGAAGTCGCAGTCCGGCAAGCCTATCCGGCGGGCGAACTATATAGCGGTCCCTATTTGGGCGCTGCGCCCGATTTGATCATCGGTTACGCGGACGGCTACCGCACGTCATGGGATGCCGCTGTCGGCAAAGTAACCGTGCACGTATTTGAGGATAATACGAAGGCCTGGAGCGGCGATCATTGCATTGATCCCCCACTGGTGCCGGGAGTGCTCTTCAGCAATCGCAGACTCGATGCCGATGAGCCCGGCATTGAAGACCTGGCTCCTACCGTTTTGCGCCTCTTCGGCGTCGAGCCGCCGAAGTGGATGGAAGGAGCGCCCGTCTTTGATCTCGGCTAATCCGCGGGTGCGGCGAACCGTTGGCATCACGCTAGGCATCTTACTCCTCTTCACGCCCGCATGCTCGCGCGGAAAACAAGGGCCGTACCCAAAAAAGGTGATCGTGCTGGGAGTGGACGGTATGGACCCGGTGTTCGTCGAGCAGCATTGGAGTGAGCTGCCGAACCTGGACCGCCTTCGCCGCCAAGGCGGATTCCGCCGCCTGGGAACCACTACGCCGCCGCAAAGCCCGGTCGCCTGGGCGACCTTCATCACGGGTCTTGCGCCCAGCGCGCACGGCCTCTTCGATTTTGTGCACCGCGATCCCGCGACCCTGGAACCGTTCTCCTCGATGGGGGAGACGGAGCCGCCGCGCCACACGCTCTCTTTCGGATCGTGGGTGATTCCGCTCTCGAAGCCGCGCATCCGCACGTTCCGCCGCGGGCGCGCCTTCTGGGAAATCCTCGTAGGCCGCAGCATCCCCGTGGCGATCGTTCGCATGCCCACGAACTATCGGCCAATTCCGGCCGGTGAAGCGCTTGCGGGTATGGGGACGCCGGATTTGCAGGGCACGCTCGGGACGTTTTCGTTCTATACAGCGAACCCAGGGGAGACTTCACGGCCTGTGGCAGGCGGACGGCTTGTGAAGATTACGCCGGTCGAAAACCGCGCGGTGCTGCAGATTGAAGGCCCGCCGAATTCCCTCCGGAAAGGCCAGCCAACTACCACCGCGGATTTGATAGTGGACTCTGATCCTGACGAGGCGGTAGTGCGTCTCCGGCTGGGCGATTCTTTGACGATCCTGAAGCAAGGCGAATGGTCGCCGTGGCTGGTAGCCGAGTTTCCGCTGGTTCGCCATCTGGTCAACGTCCGCGGCATGTTCCGCGTGTACCTGAAACAAGTTCATCCGTGGCTGGAATTGTATGTGTCGCCGACGAACGCCGATCCTCGCTCGCCTGAATTGCCGCTCTCCGCGCCCGCCGATTACAGCCGCGACGTCGCCGCGGCAATCGGGCCGTTCTACACGCAGGGGATCGCGGAAGATACAGCCGCTTTGCGGGAAGGGGTCTTCAGTCTGTCCGAGTTCCTGGAGCAGTCGAAGCTGGTTCTCGATGACGAACGGAGACTGCTGCGATATTCCCTTGACCATTACCGTGGCGGACTGTTGTTTGTCTACTTCTCTGCGATCGATCAGAACTCCCACATGCTCTGGGGCAGGCACGAGGAGGAGCTATCGCGCGTCTACCGCGAGATTGACGACGCAGTCGGAGAAACCATGGAGAAAGCGAATGGCGCGGATGTAATCGTGATGTCCGATCACGGCTTCACCAGCTTCGACCGCGCTGTGAATCTCAACGCCTGGCTGGCGCGCGAAGGATTCCTCATACGCACCGCGTCGCTCGACATTGACTGGCCTCATACGCAGGCGTATGCGATGGGATTGAACGGCCTGTATGTGAACTTGGCCGGCCGGGAGAAGAATGGATTCGTGCAAGCTTCGTCGCGGCAGATGATTCTGGAAAAAATCCGTGAGGGGTTACTCGCGCTTCGCGACCCATGGAATGGCCACGCGGTGGTGGAGTCAGCCTCTATCGAGCCGCCCGATCGAGCGAACGCCGCGACAACGCCTGACATGATTGTGGGCTACGCGCCCAGGTATCGCGGATCGTGGGAAACGGCCCTGGGAGGCGCGCCCGAGCCAATGATCTATGACAACATCGATGCCTGGATCGGCGACCACTGCATCAACGCGGCTGACGTTCCCGGCGTGCTGTTCGCCAACCGGAACATCACCGCGGAGAATCCTGTCATCCGGGACCTGACCGTTTCGATCCTTCGACTTTTCGGTGCGAGTCCCGGGCCGGGCATGGACGGAAAGGAGGTCTTCTGATATGAGATCGAAAACGACACTCAAGCTGGATAAATCGCTGTGTCAGCGCGCAGCGGCATTCACCGAGCGAGCCGGCTATAGTTCGCTCGAAGAGTTCGTGGAACACGCGATCGAGAAGGAACTGGCGCGGATGGAAAAGCCGGAGTCCGCCGAGGACATTGCAAGGAAGCTCAAAGGCTTGGGGTACCTGGAGTGACCGAAGTGGATCTTGGTCCCGGAGCGCTTGCCGGCCTGCTGCCGGCCGGCATCGCATTCGGCATAGCTGCCTCGCTTGTGTTCGCGCGACTTTCGGATCGCGCGGCGATACGGCGCTCCCTCAACCGGCTGGTGGCGCACCTGCTCGAATTCCGCTTGTTTCAGGATGAGCCGCGCCTGGTCCTGCGGACACAGCGCGATGTGTTAGTCGAAAACGGGCGGCTTCTGCGCCTGCTCCTGCGGCCGATTCTGATTACGGCGCTGCCGGCCTTCCTGGTGCTCTCGCAGGTGGAAGCCTTTTATGCGCGCGCGCCTTTGATCGTAGGGGAAGCGGCCGTCGTCACTGTCCAGCTCGATCACTCGATGCCGCCAGACACACCCGCGCTCACTGCTCCCCCGGGCATTGTGGTCGAAACTCCGGCCGTGCGCGTCCCAGACGAGCGGCAAGTCAGTTGGCGGATCCGTCCCTCCAAGGCTTTCGCGGGAGCACTGCGATTGGAATGGAACGGGCGCAACGTGCTGAAGAGTGTGCGAAGCGGGCGTGGCGTCGAATATCTATCGGCGCGCCGGGGAGACTTCCGCCATCTTCTGCTGCATCCGGCCGAGCGTCCTATGAGAGACGCCGGTGTAGAGTGGATCGAAGTCGATTACCCACCAGCCGTGATTCTCGGTTGGAACTGGCTGGTCTGGTTTCTGATCGCATCCGCGATGGGCGCCATCCCTGGATTTCTGTTGGCGCGCCGCTTTTTCTCGGCGCACTGAGCGCAGGAGGGGCGGCGTCCAGGCGCCGCTTCTGATGCGCTCACGTGCGAAGCACCTGAGAGCATCAGGCGCTACGGTAGAGCTTGGTGAAGACGAATTCCCTGTGGTTGAGTGTTTCGGAGCAGGTAAGGCGTCCGTTGCAAACCCGCAGCATCATATCCCAAAGCAGGTCGCCCGCCGAATCCAGGTTGAGCTCCCGTTGGAGAAGGCCGGAAACATCCACGTCGACGTGCTCCGCCATCGTGCGGGCAGTGAGTGGATTGCCAGTGAGCTTAATAACCGGCTCGATCGCGTTCCCGATGATGTTGCCCTGACCAGTGGGAAACAGGTGCACCACCGCGCCAGACGCAGCCCACAGCGTGACGGCTTCGGCCGCGGCCGAAGAGGTGTCCATGAACCAGAGGCCCTTGCCTTTGGGCGCTTCGGCCGGTTCGAGAACGCCAACAAAGCGGCACTCGCGGCCGATCTTCTGAAGATTTCCGAGAGCCTTCTCCTCGATCGTGGTCAAACCGCCGCGGATGTTGCCTTTGGTCGGCTGCGATCCGAGCAGGTCCACGCCTTGCGCCATGATGAACTCATTGTAGGAGTTGAATACCTTCATGAACTCCGCGCAGACCGTCGGATTTGCCGCGCGAGAAGCGCAGATCGCCTCCGCTCCCGTCAGTTCCGAAGTTTCGCCAAAGCTCATCGTCGCGCCGATCGCCTGCAGCCGGTCAAAAACGTTGCCTACCGTTGGGCAAGACGCAAGACCCGTCGTCGTGTCGGACTCTCCGCATTTCGTGGAGACATATAGCTCATTGATGTGGCATTCTTCACGCCGCAACTCGCTGGCTTTCTGCACGAACTGTTGGGCGACTCTCGACGCCTTTTCGACAGTCCGAAAATCCCCGCTGCGTTCGATGGAGAGGCCCTCCACCAGTTTACCGGTGGCGGCGATTCCATCCACAACCAGTCGCGTCCATTCCGGCTCGATTCCGATAACTATGCAGGTAGCCACATTCGGATTCGAACCTGTACCGATCAATGTCCGGAAGAACAGATCCAGGTCGTCTCCGAACTGCAGCCGTCCATACGCGTGCGGCAGCGCCATCGTGCCAGCCACATGGTGGGCAACCGCTTCGCACGCAGCATTGGAAATATCATCCACCGGTAAAATTACAGTGTGGTTGCGTATGCCAACGCGGCCATTCTCTCTTCTATATCCTTGGAACGTTTGGCTTGTCACCGTTACCACCTCGCCGTCTTCAGATTATGAGTGTGAACGTGGTCCCCCAGATCGATATCCTGAGTCGCGTTCCCGATAGGTACGTTGTACTTGATCACTTTGGTCCCTGTCGCGATTGGTGTCAACGCGATCTTGTGTCCCAGCGGGATGTTCGCTTTGGCCGTGAGTTCCAGCGAATCGTCCGTCCTCATATTCCAGCCGGCTACTTGTTGGCCCTTCTCTACATCGATCACTACTACGCCGACGCTATCCTGCTCGTCATGGACAATGAAATGAATCATGCTCGCTCCTTAATATCCTTTGCCGTACCGGGATACTCTCCGACCGTCTTCAGTCGCAACTGCTTTCCGGCAGCGGACTCCAGCTCACTACCGGAGCCAGCAAACCATCTGCATCTTTCCGAAGTGGCTACTGCCGGATCGTCACACCGGTGCGATTCACCTTCCCTGGCTGAGAGATCCTCACAGGCCGTGGAACTCCCTCGAATACGCCGAACCCACTCGGGCACTCCGGTAGCCAGCGGGAATACGCCCGTGCCCTACTGCAAGGAATGTCCTACTGCGGCTTACGGTCAAGGAATGCCTCAGTGGAATCTAATATATCACGGGGCAGTGAAGGCCGCAAGAGAACCTGTTCTGTTTTTTAGAACCGTCCTGAATATGACATACCTCATATCATTATACGCGCCCGCTCGGAGTGTAGCCGGAGCTTTAATGTTCATTTCCAATTACATCCCATTCCGGCAAGCGTTTAGCTATTGAAAAAGCGGTTCACATTATGCAATGAAATATCATGGCGTGTCTCGCCGCTTTCACAGAGATCCGCCACAATTTCCCCAACCACTGCGGAAAACTTAAACCCGTGACCCGAGCAGGGCGAACAGATCACCACGTGGGGAAACCGCGGATCTGTGCCCAGGACGAAGTGCTCATCCGGCGTGTTTGTGAAAATGCAGGTTTGCATGGAGAGGGTTGTCCCGCTGCCGGCCGGAAAGTATTTTTCCGCGAATTCCCGCAGTACCTGCTCGTCTTCTGTATGGCATCTCCGATCCATCCCATCCGGATCGATCGCCTCCTGACGGTGATGGTACCGGCCGACCTTGAATCCTGGAATACCGAACTGGGGAAATCCGTAATAACGTCCTTCCTCAACAGTCAGGTTGAACACCGGAAAGCAATGGGGATCGAAGAGATCTGCCGACCATGGTTGGAACCACGCCAGAACCTGACGCTCCGGCACGGCGATGTTCTTCAGGATCGGAACCAGTTCGGAGATCCACGGGCCCGTGGAAATGACCAGGCGCGCGGCATCATAAACTGCGTTCTCGGTGGTCACACGAACGCCGCTGCCGCGCGGTTCCCATCCCAGAACGCGCTCGTGCGCGTGCGCCTCGGCGCCACAGTCCTCGGCGCACTTCACATGGGAAGCAATGCACCGCTCGGGCAGCAGAAAACCACCCTGGGTCTGGAACAGAGCCATTGTGTCCGCCGGCAGGCAGTAGGCCGGGAAGCGCTGTTGTAGCTGCCTGGCAGTGAGGATTTCATGCGGCAACTCATGTAATTCGCACGCCAATTGCGCGCCGCGGAAAATCTCGCCATCGCGGGGGCCGGCATCGATCGATCCCGTGATGTGCAGCAGCCGCTCGCCGCTGCGTGTTTCCAGTTCGCGCCACAGCTCATAGGCGCGGAACAGAAGAGGCACATAAGAAGGGTGCTCGTAATAAGCAAGCCGGATGATTCGCGTTACGCCGTGCGAAGAACCCATCTCGTGCGGGATACTGAAGCGTTCCAGGCCAAGTACCTTGTACCCCCGGCGCGCCAGATGATAAAGGGAGGCGCTACCCATCGCTCCCAATCCCAGCACGATTGCATCGTAGAACTCCGCCAAGAATG
Source organism: Bryobacteraceae bacterium (assembly GCA_035550475.1). GTDB lineage: Bacteria > Acidobacteriota > Terriglobia > Bryobacterales > Bryobacteraceae > DASZPB01. The sequence goes on along the minus strand of DASZPB010000049.1, from coordinate 120,042 downwards.
CTCCGTTTCTCGTGAGGTTATCACGACAGAGTCGAAGTGCCGTCGCCGGTTTCGAGCCGGTTCAACAAAGCCGATCGATCAGGACAAACATCGGTTGGCATTTATGTAATATATGATATAGTATCCATCGCTCCCATGAGGGGCGGTGTCCCGCGGATCCAGGTGGAAGGAAGGAGTCTCTATGAAATTCTATTGGCGCATCGCGGCTACGATGACATTTGCCACAGCGGCTTTCGCCCAGTTGCAGTCCCTTACGCCGCAGCAGTTAACTGCATTTACGGTCGCATGGAAAGGCGAGCGCTTCCCGGACGGCCGTCCCAAGGTGCCCGATGAGGTGATTCGCCGGCTACAGTCGGTGAGTGCCGAGGAAGCCTGGGGCGTCATTCAAAGAGCGGGCTTTCATGATCAATTCGAGCGCGGATGGCAGCAATTCAATGCGTCGGCCCCGCGGCTGGTGGGCCGGGTGGTCACCGCCCTGTTCCTGCCGGTCCGTCCCGACGTCGATGCGGTTATCCGAAAACAAGGCGCGGAGCAAGGTCGCATTGGAAACGGCGAAAACTCATGGGTCATCGACACGCTGCAGCCCGGAGATGTGCTGGTAGTGGACGAGTACGGAAAATACAATTTTATGGGCGACAATCTGGCGACCGCTGTCTTTAGCAAGTCGAAGAATGGCATTGTCGTGGATGGCGGCGCCCGCGACCTGACCGGCATCAGCAAGATTGAAGGCTTCACCGGATACGTTCGCGGCTTTCACCCATCGAGCGTGACTCACGGAATTCGCAACGTGATGCTGGCGGGAATCAACGTGCCGATCCGGATTGGCGACACGACTGTGATGCCCGGAGATATCGTGCTGGGTGATCCGGAAGGCGTGACGTTTGTTCCGGCGCAACTGGCAAAGCAGGTGGCGGACACCGCCGATGAACTACATCTTCGCGATGAATGGGGTCACATGATGTTACGCGAAGGAAAGTACAGCCCGGGCGCCATTGACGGCAACTGGACTCCGGAAATGACCGCGGAGTTCGAGCGCTGGGTCAAGACCAGGCAATCGAAATAACTCTGCGCGAGGTCTTTCCCGCATCATTCCGAACGGAATCGCGGGGGTGAGCGGTTACTCCGCCGTCGAATCGCTCCAATCGAAAGAGCGGGTCACGGCCTTTTTCCAGCACCTGTACATGGTTTCGCGGTGCATCGCGTCCATGTTCGGCTGCCACGTGCGATCGACCGACCATTGCGACTTTAGATCTTCAAAGTCCGTATAGAAACCGACTGCCAGGCCGGCTGCATAGGCTGCGCCGAGCGCCGTGGTCTCCTGTACCGTGGGCCGCACAACCGGGCGATTGAGAATGTCGGCCTGAAACTGCATTAAGAGGTGGTTCTCAACCATGCCGCCATCCGTGCGCAAAACGTCGACCGCGATGCCGGAATCCTTCTCCATTGCCTCCACCACTTCGCGCGTCTGGAAGGCAGTTGCTTCGAGTACGGCTCGTGCCAGATGGCCTTTGTTCGTGAAGCGGGTCAGCCCCACAATCACTCCGCGCGCGTTCGACTTCCAGTACGGCGCATACAGGCCGGAGAATGCCGGGACAAAGTAAACGCCCCCATTGTCCTTCGCGGTACGGGCGAGCGCTTCAACGTCGGAGCTTTTGCGGATAAGACCGAAGTTATCGCGCAGCCACTGCACCAGCGCTCCGGCAATTGCCACGCTTCCTTCGAGAGCATAGACAGCCGGCCGGCTGCCGATTTGATATGCCACCGTGGTCAGAAGTCCATACTGGGAAGTGACAGGCGTTTCACCGGTGTTCATCAGCAGAAAACAGCCCGTGCCATAAGTGTTTTTGGCTTCGCCGGATTGGAAGCAGGTTTGGCCCGCCAGCGCCGCCTGCTGATCGCCGAGTATTCCGGCAATGGGAACGCCCTTCAATGAATCCAGCGTAGCGATGCCGAAGACGTTGCTGCTGGGCGCGATTCTCGGCAGCATCTGCCTGGGGATATCAAATACGCTCAACAATTCTGAATCCCAATCCAGGGTCTTGAGGTTCATCAATTGGGTGCGGCTGGCGTTGGTGCAATCGGTGCGGTGAACACCTCCCGCGCGTCCGCCTGTGAGATTCCAGAGCAAATACGAATCAATATTGCCGAAGAGCAGTTCTCCAGCCTCCGCGCGCTGCCGGGCGCCGGGCACGTTGTCCAGAATCCAACGAATCTTCAAGCTGCTGAAGTAGGTGGCCAGAGGGAGACCGGTGAGGGCGCGAAAGCGGTTGAGTCCGCCGCTGCCTGCCAGTTCCGCTACGTAAGGCTGAACCCGTGTGTCCTGCCAGACAATTGCGTTGTGCACGGTTTCGCCGGTCTTCGCATCCCAAATCACCGTGGTTTCGCGCTGATTGGTGATACCGATGGCGGCCAAATCGCTGGCGCGTAATGCGCGTTTTTGCATTGCCTCATGAATGACTTCCTGCGTCCGCCGCCAGATCTCAGCGGCATCGTGCTCCACCCAGCCGGGCTTCGGGTAGATCTGCTCGTGCTCCTTTTGCGCAACCGAAACGATCCGGCCCGAGCGGTCGAAGATAATGAAGCGTGTGCTGGTAGTGCCCTGATCGATAGCTCCAACGTAACTGGACAACGTCTGACTCCCTCCGGAAAGGATATCTCCAGTTCGTTCGAGAATTGCAGTCGATTGCGATCAGTCGGGAATATTCCGTTCAGCCGGTTCCCGCGCTGATATGTCAATTCGACTTGCCGGCCGAACCACGTCCGGCCGCCTGGATGTGAACCTGGAAAACCACGGGCGTCGCCCGATTTTGCCTTCGTGTTCGCATATGCTGAAGACATGCACGTCTCGGAAATCGACACCCCCGCGCTCGTCGTGGATCTGGATATTCTCGACCGCAACCTGAAGCGCGTCGCCGATTATACGAAGCACCACGGCCTGAATCTGCGCCCGCATACAAAGACACATAAGTCTGTGCGACTTGCGCGCCGTCAACTGGAACTGGGCGCCGCCGGGCTGACCGTGGCGAAGACTTCAGAAAGCGAAGTTATGGTGGAGGCAGCGCCGCCCGAGATTCTGATCGCCTATCCGATCGTCGGCCGCGCAAAACTGGAGCGCCTTATGCAGGTAGCCCGGCGAACGCACATCATCGTGGCGCTCGATAACGCTCGTGTTGCGCAGTGCCTTTCGGAAGCCGCACAGGCAGCGCAGGTCGAAGTCGGTGTGCTGGCGGAGTTCGATGCCGGCCACGCCCGTGTCGGTGTGCCTGCGGGCGCGGCTCTCGTGGAACTGGCGCAATCCATTGCAAAGATGCCCAATCTCACCTTCGAAGGGGTCACGTTTTTTCCGGGTCATCTCAAACATATAGACGAAACCGGTAGCCATGAGCTTCACGAACTAGCTGCGCTCGTGCGGCGGGTGATTGCCGATCTCCGCAACGCCGGCCTGGCGCCAAAGATCGTTAGCGGCGGTTCGACGCCATCGCTCTACCATTCTCACGAAATCGAGGGAGTCACCGAGATCCGTCCGGGCACCTACGTATTCAATGATGTGAACACAGTGCTCAGCGGTGCTTGCGGCTACGAAGATTGCGCCGCCAGCATTTTGGCGACGGTCGTATCGACCCCGAAGCCCGGACGAATGATCATCGACGGCGGATCGAAGACCTTTTCGTCCGATCGCGTGATCAATCCGTCGGACAACACTTTCGGCCGCCTCACCGAAGCGCCGGGTGCGCGCTTTTACAACCTGAACGAAGAGCATGGGTTTATTGACATCAGCCAGGCCGGATGTGATTTCGCGATCGGCGATCGGGTACACGTAATCCCCAATCACATCTGTGTGGCGGTGAATCTCCACGAACAGGTTTATGGTGTACGCAGCGATGAGGTTGAGGAGATTTGGAAAGTAGATGGCCGCGGCAAGCTGCAGTAATTCGTGAATGAGAATGCGGCTCTCTGCCGTTGACAGAGCTGACAGGCACCTGTGAGCGGTCAGCCCAGCGGGATTTCAAGCGACCCCAACCCTTCACGGAACCCGGTTCGCCAACTCGGCCATTGCGGTTTCCAGCCCAGCGTCGCCTTTGCCTTCTGATTGGAAGCACCGCGGCCCTGCGTCATCATCGCGACTCCGAGCGCGCCAATCGCCAGGCGCGCCAGCCACACTGGAATGCGCCGCGGCGGCGGAGCGCCGATAGCTTCGGCCAAAGCCGGCAGCCACTGCGATACCGGCGCGGGTTCGTCGTCGGCAATGTTGTAGATTCCGGGAATGGGCGCCTCGATCGCGGCAACCGCCGCCGAAGCTGCATCGCTGATGTGAAGGAATGACCAGTATCCTGCGCCTTCACCGACGATCGGCAGGTGCCTTCGACGGATCTCCTCCAGAAATGCACCGCCTGAGCCGAGCGATGTACCCGGTCCGTAGAACGAGCCGTATCGCAAGACGAATCCTTCCATCGCTCGTTCGCTCATCACTGCGGACTCCAAATGAATAATGGCTTGCAGCGTTGTGCGGAATGCCGGCTCGGGCGACGACAGGAGCGGGTCCTCCTCCGTTTTTACCCAGCCGCCTGTGCGCTCGTATGGCCAACCTCCGTAGCTCTGCGCAATGAATCTGCGGCAGCCCACAGCCCGCGCCGCGGCCAGCAAATGGTCGGTTCCTTCCGTGCGCAAGCGGTTCGTAACCGTGAATTCGCGATCAAAATGGCGGATATCGAGCTTGGCAGGCAGCGCTGTCAATTGATGAACAATGACGTCGGGCTTCGCTCGTTGAACTGCTTCGAGAACTTCCTGCGCATGAAGCGCGTTTACCACTTCCGGCGTAGCTCCTGCGGCGCGGATACTCGCGGTTCTTTCCTGAGAACGCGTCGTGCCGGTCACGGTGTGCCCCGCATTCACCAGCTTTGGCAGCAAGGCTTTGCCGACGGCCCCTGTAGCCCCCGCTACGAACACTCTCATTTCCCCTCCGCTTCAAAAGGCATTGAATCAACTATGTGATGCTGTGTCTCGCCGCGTAGGTTCGGGTTGTGTTTTCGAAGCGTGCGGTTATACAGCGAGACCAGACAGAAAGCTGCCAACCGCCTCGCGGAAGCCGTCAATATATGCTTCGGGTTCTTTATAGCGCGAGGGAATCTCGATCAACTGCGCACCAGGCAGCGCGCGAGCCCAGGCTTCAGCCATGGAGAACGGATGAACCGGATCGGCATTGCTTCCCAGTACGAGCGCAGGGACGTTGATGCGGCTCAATTCGTCCAGCGAATCGAAAGGCGTCGATCGCGCGATGTGGCGGTAGGCCGCGGCCAATCTCTCGCCATCAGCGCGCTGCACTACCGAACGCAAGGATTCCATTGCTTGAGGAGAAGCCGTCCGCAGTTCCTTTGCATATTCGGTCTGCTCGAAGCGCGCGAATGCTTGAGAGTGCCCCACGCTCTCCATCAGCTCCGCCAGGATCGGAGCAAATTCCAGATTCGGCGGACACGGCGTATTCATCCACGCCGGCCGGTTCAGTAAGAGCGCGCGCGTACGCTCCGGGTGCCGCAAGCCGAATGACAGCGCAATTCCCGCGCCCATCGAAACTCCACCCACGACCGCGCGCGAGATCGTCAAATGGTCGAGCAATCTCGCGACATCATCGGCCATCTGCGAGAATCTGAGGTTCGCTGTGCTACCCAAAGGACGCGTGTGACCGTGGGCGCGGTTGTCGAACACGACCGTCTGCAAGCCGGACAATCCCGCAACGAGTTCGCGCGAATCGTCCAGGCTGCCCCCGATTCCGTGGCTGAAGACCAGCGGCAGTCCAGCTCCTTCCACCTGAAAATGAAATTCGATTCCGTCGTGTAGAGAACAATAGGGCATTCGCGAACCTCTGCCGCCCGGCTGAACAGCCGAGCCTTTATTATCTACTCACAAGCCGACGCAATCGGAAGTCCCGCGCTACAATTGCTGTTTTCCTCATAATGACACCCGCCGCCGAAACCCGCATTCGTGTGCGCTACGCCGAAACTGACCAGATGGGTGTGGTCTACTATGCGAACTACCTGGTGTGGATGGAGGTAGCGCGCGTTGACCTTTGCAAACATTGTGGTTTCAATTACCGCGATATGGAAGCCGATGACGGCGTCCTGCTCGCTGTAGCGGAAGCCACCTGCCGTTATGCTTCGCCGGCTCGCTTTGACGATGAAGTGGTGATCAAGACCTGGATCGAGAATGCCAATCCGCGCATGGTGACGTTCGCCTACGAAATGCGCCTGGCTGAAGATGGGCGCAAGCTGGCAACCGGCCAGACCCGCCACATCTTTCTCACGCGCGATTTTCACCCGGCGCGTCTTCCACAGAAATATCACGCCATGTTCGGTTTGTAAGGCGCTCCATTCGCCGGCGATACGGCATCTGAGGTGTGAAGGATTTGACGTGTTCCCCGCTTTGTAGGAGCCGGGCAAAACGGCGCGGTTGATAAAATGAGGTATGCGGATCCTTCTGTTCAGCGGCAAGGGAGGCGTCGGAAAGACCAGTCTGGCTGCCGCCACGGGCCTCCAACTCTCGCGTCTCGGTTACCGGACGCTGGTCATGAGTGTGGATCCGGCGCATAGTTTGGCCGACTCCTTTGATCTGGAGGCAAGCCTCTTTCACGCCAAAACCGGCGATCCCTATCCGATTGACGACCGGCTGTCGATCCACGAAGTCAACATCCAGAAAGAGATCAAACGGCACTGGAGGGAGATCTCGTCATACGTCATTTCCGTCCTTCGGACTACCGGCATCAGCGATGTGGAAGCCGAGGAACTGGCGATTCTTCCCGGTATGGAAGAACTCAGCGCCATGATGTATGTGAACCAGTTCCGCCGCGAGTTGCGCTATGACGTGATCGTGCTCGATTGCGCGCCTACGGCGGAATCGATGCGCTTCGTCAGCATGCCGACCACGCTCGAATGGTACATGAAGCACATCTTTCCGTTTCAGCGAGGTCTGCTGAAGGCCGTGCGTCCGCTGGCCAACCGCGTTTCTCCGGTCGAGCTTCCCACCGATAGCTACTTCGCAAACATTCAGGATTTGTTTGCGCGCCTGGACGGCATAGGCGAGTTGCTCGAAGATCCGCGCATCACGAGCGTTCGGCTGGTGACCAATCCGGAGCGCATGGTGCTGCGCGAAACGCAGCGCGCCTTCGTCTATTTCTCGCTGCACGGGCTGACGGTCGACGGAGTCATCGTAAACCGCGTGCTGCCCACCGAAGTCACGGACGCATTTTTCCAGGAATGGCGCTCCTCGCAGGCGAAGATCCTGGGCGAAATCGAAGCCTACTTCGCGCCCGTGCCGGTCAAGAAGGTTCCGCTATTTACGCACGAGGTGCTGGGCCGCGAGCGTCTGGAAGAACTGGCCCGCGCTTTGTATGGTGAGACCGAAGACCCGGCTGCCGTAATCCGCACGGAGGCTCCGTACACGTTTGTGAAAGTGGACGGATACTACGAAGTCCGTTTGCAGCTTCCTTTTGCCGTGAAGGGAGAGGTCGATCTGTTCAAGAAAGGCGACGAACTGGTGGTGCAGATCGGGACTCTGCGCCGTCATATCGGCCTGCCCACGTCGATGGCGGCCCTTTCGCCCAGCCGCGCAAAGTTAGACAATAAAGTACTGACTGTGGAGATGAAGGAGAACTGAAATGGATGAAAAAACCAACGCTCCCCAGGGGCGTCAGCCCGGTTGCTTCGTCTGCATGACCGCGCTGCCGTTTCTCGAAAAAATCTGGTCCGAAGCGACCTGCAATCACTTTCGTAATTCGCGCGTCGAATTCCTCAAAGGAGTTCGCAGCCTGATCGACGAGCGCATTGCGCGCCTTTCGCGCACCGAAGCGAAGGGCACTCACGTCGCCGTCGAATAACTTCGGGGCAGGCCGGGCGGTCTGCCCCCCGCGTTTCGACACAATATATGGCACAGCCGCCCTCTTCTCCCGTACGGCTCAAAGATATTGCGAGCGAGCTCGACGTGTCTGTAATGACCGTCTCAAAGGTGGTTCGCGGCTGTGCCGACGTCGGTCCCGAAACACGCCGGCGTGTTCTGGCACGCGTTAAGGAATTGAACTATCAGCCGAACTGGGTGGCTCGCAGCCTCGCCGCGCGGCGGACATACATCGTCGGCTTAGTCGTGCCGGACCTGATGCACTCCTTTTTCGCGGAGATCGCTCGCGGCATCACGGCGGCTCTGCGGCCGGCCGGCTATGACGTGGTGATCTGCAATTCGGAGGAAGACCGCGCTGTTGAGGCGAGTGAAGTGGCTCGCCTGCTGGCGCGCCAGGTGGATGGCCTCATTCTGGCATCGGCGCAGCCGTTCTCCTCGCGGGAGGTATTCGAGCGAGTCCTGGCTCGCGGCGTGCCATTTGTGCTGATCGACCGCCGCTATCCCAACCTCGGCGCGAACTACGTTGGAGTGGATCACGAAGCCATCGGGCGGCTCGCCACCAATCACCTGATTGAGGCAGGCTGCCGGAGGATCGCGCACATTGCCGGCCCGCCGCTGCATCCGGGGCTTGGACGGCTCAAGGGCTACTGCGATGCACTGGCGGCGAACCGCATCGCCGTGCCGGAATCTTACGTGGTACATGCCAGCGACGACGCGTCCGGTTTTGAGGCGGCCCGCCGCATACTTGCTCTCAAGCCCCGGCCGGACGCCATTTTCGGATATAACGACCCGGTAGCTGCCGGCGCGATGAAGGCCGTGCTGGATGCGGGCATCCGCATTCCCGAAGAAATGAAGGTGATCGGCGTTGGCAACGTGCATTATTCCGATCTGCTGCGCGTGCCGCTCTCAACCATCGATCAGAGCAGCGCGGCAATTGGGCAGCAAGCGGCGCAAATCCTGCTGAAGTCCATCGGCGCGAAGAAACGGCGTCCGCCGCGGACGGTCATGATCGATCCCGTGCTGGTGGTTCGCGAGTCCACCGTTGGGCGCAGTCAGATGTCGACCACAGCGGGCTGAAGGCAAGCCGTAATCCAAATCTCAGCGCGATTTCTCTGGGACGGCTTTACCGCTTGCCACCAGGCTGTGTTTCCGCCCATACCCGAAATAGATGGCGAGGCCAATGATCAGCCAGACCACCAGGCGCAGCCAGGTATCGAGCGGCAGGCTCACCATCAGGAACAGTGACACGATGATCCCCAGAATCGGCACCAGCGGCACGAGCGGTGTTTTGAACGGCCGCGGCAGATCGGGGCGCCTCCGCCGCAACACCCAGACGCCGGCGCATACGATCACGAAGGCCAGCAGCGTTCCGATGCTCACCAGTTCGCCCAAAACATCGATGGGCAGCAGCGCCGAAAAGATGGCGACAAACAGGCCCACGGCGATGGAAGAAATCCAGGGAGTACGGAAGCGCGGGTGGACGGCGCCGGCCCACTTGGGAAGCAGGCCATCGCGAGACATCGAAAAGAACACGCGGGATTGGCCGAGAAGCATCACCAGCATCACTGTGCTCAGACCCAGAATGGTTCCGATCAGCACCAGGTATTCTCCCCAGAGCACACCGGTTTCATGCATGCCGAGAGCCACCGGCGCTGCTACGTTCAACCGGTCATACTTGACCACGCCGGTGAGCAGCCACGCCGTCACCAGGTAAAGGACCGTGCAGATTACCAGTGAACCCAGAATGCCCCGAGGCATGTCCTTCTGCGGGTTCTTCGCTTCCTGCGCAGCGGTAGAGACCGCGTCGAACCCAATGTATGCGAAGAAAATGACGCCTGCTCCGCGGCCGATGCCGGACCAGCCGAAGTGCCCGAAAACGCCCGTATTCTTCGGAATGAAGGGATGCCAGTTCGACGCGGCGACTTGCGGATGGCCCGAAACAAACATCGCTGCGATGGCAACGAACACCAGCACGGTTCCCACTTTGATGAACACGATGATGGTGTTCAGAGTGGCCGATTCCTTAATGCCGATCACCAGGATGGTGGTGACCAGGCAGATTACGAGGAACGCTACCAGGTTGAAGTCGGCCGTGGCATGAGGCAGCGTTGTCAGGTCCACGCCCGCGGGCAGGGATTTCACCGGCGTCCAGAAGCCGTTGTAGAGAGCCAGTTCGGTTCCTGGCGTAGCCATAAACTCCGGCGGCAGGGGGATTCGCAGATGCTGGCACAGCAGAATGAAGTTCGCGCTCCAGCCGGCGGCCACTCCGGCCGCGCCAAATGCATATTCCAGGATGAGGTCCCAGCCGATGATCCAGGCGAAGATTTCACCCAGCGTTGCGTACCCATAGGTGTAGGCGGAGCCCGCAATGGGAATCAAGGACGCGAACTCGGCATAGCACAGACCCGCAAATACGCAGCCGAGCCCGGCGAATAGAAAGGAAAGCACAATTGCTGGACCGGCATACTGCGCGGCGACCGTGCCGGTCAGGACAAAGATACCGGCGCCAATAATGGCGCCGATGCCGAGCGTGACCAGGTTCAACACCCCAAGGCTACGCTTGAGTGTGTGTTCGCCCTCCTGGGCGGCCTCCTCCAGAATCGTGGTTAATGGCTTACGGATCAGTATGCTGGCCATAAGGAATCAATCGGAGCGAGTATAGCACCGCCGCACGCTCTGTAAAAATTCCGCACCAAAACGCCCCTTCGCGCGTTACCAAAACGCTGTTTCGCACGTTAAAGTGGGGTAGGGAGCTGACTGATTTGTTTAAGACCACGCTTTTAGCATTACTATGTGTGGGCGCGCTGTTCGCGCAGCAGCCGTCAAATCGGGCGCCGGCCGATTCGAGCAACCCAGCGTCTTCGGGGCAGCCCGCCTCCCCCGCCAGTCCCGCGGCGTCGATGGCGGATATACGCTTCGATATCCACGCACTCGACACATCCGTCGATCCATGCGTCGATTTCTATCAGTATGCCTGCGGCAATTGGATCAAGAACAATCCCATACCTGCCGATCATTCGCGTTGGGGCCGGTTTAGCGAGCTCGACGAGCGCAATCATCAGATTCTGCACGAGATCCTCGAGCAGACATCCAAGCCCAGCCCCTCGCGCAAGGACTTTGAGCAGAAGATCGGCGATTATTACGCCGCTTGCATGGACGAGCCGGCCATCAATGCCAAAGGGCTGAAGCCGCTGGAACCGGAGCTGAACCGGATTCGCGCTCTGTCCAACAAATCGCAGCTCGCCGGGGAAGTGGCGCACCTGCACCGCTACGGCATGTCTGCTTTGTTTGACTTCGGTTCGGGACAGGACTTTAAGGATTCCAACTCCGTAATTGCGCAAGCCGACCAAGGCGGTCTCGGACTGCCTGACCGCGATTACTATCTGAAGACCGATGCGAAATCCGTGGAGTTGCGCCAGAAGTATCAGGCGCACGTGGAGCGCATGTTCGTGCTGGCCGGCGAAACACCCGAAAAGGCTAAGGCCGATGCGGCCACGGTGATGAAACTGGAAACGGCCTTGGCTCAAGGATCACTCGACCTGGTTTCGCGGCGCGATCCGGAGAAGGTTTACCATCGCATGGACAAGCAGCAGCTTGCCGCGCTCAGCCCGCAGTTCGCATGGAACCAGTATTTCACGGATAGCGGTGCGCCGTCGTTTCAAAGTGTCAACGTGGCATGGCCCGACTTTTTCAAAGCGGTGAACTCGCTGGTTCAGAGCGAGAGCCTGGAGGATTGGAAAACCTATTTGACCTGGCAGGTGCTGCACTCGGAGGCTCCGCTGCTGCCGACCCCCTTTGTAGAAGAGAACTTCAACTTCTTCGGTAAGGAATTGACTGGAGCGAAGGAGATGCGCCCGCGCTGGAAGCGCTGCGTGGATTTCACGGATGCCCAGTTAGGCGAGGCGCTCGGCCGCGAGTACGTGGAGCGGACTTTCGGCGCGGAGGGCAAAGCGCGCACTCTCAAGATGGTGGACGCCATCGAAAAGGCGATGGGCGCGGACCTGCAGCAGTTGCCCTGGATGACTCCCGCCACCAAGCAGCAGGCGCTCATCAAGTTGAAGGCCATCACCAACAAGATTGGATACCCCGACAAATGGCGCGATTACAGCAGCGTGGTCGTGAAGCGCGACGATGCGCTGGGTAACGGATTCCGCGCCGACCAGTTTGAGTTCGAACGCCAGCTTGCCAAGATCGGCAAGCCGGTGGATCGCACCGAATGGGCCATGACCCCGCCGACGGTGAATGCCTACTACGATCCGCTGATGAACAACATCAACTTTCCCGCCGGCATCCTGCAGCCGCCGTTCTTCGACAAGACCATGGATGACGCGGTGAACTATGGCGCGATCGGCATGGTGATCGGCCACGAATTGACTCATGCGTTCGACGACGAAGGCCGGCAGTTCGATGCCAAGGGGAATCTGCGTGACTGGTGGACGCCCGAAGATGCAAAGGCATTCGAGCAGCGCGCCGCCTGTGTTGCCGACGAATACTCCAAGTTCGAAGTAGAGCCGGGAGTGCATGTGAACGGTAAGCTGACGCTGGGAGAGAACACGGCCGATAACGGCGGCGTTCGCATCGCCCTCATGGCGTTGATGGACACGCTGGCCGGAAAACCTCAGCCGAAGATTGATGGCTTCACTCCGCAGCAGCGCTTGTTCCTGGCTTTCGGCCAGGTTTGGTGTCAGAATGCACGCCAGCAAGCTCTGCGTCTTCAGGTACAGACCGATCCTCACGCGCCGGCTCAGTTCCGCGTGAACGGCGTAGTGCAGAACATGCCGGAATTTCAGAAGGCGTTTTCCTGCACTGCTAAGCAGCCCATGGTGAGTTCGAACGCGTGCCGGGTCTGGTGAGCGGCTGAGCTTTGCAAAACCCGCGGCGGCGATGAGGGGTGAAACGGCGTGGTGGTGCCACCGGGCCGTTCCCTGCCGCTGAAGCCGCGAGTTTAACCATGCCCTCAGTCATTTAGCACACCTCCGCGATTGCCGCGCGTTGCCCCCTGATTTATACTAAATAATTGAACTAAAATGCCAAAACGCACCTATCAACCGAACAATCGCAAGCGCGCCAAGACCCACGGCTTCCTTACGCGCATGAAGACGCAGGATGGCCGGGCAGTGCTGTCGCGCCGGCGCGCGAAGGGCCGCAAGAAGCTCACGGTCAGTTCTGAGAGGTAGTGTTCCATCGCCGGTTTTCCAAAACGTGTTCGTCTGCTGCGTTCGAAAGACTTCCGAAGAGTTTATGATGAGGGCACTCGCTATTCGGGTCCCCTGTTCGCGGCATTTTGCGTACGCGAAGCGCAGCCGGATGGGCCCCGAATCGGATTCACCGTTCCACGCGCGCTGGGTAAGGCCGTGGTGCGCAACCGAATCAAGCGCCGCGTCCGCGAGGCAGTGCGCTTCCAGCTTTGCCGGTTAGATCCGCAGTGTTCCATCGTAATCAATCCTCGGCGCAAGGCGTTGAACGCTCCTCTGGCGGATCTGGAGCACGAAGTCGAACGGTTGTTTCTCCGCTGCAATGGCTCCTCGTAAGAGTTCTTTCGGGATACAAGATTTGCATCTCCCCGCTGCTGCCTTCGGCATGCCGGTTCTATCCGAGTTGTTCGGATTACATGCGCCAGGCAATCGAACGTTACGGCGCGGCAAAGGGAGTGTGGATGGGGATTCGCCGCTTAGCGAAATGCCATCCATTTCACGCCGGTGGTTTTGACCCGGTCCGATAACAGTCAGCTTTCATAGACGGAATTTTTCAGCATGGCCGAAACGGTAAACGGCGGTAACAACCAACCGCAAGCGCCCAAAGAGATGTCGATGGAAATTCGACTGCTCCTGGCCTTCCTCTTGATGGGCGTCGTGATGTTCGTCACCCCGTATTTCTTCAAGAGTCCGCCCGCAGCTCAGAAGGGCGAGAAAGCCCAGACTACGCAAGAGGCTGCGGGGCAAAAGCAGGCGGAAGAGCAAAAGAACGCGCAGCCCGCGCCAACGCCCGCGGAGTCGCAGAAGCCGCAGACGCAGAAGTCATCGTCGCCGGCAAGCACTGCCGCCGCGGCGCCTGCCGCGACATCCGCTGGCACACCGCAGCAGGCGCAGCCGCTCTTCATCATCGATACGGATCTGTTTCGCGTTGCTTTCAGCAATCAGGGCGCGACCGTCCGGAGCTGGCAACTGAAAAAGTTCAAGGGCAATGATAATAAACCGCTGGAGTTAATGAATACGGCGGCTGACCTCCACCCGTTTTCTCTTCACTTCCCGGACCAGAAGCCAACAAGCGACGTCAACAAAGTCTATTACACGCAGAAGCCGGACCCCGACGGTCTCGGCGTGACTTACGAATTCAGCGACGGCCATACGGTGGTGCGCAAGATCTTTCGCTTTCAGAAAGATAAATACCTCTCTGACATTACGACTGAGGTCACCGTGGATGGCAAGCCGATTTCCAACCTGATCGAATGGCGCGGCGGCTTCGGCGACCTGACCGTCTCGAACGCAGCCGGCCACCAACGCGCGCTGTTTTTCAATCAGGCCAACAATAAGCTGGTGGAGCAAAACGCCAAGACCGCAAAGAATGGACCTGTCTCTTCGAGCGGCAACTACTCGTTTGCCGGGATGGCCGATACCTATTTCGCCGCGGTTTTTCTGCCGGCGGATGGCTCGACCATGCACCAGGTAACTTTCAGTGACACGGTTCGAACGGCGCTCGAAGAGAAAGCGGAGCCGTTTCCGGGAATTGCTGTCTCCAATGGTGTCATCAACCGCTTCTCGTTTTTCGTTGGCCCCAAGGATCTGGATCTACTCGGGCGCGTCAATCCCAAACTCAAGGAAGTAGTCAATTTCGGCTGGATGTCGGTCCTCGCTAAGCCGTTGTTCCTGATCGTCAACTGGTTCAACGACGGCTTTGTGCATAACTATGGCTGGGCGATCGTGCTGGTCACGATCGTGATCAACTTCATGTTGTTCCCGTTGAAGCTCGCCAACATGAAGTCGATGCGGAAGATGCAGGCTCTGCAGCCGCAGATCAAGCAGATCAACGAAAAATATAAGAACGTCAAATTGAATGACCCGCGTAAAGGCGAACAGAACGCCGAGGTCATGGCGCTTTATAAGCAGCACGGCGTTAACCCGTTGGGCGGCTGCGTGCCCATGGCGCTACAGATTCCGTTCTTCTTCGCGTTTTACGAGGTCTTCACGGTCTCGGTGCAGATGCGCGGCGCGTCCTGGCTCTGGGTAGCTGACCTTTCGCAGCCGGAGCCCTGGGCGATCAAGATCCTGCCCATCACGATGGTGGTGAGCCAGTTTCTGATGCAGAAGATGACTCCGCAGACCAGCCCCGACCCGAATCAGCAACGCATGATGATGCTGATGCCGTTGATCTTCGGTTTCATGTTCTACAATCTGCCCAGCGGGCTGGTGCTATACTACTTGACCAGCAATCTGGTGAGCATGGGACAGCAGTGGTTCTTCAATCACACGGCCGCGGCGGAAGAGGCTGCCCGGTCAGTGGAACCTAAGAAAAAGGGCGGCAGGAAATAATCCGTGACGGAACGAAAGTATTCAGTAGCTTCCATCGGTCCCCGCATTGACGCATTTCTGCGATCCACTCTCCAAAATGGCGGCTTCGAGGTGAACTATCAGATCGAAGATCTAGAGGCCTCGGCGGAGGACATTGAGACGCCGGACGTTGTTGTGAAGTTTACCGGCCCTGATGTGGATCTGTTGCTCTCCAATCGCGCGGAACTGTTGCTGGCGCTCGAGCACGTGACCATGGAAATGCTGGATATGCCGTCGGAAGATCACTCGCGCATTTCCTTCGATGCGAATGACTACCGGCTGTTGCGTATCGAAGAATTGCGGCTGAGCGCCGTGGCTGCCGCTGAGAAGGTGAAGCGCACCGGCGTGCCCTTCCGCTTCAACCCCATGAATAGCCGTGAGCGCCGCGTGATTCATTTAGCTTTGCGCAACGAGAGTGCGCTGCGAAGCGAAAGCCTGGGGGCAGGTCCCAACCGTCAGGTAGTAGTCTATCCGGCAGGCATGGCAAGTCTGCCCGAGCCGCCGCGCGATGCGAGCCCGCGCCGTTCTGATTCGCGCCGTTCCGACTCCCGTCCCCGCAGCATGCGGCGCTAGCCCGCCGAAGTAGTTTGCAACTCCACGACACGATTGTCGCCATTTCCACACCGCCGGGACGAGGCGGCCTGGGAATCGTACGGCTCTCCGGACCGGACGTGCGCTCGATTGCTGGGTGCATCCTGCGATTTACCGATGCCGCGGAATGGAAATCCTGGCAGGCCCGCCTGGCCGAGTTGACCGACCGCGAAGGCCACGTGGTGGACCAGGTGGTCGCGACGTTTTTCGAGAAGCCACGGTCATACACCGCGGAGGACGTGATCGAGATTTCATGTCACGGCGCTCCCGTGGTCCTGCGGCACGCCGTGGAGCGAGCACTGGAGGCCGGTGCGCGGTTGGCCGAACCGGGGGAATTCACGCTGCGCGCCTATGTCAACGGCCGAATCGATCTGCCGCAGGCCGAAGCGGTCCGCGACCTGATTGAAGCAACCACTCTTTATCAGGCACGTATCGCGGCCCAACAGGTGGAAGGCTCGGTTTCGCGGCGCGTGGCGCCGCTCAAGGCGCAATTGGTTGAGTTGATCGCGCTGCTCGAAGCCGGCATCGACTTCGCCGAAGACGATGTCAGCGTGGCATCGCCGGAAGAACTTCTGCGCCGCCTTGCGCCTATTCTCGAAGGCGTGCGGCACCTGGCTGCGAGTTTTCAATACGGCAATCTGGTGCGCAGCGGCTTTTCGCTCGCGATCGTGGGCCGTCCCAACGTCGGTAAGAGCAGTCTGTTTAATCGCCTGCTCGAGCAGGATCGCGCAATTGTTACAGACATTCCCGGGACGACGCGCGACCTGGTTACCGAGACGGCGGCCATCGGCGGCATTCCCGTAAAACTGTTTGACACCGCCGGGATTCGAGAAGGCGGGGAACTGGTCGAGACACTGGGTATCGAGCGCAGTTTCCAGGCCATGGCCGATGCCGACCTCGTGCTGGTAGTTATCGACCTTTCGCAGCCGCCCGACGCGCAGGATGATGCCTTGATCGCGCGCGCCGCCGGCCAAGGGCGCTGGTTGTTAGTGGCCAACAAGAGTGATTTGCCGGCTGTCGCGAAAGTCCCGCCCACAGCACACGCAGTTTCCGCCCGCAGCGGAGAGGGAATCGCAGCCTTGCGTCAAGCGATCCTCGAACAGGTATCGCCTGAGGGCCGCTTCGCACAGGAGGCCGGATTCATTACCAGCTTGCGCCATGAACAACTGCTCCGCCAATCAGCGGACGCGCTGGAGGGTGCGCGCATCGCGATAGAGGAGGGCATTCCGCATGAGATGATCCTGCTCGATCTCTACGGCGCGCTGCGGGCGATTGATGGGATCACCGGCGCAACTACAGCCGACGACATTCTCAACCGGATCTTCTCCACGTTTTGTATCGGCAAATAGGGTGGACGGCCCTCAGAATAGAGGCCTCGCCTCAGGCCATCAAATCAATCGTTGCCCGGGTCATCTGATCGATCGTCTGTTCTACTTTGACATTCGCCGCGAATTGATTGCCCGCATCCATCAGGTTCACCATTTCGGTGCTCAGGTCGACCGAATCGCCCGTATTGTCCCCGGAAACCGCGTTGGCAGCGGCGAGGGACCCGCCCGCGATCCGGCTGGCCGATCGATCGACGCGCGCCTCGGCCTGTTGCATCCCGTCGAGGGGTGTCGCAGGGTTGCTCATAGTTCCCTCCTCTTTCTGCTTATCGGCCCGCCTGCGGAGTTCTTGAGCGCAAATATGCCGACCGGAAGCAATTGTGACATTCATCTCCTGACTCCTCTCCTTGCCAGACTAGGAGAGCTGACTGTATACTCCTAGGCAGACTAGGAGCCGAATTTAGTGGCCAAAACCGCAGACTTGCTTCCGGGTACTCTGGACATGCTGATCCTTAAGGCGGTTTCCTTAAAGCCGCTGCATGGATACGGGGTGCTGCTCCGCATCCGGCAGATCTCCGGCGATGCGCTTGAAATTCCGCAAGGGTCTTTATATCCGGCCCTCTACCGGCTGGAGCACCAGGGTCTCATCGACGCCGATTGGGGGCAGAGCGAAAACAACCGCCGGGCAAAATACTACACTCTGACTTCCGCCGGACGGCGCCGGCTTCGAGAAGAGACCGCCGGTTGGAACCGGCTGGCTTCCGCTATTGCCGCGGCCCTGAACACGACGCCCGAGGAGGTTTGAGGTGTTTCAGCGCGTTCGTTCTCTCTTTCGAGTGCTCACCGCGCGGCGTGATTTTGAAGCCGCCATGAACGAGGAACTGCGCTTCCACATTGAGCAACGTGCTGAAGACCTGACGCGTTCCGGTATCCCCCGGGATGAGGCGCTGCGCCGCGCCCGAATGGAATTCGGAGCCCTTGATGCCGTCAGGGGAGACTGCCGGGAAGCGCGCGGTCTGTACCTGTTCGATGAGCTTGCGAGGGAACTGCGCTACTCCTTTCGGTCACTCCGAAAGTCCCGTGGTTTCACGGCTACCGCGCTGCTGACTCTCGCCTTTTGTCTCGGAGCCAATCTCACCATCTTTGCGGTTATCGATGCGATTCTGATCCGCCCGTTGCCCTTCCCGAATGCCAGCCTCCTAGTGACGATGTACAACACCTATCCGAAAGCTGGCGTGGAACGCGATGGCTCCTCGGTGACCAACTATTACGAACGCCGCGGCCGGATTCCCGCCTTCAGTTCGCTTTCGATCTACCGCTATGGCACGTCGATTGTGGGGGAGCCCGGCTCGACCGAGCGCGAGCAGATCATGGGCGTATCACCGGATTTCTTTACGACTCTCGGCACGGGTCCTGCATTAGGGCGCGTTTTCACGGATGCGGAGACCACGTATCAGACAGACGACGTCGCGATTGTGAGCGACGGCTATTGGAGAGAGCATTTCAACGCCGACCCGCAAGCGATCGGGCAAAAGATTCGGGCTGGCGGCCGTCTCAAAACTGTCATCGGCATCCTGCCGCCTGGTTTCCACTTTCTCTCCTCAAAGGCGCGATTGTACTTCCCGCTTGCGTCGCGTGCTGAAGACCGCTTACCTGCGCAGCGGCATTCAGGAGGGAATGTCATCCAAATGATTGCCCGGCTCAAGCCGGGAGCAACTCTGATGCAGGCGCAGGCGCAAATCGACGCGCAGAACGCGGCACTGGAGCGGGATGACCCCAAAGCCAAGATGATTGCTGACACCGGCTTTCGCACTGTCGTGGTGCCGCTCCATGCGGATCAGGTGGCGGCGATTCGTCCCACTCTGCTTCTGCTTCAGGCAGGTGTGCTGGCGCTCCTCGCAATCGGAGCTGTCAATCTGGTGAACCTGCTTCTGATTCGCGCCAGTGCGCGGTCCAAGGAGATCGCCGTCCGGCAGGCGCTCGGCGCGAGCCGGGGGCACGTCGTAATCGAAGCGGTCGTCGAGACTACTTTACTGACTCTGACGGGAGGACTGCTCGCGCTTGCGGTGGGGGCAGGCGGCATTCATCTGGTGACTGCCTTGGGCGCGAATCGGCTGCCTCTTGGGACCGACATACAATTCGATGCCCGGCTGGCAATGGTCGCTTTCGGGGCGGCCGTCTTCCTGGGCGTCGCGCTCGCGGCGCCAATCGCCTGGTTTAGTATTCGACTGCGGCCGGCCGGCGGGGTCCAATCCGAACCTCGGGGCGGAACCGCGGGCCGCGCCGCGCAAAGCGTTCGGCACAGCTTCGTGATTGCTCAGATTGCGCTTGCATTCGTTCTGTTGACAGGGACAGGTTTTCTAGGCCTGAGCCTCAAGCGCGCCATGGACGTGTCTCCGGGCTTTCAATCCGATCACGTGATTACGGGGCAGGTATCGCTCGTGGGAAATGCCTATCCCTCGCCGGAAGCCGGCCTCGCGTTCACCGAAAAACTGGTGGACGAACTCGGCCATCAGCCCGGAGTGTTGTTCGTTGGCGTGGCAACCAATATTCCCTTTAGCGGCGCCAACGGCAAGAGCTCTGCTACGGTGGTAGGCCATGTTCTCCGGCCCGGGGAATCGCTTCGCGCGAACTACTCCTATGGTGTCGGCGGCGAGTACTTCCGTGCGATGGGTTTTTCATTGCGAGAGGGACGGTTCTTGACCAGCGCGGATTCGCGCCGCGGAGAGCGCGTGTGTGTGGTTGATCAGGATTTTGCCCGGTACTACTGGCCGAACGGCAGCGCTCTAGGTCAACGTTTGTTTCAGGGCGCCGACGCGGGTTCCGATTCCGAGGCCTTCACTGTGGTCGGCGTGGTGGGCAACATCAAGCAGTCCGGTCTCACTGATGATGTAGCGCAGGGCGCAGTCTATTACCCCTACATCTATCGCCCCAATAGCAATGTCTTCGTGGCCGTGCGCGGAAGTGTCCAGCCGGACTCGCTGGAGGCGGCACTCCGCAGGGCAGCCCGGCAAATCGACCCCGAGTTGGCGGTGGCAGACATTCAAACGATGGACGACCGCATCGCCGATAGCCTGGTGGCCCGGCGCTCGCCGGCGGTTCTCGCGGCCGTTTTTTCAGGGATCGCTCTGCTGCTGATTGCCATCGGCACTTACGGCGTTTTGAGTTACGCCGTGGCGCAGCGCCGCCGCGAGATCGGCGTGCGCATGGCTCTGGGAGCGCGGCCGGAACAAATTGGCGCGCAGTTCCTTTGGCTTGCATTGCGCCTTCTGGCCGCCGGCACGATTATTGGGATGATGGGAGCCTGGATGACGAGTCAGGCTATGCGGGCAGTTCTGTTCCATGTGCCCGCCTTTAGTCCTCAAATACTCACCGGTTCGGCTGCGGTGATCGCTGCGATCTCTTTTTTCGCATGCCTGCTACCAGCGCGTCGAGCTGCCCGAATATCCCCTGTTGAGGTTCTCGCCGAACAGTAGTGACTCGGACTGACGCCAAGCATCTATCAAATCGGATCTCCAGGCGTAATCAGTGCATCTCCTCTGACCTTCTCGATATATGCTGCCGCACGAGAAAGGCCGCAGAGCGCAGTCGCTAAAGTAAATACTCAGCATGAACCACTTGGTCTTCCAGGGAATGGTGGAGTACGAAGCCCAGTTTCTGGCAAATGCGGATCACGGAACGGTTGTCCGGTAGAATATCGGCCGTGAGTTTACCTAGCTTTTCACCGGCTGCTACCGTGATCAGCCGCGAAAGCAGTTCCTTACCCAGTCCCCGATTCTGCCACTGATCGGCGACGAGCACGGCAACTTCCGCTTCGTTCCAGCCGTGCCGTTTCGTCAGCCGGCCCACGCCCAGAATCTCGGATTCTCCGATTTCTCGCCGTTCGGCTACCAGCGCTATTTCCCGGTCATAGTCGATGAAGCAGATGCGCGTGAGGCGTTCATGCGTGGTGCGCTGCTCCAGATTCATGAGGTGGAAATACCGCAGGTAAACGCTGCGTTCGGAAAGCTTCTCATGGTAGCGCACCATGGCGGGCTCATCTTCCGGACGGATCGGGCGGATGATCACAGGAGTGCCATCGCTCAATGTCCACGGCGAAACGTAGTGCACCGGGTAGGCGCGGATCGCCGCGCGGGGTAGTTCGTCTTCCCGTACTTCCGGACCGTGCACTACTACGCGTGCATCGAGTGCCATGAAACCGTCCGGGGACGCCAGCAATGGGTTGATGTCGATCTGCCGGATCCAGGACTGCTCCGCCACTAGTGCGCTGAATCGCACCAGCAGCACTTCGAGCGCCGCCAGGTCTACCGCAGTTCGCCCGCCCAATCCTTGTAGGGCGCGGTAGATCCTGGTCTGTTCCATCATGCGCCGGGCGAGCGTGGTGTTGAGCGGCGGCAACCCGAAGGCGCGGTCATTTGCCACCTCTACGAGTTGCCCGCCCGTACCGAACAGCAGCACCGGGCCGAATTGAGGATCGAGGGTGGATCCAACCACCAGCTCAAACGCATCCCTGCGATGAAACGCGGACTGCACCGTAACGCCCTGAAAGTGTCGCGCGCCGGCAAGTTCGGCTACGGATTCGCGGATGGTACGGAAGGCGCGTTCGACGCTTTCGGTGTCGGTCACGTTCAGCCGGACGCCTCCCGATTCCGTCTTGTGCGCGATGGTTTCCGAATTCAGTTTCAGGGTGACCGGGTATCCGATCTTCTCCGCTGCCTTCACGGCCTCCGAAGAACTGGCGGCCACGATGGTCTGCGCCGTGGGAATCGAATAAGCCGCCAGCACTTGTTTCGATTCGAACTCGGTCAGGCTCGTGCGGCCCTGTTCCCGCGCTTTCCGGATCAGTTGCTCTACGAGCGCGCGCCCAGGCACATAGTCGCCGGACTCTTCGGGCATCAGCGGAGTTTCATACAGACCCTTCAGGTTGTAGTTGTACCGCCACATGTAGTTGAATGCGCGCGCGGCAGTGTCCGGGTAAGGGAACGTCGGAATGTTGGCCCGGTTCAGAATCGACTCTCCGGCAGCCACGTCCACACCGCCCATCCAACTCGCCAGCACCGGCTTATTCTGCTGCGCGCCGAACACCTTGATGTGCTCGGCGATTTGCGTGGGGTCTGTCATGGCCTGCGGCGTGAGGATCACCAGAGTGCCGTCGCTCTCCGGATCTTGCGATACGATTTCGAGCGCTCTTGCGAATCGGTCGGGCGAAGCGTCTCCGATAATGTCAACGGGGTTGTTGTGGCTCCACTCGGGAGGCAGCAGGCCGTTGAGCGCTTCCACCGTGGAAGGCGTCAGCCTAGCCAATTCGCCGCCGCTCGAAATCAAAGCATCGGCTGCCAGCACGCCGGGCCCGCCCGCATTGGTTACAATCGCCAGGCGCGGGCCCTTAGGCCGGGGCTGCTTGGAAAGCACTTCAGCCATGAAGAACAGGTCGTCGATTCGGTTGACGCGTAGCACGCCGATGCGGCGGAAGGCGGCTTCCAATACCTCATCGCTGCCGGTGAGCGAACCGGTATGCGAGGCTGCGGCCCGGGCTGCGGCGGCCGTTCTTCCCGGCTTGATGACGATGATCGGTTTGTTCGGAGTCACTTCGCGCGCCGCGGAGAGGAATGAGCGAGCGTCGCCGATCGATTCCATGTAGATCACGATCGCGCGGGTTCTCGGATCGTCGCCCAGATAGTCAATCAGGTCGCCCCATCCCACATCGACCATCGAGCCGACGGAAATGAAGGCGCTGAAGCCCACCATTTCCTTGAAGCTCCAGTCCAGAATCGCCGTGCACAGCGCACCGCTTTGGCTGATGAAAGCGACCGGCCCCGGCCGCGCCATGGATTTGGCGAAAGTGGCGTTCAGGCCGGAGAGGGGCCTCATGACACCCAGGCAGTTCGGCCCGATGACGCGCACACCGCCCGCACGCGCCTCTTCCATGACCTGTCGCTCCAGTGCGGCGCCGGCCTCGCCCACTTCCTTGAAGCCGGCTGAAATGACGATGGCGCCGGGGACGCCCCGCTGGCCGCACTCGCGGATGATTGCCGGAACAGTGGGCGCGGGTGTAACGATGATCGCCAGATCCACCGGGTCGGGAATCTGCGTGACGGCGGAATACGCCTTCACTCCCAGCACATTCGTGCGCTTGGGATTCACCGGATAAATCATGCCGCCGAAAGGACTGGCCACCAGGTTTCCAAGCAGAGCGCGGCCTACGCTGTTGGCGGCTTCGGTTGCGCCGACCACGGCAACGGCATTTGGCGAAAAGAAGACTTCCAGAGGATGCCGGTCACCCAGCGCGGTCTTTCCCACCGATCCCGCTGCTTGCATCGTCTTCGCCATTCGCCTTTGAACCGAATACAGCGCGGTTCAAGGCATCCACCACCTCTGTGGAATCGAGACCGCCCCTGCGCGCGGCAGTTTCGATATCACATTCGTCGCAGGACGCGCGAAAGGCGAACTGCTCGAATATAGGATGCGTTTCCGGATGAAGCCGCTTCACATCGCGGATGATCATTTGCGCGCGAATCAACTCATCGAACCGAAACATAAGCTCCTCCCCTGCCGCTTGTAACGGCGTGCCGTCTTAGTGAGGTTCACCATTACGCCGCGAATCCACATCGGTCAGGGATTCTCCTCAAGATTCTGGCGCCCCCTTTGGGGAATATGCCCCATTTCGGGCGTCCCGTGAGTGACGTCAGTCACGATTATGGCATTCGCTGCACGCTATGATAGTTGCTCCGGAGTCTATACGTGTGTCTAACCGACGCCATCTTGCTCTCGCCACCATCTCCTTCACGGTTTGTTTCGCGGCGTGGGGGCTAATTGGCGCTTTTGCCCCACAGTTTCGCGAGATGCTGCATCTTAGTCGCTCGGAAACCGCCTTACTGGTCGCCGTGCCGGTGTTACTGGGATCGCTGGCTCGCATCCCGATGGGTATGCTGAGCGACCGCTTTGGGGGTCGCGCCACTTTCACCATTCTGATGGCCGGTGTTGCCATTCCGGTCTGGTTGACTCCCCAGCAACGCAGTTATGAGTCACTGCTGATTGCGGCATTTATCCTCGGCCTGGCCGGATCCTCATTTGCCGTGGGAGTGGGTTACGTTTCCCGTTGGACGGCCGCAGAAGCGCAGGGAAGCGCGTTAGGCGTCTACGGGCTGGGTAACATCGGTCAATCGGCAGCCGTGTTTCTGGGTCCGCTGGTGGCGGCACGGGTAGGTATGACCGCTGTATTTGAAGCGGTAGCAGTGTTGCTGGTGATCTGGGCCGTGGCATACGCCGCGATGGCGCGCAACGCTCCCGCGCTGGCCTCCGTTCAGGCCAGAGGGCTCGGCCCGATGTTTCATTTGCTCGCCCATGAGAAGCTTACCTGGCTGCTTTCGGCCTTTTACTTCCTGACGTTCGGCGGCTTTGTCGCCTTTTCCATCTATCTGCCCACGTTACTGCGCGACGAGTTCGGATTGACCGCGACGGATGCCGGTTTTCGCACCGCCGGTTTCGTGGTGATGGCCACGGTGCTGCGGCCTGTGGGCGGCTGGCTTTCCGATCGCATCGGTGGAGCGCGCGTGCTGGCGGCGGTGTTTGCCGGCGTTGTGCCGTTCGCGCTTCTGCTTTCCTGGGCCTCCATCGTTCCTTTTACTGTGGGGGCGTTGGGGTGTGCGGCGTTACTCGGCTTGGGGAATGGAGCAGTCTTCAAGCTGGTGCCTCAGTATTTTCCCCGGCAGACGGGTACGGTCACCGGTTTGGTGGGCGCGATGGGCGGCTTGGGCGGTTTCTTCCCGCCGCTGTTGTTGGGCGCATTCCGCCAACATCTTGGCGTAATCTGGCCCGGCTTTGTGCTGCTGGCCTTCACATCGCTCGTGATGTGGTGGGCCAATCATAGGGTTTTCGTACCGCGCCAGGAAGCGCTCGATCTTTCGATTGCGGGTTCTCTGCGCCGCACCGAAGACCGGCTGCGCGCGGGCGCGTGGGCCACGCTCTGGACGGCGCTGCTGGTAGCCGCGATCGTGGTTGGCTCCCGCAATTTACAGAACTTTGACCCGGCCCTGGTAATTTACACTTTTGCCGTGGTGTTCGCCACCTGGGGTGTGGTCTATCACTACAATGTCTGGCTCGAGAAACCTCCGACGCGCGTTTACTGGGAAAGAGGGTGGGAACTCTACCGGCGCCTGGGCCCGCTCCGCAGCTTCGGCCGTGTGCTGGTGCTGGCCTGCACTCACATTGCGGCGCAGACGTTCATTCGCCGCCGTTCGCGCCTGCGCTGGTGGATGCATCAATGCCTCTTTTGGGGATGTCTGCTGGCGGTCGCGATCACCTTTCCGCTGGTCTTCGGCTGGATTCACTTCCGCACGCTTCCGAACGATCAGATGACTTACATTACTTTTCTGTTCGGCTTCCCCACGTTCACTTTCCGTCTGCATACCATCACGGCGGCGATGCTGTTCCACGGTCTCGATATCGCGGCGGTGCTGGTATTGACGGGCATCGCGCTCTCGCTATGGCGCAGAATGATGGATCGAGGAGCGCGCTCGCTGCAACAGTTCGGCATGGATTTTCTGCCGATCATTCTGCTGTTTGCCATCTCGATTACAGGCTTGGCGCTTACCATCTCGCAGGAATGGCTGCGCGGCGAAGCTTACAGCTTCCTTGCAATTCTGCACGCCATCACGGTCATTGCGGCGCTGCTCTACTTACCCTTCGGAAAGTTCTTTCATATTTTCCAGAGGCCGGCTCAACTGGGCGTGAAATTATATCAGCGCGCGGGCGAGCAGGATGACGGCGCAATCTGTATCCGCTGCGGCCGGCGCTATGCCTCACACATGCACGTGGATGATTTGCGATCGATCCTGCCGAAGCTGGGTTTCGATTATTCCATGCCGGGGGCGGCGGAGAACTGGCAGAAGCTCTGTCCGCCATGCAAGCGAAAGACGATTTCCATCGCCCAGATGCGGCTCAAGGAGAATGCGCGTGGCTAAGGTGCCCGGCTCAATCGATGAATTGACCAATCAGTTTGGACCGCATTTGAACTTTATTCCCTTGGGTGGCTGGCAGGATGAATCGAGAAACCCCGCTACGAAGCTGGTGAAGACGCATTGCTGCTTCTGCGGCCAGCAATGCGGTATCCAGCTCAAGGTGCGCGATAACCGCGTCATTGGATTCGAGCCGTGGGAAGAGTTCCCCTTTAATCGCGGCATGCTGTGTCCCAAGGGCGTGAAGCGCTACTTGCAGGGCTCTCATCCCGACCGGCTGCTCGATCCTCTCATGCGAACCGAGCAGGGCTTCCGCAAAGCCACGTGGGATGAGGCGCTGGATTTCACCGCGCGCCGCCTGCGTGAAGTGCAGGAACGCTACGGGAAGGACGCCGTGGCTGTCTATGGTGGCGCTTCTCTGACTACTGAGAAGACGTATCTGATGGGCAAGTTCGCGCGCGTTGCGCTGGGCACACGCCATATCGATTACAACGGCCGCTTGTGCATGGTCTCCGCGGGAGTAGCCTACAAACATGCCTTCGGCGTAGATCGCGCGCCAAACCCATGGAATGACATCACCAAGGCGGAAGTCATCATGGCCATTGGCGCCAACATCGGCGAGTGCTCGCCCATCACCACCGATTACGTCTGGCGCGCGCGCGATGCCGGCGCGAAGTTCATTGTGGCCGATCCACGTATGACGCCGATCGCGCGCAATGCCGATCTGTTCCTGCCCGTGCGTCCGGGCACGGATCTGGCGCTGCTCATGGGCATGCTGCACGTCATCATTCGGGACGGACTGACAGATCGCGATTTTATCCAGACCTACACTACGGGCTTCGAGCAGCTTGCCGAATCCGTGGAGCCCTGGAATCCACGCCGGGCGGCCGAGATGTGCGGCGTGCCGCCCGACGCGATCGAACGCGCCGCTTACATGATTGGCGAATCGCGCCGCGTCATGCTCATGCACTCGCGCGGTTTGGAACACCACTCGAAAGGCGTTGAGAATTGCGAAGCGGTGACCGCGATCGCGCTGGCTACCGGCAACATCGGCCGGGAAGGCGCCGGCTGCGTCATGATTACGGGACAGGGAAATGGGCAGGGCGGCCGGGAGCAGGGTCAGAAGTGCGATCAACTCCCCGGCCAGCGACAGATTACGGACCCCGCCGCACGTGCCCACGTTGCTTCCGTTTGGGGCATTACTCCCGAGGAAATCCCCGGGCCGGGTCTGACGGCCGCCGAGATCATGGGCGCTATCCACAGCGGCGAAATCAAAGCTCTGCTGTCCATCTGTTTCAATCCGCTGATCTCGCTGCCGCACGCCGGTTTCACGCGCGAAGCGCTGGAGCGCCTGGAATTCTTTGGCGTGATTGATTTCTTCCTTTCCGAGACAGCCATGCACGCCGATGTCGTGCTGGCTGGCAGCCTGCAGGAGGAAGAAGAAGGCGTCACCGCCAACGTGGAAGCGCGCGTAATTCACATTCAGAAGGCCGTCGACCCGCCCGGCAATGCGCGAATCGATTCCGAGATCATCTGCGATCTGGCTAGCCGCCTGGGCCGCGGCCAGTATTTTCCTTTCCGCGAGCCGCGAGAAATCTTCGATGAGATGCGCGAAGCCTCGCGCGGCGGCATCGCCGATTACTACGGCATCACGTATGAGAGGATCGATCGTGAAAAAGGCGTGTTCTGGCCGTGCCCCTCCGCGGACCATCCCGGAACGCCGCGCCTGTTTGAAGACCGCCGATTCTTCCATCCCGACGGCAAAGCTCACTTCACAAAGCTTGCCTGGCGCGATTCAGGCGACCCGATCGACCAGGACTATCCCGTGTACCTCACCACCGGCCGCGTGGTGAGTCAGTATCTTTCGGGCGCGCAGACGCGGCGGATTGGTGCGCTCGTTGAGCAATATCCGGAACCGAAGGTGGAAATTCATCCCCGCTTGGCCGGTCAGCTTGGCATACAGACGGGCGACTGGGTGACCGTGACCACGAGGCGTTCCGCCATCACTGTGGAGGCTATGGTGGTGCGCACCGTCCGGCCGGATACAGTGTTCATCCCTTACCACTGGCCGCGCGATCGCAGCGTCAACCGGCTCACGCATCGCACGCTCGACCCGCAGAGCAAGATCCCGGAGTTCAAGGTTTCCGCCTGCCGCCTCGAAAAAGCGCCCGGTCCGCCCGAATGGGCGGTACGCCGCCGGCCGCAACTCAAGCAGGGAGGGCTCGCCTGATGTTCGGGATGGAGTTTTACGTCGATCCGTCGCGCTGCATCGGCTGCCAGTCCTGTTTGAAGGCATGCGAGGAATGCGAGACGCACCGCGGCGTGTCCATGATCAATTTCGATTTTGTGGACCGCCCCGAAACCATCGCCACCGCGGCCTACGTGTGCTGGCACTGCGATGATCCTACGTGTGCGCAGGTTTGCCCGGCGGATGCGATCAAGAAATACGACGACGGCATTGTGGGGTCGTCTCTGAAGCCGCGCTGCATCGCCTGTTCTAATTGCGTTCTGGCCTGCCCGTTCGGCATTCCCAAGCTGGTGCCCGCCTATGAGCAGATGATGAAGTGCGACATGTGCTACGACCGCACTTCCGTGGGGAAGCGCCCCATGTGTGCCACCGTGTGCCCCAGCCAAGCGCTGGCTTATGTCCCGCCGGAGACCATCGCTCGCACGCGCCGCGAAAAGCCGGTGAACACGTTCTGGTTCGGCAACCAGAAAATCACGACGAAGGTTTACATGATGGCTCCGGAAGGCGCTGAAGCCGTCGCTATTGACGTAGCGGACTATACCTGGGAGGGAGAGAATGAAGTGGTTCCGCAGGCCTTCTAACACGCCGCTCTGGAAGGACGAGTTTTCCGTCTTCACTGCCGACGAGCGGTATGTCAACCGGCGGCAGTTCACGAAATTCCTTACGCTCACCAGCCTCGCCATGTTCGCGGGCAACGTCTGGATCCTGCTCCGCTCGTGGTTCCACAAGCAGCCTCAATTTCCGCTGCAGGCTGTGGCGCGGCTGGACGAAATCGGCGTGGGCGGATCGAAAGTCTTCTCCTACCCAACAGCACAGGATCCCTGCATTCTGGTGCGCACTGCCGAGGATTCTTACGTGGCATATAGCCAGAAGTGCACGCACCTTTCGTGCGCCGTCTACTACTCGCGCGAACTGAACCAGTTGGCCTGCCCTTGCCACAACGGATATTTCGCGTTGGCCGATGGCGCGGTGCTGCAGGGGCCGCCGCGCCGGCCACTGCCGCGCGTTGTCCTGGAGCAGAAAGGCGGCGAGTTGGTGGCGCTTCGCGTGGAAACGGGAGGCCGCGCATGAACCAGCACCCACCGCAGAACCGCGGTCTTACGGCGATCGATGGCGCGATGTTCCTTATCGTGATTCTCCTGATCGTGCAAATCTGGCTGCTTTCGGCGAGTCTGGAAGCTTATCTTGCCGGGCACAGCGAAGCCGCGCTTCCAGGTGCCATCATCTCCGGCGTCATCTTCCTGGTTTGTGCCGGGCTCTATATTTTCGTGGATCGCATCGATAGCAGCGTGCGCCGCGAATAGGCGAGCCGCCGCTTAGCCGCGCCGCGCACGCTTCCGCGGAAATACCATGTGCGAGGGCTTCACACCCCGCTGCCTGCACCAATCCATGTACAGCCAGGCATAGGTCGCGGTGCTGTAGTCTTTCGCTGTGAAGCCCATTTGGCGGGCAGTGCGGTCAATCCAGTGCGGCGAGCCTTCGAGTTCCAGATAGACTCCGATGGGTGTCTCGTCCAGCATGGCTACGCCGGCGCCCGCGGCGGGTTGATACTCGGTGCGGAACTTCTCGTAGCGGAACGCCGGCTGGAAGCCGAGCCGCTCGATGAGTTTTTGCGTGATGGGCGCTTCAGAAATCCCGACCTCGAGTTCTTCGCGGGTCTTATGGCGGGTGACAGTGGCCGCTCCTTTGTAGGTCAGCGTGGCTGCGCGGCCTGCTTCGCGAACGCGCAGCAGCGCGCCGGCTTTGCGGAGTGTTCCGCGCGGCGTGTCGAAAATCGTATTGGCTTCGAAGACGCGCGGCCGGGAAATCCGCAATCCGGCTTCTCGCAAAAGATGGCGCGCCAACGCGGCACTGCGAACGGCCAGTTTGATTTCCGTTTCACGCGAACCGTGGGCCATGGGGAGTTATTGGGCGCGCTCGCCCTCATGATGCGCGCGAAAATCATCGTCGATGGGTTTTCGTCCCACGAAGCCTTCTTCTACACCATGCCAGAACTCAATGGCGGTCTCCCCCAGTTTCCAGCACATGTAGACTTCCTGCCCGCGAAACAACGTCGGGAAATCGACCAGCCCGATGTCGAGATCCTTCACAACACAGCCCACTTCGCGCAGTTCATCGAGGCCGTTTCGCAAGCGAGTAGCCGCTTCATCGCGGCGCTGCTTCATCTGTGATACCTGTTCGCGGTTGACGGCCAGGCCGCCCATTAGCATCACGCGTTCCGTGAAAGAGAGGCGCACCCGCTCAGCCTCTTCATATTCAGACTTCAGCTCGACGACTTTTTGCAGCAGGCGGGTAATTTCGGGGATCAAGCTTTGGGCTTCGGAAAGAGTGAAGCGCTTCGGCATGCGGCACGAACCGGCTCGGCGCGCTAAACCCCGGAGACCTGAACGGACATGGACCGGCTGCGCGGCCCATCGAACTCGGCCAGAATCACGCTCTGCCAGGTGCCGAGCAGCACGGCGGAGTTGCGAACCTGAAGACACAGGCTTTGCCCCATGACCATTCCACGCAGATGGGAATCGGCATTCCGGCGCTCGCAATCGGAATATTTCGGATCGTTATGCCGCCAGGAAATTTCGCGATTGATCAGATCGTCCAGAAAAGTACGCACGTCGTGCAAGAGAGCATCCTGCCACTCGTTGATGAAGACAGCCGTCGTCGTGTGCAGCGATTGAAGATGCACGATGCCATCGCGCACGCCGCTCTTGCGGACAATTTCGTTAATGCGATCCGTAATATTGATTAACTGCATTCGCTCCGTGGTAATCCAATCCACGATGCGATTGAAAATCTTGAATCCGGCGGGCGCAGGCGCGGTCAAACCGGCTGATTCCACCTCGATTTCCGCGACCTTACCGTTGGCTGAACTCATAGATAATTCTGCCCCCTTTTTCTTGGAATGCTCAGACTGGCTCCGAAGCGATGGTATTTTTCAAAATGTAACGTATTTTCGATTATAGCAAGCGTATCTCGTTGTTCGTTGACGCGGCGCGAATCGATTGCGCTGCACGTGCGACGTAAGTCCGGTGACTTCTCTTGTGCGCCGGCCACCGGTGCCGCTGCTACAATCGATTCGGCGCATGTATCGTTTTCTGTTGCCCGCAATACTGGTGGGGGCGGCATGTGCTGCCGAAGTTCCGTACGAACTGGCGGGGCACATTGTGCCGGAAGAGCGCGCTTCGGTGAGTCTGTTTTCGGTGGCGACGCCGTATTCGGTATCGGTGCTGGCGCGCGACGATGGCCGCTTCGAATTCAAAAAACTGCCGGCCGGCGCCTATACGCTTGCCATCTTCGTTCCAGCGCGCGGCGAAGCTCGCAAAACCGTCGAAGTGGGTCCGGCCACAGCCGACGCGCATCACCGCGTCTCGCTCACGCTGCATCTCAAGGATTCCGATTTCGTCTTTGCCGCCGTGCGCCGCGAGCACGCGGTCTCAACGCGCCAGTTATCCATCCCTGCAAAAGCTCAGGCGGCATATGAGCAGGCACAGAAAGACTTGGGTCGGAACGATTTTGACGCCGCCGTTACTCAACTGGAAAAGGCCGTGGAAATGGCGCCCCAGTTTGCCTCGGCGTGGAATAATCTCGGAACCATTGCGTACAAGCGGCGGCAATTCGATCGCGCCGAAGAATGTTTCCGCGAAGCGCTGGACCAGGACCCGCAATCCTATGAACCGCTGGTGAACCTGGGCGGCGTGCTTGTCACCGAGCATAAGCTCGATGAAGCGCTGGACTACAATCTCCACGCGGTGCTCACTCGTCCGGGAGATGCGCTCGCGAATTCTCAACTTGGGATGACCTACTTTGAAGTGGGTAATTTGGATCTCGCTGAAAAATATCTGGAGCGGGCGCGCGAAATCGATCCCACGCACTTCTCCCATCCTCAATTGCTGCTGGCGGAAATTCATCTGCGCCGCGACGAGAGAAAGAAGGCGGCTGCGGACTTGGAGGATTTTCTGAAACACCACCCGGACTGGCCCCAGGCGGCGCTCATGCGGAGTGAAATCGCCAAGCTGCGGTCCGGCTCGTAGCCCGCCGCATTCATGGACCGCAGAATCTTTCGGCTTGTGCTCCGCGGCGCCGGCTACTTTGCAGGCAGCCCGCCTTACAATATGGAAGATGGATGCGTGTGCTTCCCATTGATTCCCTGATTCCCAGGATTCTTGCTCAACTGCGCGAGGCCCCCAATCTGGTTCTGGAAGCGCCTCCAGGCGCCGGAAAGACTACACGTGTGCCCCCGGCACTTTTGGCGCTAGGCGCGGGTGAAGTTCTGGTGCTCGAGCCGCGCCGGCTTGCGGCGAGGTTGGCGGCGCGCTTTGTCGCGACAGAGCGCGGTGAAGCAGTCGGCGGCGAAGTGGGCTATCAGGTTCGATTTGAAGAGGTCGCGGGTCCCCGCACACGCTTGCGCTTTCTCACCGAAGGTGTGCTGACGCGGCGTCTGCTTTCCGATCCGGATTTGCAAAACGTCAGTTGCGTCGTGCTGGATGAATTCCACGAGCGGCATCTGGAGGGCGATCTGGCGTTGGCGCTCTTGCGCCGCTTACAGCGCACCAGGCGACCCGATCTGCGTCTGGTGGTGATGTCCGCGACCCTGGATTGTGCTCCGGTTGCGGAATACCTCGGTGGCGCGCCGGTCGTGCGCTCTGAAGGCCGTATGCATCCGTTGGAAATCGAATACACGCCGTACTCGGCAGCTCCTCTCGAAGAGCAGGTAGCCGCTGCTCTCGAGCGGCTGGCAGCCGGTGGTCTCGAAGGCGACGTGCTGGTGTTCCTGCCGGGCGCCGTCGAAATCCGAAAAGCGCAAACGGCTTGCGGGTCTTTGGCTGAGCGAAACGGCTGGGCTGTGTTGCCACTGCACGGCGATCAAACGCCCGAAGAACAGGACCGCGCGGTAACACCTTCGTCACAGCGGAAGGTGATTCTTTCGACTAACGTGGCGGAGAGTTCCATCACCATCGATAGAGTCAGCGCGGTGATCGATAGCGGCCTGGCGCGCGTGGCGGGGCATTCGCCCTGGTCCGGCCTTCCGACACTCGGTGTTGCGCGCGTCAGCCGGGCTTCGGCCGATCAGCGCGCGGGACGTGCGGGGCGAACCGGACCGGGCCGGGTAATCCGGCTCTATCCGCTGGAAGATTTTGTGCGCCGCCGCGCGCAGAATCTCCCCGAGATCACGCGGTCTGATCTGGCGCCGGCCGCGCTGTTGCTGCAAGCCATGGGCATCGGCGGATTTGCGGAGCTCCAATGGCTGGACGCGCCACCCTCGGCCAATGTGGAGCACGCAACGGACTTGCTGCGCCAGCTTGGCGCGTTCGGCCCGGCCGGAAAAGAGATGGCCCGCTATCCGCTTCATCCGCGGCTGGCCCGGCTCGTGCTTGAGGCGCGGCGGCGCGGTGTGGCCGAGGACGGATGTGTAGTGGCCGCGCTGCTGAGCGCCGGCCAGCGCTTGCCGGCGCGTAAGGACCATGCAGCGCGGTCGGATCTGCTGGCTCTGCTCGAATCGCCCTGGGAACCGCGCACGGCACAGCTCGTACGCCAGGTGAAGCGCATCGTCAATCCGCCGCGTCAGAAAGGGCGCGATGAGGACGCGCTGCTCATCTCCGTGCTCGCGGCGTTCCCGGACCGCGTAGCGAGGCGCAGGCAGGCGAGTGAACTGCAACTGGCGGCCGGCGGATCGGCACAGTTGTCTCCCGGCAGCACGGTGACGGAGAGTGAGTTTCTGGTAGCCGTGGAGGCGGAAGACCGGCGGGATCAGAAGATGCCGGTGGTCCGCCTGGCCAGCGGCATTGAGCCGGAGTGGCTGGTGGACCTCTACCCCGAACGGATTCGGGAAGCCGGCCGTGTGCAATGGAATCGCACCGCCGAACGTGTTGAGAGTTTGAGTGCGCTATGGTTCGGTCAGATCGCGATCGAAGAAAGCTGGGGACCGCCGGATCCTCTTGCAGCGGCCGCCCTGCTCTCGCGCAAAGTCATGGAAGCGGGCATTGGCCGGTTCGTAGATACCGCGGAATTGGACGCTTTTCTGGCGCGCGTGGCCTTTGCGTCGGAACATGGCGCGGTGCCGCGCCTCGGGCCGGAGAGCGTCGAAAGCGCGCTGCGGTCGCTCGCGATCGGCCTGCGCAGCTTTGCTGAAGTAGAAACCGCCGCGCGCAGTGGCGGTCTGCTGCGCGCCATCGAACGGCAGATGACGCCCGCGCACAGGCGGCTGCTGGAAGAAATCGCGCCGGAACGCATCCGGCTGCCGGGCGGGCGTCAGGTACAGGTCCACTACGAAGCCAGCCAGCCGCCATGGATCGCATCGCGCTTGCAGGATTTCTTCGGTATGCGCGAGACGCCGTCGGTTGCGTGCGGCGCGGCTCCGGTAGTCGTTCGGCTGCTTGCCCCCAACCAGCGGCCGGTGCAGACTACCACGGATCTGGCGGGTTTCTGGCGCCGCCTCTATCCGGAAGTGCGGCGCGAACTGGCGCGCCGGTATCCCAAGCACGCATGGCCCGAAGATCCGTTGCGCGAAGGTCCGGTTCACGCCTGAAGCAGGCCGTGCTGCTTCACGTTGCGGCAAGCAGGGCCACGGGAAATTCCGCCAGCAGATCCGCCAAACGCCAGCTCGCGGCCAGCAGGTTGGTGATGACATCGCGCCACTCGCGGTCCGCGGCCGGAGGCGTCAGTTCGGTATCCTCCCAATTTCCGATGAGGCTGGGCCAGCGGGGAGCCACAACTACCACGTATTGATCGTCCAACTTCCGGGCGAACGCGCAGACATGTTCCGCGCGCGCGCCTCTCGCTTCCATGGGGAGGTACTCGCCGCGCGCAAACAGAGCGCGATTACCGCGACGGTAAGCGAGCGCGCGATGCATCACGTAGAGTTTCATTTCATCCTGCATGGGATGAGCCGCCAGTTCCCGGATGAGCGCGATGCGATCCTCGGACTCGCGGCGATGCAGCGTGTCGAGCATTGCTGCCCGGCGGGTGTAATCCACCGGCCGGCGGTTATCCGGGTCCACCAGCGTGAGCTGCCACAGCTCCGTGCCCTGATAGAAATCTGGCACGCCCGGCGAAACGACCTTGATCAGAAGCTGGCTTAGCCCGTTGATCGCCCCGTGGCGCGCAATGGTCGCTCGAAAGTCGCGGAAGTCGTGAAGAAACTGCCCGTCCGGCGCCAGAATGCGGTCCACGAATTCGCGTACCGCGCCTTCGTAGCCCTCGTGAGGCTCGAGCCAACTGCTATTCTGCTTGGCTTCGCGCAAAGCTTTGGTGAGGAACTCCTTCACGCGGTCCGGAAAGTCCGCGGCCTCGGAGTCATTAGCGGGCCATGCTCCAAGCAGCGTCTGATAGATAAGGATCTCTTCGCTGGGAGTGGGTGCGAGCGAGCCATTCACGAAAATCTTCTTCGCCTGGCTCCAGGCGCTCCAGCGCTCCAGATGGCGCTGCCATTCGTCAGGCATTTCCGTCAGCACATTCAGGCGGGCGCGCACGTCTTCGCCGCGCTTGGTGTCATGCGTGGCGGTCGCGTTGAGTGTGCCGGGCCAGTCGCGCAGGCGCCGCTGATTGAATTCGTGGAATTCCTTCAGCGTGAATGGCGGCCGCTCGCGCAGTGGGTCGCCGCCCACTTCATTCAAAGACAGCAGGCTGTTATGCCGGTACATCGCGGTATCTTCGAGCCCCTTCGCCATCACCGGCCCAGTAAACTGCTGCCAGCGCATGACGAAATCGAGCCACTCGTTGCGCTTCTGCTCCAGGTCATAAGGCGGTTGGAGAAGCAGCACGCTGCGGATGAATTCGAAAGCGGCGTCGCTGATGCGGTCGCGGGAAGTACGCCGGCGGGCCAATGCGAGTGTGCGTTCGATATATCCGCGGTCGCGCTCGGAAATCTCGAAGGAGTGAATGTAAGTCCGGTAAACCGGGAGGCAGGCCGTGATTTCCACCAGCGCTTCCATCAACTCGGAAAGACGGATATCGCGCGCACTGCGGTGTTCGGCTGCGATCTTTCCGAGGTGATGCGCGAGCGCGTTGACTTCGCCGGTGAAGAGCTGCTGGATCACCTGCTTGTTTGCGGCGTAGCACAATTCGGCAAAGGGCAAAGAACTGCCGGTGTGGAGGGCGTAGGCCGCCTCAATGCGCGCCAAGCCGTTCGGCTCAATGAAGATGCCGTTCAGCGCGTTGAGAAAGTCATAGCCGGTGGTGCCGTTGACGGGCCATTCACGGGGCAGTGGTTCATCGCGTCCCAGGATTTTCTCGACTACCACATAGAGCGGCGCTCCCTCGGCCGCACGGGTTTGCAGGCGGCGCAGGTAGCATCCCGGGTCCCACAGACCGTCGATATGATCGATGCGCAGGGAAGTGACTTTGCCATCACGGATCAGATCGAACGTGTTGCGGTGCCGCCGCTCGAAAACTTCCGGAACTTCAATGCGTAATCCCACCAGCTCGTTGATGTCGAAAAACCGGCGGTAATTGATCTCCTCGTAGCCGATCTTCCAATAGGCCAGACGATAGGCCTGCTCGGACAGGAGCCGGTCCAATGCATCGAAGCTGCGCGGGTTTTCTTTTGTGCCGCTGAAGGTGAGCAGGGCCTCATCGATGGCGCGCCTTACCTCCGCATTGCCCTGATAAGCGGTCCAGAGGCGCTGTTTGATGCGTTCCTTGTTGCGGCGGCGGTCGAGAATGCGTTCCAGATCCATCTCATTACGCGCTGGCAGTTGGCGCACGTCTTCCAGAATCTCGGAAATCTCCGGCAGGTTCGCATTCTGCGCTAGCGAAAGCTCCAGGATGGCGGAATAGTTCTTGGGATCGATCGGCAGCCGCCGGTCGTAGTAGCGAAGATGAATGCCGGTGTCTTCGATCTTCAGCGTCAGTTCGCCCTTGGTGAGAATGTTGCCATAAAGATCGCCCAGCACGGGCAGCAGCACGCGGTTCTCCTGCAGGAATGCCGCTTTGCTGGTGGCGGGATGCCAATCGATGTCGAAGTAAATCGCGTATGCCGAAGCGGGGCCGCTCTCGAGGACGTCTTTCCACCAGGGGTTCTCATAACTGGCTGACATGTGATTGGGCACGGTATCCTGCAACAGACCCATGCCATAATGGCGCAGCTTTTCGGCCATCTCGTTAAAGTCGTCTTCCGTGCCGACTTCGGAATTGATCCGCAACGGATCGGCGATGTCATATCCGTGGGCACTGCCGCGGCGCGCTTTATACCGGGGAGAAGAGTAGAGGTCGGTGATGCCGAGATCGCTCAGGTAGGGAACGAGGTCGCGGCCGTCCACGAACCGGAAACCCTGGTGGAACTGGATGCGATAAGTGGCCGCAGGCTCGCCGGCCGCCGGTTTGGGGGTCATACCGCCTCCAGAAGTTCGAGGATGGCGTGCGCCGGAATGCGGATGCGTTCAGCCGAGCGCGCCAGTTCATAAGAGAGTTTGCGCAGAGAGCGGTCCAAGAGAAAGACGATCAGCAGATTCCGCCGTTGGTCCGGATTTTCCGGTAAGAGCGGGGCCACTCCCGGCGTATCGAAATAGCTCTTCAGAAATGCCAGACTCACCGTACGGTTCCAGAACTTGGCCCACGCTTCGAGAGCGTCGAGCGATTCCGGCTTCGGAACTACGCCGGTTGCCTCGCCGAAGAGCGCTCCGTGCGATGCCTGGTAGAACGAAACCAGCATGTTCGCCACATCCTGCAAGGGAGACCGCTTGATGCGCCGTTCGCTCAAGGGCCGTGATGGGTCGCCTTCGAAGTCGAGTATGACAAAGTCCTTACCAGTGTAAAGAACCTGCTCCAGGCCGTAATCGCCGTGAATGCGAATGCGAGTAGCGCCGAACCGCTGATCGCGAATCATTTGCAGCTTTTCCTGAATGGCCTTTTGGTGTTCCAGCACGGCCCGAGCATCCAGGCGGACGGGTTCCGGCAGATGCGCCATCCGGCTTCGCAACTGATCGAGCGTGCGGCTGCAATTGGTCAACATGCCGTGATACAGACCGTGGCGGTAAAAATCCGTGTAGAGTTCGGGAGAAAAGACGGGATCGCCCGCACGCGAGGCGAGCGCCGCGTGCATTTCACCCGTCCGCACGCCCAACAGGCGCACAAACTCCAGGTATGTTCCGATCAGATCCTGCGCGGATTCGCCTGCGGGAGCGCCATCCCGCGGAGGTGGTTGCGGCGGCTGAACCGTCGGGCCCTGCGGGCCGCGCGCCAGCGCGTGTTCGTAGAACAGCCCGAGATGATCGAGCGTGTACCGCCACGCATCGGTCCCGCCGCGCACAAAGCCATGCAGAAGCGCCACCAGCATCGGATCGCCGCTGGGGCCGCGGTATTCGATGGAACCCGCCAGTGGGGCGACGTTCGGGAATCCCACCTGTGTCAGCAGGGAGCCGATCTCCTGCTCCGGATGCGGCCCCTCTTCGATTTTGCGGAAGAACTTCAGCGTGAAACGCTCGCCGAAAAAAATAATCGTGTTGTCCTGATCGGCTTTGGCCGGCGTGGGATCGAGCGCTGGCCGGTCCTTTCCCCACAACGCACGGAAGCCGCGCGTGTGCATCGCAGCCAGTTCACCCGCCTCGCCGGCGAAACGGCGCCGGCGCAGAATGCCGCCCAGCAGTTCGCTTGTGAACACCGAGTTGACCAGCGCGCCATAGAGCAAACCACATTCGCCGCCGGGCCCTTCCAGCCGGGCCAGCACCAGTTGCGGTGTTTCCTGCGTCACGCGCGCCGCCGCTTCTCCGCGAGCGACTGCCAGTGGCAGCGTGTAAATTTCCGGATCGCCATCGCCGTATTCCACGCGGATCAACAGAACATCTGCCTGCGCCTGCGGGAAAGGAACAATCTCGCAGATCTCTGTGGAGCGGATGGGGCGATGCTTGGCTCGATACCACCGCCGGCCTCTCAGGAATGCGGGCAGCAGGCGGGTGAGCGCCCGGCGAACCGGCAGTGAGAATACTTCTTCCCAGGAATCCACAGCTAGCGTCACCGGCTCGCCTGAATGAATGCGCAGCGTCTCCTGCACAGTGTCTTTCGATTGCAGCGTGAACCAGTAGAAGGCATGCGGGCCCAAGGAGAGGAAGTAGGGCCGTTCCGTCACCGCCGGAAAATCACTCTTTCCGAACATTTCCACCGGAACCATGCCCTGGTATTTCGAAAGATCGATTTCCGTGGACTGCGCGAAGCGTGAGAGATTGGCCACCACGAGCACGTTCTCGCTCTCGTAGCTCCGCACAAAGACCAGAATCCTGCGGTTGTCCGGATACAGCAGTTCGAGGCTACCGCGGCCCAGCGCCTTCGAGTTCTTGCGCTGCGCGAGCGCGCGCTTCATCCACCACAGCAGAGAGTGCGGGTTGTTCTGCTGCGTTTCCACGTTGATGGCTTCGTAATGGTATTCCGGATCGATGTTTACCGGCAGATAAAGCCGCTGCGGGTTAGCGCGGGAGAAACCCGCGTTGCGGTCGCCGCTCCATTGCATGGGTGTGCGGACTCCGTTGCGATCGCCCAGGTAGAAATTGTCGCCCATACCAATTTCATCGCCATAATAAATCACCGGTGTTCCGGGAAGCGAAAATAGCAGCCCGTTCATCAGCTCGATGCGGCGCCGGTCGTTTTCAAGCAGAGGCGCGAGCCGCCGGCGAATTCCGAGGTTGATCCGCATGTGGTGGTCTTGCGCATAAACCCTGTACATGTAGTCGCGTTCTTCGTCTGTCACCATTTCGAGCGTCAACTCGTCATGATTGCGTAGGAATAAAGCCCACTGGCACGTCTCGGGGATGGACGGCGTCAATTGCAGAATATCGGTCACCGGATACCGCTCTTCCATGCGCGTGGCCATGAAGAGCCGCGGCATGAGCGGAAAATGGAAGGCCATATGGCACTCGTCGCCGGCGCCGAAATACGCGATGGCGTCCTCCGGCCACTGGTTCGCTTCGGCCAGTAGCATACGGTCGCGGTAGCGCTCATCCATGTGAGCCCGCAGCTCCCTTAGATACGTGTGTGTTTCCGGCAGATTTTCGCAGTTGGTGCCCTCGCGCTCGTAGAGATATGGCACCGCGTCGAGCCGCAGGCCATCGACGCCCAGTTGCAGCCAGAAATCCACGGCGTTGCGCATGGCGGCGCGCACTTCGGGATTGTCATAGTTCAGATCGGGCTGATGCGAGTAGAAGCGGTGCCAGTAGTAGGCCTTCGCGACGGCGTCCCAGGTCCAGTTCGATGTTTCGAAATCCTTGAAGATAATGCGGGCATCGCGGTAGCGTTCGGGTGTGTCGCTCCACACGTAATAATTGCGCCAGCGCGAGTTGGGCGCGGCGCGGCGCGACCGCTGGAACCACGCGTGCTGGTCGGAGGTGTGGTTTAGTACCAGTTCCGTGATTACGCGCAAGCCGCGGCGATGCGCCTCGCGCAGAAAGTTCTGGAAGTCCCGCAACGTGCCATAGGAAGGGTGAACGTTGGCATAGTCGGAAATGTCATAGCCATCGTCGCGCCATGGCGACGGGCAGAACGGCAGAATCCAGATGGCCGTTACGCCCAGGTCCTGAAGATAATCGAGCTTCTGGGTGAGGCCGGCGAAATCGCCCATGCCGTCGCCAGAGCTATCGAAGAAAGCGCGCACGTGTACTTCATAAATGACAGCGTCTTTGTACCAAAGCGGATCGTTTGCAGGATCCATGAATCCCCGTTCGGAAGGCAACCGGAAGTAGCGGGCGGACTGTGCCACCGCGGCAGGTTTTGTGTGCCCGCAAACAAATTAGCACGCCTCATTCCGTAATGGCGTGAGCTCTGGTATAAAGTGAATTTTACATGCCTCATTTCTGTGGAAGAATTCACAGTGAACGCGTGCGGCCGGATCGCGCGCTACCCCTAGCGAACGGGTCCGCTGCTGGAAAAGACTTGCGGAATCCTTCATCTGAGGAGATTGCGCGTTTAGCGTACTCGTATTGGGAATCGCGTGGGCGGCCGCACGGCACTGCCTGGGAAGACTGGTTTCGTGCCGAACAGGAATTGCGCCGGCGCTGAGTGCCGGCCGCGGACATTTACGCTTGCGGTGTTTCGCGAACGTAGCTCTGTAAGCCGCGGCTCACCCGGCGCGCTTTTCGGCTGCGGCGATGTGCCCAGCCCAGCAGCGAGGAAAGCGACAGGAAGAGCGTTGCGGCGAAAAGTGTTTGCGAGATCGGAGGCATAGCGGTAAGTCCGTTGTCTATTTGATTACGACAGGGGATTCCCGGACCAGATCCATAAGTACTGCTGCCGTACTATCCTTAGACAACGCACCAGTATTTTGAATGATTTACGGCGTGAGATCGCCCAGGATCACGCCATGGGCGGTGCCCGTGGCGGCGGGCAGGTTGGAGCTTCTGCGATGCCAGGTTTCGTAAGCCAGCACGGCGAAGGCAATGGCTTCCTTAGCGTCACCATCGATTCCGTGCTCGCTCGAGGTCGAAACGCGCACGCCCGGCAGGAACGCTGCGAGATGTCCCAATATCTGCGGATTGTGCGCGCCACCGCCGGACACAATTAGATCGCATGGAGCCTCCGAGCCTCGTGAAACCCATCCCCGCGCCTGTTCGATTCCTCGGGCAATCGTAGCCGCGGTGAGCACCGTGGCGGTGGCCACCTGGTCAGGCCAGGGCAGTCCGCTGTGCTGGAAACGAGCGAGGAATTCCGCGCCGTACTGCTCGCGTCCGGCCGACTTGGGCGGCCGGCGGCCATAGTAAGAATCCGCCAGCAGCTGGCGAAGCAGTTGCCGGCTGAGTTTTCCGGAAGCGGCGATGCGTCCGTCGCGGTCGTACGCCTGCCGGCCGCGCGTGTGTTCGCGAACGAGCGCGTCCACTACCATGTTCCCCGGCCCGGTATCGAAGGCGATGATGTCCGCGGGCGTGGCCGCCGGCGGGATGACCGTGATGTTGGCGATGCCTCCGATGTTGAGGACGATGCGCATGCGGCGGGCGTGGTGAAAGAGGCGGAAATCCACATAGGGAACCAGCGGCGCGCCTTGGCCTCCGGCGGCGATATCGCGCGCACGAAAGTTCGAGACCACCGGCACGCCCGCGCGCTCTGCCAATACCGCGGCCTCGCCGATCTGTAGCGTGTTTGAACCGCCCTCGTGGTAAATAGTTTGGCCGTGGCAGCCGACCAGTTTGACCGCGCCGAAGCGGCGCACGGCGCGAAGCACCGCGCGCGCGTAGAGTTCGCCCAGTTGAAAATTCAGCCGTGAAATAGCCCGGGTGGTCGTGTTTGCGTCGGAGACCGCTAAAATCGCCGCCCGCACCGCCTGCGGGTATGGCGTGGATTGGAATCCCACCGTTTCGATCCACCGGCCGCGGATTTCCACTACCGCGACGTCGACGCCATCGAGCGAGGTGCCGCTCATCACGCCCGCGACTCTCACGAGCGCTTCAGCTCCTGCTGCAGCTCGTTCAGCAGTTGCAGAGCTTCGATCGGGCGCAGTTCGTCAAGGCGCAATTCGCGGATGCGCTCGGCAATGCCGTGGCCCAAAGGCTCAAACATCTGGATCTGCACGGGCCCTTCCGGTTTCGCCAATTCGCCGGTCACTACATGTTCGCTCTTCTCATGCAGCTTGAGCACGTCCCGGGCACGTTCAATCACGCTCAACGGCAGACCAGCCAGGCGGGCCACTTCGATGCCGTAACTGCGGTCGGCCTTGCCCGGCTCCACTTTCCGCAGAAAAATAATGTGGTCGCCCGATTCCTTCACGGAAACCCGCAAGTTCCGCACGCCTTCCAGTTGCTCGGCCAACTCAGTCAACTCGTGATAGTGCGTGGCAAACAGCGTCTTGGCCCGGGTGCGCGAGTGGATGTGCTCCACCACCGCCCACGCCAGCGCAAGACCATCGTACGTCGCCGTGCCACGCCCGATCTCATCGAGCACAATGAAGCTGCGCGGTGTTGCGGTGTTCAGAATTACGGCGGTCTCCGTCATCTCGACCATGAATGTGGAACGCCCACGCGCCAGATTGTCGGAGGCGCCGATGCGCGTGAAGATGCGGTCAATGATTGGCAGGCGCGCCGATTCGGCGGGCACGAACGACCCCATCTGCGCCAGAATCGTAATCAGCGCCGCCTGCCGCAAGTAAGTCGATTTGCCGCCCATGTTGGGTCCGGTGATGATCGCGATCAGGTCGCTGCCGCTATTGAGATAGAGATCATTCGCAATGAACCGGCCCGCTTCCTGCTCGGCCAGCCGCTCGATCACCGGATGACGGCCGGCCATAATGCGCATTTCTCCGTGGCCCGAAAACTCAGGCCGCTGATAGCGATTCTCCGCCGCCACCTGCGCCAGCGCCGTTGTCACATCGAGTTCGGCCACTGCGTTGGCTGTGCCGCGGATTTGCTGTGCCTGCGCCGCCGTGGCCTGCCGCACCTTAGTGAACAGCTCTTTTTCGATGGTGAGAATCTGGTCTTCCGCATCCAGCACCTTTCGTTCGTAGTCTTTGAGCTCGGGTGTGGTGAAGCGCTCGGCATTAGCGAGGGTCTGCTTGCGCTCATAGTCGGCGGGCGCCAGATGCTGATTGGCCTTGGTGATTTCGATGTAGTAGCCGAAGACGTTGTTGAACCGCACCTTCAGCGACTGAATGCCGGTGCGCTGCCGTTCGCGGGCTTCAATTTGCGCGATGTATTGGCGGCCATTCCGGCTCAGGTCGCGCAGCTCATCGAGCCCGGCGTCGAAACCTTCGCGAATCGTGCCGCCATCGGCGAGGCTGAGCGGCGGATCATCCGCAATCGCTTCCAAAATGCCGTTTGTTACATCCGGAAGCTCATCCAGCCGCTCGTGGATGGAGCGCAGACGCGCAGCCTGTTGCGTATCGAAGCAGCGCTTGAGCCGGGGAATTCTTTCGAGCGACCGGCCCAGCGCCAGCAGATCTCGCGGACCGGCTGAGCCCACCGTCACCTTGGCGAGCAGCCGTTCGATGTCCAGGATCGTGCCCAACTCCTTACGTAACTCCGCGCGCAGGATGGTCTGCTGGAGCAGTCCGCCCACTGCATCCAGACGCTGCTCGATCTCCGCTTGGTCCATCGAAGGCCGCAGCAGCCGTTGGCGCAGCAGCCGCCCGCCCATTCCGGTCAGCGTCTGGTCGAGCACCGCCAGCACTGTGGCCTGTGCCTGCGCGCCGCCTGCATCGGCGGCGAAGATCGGTT
Source organism: Bryobacteraceae bacterium (assembly GCA_035550475.1). GTDB lineage: Bacteria > Acidobacteriota > Terriglobia > Bryobacterales > Bryobacteraceae > DASZPB01. Next base: position 75,372 of record DASZPB010000049.1, on the reverse strand, counting down.
CCACCAGTTCCAGATTTCGCACCGTGACCGCGTCGAGCATCATGGAATCGGCGCGATCGTAATAGAGCGGCCGGTCCACATGATCGAGCGCCCCGCGCTGCGTGTCGCGCAGATAGTGCAGGATGGCGCCCGCCGCGCCTACTGCGGCCGGACGGTTGGCAAGACCGCATCCATCGAGCGAGAGAAGCTTGAAATGATCGCGCAGGGTGCGGGCGGCGTAGTCTTCGGTGAAGATCCAGTCCTCGAGTTCAGTGCGAACAAATCGTGGGTTGGGCCGTTCGTCGCCGGTCAGCAAGGGCAGATCTTCCGGAAACAACACCTCACGCGCGCCCAGACTTTCAATGGCACCGGAAACTTCCGCCGGATCGAGCTCCGTAACGCGGAATTCGCCGGTCGAAACGTCTACATGCGCCAGGCCTGAGTGGCCGCCCGCCCGTGCCACCGCGGCGAGATAATTGTTCTCACGCGAGCGCACCAGGTTGGCGTCCATCGCCGTACCCGGTGTCACGACGCGTGTGATGTCGCGCTTCACCAGCTTCTTGGCGAGTTTAGGGTCTTCCATCTGATCGCAGATGGCCACGCGATGACCCTTCTGAATCAGGCGCGCGATGTAGCCTTCCGCGGCATGATACGGCACGCCGCACATGGGAATGGCCGCGCCTTTTTCCTTATTGCGCGCAGTGAGCGTGATTTCCAGCTCGCGTGCTGCCATTACGGCATCTTCAAAAAAGAGTTCGTAGAAATCGCCCAGCCGGAACATCAGCAAAGCGTTGGGAACCTGCTGCTTGATGCTGTTGTATTGCCGCATCAGCGGCGTGGATGCATCAGAGGACACTAGGCGTAAATGCCTCGCAGTTTGATGGCGCTGGCCACGCGGTCGAGCGCCAGCATATACGCCGCCGTGCGGTTATCGACGCCGTGCGCTTCGGCGTAGTGCAGCACCGAATCGAAGCTTTCCACCATGATCTCTTCCAGCCGCTCGTTCACCAGTTGCTCATTCCAGAAGAAGCCCTGGCGATCCTGCACCCATTCGAAATAAGAAACCGTCACACCGCCGGCATTCGCCAGAATATCGGGGACTACAAAGATCTTTTTCTCCGCCAGAATCTCATCCGCCAGAGGCGTTGTGGGCCCATTGGCGCCTTCGCACAGAATTTTGCAGCGCAGCTTGCCGGCATTCTCCGAAGTAATCACGTTCTCCGTGGCGGCCGGAAGCAGCACATCGCAATCCAGGAACATCGCTTCATTGCGGTCCATGTCTTCGCCGCCGGGGAAGCCCAGAATCGACCCGGTGTCTTTGCGGTGCCGTTGCAGCGCCGCAATATCGAGACCGTTCGGATTGTAGACCGCTCCATCCACCTCGATAATCGCGACAATACGGAACTGTGCGGCCGACATCAGACGCGACGCCATGCCGCCCACATTGCCGAAGCCCTGAATCACTACGCGCGTATTCTCCGGCGTCATGCCGAACCGATCGAGTGCCTTCCGCGTGACGATCATGCATCCGCGGCCGGTCGCTTCCGGGCGGCCGCGCGATCCGCCCAGCGCCAGCGGCTTTCCAGTTACCACGGCCGTTACCGTGTGGCGCTGATGCATGGAATACGTGTCCATGATCCACGCCATGATCTTCTCATTCGTGTTGACGTCCGGCGCCGGAACATCCCGCTCCGGTCCGAGGAATTCGATGATCTCGGCCGTGTAGCGCCGCGTCAGTTTTTCCAGCTCCGTATCGGAAAGCAGGTGAGGATCGCAGATCACGCCGCCCTTGCCCCCGCCGAACGGGATATTCACCACGGCGCACTTCCACGTCATCCACGACGCCAGCGCGCGAACCTCATCCAGCGTGACGTCCGGCGCAAAGCGAATGCCGCCCTTTGAAGGGCCGCGCGCGATGGAGTGCTGCACGCGGTAGGCGGTGAACACTTCGATGCGCCCATCATCCATCTGCACCGGAATGTGTACAGTGACTTCCCGCGCCGCCGCCCGCAGCACTTTGCGCGTGCCGTCATCCAGCTTGAGCAGATTGGCGGCCTTGTCGAAGCGCGCGGCCGCGGCCAGCCATGGATTGTGTTCGTTATCGGTCGAGATGGATACCGGCGAGGTGATAGTGGCCACAGTCGCGACCTCCGGTTCCATTATGCCAGTTACGCCCTGGCCCGCTCAGCCGACATCCTGGCGCGCAGTTTTTTCCCCAACTCGCCGACGCGGCGAAATGTCTCCTGCCGTGCTTCCGCGTACGCCCGGACATCGCGCTGGCCTGATTTCGCGAATTCGATAACCACCGATTCCGCTTCCACAAATTCGCCTGCAGCCTCCGCGACTGCCGAAGCGATCGCAACGGGAATCGAGCAGACGCCGTTCACATCCGCATGCAGCAGATCGCCAGGCCGCACCAGCAGCCCTCCCACGCGGACCGGCTGATGGATGGACGTGATGTGGCTGTAGCTGTGCGAACACGCGACACCGTTCGTAAAAGCCGCAAATCCCAGCCGCCGGACCTGGTCGAGGTCGCGCCCGGGTCCGTTGGTGATGATGCCCACAGCGCCGAAGCCCATATAGCTGGCACACATGATTTCGCCGAACGTTGCGCCGATGGCTGGGTCGTCCAGGTCCTGGAATACGACGATGGGCGGCCCAGGCAGTTCCGCAAAAGCGGTAAGCTGCTCATCGAGCGAGCCGTAAACGTCGCCTTCGCCGCGCGGGTGCGCGGTCCGCATCGTCGCGGTGGAAGCAAACCCTACGATCGGCGGCATCTCCGGGAAGCAGGCGCGGATGCGCGCATCCATGTAGCCTTCACTGCGCGGGCGGATATCAAAAAGTTCAATGACGTTGGAAATGGTCGGCGTGTCATACTGCGCCAGCAGTTTCAAATCGGAAGCGGAAATTGCCATGAGCCTTTTATTATGATCCCAAAATCTCGAGAGCCTTCAGCACCGCGGGGTCGCGCTGCATCTCGATCTGGTCGCCCTTGGCGACGCCGAACGCCTGGTTGAAGATTTCCGTCTTGAGCCGATTTTCAATGAAGCTGCGTTCGCGCGACCATTCACTCACTCCCGGCTGGATGTTGCGCTGCGAGAGGAATAACTGGAACTCGTCGAGTACCGCTCCGGTGACTTCAAAGTCTTCGCTGATTTTGTGCTTGGAAAGATATTCCGTCGCAAACGTAGTAAATGAGCCGCTCGCTTCGAGCGCCGCGCGCAGCCGGTTCATGGCTTCCGGATAAACCACATAATCTGGTTGAATGCCGCCGCCGCCGGTCACCACGCGCCCCTTGTCGGTATGAAACGTCTTCTGCGTATTCGGATGCGCGGTGACATTCGCCAGTTCAAATTGAGCCGCGTCGAGCGGCTTCTGAATCGAACGTCCGCTGGGAGTGTAGTAGAGTGCCGTGGTCAGCGCCAGTCCCGTTCCTTCATTCAGAGGAAATACGCTCTGCACCAATCCCTTGCCGTAACTCGGAACGCCGATGATGGTGGCGCGGTCGTGATCCTGCATGGCGCCGGAGACGATCTCTGAAGCGCTGGCGGTTTTCTCATTGATCAGAATCGCCAGCTTGAATCCGTATGGCTTCGCGCTCGGCGGCACTACCTCGGTCTTTTCCGGAACGTGGCGCCCGCGAACAGTGACGATTTTCGAACCCGCCGGCAGGAACAACGAAGCCGTTTCAAGCGCAGCAGTCACGACTCCGCCCGGATTGTTGCGCAGATCCAGCACCAGACCCTGCAATTGATTTCCGCCCAGCTTCTCGATAGCCGCTTTCAGCTCCGTGCCCGTATTTTCATCGAAGCTTGCCACGCGAATGTACCCGATGCCGGCTGCCAGAAAGAACGTGCGCTCCACGCTGGGCGACGCCAACTCCGCCGGCGTCAGCGTAAACGGCAGCAGCCGCGCTGTGCCTTCTCGCCTCACGTAAAGCTGCGCCTGCTGCTGCCGTGATTGCGTGAGCAATTGGCTGAGCTGTTCCAGATTGAGCTGGCTGATCTGGTATCCGTTGATGGCGATGATCTCATCGCCCGGCGCCAACCCGGCCTTCGCGGAAGGCGTGCCCGGCAGCGTCTGGAGCACAATAACGCGGCCCGGCAGAATGGACACCACACTGCCGAACCCTTTTTCCGTCGAGGTCTGAAGCTTCTTGAGCTGTTGAAACTGGTCGGGATCAAAAAAGACGGAATGCGGGTCGAGCTTCCGCAGCAGCCCCGGGATGGCGCCTTGATAAAACGCCTGCTCGGAATTTACCGGATCGGCCGCATTCTGCTCCGCGATTGCGTAAGCATCGATGACGCGCTTCATATCGGAGGCGAGGTCGTCAGCGGCCGGCAGAACTGCGGCGGCGCAGAGCAGGGTTGCAATCAGGCGGAACATGAATCGTGCCGGACTTCGGTGATACTCACTTGGACGGTCAAGCGCTACTTTTGTTTCAGAACCCTAACTCCAGGAAGGCTGACGGATAGTCGGGCGTGTGTATGGGCGTTGCCGCCTGGAATCAGGACGCCACCTTCATCTTATCGCGTGAACCGCGTAGCCTTCCTGCGCCGGTCACGGTCGAGCGCCAGGTCGATCAGCCGGTCGATCAGCGCCGCAAAAGGTACCCCGCTGTGCTCCCACATCTTCGGAAACATGCTGATCGAGGTGAACCCGGGGATGGTGTTGATCTCGTTGATGTACAACTGGTCCGTGGACGCTTCCAGCAGGAAATCGACACGCCCCATGCCTTCGCACTCTACCGCCCGGTAGCACTGCACCGCCAGACGCCGCAATTCGTCCATCTTCTCGCGCGGCAGGTTAGCCGGTACTTTGGTCTCGGCTTGGTCAAGCAGATATTTATCGTCGTAATCGTAGAACTCGCGAGAGGGCAGGATTTCGCAGGGCAGGGAAGCCAACGGCTCCTCGTTACCCAGCACCGCGCACTCCAGTTCCCGGCCCGTGATCCCGCGCTCCACAATGATCTTGGAATCGTACTGCGCGGCGAGCGCCAATGCGGCTTCCAGTTCTTCGTGATTGTGCGCCTTGGAAATGCCGACCGATGAACCCAGATTTGCCGGTTTCACGAACACCGGATAGGGAAGCTTCTGCGTCACGGCAAGCATGTTCTCCTGGCCGCGCGCCACCGTGACGTAGTCTACAATTGGCAACATTCGTTCCTTGCAGACACGTTTCATCATTTCCTTATCCATCGAAACGGCCGATGCCATCACTCCCGCGCCGACGTATGGCAAGCCCGCCAGCTCGAACAGACCCTGCACTGTGCCGTCTTCGCCGAACGTGCCGTGCAGCACAGGAAATACGACGTCGATTTCCGGCTGTGCGCCCGGTTCCGGCAGAATCGGCCCGGGCGTCCACTTGCCCTCCTTGCCGATAAAGTATTCGGCAATCTCGTACTTATCGCGGTCCATCGCATCCATCACAGCCTTCGCCGAACGAATGGACACTTCGTGCTCACCGCTGCGGCCGCCATACACGACCGCCACTCTTAATTTCATAGAATTCGCTTTCCTAATCCGGACATGATCAGCTCGACTGCCAGGTCCGCCGTGCGGTTCTCCTCGTCAATCGCGGGATTCACCTCCACCACTTCGAGCGAAGCCATGCGTCCCGAATCGCAGATCATTTCCATTGCCAAATGGGCTTCACGGTAAGTCGCGCCTCCGCGCACCGGTGTCCCGACTCCCGGGGCGTGCTGCGGGTCGACGAAGTCCATGTCGAGCGATGCGTGAAAACCCGCGGTTCCGTCGCATGCCAGGCGGATCGCTTCTTCCATCACCGAACGCAGCCCGCGCTCGTCGATATCGCGCATCGTGAATGCCCGCACGCCCGATTCCCGGACGTGCGGCTTTTCCATCTGATCGACGTCGCGCAATCCCACGATCACCGTGTTGCGCGGGTTCACTTTCGGCGCGTAACCGAACAGGTCGGTCAACTCCGGTGGTCCCATTCCCACCAGGCAAGCCAGCGGCATGCCGTGCACATTGCCGCTCGGGCTGCTCTCGGGCGTGTTCATGTCGGCGTGAGCGTCAAGCCAGATCAACCCGATCTGCTGCGCACTTTTACGGAAATGCTGCGAGACCCCGCTCACCGTGCCGACCGCCACCGAGTGGTCGCCGCCCAAGACGAGAGGCACGCTGCCGCGCCCGAGCGTCTGCTCTACCAGCACCGCCAGGCGGCTGCAGGAAGCTGCAATCTGCGGCAGGTACTTCGCGTGAGCATGCCCTTCGGGCGAGCTTTCGGCTTGCTCCACTGGAACGTTGCCCAGATCCTCCACCACGTAGCCCAAGGACGCTACGCGGCGGTTCAGATTCGCCACCCGCAGCGCCGAAGGCCCCATATCGACACCGCGGCGGCCTTGGCCCAGATCGAGCGGCGCGCCGATTACTGCGATGTGGGATTGCCGCATGATGCGTTACGGGCGCAGCCGGTAAAGCATGCGTGGGAAAGCCGTGGTCTCGCGAATGTGCTCGATCCCGCAGATCCACGCCACGCAGCGCTCCAGCCCCATGCCAAAGCCGGCGTGAGGAACCGTGCCGTACTTGCGCAAGTCGATGTACCAGTCGAATGCTTCTTTCGGCAGGTGATGCTCTTCGATTCGTTTCAGCAGCAGATCCAGATTGTGAATGCGCTGGCCGCCGCCGATGATTTCGCCGTACCCTTCCGGCGCGAGCACATCGACGCCCAACACCACATCCGGACGCTCCGGGTCGGGCTCGAAGTAGAAGGCTTTGAACGCCGCCGGGAAGCGATCGACAATCAGCGGACGGTCCTGGTCGCCGGTGAGCAGCGTTTCATCAGTGCCGCCGAAGTCACCGCCCCATTGAATCTCGCTGCCCTTAGCTTGCAGCGTCTTTACGGCCTGGTCATAGCTGATGCGCGGGAACGGCGATTGAATCGCTTCGAGCTTGCTCACATCGCGTTCCAGCCGCTTCAGTTCCTCCCGGCGGTTCTCGAGCACCCGGCCCACAATGAAGACGATCAATTCTTCGGCCACGCGTTTGACGTCTTCAATGGTCGCGTAAGCCATCTCCGGCTCCACCATCCAGAATTCGGTGAGATGGCGCCGCGTCTTTGACTTCTCCGCGCGAAAGGTCGGGCCGAAGCAGTAGACTTTGCCGAAGGCCATGGCCGTTGCTTCGCTATAGAGCTGGCCGGATTGCGCGAGATAGGCTTTGTTGTCATCGAAGTAGTCCACTTCGAACAGCGTGGTTGTGCCTTCGCACGCGGCGGGCGTGAAGATCGGCGTATCCACCAGCGTGAAGCCGTGGGAATCGAAGTAATCGCGAATCGCCTTCACCAGTTCATGGCGTATGCGGATCACGGCATGCTGCCGCTGGCTGCGCAGCCAGAGGTGCCGGTGGTCCATCAGAAAATCGACGCCGTGTTCTTTGGGCGTGATGGGATATGGGTCGGCTTCGGCAACGCGCTGCACCACTTCAACATTTACGAGATCCATTTCATAGCCGCCTTGCGCGCGCGGCTCCGCCCGGATCTTTCCCGTCACGATGATTGACGATTCCTGCGTCAGGTTGCGGATAGTTTCAAAAAGCTCTTCCGGCAGTTCGCTCTTCACCGCCACGCATTGCAGAATTCCGGTGCCGTCCCGCAAAATCGGAAAGGCGATCTTGCCCGATCGCCGCAAGTTATACAGCCATCCGGGAATCTCGACGGTCTCCCCAACATGCTGAGCCGCCTCGGCGATACTGATCCGCGGCGTCATGAAGCGAGCGATTCCAGGCGCTCAAAAATCTCGCGCACGCAATCGAGCGGCGCGGCGACTTCGGGCTTCTCTTTCAATTCGAGCAGCAGCGGATATTGGTTATCGGCGCTGTGCAGCAGCGGCATGACTTTCTTCCAGTCGATAGTGCCGCCCTCGCTCAGGAAGGGAAACAAGTGGCTGTCATCCTTACCGTTATTGTCATGAAGGTGCGTGGAGCGTATGCGCGTCTTCATGATGCCGAAAGCCGCTTCCACGCCTTCATTCATGTTGGCGTGCCCTGTATCCAGCACAAAGTTCAATCCAAGATGCGTCATCTCGACGAACTGTACCAGCCGCTCGGCGCTCGAAAGCTCGTTGGGAATGTTCTCGAGCAGGATTTCCACTCCCCGTTGCCGGGCAAACAGGCTCAATTGCTCCAGCGCGCTGAAGGCCGCGTCGAACTTGCGCAAATCAAACTCTTCGCCGCTCACCCCCATATGCTGGATCAGGTATCGGAACGGAATGATTTCGGCAATTTCAAGCGCCCGCTTGATCTCATCCACCATCTGCAGCCGCTTCGATTTCGTCTGCTCTGTGATAGTGATGATGGAGTGCGGCCCCGAGCGGCCCCAGATCTCGTCGGTATACATCGGCGAGTGTAGTGAATGCAGCTTCAGCTCGGCGTCGCGAAACCAGTGGCCCAGTTCCACAATCTGAGCCTTGTCGCGATAGTCCAGGTGCTGGCGCGCGCAGAAGATTTCGACGGCCGGAATGCCCGACTGCTGTATGCGATTCAGTAGTGCGACGGTCAGACGATGATTGACGAACAGGTGCGTCGAGAGTACGTGATTCATGTTCTTAGGACCAGCGCCACGAAACTCGATTTTACTATGAGCCTCTTACATGGCGTCTGCGCCATTCAAACAATACCACCCCAGCCGCCACCGAGACATTGAGAGAAGAGATCCTGCCTTCCATCGGGATTCGCACCAGCATGTCGCAGTGTTTGCGCACCTGCTCGTGCAGTCCCTTGCCTTCTCCGCCAAGTACCAGGACGGTCGGCTCGGCGTACTCCACGCGGGTGTAGTCTTCGGCGCCGCGTTCGTCCAGCCCGTAGATCCAGTAGCCGCGCTTCTTCAGGTCTTCGAGCGAGCGATTGATATTGGTGACGCGCACCACCGGCAGATGTTCCAGCGCGCCCGCCGCGGCCTTAGCCGCTACATCTGTTACCGAAGCCGCGCGGCGCTCGGGAATAATCACCGCTCCCGCGCCGGCCGCGTGCGCGGTCCGCACAATCGCCCCCAGATTATGCGGATCTTCAACGCCATCGAGCACCACGAGCATCGCGGCACTTGCCACCGCATCGAGTTCCGCGTATTTCTTGGCCGCGCCCAGAGCGACCACGCCCTGATGCGCCGGCGTACCGGCCAGCCGGTCCAGCGCGTTGCGCGGTTCAAACCGCACCGGCACCGAAGCCCGCCGCGCCAGGTCGATGATTTCCTGCACGCGCGTTCCGCCGGCTCCTTGCGCCACCAGAACACGCTCCAGCGGATGCCCGGTCCGCAGCGCCTCCGCTACCGGATGAATGCCGCTCAGCAGCGCCATCAGGATTCCGGAAGAACCATCAACCCGTTGTTGAAACGATTCGTAAAGTTGGCCATGGCCGCCACTAGCGTGATCTCTACGATCTGTTCGTCGTTGAAATGGTCGAACAATTCGTCGCGCGTTTCCTCGGCGGCTGCCGTTTGCGTCAGCTCGCGGGCATAGCGCATGGCGGCGCGCTCGGGCGGAGAGAATTCGTGGTCCTGGTCGGTCTGGATGGCTCGCATTTCCGCCTCCGTAATGCCCGCCTTTCCGGCGCTCGCCACATGCGTTGCCGTGCAATAGGCACATTCGTTGGCATAGGAACATGTCAGGTAGACCAGTTCCTTGAGGCGCCGGTCCACCGACCCCTTGCCTGTGACGGAAGCATAGAGAGGAACAAACAGCTTCATCGTTTCCGGCCGGTTGGCCATCGTGCGCAGGAAATGATTGGCGCGCTTGCTTTTCGACTCCAGCCCGGCCAAAAACTCATTCTCGGCCGGATCCACCATTTTGATTGCCGTAGCCATAGCCACCAGTATAGAAGGCGAACCGGCGAGCGCCCTCGCCCGCTTGTGCGAAGCGCTACAACGTCAACTCGCGCAGAAACTCCGCATCCCCTTCCAGGAAATCGAACTCCGATAAGCGTTGCGCCGGTTCCCACCGCATCTCATGGAAAATGAGGTTGCGCGGCTCTCCTTCGAATTTCGTGACGCGGAAAAAGACCAGCAGAATCGGCGGCTTTCCCGGATAGGCGTAGTGATAGCGTGTGATTTCGCCGGCAATCGAGGCGCGAATTCCCAATTCCTCGTGGAGTTCCCGCACCAGTGCCTGCTCCGGCGTTTCTCCTGCCTCCACCTTGCCGCCGGGAAATTCCCACTTGAGCGGATGTTTCTGCTGCGCGGTGCGGCGGCAAATCAGGATTCGTCCGGCGCGTTCAACAATGGCGGCTACCACTTGGAGCATGCCAATATTGGAACATACGATGTACCCGGACCGTTTGCTCGACCATTTCCAGAACCCGCGCAATGTGGGCGAACTGGCTCCGCCCGCGGTCGTGGTAGAAGTTTCAAACCCCGCGTGTGGCGATATCCTGAGGCTCTCGGTGAGGTGGGAAGCCGGGCGGATCGCCGAAGCATGCTATAAGGTGCGTGGCTGTACCGCATCGATCGCAGCAGGTTCGGCGCTTACCGAATGGATGGGTGGGAAAAGCCGGCCAGAGATGTCAGCCTTGAAGCCCGCAATCCTCGACGACGCCCTAGGCGGTCTGGCCGCGGAATCAAAACACGCCGCCGTACTGTGCTGTGATGCCGTCAAAGCATTGTTGAAAGCCACGGTGGTTGAGGAGCCGTAGTGGTAAGACGGGCTCTATGGGATTTATGTGAAGGCTTCTGGCTACTGTGCGCCGGCTGGCGAGCATCACGTGCGCGGTCTCACTATAAGGCAAACTGCCCGTGGGCGTTAGTTAGCACGGCTCCTCACCGCAGCCTACCAAGATAGGCCTCATGTCTGGGTTCTCGCCTTTGCGGATCTGCACCGCCCAACGGTGAAATTCCTTCGCTCGGAGGGTCTTCGACGCGATACGTTCCAGAAACTCCGCTACCGCATCGCGCTCGCCCCAATCGATCAGCGTACGTGGCAGGTTCATCAACATTAGGCCGTGGCGGAGTTCTTCCGACGCTGGGGCATCTGCAGCAGCGAGCAAGTAGCGCGCAGCCTCGCGCTTATGGCCTTGTCGTAGGGCGACCTTGCCGAGCATAATGTTTCCTTCAAATACTGCATAACCGGTATGCGGGGCACCAGGTGCACGCTGCGCCAGTTTCAGTAGTTCGCGGGCTTTCGCCGCTGTGAGGCTGAGGTTGGGTCCACCAACGAGTAGATTACGGTCACCGCCCCCGCGTTTCCTGCCTGCGGAGCTCCATGCACGGTCCATTTCGAACTGGGTCAGCAGCAGACGGTCGGCGTCTCCGAGATGGTTTTGCTGTCCGGCCGGGAGCTTCTGCAGGTCCATAAGCCTCTGCATTTCCTTCGTTTGAAGCACCCGGAACTTGATAGAATCGGCCGTTTCGCTCGAAGGATCGAGAGCCACAGCCCGCGAAGCAAGGGAGTCCGCCAGCGCCAGCGTGTCGGTCCTGACCTGCGCGTCCCGACCGCGCCCTCGCGCCATCAGCCACTGGGCCGTCTGCGCCAACAACCGGCTGTCTGTGGAATGATCCAACTTTGCGCGCACGCTCCGGGCATAGCTTCCCTCTGCTTCGGACACGCTGAAGCTGCGGATCACATTGTATTCCGTCCGCGGCTCCGCGGAGCCGAGCAGAGCCATCGCGTAGTGGTCGCCCAAGGCCATCGTCCACCGCGCGTCTTCCGGGTAGAGTCTCTGGCCTGCGAGAAGAATATCTTCTGCCAGCGGATTGTCGGTGCCCTGGAGAAACTCTGCCGCCCGCTCGTATATTTCGGCGCTCGCGCCGGGTCTCTTCGTGTTGGCGATCCAGAGTCGTTTGCCTTGGTCATAAGCTGCGCGGTCCCACCTGGGATTGATATTCCACGGCGGCACTTTGCCGCCAGGCTGATGCTCGATGTACCACAGAATCAGGGCGTTCTTCCCCTTCAAATCGGAATGGAATTCGTAATAACGCATGAGTTCGTAGTACGTGCGCTCATCTTGCGGGTTCGCCTTAAGACCCTTCACTTTTTCTGCGGCCGCTTCGGGCGTCATGCTATGCGCCTCGTTGAGCAAAGCCTGGTCTTCGGCCGTCTTTTTCTCCCGTTTTGCGGCATCTCGCTTTGCCATTTCGTTCATGCTGAGTTGACCGGGGGCCGGTTTCTGGGCGTGTTCCAGGTTGCACGCGGCGAAACTGGCCAATGCCACTCCGCAAAGCGCCACGGCCGCTGTAGCGTGGCGGCGCGACAGGCGCTGCATAGGACCGCCGTCGAGAATACGTCGAATCCGCGAATCGAGGCCGCCGCCATCAATTGTCGTTCCGCAGGCTGGCAGGCGGGCGCCTGCGCGCTGTACGGCGCGGGCCAAATCGATCAAATATTCGGAATACAGACGCGGGTCGCACCCGCGACGCAGCACGGCTGCGTCGCAAGCGTCCTCGGCCAACTCTGCGAGCTTGCGTTCGAGCCACCAGGCGAGAGGGTGGAACCAGAATACGGCTCGATCCAACAGAGCCATCCACTGGATCAGGGGATCACGCCGCCGGACATGCTCTCGCTCATGGATCAGCACGGCATCCAGTTCTGCTGTGGGCCAACTACGCCAATTCGGGGGCAGCAAGATCACGGGGCGGAGCCAGCCGGCGGTCATCGGAGAGACACAGTCAGGGCACGTGAATATACCCTCCTCGATCCCGGCACGACGTACCAGAGCACGCGCACGCGCCGTCCCCGCGATCAGCCGTGCCAGCATTACCGCGGCACCGGCGAAATAGCAGCCCCAAACGATCCCGTCCCATGGCAATGCGGGCGCAGGCTCCGGCCTGCGCGGGCTGACGTCACCGCGCTGTACAGGAATAGTGGAGGTTGCGGGCTGCCGCGGGAATTGGGGAATCTCGCTGTCCGGCAGGATAGGCCCAAGCGCGTCGCGCCCCGCTTCGGGCAGAATCGGCAGGGCCACTTTCGGTCCCCAAGCCGTCCATACGGGCATCAGTAGCATAACGACGAGTACCGCGGTCCATGCCGCGTGCCGCGCCGCCGCACTCCGGATCCGAAGCAACCGCAGCACAGCCGCCGTTCCTGCAGCCATCAACGCAGCGCGAATAGACCATTCCAGCAGGTGCGCAATCAATTTCCGCCTCCCTCCCGCCTCTTGCGGACTGCCTCAGCTAGCCTGTCCAGTTCACCTTTGCTCAGTACCTTCGCGTCGACTAGCCCCGAAACGAGTTCTTCCACCGAGCCTTTACAAAGCCGGTCGATAATCTGCCGCACAGCGCGCGCGGCTAAGCTCCGTGCTGGCTCTACAGCGCGGTAGATATATGCGCGGCCTTCCGCCTCATGCCGCAGATAGCCCTTCTGTTCGAGGCGCCGCAGTACGGTCCGTACGGTTACCTCCTTGAGGTGACGCTTCGGGGAGATCGCCTTGTGAACTGACTCCACCGACAAGGCGCCAGCCTCCCAGACGGCGGCCATGACTTCGTTTTCCAGCTCAGTGAGCGGCGCTCGAACCTTCCCGCCCTGATCATTACGACCTGTCACGTTACAGTTTGTACCATTTATGAAATGTCATGTCAATGGCCGCCTGCAGGCAATTGGGTCCGGCTGTTTCTCTGAGATGGGAGATCAGCGTCGTTGTTAAATGAGAGCCGCGTTCACAACCAGTTTCTGTGAACGCAGAGGGTACATTTCTTGATGAACTTGTGCGGTCGCGCTCTTACAACGAGCGAGCTTCTTCGCGGAGGCGTTCGATTTCGCCGCTCAAGATGTGCAGCGATGCGCTGCATTCCGCAAAGTCGCCGGCGGCAGCCGTTTTTTCGATCTTTTGCAGCACTGCCGCGGCCGCTTTCGCACCCATGTTGGCGCAGGCGCCCTTGGAATAGTGCGCCAGCCGTACACATTGCGGCGAATCGGCCTCGCGAATGGCTGCATCCAAAACCAGGATCTGCCGCGAGGTATCGTCGATCAGTGCGGAGAGCAGCTCGCGCATCAACTCCTGGTCGTCGAGCGTGACATCCCGAAGTTGGTTCCGATCGAGAGTCGGAACCGTATTGCCAGCCTGCACGCTTTATTGTTTCAGGGATGCGCTTGTCTGAAAATCGGACGAAATACTTAGACTCCGTGTGGAATCGCCTGAGATGGGCGGCCAGCGGCGTTACCGCGGGTGCAGTCTTCCAAACTGGAACGAGGCATTCACTACCTGATTGCGCGCGTCCACTATCGCGCTCGCCATGAAGCTGGGCTGGAGCGGCGTGCCGAAGCGCATGTCCACCACTTCCACCAGTTTTCCGCCTTCGGGCTCGGCCACCGGAGAAATCTGCCACAGCGGGTATTGCGAGAACTGAAGAAATGTCTGAAAGACCGGCGTGCGCCGCGCGGCGTCGAGCGCCGGATCAGCTTCCGGCTTGTGAAAAATCACGGCTTGCGCCGGGTCGAAGTCCTGCGTCAGGTCGATTGCGGCGTCGGCATAAAAATCGCGCGTTTCCACCACTCCGCGCCAGCGCAGGGGGTCCACCGGATCGGGCGCAGCCACCACGCGCAGCGGCGCTGCCTGACGGTAGACTCGCGAATCGAGCATGGCCGCGGCACGCGCATGCAGCACGCCGCGCCCGCAGTTATAGAGCAGCAGAAACAGCAGCGCGAAAATCGCAAAGCCCCGGCCGTGATGCCGTTCTTTCCGCGCGCCGGAAGAAATCTCCGAGCCTACCAGCCGCGCCAGGAAGGGAGCGGCAATACCCAGAAACAGCGCGCCCCAGATCCACAGGTCCACCACGCTCGTCCAGCCGAGCTGCAGCCATTTCGCGGAAAACGGCAGCAGCAGGCGGATGCCGTAAACATTGGTCAGATCGAGCAGCAGATGTGTGGCTACCGCCGCCAGCGCAATCAGAAAGGCGCCCCGCCAATTCACCGCTTTGCGGCCGGCCAGCCTTACAACCGCCACTGGCAGAATCGCCATCACCGGCATCGCCAACAGGGAGTGTGTGAGGTGGCGGTGATAATGGAGATAGTTTAAAGAGCCTCCAGCCGCGGTAACAATATCGATGTCGGGAGCCATCGCCGCCAGCACCAGGATCGCGGTCGCTTGCGGTGTGAAGCGCTTCAATCCGGCGCGGCTGAGGAACAGCCCGGTCGCGGCGTGTGTCAGAGGGTCCATGGCTTGGCGGTGGACTCACTATTGTAAGGGGATCGAAGCGTGAACTTGAAATGGGGAGGGGAAAGGGGCGGTTAGGGGGCCGCCCCCGCCAGGAGGACTACGCCGTTTTGGGCAGCGAAACATTATTCCACTGCTGCGCCGGGTTTGCGGGAAGCATCTCGAACTGGAGCGAAGGTGTGCGATCCTTAGTGATCTTTCCGCCGAAGTACTCGTCTAGAGGATAGAGAGCATAGGGTTCCAATTGGACAAATGTGCGTCCGAGCTTCTGCTGAATACGATAGACCATATGAAAGAAATTTCCACGATCCATGTGTAATTGGCGGCAGCAAAGCTTCCAATCGGCGCCTAGCAGAAAATGAAACCGGAAGACTTTGTGCTCCTCATCATCCAGGACGCGCCGGCTAACTAGGCAGAAGTCGGCGATGAACTCTTCCGTTTTCCGAGAATACGAGCGCCGTCCATCCCGTCCCTGGCAGAATCCCAGCGACACGGTACTCGTTCGCGGTCCTCGGGCGACACACTCCCGAAACCGGTTGTAGCAGGCGCGAAATATGGCCCGAAATACGCAGTTACATGGCACTTCCTTCCCGTTGCGGATCGGACGGATACCTTGGCCGCCACAGTATGAGCAGCGCGCTTTAGCAAGTCCGATTGCGTTTGATCGATTCCATTGCATTCTGAGAATGTCCTCCCGGCAGCGAGCCTGAGAAGCGCGGCCGCCGCCCTGTTTTCAAACTTTTTCAACTCTAACTCTAGTTAAAAAAACGTCAAGGATTTCAATTGGAATTATTCTGTAAATTCATAAACTATCTAGTACGTACTACTAACGATAACATGTATTGTTTTCATATATTTGTATGAGATAAACGAAGTGTAAATTCATATTAGATTTAATTTCACATTATTAATTTAGAGATAGGAGATTGTAGTACTCCCCTATTTCTCCAAGGAATAGGCCTAAACCGCCCTCATGGATTTTCGGCAACTCCAGGACCGGCTCATCGCCAACCTCCGCGAGCGCGTCCGCAGCGGCGAGCTCACCGAGCGGGGACTGGCCCGCCTTACCGGCATCTCTCAGCCACATATCCACAATGTTTTAAAGGGGATACGGCTACTCTCCATGGAAACTGCCGACCAGATCCTGCAGGGTCTCGACATGGAGCTGCTGGACCTGATTGAGCCGCAGGACGTCGTCGAGTGGCGTCGCCGCCAATAAATCCCATCTGCGCTGTCGGCCGTTTCCGGCATATGCTGGTAAAAGGAAAAGGAGGCGCGCGGTTTGGACCGCGGAGGAAAGCATTCGGGATTTAGCCAGCGGCTGAAACGCCTGGCCGGCCAGATCGACGCCCTAACGGCCAAGGATGAGCGTAACATCCACCATGCTCGTG
Source organism: Bryobacteraceae bacterium (assembly GCA_035550475.1). Taxonomy (GTDB): domain Bacteria; phylum Acidobacteriota; class Terriglobia; order Bryobacterales; family Bryobacteraceae; genus DASZPB01. Next base: position 58,907 of record DASZPB010000049.1, on the reverse strand, counting down.
AGATCGCGTCCTTGCGGCGGCAGGCTTCCGTGGAACTGCACGGCACTTGCGCCGAATTCGTTCGCCAGGTCAATCAATTTCTGACCGGCGCGGAAATGACGCTCGATCCGCCCGAATTTTTTGCCGAACGGTTTCAGGAAGAAGGAACCAACCTCTTTCAAATCAACATCCGCGGGAGAATTCTGCAAATTGAATTCGGCGCCACGGAAGAATTAATGTCAACCGAGGATTTTCGCGTTCCCTATATCCTGGAAGGGCTCATCCATGCCTTCAATCAGGAATTGCTGGAAAAAAATCTGATTGAGGAGCAGCTCCTGTTTTTCACGGTGGAAGATGACCGCCGCATGTGGCGCTTCTTTGACGCCCGTACCTACCGCTCCGGGCCGTTCGACCTGGAGTACCTGCTCTCGCTAATGGAGCGCCTGCTCTGAGCCGGCCTACGTTCGCCAGCGGATGCCCACGTTCAGCCGCTTGCGCGCGTATTCGAAGCTCCGCTCCAGATCGACGCGCTGCTGCTCTTTGAGCGCCGCAGCCATCACGGGCGAAAGCCGTTCGCCCGCGTCTTCAATAACCATCGTGCCCATGAACGGACGCCCGCTCTTGGCCAGCTTGACGAAGCGCGCGAATTCCCAGGCGGGCATTTTGGGGAATGCCTTCCAGAAAGAATCCTCGAGATACGGAACGATGCGCGGGGGCCGCCCGGTGATCAGCTCGATCTGCATCGAGGATTTCGGACAGAGTTTGCGGAACTGTTCCACAAAGCGCACGAAATCGACGTTGCCCTCGCCCAGCACCACCCATTGGCCTGCCGCTCCCTGCGGATGCTCGAACACGATCGAATCACGGATGTGCGTTGTCACCACATACGGCGCCAGCGTTTCCAATGTGACGAAGGGATCTTCGGCGCACCAGATCGGGTTCCCCGTATCCAGGCAGGAGGCCACGTAATCCTTGCCGGCCTGCTCGATGATCGTCTTCACTTCACGCGCCTGCAGATCGCCGGAGTGGTTTTCGAGCGCGATCTTTACGCCCAGATCATGTGCCTCGTTGCGCACGGAGCGGAACACCTTGATGGTGTTCTCCATGTGGTACTCAATTGGGTGCGGTCCCTCGCGGTCATTACTTGACCCCATGAAGCACCGCATCGCTTTAGCCCCCACGGCTTTCGCCACATGCAAGCCTTCGAGGACCTGCTTGCGCGCCTCCGGCCCGTGAAAACTCTTGCTGGATGGGCAGACGCATCCCATGCCCGCGTCAATCGATATGCCCAGGCGCGCTGCGCGGTCCTTGATGCCCTGCAGATACGGCGGATCGAGACTTTCGTAATCACCCAGACTGGAAAACTGGATCGTATCGAGCTTCAGACTGGCGGCGTAGTCCAAGAACTGCGGCGCGCGCCACTTGTAGGCACGTAGCGAGTAAGTATCAAACCCCAGTTTGATCGGCACTGCCGCACCCGTCGCCGCAGCCGCGGCCGCACCGGCCAGGGGCAGGCCTTGAAGGAAGGTACGGCGATGCATGCATCCACTCTATACCAGAGATTCCCTTCTTGACACGAATCATGTGCGCGATTAGGCGCGGGGTTCGCTCTTTGGCGCGTTTTCCGTGGGCGCAAAACCGCCGACTGTCGCGACGTTTTTCGACCGCAACCGCTCCACCCCGGCGTCTTATCAGGTCAACTTCGAAGTGCAGGATGAGGTCGCATCCAATCTGGTGCTTGAGGCTGGATACATGGGCAATGTCAGCCATCATCTCACCGCGGGCGATTTCACGATCAATCAGGTTCCGCCGCAATTCATGGGGCCGGGCAATTCGCAACTGCTGCGTCCGTTTCCCCAGTTCAGCGATGTATCTGAATCCGCCGGCGGGTAACTCTTGCGCCTCCTGTTCAAAGACGCTTTTGACAGCGAGCGCGCTAGAGGCGGCCGCTCGGCGTTTCACCCTCGCGAAAATGGCAGCGGGCTTGCAGCATCATTCGCCGTGTTTCAGCCGCATCTGGATATCTGCTTCAATTTGGATCGGTTTACGTCCCTCAGGGGTGGCGTGAATCGTGCCATTTTCTCACAAGGGTGTGGCCAAAGGGCATCAGTGGTAACCGGACATCGGTTCGGGAATCGCTTGCTATAATTGAGAGTCAAACTCCGCATCCGCGTCCATTGATCATCAGCATGAAGTGTATTTCAGTATTCCTACTTTGTTTGGCGGCTTCTTATGCCGCAGACTTCAATACCGGACAAGCCGCCCGGGCAGTGATCGGACAGCAGACCTTTACCGCCGCCGACCCCACGTCGACGGATACGGTTGTCGGAGCGGTAGGCGGCTTGGCTTACGCCAATGACACATTGTTTGTCGCGGATTCCAATCGTGTAGGCGCGGGTCCCCTCAATCACCGGGTTCTGTTGTTCCAGCATATTTCTTCTATGTTGCCGAAACCCACCGACCAACTTCAGTACGACAGGAAGTGCCCGGTCTGCGTGGGGCAGGCGACGGTCGTGCTGGGACAGCCGGACTTTACCACAACCACCGAAACCATCGCCGCTACGCAGAGCGATCTGCGGCTACCAACCGCGGTGGCGAGCGATGGCACGCATTTGGTGGTAGCGGATACGAATCACAATCGCGTTCTGATTTGGAACTCGATTCCCCAGGCGAATAACGCGCCGGCCGACGTCGTGCTGGGACAGCCGGACTTCACTAGCACGAGTATTCCGGGCAACAGCCCCAACGCCAAATCCATGCGCGGCCCTCAAGGCGTCTGGATCCAGGATGGCAAGCTGTACGTCGCAGATACGCAGAACAACCGCGTCCTGATCTATAACCACATCCCCACGGTCAACGGCACCGCAGCCGACATGGTGCTGGGACAGAAGGATTTCACAACGTTCGTCGAGCCGGATCTGACGCAGCAGAATATCCCCGCCAGCGCCAGCAATTTACTGAACCCGGTAGCGGTCACCTCCGATGGTGTGCATCTGTTTGTAACGGATCTCGGCAATAACCGTGTGCTCATCTGGAACTCGATTCCGACGACGAACGACACGCCGGCCGATGTCGTCGTGGGCCAGCCGGATATGAACAGTTCGGCGGCAAACAACGCCTTTACCGCGGACAGCACTGGTAAGCAGTCGCCGGTTCTTTGCACGGTTTCGAACGGCACTGACTCCAATAACAATCCCACTTATCCGGGTTTATGCAAGGCAACGATCAGTTTTCCCCGCTTCGCTCTGTCTGACGGTAACCGTCTGTTCGTAGCCGATGGCGGCAATGACCGCATTCTGGTATTCAGCCAGCTTCCCACGCAGAACGGCCAGTCGGCCGACTTTATCATCGGTGAAGTTGGTGAGGGAATCGATCAGGCTTCCGATGCCAGTGATTCGATGATTACGCCGATGTCGCTCGCCTGGGACGGCACGAACCTTTATGTGAGCGACACTTATAACCGGCGCATTCTGGTCTACTCGGTTGGTGAGAACGTCCTGCCGTTCACCGCGGTGCGCAATGCCGCCAGTTTCGATATTCATGCTGTAGGCAGTGTGCAGTTGACTGGCAGTATCCAGACCAATGATAGCGTGACCATTACCATCAATGACACGGATTATACCTACAAGATTGTGGACGGCGATACTTTCGATAGTGTAGTGAATGCCCTGGTGAGTAAGATCAATGCCGGGTCGGGAGATCCGAATGTCTTTGCCGCTCCGAATACGGCTATCGCGACGGTGCTTCTCACCGCGCGCGCATCGGGTTCGGACGGCAATAATGTCACTTATTCCACCGCAACGTCGGCCAACGCGCTGATTACGTCGACTGCGGCAGGCGCCAATTTGAGCGGCGGTGGCGATGCGGCCCAGATTGCGCCGGGCACGGTGGTTTCGATCCTCGGCAGCAATCTTGCGAACGGCATCGAGGCCGCCGACCTCTCGCAGAATCCGCTTCCGCAGCAACTGGCCGGCGCGGAAGTCTACTTCAATGGCATCCGCGCGCCGCTCCTGTACGCTTCTCCTAACCAGATCAATGCCCAGGTTCCGTGGGAGTTCACCGACACTACGAACGTGAACGCCTTTGTCCGGAGGGTGGCAAGCGATGGCACGGTCACCGCCACTACGCCGGTGGGCGTGCCGATCGTGCAGCAGAACCCGGGCCTTTTCGCGATGCCCAACGGAGACAATCCTCCGCCCGGAGTGCTGCTGCACGGTTCCAGCAACGCGATTGGCGTGGTGTCGGTCGATGGAGCGGCCAATCCCGGGGATGTCGCGACGGTGACGATTGAGGACCGCTCTTACAGCTACACCGTGCAGACCGACGACACGCTGGATAACATCATGAATGGCTTGGTGGCGTTGATCAACCAGGACCCCAAAGTGACCGCTTCGCCCTCAGGCGTTTTTGACCGCATCATTCTGAAGGCGCGCGTCGAAGGGCCGGACGGCAACGGCATTCAATTCGGCGCGAGTGCCCCTGATGGCGCGCAGGTCATTATGACGGCGATCGGCACCCAACTCTGCTGTGCCAATGTGGCCAACAGCTTGGTGACGCCAGACAATCCCGCGGTGCCGGGTGAGATCCTGATCGCGTACGCAACGGGTCTGGGTCTGCCGGTACTCAACGACTCGAATGCCAGTCTGATCAACACCGGGTATCAATACCCGCCGGGCAGCCCCAACACGCAGCCCGTGAACTTCGTCTCTTCCATTGCCGCCGGCAAGACGGCCAACGTGCTGTCGGCCAGCCTGCTTCCGGGCACCGTCGGACTCTTCCAGGTTGTACTGCAGTTGAACCCGGATATTCCAACGGACCCGCAAGCGCAGCTCACGATCGCGCAGGATATCTTCGTCAGTAATATCGTCACGTTCCCGGTAGCGAATCCGGCGCAGTAGGGATCATCCCGGGCGTACGCTCGCGGCGTCCGCCCGGGGAATTTCCACAGTGCGCTGGCGCTGCGCATAATCCTTCGACAAAAGCGGCGCGCGCACAGATGCCGTCCGCGGTTTTCAAATCTTCTGGAAAATACTACGCCGGTGCCACCGCATTGGGAAGTCTCGCGTTCCGAATCGAACATACCTTCGCGGGAGGCCGGCCTAACCGTTTCGCCAAAAACGGGGAAATGCAGCTTCCTTGGAACGGGCCAAATCACCCTCCGAAGCCGCCAGATCGCACGGTTTCGCTCAGAGCCATTAGCTGTGGAGATAGAAGAACGTGTCAACCTTTTGACACGAAGTGGCGGTCCTACGGCAGTTGGTGAGGAAACTCCGGCGGGGCGGGCAGCTTTCAGCGGAGGGTGCGGAAGGCACAAAGAGGGCGCGGGATTTTTTCCCGCGCCCTCCGAGCAGTGTCCAAAGTTTAGGCAGTCTGTGTACAGAGATCAGGCAGCATTGGCGAGAAATTCATCGAGGCTTTCGCCGGCGTCGGCCTCAAATTCGTGGCGATCAGCCGCTTCCTGGCAACGGATGCAGTATTTAGCCCACGGCACCGCATCTAACCGTTTGGGCTTAATCTCCTCCTCGCAGTGCATGCAGATTCCGTAGCTACCATCGGCAATCCGTGACAATGCACCCTTGACGTGACGGAGCAGGTTCGATTCGCGGTCCAGATTTCTGATCGCGAGCTCCCGCTCACCCGCAAGCTGTACTTCATCCAGGGCATCCGGGGTCTTTTCAATTGCGATGTCCGCCCGGTTACGAAGCCCCGCAGAGAGTTCCACCTGCTTGGCCTCCAGCATCGCTTTATATTTTTCGAGTTCGGTCTGGTTCATGGTCCATCTCCCTTCGTGAGCCGGAGTTTGTCTTTTTATTTCTTCCCTTTAGCGCTTTACCTTCCGCATAGCATATAGACGAAAACTTTAGCCAAAAGTTTCAGGGGGTACGCCCCCCTCCTTCGAGCTATCTTCCGGTCAGTGTTTCCATCCTGCCTTCTACAAGTGACCTTCTGAGCAATCGTTTTGCCAAAACATCCGGCGACGTTTCACCTTCTGGATTTGTCCGTCAAACCACGTTCCCACCTCTTATCGGCTGGGATGCTACTATTCCCTTTACGGTCACAAATTAGTCGGAGAAATCTCATTCGGCAATCGCGAAGCACCTGGTGTGTCCTGGCCTTCTGCGCCTTCTTTGTACTGGCCGGGGCGGCCTTCATTCCGCTGCTGGGAATTCAAAATGACGAGGCGTTATTTGCCTCGGTATTTTACAAACCCTGGAACGATTTTTACGTTGTTCGGATCGGCCATTCCCGCGTGCCGCTGATGATGATGTCGTATCTCGGCACGCTGAAATCCTGGCTATATCGTCCTATACTGCGCATTTTCGGACCTACGGTGTTTGCCGTTCGCCTTCCCGTGGTGCTGGCCGGGGCGTTCACGGTGTGGCTGTTCTATCTACTGCTGCGCCGTATTTCCGGCGAGCGTGCCGCCCTGGTCGGCGCAGCCTTGCTGGCGACCGATTCGATGTTTCTTCTGACCACCTGCTTCGACTGGGGACCGGTGGCACTGCAACACCTGTTGATCGTCGGCGGCTTGCTCCTACTGCTGCGATTCTATCAGCAGGGCTCTACGTGGTCGCTCTTCAGCGCCTTCCTTCTGTGGGGTCTGGCCTTTTGGGATAAAGCCCTGGCAGTGTGGATCTTAAGCGGCATCGGGCTAGCCGGAATCGCGATCTTTCCACGGCAGATTTTTCGTGTGACTCGCATTTGGCGCATCGCCATGGCGGTGGTTGCTTTCTTCCTGGGAAGCCTGCCGCTCTGGGTTTACGACCTCAACCAGAACTACGAGACGTTCCATGGCAACGCGGTCCTCGATACCAGCGATCTACACAACAAGACCATGCTGCTGTTGAACACAGCGCGCGGGCAAGCCATGTTCGGCTGGCTGGTGGATGAAGACGTCCAGGCCGTGCATCCACACCCGCCGCATGGCCTTTTCCAGAAAGCTTCGGCGGCGCTTTCCCGATTGGCCGGCCGGCCGCGCAACAGTCTGATGCTCTGTGCTTTCGTCGTGGCGCTGCTGCTCACGCCATTGGCCCGCGGAGGTGAACTGCGCGCCATCCTGTTCGGCCTGGTTGCGATGGTGGTGGCATGGGTGCAGATGGCCGTGACGGCCCATGCCGGCGGAAGCGTACATCACGTCATTCTGCTCTGGCCGTTTCCGCAACTGGTCATTGCCCTGTCGTTTGTTGCGGCGGTGCGCCGCCTGGGACGCGGCGCTCTGCCGGCGTTGGCAGCGGTCACCGTGCTGGCGGCGGCATCGAACCTGCTCGTGCTGAATCAATACTACGCGCAGGCGGTCCGCGACGGCGGCGCAGTCAACTGGACCGATGCCGTGTTTCCTTTGTCGAATTACATGAAAGGGGTTTCTGCCAGCAATGTGTTCTGCGTGGACTGGGGCCTGCTCGACACCCTCCGCTTGTTGAGCCATGGCACGATTCCGCTGCGCGTGGGCAACGATCCGGTATCGAAACCGGAACTCAGCGCGGAGGAAACGAACGATGTGAAGGGATGGGTATCCGATCCCGGGAGCGTCTTTGTGGCGCATACGCCGGAGTTCGAGTTCTTCCAGGGCGTCAACGCCAAACTGGCACAGATGGCCGCCGGATGGGGTTACCGGAAAGATATGCTGACGGTGATCTCCGATTCGTATGGGCGGCCGACCTTCGAGGTGTACCGTTTCAAGGCGTCGCCGGTGACGGCGGCAGTCTTGCCTACTGCTCGACCATAACTTTGGCCGCGGCCTCGTTGTCGTAATCGTCCGTTACGCGGACGGCGACGGTGTGCTCTCCCGGCCCGGCGGCAATGCTGACATCATAATCGAGTTCCTGCGAATCGGAAAGGCGCGTCACGGGCGAGACGACGGTCCATTCGCCGCCATCGAGCGAGTACTGAGCCTTCGCGATATTGTTCAACGCGTCGGCAGCGTGCCAGCGGACTTCGATTTTGCCGCCGTTTCTGGTGGCGGTAAGCCCCGAGATCACCGGTGGTGTGTTGTCGATAATAAATGGGTCGCTGACAAGGCTGGCGGAGAGCGCCTGGTCCGGAGGATTTCCCGGAGCGTCGGAGGCGGTGATACGAAGTCGGTATTCGCCATCCGGAAAGGCTGTGGAGTCCCACGAGAAGTACTTGTCGGAGAGCTTGTCTTTGAGCGGCTTCCATGCGGTCTCGTGCGAGCCGCGGATCTCGACGTTGAAAACCAGCGGGTCGCCATTCGGATCTGACGCCAGCCAGCGCGCGCCCAGGTAGCCTTTCGCAAGCTGCATGGTGGGAGTGGCCGTGCTTTCCCCGGCTGGTTGAGGCCTGGGCGCAGTTCGGGGCAGGCGGCCTCCGAGCGGTGGCAAAGAGAGCGTCTGTGAGGGCGTCAAAGTGAGGGAAGCCGGGAACTTGTAGTTGGCCGGCGTCAGTTCGATCTCATCGACGCGCGGCTCCACGTTCTTCGACAGGTACGCTACGTCCACGGATTCGAGCGCTGGCGACTTCGCCGCGGTGGGGGGCGCTGTTAGCGTGGCCTTCCACTGAATGAAGCGCGCGGAGGGCGACGTAATGCGTGCTCCCTTGGGCGACGTGACGGCCGGGGACCAGGGGCTCCAGTTCTTCTGTGGCTGGTCAAGATTGCCGGTGCGCGTAGCGACGGAGATGGAGCCGCCGTTGAGATCGGCGGTGAAGCTCAGCCGTCCCCAGTAGGTGTGCGTACCCGCATCGAAGACATCGCTTTCGATCGAGCCTTGGCGCGCCAGCTCCGGACCGATCCGGTATACCTTTCCGATATTTGCTGTCGCGGCGTAGATGCGCCCGTTGCGTCCCGTTTGAAACGCCGTCACTTGCGTGGCGGGGACGGTGAGCAGAGCCGTGTAGAGCGCCGGCGATTCAATCCGGTATATGTTGCCCTTGTTGCCGGTAGCCAGCAGCACTCGGCCCGCTTCATCGAGCGCAACCGCATAGACGATCTCCTGCGAACTGCTCCAGATGCGCTCCGGGTTGCCATCCGTCTCGATGCGATAAACATCGCTGCCGCCATTCACGGCCGCCGGGCCGGAAACAGAAGCCGGCGCAGGGGAGGCCGTTCGGGCAACAGTCACTGTGGGCCCGCCGGGAGCCCCCGGACTTCCGGGTGCCTGCGCTGGCGCCGGCGCAGGCGCGGGCGCCGGTGCGGCCGGCGCAGCGGGAAGTGCGCCCTGACGCTTGGCTCCGACTCCCGCAGCATAAATCACGCCGTCCCGTCCCACGGCTACAGAAGTCACCTCCTGCTTGGGCATCTGGTAGAGAACGAAGCCGGCGCCGGAGGGAGAAACTCGTAGCACCAGGCCGCCCGGATCGGTTCCGACGAGCAAATTGTCGTGCGAGTCAATCGCCATCGAGCGGACATGTGTCTCATCAGTCTTGAAGAAAACAGCGCCTTTGCCATCCGGTGCGACGCGGTAGATCTCTCCCTGATCACCCGTGGCGATGTAGAGATTGTCTTTGCTATCGAATGCCAAAGCCCAGATGTACTTCGCTTTCGGATCGTAAAAGACTTCAGGCTTGCCGTTGGCCTGGATGCGGTAGACTTTCCCATCCGGCGAAGTGGCGGCGTAGACGCGATCCTTGGAATCGACTGCGATGCCGTGGATCTCCAGGCCTTCCAGATCCGCCAGCACCTTGCTTTTGCCATCGGGGGTAATGCGGTACAGCCGCGCGCCCGTGCCGCCGCCGGCGTAGAGGTTGCCCTTGGAATCTTCAGCCAGCGCCCACAAGTAAGCCGAGGCCGTGTCCAGCACTTCGTGCGAATCGGGCGCCAGAGTCAGCAACCCGTCGCTGCGCACCGAAAGATTCTTGATGATTCCCTTTTCGAAATCGGAATAGGCCGTTTGTGACCAGGTGTGGGTCTCGCCCGCCCACAGTGCCATGCAAGCCGGGACAAGCAGCGCCCAGCGCGTCAAACTCGCGAATGCAGTCATGGAAAGATGTGTCCGCCTCTGTCTCTACTTGACGTCGATGCGCAAGGAGTAGCTGCCCGTTACCACGTAATCAAACGGCAGAGCCATCTGCTCAGAGGCTGTTTCCGGTGATGTAAACAGCGAGCGGTTGGAAGCGCGTCCGGCCTGCATCACGTTGAGCACCGAAGAGGGCAGGCTGGGCAGCGTTTTGTCCTCATAGTAAGCCGTGGGGCTGGCTTCCAGCAGGGAAACGTAGAGTTTGTTGTTGCTGCGCTCCTGATTGAGCAGCGAAACAGTTTCCGGCAGGTCGATGAAGCGATTCAGCGAGCCCGCCATGTTCTGCATGCGATTCACAGTTTCGGCATCGCTCAGCATAATGCGGTGCTCTCCACGAGCGAGGCCGGGTGGAATCTTGATCTTGAATTCCCGTTCGATCGGTTCGCCGCGATAGGGCCGCAGCAGCACTTTCACCGGAACCTGATCGCCCGGGAGCACATTCGGGTTGGCTACCCAGGCGTTTTCGATAGTAGCGACACGCTTCTCCGGCAATAGATCCACAGTCACATTGACGCGCGTCACATCCGGCGTGGCGACATTGTTCAGATACAAGCGGTTAAATTTATCCCCCCACCAACTGGCCAGCATCATGGGCGCGGGCATTTGCGGCCCGTCGGAAGCCTGCATGGTGGAAAGCGAGATATCCGAATGCCCGGCCAGATCCACCTTCCCGTTGAGGCGGTACGTCACCTCGTCGGCATATTCGTTCAGCCCGGAAATGGTGTTATAGAGCGTCAGCATCATCAGGTAAGGTGTCCATTGCTGCTGCACGAAGACGTTGAAGTGAAAATCCTTGCTCTTGCTGATCGTTTCGTCGCGGTTGAACGACCGGACCTTCACCGTCACCGGGATCATGTCCGCTTGGTCGCCCAGCACGCCCATGATGCCGCTATGGCGGTCCTGATGCAGCGCCCCGACGATTTCGGTGGCATTGGCGAACTTGTTCGGCTGATACTGCGATGACAACACCATCAATACATCGCCGGCGCTCATGGGCATGCTGACCGGGCCTAAGTTGAAGAAAGAATGGCCAAATGCCAGCACGCGCTTGCCGTCGTTATAGGTCACCGTGCCGAGACCGGTCACACCCAGGTCGCCATCCACCAGCACCCCCGCCACCGCATCGCCGGGCGCCAGCGCGTGCTGCCAACCCGGAGCCGGTTTCACGCCCGTGAGGGAACTGGCCGCGCCGCCTTGCACGGTTTCAATGCCCAATTGCTGGAATAGAGGCCCGAATTCCTGGAGAGTGCCGCTGGTGAAGCCGGAAAAGACCAATGGCGCCTGTATGGGCACCATGATCGGCGGCTGCTGCGGCAGGCTGCCGGAACCCCCGGCCGCCACCTGGGCCAGCAAACCTTGAGGCACTTCGACTTCGCGGTTATGCGCCGCCAACTTCACCGGAGTCCGCGCATCCTGGGGCTTCGATTGGTCGAGACCGTTGATTTCGAGCATCAGCCCGATGGGAGTGATACCGCAAATGGCATCCGGGGAAAACGTACTAAGGCGTAACGCCACCGCGCCCAACAGCTTTCCGTCAATATAGACCGGGCTGCCGCTCATTCCGCCTGCCACGTTTGTGCGCGCGGCTTTGCCGCCCATTTTCGCGAGGATCACATCCTGGTTGGGTCCCCAGGCATTCTTCCAGCGGCCGATGATTTCAATCGGCACCGGTTCGGGTTGCGTGCCCTGGAAAACGGTCCAGGCCGTGCCCTTCATACCCGGCTTCACCTGATCGACGGGCATGATCTCCACTTTTCCGATCTTCGGGGGTGTGGATTGTGCGTTCCCGCTGGCGTACACGGGAATTGCGGCCGCAAAACCGAGCAGGAGTGCGGCGGTGCGGATGTTCATGGGATCTACAGCTCCAGTTGACTTCATTGTACTATGTGCGGTCACACGACCCTGAAATAAACATGTGTTCCCGTTTCAAGCAGGTAACCCCTCCGGGCAAGGTGAAACGCGAAGAGTGGAGAGTATGATTCGGTTGTGGAACGGCTGACAAAAGCAGATCAAGCATGGGCAGTGGCGGCGGCCGCCGCGCACGACTTCAACAATGAACTCACCGTGATTCTGAGCGGTGTCTCCGGAATGATTACCTCTTTGGAGCCGGGTCATCCGGCGCGGCCCTACTTGCTGGACGTACAGAGCGCGGCCCAGCGCTGCGCGCACAAGACGTCCGGCTTGCTGGCCTTCGGCACACGGCGCGTTCGTCCGAGCCGGGCCAGTCTGGAAAGCCTCATCGAAGCAGCGTAAGGAAACAGGAAGATTCTCGATTCACGCAGACACGCTACTGTAGAAGAAGTGCGGATTCTAGGCATTGAATCTTCCTGCGACGAAACGGCAGCCGCTGTGGTGGAGGATGGAGAGCACATCCTCTCTTCGGTGGTCGCTTCGCAGATGACTACCCACGGCAAGTATGGCGGTGTAGTGCCGGAGCTGGCTTCGCGGGAACACTTGCGCGCGATTGTCCCGGTGGTGCGGGAAGCGCTCGAGCGCTCCGGTTCGAAATTGGAAGACCTATCGGCAATTGCAGCTACGGTAGGGCCTGGACTGGTGGGATCGCTGCTGGTCGGATTGACTTACGCCAAGTCACTGAGCTTCGCCAGCGGAGTGCCGCTCATTGCGGTGAACCACATCGAGGGACATATCCACGCAGTCTTGCTGGAGGCGCGGCGCGTGGGGACTGCGGTGGAGTTTCCGGCACTGGCGCTGGTGGTGAGCGGTGGGCACACACACCTGTTCGAAGTGCAGACAGGTTTCGTCTACCGGCTGCTCGGAAAGACGCGCGACGATGCGGCCGGCGAGGCGTTCGACAAAGTCGCCAAGCTGCTGGGCTTCGGGTATCCGGGCGGGCCGATCATCGACCGGCTTGCGCCCCACGGGAACCCGGCGGCAGTACGCTTCACATTCGCGAAGATGAAGGGGAACGCGCTCGATTTCAGTTTCAGCGGCCTCAAGACGGCCGTGCTGCGCTGGGTACAGGCGCAGGGAATCGAAGATGAAATTGCCGCGCGGCAGACACTGCGGCGCGAACACGCCGAGCCTTCTCCGGAGCAGTGGCTTGCGGTTACACCTCAGAAAACACTCGACCTGCTGGCTTCCTTCCAACAGGCAGTGATTACCGAACTGCTGACGCGCGCGGCTGCGTCGGCGGAAAAGATCGACGCGCGGGCCGTCATTATTTCGGGCGGCGTGGCCTGCAACGCGGGGTTACGCGAGGCCGCGCGCTCGGAACGCCTGCCGTTTCCCGTGTACTTTCCTTCGCCCGGCCTTTCGACCGACAATGCCGCAATGATCGCGGCAGCAGCGTTTCCCAAATTGGAGCGCCGGGAATTCGCTGCGTTTGATATTGCGGCACAGGCCAATCTGACACTGGCCTGAGGCGCGACTATTTCCACCCGACACGCAACAATACTTTACGCACGGCTTGTGAAACGCGAGCTTCGTCCTGCGCCGGCAGCACGTCGTTTGAATCGCCCACAACGATCAGTCCCCTGGTTCGCGCACCGAGGTTAGATGGTGGCTTGCCACTCAATGCCACAATGGCCGCTTCTTTTCCCAACGCGATTGCCTGCACGGGAAAAGCCGAGATGGGTTGAGCGGCATCGCGGGTTTGCAGCGTGTCCGGCAGTTCCACCAGCCGGAAGACAGCATGGATCGAACCGCTCACCGCCGATATCTTCCCTGAACCCGGGTCTTCCGACAAAATTCTGCCCTGGTTGGAAAATGCGGCGCGAAATTCGCCGCGCGGCGTCGTGAGGCGCAGGCCTTTTTCGCCTGTCCAGAGTTTGACTGCCTCCAGTTTGCCGAGCGCTTCGCCTATTGTTTGCAGGATGGCTTCCGGTGAGACATCGCCGGTGGCGGCCGAATGCAGGAGCAGGGCGGCGCGGTCGACGTCATAGGCTTTCAAAACGCGCGCTCCGATCCAGTCAGAAGTCGCGCGGAGAAACGGGCAGTCGGCATCGACGAACACCGCTCGCGTGCCGCGGCCATCTTCCAAAGCAATTACCCGAATGTGAGAAGTGGAAGCGATGCCGGCCCTGTAGCCGGCCGCTGCGAGGGGAGCGCACAGCAGAATGAGCGCCAGCGCCAGCCGCTCAATACTGGTAAAGCCAGCGCGCCTTCTCGACGACCTTGGTGGCATTGGGCAGGAAGGCCTCTTCTAACGGCGGGCTGAAGGGCACCGGAGTATCCGGCGCCGTCACGCGCACGATCGGGCCATCCAGGTATTCGAACACGCTCTCGGAAATGGTGGCTGCCAGTTCGCCGCCCAAGCCGCCCGTGCGTGTGTCTTCGTGCAGCAACAGCACCTTCGATGTCTTCTTCACGCTCTCGCAGACCGTTTCGCGGTCGAGGGGCAAGAGCGTTCGCAGATCGACCACCTCCACCGACGCGCCTTCCTCGGCCAGTTTGTCAGCGGCTTCCAGCGCGACCCAGACCATCGCACCGTAAGTGACGATGGTCAGGTCCTTGCCCTCGCGCACAATTTTGGCTTTGCCGATCGGTACGGTGTATTCTCCGGCGGGCAGATCTTCCCTGATGCGCCGGTAAAGCGCTTTGTGTTCGAAAAACAGCACCGGGTCGTTGTCCCGGATGGCGGATTTGATCAGGCCCTTGGCATCGTAAGCGGTGGCCGGCGCCACCACCTTCAGGCCCGGTGTCTTGACGAACCACATTTCCGGATTCTGCGAGTGGAACGGTCCACCGTGGATGCCGCCGCCCGATGGAGCCCGTACCACGATGGGCACGGGGGCATTCCAGCGATAGCGGGCCTTGGCGGCGTAGTTGACGATCTGGTCAAAACCGCATGTGATGAAATCGGAGAACTGCATCTCGGCCACGGGCCGCAGGCCCATGAAGCTCGCGCCGATCGACGCGCCAACGATGGCCGATTCGGAGATGGGCGTGTCTACGACACGCTTGTCCCCGAATTTGTCGAGGAATCCCGCTGTTACCTTGAATGCGCCGCCGTAGACTCCGATGTCTTCGCCCAACAGAAAAACGTTGGGGTCGCGCTCCATCTCTTCCCAAAGACCTTCACGAATGGCTTCCAGATAGGTGGTCGGCATGATTACGGGCGTTCGTACACGTTGTCGGTCAGGGTGGCAGGGTCGGGATAAGGGCTCTGTTCCGCCCACGCGACGGCTTCGTCCACTTCCTGCGTGATGGAGGAATGCAGCCGGTCGAGTTCGGATTGTTCGGCCCACCCCCGTTGGAGCATTTTGGCTTCGAGCCGCTTGATGGGGTCGAGTTTGTCCCACTCATCCCAGAGATGCTTCGGGACATACTCAGCGGCGTCATGCGCGGAGTGTCCGGTCATGCGGAACGTCTTGCATTCGAGAAGATAGGGGCCCTGGCCGTTGCGCGCGTGCGCCAGAGCGCGCTTGGTGGCCTCATGCACGGCCAATACGTCATTGCCGTCAACGATCTCGGCGGGGATGCTATAGGCCGGGCCGCGATCCGCCACGTTCTCGCACGCCATCTGCTGAGTGAGCGGCGTCGAGTAGGCGTACTGGTTGTTATTGCAGATAAAGACCACGGGCAGCTTCTGCACGGATGCCAGATTCAGCCCTTCGTGCCAATCACCGCGGCTGGTTGCGCCATCGCCGAAATAGCAGAACGCCACGTTCTTCTTGCCCTGATACTTCAATGCGAGAGCTGCGCCGGCAGCCACGGGAACGCTGGCCGCCATGGCGCTGATGATGGCCACGGTATTCAGCTTCAGGTCGCCCATATGCATGTTGCCGTCCCGGCCGCCGGTCAGCCCATCCATCCGTCCCATGTATTGCGCGAAGATACGGCGCGCCGGGACTCCACGGATGAGATAAACCGCCAGATCGCGGTGGGAAGGGAACATGGCATCCTCCGGCTCAGAGAGCAGAGCGGAACCTACGGGGATGGCTTCCTGCCCTCGACCCACATAGACGCCGCCTACAATTTTTCCTTGCCGGTAGAGTTTGCGCTCGATCCGGTCTTCCACTTCGCGCATCATCGACATGAAGTACAGGCACTTCTGTGCCAGTTCTACTTGTTCACCTATCTTCTTTTTTTCCTGCGGAGTGGTAACCTGGGCTGCGCTCATAGGGAACCTCGCAAGCGACAAGTATAACGCCTTTTCAGGCGGCGGAATCCTACATTGGATTCTGCAAACCGGGCCCGCTTTCCGCACCGCCGCCGGTGCATCAGAAGGCGGGGCAGGGAAGCACTTTGCTCCAGTGATATTCGCGCAAACCGTCGATCGCTGTCCAGGTGGGATGGTACCGTCCGTACGGGCCGGTGTCGGTGGGATCGCCCCAACTGCCGTCGGAATTTTGCACGGAAAGCAGGTAGTCGTAGCCGGTGCGGATCGAAGGGTCGGAGCGGTTCAAGCCGAAATCCCGAAGCGAATCCAGGTATTCCCCCATGGTCTCTGGGTCCTTATCTTTAATCGCCTGGCGCAGATTGCTCTTCAGGTACGCGAATTCCTCCGGGAAACATTCGGGGCGGATGCGCTTCTGGCTGTAGTCGTTGTAGGTATAGACCAGGTGCGTCACCATGTACACGGCATCGTAATACTCGCTGGAATTGCCGCGCCGCGGCGGCGGGTAGGGGCGCATCGAAGGAATCCAGCGCAACACGTCTCGATAGTGTGCGCCGAGGGTGATGCCATAGAGGTCGCCGGTATAGGTGGTAATCAAAGCATCGATCATCACCGAATAGCGGGTGCGCATCGTCAGCTTTGCGCCGCAGTGTGTACAAACAGTTGCGCCACGGGCGTTCTGGTAACCGCAGCGCGGGCATTCGTCAGGGATATCGGCGGGCGGCGGTTCACGCACCGGATCGAAGCCCAGGTAGTTGACAGCGGAAAAGCGGGCCGCGGCATGGCGGAGTTGCTTTTGCATGCGCCGGTCCGGCACGCCCAAACCGTCGGCGGCCTGGCTGCCGAAGATGAGATCCGCGACTTCATCCGCGTTGGCATGAGTAGGCACGGTTGGGTTGAGCCGCCGCCACTCCAGCGCGCGCTCACGGCCCATGCTCCAGGCCATGCGGCGGAGGCGCGGGTTTTCCGACGTGACGGCGATGTTGTAGAAGGCGGAAAGCAGGTCGGTCCCCCAATCGCGGAAGTATTTGGGGTTGCGCGCAATCGAATAGTAGATGAAGTTCAGGCCGCGCTCCACGGCCTGGTCGCGCGCCTGCACAGTGTAATGCGAGCCCTGCCACAGAGGCACAGGCGGTGCCGAACAGGCAGTATAGAAGATCCCGGCAGCGGCGAGAATCCCGCCGGCAACGGTCCGGCGAGTCATCGCATCCCCAGATAAATGTCGTGCAGACGAATGAGGCCCAGTGCGAGCCCGGATTCATCCACTACAGGGAGAACCGAGATCTGCGATGCCCGGCGTTCCATCAATTCCAGTGCTTCGAGCAGACTGGCTTCCGGACCAATCGAAACCGGGCAGAGGGTCATGACGCCGGCTGCCGAGAGATCGCGGATGTCATCGTGATTGGTCAGCGCGCGGCGAAGATCGCCATCAGTGATTAAGCCTGCCAGACGGCCATCGGGCGAGACGACGCACGCCGCACCCAGAGGCTGGCGCGTCATGGCGATGATTACATCCTTAAGCGAGGCTTCTGGCGCAACTCGAGGTGCGCTCTCGCCGCTGTGCATCGCTTCGCGAACTCTGAGGCGCAAGTTGCGGCCCAACTGACCGCCGGGGTGGAAGCGCCCAAACTCTTCGGGAGTAAAGTTGCGCGCGCACATCAGCGCGATGGCTAGCGCGTGGCCCAGCGCGAGAGCAGCGACGGCGCTGGCGGTGGGCGCGAGATTGTTGGGGTCGGCTTCGCGCTCCACTGAGGCATCCAGCAACACATCCACTTGCGAGGCGAGGGGCGAGGCCGTGTTGCCGAGGATGCCGATAAGGGGCGAATGAAAGTTGCGCAGCAAGGGAACCAGCGCCAGCAATTCGGCGGAACTGCCGTTCTTCGAGATCAGCAGCGTAGGGTCGCCGGGCGTATAGATTCCGAGATCGCCGTGGACGGCTTCGGCGGGGTGCAGGAATACGGCGGCGGAGCCCATGCTGCAAAGCGTCGCCACTACTTTGCGGGCAATGTGGCCGGATTTTCCGATGCCGGTCACGATCACCTTTCCGGGATGGGACAAAACCAACTCCACCGCGCGCATCAGTTCGCCATCCAGGCGCGAAGCGGCGCGAGAGATGGCGGAAGCCTCGATCTCCATCGCGGCGCGCGCTGCCGCCAGCCAAGCTTGTTGCGGGGAACCGGTGGACATGCGAAATCATCATCATCGCACGGGCCCGCGGACGCGGCACGCTACAATTGAGTCATATGCACAGTTGGATCCGGCGGCTGCCGGCGCTGGCGCTCCTGGCTGTAGCGCCGTTGGCGGCTGAGACCCGCTCGCTGACCATTCTCCACTTGAATGACCTGCACGCGCACTTGACGCCGCTCCAGAATAGCCGCGGGGGTTTTGCATATCTCGCGACGCTGATCCGCGAACAGCGGGCCAACTGTCAAGATTGTATTCTGCTCTACGGTGGCGACCTGGTGCAGGGCACGCCGGTCTCGACGATTTTTCACGGGCTGCCGATTTACGAAATCGCCAATCTGTTTGGTTTTGATGCGGCCACGCTCGGCAACCATGAGTTTGACTATGGTTGGCCGCAGACGCAGAAATTCATCCAGACGGCTCACTTCCCCATTGTCTGCTCCAACGTGGTCGGGGCCGATGGCCAACTGCTGACTCCGAAGCCATACGTCATCTTGAAGGTGAACGGGCTGCGGGTGGCGGTGATCGGTGCTTTGACAAACGACCTGCCGACCTTAACTACGCCGAAGCTGCTGGGCGAGTGGCACACGGCGCCACTTGTTGCTACGGTGCGGAAGTATGCCGATGAGCTGCGCGACCAGTCTGACCTGATCGTTCTGCTGGCGCACATCAATGCCAAAGAGGAGAAGGCGGTGTTGAGCCAGGCGCCGGAGATCCCGGTAGTAGTTTCGGGACACGTGCACTTCGGCCTGGATCAGCCCATCACCGAAGATGGACGCCTGGTGGTGCGCACCAAGAGTTATGGGGAAGAGTTGGGAAGGCTGAATCTGAAAGTCGACACCGCCACCAAGAGTGTAGTCTCGTGGAACTGGCAGAAGATTCCCATCGATTCCCGCGAAATTCAGCCTGCTCCCGATGTGGCGCGCGAGGTGAAGCGCTGGGAAGATCAGGTGAGTGCGCGAGTGGACCAGCCGCTGGCGGTTTCCAAGCGGGCATTCACGCGGGAGGAAGTCCGCGATTTGATGGAAAAGATCATGTGCGAGGAAACCGGAGCCGATTTCGCATTCATGAATCTCGGCGGCGTTCGCGACACGCTGCCGAAAGGCCAACTGCTGGTGCGCAACATCTGGAACATCATGCCGTTCGACAATGAGCTGGTGTTCGGCAAGATGAAGGGACGCGACCTGCCACCCGTGGTTTTAAACGGCCGCCAAGTGGACCCAGACCGCGAATACACCCTGGCGGTTTCCGATTTCACCGCATCCAACCAAAGCGCTCCCGATCAACTTCGCTCGAAGGGACTTGAATTCCCCGGCAACGGCGGACTCCTGCGCGACGCGCTGATTGACTGGTTCCGCAAGAAGAAAGTCATCGAGTAGCGGCGTGCTGATTGTATTTGCCGGGCCGCCCTGCTCGGGCAAAAGCACGCTGGCGTCGGAACTGGCGCGGCGGCGCGGAGGTCCGCATCTCGCGATGGATGCGGTGCGCCAGCGTATTCTACCCAATGCCGCGCACACACGCGCTGACCGCGAGGTTGCGTATCGTGCGATGCACTGGGCGGCTGAACTGTTGCTGCGCGCAGGGCAAGATGTCATTCTGGACGCGCCCTACGGCCACGCCGAAGATCGCCTGGCATTGCAGCGGATCGCGGAAAAGACCGGCGCGCGCTTGAAGAGGATCGAGTGCCGCGTGTCGCCCGAAACCGCGGCGGCGCGATTTCACGCGCGCGGGCCCGATCCGGTGCGCCTGGACCTCACCGAAGAAGCTGTCTTGCGGATGGTGCGCGAGTATTCCTACGTAGGTGATGGGTTGATGCTCGATACCGAGCGGCTGTCACTCGAGGAATGCCTGCGAGCTATTGAGCAGAAGCTGAACGAATCTGACTGATGGTATGAGTGAGGCGGGGCAGCACCGTCTGCCCCGCGAAATGGACGAGCTAGACTTTCAGGCGCGGGCGGTTCTTCCGGACGAAATCGGTATCCTGATTCGGTTCTCCGTCGCATTCGATGGCGAAGGTGGTGACCGGCTGATCCGGCGCCTTCTCGGGCAGATTGAGGAGGCGGAAGCGGTACGGGTCCTGATCGAATTTCACTTCCTGGCCGCTCGTCAGCAGACGCGCCGATTTCACCTTGTTCCTGAGACCTGAAATCGCGACATATTGGCCGGGCCAGAAGTAGACGTGCATGTAGAGGGTGTTGCCCTTACGTGTAAAGCTGGCGTAATTGGAGCGGCGCGGCTGGCATACTTCGGACTGGTAAATGGTTTCGCCATTGCGCGCCATCCATTTGCCGACCTCGGTCAAAATCTGGACGGATTCCTCGGGAATGGAGCCGTCGCCTTTCGGGCCGATGTTCAACAGATAATTACCGGTGTCGCGCGCGCAGGTGATGAGGTTCCGCACAATCGTCTTCGGCGACTTCCAGTTGTCGTCGGCGCGCTGGTAGCCCCAACTTTCGTTCATTGTCATGCAGCTTTCCCAGGCGCGATTCGCTTCGGCCGTGATGCGCTGCTCGGGAGTGGCGAAATCGCCATCCAGCTTGTTGCGGTTATTCACGATGATTTCCGGCTGAAGCTTGAAAACCATCTCGTTCATTTTTTCCGATTCCCAGCCCTGGGCATCGAGCGGCCACGCAACGTCATACCACAAGACGTCGATCTTGCCGTAGTTGGTCATCAGCTCGCGGATCAGGCCGTGGGTGTATTCGACGAAGCGGCGGCGGGCCTGCTCGTCGGTCGCGCAGCGCGCGCCGTCAGGGTGGTGCCAATCCATCAGCGAATAGTAGAAACCGACGCGGAGACCCTCGGCGCGTGCGGCTTCGACGTATTCCCTCACCAGGTCGCGGCCGGGGCCTTGTTTAGGCGCGCAGTAATCGGTGAGCTTGGTGTCGAAGTTACAGAAGCCCTCGTGGTGCTTGGTCGTCATGACCATGTATTTTTGCCCCGCCTGTTTGGCCAGCTTAGCCCAGGCACGCGCGGCATTCGGTTTGGGATGGAAGCGCTTGGCGAGTTCCTGATATTCGGCGACGGGAATGCCTTCGTTCTCCATGGCCCATTCGTGGCGGCCGAGCACGCTATATAAGCCCCAATGGATAAACATGCCGAAACGCGCTTCGTGCCACCATTTCATACGCTGGGCACGGTCGGCCTCGCCGCCGGCGGCCTGAGCACTGGCCGCGGCAGCCGCACCGGCCGCCATCAATTGGAGATAATCTCTTCGCGTCATTCCATTTCTCCTGAGGGACCAGAATACCACCCGGAAAAGTTAACGATAAAACTTTGTGGTGAATGGCCGCTTCGAAAACACTAGGCCCACAGTAGTACGGGTACCGATTGCGATTACCGGCCGGCTGTCGTAGAGTGATGCGGTTGGAGGTCTCATGGCTTTTTGTACGAGTTGCGGAGCAAACGTTACCGGACCCTTCTGCGCCAAGTGTGGAGCGCCGAGCAGCGCCAGCGCGCAGGCGGCACCGCCGCCTTCCCCATCGGTAGCACCGCCCGCCGCACCGGTGACACCGGTCCAGGCTGTGCCCCAGCCATCTTATTATTCGCCGGGGGCCGGTGCAGTCACGCCCGTGAAGCGCGGAACCAGTCCCATCGTGTGGGTGCTGGTCATCATCCTCGGATTGTTTGTTCTCGGCGGCATCGCGGTGGTAGGCGGAGGCATGTTCCTGGTGCACAAGGCGAAGCAGGCCGGGCTCGATCCGGAGTTGATGCAGCGCCATCCTGGCCTGGCAGTCAGCAAAATGATCGCGGCCGCGAACCCGGATGTCGAAGTGCTCAACACGAATGACTCTGCCGGCACAATTACGGTGCGCGACAAAAAAACCGGTCAGGTCACGACGCTGAACTTCGACGACGCAAAGAAAGGGAACTTCAAATTCACCGCGAAGAGTAATGACGGCGGCACGGCCACGATGGAATTCGGCACGACGGATTCGAAAGCGCCTGCCTGGATTCCGTCTTACCCCGGCGCAAAGATGACGGGAACCTTTGCCGTCAAGGGGAACGACGGGAACAGCAACGGTGAAGGCGGCACATTCCAGTTCACCACTTCCGATTCCGCGGCAACGGTAATGAGCTTCTTTAAAGACAAGCTCACGGCGCAGGGCATGAAAATCAATCTCACCACGACCACGGATTCAGGGTCGATGATTATGGCGGCCGATGAAGGAGAAAAGCATGTGGCGACGGTCACGGCATCCGGGAAACCGGGTGAAGAGACTTCGGTAGCCGTGACATACCAGATGAAATAGGGAAATGCCGGCGCAGGACTAGCCGTGGCCGAGATACATCAACCAGCCGAGCCCGAACAGCGCGACCATGAAGCAGATAAACACATAGATGCCATAGGCGATTCGCTCCTGGTCGGTGTGCTTGGTGACCACGCCCATCACCACGGATGTGAACACCGAAAACAGGAACGCCGCTTCAAAATGCGAGAGGTTCATCTTCGGCATCAGCTTTTCCTCCCGGCGGCGATTTCAAACGCGTCTACAATTGCGAGCAAATTCAACAAGCCGGCTGCAACCAGGAACTTCGTGCCGTAATCATGAACGTCGCCCGGCATATCCGGCTGGTTATATCCGAGGCCGATCGTTAGAAAGTACAGAACTCCCGAAAGGATATCGCCGATGAAGCCGCCGGTATTGATCAGCGTGGTGAGCAGATCGCCGCTCTGCGGTTGAAACATGGCGCCCCGCATCATGAGCCCGCAGAGAAACATACCGACGACGGCGAGCAGCAGCAAAATGCCTCGCCCGCTCCGTTTCAGCAGGAAGTGACCTCCACCGGGAATCAGCCATCCTAATGCCACGGCCGGAGCCCACACGCTCAGGGGCGGCACGGATTGCTTTTCTGCTTTCGCGTTTGCCATGTGATGTTTCTTTGAGTTTAGCAGCTTGACCGATGAGCGGAAGCTCACGGACCGCTCTGGCTGGATCTCCCCGGACTGAGCGTGCAGTCCGGGGAGATTGCGCGAGTGTTATTGCTCCGCAGTTACGTGGAGGGGCTTGTCGAGACTGAAAGTAAGTACCGATTCCGCGGGCACTTTAATGGAGCCGCCCTTGGTCAGCACTTGCGTAAGCGCCCCGGCTCCAGCGCCCGCGCCTGCGCCGATGGCCGCACCTTTGCCTCCACCTGCAATGGCGCCGATGATTGCCCCCAGGGCAGCCCCGCCGCCGGTGTATTCAGCGGTGCGCTTGTTCGCGCCCACGCCGGATTTTCCCTTCTGGGCGACTTCGGCTGTTTCGATGGCGTAAGGCTTACCGTTGATCTCCACGGATTGCAGATCGAGCACCAGATCTGAAGCGCCGCGGAAGCGGCCGCCCTTCGATGCGGATCGGATGATGATCTGTGCCGTAGCTCCGCGGGGAATTACCACATCTCCGTTCCTGTCCTTGGCGCTCCGCGTCACCTGCGCGCTGAAGGTCTGCCCTTCGGCGGCGGTTGCGGAGTCGATCGGCTCATTCGTTCGGACGGAAACTTCGCTGCCCGCCGGCAAGACGTAGGTCCTGGTGGTAACTGGCGGCGGAGGAGGCGGCGGCGGTGGCGGAGCAGCTTCCGCGGCAGCAGCCGGCGGTGGCGCTTGCTCCTGAGGTGGAGCAGGCGGCTGGCTGGCGGAACTCGACGGCTGCGAAGACCGCGGGATCAGCCGCTTCGGCTGTGCCTGAGCATATTCTACCGACTGGACCTGCGCCATCGGGATCTTCCGCTCGATTCCATCATCACCATCCACCACCATGTTGGTCTGATCACTCGCCACGATCGTGCCCGGCACTTTACTGCCATCCTTGAGATGGACGAATGCGTGGGGACCGGTGGGGGGCTGGGCGGCTGCCGGCTGGGAAGCCGCGGGTTGTTCCGCGGCGGGCGCAGCCGTCTGGCTGGTGTCCTTCTTCGAGCACGACGAAAGGAGCGCCGTACCCAATATTGCGAGCAATACGATGCCACGTCTCATGAATCACCTCTCTGGCGTCACCGCGCCATGGATATTGGTAGATCTCCTACAGGTGAAGGGCCGTTACGACATTTGTTTGTTTGACCTTCCGCTCGCGCACCGCCCGCCGACGCGGCGGGCTGAGCGAAGGCAACTCACGTCATCTTACACCAAGCGGAAAATGCGCCACCATTACAAGCTTCGAATCAATGAAATCAACGGGCCATCCCCTGGTGGGCGCCGCACAGTGTGAGGTTTCGTACTGCGAGAATTGCGCGGCGAGATGGAACGAGCTATGAACTGTCAGAGGCACCGTTCTGGCGGCCACTTCGGCATCTTACGCACTTCATGGACTTCCGATTGCAAAGGAACCGCAGACGAAATTCCGGGGGCTGATTTTCGTTCCGTATCCCGGTTGTCAATCGTGGAATTTTCGATCGCAGTGGCCGCATGGTAAAAAGCGCCCTGTAAGAAGGTAAGGAGACTGATTGCATATGACATGGACGAGACTGGTTTTCCTGATTCTGACGGCGCTCTCGCTGATGGCGGCGCCTCAAACACCAGCCAAACCGGATACCACGACCACCAAAACAGCGTCGAAGAAAGCTGCAAAGACGCCTGCGGCTCCGCTCATCGACATCAATTCCGCAAGCGCCGACGAACTGGATGCGCTGCCAGGCATTGGCAAGGCATACAGCGATAAGATTGTTCAGAACCGGCCTTACCGCGCCAAGAACGATCTGGTCAGCAAGCATGTCCTGCCGGCATCAGTGTACGCCAAGATTAAAGACAGGATCATCGCCAAGCAGAAGTAGCGTCGTTCGGGCTGAGGCCGGGGCAGAACCCATGATGAGGAAACGAAACGGAATGAAGAAACTCAACTACAGGAACACACGAGCCCCGCACTGGAACGCACTCCTCGGCATTTGCCTGCTCTGTGTTTTTCTCACTAGCGCCCGCGCCGATCAGATCGTGTTGAAGAACGGCGATCGCGTCACCGGCACCATTGTCAAAAAAGACGGCAAAACGATCACGGTCAAGACGGATCATTTCGGGGTCGTGACCACAGATTGGGACCAGGTTGAATCTATCAAGGCCAGCGAACCGGTCACGGTGGTTCTGCAGGATGGACGAAGCGTCCAGGGAACCGTGAACACGGTGAATGAAACGGTGGAGGTTGCGACTCCGAGCGGGACTGTGACGACGGCGCCCACGGGAGTCACCGCTATTCGCGACGCGGAAGAACAGACCGCCTACGAGCGACTGCAGCATCCCGGGTGGCTCGATCTTTGGGCGGGCACCGCCACGCTGGGTCTTGCCGGCACATCAGGAAACTCGGAGACGCTCACATTCACCACGGGAGTGAACGCGGCGCGCGTCACGAACACGGATAAGACCACGCTCTATTTCAACGCCATCAAGGCATCGGCGCTGGTCAATGGCGTGAGCGCGCAGACGGCTCGGGCGGTGCGCGGCGGAATCGGCTACGACCACAACATCAATCCCAAAGTATTTTTCAATGCCTTCAATGATTATGAATATGACCGATTCCAAAACCTGGATCTTCGATTTGTGATTGGAGGCGGCGCAGGCTATCACGCAATTCACACGGACTTGAGCACTCTCGATCTGCTCACCGGTTTCGACTATAACCATTCGCACTTCGATACGCCGCTGACAAACAGTTTTGGCGAGTTCTACTGGGGCGACCAATACAGCAGGAAGATGGGCGCCGCGACGTCGCTGGTACAAAGCTTTCGAATGTTCCACGACATCAGCGCATTCGGCGCCTATCGCTCGAATTTCGACGTGAGTGCGGTCACGAGGATTACCAAATGGATCACCTGGAATGTTTCCTTGAGCGACCGTTACCTCAGACACCCTGCTCCCGACCGGAAGACGAATGACTTTCTCTACTCAACCGGGTTGGGAATTACGTTCGCGAGGTGATGCAAAGCCACGCGGCCGGAAGATGGAAGGGCAGCGGAAGCGCGATTGCAAGGGAGGGCCGACTGCCCTTAGGCCTGACGGAAAAGACCGGCGAAGTGCCGAAAAGATCTGGCGGATTCGAATAGACGCCGGCGAATTCAGTCTCTCAACGGAGGATGTCTACCATGGCCGATTTGGAACAACTCAAAAAGAAGTACGCAAGCGTGTTGCAGTTGATTCAGCAACGCAACGTCCGGCTGGATCACCTGCACATTCAGGACAACAAACTGTTTATGCAGGGCGCGGCGCCCAATGAACAGATCAAGAATGAGGTTTGGAACGCCATCAAGGCCGTAGACCCTGGTTATAGCGACCTGACCTGCAATCTTTCCATTGATTCCAGCCTGCCGGCGCCCGCTCCTCAGGCACAGAAGTACACCGTGCGGCCGGGCGATTCCCTTTCCAAAATTGCCAGGCAGTTTTACGGAGACGCGAATCAATATATGCGGATCTTTAATGCCAATAAGGACAAGCTCAAAGATCCGGACAAGATTCAAGCGGGCCAGGAGTTGTTGATTCCGGCAGCGTAACGGGAGGAATCATGAACTGGATGGATACCGTGGGCGGCCTGCTAAAGCAGTACGCCGCGCCGAACGCCAGCCCGGCAAATGCCGAGGCACATTTCGATGAGGTAACCAGGGCCGTTCCGTCGCCGGCGCTGGGAGGAGCGCTCGCTGACGCGTTCCGTTCGAGCAGCACGCCGCCGTTTGCGCAGCTTGCCGCTCAAATGTTCAGCAATGCGAACAATACGCAGAAGGCCAGCGTACTGAACGAGCTGTTTGCGTCCGCAGGGGCCGCTCTTCCTTCGATTCTGGGAAGCGCTGGATTGGGAGTGCTCGCTTCCAAACTCACCGGCGGCCAATCAGTGGCGCCCGAGGCGGCAGCACAGATACCGGCGGAAGCAGTGCAGCAAATCGCCCAGCACATCGAGCAGAAGGATCCTTCGATCGTGGACCGGCTGGGCGCGCTCTATTCCCAGCACCCGACGCTCGTCAAGACGCTGGGGAGCGCCGTGCTGGCTGTCACGATGGCGAAACTGGCAAACCGGACGGAGGGCCGGAACTGAGAGGAGGACTTTCGCATGCACCTGTTGTGGACCTTGTTCATCGGATTTATCGTTGGCGCCCTGGCGAAATTTCTGACACCCGGAAGAGATCCGGGCGGGTTCCTCGTTACGATCTGTATCGGTATCGCCGGCTCGCTGATCGCCACGTTCCTCGGCCGTATGATGGGCTGGTATGGTCCGAACGCTTCGGCGGGATTCATCGCTTCACTTGTCGGCGCAATCCTGTTGCTGGTTATCTATCACGCTTTCCGCCGGCGGACCGCATAGAGCAGGCGCGGAGTAAACGGCCGTTTCCTTTGTCTCTTTGCAACGGAAACGGCCTCATTTATCGCGCGGATTGCACGCCGCCTTGAGCATCCAGCCATTGCGGCAGCCAGGCCAGGGCCGTCAGGCGCACCGCGATATTCGCCTTCTTGGGCTTGACGATAACAGTGTCCAAGGTTTCAGTGTTCGCGGCGATTTCGATGCTTTTCGCATCTGCGTTGAACTGAGATTCCAATTCCGCGCGCTGCCGTTGCAACTCTTCGACGGTTTGTTCAGCGCGCGCACTTTCCTGCGTTTCCTTCCAGGTGCGGCTGCCGGCGCGGGCAGCGGTAGTGGCGCGCCCAATGGTGGCGCTGCTGATTGTTTTTCTACCCAGAAACGCAGCCAATAAAGTCGCGCCGACGGAGATAGCCGTCTGCACCTTCTGCTGATCGGCCTGCTGCTTCTCGCGTCCGGCAGTTTGTTGGGCGCGGCGGATTTTTTCCTCGAGAGCGGCCGTCTTTGATGCGTAGGTCTTGCGCAACTCTTCCACCTTCGCGTCGCGCTGCTCGCGGGCGGAGTGCTGGAGCCTCGCGCGGAAATCCCGCTCCGATTCCCCAGGCCGCGAAATCTCTCCCGTGCTGGGGCTCTTAAGCAGAGGCAGAGACTGGCTGCCGTAGAGCCATGATATGACGTCGCGGTTCCACGCGGCATAATTTTTGGGCTGCGATGCTTCTGGTGGCAGCGGCGCGAACAACGCGTCCTCGACCGGTTGCCGCTCCAGTTCATCGATTCCGAAGCCCGCTTCGGTACTGTTTTGCCAGTTCACGGCAACAGGAGCCGCGCCGATTGGCGTCAGCACGACAACGTCGCACGTAGAATCCACCGGAAGCCTGGTATCCACGAATCGAACTTGGGCCGCGCCTAGCAGCATCGGCTGATAGAGCAGCTTTGCGCCGGCCGGAGCCGCTCCGCGCGCAGGGATGAAGTACTGCGCGATATCCGGCGGCAGGACCGGACGCGGCGCGGTAGCGGCGGATGCGGCAGCGGATATCGAAGCGGCAGGGGCCGGCGCGGCAGCAGTTGGAGCGCGCCTGCCCATCAGCGTCTGAATCTGCGAGCGCGTGAGCGGCCCGCGCATGTAGGACATCACCCAGCGCGTTTCGAATACTACGGGCGCGTCTTCGTGGACATTGTTCATCAGGAACACGCGATCGCGAAGCTGGGTCAACGTCTGCTCGATGCGGCGGCGGTCCAAACCCCTGCTCGCCGCGCCTTCCAGGCCATCCAACACGCGGCTGCGGTCGCGGTCTGTCTGTAATCGTCCGATGAACCATGTGCCCGCATTGGACAATCCTTTGTAATCGAGATCCACCGGGTTTTGCGTGGCTAGAACTACGCCCAGGCCGAAGGCGCGCGCCTGCTTTAAAAGCGCCAGCAGGGGTTGCTTGGAAGCTGGATTTGCCACCGGCGGGAAATAGCCGAAGATTTCATCCATGTAGAAAATGGCGCGCAGGCTCGTGGTTCCCGGCTGCATCCGCATCCAGCCCAGAACCTGATTCAGCAGCAGCGCGATGAAAAACATCCGCCCGGCATCGCTCAAATGCGCGATAGAAAAGATCGAAACGCGCGGCTTTCCCGCGGGCGTGTGGAGCATGGCGGCGATATCGAGGGGCTCGCCTTCCATCCACGCTTCAAATTCGGGAGAGGCGAGCAGGTTGTTGAGCGACATTGAAAGCGCGAACCGCTCTTTGGCAGGGTAGAACGCATCCACATCCAGCACACCGATGCGCGACACGGGCGGCGACTGCACGGCCTGAATGATTGCCGGCAAACCGAGGTCGCAGCCCTGCTTCCAGGCCTCGGAAAGAATAGTAGAAAGCAAGATGTGCTCGCGGCTCTGAACGGGATCGGCTTCAATGCCGATGAGAGCGAGCAGAGCCGTTACCGTGGTTGTCACATGTTCGCGGAGTAATTCGGAGTCCCCGGCAATTGCGCCGACGGGAGCCGCGAACGACTTGAGAATCGAAACGGGAAGGCCCGCTGTGCTTCCCGGTGTGTAGATGGCGAAATCCGCCGCTGCTTTGAGCCGCCGGATGCGGTCCGCATCCTCCCCCCAGGATGCGAGGCCTTTCTTCCATGTCTCTGCTTGCTTGCGCGCATATTCGTCCGGCGAGACTTCGCTGCGACGCGCGTCGTCTTCGTTGATCCAGGGGCGGAAATCTTCCGCGGCCAGATTCGGAAACGTGAGCAGCAGGTCTGCGATGTCGCCTTTGGGATCGATTGCGAGCGCCGGAATTCCATCGATGGCGGCTTCTTCCAGCAACGTGAGGCACAGACCTGTCTTTCCGCTGCCGGTCATGCCAAAGCATACGGCGTGCGTGACAAGATCCTTGGAATCGTAGAGAAGAGGTGCATCCGCCGATTTGCCAGTGGCTGGGTCAAAGGGACGGCCGAGGTAAAAAACGCCGAGCTTCTCGTAATCCTGCATGGCGGAGCGGCTCCTAAGCCCATCGTAGCCCTGCGAAGCCGCACGTGAGCCGTGAACTTTCGCACGATCCGGTGCGCTTCACTCCAACAACCATCGGGGAGACGGAGCGCGGGCGTACACTCGTGGACATGGGGAGCCTGTTGCCAGCGGCATCGGCGCTTGGGCTGGGGATGCTTGCTGGAGTCCGCCTTTACGCGACTGTGTTCGTGGTGGGGCTGCTTCTGAGGTTTCACTGGATCGCGCTGCCCTCGGACTGGCGGACTGTATCCGCATTGGCCGATACGCGAGTGCTGATTCTGGCCGGCATTGCCTGCGTGATCGAATTCATTGCGGATAAAATTCCCTGGCTTGATAGCGCCTGGGACGGGCTGCACACGTTTATCCGGCCGATCGGTGCAGCTTTGCTGGCGTCCTCGCTGCTCGCGCATGTAGATCCCGTATATCAGGTGCTGCTGTTCCTGCTGGCCGGCGGTGTCGCTCTCACGCAGCACTCCGCGAAGGCAGCGGTGCGGCTGGCAGTGAATCATAGTCCGGAGCCCATCAGCAACGTCACAATAAGCTTGATTGAGGATGCCGCGTTCGCCGGCGGAATGTATCTGCTGGTAAAGCATCCGTGGGTGATGGCGGGCATTTCGCTGGCGCTGCTTCTGTCGTTTGCGCTGCTGGCGCGGCCGATCTACCGGGCGGTCCGCGCGGATTGGAAAGCGCTCGGCGCGAGACTAAGAAGCTGGATGGGCGAGAGCGGGCTGCCGAAGCTGGATTCCGCCCAGCAGGCATGGCTTGTAGAGCATGGAGCCGGACAGACACCGTCGCGGTGCTTTGCAGTTGTTGCCACGGCGGAGATGAAAGGCTTTCGCAACGCAGTGGGCACACTCTGTCTGGCCGGTAACGAGGCTGTCTTCTTCACGCGAAGATGGGGGCGGCTGCTGGCGCGCGAGTTGGGCCCAGTCCTCGCCATCGAAGCCCGCATGGGTTTTCTAGTGGATGAGTTGGTGGTGGTCGGCGCCGGCGGCGTGCGGCAGCGGTTTGACCTGCTGGGCGGTCAGTTGAAGGCCGCGCGCGAAGAAGCACAGCGCAGAGCGGCTTTGCCCGCATTGCCACACCGGTAAATCCCTACTTCTTCAGTCATGCGTTGGGCTGGCGGTGGACACGCTCCCCGGCCGGCATTCCGGCGCGCCCGATTAGTATATAAAGGATGAGGAGCCACGCTCTCTACGGAGTCGCCATGCTACGCATACGTTTGCTTTTGCCAGTGATCCTTGGTTTCGCCGGGATCCTATTGTTTGCGGGACCTCAGCCGTCCGGCAGCGGTAAGGGACTCTTGCTGGTCGCGAACAAAGGCGATCGTGCAATGGGAATCATCGATCCGGAGTCCGGCACGCAGGTGGCGGAGGTTGCCGAGGGCGGCAATACCGGACATGAGTTGACTGCCTCTCCCGACGGCCACTTTGCTTACGTGCCGATTTACGGGAACTCGGGCGTCGGCAGGCCTGGCACGGACGGCAGCAACATGGTGGTGATCGACATTGCCGCGCGCAAAGTGGTGGGCAATGTGGATTTCGGCCATGGCGTCCGGCCGCATCGTCCCTTGTTTGGCCCCAAGGACGGATTGCTCTATGTGAGCACGGAATTGAACCGTTCGCTCACGGTGCTCGACCCGGCCACGCTCAAGATTGTCGGTTCCGTGCCGACCGGCCAAGACCAGTCCCACATGTTCGTGATCAGCAGTGATGGCTCGCGCGGCTACACGGCGAATGTGGGGCCGGGCACGGTCTCCGTCCTCGATATGAAAGCGCGAAAGACGCTGGCCGTGATTCCGATATCGCGCGAAACGCAGCGCATCTCTTTGTCAGTGGATGACAAGCTGGTGTTCACGTCTGACCAGACGAAACCGCAGCTTGCAGTAATCGACACGGCGACGAACAAGATCAAGACGTGGGTACCGTTGCCGGGCAATGGTTACGGCACTGCTCCGACGCGTGACGGGCGGTGGCTGCTGGTTGCCGTGCCGCAGGCCAATAAGGTGTCAGTGATTGATCTGGGCACGATGAAGGTCGCGCGCAACATCGACGTGCCGGCCGCGCCGCAGGAAGTGCTGGTGCGGCCTGATAGTCGAGTCGCCTATGTTTCCTGCAACACGACCGGCAAGATCGCAGCCATCAATCTATCGGATTGGAAAGTCGATAAGCTGATCACCGCGGGGAAGGGAGCGGACGGCCTCGCCTGGGCGGCAGTAAGGTAAGTGAGCGTCCGGCGTCTTCGCCTCGGCAAGTGTCAAAGCACTCAGCTTTTCGTAAACCGACGTGCTATCCTGAGCCCCAGATGGTGAAACCGGAGAGACATCGGAGCGCCGGGCGTGTGCTGGTTGCATACGGCCTGGTTCTGCTCCTTGCGTTCTCGTTCGTTCTTCCCATTGCGGCTCAATCATTCTCTTCGCCCATGGAGGGGATGGCTTGCTGCAAGAGGCAGGCGAAACGGTGCTGTCCTGAAAGCAGGGATGCGTCGAACCTGGGGCCGCTGTTTTCCGCGCGGAATTGCTCGCGCTGTGGGCAAATGGCTCTCGGAATGGTTGTCCCAATGGGTCACGTCGTACTTCGCTTGCAAAGTTGGACACCGGCCATTCGCGCTATCCGAGTCAGCCGTGTTTTCGACACTGCTTCACCATCCACGCTGAATTCCCAAAGCCTTCGCCAGCGGCCGCCTCCTTCATTCTTACTCGCATAGCCAGTTTCCTTTTGGAATTTCGGTAGGGAAATCGATTCCCTGCCGGCGTTCCGGATTTGATGGAACGGTCCTCGCGTGTGAGAAGTGTAATTGCCGTAACGACTTTCGGTTGGATCGAGTCCGTTTTCGGGCGGAAGCGAACGCGTGTCTCGAAGCACGTCTCGCGCATGCCGAAACCGTTCGTGGCGGCGGTGATGGCGCTGTGCCTGCTCGTTCCGCTTCTTTACGGCTTCCTGCCTGTTGTACAGCCGGCAAATACCGCGTGCGGAATGACGTGCTGCAAGCATGCGCGGCACTGCTCGCGTGCCGCGAAACTCGAAAGTGTTCCCGCGGGCCTTCAGTGGAATGCCAGCAGTTGTCCGAACCACTGCAAAGAACTGCCCGCGCTGCGAAGCATGAGTGCGCCAGCATTTCCCGTCGCGCGAATGGCCGCGACTTCGGTACAGACCGAAGCGGCAGCGCTTCCAAGTGCTACTTCGCCATTCCGGGCCGGGACCGATTTTGTTCTCTTTCAAAGACCTCCTCCTTCCTTCAACGAGACACGTTCTTGTGCATTCGTTTGAGCGTTGAAGGGGGGAAGAGGAATTGAAGCACAGGTTTTTACCGGCAGTATTCTTATTCGCCGTGGCGGCGATGAGCGTCTCTGCGCAGGAGAACGTCAACTTCGCGAGCCTCGGCGGGCGCGTCACGGACCCCTCCGGTGCGATCATCGAGGGTGCGCAGGTTAGCGCGCGGCAGACCGAAACGAATCTGACCAGCAGGGCGATCAGTGATCGCGAAGGCCGCTTTCGGTTTCCGTATTTGCGCGTGGGAACCTACGAAATTCGAGTGCACTATGCCGGCTTCACCGATGCCGTACTGACGGCCACTCTGACTGTGGGTTCCGCTTTTGATCTGCCTGTTTCGCTAACCGTGCAGGAGGCGGGGACCAACATCACCGTGAGCAGCGAATCCGCAGTGCTCGAAATGGCGCGCACACAGATAGCCGAGACCGTTTCCCGGGAGGAATTGGCGAGCCTTCCGATGAACGGGCGGAACTTTTTGGATCTGGCCCTGCTAGTGCCGGGAGCGTCTCCTACGAACACGGGCAGCAATCAGCTTTTTGCGGAGACGTCGGCCGTGCCGGGGCAAGGCATTTCGGTCGGCAGCCAACGCAATTTTTCCAACAACTTCATTGTCGATGGGCTCTCCGCCAACGATGATGCCTCCGGTCTGAGCGGCGCTTTCTACAGCCTCGATGTAGTCCACGAGTTCCAGCTTGTAACTTCGGGTGGGCAAGCCGAACTGGGCCGCGCGCTGGGCGGTTACATCAACATGATCACTCGCAGCGGCACGAATCAGACGCACGGAGACTTGTATGGCTATTTTCGCAACCAGCGCTTCAACGCGGCTAATCCGCTTTCTCATACGACGCTACCGATGACGCAGGCTCAGTATGGCGCCAGCCTGGGCGGTCCGATTGTCCGCGACCGCAGCTTTTATTTTGCCAACTTCGAACAGAGGGGCTTGCACCAGAGCGGCTTGGTGACGGTTTCGCCGGCTAACGCCGATGCCATCAACGCCCGGCTTCGAGCGAGCGGATATCTGGGCTCACCGGTGATGACAGGACTCTATAGCAATCCGGTTCACAACACCAACTTTCTGGGCAAAGTGGACCGGCAGTTCGGCGCGAGCGATCAGTTCAGCATTCGTTACAACCTGTACGACGTCCACAGTGATCATTCCCGCGGAGCCGGCGGATTGAACGCCGCCAGCGCTTCGGCCGGGCTGGACGACACCGACCAAGCCGTGGCAGTGAGCAACGTGGCGACTTTGACGTCGAAGACCGTGAACGAAACGCGAGCCCAGTTTGCACGCAGCAGTTTGCACGCGCTGCCATCGGACCCGATCGGGCCCGGGGTTTCCATTTCCGGGGTTGCTACGTTCGGCACCATGTCCGGCGCGCCTACAGGACGCGTCAACAACCTGTACGAAATCGTCGACAATCTTTCGCATCAGGAGGGGGCGCATTCGCTGCGAGCGGGTGTGGACGTCCTCTATAACGATTTGGCGATCACGTATCCACGGTCCGTTCGGGGCCGTTACACGTTTTCTTCTCTCGCGAGCTTTCTGCAGGGAACTTACAACAACTTAGGTTTCACTCAGACGTTCGGAAACAGCATGGTGCCACAAACCAATCCGAACGCCGGATTCTATGTGCAGGATGAGTGGAAAGCCGGTACACGGCTGACATTCAATCTCGGCGCGCGGTACGATCTTCAGTTTCTGAAGAGCATTGCTACCGATACCAACAATGTCTCACCGCGCGCCGGTTTCGCGTGGTCGCCTTTCGCGTCGCGGCGCACGGTGG
The DNA here is from genome assembly GCA_035550475.1 of Bryobacteraceae bacterium. GTDB lineage: Bacteria > Acidobacteriota > Terriglobia > Bryobacterales > Bryobacteraceae > DASZPB01. Next base: position 23,896 of record DASZPB010000049.1, on the reverse strand, counting down.
TTCGCGGCAGCTTCGGTCTGTTCTATGATCGGGTGCCGCTCCGCGCGCTCGCCAACGCGCTGTTGTCGAGCGGAAATACCACCACGATCACCCCTTCAAGCCAGTTGAGCGTAAGCCTTTCCCCCGCGCAAGCCGGCGCTCCTGAGTTTCCGAATATTCTTCCCGCCGCGGCCTTACCACCGGGAGTGCTTTTCAACTTCAGCACCATGAATCGCAACATGCAGACGGCATACTCGGAGCAGGGAAGCCTGGAAATCGAGCAGCAGATTGGCGGCCACAGCACGTTGAGCCTCGGCTATCAGCACCTGCGTGGGCTGCACCTGATCCTTTCGTTGAATCAGAACGCGCCTGTCTGCGTTGCTGCTGCGAACAATAACGGCTGCCGCCCGAACCCGAATTATGCGAATAACAGCCAGTATTCGCCTCTCGGGGACTCGCGTTATGACGCCCTGCATGTTTCCTACGTGCTTCGGCCCGTGCGATGGGGCAGCTACCGCGTGTCTTATGACTTCTCAAAAGCTCTCGATGACGTAGGCGAGTTCTTCTTCAGCTCTCCAATCGACAATTTCAATATCTGGCGTGACTATGGCCGCTCAGACGACGACCAACGGCACCGCGTGGTGGTTGACGCTTCGGTTCATACGTCGATGGCGCCGGCGAAATCGGCCTGGCAGCAATTCACCCATGGTTTCGAATTAAGCGGAATGCTGCAATATTATTCCGCGCTGCCGTTGAACATCACGTCGGGGCTGACTACGATTCAGGGAACGACAGGCAGGCCCATCGTAAACGGAGAGTTCATCGGGCGGAATGCGGGAACGGGAAGCGATCTCTTCAGTCTGAACACTCGCGTCAGCCGCGTGTTTCGGGTATCCGACCGGCTGCGCCTGGAGGCGATCGCCGAGGCGTTCAATACACTCAACCACCGCAACAACCTCACGAAGAACGGCGTCTTTGGAACCGGCGTGTTTCCAACCAATCCTGCGCCTGCCTTCGGACAAGTGACGGCGGTGAATGATCCGAGGTCCTTGCAACTGGCGGTTCGGCTAACATTTTAGGAGCGATCATGCTTTCACTGATTCTTGGAGCAGTAATGGCCATTCAGATAGGGCCGGTCGCGCCGGTGGCGCCCGAGCATACGCCGCAGTTGGCGGCGAAAGGCTCGATGGTGGCACTGGCGTTTGGCGCGGGCGATGCCATTTACTGCAGCGTGTCCCACGACGGCGGAAAAACTTTCGCGCCGCCGGTCAAGGTAGCGGAAGAAGGCGTGTTTCTGCTCACGCATCATCGCGGCCCGCGGGTCGTGGTTACAGGGGATGCCATCGTAATCAGCGCCGTCGGCGGGAAGAAAGCTCCCGCGGGCCAATATCCACGCGGAGATCTGACGGTCTGGCGTTCCGTGGATGGCGGAAAAACATGGTCGAAGGGCACTCGCGTGAATGATGTGCCCAATGCGTCGAGCGAGGCTTTGCACGCGCTCGCCTCGGATGGCAAAGGCACGGTGTTTGCGGCATGGCTTGACAACCGGAAGGGGCATGGCCAGCAACTATACGGCGCGCGCTCGATGGATGGCGGCGTGACGTGGTTGAAGAACGTCATGATTTACGATTCGCCCGAAGGCTCGATCTGCCAGTGCTGCCATCCGTCGGCGGCGATTGATTCCCAAGGCCGGATTCTGGTGATGTTCCGCAATTGGATGGACGGAGCCCGCGACATGTATCTCACGGAATCCCGCGACGGCGAGACTTTCAGCAAGCCGGTGAAGCTGGGGATGGGTAGCTGGCATCTGAACGCGTGCCCGATGGATGGCGGCGGCCTGGCCGTTTCACGCGAGGGAGCCGTGACCGCGTGGAGGCGAGATCACGAGATCTTCCTGGCGAAGCCCGGTGAGCGGGAGGTCGAGCTGGGAACGGGGTCGGATGTTGCGCTCTCGGCGGGAGTGGGCGGTGTGTTCGCCGTGTGGTCGAAGGCTGGTGCAATCCAGGCGCTGTTTCCCGGAGAGAACACATCCCGAAATCTCGCTCCTCACGGAACATTTCCGAGCGTGGTTGCACTGGCGAACGGCGGCGCGCTGGCGGCTTGGGAAAACGACGGCAAGATCGACATTCAGCCGGTACGGTAAGCGGTGAACGGCGAGCAGCCGCAAGCGTTTAGTCCGCTTGGCCTGCTCGTTCTAGTACTGTTCCGTGTCGAGCGGAATTCAGGCTCCTGCTATAATTCCATCTCGGAGGATTCAGGTGTCCACGCTGCGGGTCTGTACTCTCTTCGAGAAAGTACGCGAAGGAGATGCAGACGCTCGCGATGCGCTCTACGAGATATCGTTCTCACGCCTCCGTCTGATCGCAGCTTCTCTCCTTTCCCGCGAACGGCGCTGCCACACGCTGCAGCCCACGGCCTTGGTTGGCGAACTTTTCTTCAAATTGCGCGGCTTTGAACATCGCATTCTGGATGAGGATCACTTCTTCGGCGTGGCGGCGCGAGCCATGCGGCAAGTGCTGATTGATCACGCGCGCGTGCGCAAGGCGGCGAAGAAGATCGCGCCGGAATTGGTGCCGGAATTGCTGGCCAGCCGCACTCATGCGAACCCCGAACTGCGGCTCACCGTGAAGACAGTGTTTCAGGCTCTGAGGCGGCTCGACCCGCGGGCGGCCGAGACCGTTTGGCTGCGCTCGGTGGAAGAACTCACGCTGGGCGAAGTCAGCCGGCGGCAGGGCCGCGAAGTCTGGCGCGTCCGCGCGGATTACGATTTCGGCACGCGTTGGATGGCGGACCGCATTCGGCCCTGACAGCTCTCCAGTAGCGACGCTAGTTGCTCAGACCAGCGTAGCATGTCAGAGGGCCGCGCACCCGGCTTCGCCGCATATGCCGGAACCAGGCAGGCCGTAAGCTCAGGAGCACGCTCCACGCCCACGAATGGTTCGACCAGCCGCCCCAGTTCGACGGCGAATCCGTCGTCCATGGACAACACTTCCATATCAGATAGACGCTTGCCGGTCAGCATCTCGAGCAAAATCACGCCAAACGCATATACGTCGCTCGCCGGTGAGTAGTGGCCCACCAGACGTTCGGGCGCCATGTAGTGGAAGGATCCGGCCAGAAGAGTAGTTGTGGACGGCCGGTCGGGAGTGCCCTTCAAGCCTGCGATTCCAAAATCGATGAGCACCGGGCGTTCCTGCTCTCCGGGATCGCAGGCCAGAATGATGTTTTCCGGCTTCAGATCGCGATGGACAATGCCGCGGCTGTGAATCTCCGCCAGCGCGGCGCCAATGCCGCGGGCGAGCCGCGCTACGCGGATTGCTGGAAATGCGCCTTCTTCCAGGGCCGCGCTGAGCGTAGGCCCGACCAGGAATGGCATCACCAGGCACGGTGAACCATCGGGGGCAATCCAGGAATCGAGAATCGCGACGACTCCCGGGTGATGAACGGAATTTAGCGCGGCCACTTCGTGCGCGAATCTCTCGCGCAGCCAACCGTCGTTGCCCGCTCCGTAACTCAGCATCTTCAGCGCAACACGGCGGCTGCCGTTGTCGCCGTCGCGTGCTTCATAAACAACTGAGAACCCGCCGCGCGAGACAGGGCGAATGAGTTGGTAGCGCCCGGCCAGCGTTTCCCCGGAGCGGTCCAGTGACGAGACTTCGCCGGAAGAGCTGATGCCCTTCCTCCACGCAAATCGTCTGCGAAGCAGAAACAGCGTCTTATCGAACCGATAGCGGAGCCGCTCCACGGCTGACGCGCTTCGGAACCACCAGGCGAGCAATGCGCCGCCGAAGGGAATCCAGAGGACCCAATACCGGTTCCAGGAAAGGATCGGCGTTCCTACTTGAAAGGCGTAATGCAGAACAGCCGGCGCTCCTAGTCCCGTATTGGCAACTTCCAACGCATACGATCCGCGCCCCGGGCGGCGCAACTCGATGGTTCCATCTTTGGAGAATTGCCAGCTTTCCGGGCCGGGCGTGAGGCGATAGCGGAAAGGCGCATCACGAAAGACAGGTGTCTCAAGCGATCCGACGGAAATGAGAATCCGCTCAGCGTCGATGGGCAGAGTCGCGGAGGCCGCGGAGTACTCCTGGTCATCCACTTGAATGCGAGTGATGCGCGGCGGGGGGGCGCCGTGCGGCGCGTCAAACCATTGGGGATCAGGCCTCAGGTGCGTTAGCCCGCGCTCTCCGGAAATCCAGACACTGCCATCTGTCTCTTCAAAGAAGCCATAGATTTCAGTGGAATCCGTGGCCAAGCCGTTCTTTGGCGAAATGTGAAGCCAGTCGTTCGGTTCGGTGTGAACGCCATCGGAAATGTGTACACCATCGGAGGCTCCGCGCCAGATCCATCCACGCGAGTCGCGTTTGATGAAATCCGTATCGGGAGGCCCATAGCCGGTCGAAACGTCGAAGCGGGTTGCATGCCAGAGATTGCCTTGCTTGTGCAGCCGGAAGAACCACTCGTGCGTGCGGCAGGCCACCCAGATATCCTGGTGCTCGCTATCGGTTACGGTGAAGGAGCGGACATCGGTGACTGGCCGGTCGGTCGGTAGTTGGTGCCAATTATCCTGATCGTCGAGCCACGCAAGCCCTCCGCCATATCCCACCCAAAGGCGGCTGGCGTTGTCGAGTTCCAGATCCACAGCTTGCGGAATCGTTTTGGTTGACGAGGGGTACAGCGTTTCGACGCGCAATGCTGCCGACGGCCGGTCGAGCCGCAACAGCGCGAGCTTGTTGCCCACCCACAACCGGCGCTTGGAGTCTTGGAGAATCTTGCGGTCGTCGCGCGCGGAGACGAGCGGGTACGGCACAACGCCCGTGATGCGGCCGGCCGCGGAAAGACGCACCAGTCCGATGTCGCGTAGGGTCGCGTAAAACCCTCCGTTGGCGCGCGGAAGCACGTACTCGTAGCGGTGGTTGCCTTCCGTGATGCGAGTCCATGTGCCATTCGAAGCAAAGCGGTAGATGTTTTCGTGTGTAGCGGCGAGAAGGGAGCCATCCGCGGCGTGCAGAACGCTGAGCACGGGTTCGCGCTGAAAATCGTCGGAGAACCACCGCTCCCAGCGCAGGTCAGGCGTCCACTCCACGAGACCCAGTCCGAGGCGCGCGACCCATAGGTGGCCGCTTTCGTCTTCGTATGCGGCCGTGGGTTGGTATTGATCGTCGAGGGCCGCGCTGCGGAATTCACGGCCGCTTACCAAACCACGAATCGTCTCACCAATGAACCAGAGTTCCCCATTGCGCCCCGGCACCAACGGCGGTGCGCGCTTCGTCTTCTGGCTTGCGATCCGGCTGAAGGTCTGTACCACGCGGCCAGTCGAATCAAGCAGCACGGTGCGACTCGGGTCAGCGGCCCAAAGGCGTCCTTTCGAATCCATTGCCGCCTGATCGAAGTCAGTCGGGACCGCAAGACTGCGAAGAATGTTGAGACCGGCTGGCTCGAGTTCCACGGCGGCTGTGTCGGCAATGAGCCAGACCCCGCCGGCGGATGACGGCGTTAAAAACTGGCGTCCGTACTTTGTGTCGCGGAACGGGCGAGTGCCATCCGCGCCGATTCTGACAATTGCGTTCGTCAGCCGTACCAGTACGTGATCGGGGAAGGCAACCAGGCTGTGTACTTCATCGCGCAGGACAATCTTGAACGTCTTGTGATAGCGCACCAGACCTTCGCCGCCTCCGATCCACAGAGAACCGTCCGCGGTAGCGCCGAGGCAGCGCGCGGAGGCGAACGGGTAACCGGCGATCTTCTGGAAGTGTAAGCCATCGAAGCGATAGAGCCCATCTTGAGCCGCAAGCCAGAGAAACCCGTCAGGTCCCTCAGTTATGGCGAGAATCGTGATGGAAGCGTTTGGGTAAATGCGCGGATGATGCGGCGCGGCGGTGGCGCAGGCCGCGGCCATCAATACCCAAGCCGCCATCAGGCGGCAATACCGGGTGCGCATCATACTCTCTGACATCATACTTTCGCCAAAATCGTTTCGCTGGCGGCAGCCCGTACTGGGAATGCAATACTGCATGCGTGCCGTGGAGCTCGCGGTGCGAAGATTTCCGCACTTTTTTCGCAAAAGGTCAGCCGCGCTTCGCATACCGGATGAGGCGCGATTCCATTGGACAAGCCTGATCGAGAACCTAACCATTTTTTTGTAAAGCACTGCGTTTGCTTCCTGGTGGCGCTCGCAACCTTGGCGGGGCAGGGGAAAGCCGCGTCTTTCCTATACGCAGGCACCACTTTGGGTCCCTACAGAAGCACCGATTCCGGCGCGACCTGGAAACAGATCTACATCACGGCGAGCGACCCTACGTTGCAGGGTTTTCCGAAGATGCTTTCCATGGTGGCTGATCCGAAAGACCCGATGACGGTGTATTCCACGGCACTCTTCGGCTCGGTGCATGCCTTCATGAAGTCAACGGATGGCGCACAGACGTGGTCGGCAATTCCGCAGCCGGACGTTCCCATCTCGGACCTGCTCTCCGTCGACTGCGCGAATACGAATGTTTTTTACGTGCTCGCGGACGTTCCGGGCGGCATGGTGAAGAGCTCCGATGGCGGAGTCACGTGGACTGGTGTAACGTTTCCCGCTGCGCCGATTGCGGGGGTGCAGAGTCCGCGGGTTTATGGAATCGCGACCGATCCAAAAGTCTCGGGCGTTGTATACGCGCTCGGCCCCGGGTCCGTTCACAGACTTGGTAGGGGCTTCGTCTTCAAGAGCGCGGATTTCGGAAATACCTGGAGCGTACTCGCCGACGGTACAGACTTCGCCGGACACATCTTCGTCGATCCATCGAACAACCAAGTGCTTTATGCAGGCAACATCGGCGCTGCAAATGGCGACTGCCAGGCCACGGCGTCCAATGGCGGCATGTGCGGCTTGTACAAAAGCACCGACGGCGGGAAGACATGGGTGGCATTGCCGCTGCGGTCTTCGGTGGCTGGCAATCTGGCGATCGATGCGAAATCCGGCGTCATCTATGTGGGAGTACCGCTCAGCCAGCCAAACTCTGCTCTGATGAAGAGCACGGATGGCGGTAATACGTGGACTTCGGTCCCTGCCACTTTCTTCCTCGGCGCACCGAGCGTGCGCACCGATCCGAATGTATCTGGAACCGTCTACGCCACCGCCAACGTTTCGGCCACTATCGTCTACCGGTCCACCGATTCGGGAGCCACCTGGTCGTCATTTCCCATCCCCCAGGGATGCAATACAACGACCGAGAAGATCTGTTCGTTCGATGCCTTCATCGATGATTTCGTAGTGGCTGCCGCGCCGCAGGGTCCGCCCGTGCAGCCCTCGCAACCCACGCTTTCGACAAATGGCGTGGTGAGCGGCGCCAGTTTCAAAACCGGCATCACTTCGAATTCGTGGGTGACGATTTTCGGGACAAACCTTGCCTCCAAGACCGATGACTGGAGCACCGCCGTCGTCAACGGAAAATTGCCGACGACGCTTGACGGCGTGAGCGTCACTATCGGAGGTAAGCCCGCATATGTGGAGTTCGTTTCGCCGACGCAAATCAGCGTCCTGGCTCCCGATGTTTCGGGCAATGTTTCAGTGACGGTGACGAATGCCGGCGGCACGAGCGCCGTGCAGACGGTCACGGTAAGTCAATACGCGCCGGCCTTTTTCCTGTGGCCCAATAATCAAGTGGTGGCGACGCGCCAGGATTATACTTATGCCGTCAAGAACGGCACTTTTTCCGGCGTCACAACGGTCGCGGCGAAACCGGGCGATGTGCTGATTCTGTGGGGTACCGGCTTCGGGCCGTCAAATCCACCCGCGCCATCCGGTGTCGCGGTTCCGACCGATCAGCCGTATTCCGCGGCAACAATGCCGCAGGTCACAATTAACAGCGTTTCGGCCATGGTATTCGGCGCGGCACTCGCGCCCGGTTCGGCGGGACTCTATCAGGTAGCGATTCTGGTGCCCAACAATCTGGCGGATGGCGATTGGCCGCTGCAAGCAACGATTGGCGGCGTTACCTCTCCGATAGCGGTTCTTTCGGTGAAACATTAGGCGGGAAAAACAATGACGTTACAACGGGCAATTTCCTATTCTGTCTCGGTGCTCGCTCTCTCAATCAGTGCTTCGCTTGCCGGCGCGCAAGGAATCATCACCACAGTCGCCGGTAACGGGACGATTGGCGGAGCGAACCTATTCTCCGGCGACGGCGGACCAGCCACCGCCGCCGCTCTCAATGCGCCGAATATGGCGGTCGCGGACAGCGCGGGAAACCTCTACATTGCCGACACCGGGAACAGCCGCATTCGCAAAGTAGAAACGTCAGGCACAATTACAACATTCGCCGGCAATGGAACCCAGGGCTTTTCCGGCGATGGAGGGCCGGCAACCAGTGCCGCGCTTTTCTTCCCCAGCGGTGTGGTTCTGGACAACGCCGGAAATGTCTACATCATTGATGATGGAAACGAATGCATTCGCAGGGTGGACAAGAGCGGAATCATCACTACGGTGGCAGGTGGAGGACATAGCCGCGGTCCGGGCCTCCCGGCGCTAGGTTACTTTCTTGGACCCACGGGGCTGGCCTTTGATACCGCCGGAAACATGTACATCACCGACACTGTTTCCACGTTGATCTACAAGGTGGATAAGAGTGGAACCCTGGCGATCTTCGCGGGAAATGGGGTAAAGGGTTTCACGGGCGATGGCGGGCCGGCCACGAGCGCGGAGCTTGGTTTACCCTCGGGCTTGGCGTTCGATAAGGACGGCAATCTGTTTTTCGTCGATGTAAGCAATCACCGCATACGTAAGATCAGCACATCCGGAATTATCAGCACGATCGCCGGCACGGCGCGAACGGGTTTTGCGGGCGATGGTGGGCCGGCCGCAGATGCCTCTTTCGGATTTGTAGCGACGAACGACAATCAAGGCTTGGCGTTTGACAGCGCTGGAAATCTCTATATAGCCGACACGAATAGCAATCGGATTCGGATGATCGACAAGTCCGGGATCATTAACACCGTGGCGGGATCGGCAGTTATCAGTACGACTCCCTACGGAGATGGAAAGCCGGCCACGATGGCCACTCTCTTACACCCATACGGAGTCACAGTGGATAGCGCGGGGAACCTCTACATCGCCGATACGGGCCACAATAAGATCCGGAAGGTCACTGCTCCGGGCGTGCCTGGTTCCGGCAATCCCGCCATTTCTGCAAACGGCGTGGTGAACGGAGCCAGCTTTCAACCGGGCATCGTTACCAATTCGTGGGCTACTATCGTGGGGACCAACCTCGCTTCTGGAACGGACACCTGGGCCAACGCGATCGTCAATGGAAACCTTCCGACCGGCCTCGACAATGTCACCGTCACCATTGGAGGAAGGCCAGCGTATCTCGAATATGTAAGCCCGCTTCAGATCAACATGATGGTTCCGGACGTCAGTCCCGGTCCGGAACAAGTGGTTGTGACAAATCAGGCTGGGACCAGCGCCTCATACACGGTAAATGTCAGCCAGTTCGGGCCGGCGTTCTTTCTGTGGCCCAGCCAGCAGGCGGTGGCTACGCGGCAGGACTACAGCTATGCTGCCAAGAACGGTACATTCTCTACGGTAACTGCGCCAGCCCAGCCGGGCGACGTTCTGATCCTCTGGGGAACCGGCTTTGGTCCCACAAGCCCGGCGGTAACTCCGGGTATTCAGGTCCCGAGCGATCAAACCTATTCCACGGCTACATTGCCGACCGTGACGATTAATAATGTTTCCGCGACGGTGTATGGCGCGGCGCTCGCGCCCGGTTTCGCCGGACTGTATCAGGTTGCGATTCAGGTGCCGCCGTCACTCATCTCTGGCGATTGGCCTATTGTGGCGAGCATTGGCGGAGTCCAATCTCCGTCGGGCGTGATTCTTTCGGTAATCAAGCCCGGGGCGAAGTAACATCCACCGGTAGGAAACCAGTTCGCGAGAGGGCTAGAAAACCACCTTCAATACGCAGACGACGACGCGGACTTCATTGCCCATGTCGGCTTTCAGTTGTCCGAAACCGGAATCAGTCACGGTACTCGAGAGCGCAGAGGCAAACCAGGGGAAGTTGCCTACATTGTGCGCATCGGCGCGGACTTGCAGGCGCACGCTCTCGAACGGGTGGAATTCCTTGTAGAACGAGATGTCGGCGATGTGGAGCGGCTTTCCGCGGACGTCGGGGAAGCGGGTGGGAAAATTGCGGAGAGTAAACGGCGCGGGCCCGGCCACGCGCGGAAACAGCGTTACGTCATACCACTTGTCGTAAGACACATCGAACTGGGAACGGCCGGCCTGCCGCGCCAGAGCGTCGCGCTGCGCATCAGTGAGGGCGGCGCTTCGTGCTTCGAGCGGCGCGGCGTTGGGGAACGCGAGCGGGAAGCCGCTGTGCGACATGAAGAAGCCGCTGAATGTCCAGCCTCCCACGATTGCGTTCGCCCAACGGTTGCCGCCGCGAAGGAAATGGCGGCCTTTGCCGAACGGCAGGTCATAACTACCGACGACCGATAGCTGCTGAGGGACATCAAAGGCCGCGAGGCGCTGCTCCAGATGGGTGGCGAGCGGATTTGCTGTATCGATATCCTGCGGGTTCAAGATCGAAATCTGCTCCAGCGTCTTTGAAACCGTGTAGGCCGCGCTTAACGCGATTCCGGCCGAGAAGCGATGCTTCAGTTCGAGCTGCAAGCTGTCATAGCGCTGCTTTCCGATGGGAACATCGGTCACATTGACCTGTGAATACTGTGGAAACGCATAAGTAAGCTGCTGGCGAGGAATCGTTGTAGTATTCAGCGCTGTACCGGGCAAGAGTCCGGCCATGGGATTCGGAACTAGAGCACTGAAATATGCGGCCCGCTGCTCCACGGGTACGCTCTGCAGCACGGACGACGGAATGAAATTGAGGCCGAGTGTCACCGGAAGACGGCGCGTCAGATTACCTTGATACGCTATGTCCAGCAGCCACGAGCGGGGAAGCGCCCGTTCGATTCCGAAGGAATACTGCTGTGAGTAAGGCAGAGGACGATCCCGCCAGGAGGCCGAGACGCCTTGGCCCAGGTTCGTCGCGAGACCTTTCGAACTGCCGATAGGCCGGAATAGACCGTTCGGAAAAAGAGCGGTGGGAAACGGATCGCTCAACGAAGCCGCCGGTGTGATGTTTCCGTCGAGCGAGGTGATCATGTTGGTGGTGGCGCTGAAACCGGATTGGGTGCCGGAAGACGACTGTCCCAGATTGACGATTCCGTATCCGCCGCGAATCACCCAATTGTTCGCCGGATGATACACCAGGCCGATGCGAGGTTGAAAGTTGAGCGGCTTGGGATCAAACGCGTAACGCGAGCTTCCGTTCTGCCTAGCAAACAGCAGACCACCCTGCAACGTGAGCCCCTGCACTTGCGATGCGATCGGGCTCGGCTGGCCGAAGGCGAAACCGCTTACCATGCGGTTATAGCGTTCGACGTACGGCGTCTCATAGTCCCAGCGCAGGCCATAGCTGATGCTGAGGCGGCTGGTTGCTTTGAAATCGTCACCGAAGAAGAGCGCGTAGTATCCGCTGCGGAATGAGGGGTCGATGTTCAGAGGCACACTTCCCGACGCCGGAAGACCTAAGAGGAAAGAAGCAAACTCGTCTCCGGAATTGGCGTCGCCGCGCAGAGGATTGGCCTGAGTCCACGCTTTGCTAAAGGTGTATATGCCGCTGGCCGTGCCCGGCTGCCGGAAGTTGTCATCATAGCGACGGAGTTCCAGGCCCCCTCGCAATACGTGACGGCCTCTCATCCAGATCGCACTCGTCGAGAAAGTTGAGGTGTCGTGCGCTTCATAGCCGGCCGAGCCGTCGACGCCCAGTTCCGAATACGTCCCCAGGCTGAATCGCGGAAACTGCAAGGCAGTAAACTGCGACACCAGGGATCCGGGAAAGCCTAGGCCGGCGGGATCGAATCCCGCGCCAAATGAATTGCCGTTGAGGGCTTCGTACCGCGAGATGCCGGCCCGCAGATCAAGAATCAGGGCAGGCGACACGGTGAGCGTCCAATCCATTCCACCGTTCCGTTCCACCTCGGTTGATGGATAGTGCGTACTTGGCTCGGCGGCGTTATTACCCCACACCAGATTCGCCAGATCCTGCCAGGGTGTTTGGCCGTAGCGGACCGTCAGCCGGCTTCGATTGCTGCTATAAAGATCGATCTTCCCGAGCCATGCGTCATACGAGTTGATGGAGGGCAGAACCTTGGAATAATTGTTCGAGTGAGCTGGGCCATCGCCGGGAAGATTCGCCTGCGGATAGAATTGCAATACCTTCGCCGCAACTGGATCGATTCGCGTCGCCGGAATCTGGTTTCCCACGAATGGAACCCGCGCGTACTGCCCGTCAGGCTGTAAGCTGGCGGTCATTGGATCGTAAATCTGAACCGGCTGGCCGCTGTCGTTCAGCAGTTGCGAGAAATTGCCGGACTTCATCGCTTCGCTGGGTAGCGTGCGTACTTGGCCGCCGGCGGAATGTTCCCGCAGCCCTTCGAAGGAAAGAAGAAAGAACGCGCGGTTTCGCCCATTGAACACTTTTGGAACAATAGCGGGACCGGCCACCTCAAATCCAAACGTGCTGTTCTTGAATGGCGTGTTCGGTTCCCCGTTCTTGTTGGCGATCCAGTCATTCGCCCGGAGCTTGTCGTTCTTGAGGAACTCGTAAAGCTGTCCGTGGAACTGGTTCGTTCCCGATTTGAGCGTAATGGAGGTGATGCCGCCGCCCGTACGGCCGAACTGCGCGTCATACGCATTCGTGTGCAGCGTAAACTCGTCGATGCTGGCGAGTGGCGGAACATATTCCACATTTCGATTCGAGCGAGTATCGGGCAAGCCCTCGATCAGCGTTTCGTTCTCACCTGAACGGCCGCCGCCGATCTGCACGTTATCGACGTTGCCGATGGCATACAGTTCCATCGCTCCCCAATACGTGGTTGTTTTGATGACGCTGGCGACGCCGTATTCGAGCGCGTACGCGTTCCGCCCGCCGGAAGGAACGCTATCGAGAATGCGGCTGCCAAGAACGGTTGTCCGCGACGCCGATTCGGTGTCAATCGTAGGAAGGGCTCCCGTAACGGTGATGCTCTCATAGGGCGGTCCCACTACGAGGGTGGCATCATATTCGACGCGATCTGATGCCGCCAGCCGGATGCCGGCGCGGACCGCTGGTTGGAATCCGGCCTTTTCAATCGTCAGGCGGTATGCACCCGGCGGCAGATAGCGCGCCACAAAACGACCGATTGAATTGGTGATGATTTCGGTGCGGACGTTTCGATCCACATCCGCGATCGTGACCACCGCTCCTTCGATAGCGCGGCCCGCCTGATCCTTGACCAAGCCCTGCAAGGTCGCTTGATAATCCTGGCTGCCGGCTGGAGTTACCGCAAGCACGAGGACTAACACCGCCGGCGCGATCGACAGTTTCACGGTAGGCCCTTGAGGGAACCATCTTAATATGTGAACCCGAACGGCGGAAATGTGTGACTTGTGAACTGAGGGCCGGAAGTTGGGAATTGGGCCTTCTGTCTTGCTTGTTCTCGCCGGGCGCGTTGCGCGGAAACCATGGGTGCCGGTTCCCCGGTCCCGTTCTGGGCGGCGCTTTGACGCCGCCGGAGTTCCGTAAGGCAGGGGAAAAGGCTAAAACCCTGCTGCACATCCGCTCGCACGCGCCGGCTTTTTTCGCCCCTGCCGGTCGCCTGCTGAACGGCCTTTCCCACGGCTCGGCGATTCGCGGGTCACAACGGGCAAACTCCCGCTCCGGCACTGTTTTCGATGCAACTCGAATGCCGGAAATGCTCGTAAGAGCGCGGGAATGTGCGGCCTCCGGCAGCGGCCATTCTCGTGAAAATACTCACGCTTCGGCGCGTTCGACGACTCGCGCTTGTTATGATGATCGGGGTTGTCAGGAATCCATGAAAACCATTCCAGCTCCTGCCTTTTCCACTCTTTCGGGCCTTTTTGCGGCGGCATTGTTAGCGGTGCCGCTTTCCGCGCAGGCGCCTGCTGCTTCACGAATCGATCGTCATGCGTTGGTGAGCCGGCAGAACATAACGGTGCATCAAGCCGATCCGCTACAGACAGTCGCTGTAGGGAACGGACACTTTGCGTTCAATGCGGACGTTACGGGCCTCCAGAGCTTTCCCGAGTTTTACGAAAAGACCATGCCGATCGGGATACTCTCTGATTGGGGCTGGCACAGCTTTCCGAACCCGCGCGGCTATTCCCTGGAAAAGTTCAAACTCACCTGCTTCCCGAAATATGGGCGGCAGGTTTGCGACCCTTATATTCCCACCGACAATCCCAAAAAAGTTTCCGACAGCATGCTGACTGAAGAAGCCCGCTATCTGCGGTCAAATCCTCACCGTTTCGGCCTGGGGCAAATCGGGCTCGTGATGACGAAGGCAGATGGTTCTGCGGCCACGCTTTCGGACCTGCACAACATCGAACAGGAACTCGATCTTTGGACCGGCTTGCTGACCAGCAACTTCGAATTGGAAGGCGTGCCCGTGCATGTGGAGACTGCGGCCCACCCGGATCGCGATGAAGTTGCCGTCCGTGTGGAATCGCCGCTCATCGCCGCGGGCAGACTGAAGTTGCGCGTTCGATTCTCGTATCCTTCAGGTTCCTGGGGGCCGGATTACGAGGATTGGGATCACCCGGATGCGCATCAAACCACGCTCGTGCGACACGGAACAACTGGCGCTACGTTTCACCGCGTTCTCGACAGCATGCGGTACGACGTGCGGGCTGCGTGGAGCGCCGGCGCCACGCTCAGGCAGCCCGGCAAGCACTCGTTCCTGCTGAGCGGCGCATCGAAATCGTCGAGCTTGGAATTGGTCGCGTGGTTTTCGCCCAAGCCGCTGCAATCCGCGCCGGATAGAGCGAGTGCCGTATTCGGGGCTTCGCAGAGTGGCTGGAAGCAGTTCTGGATGAGCGGTGGAGCGATTGATTTTTCTGGCACCGACGACCCCCGTGCGCGCGAACTGGAGCGGCGCGTTGTGCTGAGCCAATACATTACGCGCGTCCATTCCGCCAGTTCCCTGCCGCCGCAGGAAACTGGTCTGGTGCTGAACTCCTGGTACGGCAAGTTCCATATGGAGATGTACTGGTGGCATGTGGCCCATTTCGCGCTTTGGGGAAGGCCGCAGCTTCTGGAGCGAAGCATGGATTCCTTGGTAGCCTCGCTGCCCCAAGCCCGCGAGGCTGCCGAACGGCAGGGCTACAAGGGCGCAAAGTGGCAGAAGATGATGGGACCTGACTGGCAAGAGAGCCCGTCGTGGGTGGGACCAATGCTGGTCTGGGAGCAGCCGCACCCCATCCATCTCGCCGAGCTCCTTTATCGCGATGAACCGAATCGCAAGACACTGGAGAGATACAAAAGCCTTGTACTCGAAACAGCGGAGTACATGGCGTCCTTTCTGGAGTGGGACGCCAGCCGGAAACAATATGTACTCGGCCCAGGGATCGCAGCGGCTGACGAGGGGCATCTGGATTTTTCGCGCAATCTGAATCCGACGATGGAGCTGGGTTACTGGCGCTGGGGAATCGAGACCGCACAGAAATGGAGGGAGCGCCTCGGCCTGCAGCGGGATAAAAACTGGGACCACATCTTACAGAACATGGCGCCATTGCCTGTTCGAGACGGTGTATATCCCGTGCAGGAACTGCCGGAATCGCGCGGCGCTTCCTGGATGGCCACGTGGTTGTATGGCGTCATCGCGGCGGACGACGTAGATCAGGACGTGATGCGCCGGACTCTCGATCGCGTCGCGGCGCCGCGGCTCAGGCGTCCACAGGCCACCGTGACCTGGGGACTGGCGATGATCGCGATGTGTGCCGCTCGCATGGGCGAACCGGACACGGCCGTCAACCTGCTCGCCGGCAAGTATGAAAAAAATCCGTTCGGTTCCTCAGGCTACGCTTACCGGGACAGTCAGACGCCGGCCTACTTCCCCGCAAGTGGCGGATGGCTCTCCGCTGTGGCGATGATGGCTGCCGGTTGGGATGGAGGACCGAAGACGCCCGCGCCCGGCTTCCCCAAAGATTGGAAAGTGCGGTATGAAGGCCTGAAGCCAATGCCATAAGCGCCTCCATTTCTTGTGGAGTTGCTCACGCTTCAGCCACAGTTTGGCCCGTCATGTGGTCTCTTACAATGCGTCATGCGGACGCACTACGTTTTCTTACTGGTTCTTGTTGCCGGCGCGGCCGCGCGGGCGGCGGACGTTTGCAATCCCGCGAACGTGGTTGGCAATTATGCATTTCAGCTGTCTGGATTGACGCGCATCTCCGGGACGCCGAAGCCAGCCGCCAGTCTCGGGAGCCTCACGTTTGATGGACATGGGGCCCTGAGCGGAACCGCTTCCGCAACATTCAGTGGATTCCTCTTGGGAAATCCGGTCACCGGAACTTATGAGGTGAAGACGGATTGCTCCATCACGTGGAAGTTGCAGGACGATTCCGGCGCCTATCAGCATTTTCAAGGGACCGTCTCGCCCGATGGTGCCCGAGTCGAATTTCGACAGTCCGATCCCGGCGGCGCGCGCCACGGAGTCATGCAGAAAGAGCCCTCCTCCTGTTCGGACACGAGTCTCCGTGAGCGATACAGCTTCACGGTTTCGGGCAACACCACTCCTATGCAAGCCGGAGAAGTGGCGCGCCTGGTCTCGGCCAGGGGAACGATCGACATCGCGGAAAACGGAAGTTTCGAGGTGAATGAGGATTGCTCCGTTCACTTCGAACTGACATTGCCTGCATCGAATGGCCAGCCCGAACTTGCGATGAGCATGCGCGGATTCCTGGTCAACGGCGGAAGGGAGATCCTCGCTTTCCAGACGGACCCCGGTGCAATGGTGACCGCTCACCTGATATCCGTCTCGCAGTGACTGCCAGCCGCGCGCCTCACGGCACGAACGTGCTAAAGCTATAACGTGAACCTTTTCGCGCTTAGGTCAAGAACCCTTCCGCTTTTTCTGCTCGTCACCATCCTGTTGGCGTGGCCCGTGGCTATACGGTCGCAAGAGCAACCGAACGCCGTCACAATCGACTACTCCGTCTTCAAGGAGGCGCCGCCGCAATATGGCGGTGTCCGCTGGATCAGTTTCAATCTTTCGAACATCAGCGAAGAAAGCGTGATCGCCAGTGTCAAACGCGCCGCCGAAAGCGGTTCCGCCGGGTCTTTCGAAATCGGGCCGACACGCGGACCGACCACTGGTCTTTCAGAAGCGTACATCCGCGATTCCCGGCGCAAGCCTGACGACAAGGGAGTCCCTTACCTGAGCGATGAGTACTTCAAGCTTTACAAACTCGCCATCGAAGAGGGGCAGAAAGACCATTTCCCACTGAGTGTCTTGTATGACGAGTGGAACTATCCCACCGGCATGGTAGGCGGGCAGATTTACTCGCAGCATCCGGAACTGGTTGCCAAGAGCCTGGAAATGGTGGAGAAAGACGTTAACGGGCCGGCGGAAGTCGAGTTGTCATTTCCCAATGGCTACCCGTACATCGGTGCCGTTCGCATGAACATGGAAACGCACCAATGTGTCGATATCAGCTCCGCTAAGAAGGGCAGCAATGCGGTTGCCACACGCGTCCCGAAAGGGAAGTGGAAAGTGATGGTCTACTACCTCGATCCCACTTTCCGGCCCGCATCTTCCAAAGGCGGATTTATCGACTATCTCGATCCGAAAGCCGTGGACATGTTCATTTCGATGAGCTACCAGAAATACTACGACCACTTCAAAGAGTATTTTGGGGATCCGATTCGGATGTCGTTTTATGACGAACCCGCCATGCATCTGAATCACGGGCGCATGTGGACCGCCGGCTTCAATCAGGCCTTCGAGAAAAAGTACGGCTACTCGCCCATGAAGTATTATCCGGCGCTATGGTATGACATCGGTCCGGATACGGCCGCCGCCCGCAACGCGTTATTCGGTTTTCACGCGGATCTATACGCTACGAACTTCATCGGCCGGCTGGCTCAATGGGGCGAGGAACATCACCTGCCGCTGACAGGGCATCAGGATCAGGAAGAAGCGCGCAACCCGGTGGCGATTCACGGGGACCTGATGAAGGTCTTCGAGCATCAACAGATCCCGGCGATCGACGACATATACTACCCCGGACGTTCGAATGTGTCTTATAAAGTTGTCACCTCAGCCGCATTCAACTACGACCGGCCCATTACCGTGGCCGAGACCTACGCTGCCTATCGCAAAATGGACCGTCACATCGCCTATCGCACGGCCATGGATCAATATGCCATGGGCGTGAACATGCAGGTGAACGGACCGCCGGCGTCGATGGGTCCGGAGATGGAACGCTACATCTCGCGCCTCAGCTATATGCTGCAGCATGGCCGGCACGTGGCCGATATAGCCGTGCTGTATCCTATCGCGGCGCTTCAGGCGGCCTACTACTTCGCCACACCAAACGGCAGCGACCGCGGCGGTGGAGATCAACCCACGTTCGTCTACGCGCTGGAGGGCGGCATCGTGCCTCCGGAGATGGACTATATGGATCTCGGCGAGATGCTCTACCGTGGACTTCGCCGTGACTACACCTATCTGCATCCGGAAGTTCTGGCCGAGCGGTGTACGCCCGAAAAGCAGGAGCTGGTTCTCAACAACAAAGAGAACCGCGAGGCGTTTCGTGTTCTGATCATCCCGGGTGGCGACACCATCTCGGCCGCGGCGGCCAACAAGATTCTGGCGTTCTATCGAGGCGGCGGCACGGTGATCGCTACGCGCAAGCTGCCCAGCCTGTCGGCGGAGTTCGGCCGCAATCAGGAAGTCCGGCAGGCCATGGATGAAATCTTCGGTGTGCCGAAAGACGAACCAATGACGGCCGAGATCCGCGCCCGCATCGACGACTACAAGACGTACTTTTTCAAAAAGAATGACGCCGGCGGCCGTGGCATTTTCATCCCGCAGCCTGATCCCAACCTCATGGAAGCAGTTTTGAAAGAAGTGGACGCGGTCCCTGACGTGGACATTCAGCAGCCCATCATGTGGCCCGTGAAGATGGGCACCGCGTATGATGGCGCTCTCACTTATATCCACAAAGTGAAGGATGGACGCGACATCTACTTCTTCGCTAACTCGACCGAGAAACCCGTGGACACGAAAGTGGTTCTGCGCGGAAAGAAAAATCTGACGATTTGGGACCCGCTTACCGGAGAGAAGTCTCCAGCCGAGCTGACAGCGGCGGCCGATACCACGACTATCCATCTCGTGCTTCCGCCCGTTACGTCCCTGTTCTACGTTCAGAATTAAAGCTGGTTCGCGCAGATTCCGATCAGTGGCGTTGCGCCACGGCGCGGCAGGATCCGAGATTTCTACCGTCTATCGCTGCGGTTGTCCTTCTTCGCACGAAACGGAGTCCAGCGTGTTTGGCCAGTTGCGGGACGGCGGCGTTCGCTCGGCCCTCTATAAGCAAGTCATTCTTCTGGCCGGGCTGCTTCTGTGCCCCGTCATGCCACCGGTGAGATTGGCTTCGTGGCATATGGCATGGTTCGTGCTGTTTCTTCCTTATATGATCCAGCAGGAAAGCCAAAGTCGCCATGATGGAGCCGTCAGCGCACTAGCCGTTGGCTATGGCCGCGACGCATACGCGCGGTTGAAAGAGATTCTACTCGCCATTCCATGCCGCACGATCCGTTGCACCAGCTGCGGCGACGCTGCGCCATTCGTCCGGCAGGTATCCGTTGTGGTCTGCGCCCAGAAGCTCCCCGAAGGATCTTGGAGGACCATGCTGGATATGACGCGCGCTGTGTCGAGGCCACCGGCATTGATCGTCACATCAAAGCACCCGGACGATCGCCTTTGGGCGGAAGTTCTGAACCTGGGAGCTTACGATCTGCTCGCTGAGCCATTTCGCCCGGATGAGGTATTTCGCGCGCTCAACCTGGCGCTCTTACGGCATCAGGATCTGTCCGCTGCCGCCGTGCGCGTCTAAAATGCACTTGCCGAATCGGCGCTCGCCTTGAGCCCCAGCGTGCGATCGGCCTCTTAAGCCTCGCGCGTTTTGCGCGTATGCCGCGATTCTTGCGCAACGCTCCGGCAAATCCTGCCGTTCGTTCTGCGTCAATTGCTGCTCGCGGGCTGAGCGGTCTCGTCTAATTCGAGGCGTATGTAATCATAGACAATACCGCTGGTGAGGCTGCCCGTCGGTATGGTCAGCGTGAGTGTGTTCTCTCCGGCCTTCATCAATGAGGCATCGAACCTGATGTCCTTCTCGGCCCACGTTCCCTGGATGCCATCGCGATTGATAGTGGCGTTGTATGCGAGCCCATCCGCGCTGCCGGCCGGTTTGTCGTTGACGGCGATGGCGATGCTGCGCGTCGAAACACCGGAAAGCGCCAACCGCAGCGTGGCGCGGCCGTGTGGGGCTTGCCGCAGGGGGAATTCGATCGTCCAGGTGGTGCTGCGGCCCCGGCTCCGGCCCGTGCCGTCGTCCTGCTCGGCATGGGGCACCTCCTCAAAGAACCAGTCCTTCCGATAGTCACTTTTCCCGACGGTGTAATGTACGTCATTAGGAAAGAGCTTCGCATAGTCCAGGTACATGCCCCAGTGCCAGTGATCGTTCCCCTTGAAGAATTCCGAAGCGTTGCGGTTCGGAATGCCGATATCCCAAAGCTGCCGGCCGTAGCGAACCGGGTCCCAACTGAGCTTGCCCAGGTCGAGTTTTTGGCCGGCGGCAACGGTAATATCCGCCTTGGCATACTCCCCCAAAACGCCATCGGCAATTGCGTGGAGCTCATACGTGCCGGGCCGCACTTTGGGAATCGTGAATTTTCCATCCGCGCTGCCCCGCACCCAGAATTCGTAGTGCTTGGCGTCGTTTTGCCAAGTCATCCGGCTCGGCCCAAAGCGGCGGCCGCGAACGGGCGGAGCGGCTTCCGTAGCCGGCGGAGGCGCATCCGGATACGCCAGACCAACCAGCAGGTGAGGCAGTCTCGAAGTAGCGGCCTGGGGATCGTGCAGCACGAGTTGTCCGCTCACCGTGCCGCGATCCTCGCGATGCGGATAATCTACGCCTTGCACCCAATCATAGGGCCATTTCGCAGCTTCTCTGCCGGCTTGCGCGAGGGCGTCATGGTACATTGCGTTCGGATTCGCACCGGTATTCAGGTAAATAAAAATCGGGCCCACCACCTTTGACCATTTTTCGCCGGCTGCCAGAGGAAGAATGCTGCTGCCATAATGTGTGCCGCGCCAATAGTCGAGCAGAGTCGGGTCGCCGCCTGCACCATCGTCCAGGTGTCCGGTGAGTTCCACGTGAGTGGCGCCGTCGCTCAGATACTCCATCGACGGATTGATGAAGTAGAGGCCGATGTGTTCCTTCGTGCTCGACCAGCCGAACGCCGGAATGTCGAACTGGTCGGCCGAGTAATCGTACTTGTGCTCGGCCCGCCCGGTATAGATGCCGGTAGTCAGCCGGCGGGCCTCCTTCATATTGAGGGGAGAGCCCTGGTCCCAATCGTAGCCCGTAGGCATGAGCCCGTTCCGTTGAGCGTCGATCGAGAGCCAGTCGAAGACCTTGGCATTCAGTTTGACGCCGTAGCGGCTCTCGCCGATCTGCGTCTGTCCATAGTCAGGTTCGTGCGTGAAGATGGCGTAAGTATAGAGACCGTGTTCGCCACGGCCCAGCGCGTAGCGGATTTCCAGATCGCAAAGCATGCTGCCGCCCGGTTGGTCGCCGCCATTCAGCGATCTTCCGCCCGCGATGCCGTTGATGGAGACTTCTCCGCGCGCGCCGCCATTCTTTGCCGGATCGATTGTCAGAGTAGCCGTCAGATGCGCGGCGCGCGCCGGGTTCTGCTCCCAGTAGCCGGCGTGATGGCCGGAGACATAGCCCATCATCTCGAGACCATGGAACTTGAGAGAAGTCATGTCGCCCGTGGTCTTATTGATCTGGGCTGTGAGATAGCCGTTGGTGAGCGTGAAGACGGCGCCGTCGTCGTGGATGGTTACGGGCGCGTCGGAAGTGTCCGGCGCAGCAAGTAGCGCCGCCGCGCTGAGAAAGAATGTGAAAACGATTGCCTTGGGCAGTAGCATCCTGAGTGAGACTCCAGCGTGAGCGCAGGCACAGAGTCGCCTGCGTCATTCATACTATACGATCTGGTGCGCCTGGAACTGCCTACGCTGGCAATGGAGCGCGCAGCCGCATTGCTACCGAAACGCAAATCCCGAAAATGCGGATAGTGTGGCTTGTGATGCTGCCGGAGCGATACGGCTATCAGCTAAACCCAGATGCCTTCAAATGCTACGTAAGCATCCGAAACGTAGCCGCCGTCGATCTGGTCCCAGAGGTCATTCCCGTCTACGTTATCGCCGCGGACCTGGTTCAACACGTTGATCCGCGTGCCCTCGGCCATCAGAAACCGTACCGTGGGGTAGTTCAACCCGGGACCAGTTCTGATTCGAACTTGCGACCCCGTGGTCCGGGCTGGCCCCTTGCGCACGCCAAACCCAATGGGCGGCGCCAACGTGGGGCTAGGCGTCGTGCCCGCACCGCCACCCGTACTCATCCCCTGTCTGGCCAGATACGCACGGTAGATCTTGAGAACCTGGCCTTTGTTCAGCCCTCCTCCCATATTGAACGAATCCGGTTTGCCGATTCCGTACGGGCCTCGCACAATCAGATACAAGTCCTCGGCTGAAGTGAATTTGCTGATCTTCAACTTGTTTCCCAATAGATCGCAGCAAGTAGCCAATCCAGCGGAATTCCCAAACTTCCACAGACTGCCATGGCTGTTGGAACAAAACTGCTGCCGTATGCAGCGGCGGCTTTTTGTGCAAACTGTGGCACGTCGGAATTCCCTCCTCGATGCCCCAAACCGGCGAGATGGCTTCCGGATTCCCTCTGGGCTCAGCGCGGCTAATTATATACCGATCTGCCTGTATTTGATCCTGTGAGCTATACTTTTTCTCTGAACAGACGCCGGCGCCAGGATCGGCCTGGATTTCCGTCGATTTGCGAGATATTAGAACTGTCGAAAGCTTTATTTTGTGTGGCTTGCATCGACATTTCGCGACTGGCAATCTTGCGCCGCGTCCCGCGAGGAAGCCGCCTCGCGAGGAGCTTGAGTCAAATGGAAATCCAGGATCGGTCGCTGGAGACGCCGACTATCCGGAATGCTACTTCCAGTGCGCGAGTTTTTTGCGGATTCCGTCGGCTTCCTTGCTGTCCGAGGCCAATGCCAGATATTTCGTGTAGGCTTCCTTGGCTGCTGCGCGATCTTTTTGCTTTTCTTCCGCTTCGCCCAGCCTGAGCCAAGCCTCGCTGTAGCCGGCATTCCACTTGGTGGCTTCGCGGAACCGCATAGCCGCCGCGTGGTAGCTACCCTTCTTGAAGTAGAAGTTCCCGACGCGAACTTCCTTTTCAGCTTGCAGCGGATTAAATGAATACTCCTGAACAGCAACTGACTGGTCTTCCTCAGGCGGAACTTCCTGTTGTGTCTCGGAGGCCTTGGGTTGGGGATGATCCTTCTTCAGGTCATCGGCCTGGAGCGACACCGTGACGGCAAGCAGCAGTGTCAAAATCCAGCGGATCATACTCCAATTTTACTACCGCTGCCATAGGGCGGCTGGTTTGATGCGGCATTTACAGCGGCGCGCGACAGCACGGCGCAGCGGCTCCAAAAAAGAATGCCGAATGCTTGCGAACCCGCTACGGGTCTGTTAACCTGATTGAAGTCAGCCGATAGCTAGACCGAAGTTCTGGTCGCAATCATCGAAATCTTTCCGGCTTGCTTATACGTTCGAAAGGACGTGTCTGAGTGAACGTGCCGGGTACAAGTTTCGAGGCCTGCAAATGGTTTCGTTATGCGAGGAGCATAGCGGGGTCAGATTGCGCAGATCCTTGACAATCTGGTTGGATGCAGTAAGGAAGAACTCGTCAGTTTTCTGAGTAAAACTGGAGCGAAAA
>DASZPB010000048.1:0-18253 GCA_035550475.1 Bryobacteraceae bacterium | reverse complement strand
AAAGGCGCCTTGGCGCCGGCAGGACAGGTTTGGGCGCAGATTGCGCCTGGAAACTTCAAATCGAAAAATACAAATTCAGCCGTAACCCACTGGTTTCAAGTGGGTTATTCCGCTAAGAAAAAGTTTAGCCGGACAGCCCTGTGCTGTTATATATAGCATTGACGCGCTGTCAATCGGAAGTTGTGGCCCCTTCCAAACAAAATCGTCATGTCCGGATGAGTTGGGCTCGCAACGGCGGCGGAAAATGTCGATATTGAGCAAAGCTGAAAGCGCTTTGGCTCTCCACACACCGCTTCGCGAATCGCCACGCGGGATTCGCGAATCCAACCTTGTGCATGAATGCGCACGAACTGACTCTCACGCATATCGGCGGCCCTACCGTATTGCTGGAATTCGGCGGGGTGCGGCTGCTCACAGATCCGACTTTCGATCCGGCTGGCGGGGAATACCCGTCCGGGCCGGCGACGCTGCGAAAACTCGCCGTGCCGGCAATCCCGGCGGAGAAAATCGGCTCGGTCGACTATATCCTGCTGAGCCACGATCATCACTTCGATAATCTCGATCGCACTGGTCGAGCTTTCCTGCCACACGCGAAGAAGGTGCTTACCACCGAAGAAGGCGCGGAGCGGCTTGGGGCCAACAGTGTCGGATTGAAACCGTGGCAGACGGTGGAGTTTCCGGCGCCCGGGGACCGCGCGCTGCGCGTGGCCGCTACACCGGCGCGGCATGGGCCGGACGGCCTCAAGCGCGGAGAGGTGGTGGGGTTCGTGGTCTCCTTCGCCGATGCTCCGGACTATGGCATTTATATTTCGGGCGACACCGTCTGGTATGAGGGCGTCGCCGAGGTGGCGCGAGCGTTTCCCATCCGTGCGGTGATTCTTCATTTGGGTGCGGCCAGCGTGCCGGAGGTGGGACCGTTCCACCTGACGATGACAGCGACGGAGGGCGTGGAAGCCGCGCGCACATTCAGTTCGGCGATGATCATTCCGGTGCACTACGAAGGCTGGGCGCATTTCGCCGAAGGACGCACGGAGATCGCGCGAGCGTTTGCAGCGGCCGGAATAGAAGATCGGCTTCGTTGGCTGGAACCGGGGCAGCCCACGCAAATCGGGCTATAGAGCCGCAGCGCACGAATCGGCGCACGCGCTTAGTGCGGCTCGGCAATTCCGCTGAACACGCGGCGGGGCTTGCCCAACTCTTGCGCATCGACTACGGCAATCGCAGCGACGTGCACAATATCGTTCACTTCCGATCCGCGCTGCAACACATGCACAGGCTTGGAGAGGCCGGTCAGCAGCGGGCCGATCAGTTCCGCGTCGCCGATCCGCTGCAACAGCTTGTAAGCAATGTTGCCGGCTTCGAGATTCGGGAAGACCAGCACGTTGGCGCCGCCCTTGAGCGCGCTGAACGGATATGTCTGTTCGATGATCTGCGGAACCACGGCCGTATCGGCCTGCATTTCGCCATCGATCATGAGGCCGGGGACGCGCTGACGTACTAAGTCAACAGCATGGCGGACTTTATCGGCGAGCGGATGGCGCGTGCTGCCGAAATTGGAAAACGAAAGCATGGCAACACGCGGCTCCTGATTGAAGCGAAGCGCCTTTTCGGCCGTGAGGATGGCGATTTCGGCCAAGTCCTCGGCCGTGGGCATGATGTTGACAGTGGCGTCGGCGAGGAAGTAGACATCGCCTTTGCGCGTGATCAGCAGGTAGACGCCGGCCACGCGGCGAAACTCGGGCTGCACGGCAATGACCTGGAGCGCCGGGCGAATCGTATCGGGATAGTGCGTCGTGAGGCCGCCCACCAGAGCATCGGCATCCCCCAGACGGACCATCATGCTGCCGAAAGTCGTGTGGTTGAGGATGGCTTCGGCAGCCTCGCGGCGCGTGATGCCCTTGCGCTGGCGCAGGCTGTAGAACTCTTCCAGGTACTCACTGAGGCGCGGCGAGTCCGGCGGATCGACAATCTGAACGCCCGCCAGCGGCAGGCGCAATTCAGAGGCGCGAGCTCGAATGCGCGTCTCATTGCCGAGCAGAACGGGCCGCGCGATCTTTTCATCGAGAAGGATCTGTGCGGCGCGGAGGATCTTACCCTCTTCCCCTTCGGTGAACACGACGCGTCTGGGATCGCGCTGGGCCTTGTTGATCATCACGCGCATCACTTCATTGGCCTTGCCCAAACGCCGCTCCAGTTCCTCGCGATACTGCTGAATATCGACAGGCATCCGAGCCACGCCGCTCGCCATCGCGGCTTGCGCCACGGCCGAGGCTTCCCAGATCAGAACGCGTGGATCGAACGGCTTGGGGATGATGTATTCGCGGCCGAACTCCATGCGATCGACGCCATAGGCGCGCAGCACGGAATCCGGCACGTCCTGTTTGGCGAGCGCGGCGAGTGCATGAGTGGCGGCGAGCTTCATTTCGTCATTGATGGTGGTGGCTCGCACGTCGAGCGCACCGCGAAAGATGAACGGGAAGCCGAGCACGTTGTTCACCTGATTCGGAAAATCGGAACGTCCGGTAGCGACGATGGCGTCAGGGCGCGCTTCCATGGCGGCATCGTAGGCGATTTCGGGGTCGGGATTGGCGAGCGCGAAAATGATGGGATTGGGCGCCATCGCTTTGACCATCTCCTGCGTGACGCTGCCCGCTACGGAAAGCCCGAAGAATACATCAGCGCCGTGCAGCGCTTCAGCGAGTGTGCGCGCTTCGGTGTACGCGGCGAAGCGGGCCTTATACGGGTTCATGCTTTCCGTGCGTCCCTGGTAGATCACGCCCTTGGAATCGCACATGATGATATGTTCGCGGCGGACACCGAGCTTGATGTAGTGTTCGGCGCAGGAAATTGCGCTGGCGCCTGCGCCGTTGATGACAACAATCACGTCGCCGATCCGCTTGCCCGCGATCTCGAGAGCATTGAGAAGGCCTGCGCCGGAGATAATGGCCGTGCCATGCTGGTCGTCGTGGAACACCGGGATCTGCATGGTCTTCCGCAATTCCTCTTCAATGAAGAAGCACTCGGGCGCTTTAATGTCCTCGAGATTGATGCCGCCGAAGGTGGGTTCCAGAATCTGGCAGGTGCGGATGATTTCGGCGGGGTCCTGCGTGGCAAGTTCAATGTCGAAGACGTCGATATCGGCAAACCGCTTGAAGAGGATGGCCTTGCCTTCCATGACCGGTTTTCCGGCGAGTGGGCCGATGTTGCCGAGGCCGAGAACGGCCGTGCCGTTGCTTACGACGGCGACCAGGTTGCCCTTCGAAGTGTACTTATACGCCAGAGCCGGGTCGCGCTCAATTTCGAGGCAAGGGACTGCGACGCCGGGCGTGTATGCCAGGCTCAGATCGCGCTGGGTGCGGCACGGCTTGGTCGGGGCGACGGATAATTTGCCAGCCGGCGCGGCGGAATGGTACTCGAGGGCGTCTTCGGGTCGGATCTTCATAGACATGGTCCGTTTGTACCACGTGCAGGAAGTTAGTGAATGATCAGGGAAATGCCGGAAGGGCCCGCGGGCACGTCACCGCCGTCTGGGCCCCCTTTGGTCAGTAGAAAGGAACGTTGATTGAAAGTTAGCATTCGGGTCGCGGCGCAACAAGCTGACGTTAGTTACTAGGGGCATGCTAACGGTCCCCGGGTGCATCCCTGGTGCTCTAAACCTGGAGCGCGATTCGGCCGATAGACGAGCGATGTCCTCATTTGGCATGGACTTTGTCTTCTGGCTCATGCTGCCTGCGGCTGTAGCCTGCGGAGCTTCATGCCTGGTATGGCTGCTGATGCAGGCGCGCATTGAGGTGTTGAAAGCCAGATGCCAGACAGCGGTAGCGCGGTTGGAACACGACCTGGAGTCTCAGAAGACGGCTGCGCAAGAGGCCTTACGCACCGCCGAAGGCATGGCGCGGCAAGCAGCTTTTGATGAATTCCTGGCGGACTTGCACGTGGAGCAGCGGCGTTTTGTGCGGCGCACCGATGGGGCAAACAATGTGGTGGTGCAGGAAAGAATTTACTTGCGGGATATCCCGATTTCCGGTTGGATGGAACACGAACTGGCGCTGGGGCAGGGCGGAGAACTGGCGGGAGAGTCACTCGCACTGGAAGCAGCGCCGCGAGACATCGTGAAGTCGGTGGTGCCCATTCGTGGAAAGTAGAGTGGCATTCGCACGCGTTTGGCTGGTTTCGCACAATTCGGAGAGACCAGCCATGCACGTTAAAATTGGAGAATCGCCCTGGAACTTCAGATTGCGGAGCAGGCCGAAACCGCGGGCGGTGAGGCCGCTTCCGCCAGACTTCCTCTCCCCAGCAAAAAATCGCATCTTCCGGCGCTCACCGGCTTGCGATTCGTTCTGGCGTTGTGGGTAATTCTGCATCACCTCACCGGCAACGGCATGATGCTGGACGCCTGGGCGCGCAGTCTGCCGGCAGCCGTATACAGTCTCATTCGCGGCGGGTACGTTGCCGTAGGAACATTCTTTGTGCTTTCCGGATTTGTGTTGGCGCGGAACTATGCGGCCGGAGAGTGGAACCGGCAGCGGCTCTGGCGTTACAGTGTCGCGCGCGCGGCGCGCATCTATCCGGTGTATGCGTTGAGCCTCGCGATCGTCTTACCGTTCATCCTGGCCGGGCAGGCACCTCACAAGGCGGAATTGTTTGCTCGGCACGCACTGCTGCTACAAGGCTGGGGACCACTGCATGTCGGCTGGAATACGCCGGCTTGGTCGCTTTCGTGCGAGGCTTTTTTCTATCTGTGTTTTCCCTTGGCGGCCGTGTTTTTCTATCAGACCAGTTGGCGCAGAGTGGTGCCGCTTGCTTTTGGCGCATGTTTGCTGCGCGCTGCATTGCTGGCGGCGGGCGTGCCGGATGCCGTCAAACCGCTCATTCATTTTTCGGACTTCCTGCTGGGCATCGTGACGGCTTCCGCGTTTGAGCTGCTGGCGCGCCGCCGCACTCGCATTGCCGGACCGTGGCTCTATCTGCCGGGCTTGGTGGGAAGTGCTATGTTGATCGCGTGGCCGAACCTGCTGGGCGGTGTCACTGATCTGAACAATGCCCTTCGGCCGCTAAACGCCATTACGCTGCTTGGGCTCGCGCTGGGCGGGGGCATTGTGGCGCGGCTGCTTTCCACCCGCGTGATTGTTTACCTGGGCAAGGCGAGCTACGCCATGTATATCCTGCACATTCCGATATTGTGGTGGTACGCGCGCTGGTTGCCGGCGGCTTCGGCGCCGGTTTACGTGGCCTGCGTCATCCTGATTTCGGCAGCGGTGTACCGTTTGCTGGAAGAGCCCGCCAATCGCGGCATTCGGAAGTGGGCAGGCTGAAGCGAAGAAATCAGGCCGCGTTGCCCTTTAAGCCCAACTCTTCGGCGCGATCGCGCATTGCCTGAATGCAGAAATCGATGTGTTCTTCGAGCGGTATGCCCAACTCGGCCGCGCCTTCCGTGATGTCTTGACGATTTACGGAGCGAGCGAAGGCCTTGTCCTTCATCTTCTTCTTCACCGAGGCGACATCGACTTCGAAGATACTGCGATGCGGCTTGACGTAAGAGATCGCAGTGAGAAAGCCGGCCAGTTCGTCGCAGGCGTAAAGCGTCTTTTCGAGCGGCGATTGCCGCGGCACGCCGCTGTAATTGGCGTGTGAGAGAATGGCGCGGCGGATCTCTTCATCCACCCCGCGCGCAGCGAGAAGCGGTTCGCCCTGCATGGGATGATCAGGCGCCTGCGGGTGAATCTCCCAATCGAAATCATGCAGCAGAGCGGTGATGGACCACTTGGCCTCGTCTTCGCCGAACTTGCGGGCGTACGCCGTCACGCAGGCTTCCACTGCCAGCGCGTGTTTGCGGAGTCCGTCGGACTGGACGTGTTCACAGAGGATGTCCCAGGCCTGTCGGCGATCGATCATCGCCACCTATGATAGCGCCGAGAGCATCGCGGGTGTCCTCTCTGCGTGGTTGGCGACGTCTCCTGGTCTGTTCTGGATCACGATGAAGCAACTCGGGACACATCTCTTTTACCGAAGCACGAACGGGATACGCGAATCATTCTGCCGCGGACCTTAACGCCTACGTGGATGTGTCGGGAGCAGCATACACAATCGACTAGCTTGGTCAGCGGCGAAGAGCATGATCGCGCGTAAATCGTTGCCTCCTGGAGCATGCCAATATGTGTCGAGCTGTTCTGGGAATTAGAGTTTCTGGCAAAATAGCTTAGCCATACTCACTTAGTATATTGTTATTAAACAGCCCTTCAATACCTCTTGACAATGGCCAGAATCGGGTGTACCAATATTCCCGGAAAAGTAATTGGCATAGTTTTGAGCTGGATTCAAGACTTGAATTGGGGGGCCACATGAGCGCTAGATTTTGGGCCGTTCTCTTTTACCGGACTTCGGTAATCTTCTTAACCTGCATTGGTAGTCTGGCACAAAGTTCTTCCGGAAGACCAGCACCGCGGACGTCTGACACAATCTTTTACCTGCATTTCTTTCGGCGTGTTGACCGCTGGCATCAGGGCGCTACCACTCCGGGATATCAGCAGAAGGCGGATGTCGAAGCCTTACATCAACTTAGCGATACCGTGCACCTGAAAACCGCAGAGGAGGAGGCTCTCCAATCGATCGCGGCCGACTGCCTCAGTAAGGAAGTTGTGTCTAGAGCTCGAGTATCTGCGATCGAGTCCAAAAACCGGATACCATTTCCGGAGAAGGCTCGAAAACAAATCGTCGCAGTTCACGAACAAGAGCGTCAAATGATCTTGGATCATATCCGGCAGCTCGAGAACTTACTCGGGCCAGACCGTTTTCAGACGTTGGAAACCTACGCCCAACGACTGATGAGGCCGCAGAGCGCCGTTACTGCTGACTCCGCACCGCCCGTGCCGGATGATATCCTCTACGAGTTTTTCTTTGGCTATGTCCATACTGTGCAGCGAGCAGCAGATCGTGGGGCGGCGGCGGGAGTCAAGAATGCGGAAGCATTGCATCACATTAAGAATGCAGCACATCTGACCCCTGCGGAAGAAGTGGCGCTGAAATCGATTACGGCCGATTTTGAAGGTCAGTTCGGGGCAATTCAGTCCAAGCTTCACACGCTTGGGGAGGAGAATCGAAATAACGTGCCATGGCCGGATGCTGTCCGGGAACAGGTCATGGCGCTCCGGCAACAGCAGCACCAAGTGACTATGGACCACATTCAGCAACTTCAGAAGGCGTTTGGTGCTAATCGTTTCCAGATGCTTGACGATTACGTCCGGAGGACTATCTTGCCGACGGTACGGGCAACGCCAATACCAGGAGGCCAATAGGCATTTGGGGCTCGTGGTCTGAATAGACAGGAACAAATGAAGATGAAGAGGAAGATTCCTTTTCCAACACCGCTGAGGTCCGCAATGCGGTCTCGGTGGCTTGAGCTCTCAAATCGTAAGACAGGTTTCCGGCCTTTCGCAATAGTTGCGTAGAATCTGATTCACCGTACCTCATTTTGAGGAATCTAGTTTTCCCTTCAATCTAGTTTTCCCTTCAGACGTTAGAATCTTTTCTGGTCGAAAACTACTGAATCTCGCATGAGATAGAGAAATTCAGACGAACGCGTAAATCTTCCAATCGAAATCGTCCAGCAGCGCGGTTACGGACCTGCTTCCGTTCGTTTTCGCTCTGCCGATCTTGGAAAACAGCGGGCATGCTGTAGTGGATTTGTCGTGCGACGAGTCTTAGTAATGGAGTAGCCGAGCGCCTGTTTCAACCGGGCGCGGCGGCTTGACTCGGCCACAGACGGTTCGGGCGTCCAATGCGCGCTTTCGCACTGATTCTTCTTTTATCCAGCGGCTGCCTGATTGCCGCTACTTCTGTTCATGTGGATTACGCCACTTACCTGGGTGGTTCACTTGACGAACAGCCGTCGGGAATTGTGGTCGATCCGGCGGGCAACGCTTACCTCGCAGGCACAACGACTTCGGCGGATTTTCCACTCACGTCAACAGCTTTCGGCGCACCCTCCAAAGACCACGGCTGTGCGTTCGTTACCAAATTGAATGCAGCCGGTACCGGGATCGTCTGGTCGGTATGCCTGGCGAATTCGAGCGCCGGAGGAATCGCCGTGGACCCGAACGGCGGCATTTATGTGTTGACCGGTTTAGCTGGCGGCAGCACGGTTACGAAACTGACACCGGCAGCGGACAAGATCGTCTACTCCGAGTCGTTCGCTGTGACCGCGTCCGGGTTGGCGGCCGACTCCCAGGGGAATGTCTATCTGACCGGCAGCGCCGGCGACGATTTCGTAACCACTCCAGGAGCTTACCAGCCGCAGCTTGCGCCTGGAACGTGTCACGGCGGCGCCGGAGTCGGGCTCATTCCTTTTCCATGCCCGGACGCTTTCGTGATGAAGCTGCGCGCGGATGGCAGCGTGGCCTACGCAACATACATGGGCGGATCGGGACCGGATCAAGGGCGCGCGATTGCCGTCGATTCTCAGGGGAATGCGTGGATCACAGGCGATACGGTCTCGCCGAACTTTCCGACGACGCTTGGCGCACTGAGCAACCAGTTTCATGGTGAGATCGATCTCGGGCCGCTGCGATTCGGCGATGCATTTGCCGCCAAGCTCAGCCCGAACGGCAACGCGCTGCTCTATTCGACTTATCTCGGCGGAGCCGCACCGGAAGCCGGCTTCGCCATTGCCGTCGATCCCGCGGGCGCGGTGTATGTGGCGGGTGGCACGCAGTCGGCGGACTTTCCGGTCACACCGGGCGCGCTACAACAAAAATATGGCGGTGGCAATCCGATTCCGGGCCTAGCAGGCGATGCGTTCGTCTCAAAGTTCAACTCATCGGGCGCTGTCGCCTACTCGACGTTTCTTGGCGGACCGCAGAACGAGAGCGCCAGCGTCATCGAAGTTGATAGTCAGGGCAGAGCGTACGTCAATGCTTATCCGAATATGTCCACACTGAATCCGAACACGCTCTCCGTACTGAGCGCGGACGGTTCGGCAATGGTGAATTCCGCGGGCGTGCCCGGATCATTCGTTCTCGATGGCGAGGACTCTCTCTACTTTGCTACGGCAACGCTCGGCTACCTGTTTTTTCCTACGAATGGGGCGTATCAAACGAAATTCGGCGGCGGAGTCTATGACGCCACAGTCGTGAAGGCTGATTTTACGCAGCCCGCCTCGCCGTGGGTGACGACGATTCTGAATGCCGCCGGGCTAAGGTCCGGAACGCCGTCGTTTTACCCGGTGTTTGACGTAGCGCCGGGCGAGATCATCACAATCCTGGGGAGCGGGTTTGACGCGCAGACGAAAGTGCTCTTCGACGGCATTGCCGCGCCGGTGCTTTATACGCAGAGCGACCAGATCAACGCGGTTGTGCCTTTTGAAGCGGCCGAGCCGCTGACGGCAATCACGGTGGAGGGCGCCGGGCAAACACGGGGTCCGGGAATCATGAATGTCTTCGATGCCGTGCCGGCTTTGTTCACTCTGGATGCGTCGGGCAATGGGCAAGCAGCGATTCTCAACCAGGATGGCACGGTTAACTCGCCATCGAATCCGGCGGCGCGCGGCTCCATTATTTCGGTTTATATGACCGGTGCGGGCCGAATGAGTCCTCCGCAAGCGGATGGATCACTCGGGCCGTTGGCGCCGCCGTTTCCCATGCCGCTGCTGGCTGTCGGTACTCCGCTCGGTCAGGTGCTCTATGCGGGCGCCGCGCCGGGTTTGGTGGCCGGTGCGGTGCAAGTGAACGTACGGATCGCCGCGGATGCCGCGACCGGTAGTCAAGTGCCGATTGTCCTCTACGTGGGGAACTTCGCCAGCGGATTTACCGGGGATACGACCGTTGCGATTCGTTGAACTGCTGGCAGGCGAGCGAAAGTTGGGCTGAGAATCAGGGCCACGCGGGTGTTATGCGCCGGCTGGAGGGCGCTCTCAACCATGCACGAAATCCTCTCCGCATTGCCATCGGGATCGAAGGTTCTCGATCTCGGCAGCGGCTCAGGAAGCTTCGCGGCCGAACAACTCGATCTCGCCGTCGTGCGCGCCGACCTTTTACCGCCGGAGAAGCGGTACGACAAGTTCGTGGTTTGCCGCGCTTCGGAGCTTCCGTTCGCTGAGCAAACATTTCCAGCGATTGTTTTGAACCACAGTCTGGAGCACTTCGAAAACTTAGGCGATGCGCTTAGCGAATTGGCGCGTGTACTTACGCGAAGCGGCCAGTTGTACGTCGCTGTGCACGATCGCTTTTCATTTACCGACCGCCTGTATCGCTGGCTATCGCGCGGCGGCGGCCACATCAATGGTTTTTGCGATGCGATCGCTATTCAGCAAACCATCTCTACGGCTACCGGCTTGAGGCACGCCGGAACGCGCGTTCTCTGCACGTCGCTGTCATTTCTCAATCGCCGCAATCTTCCTTCCCGCCCGCCGGGAAAACTCCTGCTGTTCGGCAACGGTCAGGAAGGTGTTCTCCGGACTCTCACTTTAGTCCTTCGATGTCTGGATCGTTTCTTTGGATGGCGCACCAGCGTCTACGGCTGGGCTTTCTACTTTGGTGAAGGCCTCATGCCAGACCTGGCGACGTGGTCGAACGTCTGCGTGAGGTGCGGTTCCGGCCACCCTTCTTCGCTATTGAGAATGACAGGCAGAGTCACCAGTCGATACATTCTGCCTTCCGTCTACGATTGCCCGAAATGCGGCGCGCGGAATTTCTTCACCGAGGATAGCAGTCTGTTGCATTTGTATTGAGGCAGCCCGGCGTTTGCGAAGGGCCATGCACGAACCGCGCCGCCACGGTGATTATCCCCGCAGTTTGCGCCAGTTCGCGAGGTCTTGTCGGGCCGCGTCGATCGCCGAGGGTAGTGGGCTGGTTTCCTGCTCGATTAGATAATACTCGATGCCACCGACACTTTCTGCTGCCGCGAAGATTTGCTTCCACGGCGAAGCGCCTTCCCCGAACAGGACTTTGTATCCTTTGTCACGCGACCACTCTTTGCAATGAATGCAATGAATCCGTCCGGGATGCGCTTTGATCCAGGCGACTGGATCGGAGCCGGCTGCCACGCAGGTGCCCACGTCAAGCTGCAGCATTACGCTTTTGTCCGTATTCGCTGCCAGAACTTCGATAGGCCGGCGGCCGTCCACTGGCGTGAACTCTGGCCCGTGGTTGTGATAGCCGGTGAGCATGTTATGCGGCTTGAGTGAATCGGCGATCTGGTTCAACCGCTCGGCGACTCCTTTCCAACCGTCCAGGCCTTTCACGCTGCCGGCACTCGACATTACGACGTACTTGCTTCCCAGCGTCTGATTCAGTTCGATTGCATGCGGCAGGTTTTGGGCGGAAAAATAGCCCGCGCTATTGTGAGTGGAGTGGCAGCGCACGCCCACGTCATCGAGCAGCTTTCGCACGTCCTTGGCATAAGCGGGCGTCCATTGGAAATAGGGAGCATAGAACTCCACCACCTGATATCCCATCTGCGCCACCTGGCGGACCGTACCCATCACATCGCGCGCCAGTTCTTCGCGCACGGAGTAAAGTTCCAGGCCCACCGGAACCGATTCGCTTTGGGGAGCGGCTGATGCGAAGGGGGCCGCGGCCGCCATGGCCAGTAAAGATCGCCGGGTCAATGTCATCGCTCGATCACCATATCATATGCCGTCGCGGGGCGAATGCTATCCTGGACGTAATAGCGGTGTCGACTCCAAGCTACCTTCGCCGCGCCGGAGCGGTTCTGGCCGGTATCCTTTTGATTGTTGGCGGTTTGTACGCCTTCCAGCACCCCTTTCGGGAGTATCCCGGCTTCGAGTACAACAACTTCCCGCTGCCTCGCGATTATCAGGAAAAGACCGAATGGGCATTTGCGCGCCTGATGTATCCCCCGGTGGGTCCTTATCTCGGCGGTTTTCAGTTTTTGGGTTCCTGGACGCAGGGCGCGTCGAACTGGACGATGGACTATCCACGCTCCGACCGTCACTTTTCGGCAGCCATCCGACGGCTCACGCGTCTCCATGCGCGCTCCACTGAAGAGCCGTTGAATCTCGACGATGGCGACGTCTACGATTGGCCATGGCTCTATGGCGTGGAAGTCGGACACTGGAATCTCACCGATGCCCAGGCTCACACCCTGCGCGAATACCTGCTGCGCGGGGGCTTCTTCATGTGCGACGATTTTCACGGCTCTGAAGAATGGAACGTGTTTACCGCCAGCATGAAGAAGGTATTTCCCGACCGGCCGATTGTCGAGATTGATTCCTCCGATCCCATCTTCCACACCATTTACGATCTCGACAACCGTTACCAGGTGCCCGGCGAGCAGTATCTCGAAACCGGCCGCGTCTACGAAAAAGATGGCAAGGTGGCCCACTGGCGCGGCATCTACGACGACCGCGGGCGGATCATGGTGGCCATCTGCTTTAATATGGACCTGGGCGATTCCTGGGAGCACGCCGACAATCCCGAATATCCGGAACGGTTTTCCGCCTTGGGATTACGCATCGGCATCAACTACGTGATTTACGCAATGACACATTGATATGAACTGGATCGCAACAGGAGCAATCTGTCTGGCCTTAGGAGTAATATTGGGCGCTTTTGGCGCGCATGGTCTGAAGAACCGGCTGGACGCCTACTCGATGGAAGTGTATGAGAAGGCGGTGTTCTACCACATGATTCACGCGCTCGGTATGCTCATCGTGGCCGTGCTGCCGAAGAGCGGCGTGCTTTCCGAATCCAGCGGCGCGTGGGTATGCGGCTTGCTTCTGGCGGGAATCGTGTTGTTCTCCGGCAGCCTCTATCTGCTCGCAGTAACCGGTGTGCGGATTCTGGGTGCGATTACACCGCTGGGCGGTTTATCGTTCATCGCTGCGTGGCTGATGCTAGCGTGGGTTTTGCTGCGGCGCGCCTGAAGCGGCCTGCTTTTTCTGATCCTCTAATTTCGTCAGGTAGGCGTGCTCCGTCTGATTGACATACTTGCGGTAGCCCGCCGGATCAATGAATGGGTTGCCGCCTTTCGCTTTCATCTGCTCGTATTTTTCGACCATGTTGTAATAGCCGCCGTGTGCGCCCAGAAAAATGTCGCACGGTAGCGACTTCAACACCTGAAACGTATGAGCAAAGTCGGTCGCGATCTGTGGGTAGTCGCGATTATTCACGAGCTGAAAGCCCGCATTCACGTTAGGACTGCCGATGATCACCACGTTATACGACTTGCCGCCGTCGGTGGTTCGCATCGTCCACGTCGTGCAGCCGCGCGTGTGTCCCGGTGTCAGATGGGCGGTCAGAGTGACCCCGCCGAGCGTAACTTTGTCGCCATCGTGCAGCACACGATCGACCTTGACGGGCTTCCACGTGTCTGTGTACTTGTATTGTCCGCGGCCGCCCGATTCCATCACCGGCACGTCTCCCTGCATGGTGTAAATCTTGGCACCGGTAATCTCCTGCAGCATCGCCATCCCCGCGACATGATCGCCATGAGCGTGGCTCGCCAGCAGGATTTTCACGTCTGTAGGCTTGAAGCCCAGCTTTTCGATTCCGTCACGGATCTGCGGAACGTTCCGGTCGAACCCGGAGTTAATCACGATATCGCCCTGGCTGGTGGTGATGAGATAGGAGGCTAGGTCCTTCGATCCCACGTAGTACAGATGGTCGGCGATGCGAAAGGCGGGAAAGGGAACGTACCAGTCCTTCTGCGCCAGGAGCATCGCGCAAACGCAAGCGGAAAGAGCAGCCAGCCGTTTTAGCATTTCCGTATTATAGGTCCGTGCTAGGCTCGATCACATGAAGACCGAATTACTGCGGCATACACTGGCCACGTTGGCTTATCGTGGCGGTAAAGTCATGCGCGGCGCACCGGCCGGTTTTGCCGAATTCAAAGCCTTTCCCACTACACGCACGCCCGGTCAGATTCTGGCGCATATCGGGGATCTGCTCGATTGGGGACTGGCGTTGGCGGATGGCCATCACTCGTGGCACAACTCCGGTGTTCTCGATTGGGAGAGCGGCACCGCGCGTTTTTTCACTGGGCTCGACGCGCTGGAGCGGCGGCTCGCGTCCGGTGCGCCGTTGGGATTTCCGGAAGAGCGAATTTTTCAGGGCCCCATCGCCGATGCGCTGACGCACGTGGGCCAGATCGCCATGTTGCGCCGTATGGCGGGAAGCCCGGTTCGCGGCGAGAATTATTTCCGCGCCGAAATCGTCGCGGGGCGAGTGGGCCCGGAACAGGCTGCTCCCAATACCGAATTCGAGTAAACGCCTTTAGCTTTCGCCTTCGATCGGACGCGGAGTGCGGTGCGGCAGCACCCGATAGGCCCAGAGCCGCAGCCGGTCCAGATAAAGATAAATCACGGGAGTAGTGTAGAGCGTCAACACCTGGCTCACCAGCAGACCGCCTACGATGGTGATGCCGAGCGGCCGCCGCAGTTCCGCGCCGACACCGCCGCCAATCGCCAGCGGGACACCGCCGAGAGTCGCAGCCATAGTGGTCATGAGGATCGGGCGGAAGCGCAGCAGGCAGGCCTCATAGATGGCGTCGCGCGAGTTTCTGCCCTCCTTGCGCTCGGCATCGAGCGCAAAATCGATCATCATGATGGCGTTCTTCTTCACAATGCCGATCAGCAGGATGATGCCGATGAGGGCAATCACGCTCAGTTGCTCGTGAAACAGCAGCAGCGCGAGCAGCGCCCCCACACCGGCCGAAGGCAGCGTGGAAAGAATGGTGATGGGATGGACGTAGCTTTCGTACAACATGCCCAGCACGATGTACACCGTAACCAGCGCCGCCAGGATCAGGTACGGTTCGCTCGCCAGCGAATCCTGGAATGCTTTGGCCGTACCTTGAAAGCTGCCTTGTACGCTGGCGGGCATGCCGATCTCCCGTTCCGCTTCATTAATGGCATTCACTGCCGTGCCCAGAGGAACATTCGGCGCCAGACCGAACGAGAGAGTGATGGCGGGGAATGTCCCCTGGTGATTCACCGCCAGCGTCGTGCTGGTCTGTTCCAGGCGAGCGAAAGCGCTGAGCGGAACTTCCTTTCCAGTAGAAGATTGCACATAGATCTCGCGCAGCGAATCCGGGTTTTGCTGGAAGCGTGGGTCCACTTCCATCACGACGAAATACTGGTTGATGGCGGTGTACATCGTGGAGACATCGCGCTGCCCGAAAGAATCGTAGAGCGCCTGATCGATCAGTTGCGTGTTCAGCCCGAGGCGCGCGGCCGCATCACGATCGATCACCAGATGCGTCTCGAGTCCGTTCGTCTGCTGATCGCTGTTGGCGTCGCGGATCTGCGGCAGTGTCTTCATCTTCGCAAGCAGACGCTGGGACCAGGTGTTCAGGTCGTTCAGATTGTCCGCCCGCAACGTGTATTGGTATTCGGAATTGCTGGACCTGCCGCCGACGTGAATATCCTGCACTGCCTGCAAGTAGAGTTTGACGCCGGGAATTTGTGCCAGTTTGCCGCGCAGCCGCTCGATCACCTGCGCCGAACTGACCTTGCGCACGTTCTGGGGCTTCAACTGAACATACGCGCGGCCGGTATTCGTACTGCTGCCCCCGGTGAAACCAACGACGTTCTGCACGGCCGGGTCGTCCATGACGATTTGAATCAACTGCCCGAGCTTCTGCCGCATCGCGGGAAATGAAATATCCTGCGCACCTACGATGGAGCCGGAAAGTCGCCCGGTATCCTGCTCTGGAAAGAAGCCTTTGGGAACCGCGATATAGAGGTATACATTGAGCGCGATGGTGGCGAACGTCACCAGCAGAATCAGCCGCGGGTGGCGCAAAACCCACGAAAGGCTTCGGTCGTACTCACCGAGCAAATAGTTGAACGCCCGCTCTCCGCCGCGGTAGAACCAGCCGTGGGAGCGCTCGCGCTCCGAGACCAGGAATTTGGCGCACATCATCGGAGTGGTCGTCAGAGAGACCAGCAGCGAGACTCCGATGGCGGCGGCCAATGTCACTGCAAACTCGCGGAACAGCCGCCCGACGATTCCGCCCATCAACAGAATCGGGATAAACACCGCGACCAGCGACAAACTCATCGAGAGCACGGTGAAGCCAATTTCCCGCGAGCCTCGTAATGCTGCCTGCAGCGGAGGGACGCCTTGCTCCAGATAGCGCGCGATATTTTCGATCACGACGATCGCGTCGTCGACCACGAAGCCTGTCGAGATCGTCAGCGCCATCAGCGAGAGGTTATCCACGCTGTAGCCCACCAGGTACATGATGCCGAACGTGCCGAGCAGCGACAGCGGCACAGCGATTCCTGGAATAAAAGTAGCCCAACCGTTTCGCAGGAAGAGAAACACCACCAGGATGACCAGCGCGATTGCAACAGCCAGGGTGAACTCGACGTCCTGCACCGCCGCGCGAATGGTGATGGTTCGGTCCACGGCCACGGAAATCTTGATTGCCGGCGGAATCGACGATTGCAGCCAGGGAAGCAGCGCCATCACGCGGTCCACGGTCGCAATCATGTTGGCTTCGGGCTGCCGGAAGATGATGATGAGCACGCTCGGTTTACCGTTGGCGAGCCCGGCATTGCGGCGGTCTTGCACCGAATCTTCTACCGTCGCGACATCGCCCAGGCGGACATCCGAACCGTTCTTGTAGCTGATGATGAGGTGGCGGTACTCGTCAGCTTTGTAGAGTTGATCGGTCGTGCCGAGTTCCCAGGTTCTGCCGCCGTGCGCGAGACTGCCAACCGGGCGATTCGCGTTGGCGGCCGACAGGCTATTGCGAACCTGATCCAAGCTGATGCCAAAGCTGTTCAGCGCTTTGGGGTTGAGTTCGACGCGCACAGCAGGCTTGGCGCCTCCGCCCACGTTGACCTGCCCCACGCCTTCCACCTGCGAAAGCTTCTGCGCAATCACGGAATCGGCGGCGTCATACA
Source organism: Bryobacteraceae bacterium (assembly GCA_035550475.1). Lineage (GTDB taxonomy): Bacteria > Acidobacteriota > Terriglobia > Bryobacterales > Bryobacteraceae > DASZPB01. The sequence continues at coordinate 1,386 of DASZPB010000048.1, read as the reverse complement.
TCTGCGCCAGATCGTAGGTGTCGGAGGTCAGCGCCAGAATCAGAATTGGAGCGTCGGCGGGGTTGACTTTCCGATAGCTCGGGTTGGTTGGGAGATTCGCCGGCAACTGGCCGCGTGCCGCGTTGATGGCCGCCTGCACGTCGCGGCCCGCGGCATCGATATCGCGGTCCAAATCGAACTGCAGCGTGATGTGTGTACTGCCCAAACCGCTGGCGGAGGTCATCTCCGTGACGCCGGCGATGTGGCCGAACTGGCGTTCCAGCGGTGTGGCAACGGCCGAAGCCATTGTCTCCGGACTCGCTCCGGGTAAATTCGCGGAAACGTAGATGGTGGGGAACTCCACATCCGGCAGCGGCGCTACCGGCAGCATGCGGTAAGCCAGGATTCCCGCCAGCGCCAGACCCGCGGTCAGCAGCGAAGTCGCCACCGGACGCCGGATGAAGGGCGCGGAAATGCTCACGTTTCCTCCAACGGGGCAGGATGGTGGCGATCGAATGTTTCGACCGTTCGGACACTTCGGAAGCGGCTGGCCAGCCGGTCAAAGAAGAGATAGACCACCGGCGTGGTGTAGAGCGTGAGAGCCTGGCTCAGCAGCAGACCGCCGATGATGGTGATGCCGAGCGGCTTGCGCAGTTCTGATCCGGTGCCGGTGCCAAACGCCAGTGGGATGCCCGCCAACAACGCCGCCATCGTGGTCATCATGATCGGGCGAAATCGCAGCAGGCAGGCTTGGTAGATCGATTCCTCCGGCGGCTTGCCCTCTTCGCGCTCGGCCTCCAAAGCGAAATCGATCATCATAATGGCGTTCTTCTTGACGATGCCGATCAACAGAATGATGCCGATGATGGATACAATGTTGAGCGTGTGACCGGTGACGATAAGCGCCAGCAGTGCGCCGACCCCGGCCGACGGCAATGTCGAGAGAATGGTCAGCGGGTGGATGAAGCTCTCGTAGAGAACGCCGAGCACGATGTAGATCGTGATGGCGGCGGCGAGGATCAGCCACGGCTCGCTCGCCAGCGACTTGGCGAATTCGGCGGCGTCGCCGGAATAGCTGCCGGTCACCGAGGACGGCATGCCGATCGCCTGCTGGGTGCGCGTGATGGCGGCGACGGCGTCGCTCAGCGCCGCCCATGGCGCGAGGTCGAAGCTGATCGTCACCGCCGGGAACTGCTCCTGGTGCGCGATGACCAGCGGCGCGGCGGTAGGCACAAAACGGGCGAAGGCGGCGAGCGGCACCTGCGCCGAACCGGTCACCGAGTTCGGCGCAGCGCTGGTAGCGGTGATGACCGTGCCGGTCGCTGTATTGGCGACGCTCGGCGTCGTGCCGGTCGAGGTGGAGTTGCCGGTGACGTAGATCTTCGATAGCGCCGCCGGGTCCTGCTG
>DASZPB010000047.1:0-198304 GCA_035550475.1 Bryobacteraceae bacterium | reverse complement strand
CAGATTCTACAAATTTTGAGCGTGACACTTTTTGAGAAAACGCCCATTTTACGGGCTCTTCAGGCATCCGACTCCGAAATGGATTTAGCCGATCCTGACAACCAGTTGATTCTGTTCGATTTATAGCCGGACAGTAGTGATAATAGCACTACGATGCATAGCATTCCCGCACGTAAGAGCCTGAGCCGGCTCGAGCAGTTATTTATGGGTTATGGCTGGAATCATCCCGTCTGCACTGCCGAGATGTGCAACGGAGGCACGGCCTCCTATCAGGCTTTTAAGGAGAAAAAAAAGATGAGTGCGATTCAATTCCTGACCGAATGGAGCCTCCGCTCGTGCATCTTGATCTTTTCCACTGTCAGTCCGCGCGGCACTATCCGCTGGAGTGTCGCGGCAATCCTGGCGTGTGGCCTGCCGATCGCGTGCTTGGCCGCCGCGTCCCATCCGCAATCCACCAAGCAGTCGGCAACGGTTCCAGCTTCAATCTCTGCTTCACCAGCGCCCATTGAAGACGCAGTGCCCGCGCCCGCTTCCAACCTAGCGCCAGTCCATGTCGCCGCGGCTCAGTCAGCGACGAGTTCAGAGCCCAATTTGGAATCCCACGCTTCCCAAGATACGCCTCCCACGGCAATGCCCGAGTTTGAGGTTGCAAGCATCAAACCGACCAATGTCAACGTCATGCACCTGGTGGGAGTGCGGGTTTATCCAGGCGGAAGAGTCATCCTCTCAGGGTTGTCTCTTAGGGCGTTGATTATTGCCGCTTTTGATGTGTTGTATGGTCGAATCTCCGGTGGGGATGAGTGGACCGGAAAAGACGCCTTCGATATCGAAGCGAAGCCACCGGAGGCCCTGCAATCAAGCATCAAAGATCTCCGGTATACGATATTCGGAATCGAAGATCCGCTCCTGCGTGAAATGCTGCAAACTCTTCTGATCAATCGATTTCAGTTGAAGTTTCATCGCGAAACGACAACCGGCGATGTGTACCTGTTGGAACGAAACGGACAGCCGCTCGCGCTTCGCCCGGTGGAGCTTGCCACTGCAGATGGCAGCCCCCCATCGGACCGTCAATTATTTGGAAGTATTGGATACGTCGACGGAAAATGGGGCATCTTTGCCACGTCAATGCCGCAATTAGCGAAATTTGCGTCTCGTATCATGCGCGTTCCAGTTTTGGATAGAACGGACTTGAGCGGTCAGTTCGATTACAGGCAACGTCAACCTGACCTGGATCCGAAGTACAGCGGAGATCAGTCGATGTCTTTCCGAGGCTGTCTGCGGGAACTTGGGCTCAAATTGGTACCCGCCAAAGCCCCGGTCGAGACCTTCGTGATTGACCACGCGGCAAAGCCATCACCCAACTAACCTGAGTGCGGGACCAAAGCCCGTCTACTCACTCCGCAGCGCGGCCATCGGCTCGATCCGTATAGCTCGGCGGGCGGGAATCGGAAAGAGCTATCGGTTCGGCCTCTTCAGTAGCGGGAGCGGCCTTAGCTCACCAGCAGCAGCATTCCAACTTTTGCCTCTCCCATCACTAAGCGTGATACCTGATTGATAGCTTCCGTCCCACGAATGCCTATAGCCCATCGCCGCTCTCGCCTGTATGTCCCAGGCGCGGAATGATATCCCCCAGCCGCCTTCGGGTTCACCGGGCACATCACCATACATCGCACCCAAAGTCATTTGGTCACCTCTCGTGCCCCGCATATTCAACATGGGGCTGCCGGTTCCGCCCAAACCAATGCTGACGCGGGGCACAGAGTCGAACCGTTCCGGTTTGTCGGAAGGGCCATCGGCGCCATAGAACATAAGCTCCGGGCCATAGTCGCCTATCCGGGAGCCAATTTGACATCGCCGCCTCCCGTGCGGATCCTCAAAGACCAAGAGCGCTCCCTTTGAGCTTGTGCTTGGTATTCGATGATTGCCGTCCGGCCCCCAAAAGCTGACGAGGCGCCCCGGCGGATCAAGTAACTCAAATCGCTCTGCGCGAATGGTGGTCGGTTTTGGCTTAATAAGATCGTATAGCACGCTACCCAAGACACCGCTGGCGATAGCAATGACAGCCACAGCAGCCCGTTCCCTGAAGCTGGTTCCGATGTGCATAGCTTCTATACCACTTCAGACACCACGCCGTGGGCAGTAGTTTCTGAAAAAGCGTCTTAATGATGACGAGCGCCTCATCTATCACTCTCTTTGCGCAATGGAAACAATTCTGATTTCCAGCGCGATTTGCTCTTAGGTCTGCGCTCCGGGATTCTCCGCGTGCAACCCGCCCCCACGTATGGTACCTATCAGAAACGAGGGGGCCACATGGCAACACACAACGTCACCGTCTTGGACGCAGCGAACTGGAAGCGGATGAAGCGAAGGGAACTCGCCGAATCCGCCGGATCATTGAAAGGAAAGTATCTCGACGAGCTGCGGTACATCGGTGACCTTCTGGCCCCCAAGCAAGAACCGGCGACCAAGAAGCAGAAGGGCCGGGACAACTTCGCAACCTTTGTGGTCGGATGCTGGCCCGACGCTCAGCATGAAGACCCTAAGGCTCTCTTTTTCGCTGTAGCGAAGCTGACCGAAAAGGAAGCCGATGCAAGCGCCAAAAAGAAGGAAGTCTTCCAGGCGGCGAAAGAGAAGCTGAAGTTCATCAAGACGCTCGATCAGATCGTTTTCATAACGGCGTGTGTCGTCAACCTTCACGCTGAAATGGCGATCGTGCGCTACCTGCACGGGAAAGGTGTGGCCAAGCAGGATTTGAAGGCCGGAGGGCTCGAGATCTACTGTTCCGGCAAGCCGGTTTGCACCGATTGCTCGGGCTGGATGACCCGCCATGGTATACCGCACCAGCCCGTCGATGGCTCTCCCAGTCCCACTGGCTGGCGTAACCCCATCACCGACGCCATCTACAAGGGGGCGGCAGGCGATGTGGAATACACCAAGGCCTCCAAGTACCCCGCTACCATCAGCGACTTCAACAAAAATGACCAGGAGTACAAGGGCAGCAAGAGAAAGGAAGTCCAGGCCGACTACGACGAGCTCTGACGCCGTCGAAAAGTTCTTCACCCGAGCCGCCTCAAAACTCGCGCCGATTCAGCGACACTAGAAGTATCGCCACCGCCACTTCGATTGGATCGTTCATTTCCGGTCCGGTCCGCGGTGCGTCACTTGGAAGAAGTGCCCTGTAGAGGAGCGATGTTCAGATTTTTCACCGCCATCTTACTCGCCTGTGTTCTGCACGCGCAGGCGCCTACCCCCACAGCTCCGGCTGCGCCGTCTCCGCCGGCTACCGATCCGCTTGGCCGCGGTACTCCGCAAGAATCCGTCTTCCACTTTCTGGAGGCTTGTCACGCGCGCGATTATCACAAGGCCATGCGTTATCTCGATCTGCGAAGCATGTCGACACAGGAGAGAGCCAGGGAGGGACCGGAACTCGCTAAACAGTTGGAGGACCTGCTGGATGACACTCCGTTCGATATCACCGCGCTCAGCCGCGACCCGTTCGGCAGCCAGGGCGGCCGCCATGAAGACCTGGAAACACTCAAGACGGGTCAAGAGACGCTGACCTTGCAGTTGGAGCGGGTGACGTTTAAATCCGGACTCCGCGCCTGGGTCGTGTCAGCGGATAGCGTCAAGCTGATTCCGCGGGCGCACAAAGTCGTAGCCGAAACGCCGTTCGAAACCAAGTTGCCGCAGCAATTGGTGACCTCCCAGCTTTTCGATACGCCGGTGTGGCGTTGGATCGCGCTTCTCCTCATGGCGATCGTGATCTGGTTTCTTGCGCGGCTGGCAGCATGGGGAGTGGTGACCGGTCTTCGGCCGCTCTTCGACGCACACGGATTTCGCGGCCCACTGCGAGTTGCCCTGTTCGTGGCTGGTCTTCGCGCGGCCCTGGAACTGGCTCCGCCGGCCACGCTTTCCCGCGTCTTTATCGAGAGGCTGCTCGGGCTGACCCTCGCGCTAGCGATTGCCTGGGCGGGCGCGGTCCTGATCGACGTGATCGCGCATCGCTGGTATTCCCGCCTCGATCCGCGCGTACAAGCGGTGAGCTATTCCGTACTCCCGCTCGGAAGGCAGGTGCTGAAACTGGCGCTCTTCCTCATCGCGGTGCTGAGCGTCCTCGGTCTTTGGGGATATAACACTTCGACGATTCTGGCTGGCCTGGGGGTTGGCGGTCTCGCTGTTGCACTAGTGGACTGTCTCAATCATTGAGATACCTTGAAGCGGCGTTGTGGATCGGTGTAGGTCCAGCGAAACGGCTTAGCTGATTTGGCATAAGCCCGGATGTACTTTCGAAGCTTGCGCGACAAGTCGGCTACGGAAGTGAAAACGCCGCGATCGATCACAGCGCGCTGGATTTTGGCAAACCACAGCTCCACCTGATTGAGCCAGGACGAGTACGTCGGGGTGAAGTGGAAGCGGATTTTCGGATGTTGATCCAGAAACTCCTGCACCGCCTGCGTCTTGTGGGCTGAGAGGTTGTCGAGGACGATATGGATTTCCTTCGCCCACCGGGCCTTGCCCACGATGTCGGTCAGGAATCCAACGAAGTCCGCGCTGGTGTGGCGACGCGTGGTCTTTCCTTCAACCCTTCCGGTCTTCACGTCCAGTGCCGCATACAGCGATAACGTGCCGTGCCGGTAGTATTCAAACCCATGACGCTCTGCTCTGCCGGGGGATAGCGGCAACACCGGATCCAGTCGGTCGAGCGCCTGAATCGCTGTCTTCTCATCCACACAAAACACGGCCGCATGCTGCGGTGGGTTCAGGTACAGACCAATGATGTCGGCAGCTTTCTGTTCGAAATCCGGATCGTTGCTCGCCATATAGCGGTCGAGGCGATGAGGTTGCAGTCTTGCCTGCGCCAGAATCCGTTGCACCGTCGCATGGCTCATGCCCAGATCGGCAGCCAGCTTCCGGCACGACCAGTGTGTGCTGCCATCCGGTGGTTTCTGCTGTACCCGCCGCGCAACCCGCGCCTGCACTGTCGCTGTCGCCGCTCGAGGCTGGCTTCCTTTATGGCGCGCTTCCAGGCCGGCGATTCCGCTTTCTTCAAACCGCGATTTCCAGACGGCGATGGTCTTTTTCGTCGTGCCCAGACTGGCGGCTATCTGCGCCCACGTCCAGCCATCAGCCAGTGCGAGGATCAGCTTCGCCCGAAACACGTCGCCGGCAGGCAGCGTCCGCGATTGCGCCCATCTGGTGAGTTCTTCCCGCTGAGCCTCAGTGATTTGCAGCAATTCCCTATAGCGTGGCACAACCTCCAGGCGTACGCGCCACGCCAAAGGTTACTCAATCACTGAGACAGCTCACTAGCAGCGCAGAAAACCATCGAGAACCTGTTCGGCGGCATTTCGGTAATTGGCGACCGCCCTGTTCTGGTAGGAGACGTCTGCCGATTCGGTGATCATACGGGCACGGTAATGCACATCGGCCTGCGGTCCACGCGCATCCGCACAGCCGACCGCACGGTCATCAGCGTGCCGAACAGCCAGTTTTCTTCATTGGCCCTGGAGAATATCTCGCGGCGGGATAAGGTCTGGTTCCACCCGACTTTGAACCTGCGCCGCGATACCAGCTCCGAACAGTTACTGGCAGTGCTCTCTTCATTTCGCGAGATCCTGGCAAGTTACCCGAAGGTGGAAGCCGACAAGATGGCCGTCCGCTTCGTGGGTGTAGGAGCTTACTCCCTGGACGTGGAGATTGCAGCCTACATCGTAACTGCTGATTACAACGAGTTTCTCCAGTTGCAGCAGGAAATACTCCTCAAGATGTTGCAAGCCCTGGAGCGCGCCGGAACTGCTCTCGCCGTGCCGGTGCAGGAACACCTGCGGTCAAAAGAGTCCACGCAGTCATAGCCGGGATAGAACTCGGAGCACACGATTCGCAGCCAGTTAGTCTTGAATTTCGGAGTTCTTCCTCTATAATGGACTCTCATGCCGTACGAAACCTGTTCGGCTAGTTGACCCGATATGCGGATATCTCCTGCGATCCAGCGCATCGGCTTGGCGTTCCTGTTCGCCGGTGTCTGCGCCGCTGCGCCACCCCCGCCGATCTTAATCGGACCTGGTATTACTCCCCCGAAGTTGCTCCATGCGGTAGACCCAAGTTATACAGATGATGCTCTGAGAGCCGGCATCTGGGGATCGGTGGCATTCGAAATGGTCGTAGACGACACGGGAAAGCCAACCGACATCTCACTCGTTAGCCCGTTGGGCTACGGCCTGGATGAGGAGGCGGAAACGGCGGTGAGCCAATGGCGATTCTCGCCCGCTCGCAAGAATGGGAAGCCGGTCAGCGTCTTTGCGATCATTCAAGTCAATTTCAATCTCCGGGGCCACGCCGTTTATATTCACCTGGAAGAGCTCCGTACGCAGTTCAATATGGCGCTTCCACATTTGAAAGATCCGGATAAGAAGCGGCAGCAAAAGGCCATTGAGACAATTCAGAAACTGGCGAAGGAGAAATTCGGTCCAGCCATGTATTTGCTCGCCCAGCTTTTGCAAACAGGAGAAGTAATCCCACGCAATTCGGGCCGCGCTGACGAGCTGATGGACGGCGCTGCGAAGGCGCATTATGGACCAGCGCTTTTCCAGGTGGGGTCGCTTCTCTATGAGTTGAAAACCTCAACAGGCGACGCCGAAAACGGACTCCGCATGATCGAAAAGGCAGCCCACTTCGGAAGTTATCGGGCTCAATTATTCATGGGTAACCGTTTCAATGATGGTAGAGACATTCCGCGCGACCCGGACCGGGCGAGCCAATACTTTAGGCTGTGTGCGTCCATGGGGCATACGGATTGCGAGGTGGACCTGGCGAAGCTACTAATCAATACGCCTAACCGTCGGCCACATGAATACCTTCAAGCGATCGCGTGGCTCCAATTGGCGACTGAGCAAGGGAGGCCCGAAGCCCGAGATTTATTAGGAAAAGAAATGCCACACCTCACGTCGGAGCAGATCTCCGCTGCACAGAGACTCCAGGCGAAGTTAGTACACAAGGTTGAAGTGCGTCCCTAAACAGGTGTTCACAGAGGCCGATCCGTGCCTGTCAGGACGGCGTCAGCAGCACCTTCAAACTTTCCCGCTCGGCCGCCGCGGCAAATGCCTCGGGGGCTTCCTCCAGCGAGAACCGTGCCGTAATCATATCGTCCACGCGAACCTTGCCGTGATCGAGCAGCGGAAGCGCCGCCTCAAATCGCCCGCACCGCGATCCGACGAGCGTAATTTCGTTGACTACGATGGGTGCGGTATCGATGGCCACCGCCCCGTGCACGGTCGATTTCAGAATCAACGTGCCGCGAGGCCGAACCATGGACGCCGCCGTTCGCAGCCCTTCGGCAGAGCCCGTCGCCTCCACGACCCAACCGTATTCCGCTACGGGTAGCGTGCCGCTGGCAAGCTCAGTCGTGGCGCCCACGGCCTCCGCCAGCTTCAGTTTTTCGCGGTGCCGGCCAAACACGTGAACTCCGTAGCCATTCGCGCGCAGCACCTGGGCAATCAATAGCCCCAATTTGCCATCGCCCAGCACCGCCACGCGCGCGCCCGTGGGAATCTCTACCTGGTCCAGGATCTCGCATGCCGCCGCCAGTGGTTCCACAAACACCGCCAGCTCGGTTGAGACGTTGTCCGGAAGGACGTACAGATTGTGCTCGGGCAGTGTCAGGAACTCGGCGAACGCGCCCGGATGGTTCACAATCCCCAGCACGGAGCGCGCCGGGCAATGGCGGCCCAGCCCTTTGTGGCACCAGTCACAGCGACCGCACGCCAAATTGATCTCGCCCACCACGCGCTTGCCGATCCACTTCCGGTCGCCGGCTTCCACTACTTCGGCAACGAATTCGTGACCCGGCGTTCCGCTGAAGCCGTAATATCCCCGCTGCAATTCGAGATCGGTGTTGCAGATGCCCGCCGCCAGCAGGCGCAACAACGCAAAGCCCGGAGGCCGCGCGGGCAGCGGAACATCTTTCACCGTGACGGCATGCCCTTCCAGATGTACGGCTCGCATGAATCTTTCAGCCTACCGCACCGGCTGGGATAGAATGACTCTCCATGAAGAAGTGCGTACTCAGCGCGTTTATTTTGGCAGCGATCGCCTCGGCACAGCCCGCGGCTCAACTCATCCCCCGGCGCATTCCACCTCTTGGTGTTACTGTACCGCCGGCAGATCGCGAGGCCCTCGAAGCTGCGGTGCGGCGCCTCAGCGCGTCGATCGACCAGCTTCACGGTAACCCGCTCCTGCCGGATGTCTTGATCTACCGTGAAGCGGTCCGCTACGCGCTCGAGTACAACGAGTTCTTCAAGTCCGACGAAATCGCTAAGGCTCGCGCTCTGCTGCAGGAAGGCCAGCAGCGCGCCGACGAGCTCGCGCAAGGCCGTGCGCCCTGGACCACCGCCACTGGTCTGGTCGTGCGCGGCTACATTTCTAAGATCGATCGCAGTGTCCAGCCATATGGGCTCGTGGTGCCGCCATCCTATTCGCCCCACGCTCCGCACCGCTACCGTCTCGACGCCTGGTTCCACGGACGCAGCGAAACGCTCAGTGAGGTCAACTTCCTCAACGATCGCGAGCGTAATCCCGGGGAATTTCAGCCCACCGACACTATCGTGTTGCATCTTTACGGGCGCTACTGCAATGCGAGCAAGTTCGCCGGCGAAGTGGATTTCCTTGAAGCACTCGACGCGGTTAAGCATGCCTACCCCATCGATGAGAACCGCATCCTGGTCCGCGGCTTTAGCATGGGCGGCGCCTCCGTGTGGCATATCGCAGCGCACTATGCGGGCCTTTGGGCCGCGGCACAGCCGGGCGCCGGCTTCAGTGAAACGCCGCGATACCTCAAGCTGAACCTCAACGGCCCGGATGCACCCTCCTGGTTCGTGCAGAAGTTGTGGCATCTCTATAACGCCACCGACTACGCGGCCAACTTCTTTGACTGTCCTCTGATTGCATACAACGGCGGCATTGATCCGCAGCGCCAGGCCGCGGACATGATGGAAGCCGCCATGGCGGAGGAAGGCTTGCGCCTGTTCCGCATCGTCGGTCCCAACACCGCCCACAAATACCATCCGGACTCCAAGATCGAAATCGAGCGCCGCCTCGATACGATCGCTGCGCGCGGCCGCGATCCGTATCCACCTCATCTCCGCTTCACCACCTGGACGCTCGCCTACAACCGGATGAAGTGGATTACCGTGGACGCGCTCGCTCATCACTGGGAACGCGCCCGCCTGGATGCCGATATCACGGGCACGAACGCCGTCGCCGTGAAGACCGCCAACGTCACGGCTTTCACGCTCGATATGGGGCCCGGCGGCTGCCCTCTGGATGTGGCGCGCCATCCGGTAGTCACCATCGATGGCCAACCGGTCAGCGCACCCATTCCCTTCTCCGACCGTTCCTGGAGCGTGCACTTCCGCCGCGAAGGTAACCGCTGGGGCATCTCTCAAGCCGCCGGCTTTGCAGGTCTACATAAGCGCCACGGATTGCAGGGCCCGGTGGATGATGCATTCCTCTCCAGCTTTATTTTCGTGTCGCCCACCGGCAAGCCGTTCTCCGCCGCTACCGGTGAATGGGTTGCATCTGAGGAACGGCGCGCCATTGCTCAATGGCGCAGTCAGTTTCGGGGCGAAGCCCAGGTGCGGGACGATTCCGCTATCACGGATGCCGACATTGCTTCGAGCAACCTCGTGCTCTGGGGCGATCCCTCCAGCAACAAGCTGCTCGCTCACATTGTCTCGCGTCTGCCGGTGAAATGGAGCACCAACGGCATCACGGTAGGCTCCGCAAGCTATCCCGCCGCGAGTGATGTGCCCATTCTCATCTATCCGAACCCGCTGAACCCCAATAAGTATGTCGTCTTGAACAGCGGGTTTACGTTCCGTGAATTCGACTATATGACTAACGCGCGACAAACTCCAAAGCTACCCGATTACGCGATCATCGATACGACAACAGCGCCCGACGACCACCATCCCGGTAAGATCGTGCTCGCGGGTTTCTTTAATGAAGACTGGCGTCTCTAAATCGGATTTCGGGCGCTTGCCTGTATGTCGCCGCTGGACTTATTGCTTTTGAAATGATTTGATACTTTGCCGCCGGTTCGCAGAGCATCCGGAATACCAAGTTGTGCCACTTTTGTTTAGTGCTCAAAATCCGCTATCCGGCATCTGGCGGCGCGAGCAAAGCTTATTTAAAAGAAATCGCCCGCTGGGGCGGTCCTTCATGGCGACCACTCCAGCGGGCGACGAGTCTCGGGCCGGGCGCCCGGCGGTTGCCGCCGTCGTCCGCGCCCCTTGCTCAGTCCGTTTCCCCTATACGGTCCTCCGTTTCCGCCGGTACCCAATAAAGATGCCCAATGCCCCGATCACGAACAGGACGGTGTTCGGTTCCGGTATGGAGGTCACCGTGAACGTTGCGGAGTAGGTATTCGTCACAGAACCGTTGGTCGCCAACTGGGCGAAAATGGTCTGATACGGCACCGAGAACTGGGACGTGAAGTTCCCGGTCCAGTGACTTAGTCCGTCGCTGGTTACACCCGAGAACACAAATCCGGCGCGGGAGCCGCCACCCGCCGTGTTTTGAAAATCGAACGGCGAGTTCGGCAGCGCACAAAGCTGACCCACCGCCGGCGGAGCCCCGCAGGCTGCCGACGGATTCACACCCTGGAAGATAAAGTTGATTAGCAGGGTCGGCAGCGTAGGATCAGCGTCAAAACTGATGAACTCCTCATCGGGGAATCCGGCGCCATCCACTACCGCTGGCGGGTTAGTCAGATTGTTGATCGTTACATTCGTGCCCGTCAGCCCTGCGAACGAACCGCTGGTGCTTCCAATGAGCGCCTTGTTAGGGGGCGGCAACGTCCAGGTAATGCTGCTGCTGTCTACCACCGTTATCGTCCCCGAAATGTCAAACGCTCCGTTGAGAATTGGTGCTGCGGGTAGCACCGTCGCGGACACGAACAAGCCCCCGACGAGCACCCAGAAGAAACGTGAACTTGGAGCTCTTTTCACTGAACTATCCTCCAAAAGACTGTCGCTTACCCGCTGGCATTAACCTTGGGAAATTGTCCAAAGTTAGTGCACGCGAGAATCATATTTTGCGATAGAACGACTCAGGAGTGATGTACGGTTGTGCGCAGTTCGGAGCAGTGTCTGTACGGGGAAACTCTTTGCATTGTAAGGTATTCCCAGTAGTTGTGCGATTACGAACGATTAACTGCTAACCACCTTCTTCAGGTGGCACTTAGGGAGTTAGGCATATAGTATAAAAATATACGCTTACGCCGTTTTTCTGCCTACTTTGATGTAATAGATATTACGTCCAGAATGGACGTATGAAAATTAACGAATTTGCGTATGGGAAGGTTAGAACCGGGATCGGGCTGCTACGCTTTTGGTGAGGCCGGCTCGCCAGAACAACGCCGCCAAAAACGTCGCGTGGCTTCGTTTATGTTTTGCTGGCTGCCGCGCGCCGGCTGCGTGCGTCTGGAAGCTCGCTCCGCTGCCCGGCAGGCACATACCGGCCGGGCGCCAGAATGCCGTTAGGATCGACGCTCTGCTTGATCTCGCGCAGCAGATTGGTGTAACTGGAGTCGCCGTTCATGGCAGACATCGAAGAAATTCCCAGCCGGTACGGATAATATCCGGCCTGCGCCAGCTCATGCAGCAGATCCTGCTGGCACAACGCGGTCCGCTCATCCTCGCCCGGCACGGAACGGTCGTAAGCAAGCGAAATGATGCAGGCCAGTGCACGGTCCGTAATCATCGTCAGGGAAATCGCGGGCTCAAAGCCCTTCTCGAGAACCAGCTTCGTCGCGAGTGCCGTCAAGCGCCGCGCGTGCTCGCCGTCGCACGGGCTCAACGGGCTGCACCACAGCAGGCCGCATCCGTCGCGGTCCGGGTCCATGCGTTCGGACGGCGGTGTTCGCTTGCGCCAGTACGTGCTCGCCAGCGGGTGATCGGTCGGGATGCCCTTCATCAAGCCATACACCGGCTTCAGCACCGCCAGCGTTCGGTTGAGATTCCAGCCGCTGATGAGTTCATACGGCCGGGCGAACAACGCGGCCAGCCGCAGCTTCCGGTCGTCCAGGAATTGCAGCCGTGTAGCTTTGCCCTTGAGCGCGCGCCGCAACAGCCGCCGCGCCTCTTTCACCTGTGCCTTCGTGCCGTAAAGCGCACCGGAACCATTCCATGCGCCGATTTTCAGATCGCGCCGCAGCGCCTCCACCTGTTTTCCCTGGAGCGGAGTTTGTCCGCCGGTTGCTTCCCACGGGTATTGCTGCAAGGCGGAGATGACTTTATAGTCATTCGCGATGTGGGACGCGCTGCGAATGGTGCCATCGAGCCGCAGAGGTCGCAGGGCATCAATCAGGGCGGCCAGACCTTCTTCGCTCTCGCAGCGGAAGTAGTAAGCCTGGAAATACTCCGGAGCCGGCATCAGCCAAATGGTCATGCGCGTGACCACGCCGAAATTCGATTGCGAAAAAATGCCGTCCAGACTCGGCCCCACACCCCATCGATAAAGGGGCGCCACCGAAGCCGCGGCAAACCTTCCCAGCCCTGTTTCGATGACTTCACCGGTAGGAAGCACAACCTCGAGTCCACACGAATGCGCGAAGTGGTCGCCGTATGGCGTGTGTCCAAAGCCCCGCTCCACGGTGTTTCCGATCAGGCTGCTGTGCGGGCTGGAGCCGGTGGCATCCATCCACAACCGCGAGTGGCGCTGCCGCAGGAAGCGATACAGTTGCTCCTGCGTGACGCCGGGCTCTACCGTCACGTAAGCAAGTTCCTCGCTGAAGTCCACGATCCGGTCCATGCGTCCGAGGTCGAGCAGAATACAGCCATCGGAGGCCGGCACGCGCGAGCCATAGCCCCAGTTCTTGCCGCCGCTCACCGGGTACACCGGTATGCGAAACAGATTGGCCACGCGCAGGCAGTCCTGCACTTCTTCACGGCTGCCCGGCCGCACAATCGCGGGAATGTGCTGCCGTGTGGCGAAGGTGCCGGTCTCGGCGGCGGCTAGTTCCGCCGGATCGGTAACTACATTCTCAGAGCCGACGATCCCAGCCCATTGGCGCAGCGCGGCGCTGAAGTCAGAACGATCCACTAAATGCGGCCTCCTGTGGGGAGCCCGTAAGCAATCGCATCGCCGCTCGTCTCGCGGAGATCCAGGCGCCGGGCACCCGCGGCTCGGCAGTCGCAGGCGCGGCCGGCAGCCAATCCATGCCCGCCAGCGGCACATGTTTCTGCGGGCACACCACCGGCGCAGTGGCCAGGTGCGCCACAAATGCCGATACCCAGTCGGAATACCTCGGGTTGGGGTAACGCGAATCGAACTGCAGCAATTCCATCAGGCAACCATATTGCGGATCGTAGTAAGGCTCCAATTCCACGCCATCCAGCCGGAAGGGCGCCAGACCAATTCTTCGGAGCACCGACGCCGAGGCGTGCCGCGCCGTGGCCGTCGCCACACCCGTACAACCGCCCAGAAGCTGGAGCAAACCGTAGGTGGCGAGGATAATCTTAACCGCATCGCCGGTCCAACGCCGGTCCGGAGCAATCGCCCAGCCGCCTACTTCGCCGAACGTCAACCGCTGTTGCCGGGCGCGAATCAATTCCTGCTCTATGGACTCGCGAACCCGTTTACCCCAGGTGGAGCAATTCGCAATGGCCGCGTGGCGGACCCACAAATCATCAAAGTGCCGTGCCGGTGTCTCCTCCAGGAAACGCAGGCAAGCGGTCACCTTTCCGTCTTTATCGAGCGTGGCGACGTGCCAACTTCGGTCATCAATCACAGGAGCGTGGCGTCCGTCTTCGGTGAGTTCGCCCCTGGTCAACGCGCCGTCTGCGAGATAAA
This sequence comes from Bryobacteraceae bacterium, assembly GCA_035550475.1. Classification (GTDB taxonomy): domain Bacteria; phylum Acidobacteriota; class Terriglobia; order Bryobacterales; family Bryobacteraceae; genus DASZPB01. Next base: position 184,456 of record DASZPB010000047.1, on the reverse strand, counting down.
TTTGCCCACGGAAACGCTGTATCTCGGCGAGCAAGCCGCTATACAAACGTTGATTGACCTCTACGTACCGAAAGACCGATGGAACCCTCATTTTTGCTGGGGGCAAGAGTATGAATTGCGTCTGCGAGTCTTCCAGCGAAGCAATCTTTGATTTCACCGCTTATGACTCCCTGTTGATTGATTTCGTTGGATCCACGTGAGCCTGAGCGGTGAAAGGGCTTGAATGTACTCTTCCTCCAACGGTTGGAAAGAGCACGTTGAACACTTGTAATGATGGTCAACCTAACCGTAATAATGAAGATTGATAATGGTTAGTATCCTTCTATTCCCGGCCCGCACCCTTTACGAGCCGCCTGGAAAGGACTGTGATTTTTGAAACACCGCTACGAGCAAACGGACTGCCATTGTGCGCGGACCGCAACGGGCTCGTTTTAAAGGGTTATCGGTAGTTATGAACGTACTTGCCCGCGATTGGTTCGGTAATTATTTCACACTTCGCTAGCGATCCTCCCTTGTCATCCCACGAACTTTTTATACTGCTCCCCTCATTCGTGACGGTTCAATCCCCGCATAAACGCCGTCAATCTGACACCTGAATGGAGCGCTCTAAAATCGCGGCTGCCGCTTGGCAATGCCCTCATTGCTGGAACGTGAGCAGCTTGAATCAGCACATTCGCGCTCGCTTATGCTGAGGTTTCCCGTTTGCGATGAAGCTTGCAATTCTTGCGGGGCGACATCAGGCTGGCAATTGAGCTCGAGCGGCTTGCCTTGATACCGCTGTTTGCCGTCTGAGGAGACAGATCACGCTGGCTGCGGAAATGCCGCCGGATGACTATATCCTGCAGGTCGTCGCGACGGGCAAACTGCGAAAGGCAAATCACGCGCCGCATCGCAGTGGATTGACTTCGAAGTAGCTCGTAACTGCTAGTGCCGGCTCGGCAGAAGCGCGCGTGCGCCGGTGAGCCAGCCCTCGAACTCCATCACGGACATGCCCGAAACGTCGATCAGGCGCGGTAGCAGCAGAGGCTCGGTGTTCGGCTGCGCCAGACCGTGTTTGCACGTGGTGGCGGAGATCACGCCCAACTCCTGGAGCCACGGAAGAAATTCACGCTCGACGACGCCGGATGGATAGCAGAAATGCTTCGGCGTGCTCCCTGTCATGGCCACCAGGCGGTCTCGGTTGTCCTCGACTTCCTTGCGGAACAGAGCGCGGTCGAGCGGCGTCCGGTGCCGGTGTGTATGGAGCTCGAAATCAATCCCGCGCGATGCTAACTGGGCCGTCTCGGCGGGGGTGAGCAATTGCAGGATGCGGCGCGAGAGGAACGCAGCATAATCAAACCGCAGCCGCCCGGCCAGTGTTCCGAGTAGCGCATCCTTCTCCGCGCCCGAAAGGCCGCGCTGCTGGCAATCGTTCCAGATCGCCTGAAAGGTTTTGCCGCGCGCCGCTTCGTCCCGCGTATCCAGGTCCCATTCGAAGCCGGCGTCGCGCGGTACGCAGGCTCCCTGTTGCTTCCAGAGAATGTACCGGCAAGCCAGGTTGAAGATCGGCTGCTCGTGCTCGCAATAGTAGGTAGTCAGATAGACTGTAACCGGAAATCCGTGCCTCTCGAGAATCGGAAAAGCCTGCGCCTGAAAGTCGTAATAGCCGTCGTCAAAGGTCAGCGCTACACTGCGCGGCGGCAATTCGTGCGCGTACAGGCGGCGCAGAGCTTCGCCGAGCGGAAGCACATTGCACTTCGCGGCTTCCAGAAGCTGCATGCGGGCCGCGAATTGATCGCGAGAGATATAGAGTCCCGGATCCCAAAGATGCTCGTCTTCGAGCGAGATGCCGTGATAGCAAAGGATCAGCAGGCGGTCCTGACGCCACTGGGAAGCTGCGGCGCGGCTGAACAGACCGAGAGACTTGAGAGTCCGTAAGCCGGACGCCTTTAAGAACGAAGTCAGCATGAATGCCGCAGACTGCTGGAAAAAGGCGCCTCATTTGCCGCCCACGCGAGTGCGGCTCAAATGGGCAGCCTGCTTGACCGATTCTATCATTGCCGTTTTGGTTTCCGACCGGCGCCGCCGGAGCGAGCCCACAAGTGCGGTTCGCTACTGTCCGCCGGCGCGGATCTATGCGAGAATGACACGGCGATGCCCGGAGCCGCGAGCCAACCCGGCAGCAGTGAGTACGAAACCTATATCCACGCGGAATGGGAGATGTTCATACGGGACCGCAGCCGCGCGCGGATCTCCCTCGAAGCGACGCAGGGAGTCGAAGTGAAACGCGTGCTCGATGTGGGATGCGGCGCCGGACAGGAACTCCTTCCGTTTGTCGCCGCAGGCTCGTTCGGCGTAGGCACCGATCTGGCGGACGATGTGGGGCGGTTCGGACGACGGGAATTCGCCCACGAGGGCCTGGACGAACGAGTCGCCTTCGCCCGAAGTACTGCCGAGTACCTGCCGTTTCGTTCCGCCGCGTTCGATGTCGTAGTGTCGCGCCTGGCATTGCCCTATGCCGAAAATCCGGCGGCCATTGCGGAGATGGCGCGCGTCTTGCGTCCCGGCGGCATGCTGCTGCTGAAGATTCACCATGCGTGGTTTTACGTGGATGAGGGATGGAAAGGACTGCGAACGGGCCGCATCCTCTCGGCCGTGCACTCCGCGCGCGTACTTGCCTCCGGCGTGGTCTATCACGTGACCGGTAGGCACATTCGTAACCGGCTCTTTACTCACGAGACTTTCCAAAGCCGGTGGCTTCTGAAAAAGGAACTCGCACGCCGCGGCCTAACAGTTCTGCGCGAAATGCCGGACTCAAACCGCCTCACGCCTTCGTTCCTTGTTCAGCGCAGACCCCAAGAAGAACAAAAGCTTTGACGCACTTGTTAAACCGTTAGATCAACTATGAGGCCGGCTGCGCGATACGCTTCGAGCAGTGCCCCTTGGGCGGGTCCGCGATGGGGCGGATTGCAGCGGTTTCCACTCTCCAGTTCCACCAGAATGCGGAAGCGCTCGCGCAGAAGCTGGCTCTGGAAAACGCCGCCGATGTAACACACTTCAACAGATTCGCTGCTCCGCCAGAGCTGGCCGCGAACCGATGCGGCGAGCAGGGCGAGATGCTGCGCGGCGCGGTGCAGGATGTCAGTCGCGACCGCGTCGCCGGCCAGCGCGGAAGCGTCCACCAGTTGCGCCAGAACGGCGATTCGGGAGCGCGGCCACTCGCTGGTGTAAAAGCGATGCATGAGGTCGTTCGTGGAAGATGCAGTTGTAGATTCCAGCAGGAGGCGGCGCAATTCGGTGGGTGGCCCCCAGCCTTCCTCCATGCGCAGGGCGGCGCGAAGCGCTTGGCGGGCAATATCGAATGCGCCGCCTTCATCCCCAAACAAGTAGCCCCAGCCGCCGGCGCGCGCTTTGCGGCCTTCGGCATTGCGGCCCAGAGCGATCGAACCGGTGCCGGCGATGACGACAATTCCCTGGCCCGCCTCGACTGCGCCCGACAAAGCGATGTCGGCATCGGTGGTGACCAGGAGTCGTTCGGCGTGAAGGATGGCTGCCAGGATCTGGCGCTTGTCTTCGGGGCCGCCGCTCATGCCGAAACACGCAGCGGCAAAGCTTACCGTGGCGGGGTCCAAACCCGCTCGGACGCACGCCGCAGTAATGCTTTCGCGCACGGCGAATTCCAGCTTTCGCCGGCCTTCGGACTCTGCTGCATGATTGCACGGTCCGGCCTCGCCTTCGCCGAGAATCCGGCCGCTTTCATCACCGATCAGCGCCGTAGTGCCCGATTGTCCACCGTCTACTCCAAGGAAAAGCCGCATCTCTGTTGATTGCACGCGCGATGCTCTTATCTTCTCTCAGCCGGCGGCGCTTCGTGGAATCGGCTCTCCCACGCAGGAAGGACGGGAAAAAAGTAGCACGTAAGAGTTACGTGCCGAGGCTGAAGTTCACGACATTTTCTCATCGGAATGTTTCAGGGTGTGGGGTTCGGGCCTCTGGCACTTCGAGTGCAGGAAGCCAATGACTCGAATCCCAGGACGAAGGAGATTTACCTTGTGGAATAAACGCAATGACGAAGGCTATCCGCCGCGACCGCAGTCCCAGCCGCAGCCCCAATCTCAGCCGCAGGCGGACGCAGGCCGGAGCTATCAGCCGCCGCCGGCGGTGTCCCGGCCGGAGCCGCCGGCGCCGAAGCGCACTACGGCTGTGATCGGCGCGTCGATGCAGATCAAGGGTGATATCCGCAGCAACGAAGAACTGATGGTCGATGGAGAAGTCGAAGGGTCGTTGGAATCGCAAAGCCTGCTGACGGTGGGCGCCAATGGAAAGGTAAAGGCCAACATCAAAGCTCGAGAAGTGGTGATCTTCGGTTCGGTTCGAGGCAACGTGGAAGTGACCGAAAAGATTGCGATTCGCGAGCAAGGAAGTCTCATTGGCGACATTAAGGCAGCGGGAATCAGTATCGATGACGGCGCTTATTTCAAGGGCAGCATCGATATCATCCGGCCGGAGCCGAAGATAACAGCCAAGCCGGTGAAGACGGAAGCTCCACACGCTCCGGTGCCTGTCGGATAAGAGCGGGAGGGCAGTCCGGGAGACTGCCCTCGGTTTTTGTGTGTGCAGCAGAATTAGTTTGACCTCTTCTTCAGGAATAGCCCACTAAGCATTTGATCCTCTGAGTAATCTCCACTCCCCGCCACAGCTATTCATAACGAAGCGCATCGATGGGATTAATGCGCGAAGCCTTCATAGCCGGATAGATCCCGAAGATCACGCCGACGGCAACCGACACACCGAAAGCGATCACTACCGACGCGGTCGTGACAATTGTTTTCCACTCCGCAGTGCGAGCGATCAGCCACGCGAGGAAAAAGCCAAAGGCGATGCCCATGAGACCGCCTCCGACCGAAATCAGGACCGATTCGGTGAGGAACTGGCGCACGATGTCGGAGCGGCGCGCGCCGGTGGCGCGGCGCACCCCGATTTCACGCGTCCGCTCGAGAACCGTTGCCAGAACGATATTCATGATGCCGATGCCGCCGACCAGCAGAGAAATCGCCGCGATCGCCACCATGACGTAAGTAAAGATGGTCTGGGTGCGCTGCTGCTGCGCCAGGAGCGCGGCCGGAATGGTGACGCTGAAATCCTGAATGCCGTGATGCGTGGAGTTCAGGACAGCGGTCACGATTTTGGCAGTCTCCACGCTATCTGCGCCAGGTCGCAGACGCAGATCAATGCCATCGAGTTCGTCTTTCATGGAGCTGCTCTGGTCCCAATAGCGATATTGCAGAGTGTTCAAGGGAACGTAGATGACGTTGTCGAGGTCCTGCATCTTGCCGCCCGCGTTCTGAGCGCCAGGGGCGATCTGTTCTCCCAAAACGCCGACGACCTGCAGCCAGGTGTCGTTGACTTTGACGAATTTGCCGACTGCCGGCGCATAGCCGAGCAGGCTCACCTTGGCGCCCTGCCCGAGGACGCAGACAGCGGCGCTCGCGACATCATCGCGGTCATCGAAGAACTTGCCCTCGACAGGATGCAGGCTGTGGATGATGCTGTAGGAGGGCCGCACGCCGTATAATTCGGGGACATCGCGCGACGGCTTGGGCAGCACGACTGCCGGATGCAAGGTGCGGCGCGCCGAGAGCGTGTCCAGCGATTCGATGTTGGCTTGCAGAATGCGAACGTCGCGGGCCGAGAGGCCGGGCGAGGAGCGGCGGCGCTGCTGGAATTCTTCCTGGCTGGTGGCTGGACGCGAATCGATCAGGATGTTGCGCACGCCGAGCTGCTCGATGAAGCGCAGAGATTCTTCACGCGCTCCGGAGCCAATGGCAAGCATCCCGATGACGGAGCCGACACCGAACACGATGCCGAGCGCGGTAAGGATGGTGCGAGTTTTTTGCGCGCGGAGATTGGAAAGGGCCTGGCTGATATCGGAAACGATTCCGAGGACAGGAATTCGCGGATGCCGCGGTTCGACAGGTTGAGTTGCGGGAGCTGCGCTCATCGGGAGAGGGCCTTCATCGCCCCTTGGGAAGCCGGGGCCGGTTTATGTTGCTGATCGGGATTGGACATGGCAACCCGTTGGCCTTCGGACAGGCCGGTGAGCACCGCTTGCGTTTCGCTGCGACGGACCAGCTTGACATCGTGCGGCATGAAGCCGTGCGGCGTTTCGAGATAAACGAAGGCGCGGCCATCGCTTTCAAACAAAGCTTGCGAGGGAAGCCAGAGCGCATTCTTCAGAGTGCCGACAGTGATGACGATATTGGCGCTCATCCCGGGGCGAAGCTGAAGGGAGGGATGGTCGACGGCGATGCGGCAATCGAAGTGGCGGTCCCAGGGTGATCCGGTCACGCTGCCGAAGGCTTTCACGCGTCCCGTGAAAGTCTGACCGGGAAGAGCAACGACTGAGATTTGCGCTTCCTGGCCGGCGGCCAGATGACCGCGATCGAGTTCGCCAATGCTGGCGGCGACGATCCAATTCTGAAGATCGGGAATCTGGGCCACGGCCATGCCGGCGCGGACTGTATCGCCCACCTGATACGCGGGCAGTTGCATTCCCCAATACAGTGTATTGCCGCTGCTGTTCTGTTGGATGTTGACGTAGCCGCTGGTCTTGGCGCGGAGAGTCATACTTTCGATATTCCGGCGGGCCGTATCGGCCTGCACGGAGGCCTTGTTCCGAGCGGCTTCCTGAATTGCGATGCCGGCAGCGGAAGTGGTTTTGTGATTTCCGGAATCCTGCTTCAATCCGGCGAGATGATTCTGGGCTGATTCCAGAGCGAGATCGTTCTGGCGCGCGGTGATGGCGGCCAGCAAAGGATTGCGCCTGACCTCCAGTTCGGCGAGCTTCACTTGAGCTTCGGCCGATTCCAATTGATAGCTGTCCTCTTCCGCGGTGGCCTTGGCGTCGGCCTGAGCTTGTATGACCTTCTGCTCAGCTTCTGCAAGATCGGCCTCCGCTTCACGCAGTTTGTAATCCTGCTCGGTGGTATCGAAGCGAACGACCACGTCTCCGGCATGAACCAATGCCCCGGGTTCCTGGAGGTAGGTGATGGCCATATCGTTGCCGCCGGTCATCGGTGCCACCAGCATTTCGGAATTGCCGCCTTGCAGGTCGCCGCGCGCGGTGACCGTGAAAGTGACATCGCTGCGCTTTACCGACGTGGTGGGAACCGCTGTATCCACAGGCGAAGCGGCGATCTTCGAAAAGCGCATCACGCCCCAGGCAAAGAGCACCAGAATGGCGACGACCGGGAAGGAAAGTAAGATACGCCTGGTCATAACTGGTGCTGCTCCTGCTTTTCGGGATCAGCGAGCGCCACCGTCGCGCCGGCGGGAACGCCGGAGATGGCGACTTCATCTGGGTTGCGCGCTTCGATCTGAATGGACACCGGACGATATCGGCCGTGTTCGGCGAGATAGACGACGGGGCGGCCAGCGCGGGTGAAAACGGCGCGGGCGGGAATGCTAAGAGCCCCGGCGATACGGCGAATGACGATATCCATGCCGCCGTTCATGCCGGGGCGCAAGCGGGGATCGGGGTGCTGCATGCGCGCATACGCGACGAAGCTGCGCGTGACGGGAAACTCATTGCTTTGTTCGGTAAGAGGAGAGATCTGGCCGATGGTGGCGTGAAGCTGAAGCTCGGGGAGTGAATCGACGCGCACAATCACTTCCTGGCCGGCAACGATGCGCCCGCGATCGATCTCTTCCACCTTTGCCTGCATATCCAGCGTGGAAAGATCGGGAATTTCGCCGAGCAATCCGCCTGGCCACGCCTGATCGCCAACCTGGAATGGCTTGGCGTTCATCCACCCCTGGGAATAATTGGGCGCAAAAACGACAATGCCGCTCACGGGCGCGCGGATTTCCATTTGCGAGAGGCGCGATTCGGTGAGCGCCACATCGGCCTGCGCCTGATCGCGCAGGCGAGTGAGAGAAGCGATCTTGGCTCTGCTGGACGTGAGATGAAATTGGGTGGCAGCCTCCTGGGCTTTGAGCTTCTGCTGGGAAACGCCGAGATCGATGCGGCTTTCCTCGCCTTGCAAGCGGCTCACGATCTCGGTTTTGGAGGCTTCCAGGGTGGCGCGCTCGACATCATAGCGGGCATCGGCGAGGTCGTGTTCGTCCTGCTCGCCGGTGATGCGCTCCTGCGCGACGGCTTGGTCCAGCGTGGCCTGCGCCTGCTTGAGAGTGGCCTGTTTTTCGAGAAGCTGCTGGCGCGCGCTGGAGGAGTCGAAGCGAATGACGGGATCGCCGACCTTGACCGGGCCGCCGGGATCAGCAGTCCAGACGATGCGCAGATTGGGAACGATAGGCGCGACAATTTGTACCGACCGGAGCGCGCGGAGTTCTCCGCGGCAGCGAATAATCACCAGAAAGTCGCCCTTGCGCACAGGCGCGATTGGAAGTGTGATGCCGGCCTCGGCCTGACGTATCCGGTAGATGCCGGCAGCGGCGCCGGCAAGCACCGCAAGAGCGAGCAGAAAGCCGCAAAATCGGCGAATGCCCTGCAAACGGCGGCTCATTGCGCAGCCTCTGGGCGATCAATGACGACGGCAGCCGAGAGATCGGGGAGCAAGCGCGGATCGGTTTGATCGAGCTTAAACATGGCCGAAAATGTTTTGATCGGGCTGCCCAGCGCGGACGAAGCGACGGGATTGGCCGACTCGAACCGGGCCGAGAACGCGAGATCGGGATAGGCATCGAGCCGCACCACAGCGCGGCTACCGGGAGCAAGAACAGCGCCATCGGGCTCGCCCACCATGACGTGCACAGCCATACTGGAAGGATCGAAGATGCGGACGAGCGGTTGGCCGCTATAGAGCTGATCGCCTTCCTGCGGGTGGCCCATCGAGTTATTGCGCCACACGTTCTCATAAGCGACCATGCCGGCAAGCGGCGCGCGAATCTGCATCTTGTTCACGTTGTTGGTGGCGCGCTCCAGTGCGACTTTCTGCCGGTCGCGCTGGAGTTCGAGGATGCGCAAGGCGGCCGCGTCGGACTGGTCGTGGAAACCATTGGACTTCTGGAGGCTCTCGACGTGGGCTTTGGCGTCGGCGGCCTTCACTTGATTCTCGAGACGATCGATTTCGCCGAGCAGCGGCCCCTTCTGCAATTCAATCTGAGCTTTAGAGAGATCGGCCTGCGCCTGCTGCAGGGCGACGGCGCGCTTGGCGGCATCGGCGCGATTCTGGGCAAGACGCTGATCGACCTGGTGACTCAAGTCGTCATACTTGGCCTGTGTATCGCGAACCGTATCCATTTGCTGAGTGCTGTCAAATTCCGCGAGGATATCACCGGCTTTTACTCGCGAGCCGTTGGGAATCAGATGAGTCAAAGTCAGGCGGCCGCCTTGTCCATATATTTGAGGCACCTGAATGGTGAAGAAGTGGACGGCTTGAACTGTTCCGGAGAGCCGTAATTCGCGGCGCATGCGAGCACCGGAATCGGACGAAGGTTGCGCGGTGGCGGCCTGAACGGTGGGCGTATGAGAACGGCTGCAGGAGCAAAGCAGTAAGACCAGGGCGGCCGCCGCCGACTTACTCGCCACTAACATGTTGTCAGTCTCGCCAAGTTAGACGCTGGTTTGACTCAAAAGGTTGGGGTAATTTTTGGTGTATCTTTTGCGTGAATCGTGCGCACAGTGTGCCGCGAGCACGTGCATGGACGGAACACTACAAGAGAGGAAATCGGCGAGGAAGGCGCGATACCGGGAACGCTACCCGGACGGAACAGGACGGCGGAAATCGAGTATCCATGGGCGGACCATACCCTAAGGAAAATACCTGAAATTCCCCGATGAATTTCGCGGCTGGTGTGGTATAGTTTACACAAATTTCGTCATTTGGGTGCGATCCAGGGGACCAGGCGGGGAAGCGGGGATTTCAGTAGATGTGTGGTATCGCGGGATTTACGCGTGATAGGGACGCGTTTAGCCAAAACTTAAGCAAACGGATCACCGAGTCGCTTTGGCATCGCGGCCCCGATCAACAAGGGGTCTTTGAAGGCAGCGAGATCACGCTGTGCGCTGTGCGGCTCAAGATCATCGATCTCCAAGGCGGCGATCAGCCCATGGTGAGCGATGATGGCGATAGTGCCATCGCCTTCAACGGCGAGATCTATAATCACCGGGAACTCCGGAAGGAATTGGAAGCACTCGGACACCGGTTTCATTCGCACTGCGACACCGAGACAGTGCTGCACGCGTTTCTCGAGTGGGATACGCGATGCTTCGCGCGCATGCGCGGCATGTTCGCGGTAGCCTTGTGGACCGAATCGCAGCAGCGCCTGGTGCTGGCTCGCGACCGGATGGGGATAAAGCCACTCTATTACTTCCAGCACGGCAGAAATCTTTACTTCGGTTCGGAATTGAAAGCCATTCTGCAGCATCGGGAGATTCCGCGAAAACTCGATCTCGAAGGGCTCGACAATTACCTTTCCTTGAACTATGTTCCGGGGCCGAATACGTTGATTGAAGGAATTCGCAAGCTGCCGCCGGCTCACTGGATGGAGTGGCAGCGAGGGCTTTCGCGGATGGAGCGCTGGTGGAACCCGCCGGCGGACGCTCCGGGACGGCTGTCGATTGCGGCCGCCGAGGAGCGGCTGGATTGGCTGCTGCGGGAATCAGTGCGGGAGCACATGCTTTCCGACGTGCCCTTGGGCGTGTGGTCGAGCGGCGGCGTGGACTCTTCGACCGTGCTGCACTACGCGGCGATGGAGAGCTCGCGCCAATTGAAATCCTTTTCGGTTTCGTTTGCGGGACGCAGCTTCGATGAGAGCCGGTATTTCCGCGAGATTGCGCGCGTCTATGGCACAGACCATCACGAATTTGATCTGAATCAGGATGTGGAACTGCAAAGCGTGATCGAGGAATTCGCGTTTTACTCCGACGAGCCGAGCGCGGATGCCGGGGCGTTGCCGGTGTGGTATCTGTCGCGCATGAGCCGGGAGCATGTCACGGTTGCTCTATCCGGAGAAGGCGCCGACGAATTGTTTGGAGGCTACCTCACGTACATCGCGGACCGATTGTCACCTCTTTTCCGGGCAATTCCGGCGGGTGCGCGGCGGCTGATGCTGGGGGCAGTGGAACGGTTGCTGCCGGTTTCGGATGAGAAGATCGGGGTGGAATACAAGATCAAGCGGTGGCTGGAGGGGAGCGGTCTCCCGGCGGATGAAGCGCACTTCTTTTGGAACGGCACATTCTCGAATGAGCAGCGGCGGATGATCCGGAGAGGAGCGAATGGAAACGGCGTGCGCGCGCTGGTGGAGCGGCTCGGCCTCAGCGATCGGATGAAAACGACCGAGAGATATCTGCATGCCGATCAGAATTATTACCTGCCGGACGACATTCTGTACAAGACGGATCGCATGAGCATGGCTCATTCGCTGGAGGTGCGGCCGCCATTCCTGGACCATCGAATTGTGGAGTTCGCGGCTTCTCTGCCCGCGCACTTCAAGATCCGAGGTTTCCAGCAGAAGTACATCCTGAAACATCTGATGCGGAACAAGCTGCCGGCGGCCGTTCTGAATCGGAAGAAGACCGGGTTCGACATTCCAGCGCATGACTGGTTCCGCGGGATACTGCGCGGAATGCTGATGGATACGCTCACTCCGGAAGCGATCGACGCCACAGGAATTTTCGATTCGCGGGCAATTCACTCGCTGATACGCGATCATATGGAAAGACGCGCCAATATCGGATATCACCTATGGGGTCTGTTGACGCTTTTCCTTTGGATGAAGAGATGGAAAGTAGAAGTCTTTCCGCCGGTGGAGGCCGAGCGGACCGGACTGGCTCAGGCATTCGCTACCAGGTAATCGTCGCCCTGGTCGCGGCGGTGATTTTCTTCGGCTGCATTTTCAGCCCTCCTTCGCTGATGGACGATGTGGACGCGGTGCAGGCGCAGATTGCGCAGAACATGCTGCAATCCGGCGACTGGGTGACGGCACGCCTGGACGGAGTCAAATACCTCGAAAAATCCCCGATGAAGTATTGGATGATCGCGGTGTGCTTTATGGTTTTCGGGGTGCATGACTGGGCGGCGCGAATACCGATTGCGATCTCGACTGTGCTCTTGTGCTGGGTGGTGGCACGATTCGCCGCGTGGGCCTTTGGCAGGCGGGCTGGGATGTGCGCGGGAATTGTGCTGGCGACCAGCGTGGGACTCTTTCTCTTCACGCGCATTCTGATTCCCGATGTGATTCTGACGCTCGCGATCACGGTGACGCTGTGGGGATTGCTGCGGGCTGTCGATGAGGAGGAGCGGCATCCAACGCGATGGGCGATGCTGATGTGGGCGTCGATGGGGGTCGGACTGCTGCTGAAAGGGCTGATCGCGGCGGTATTTCCGGTGGGAGCGGGACTACTGTATCTGGGGCTCACACACCAAATGTTTGTGCGCCGGACATGGAAAAGGCTGCGGCCGTTTACGGGGATTCTGCTGTTTCTGGTGATCGCTGCTCCGTGGCATGTGTTGGCGACGATTCGCAATCCACCATATTTCGATTTCACGATGCATTCCGAACGGGGATCGTATCGCGGCTTCTTTTGGTTCTACTTCATCAACGAGCACGTGCTGCGATTTCTGAATCTGCGGTATCCGCGTGATTACAACACGGTGCCGCGGCTGTATTTCTGGCTCTTTCACCTGCTCTGGCTGTTTCCGTGGAGCGTGTATTTCCCCGCCCTGTTCCGGCTGAGCTACCGGAAGCCGGATCGAGCTTCGCGTGTGCGATTGATGGCGCTTTGCTGGACGGGGTTCATCCTGGTGTTCTTCACGTTTTCGACGACGCAAGAATACTACTCGATGCCGTGTTATCCGGCGCTGGCGCTGCTTTTGGGATCGGCGATTGCGAGCGGCGACGCGTGGCTGAGATACGGGACGAAGGCGCTGGCGGTGATCGCGACGACCGCTTCGGCAGCGACGGCGGTGATTCTCTGGCTAGTGCGGGGCATGGCGTCGCCCGGAGATATTTCCGAAGCGCTCAAGCAGCACCCGAGCGTTTACACGCTTTCGCTAGGGCACATGCTGGACTTGACGCTGGCTTCGTTTGCGTACTTGAGACTGCCGCTGGCGCTGGCGGGCGTGGCGTTCGCCGTGGGCGCGGTCGCGGCGTGGCGACATCGGAATGGACGTTGGCCGGTTCCGCTGTTTGCGATGGCCGTGATGATGGTGCTGTTCTTTCATGCCGCAAGACTGGCGATGGTAGTGTTCGACCCGTACATGTCGTCGCGGCCGCTGGCTGAGGCACTTCTGAAAGAGCCGCCTGGGACGCTGGTGGTGGACGATCAGTACTACACGTTCTCTTCAGTTTTCTTCTACACGAACCGCACGGCGCTGCTATTGAACGGACGCGTCAACAACCTGGTGTATGGGTCATATGCACCGGACGCGCCGAAGCATGTGTTTATCGGAGATGCAGAGTTCCAGCGGCTGTGGCAGCAAAGCCAGCGATATTATCTGCTGGCGGAAGGGCCGAAGGTGCCGAGGCTGGCGGGACTGGTGGGGACGGCATCGATGCACGTGGTGAAAGAAGCCGGTGGGAAGTATCTTTTCAGCAACCAGTGATCGGCTGTTCACAGGTTGGATGAAAAGTTTCGTAAGTCTCTTTTCAATCACTTAAAGAATTGCAGGTGATCCCGGCCGGGAAGGCCGATGGTAGTTTCGAATCAGGAAGCAGGTCGCGGCTCCGCGTGATGCGCGGGGCCGTTTGTTTTTTGAGGAGCACAAATGGCCACCAGAAAGAACAATAAGAAGGCTCCCAAAGAAATCCGGGACGGGGACACTAAAGAGCAGACTGAGCGGCGGGTGAGGATGGCGGACCTGCTCGAAAAGGTGACCGAAGGTTTCGAACAACGGCTCAAGGGAAAGGATTTCAAACCAACAGTGGGCGATTACGTCCGGCTGCTGCAATTGCAGAAGGAGATGGATCAGGAAGTGCCAAGGGAGATCGAAGTTAGATGGGTCGAACCGACCGTAACGTCAGACGCAGAGAGATAACATACGACCCATTGCCTTCCCAGAAGGCATTTCACAATTCCACAGCACGATTCAAGGGGTTCTCAGGCCCTATCGGAAGCGGTAAGAGCCAGGCGCTCTGCCAGGAAGCGATCAAGCTGAGTTATGTGAACCCAGGGCGCATGGGACTGATCGGCGCCCCGACTTACCCAATGTTACGAGACGCCACACAAGCGGCGCTGTTCGAGGTGCTGGACAAGAACCTTGTGCCTTACGAACACAACAAAGCCGAGAACACGCTCTACATGAAGGATACACGGTCGAAGATCGTATTTCGCGCGGTGGATGATTTCGAGAGGCTTCGCGGGTCGAATCTTGCATGGTTCGGACTGGACGAGTTGACTTACACGCAGGAAGGCGCGTGGCTGCGGCTGGAGGGACGATTACGCGATCCGAAAGCGCGGCGGCTCTGCGGCTTCGCCGTGTGGACACCGAAGGGGTACGACTGGGTCTACGAGAAGTTCCTTTGCAACCGGGTGGAAGGTTATGACGCGGTAATCGCCGCGCCATTTGAAAACCGGCACCTGTTGGAGCAGATCCCGGACTATTACGACCGGCTGAAGGGAAGCTACGACGACACGTTTTATCAGCAAGAAGTGCTGGGGAGCTATCTCAACCTGAGCGGCGCGCGGGTCTATGGCGCGTTCACGAGGGCCGAGCATATTGCGGACCTGCGGGTGGATCCCAGCCGCCCGCTGCTGTGGGCAATGGATTTCAACGTGGACCCGATGAGCTCGCTGATTGTTCAAATTGTGAACGGCACGGTGAATGTGCTGGATGAGGTCGTGATCCGGCGCGCAACGACAAGGGACGCATGCGAGGAATTCCTCAAGCGGTATCCACGGCACGAGGCGGGAGTGGAAGTGTTCGGCGATGCTTCGGGGTTCCACGAACAAACGACGGGGGCTTCGGATTACCGCATGGTTCGCGAACACTTCCAGACGCACTCGACAACGGAGGTGCGGTACCGGGTACCGCGCTCGAACCCGAGCGTGCGAGAACGAGTGCAATTGACCAACACAAAACTGCGATCGGCATCGGGCGAGATCGGGCTGCTGGTGGACAGAAAATGCCAGGAACTGATTAAAGACTTCGAGCAGGTTTCTTACAAGGCAGACAGCAACCAGATCGACAAAGACAGGGACCGCCGACGAACGCACCTTTCCGATGCGCTGGGCTACCTGTTATGGCAGGATTGCAGGCCGCTTCCGAAGATTGGAGAGCGCCAGGAGCGATTGATCTAACCATGCAAAACATCAACCGGGAGCATCCGGAATACGTCGCGCGAAAGGCAATGTGGAGGCAGTACAAAGACCTGTACGCGGGCGGCGAGCGACTGCGCGAAAATGCCGCCGACTACCTGGTGCGACGGCACAAGGAGCCGGGCGAAGTATACCAGGAACGTCTTGGACGGGTGTTTTACGAAAACTACATCGGGTCGATCATCGACTGGTACGCAGCTACGCTGCTGCGGCGCGAACCGGTGCTGCTGTTTGACGGCAATGACGGAGGAGCGAAGGGATTCTACAACGTCCTGTCCGACGATTGCGATCTGAAGGGGACGAATCTGACGGAGTTTTTCCGGCAGCGATTTGTACAGGCGCTGGTGAGCGGGAGCAGCTACATCGTCGTCGATTTTCCGCGGGCGAACGGGACGGCGCGCACGCGAGCGGAAGAAGACGCTTCGGGACGCTCGCGAGCTTACCTGGTGGATTACGGTCCGGACGAAGTCATCAACTGGAGCTACGACCAGATGGGCGGCCTGGAGTGGGCGGTGATCCGGACATCGTGCCTGCAGCAGACCAAGGTAACGGATGCGAAGTGGGAACGGGAAACGCGGTGGATCTACTATGACCGTGAAAGCTTCCAGGTTTTCCGCAAGGCCGGCGAGAGCCCGATTGAACTCATTGACGAAGGCCGGCATGGCCTGGCTTCGCTACGCCGGGTCCCAATGTTTCAGTTGCGCGTTTCGGAGGGAATGTGGCTGATGAACAAGGCCGCGCTGCTGCAACTGGAGCACTTCAACAAGTCGAATGCGCTCTCCTGGGCGTTGACGATGGGGCTATTCGCCATGCCGGTGGTTTATTCCGAGCGGGAGTGGAACCAGATTGTCGGCGAGTCCTATTACATTCAGCTTGGACCGGAAGACAAGTTCGGATGGACAGAGCCCGAGGGTAAGGTGTATCAGATTGCGGCAGACAATCTGGTTCAGTTGAAGGACGAAATCTACCGCGTATGCTACCTGATGAGCCAGGCCGGCGGTTCGGCAACCGGCGATGTGCGGCAATCCGCGCTCAGCAAGCAGCGGGATTTCAGCGTGACGCATGAAGTGCTGCGGGCTTACGGCGACACCGTGAAGGACACGATGAAACAGGTGCTGTGGGCCATCGCGGCGGCGCGCGAGGACGAAGTAACGATCGACGTTTCGGGCCTGGATGAATTCGACATCGGCGATTTCAGCAGCGAGCTTGACGACGCGAAGAAACTCCTCGAGTTAGGAATTGGATCGGAAACGCTGAAGAAGCAGGTTTTCAAGAAACTGGCGTTCAAGTGTCTGTGCGACGCGCGGCAGGAGATCAAGAACCAGATCGCGGACGAAATTGACCGCCAAAACTACGGGAGCTAGGAGGCATATGGAAGAGATCGACGTCCAAACGATCGTACGGCAGGCGATCCAGGACTTTATCAGTCACGAACAAACCAAGACGGAGCCGGCATACAAGGTAGAACTCCAGGAAGAGCGAAAGCGGAGAGAACAACTGGAACGCAGGGTCAATGAGCTGGTGACCGAAAACAAGCGCAGCCGGCAGCAGGCGGATGAAGCCGAGCGCGGCTCTGCCGTAAGAGCCGAGCTGCAGCGGTTGGGAGTAGCGAAGATCGACCTGGCGTTCAAAGCAGTGCGGGACGACATCGTCCGGACCGAAGACGGACGCCTGGTGGCGCGAAGCGAAAGCGGCGAACTTCCGGTGAAGGATTATCTGAAGACGTTCGTCAGCGAAAACCCTGAGTTTCTGCCAGCGCGAATCGCGGGAGGAACCGGGATGACAGTTACACAGAAAGCACCGGCGGCCGGCCGGGACGCGGTGAGCCTGGACCAAATCCGGCCAGGGATGAGCGCAGAAGAGATGCAGCGGGTACGGGAAGAAATCGTGCGCGTGGCATCGCAGACCCTTCGCGGCCTGTAGGAAGACCCGGCCGGATGGGCCGGCAATTGGATACCAACGAACAACGAAGGAGAATGAATGGGAAGCATTACCTCAACTAACGTCGCAAACGCGATTGTGAAGCTGGTAGCGGCGGATGCCTTGCCGGTGCTGGTCGGAAACCTCGTGATGGGCAACCTGGTCAATCGCGATTACGAACCGGTGCTGGCGCATGCCGGCGATACAGTCAACGTTCCGATTCCCCCGACCATGGTAGCGAACAACATCGCCGAGGGCGGGACGGTGCAACCGCAGAATCCGAGCCTGGGGAACGCGCAGATTGTTCTGAACACGCACGCGGAAGCGACCTTCCAGATTCCGGACGTCACGAAAGTATTGGCCGTGCCGGATCTGCTGAAGATCTACATGGAGCCGGCGGTGGCTGCGATCGCGCAGAGAATCGAAAGCGACCTGCTGAATCTGTACGCGGGATTTACCGCGAACACTCCGGTGGGAACGGCCGGCACGCCGATTACGGAAGCGACGATCGATGCGGCAGAAACGGCGCTGTTCCTCTCTAAGATTCCGGCGTCTGACCAGAAGTACATGGTGGTGGATGCTAACACGTATTCACAGTGGCGCCAGATTCCGCGGTTCAGCGAGTTTCAGGCGGCGGGCGACGCCGGCTTGCGGGCGCTGGTCTACGGCACGGTCGGGAAGATTAAAGATTTCTTCGTGTTCCGGTCGCAGTTCGTGCAAAAGACCGGCAGCAGCCCGGTGAACACTCACAACCTGGCATTCACGAAGAGCGCGATCGGCCTCGTGATTCGCCGGCTGCCGCAGCCTCTGCCTGGAACGGGAGCGATTGCGGAGTACGCGGAACTGGGCAATTTTGGCGTCCGGGTGGTGATGAGCTATCAGCCGAACACGCTAGCCCAGCAATTCACGGTGGATGTTCTGTACGGCTGCGGCGTTCTGCGCAATGCCGCCGGCGTGCAGGTGAACACCTAGCCGCGGCAGGCAGTCGCGGACGGACGGCTGCAAACACGCGGCTTCAGAGGGCGAGCGGCCAGCGGCCGGCTCGCCCATCTTTATTTGAGGAAAAGGGATATGGACCTGAAACTCTACTATCAGAAAATCCGGGAGACGGAATCCAAGCTGCGGGACGCGGACCCCGTCGTGGTCAGCCTCGCCACTCCGGATGGAGGCAAAGCGGGTGTGCTCACGGAAGCTCCTCGGGCGGTTGCGGCGAAGCTGGTGGTGGACGGCTGCGCCCGGCTGGCCGACCCGGAAGAGGCGAAGCAGTTCCGCGCCGAGCGGGAAGAGGCGAAACGAGTCGCGGACCAGATCGAGGCATCAAGCAAGGTGCAACTGGCGGTGCTTTCCACGGCCGAGTTGGACAGGCTCAAGAACAACTCTCGCGGCACGAAAAACTAGGCGGATCACATGGCACTGTTCACAGACGGCACGGTTTCCAGCATGGACGACTTGACGGCGCAGGATTCCCAATTGCTGGACGTGGCCAGCAATGAGGGAATCGATGTAACGCGGAAACTGGCGCTGGCGCAGGCTGAACTCGGTCTGGAACTGGAAGCCATGCTGGGCAGGCTAGCCGGTTTCGATCAACCGTTCTGGTGCGCTCAGCCGCCCTCGATCAATCAAGTGGTTATCACTTCTCCATTGAGGCTATGGCACGTCTACCGGACACTGGAACTGGTCTATCGCGACGCGTACAACAACCAGTTAAACGACCGGTACGGAGCAAAGCGAGACCAGTTCCACGAGCTCGGTCGATGGGCTTGGGAAAAGCTGATCCTAGCCGGTGTCGGTATCGCGGCCGACGCGGTTCCGCAGGCTGCAACGCCCCTGGTAACGGCGGCGGCGGGAAGCCTGGCGGACGGCACCTACTACGTGACCTCGTCGTGGGTGAACCGTGAAGGCGACGAGGGAGCGAGCGCGACACCGGCGATCTTCATGACTTCGGAAAACACTCTGCTCGTGCAGCCGGGCGTGGCTCCGGCGAATGCGGTGGGGTGGAACGTGTACGTTGGGACGACGCCCGAGGCAATGGTTCTTCAAAACGCGACGGCGATCGATGTCATGCAGAGTTGGATACAGCCTGGCGCGCTCGTGACGGTCGGGCGCGGACCGGGCGCCGGGCAAACCGCAACATACATGCGAGCGATCCCACGAGCCATCCAGAGGGGCTGATGACGAAGATCGGAAGCGCGGCTACGGCCAAGGTCATTGAACGAATCACGGGTTCCACGGGCGTGAACTCCACGCTCGGCGCGCTCACGCAACCCGACAGCGGGCTTGCGGGTCCGATCATGAGAGCGCAAGTGAATCCGCGAAACGCGTCCGCCGACGTGGTGGGACGCAGCGGTCCGGCGAAGTTCCCCACGATCAACGTTTACTGCGAAAAGATTGTGAACAATCTGATGGAAAAATTTCGCAGCTTTTCCGGCAATGTGCAGATGGCGATTGAGATCCGCCATTCGCAGGACCGGCTTGACGGGCTTGAAGCGGCGCTCGAGCTTTATATCGACTCAGCCACACAGATGCTGGATTCGGAGCGCGGCGACTGGGGCGACGGTATGTACTATGCCGGCGGATACGAGGTGACGTTCGGGCCGGTCAAGAGCGGCGGAAGAAACCTCATCCAGACAGCAAAAATAATGTTCGAGATTGGAGTGAGCAAGAACTGACATGGCGTCTTACATTTCGTCAAATGCGAACCGCTTCTATACGGCATTGGAAAGCGCGTACGGAAACGTGGCGTCGATTACCTCGGCCAACCGCATCCCAGCGCTGAAACTAACAGCCCGGCAACAACTCGCAACATCGACGCGGAAGGACAAAACGGGTAGCCGCACGTTCCCAGGACTGCCGATCGGCGGGCGACTGCGCACAGATTTCCAACTGCAAACGTACCTGACGAGCTGGAACAAGTCGGTGGCCTACCCCAGCTATGGCCCGCTTTTTCAAGCCGCACTGGGCGCGGCAGCGCAAAGCTTCGCGGGGGGCACGGTGGCATCGGCGACGTCAGCGGGGGCGGTGACGTTTTCCGCAGCCCACGGGCTGAGCGCGGGGCGGGGCTTGAGTTACGGCGGAGAAGTGCGGTTCGTGGCGTCGGTTCAGGATTCGACTTCCGTGCAGCTCAATGTGCCGTTCACGACAACGCCGGCCGCGGGCGCGACGATTGGCGCCACGGTCACCTACACACCCGCTACGGAGTTGCCCAGTGTGAGCGTATTCGACTACTGGAGCCCATCGACGGCGGTCCAGCGCATTCTGGGTGGTGCGGCCGTGGACCAGATGGAAATCCTGGTCAATGGGGACTACCATGAATTTCACTTCAGCGGGCTCGCGCAAGACGTGCTGGACAGCAGCAGTTTTTCGGCGGGCGTGGGAGCGCTGCAGGCGTTTCCCGACGAGCCTGCGCTCGATGCATTCGATTACTCGATCGTGCCCGGGCACATGGGACAAGCGTGGCTGGGGACACCATCGCCATCGCAGTTCTTCACGATTACCAACGCGAATTTCACGCTGAAGAACAACCTGGACACGCGAACGAGGGAATTCGGTTCCACGCTTCCAAGGGCGATCTCGCCGGGACAACGATCCGTGACGGTGGCGTTCGAAATGTTTGGGCAGGATGATGATGCGACCAAAGGGCTGTACCAGGCGGCACGCCAACAATCGCCGGTCTCGGTGATGTTTCAGCTAGGGGAGATCGACGGACAACTGATGGCGGTGAATCTGAAGAGTGTAGTTCCACAAGTGCCGGAGTACGATGACGGCCAGAACCGGCTGCAATGGAAGTTCCGCGATTCCAGAGCGCAAGGAACAGGCGACGACGAAATCTCCGTGACATTCGCATAGTATGACTTACGAAAGTGTGTCTATTGTGGAATCGAAGAGCGCGCCGGGCGTGAGTTTCACGGTGGCGAAGATGTCATTCGGCCGACGCGTAGAGCTGATGCGAAGGATTCGCGAACTGGCGCGGCGAGTGGAGTTCCTGGAAGCGGGCCGGGAAGCGGGCGACCAAATGGACGCGGCTCTTCTGCGGTCCGAAATCGACCGGCTGTATGTGACGTGGGGACTGCGAAACGTCGCAGGACTCAAGCTGGACGGTGCGGCCGCGACGGTGGAGACCCTGGTCGATGCCGGCCCGGAAACGCTGTTCCGGGAAGCCCTGGCGGCTGTTCAGGCAGAGACCGGGCTGAGCGAAGCCGAACGAAAAAACTGATCGTCGCCTTTCATTTTCAATTCTCCAACCAAGCCGGCTGGAAGTGCGACGATTGCCGCAAGTCCGGTTTGGAAAAGAAGCGAAGGTGCGGCTGGCTGATGCTACCGGAGGAGCCGATGGCTTCCGTGGTGTGGGGACGGAAGCACGTGATGCTACGGACTTGCCCAAAGTCATTCATCACTGCCGACAGCCTGGCGTTCGTCGAAGAATTCTTCGTGCGACGCCGGCTGGGAGGATTCAACGCGGAAGAGCTAAGCGGCCGCCAAGCGGACGCGTTTGTCATTCTCGAAACGGAGTTCGCCGCAGAGAGCAACAATGGCCAACAACACACGAGACATTCTTGAGAGCCAATTCCGTGACGCGACCGGCAGCGGGAACGCGCCACAGCAATCTGCATCCCAGGTGATTGACCAGTTAACCTCGGCTGTTGCGGGAGCGACCTCCCGAATGCAGACGTTGACTGACGCAGCGATGGTGCGCGGCGGCGATGCGAGTGAAGGCGTCGCATCGATGATGGGCCAGGCAGCCGGAACGACGGGCGCCGTGTTGAGCGCGGTGCAGCAGATGGTTGGCGGATCGAGCCAGGCCGCGAGCACGCCCTCGGCGGGCGGCAGTGGAGTCGGGGGGACACTGGAATCGATCGCGGCCACAGTGCTTCGGAGCAGCTTCGGCGTCGTGCCGTTGATCAGTGGCTTGCTCGGGCTATTCGGCGGCGGTTCCACGGAGCCGCCCGCACTGGAGAAGTACCAAATGCCGGCATCGATTGCTTTCCAAGGAGCGGATACCGGAAGCGGCATCGCAGAGGCGGACTACGACCAGTTCGGCATGGCGCGCGCATACGGCACACCTGCCGCTGCCCCGGCACCGCCGAGCAGTTCGACGACAGCCGGAAGCGCAGCCGCTACGGCGCCCGCTTCCCAAATCAACGTGACCGTACAGGCGATGGATGCGCAGTCCTTTATGGACCGCAGCCAGGATATCGCGCGCGCCGTACGGGACGCGATGCTTAACCTGAGCTCGATTAACGACGTGGTGAACGAGTTGTAAACGATGGCGACCTTTCCCAAACTGAAGACTAACGCTGTGGCGCAGTATCCGGCGGGAAAATCACTGCGATATCAGAACCAGACGCTGCGATTCCTGGACGGCGTCGAGCAACGGTACCGGGATTCATCCAGCCCGTTGCATCGGTGGGAAATCCGGTTGAGCGAACTGGATGAGACCGAGATGGCAGCGATCAACAGTTTCTTCTCAGATAATCAAGGATCGTTCGGCAGCTTCGTTTTTACCGATCCGTGGGATGGACAGCAGTATCCGAATTGCAGCCTGGATGCCGACAGCCTGGAGGCACAAGCAGTTGCCGAGCTGAGCCTCTCCACAAGTGTAGTTATAAGAGAGAACCGCCAGTAATGCGATGCTGACTTATCCCCAACTTAGTTCCGGCGCCATCACGCACTTCCCCGTGCGTAAACGCCGCGTGACACGAACGATCACAAACACGACTCTGGACGGAAGGGCGATCAAGCTGGCGGACCCTGGGGCTGAAACCACGCAGTGGCAGTTGCAGTATTCCGCGCTGAGTGATGAGGAACTGAGTATGCTTCAACAGTTCTTCAGCGCGGCGGAGGGAACTCTAAACACCTTTCTATTTCTCGACCCTACCGACAACCTGCTCGCATGGAGCGGGCAACTGGATCAGGCGGTCTGGGAATGCGCACCTTTTCTCAGTTTGTCGAGCGACATCTCCGATCTGGCAGGCGGCACCGCGGCTTGGACATTGACGAATTCCAGTAGCGCGGCGCAAAGTATTCAGCAAACACTGAACGCGCCTGCCGGCTACGTCTATTGCTTTAGCGCATACGCCCGGTGTAACCAACCGGTAACGGTTACGATGTTACGCGGCACGGATCGGTTCGATCGAGCGGTGGGCCCGGGCTGGAGCCGCCTTGTAGTGAGCGGCGCGAGCGCCCCCGCTGATTCGATCAGCTTCGGTCTCGAGCTGCCGGGCAATGCGACGATCGATGTGTACGGTCTGCAGGTCGAACCGCAGACGTTTCCATCCGCGTACAAACCGACACAAGCCACCACCGGCGTCTACGCAGACGCGAGGCTTCGAGACGACTTATTTTCCTTTACCACGACGGACGTGAACCGACATTCCTGCGCAGTAAATATCATTCATGCCAACCATCTTTGATTTAAAGGAACAAACAGTAACCGATACGCCGCTGTTGCTATTCCAGTGCGTACTGCCGAATGGACAAGCAGAGAACTGGAGTACACATCGGGTGACGGTGGCTGGCGTGACATATGAGGCACGAGTTCTGCAGCACAGCCAGTTTGAAATTCAGACGGCTTCGGACCAGGGTGTGGACGGCAGTCCGCGGATCTCGATTCTTCTCGGGAATGCCGACTCGCGCTTCTCGCAGATCGAGCGGGAAACAGGATGGAAGGGGTCGAGGCTTACCGTGCAATTCCTGTTTTATGACCTGCGGAACAATTCATCGCTCACCGACCCTGCTGTCGTGTTTCAGGGCACGTGCAACTCACCGGACCAGATCACGGAATCGACGTTTCGATTAACGGCGATGAACCGGATGAACCTGCAGCGGCTCATGCTGCCGCCGGTTCGGATCGAACGGCGGTGTCCGTGGGAGTTCCCAGCGACGCCACAACAACAAGCCGAAGCGATCGACGGAGGCTTGAACGGCAAATACTCGCGCTACTACCGGTGCGGCTATTCAGCGGGGCAGAGTGGCGGCACGGGCAGCCTGAACAGTGGCGCACCTTTCACTTCCTGCGGCTACACGAGGGAAGATTGCCAAGCGCGCGGAATGTTCACACGGTTTGGCGGGATCGAATTTGTTCCTGCCGCAATCGCCGTTCGCAGTTACGGAAAGGATTGGCAAACCTCGGCGCTCTCGATTAATGAAGCGAGATACAACGACTTCGTGCCGATGATCTACGGGACGGCCTGGTGCACACCGCCAGTTGTCTTCGCGAGGAACGATGGCAATCTCACGCGAATGGAAGTGCTGCTGGGGATGGGCGAGATTCAAGGCGTCCTGACGGTGCTGGTCAATGGCGTCGAGATACCGCTTGGACAGCCGGGTACAAACATGACGGGTACCGGTTGGTACAACGTTCCGACGCTCGGCACGCGCGACGGCGGGTTCGACCTCAATTTTGTGGACGCGAGCGGGCAGCCGGCAGGCGATCCTTACGGCAGTATGTGCTATCTCTCCGTCGTGGCACCGACTCGTCTCAGTAGTGGGAACTCCCTGCCGAGTGTGAAGGTGTTGGTTCAGGGACTGAAGCTTCCTGTCTACGCAGCGGATGGCACATATACGGGGGAACAGTTCACAAATAATCCGGCGTGGGTTCTGCTGGATTTATTCCGCCGGAGCGGCTGGGGCATCTCGGAAATCGACATTGCGAGCTTTGCGGCGGCAGCAGCATATTGCGATGAAACGATCAACGCCACTGACTTGAATGGCAATGCCATCATACTCGCGCGGTTTCAGTGCAACCTGGTTTTACAAAACCGGAGGAGCGCGGGAGACGTGATACGCGGCGTGCGCAATACTGCCCGGCTCTATCTGACCTATGGTCCGACGGGCCTTTTGCAGCTTCAGGTGGAGAACACCGCAGCGCTCGGACAACCGACGAAACCTGAGGGTTCGAACAGTACTGAGCAGTGGAACGGCGGCTGGCCGAGTTATGAATTCGGAGATGGCAGCAACGGATTTTCCGGGATTTTGCGCAGAGCTAGTGGCGAAGCCAGTCTGACGGTATCCACACGCAGCGGCGCCGATACTCCGAACCGCTATTCGGTGGAATTCCAGGATGCTCTGAACGGGTACCAACAGGATAGTTATTCGATGGTGGATCCGGATGATATTGCGCTCACCGGCCAGGAGATCTCCGTCACGCTTCCGGCGCTGGGACTGCCGAACTTCGATCAAGCAGGCCGTATTCTAAAATTCGGCCTGGATAAATCGATCCGCGGGAATACTTATATTCAATTCGATACGAGCATTCGAGCGTTCGGAATCCGACCGGGGGACCTCATCACTGTCACTTACCTAAAGGAGGGCTTCAACCGGCAGGCCTTTCGTGTGTTGAAGCTCTCACCGGCGACTAACTACAGGACCGTGACGGTCACGGCGCAAATCCATGATGACGCCTGGTACGCCGATAGCAATGGACAGTCCACGTCGCCGTCAGGAACACTACGGCCGGGCGGCGCCGGCTTTGGAGTACCGCGGCCGCTAATCGGGACCGTGCTGGACAGCAATGAACAAATTCAATTCGGTGTGACGGAGGAGACCGCAACCAGCAGCGACGGCACGGTGGAAACCAGCGTGATTGTCAGCTTCACGGTACCCTCGAGCTCAGCGGCAGGCAACTCGGGCATTCCGTTGCTCAGCGTCGCGCCGACGATTGGGTCCGAGGGCACATTGGCCGGCGAACAAGTTCTCTACTACGGGATCTCCGCAGTGGACTCAGCCGGACAGGAGAGTGCAATCTCGTTCCTCGTGCGGGCTTCCATTGTGGACAACAACAGCAGCGTTACTCTTTCGGACCTGAGTTTTGCATCGGGGACGAGCGCGTTCAACGTCTATCGGGGAGCAACGCCAGCGCAGCTATTCCGTATTGCATCAAACCAACCGATTGCAAGCCAATTTACAGACACGGGATTCACCGATCAATTAGTCGCGCCCGCGGACATCAATTTCGACCATGCAAATTTTTACTGGAGGATGGAACTGCAACCGGAGATTGCAGCGACGACGCAGTCTGTGACAACTATCGGGAACAATACGCTGCAGATGACCGATAACCAATATCGCGGGATGACGGTGCGGATCACGAGAGGTATGGGGGCCGGACAGGAACGCGCGATCACAGCCAATTCCACGACTGTTTTGACCGTGGCCCCGGCATGGGACGTGCAACCAGATGCGACGAGTTGGTTCGTCGTGGCCGAATCCGGATGGAGGTTCGGGGCGCAGACGAAAAGCAGTCCCGTGCAGTTCCAAATACTGAATCATTCGGGGGAGGTAGTGCAATTGACAGGACGCGCAGCGAATGTGAACGACGTTGAGTGCTCTCCGGAGCTCTCGACAGTGACGCGATGGGCAATCGGTGGGAGCGGCACGGCCGACTCGAACGTTCCGGCGGCGCCTACCTTTGGCCTCAGCACGGGTCCGGCAGGAACCGTTGTGCTGAGTGCGATTTCGTTCAGCGACCTTACTAACACTAAGTCGATTTCTTCGGCTACGTTGACGTTGCATTACTGGGACGAGCTGCAGGGTACGCCAAGTCTGATGCTTGCTGGCGCGTTGGGAGCAAGCGACGAGACGCTGAACCTGTCCTCAACAGGCACCGCCGTGCCCGGCAGCTTCGTGCAGATTGAGGCGGAAGTGATACTGGTGAATCAATCGTTGAACAATGGCTTGCAATATCAGGTGACACGCGGCATGCACGGAACGGCAGCCATGACGCACGCCGCCCACGCAACGGTTTATCAATTGCAGAACAAGACCGTTGTGTCCCCTTTCCCCAAGGAATTCTTCGGAAGCCCGTACAGCGGAAACTGGAGCCTGCCAGTGACAATGCCGGACGTCCGGATTGCCAGCGCGGAGCTTTTTGTAACGAACGACAAAGGCAATAGTGACAGTGTTGCGATTTCGGTTACCAATACAGTGAACTACGGATTGCGGACGTTGTCAGGTGGTCAGTATTCCATTCAGATAGACGGGTACCTTGCCGTCGAGCAGTCGGCCGCGCCAGTTCTGGTGGTCGAAGCGTCGCATTCAGTTCGCGACGTGTTCGCAGTCCTGGTTAAGGCCGCCGATGCGCCGGTTCAACTACAACTCAATGTGAATGGCAGTGTTTATTGTCAGTTGACCTTCGGGGCGGGCGCTCTGGTGTCGAATACTGTGAACGGCATGACTCTGCCTCCTTTGACTGCGAGCGCTCAGGTGACGCTCGCAGTCACTTCCGTCGGACAGACAAATCCGGGCGCGGACCTTACAGTGTTGATCCGACTCTGATGGCAGAGCAACTGTACAAGTTGACGCCAAACCGGGATCTGCAATGTTACTTTCTCATGCCGTCATCGGTGGCCGCGCTGAGTGAAACGAGCGATAGTGGATTCACGGTATCGGGGTGCTGGCGACAGCAGTTCGATTGGGCGGTAGTGGAGTGGAATCGCGATAATGTATTCGAGCACCCGGCATTGCGGAGCCTGCCCGACGGCGACTTGAGTGGACTACAGCTCGCCTATGACGAGGTCCGAACGAATTGCATTCCTATCGACTCGGTGCTCTTCCCAACAGTGGATTGGCCCTACTTGAGAATCTGGATCGAGACCGATGGATCTGACACAATCTATCAGGTCCCTATCCTGAATTACGCGACACCTGTCGGTGACACCTATACACCCGCGTCCATTGCATTTGAATTACAAGGCACGCCGACAGCCGGGGACTACATTGAGCTCGCATGGCTCGACCAGCACTACAATTACCAACTCACAGCAGGCGACAGTCTCGCGACTGCCATTGCCGCTCTGGCCGGAGTCATCAACACGAATTCTGCGAGTGGCAAAGTTTCGGCAACAGCCAATGAAGCCAGCATCGTGCTCACGTACAACGGGGCGCCTGGAGCGAATGGGAATCGCGTTGGGGTGTATGGGACCGTGCATGGATCGGCAACGGAATCCTGGAATATCTCATCCGGCTTATTTAGTGGAGGCGTATCACCGCAGCAGTGGCACGTGAGTCTGGATTTCGGGAATCTCACCGACCTTAATGGAGTGCACGTCCCGACATCGAACGTTCGCAAGCTCCGCTGGACGTGGGCCGCGGATTTGCAAGTGAGTAACTTTGTGCGCAGCGAATTCTCGGCTGTCATCACGAACTGGCAGGTCACTGGCACTGGACGCCAATATAGTGTTCCAGGAGCCGGAAGCCGAAGAATCGAAGACAACGCGGCAGATTATTCCTATTCCGGAACATGGACCGAGGGCCGCGGCAATTACTCGGGAGGCTCGATTCGCTGGACTACAACACCAGGCGATAGTGTGCAATGCACGTATTCGACTACGACGGCTCATTCTCTGTACTTAGGAACGCGACGCGCGGATTCCTGCGGACAGCTCACCATACAAGTGGACGATGGAGCGGCCTACGTAGCAAATCTGACTTTGCCGGGCGAGGACATGCTGGTGCGGATATTGGTTGGAGAATTTGAGGCCACCAGCCGGCATACGGTGACACTCACCCACACAGGGGCACCGGGCTCGTTTGTCTATTTCGATTTCCTGGAAATTGCGGTTCCAACTTTGGATCTGCCGGCCTTTGATGCCAGCCCGGTGGCGACACTCGCGACTGACTGGGACACGAATCACTCGCTGGCTCTTGCTCCCGAGAGGACTGCCTGGCTGCTCAATTCGCTCGGCTTTCGAGGCAGAGCCAACCACTACGCAGGTGCGCTCTGGTTCTATGAACTGGCAAGACCAGACCAGCAATATGCTTCCGCCACGATTCAGTTCACCGGGGAACCTGAGTGGAGCCAGACGACGGAACTTCTTCTCGGGCCTACTTCGATTCAGCATGTGAATCTGATCGGTGATACGGCGGAGAGCATTGCAACGTGCTTCGCGCTCCTGATCAATGCCGGCTCAACGGGAGTTTGGGCACAAGCCCGCGGCGCTACCCTTACAGTCACCGCGCGCACGATGGGTGTTGAGGGAAACAACATCACTCTCTCAGTCAACACGAACAGCACCCAGTTCACGGCAGCGACAAGCGGCGCGGCGCTCTCGGGCGGCGTCGATGGAAAGTGGGTTACTGACCTCGCAGCCACGCCGGGGGTCAACCGTGCCGCCCGAGACTGGAATCGCAGCTTTTTCCGTGCTCTTCAGGGCTATGGGATCTCGGTCGCAGCGGCGTTCAGTATGGAATTGCAGCACGGCGACGATAGCTTGGCAGCAGGAATCGCACAGCGATATCCAAACGGCGATGCAGTGTGGTTGAACACGCCATCGCTTCAGACTAATTTCGGTCCGGAAAGCACGGCATTCTGGCGGCAGGTGTACCTTGATATGGCCGGCATCATGACGGAAGCCGGGGTGCCGCCGTACCTGCAATTCGGCGAAGTACAGTGGTGGTATTTCGCGGCGGCTTCGGGCATGCCGTTCTACGACAGCTACACGACCAGCACGTTCCAGACGATATACGGGCATTCCATGCAAGTCATCACCGGCCAGAACGCCGATCCGAGCCAATATCCGGAAGAATGTATGTTCCTGCCGCAACTCGTCGGTCAGTTTACCAGCGCCATCATGGACTTCGTGCGTCAGACGTACGCAGACGCGAAGTTTGAGGTGCTGTATCCGCCGGATGTTAATGACACGCCGCTCAACAAATTGATTAATCTGCCGACGGCGTTTTGGACGCCGACAGCAATTTCGTGCCTAAAGACCGAAAACTTCACGTATACCGGCGACCGCGACCTCAACAAGGCATACGATTCCATTCTGCTTCCCATGCAGCTTGGGTTTGCGCCCGCGCAGAGCAGCCATCTGGTGGGAATCAGCGAGTACACGACACCATGGGAAAAAGAGCAGCGCATGGCGATGGGAGAAGGAATCGAGTCGGTGGTCCTGTTCGCGCTTGACCAGTTTTGCCTGATCGGTTACGGGCTACCCTTGAGCCCAGGCTCACGCCGTTCTCTGTTCATGGGCTAGCGGCGCCAAACTCCTTCGCGATGTTCCAATATAGCTCAGCCTGCCGGCTGGCAATCTTATTCCATCCGAAGCGCTCCTCCACCGTACGCCGGGCCGCCAGTTCAATATGGCGGCGCTCATCCGGATGATTGATCATCCGCTCGATCGCAATAGCCATTTCTCGAGGACTCTCAGCCAATAGAACATCCACGCCAGGCGACAACTCCAATCCATTTATACCTGCCGGAGTAGTTACCACTGCTTTGCCCATCGCCATTGCTTCCAGAATCTTGATGTTTGTCCCCGCCGAAATCACAAGTGGAGCAATCACTACCGCGGCTCGCGCATATGCGGGCCGCACATCCTCCACAAACCCATCCATCTCAATTCCGGGTTGCTCCAGATTGATAGATATTTTCGACTGATAGCGGCGCATATAGAACTCAGGCTTGGCGCCGGCGATGATATGCAGGTTGACTCCGCTCAGCAGCGGCCATGCTTTCCTCAGAAAAAAATCCAAGGCCAAGAGATTCGGAAGATGAGCAAACGAACCAACGAACAGAATTCTCGGCTCCGGCTTCGTGCCGCTTGGCTGAAAACGATCGAGGTCTACGCCATTCGGCAGCGCAACAGCCGGCGCTCCGCTTATCATGTGCCGGTCTTTTTCCGACATTGTGATGACGCTGTCCACTCGCCGCCACGCGGACGTTTCGAAGCTGCGCCACCGCGCAAGTTGACGCTCCGTTTCCCAATCTGGACACACCTTCGTTAATTGCTCGAAAAGGTCAAATGTAATATCGTGCTCGACCAGAACGACCCGCGACGGGCGGCAATCTTCGGCATACTGCGCCATCTGAGTGTATTCCAATTGGATCACCCCTGGACGCCACTTCTGAACGGTCTGCCGGAGTGCGGCTCGGAAAGGAGCAGACGCAAATTCCTCTACGACCTCAGGACGGCCGGTCGCGGGAAGTAAGTGGCTGCCGATCCGCTGGACCAGCACGATCTCCGCAAAGATTTCTGTCAGTTGGCTGGGTGGCTTTTCCAGACGGTCCGCAAAAACAACCAGGATTTGGTCGAATTCCTCCGCCGCACGACTCATCAAATTGTACATGCGCACCGCACCGCCATGCGATAAGGGGAATGGCAGGTAGGGACTTGCGATCAAAATGCGCGGCTTACCAGTGGGCGGCTTTTCCGGAAAAACCGCAACGGCTCCGCTGGTCAGTGCCAAAAAGTGATCCTCTGTGCCCGCTGGAACTGCGGAAGGCCCACCGGTCCAGGCGACTCTTGCTGCCCGTCGGAGCGCTTCGAGCGGCACGGACTGAGTTTGTTCCTGAGCAGCCGCCCGCTCGGCGAGCAGACGCAGGCGATCGATTGCCTGATCCCAGAGCCGCCGAAATTGTTTGGGATCGGAAACTGCCCGTGCCAGAAACCGCAAGTAGTTCGTCTCGACAATCGCTTCGATCTGCTCGGAACTAAAGTAGCGAGAAGTGGTCGCACGATGGCGATGTTCCACCACGGCGCCAGCGACATAAACACTCGGCCA
This sequence comes from Bryobacteraceae bacterium, assembly GCA_035550475.1. Lineage (GTDB taxonomy): Bacteria > Acidobacteriota > Terriglobia > Bryobacterales > Bryobacteraceae > DASZPB01. The sequence continues at coordinate 152,778 of DASZPB010000047.1, read as the reverse complement.
GCCACGCTGCCACGCGCGATAGCCGAGGTCAAGGTCTTCCACATATGCGGGCTCAAAGGCTTCATCGACGCCGCCGAGTTCGCGCAACTTCGCTGCATCATAGAGCGAGCATCCACCGCTGCCGTAAAGCACGTAGCTCAGGTCTTCTCCAGCGATCGGTTCTTCGCAGCGCACAGGGAAATCGTCGGGCTGCGGCTGCCGCATGACCGTCTTCCCTGTTTCCTCGCGGCGCACGCCTTCAGGAAACTGAATCTCGGCAGTCGCACAGAAAAGATCCGGCACTTTCACAAAGGCCTGCGAAAGCGCGCCGAAGAATCCGCCACGCAGCAGCATGTCATTATTCAAAAGGCAAACATGCGAATAGCGAGCTTGCGCAATGCCACGATTCACCGCGCGCGCAAAAGACAGAGGCTGAGCAGACACTTCGCAGCGGATTCCAGGGTAGCGCTCAGCCAGCCACTGCGCTGTGCCGTCGCTTGACCCGTTATCGACTACGATTACCTCACCAACTAAGGAAGCCAGTTCAGCGATGATGCCGGGGAGCTGCGCTTCCAACAGGTCGCGGCCGTCGCGCGACGGAATCACAACCGAGATCCCGCTACTAGATGGAACCGGCGCGAGAGCATGGTGCAGAATTCGCGTGGGACGCAGCGCCGCAGCGGCACGCGCAGTTGCATGCAGGTACGGAATGCGCCACTGCGTGGGATGGCTCACGCGATACCACAGTTTGTGCCAAGTCCCGCTTGGACCTGCCTGCCATCGCAAGTAGTTCTTGAGACGCCACACTCCATGTCTCAGAATCGACGGCACCGACCGCGGTCGCAACATAAAATGATTCAAGTTTTCGTTGAAGGCCAGGAACCGGGCCGGCGAAAGAAGAAATGCGATTAACCGCATTCGCCTGTGCGGAACGCCCGGGACAAGCATTACGGCGGCCAGCCGCACGGCGGAGCCGCGAAACGCCGCCCGGCACCGCTTCCAGTTTTCCCAAAAGCTGTGTCCCGGATGATAGGGCAACCAGCGGATGCCATTCAAATCCGCAGAGGGGAATTCGGATACAAGATAAAGAGGCAGTTCCGGCAATATCCGGAGCATCTCATCGACGAGCTTCACGTTCAACTCGTCGGTACCGGATGCAAATGCGACCTTGATACCTGGTTTCAAGGCAAGCGCCGGTGCGGATCAAATTAACAGGACGCGGTGCGCCTGGGGACCACCGCGGCGGTGCTCGTCCCAAAGCGTCAGCGCCTGGAGCGCAAAAGCTGCCGATACCGGATTCACATATGGCAGCCATTCCCCGCCCTTTCGCCCGAAATAAAATCCGCCGTCGAGGTGCGGGTCTTCGCCGGCGGCTTGAAACTCGCGCAGCTTTGCGGCTTCAAACCGTGCGGCTTCCTCATCGAGCGGAACAACTCCCGCGCGATCCGCATAAAGACGAATGCGCAACAACTGTGCATAGACATCGGATCGCTCGAATTCGGGAGCGATCTCGCGCAGATAGGCCGCAACCCTCCGGACACCTCTTGCGAGCGGGACAGAGCATCGAAGTTCGCTGACGCGCGGCAGCAGGCCCTCCAAAAAATAGAGGAACGGATGCAGGCGGTCCATTACTTTCATGCGGTCGGTGTGTCCGGGAAGAAACGCCGCATAGCTGCTGAGGGACGTCGCAAGCACTTGATCATACGGCTCTCGAAGAGCGGCATCGCCGGTGGCCTCGGCGAGTTCCCACCAAGCCATGGCCGCCTTCAACTGGTAGCATCCCGGAGATCGCGACCACCGAGCGGCGTCATGCTCCGCCGGACATTTTCCGGGGAGCAATACGATCGGATGATAGGCTCCGTCGGCGTACGCAAAATCCACTGCCATCGATTTTCCCACGGAGCGTGCGCAGTCGAGGAATTCTGTGATGCCCGTAACGCGCCACACCGCCAGGAGCCCGCGGATGATGATGCCGCAATCGAAAAAATACGCCGCAAGGTTCCCGGATTCGGCCTCCATTTCAAACGGGATCGCCTGGAACTCGGGACACCACGCGAGGTGCGTCAGGAACCGCGCTGCACGAATCGCGCCCTGCAGATACTCCTGGCGCTGCGTTACGGAATGCAGGTACACGAATGTGCTCGCCGCGTAACCGGTGATTTCGGTCGAAATCCTATGGTTTCTACTCAGATCGAGACGATAATACCGAGCCACGCCGCCATTCGGTTCTTGGATTCCGGAACAGAGAAACCACTTTCCGCCACGGAGTATGTCGGGTTCCAAGGGCAATTTCGACATTCTACCATCGCTCCGGGAGAATGCCTGAGAATCAAATTGTGAATTCCAATGCACGTCAGAAGTCTGTTTGCGTATGAGGGGGAGCGGCCCGGTTTATCTCACGCGAAACTTTGAGGAGATAGCCGCAAGCTGCTGATCAAGCGATGGCTTAGCTTCGTCTTTTGGCTTGGTGTTTGTGCGCTTCGGAGCGTTCCCGGGCGCTTCGACAGCCTTCATGGATAATGCGATACGCCTAGCCTTGGGATCGACGTTCAGAACCTGGACCTTGACGATCTGCCCAGCGCGCACCACCTCGCTGGCATCTCTGATAAATCGATTCGAAAGCTCGCTGACGTGGACCAAGCCATCCTGGTGGACGCCAATGTCAACAAATGCCCCAAAGCGAGTGACATTGGTGACCACTCCCTCCAGCGTCATGCCGGGCTTCAGGTCAGAAAGCTCCTTGATGTCCTCGCGCCACCGGGGAGCAACGAACTTCTGGCGAGGGTCGCGGCCGGGCTTGCGCAACTCTTCGCGGATGTCACCGAGCGTGTACAGACCCACGGTCTCAGTCGCAAAACCCTCGAGCTTCACCTTCTCCACCAACTCCGGCTTCGCGATCAGTTCGGGAATCGATACGCTGAGGGACGCCGCGATTTTTTCAACGACCGAATAGGATTCCGGGTGGACCGCCGTCATATCGAGCGGATTCTCGCCGCCGCGAATTCGCAGGAAGCCGGCCGCCTGCTCGAACGTCTTCGGACCGAAGCCGGGCACGGCTGTAAGCTGGAAGCGCGAGCGGAATTTACCATTCTGATCACGATACTCGACAATCTTCTGCGCCGTGCGCTCATTGATACCGGCCACGTACCGGAGCAGAGCCCAGGACGCGGTATTGAGATCCACGCCCACTCGATTGACGCAGGATTCCACAGTAGCTTCCAGACTTTGCTTCAGTCGCCGCTGATCGACATCGTGTTGATATTGGCCCACGCCGATCGATTTCGGATCAATCTTCACTAGCTCTGCAAGCGGATCCTGCAAGCGCCGCGCAATCGAAATCGCGCCGCGAACGGTGAGATCCAAATCCGGAAACTCCTGTCGCGCGATCTCCGACGCCGAGTAGACGGACGCCCCGGATTCGCTGACGGAAACGCTGAAGATTTTAGCCAGATTCGCCTGCCGCAAAAAATCCTGGACGAGCGCCGCGGTTTCGCGCGAGGCCGTGCCATTGCCGATCGCGATTGCCTGGACATTATGTCGCGCGATAAGCGAAGCCAGGGTCTTCACCGATCCGGCGAGGTCTTTCTTCGGCTCGAAAGGGTAGATAACGGACTGGTCGAGAAACTTTCCCGTGTCATCGACAACCGCGATCTTGCAGCCCGTTCGGATGCCGGGATCGATCGCCAGGACCGTAAGCAGGCCCGCGGGTGGAGCCAATAGCAGATTTTCGAGATTTTCGCGGAAGACTTTGATGGCTTCTTCGTCGGACCGGTCTTTCAGTTCCAGGCGTACCTCGGTCTGGATCGAGGGATTCAACAAGCGCTCATAGGAATCCTCGATAGCACGCTCCAAATGCGGCACCCATTCTCCGGCGCTCCGGATCACATGCGCGCGCAACCATGCAAGCGGTACTTCGCGTTCCAACTCGATTTCAAAAGTAAGAATCCCTTCTTTGGCGCCGCGGCGAATTGCCAGCATCCGGTGCGAAGGGATTTTGGCCGCTGGCTCGCTATACTGGGCGTACATCTGAAACTTGCCTTCAGGATCGGCCGCGCCCTCGATAGCCCGGCTGACAACGATGCCCTGTTCCATCATCATGCCACGCACCGCCTTCCGGAACCCGGCATTCTCGCTGATCCATTCCGCAATGATGTGGCGCGCACCCTCAAGCGCTTCCTCGCCGGACGTTACTCCCTTTTCGGCATTGATGCAGGAAGCAGCGAATTCGGAGAGCGAAAGCTCGCTCGGCTGCTGATCCCAGAGAAATTGCGCCAGTGGCTCCAAACCCTTTTCGCGGGCGATCGAAGCTTTGGTGCGTCGCTTCGGCTTATAGGGCAGATAGAGATCTTCCAATTCGTTCTTTTCGAACGTCGCCAGGATCTTCGCCTTCAGCTCCGGCGTGAGCTTCCCCTGCTCTTCGATCGATTGCAGCACAGTCTCTTTGCGGTCTTCGAGTTCGCGGAAGTATCCGGCCTTTTCCTCGATAGCGCGAATCTGCACTTCATCCAGATTGCCGGTTACTTCCTTCCGGTAGCGGGCGATGAAGGGAACGGTTGCTCCTTCATCGAGTAATCCAATGGTCGCCACTACATTCTTCAGCGCGATGCCCAGCAATTGCGAAAGATAGAGCAGTAAAGGGGTGGAAAGAAGTTTGGGTTGAGCCATGTTGAGGGGAATTCCTATGATGCCACAGGCAACGGTTCAGGTGAGATACTTCACCAGCAGAACCTCATTACCCTTTGCGTTGTACAACACATCATCGGCCAGGTTGCGCGCCATCAGGATTCCGAAGCCCCCAGGCCGCTGTCCGTGTTCGGCGCGGACTTCGACATGGTGCAGCGGCGCACCGTTCGGATTGCAAATCGCCGCGTGCGGAAGCGACGCCATGTGAAAACCTTTTCCCGGATCGTGGAGGTGCACAATGACGGCGTGAGTAGTGCGCAACAGAGACACTCGCACATGTTTTCGAGCGTCCGACCGCCCGCCGTGCTCGATCGAGTTCATGAGCACTTCCCGAAACGCGGCCACGATATCTTCCTGTTTCTTCGGCGCCAGATCGGCCTCGATCTCTCTTACAAATTGGATAGCGCGCTCTCCGGCGGCAAGACGGCATTTCACGTCGAATGTGGTCCAGTTTGGACTCGTTGAGACCAGCTTGATATCGTCCTGCCAGAACGAAGAATCAAGCGCCTGTTGCACCATGTCGGCCAGAGGCCCTAAGGGAACCGGCTCGTGAAAGTAGCTGTAGACTTGTTGCCGGATCGCCTTGATCACACGCGCGGGATCGGGCTCGCCGCCTGTCAGAATGACCTTGGTCTCGGGACGAATCTGGTGAAGTTGTCGCAGCAGTTTGAAACCATCGATCCCATTCAGTCCGACGCCCGCGACCACCACGTCGGAGGGGGATTCCCGGATGCGGGTCACGGCTTGCCCCGCCTCGGCGAACTGTTGAATGTTCCGATCCTCACGCTTCAACACTCCGGCCAAAACTTCATTGGCGGACCGATCCGCATCGACCAGTAGCACACTATGCAGGGTCACGGGATTCCCACTCTCAATTTAGCTGAGGAACGAGGGGGGATGCGACTCCCCTGCGGAAGTTCACAATCCGGGGCTTGCCGGCCAAGAGATCCTGCCGGTTGCGGCAGTACAATCGTTTTAGGAGCCGTCAGCGGAAAAAAAATCAAGTAACCCGCGGCCGGCTCCGGGCATCTGTGGGTCTAGATTGAAGAGCGTAATTGTTCTTTTGATGGCGTTGGGCGCAGCGGAGGCCCAGGTCGGGCCGTATCCGGGCGGCTATCCAGGCGGCTATCCGGGAGGGTCCGGTGTTCCCGGAATCCCGATTCCGCGGCGCAGCAAAAAGACCAGCACCAAAGACGACGCGCAGCCTCTTCCGAATTTCCGCGGCAAGCTCAAGCTGATGAATTCGAAATCCATCACGCTTGTGCTGGACGACTACCGCGAACTCGAATTCCGCCGCACGGACAAAACCAAGTTCTTCAAGAATGGTGAAGCACTGAAGTCACCTGCGTTTAAACCGGGAGATCAATTGTCGATCGAAGGTCAGGAGGATGAAGAAGGCTATCTCACCGCAGTCAATGTCTACTGGGAAAAGGCCGCGTCGCCCGAGACCAATTCCCAAAAGGGACAGGACCACGATAAGGTGACGGACACCTGGGCCAAGGATGCTCCCGGCTCACAACCCAGCGCGGAAAACACGGAGCCTGCGACCGAAATGGCGCCGCCCGCCGGCCCGCGTGATCCCAACGATCCCGGGCCTCCGGTTCTGCGCCGCGGGAAGCCAAAGCAGCAGCGATCGAGCCGGACCGAGACATACCCTACTACACCCGCCGCGCCAGCGGCTCAGTCCGCGGCATCTTCCACCAAGCCGGCCGCCAGTTCGACAAAATCCTCAGCTCCCGCGCAATCGGGGACTTCTGCGCCGCCTGCGGAAATAGTAGCAAATCTGCCGCCGTCTGCGCCGCCTTCCATGCCTTCGGACCAGGAAGTGGAACAAATCGATGGCACTCATCAAAATGCCGTGCACATCGATTCTTTGATCCAGAAAGCGCAAGAGGCCGCGCTCGACTTCACCGAAACGCTGCCCGATTACGTTTGCCGCGAACTCATGTCGCGCTACCAGAGTAACGTGCAGCCGGCCAATTGGCAGGCCATTGACGTCGTCTCAGCGGACGTAGTTTATGCGAAAGGCAAAGAAGACTACCGCAATCTGCAGATCAACGGGAAGACGATCAAGACAGGGATGGAGCAGCTTACCGGCGCATGGTCTACCGGAGAATTCGGAACGGTATTGATTGATCTGTTTTCGCCCGCGACGAACGCGCAGTTCCAGTTGCGTGGTGACTCCCGTATCGACGGGAAGACAGCAAAAGTTTACGACTACAGCGTCGCCAGAGAGAACTCTCACTGGACCATTCACGTGGGGTCACAAACCTACGAGCCGGCCTATACCGGTTCGGTTTGGATTGATCCAGAAAGCGCCCGCGTGCTGCGGATTGAGATGCAGGGGCGTAATTTGCCGCAGGAATTCCCGGTGGATCATGTGGAATCTGCTGTGGACTATGATTACGTAAGGCTCGGTACCATCAGGCAGTTTCTGCTGCCGGTGCATGCCGAGACCCTCAGTTGCCAGCGGGGAAGTATGGTGTGCAGCCGCAACGCCATCGATTTCCGCAATTACCACAAATACACGGGCGAATCGTCGATTCAGTACGGCGATATAAAGTAGGGCGCGGAGAGACCGCGCCCTGTTCAGTAGTCCAGTGATTTACTGCCAGAATTCAACCGAGCGCGCCAGCTTCACGGCGTTATTCTGACGAAGCTGCGTTAGCACGGGTTCGCCCACAAGTTCGTCCGTCGAGACCACAGCCACTGCTTCCAGAGGCTCTCCAGGACCGGCCGGCGCATCGCGCCTTCCGAGCGAGAAATTGGCGATGTTGATCTGGTTCTTGCCCAGCACTGAACCGACGTGCCCGATGACGCCCGGCACATCCTGATTCTTCATAAAAAGGACGTAGCCGGAAAGTGCCGCTTCGCAGTAAATGCCATCCACCTGAATGAGCCGCGGCTTGTCCAGGAGAACAGCACCTTCGACGGAGGTGACGCCGGTATCCGTTTCCACTTCCAGGCGAATGGAATCCGTATGGCCGGAGCGCTTTTCATGCCGCTCCTCGAGATTCCATCCCCGTTGGCCGGCAATCTGCATTGCGTTCACCAGGTTGGCCCTGTGCGATGTAGAGCGGCTCAACACACCGGCGAGTCCGGCGTTGCGCAGCAGAGTAGTGTTGCTATCAGCGATCTTGCCGTAGTACGAAAAGCGGATCGTGCGCGGGTTGCCCGCGGCAATGTGGGACGCGAAGTTACCCAACCGCTCTGCCAATGCGATGTAAGGCCCCAGCGCGCGGTATTGCTCCGGCGAGAGCGCCGGCATATTCACTGCGTTGATGGCGACACCGTGCTTGAGGTACTCAACTACTTGTTCCGCAATCCGCACGCCGACGATTTCCTGTGCTTCTTCGGTGGAACCACCGATGTGCGGCGTCGCGAGAAGGGATTCGATGGGAAGCAGCGCAGATTCGGCGGTCACAGGTTCTTTGGGAAATACATCGAGCGCCGCGTCGGCCACTTTGCCGGATGCCAATGCTTCCACCAGCGCGTCCTGGTCAATCAGTTCTCCGCGCGCGCAATTGACAATCCGAACGCCTTTCTTCATCTTCGCAAAGGCTTCGCGCGAAAACATTCCGGTTGTCTCTTCGGTGGCAGCTACATGCAAAGTGATGTAGTCGCTTTCCGCGTACAACTTATCGAGGTCAACCAGATCCAACGACAGATCCTGCGCGATCTGCGAAGTGACATAAGGATCATGCGCCAGAATCCGCATTTCGAACGCGCGGGCGCGCTTGACCACTTCGCGGCCAATGCTGCCGAGGCCGATGATGCCCAGCGTCTTGCCGCGCAATTCATGGCCCATGAACTTCTTCTTTTCCCACTTGCCGCTGTGCGTCGAAGCGTTGGCTTGGGGGATGTGACGAGCCATAGCCAACATGAAGCCCAGGGTATGCTCCGCCACCGAAATGGCGTTGCCGCCCGGTGTGTTCATCACCAGCACACCGGCTTCAGTAGCGGCGTCGAGATCAACATTGTCGACGCCCACGCCGGCGCGTCCGATAACGCGCAGCTTGGGCGCTTTTTCGAGCACCGACTTATTTACTTTGACAGCGCTGCGCACCAGAAGTGCGTCCGCTTGCGCCAGGTGCTGATCATATTCTTTTGGGTTGGAGACAATAATATTCCAGCCCGGCTGGGAACGGAACAACTCGATCCCGGCCGGAGCGACAGGCTCGGCAATCAGGATATTCATAAAGGTTTGAGGGCGAGGTGGGCGAACCCGCGAGAGAGTTCGCCCATGCCAGTCTAAGCGTTCACGGTTTGGGGTTTCACCGCGGCGTGCGCGTACATCTCCTGCACGGCGGCGACGCCGGTTCCATACGTCACGGAATAACCGTTGGCGTTGAGGATGACTTCCAGCCCGGCGATCACGGCGAAAAGATCAGCAAAATCGAAATAACCCAAGTGTGCGATGCGGAAAATCTGGCCCTTCATCGTGCCTTGGCCGTTGGCAATAATAGCTCCGAAGCGGTTGCGGAATTCCTTCACGATTACACCGGAATCCATACCCGCCGGCGCCTTGACTGCCGTTACCGAGGAACCGGGAGAATCGGCCGCGAACGGTTCGAGGCCCAACCGGGTGACGGCAGTGCGCGTGGCCGCGGCCAGCATCTGCGCGTTTTCGATAAGTTTAGCCATGCCGATTTGCTTGACATACTTCAGCGCTTCGGCCAGTGCCAACACTAGTGATGTAGAAGGAGTCCAACTCGATTCACCCGCGTCAGCGCTTTTCTTTTCTTTTTTAAAGTTGAAATAGTAGTGCGGAAGAGTCGACGTCGCGGCGAGATTCCAAGCCTTAGCGCTGATGGAGAGAAACGCCAGGCCCGGAGGAATCATGAAAGCTTTCTGCGAGCCGCCGATGACCACGTCCAGGCCCCAGCCTTCGATATCGAGCGGCATGGTGCCGAGTCCGGTGATCGCATCGAGTACAACAATTGCGTCAGTCTTGGCGACAGCCTGAGCGATCGAGCGGACATCGTGTGCCGCGCCGGTTGACGTTTCCGAGGCCTGCAGAAATACACCCTTCGTCGCGGGTTCCTTGGCGAGCGCTTCCTGAACCTGCTCCGGCGCAACAACCTTGCCGTAAGGAGCAGTCAATACATTGGCATCCAATCCGTAGGCTTTGGCGATCTCGGCCCAGCGCTCACCGAATTTTCCGGCCGAACAGACAATCACCTTGTCGCCCTTCGAAAACAGATTCGAGACGGCGCCATCCATCGCGCCGGTGCCCGAAGCTGCGAACATCAGCACGTCGTTGGAGGTCCCCATGACCTCCTTAAGGTCAGAAAGACACGAGCGATACAGCTTGCGAAAATCTTCCGTACGGTGGTGGATATCCGACGCCATCATCGCGTGCAAAGCAGGCGGATAGAGGGGCGTCGGCCCAGGTGTTAGCAAACGTTGTTTTCGGATGTGCATGGTGAAGGCTAGTCTTTTAGCATAACAAAAACCGCGGGGTACCATTTCGTGGAATGTCGGAAAAGCTGCATTCGGAGGGTGAAGGCGCTGTGGAAGTGGCCTTTGCGTGCATGCCGGCGCAGCGCGAAAGTGTGCGTGAAAAGCGGCCAAACGGAGCCGGAGAATCCTTATAGAATAGCAACATCATGCCCCTGATCGACCAGATCCAACAAGACATGGTTGCGGCCATGAAGAGCCGTGACGAAGCGCGGCTAAATGCGCTCCGCATGGTCAAAGCCGCGCTCATGAAGCAAAAAGTCGATTCGCCCAAGCCGCTTGATGAGGCCGCCGAGATGCAGGTGCTCAAATCGCTCATGAAGCAGCGCACCGATGCCGCGGAAATGTTTCGTACCGCGGGGCGCATCGAGCAGGCCGAAAAAGAAGAGGCTGAGCGGAAGCTGATCGAGAGCTATTTGCCGGCGGGCGCCACTCCGGAGGAGATCGAAACCGCAATCGCGGAAGCGATGGCCGAGACCGGAGTGACATCCCTCAAGCAAATGGGCGTGGTCATGAAAGCGGCACAAGCAAAACTAAAGGGCAAGACCGTCGATGGAAAAGCGCTGAGTGAAACAGTGAGGTTGAAACTATCATGAATCCTCCCCCAGCGGGACGCCGTCATCAGCCGTTCGTTTCGGATAAAACCCAGATGAAGGAGTTCACCTGGCGGGCCGTTCTGCTCGGCCTGGTGATGACGGTGATTCTTGGCGCTGCCAATGCGTATCTCGGGCTGCGGGCGGGCCAAACAGTCGCCGCCACTTATCCGGCCGCAGTAATTGGTATGGCCGTGCTGCGATTGGGCAAGGGATCGATCCTGGAAGAAAACCTGGCGCGAACAGCGGGGTCCATCGGAGAAGCAGTCGCCGCGGGCGCGGTATTCACGCTGCCGGCGTTTGTGATGGCGCGGGCGTGGCCTTCGTTCGGTTTCGCTGACGCATATTGGAAATCCACGGCGCTGATGTTGATCGGGGCCGTGCTGGGAGTTCTCTTTGTCTCTCTGATCCGTCGCGTGATGGTGGAAGACCCGGAGCTCCCCTTCCCCGAATCTCTCGCTGCATCGGAGATCCACAAGGCCGGACAACTCGGCGCCGAATCCGCAAAGTATCTTTTCTATAACATGGGCTTTGGCGCGCTTACCTTCCTGCTGGGGGCGTTTAGCCTCTTCGCGCCGGATCACGACTTCTTCTTTCATGTCGGTGGAGTGGGCCAGACCAGCATGAGGCTCGGCGGGCGCAATTCGACGCAAGTGCTCGGCGCGGGCGGCATATCCACTTGCGCCGCTCCCACGGTGAGCCCGGCCTATATTGGCGTGGGATACATCATCGGGCCGGAACTGGCGGCGTTGAATTTTTCGGGCAGCGTGATCGCGTGGGGCCTTCTCGTGCCGCTGCTGATTTTCTTTCTCGGCCCGCAGTTGAAGACATACCTTCCACCCGGCGGCGGCGACGAAAGCTGGCTCACCCTGGCCAATTCGGTATGGCTGAACATTGTGCGGCCGATTGCCGTGGGCGGCATGCTCGTGGGCACCATTTATACACTCTTCCGAATGCGCCGCAGCCTGATGGAGGGGCTGGGCAAGGCGATTTCCGAGCTGCGCATTGGAGCGCCAGACCTGAAATCGATGGCGCGCACCGAGCGGTACATGAGCTCGAAAACGGTCTTCAGCATGATCGCTGTGACGTTTCTGTTAATGGCTGTGCTTTATATCTATCTTTCCGGACTCATCGCCGGCGGCATCGCGGCGGCGTTGGTCATGTTGATTGTCGGTTTCTTTTTTGCCACGGTGTCCGGTTATCTGGTGGGTCTTATCGGATCGTCGAACAACCCAATTTCAGGCCTCACCCTTTCCACTCTCGTAATCGCAGCATTGCTGATGGTCTCCATGGGCGTCTCCGGCATGAGCGGAGTACTGGCAGTGTTGGGCGTGGCGGCGGTGGTCTGCGTATCTTCGGCCGTCGCAGGCGAGCTCTTGCAGGATTTCAAAGTGGGCTACATCCTGGGAGGCACCCCGCGCAATATTCAGATCGTGGAACTGATAGCCGTAGTATGCGCCTGCCTGGTGATGTATTTCCCGCTGATGGTACTCGATGTAGGCAACGTCAACCGGGGCGGAATCGGATTCGGCGACCGCCAGTTACCCGCGCCACAGGCGGGAATGATGGCGGCGCTGGCACAAGGCATTGTGGGCCACGACATGGCATGGTCGCTGGTGATCGTCGGGATGCTAATGGGGTTTGCGCTGATTCTCTTGAAGGTGAAGAGCCCGATGCTGGTGGCAATCGGCATGTATCTGCCTTTTGCGACCACTTCGGCAATCTTCGTCGGCGGCCTGATTCGCTGGATTACGGATTCGATGAGAAAACGCGCCGGTTACAACGAAGCGCAGACTGCGCGCGTCGAAAACGTTGGAATCCTGGTCGCATCCGGACTGATCGCGGGTGAAGCACTGGCGGGGCTGGTCACCGCCACGTTCAATTTTTTCAACTGGCCGCTGTTGCAGATTTTCAAACATCCGTCGTATTTTGGCGCTCTCGTGTTCCTGGTGTTGATTGGGTACGTGCTCATCCGCATCCCATTACAGAATGCGGGTGATCCGAATGCGCCAGCGCCGCCCGCAGCCATTATGTAACTCGCAAGCGCCGAGACGCCGGATTCGTCATCGCGCGATTTCGCGGTACACTCCCCGATGGGAAGCTATCGATGAGAACATTCCGCCGGGCCGCCGTGCTGGGCGCAGGCACCATGGGTTCGCGCATTGCCGCCCACTTCGCAAATGCCGGGGTTCCGGTCGATCTGCTGGATATCGTTCTTCCGGACCAGCCTCGCAACGCTGCTGCGCTGGCGGGTATGGAAAACGCCGCGAAACAGAAGCCAGGCGCATACTTTACCGGCGCCACGCGGCATTTGATCACGCCGGGCAACTTTGAAGACGACCTGTCGCGGCTTCGGCTGTGTGATTGGATTGTCGAGGCAGTGGCGGAGAACCTCGAGATCAAGCGCAATCTGTTGTACCAAGTGGCGGCCGTGCGCGCGCCGGGCACCATCATTTCCACGAATACCAGCGGAATTCCGCTGCGGCGTATTTCCGAGGGCTTCACCAGCGAGTTCCGCCGCCATTTTCTAGGAACTCATTTTTTCAACCCTCCGCGATATCTACATTTGGTAGAAATGATCCCCGGCGAAGAGACCGGTCCGGAGGTGATCGAGTGGGTCTCAGCCTTTTGTGACCGGCGGCTCGGAAAGGGCGTAGTGCCGTGCAAGGATACGCCGAATTTCATTGCGAACCGCATTGGGTGTTTCTTCGGCGCAGTGATCCATCAACTGACGGAGGAGTACGATTTCACAATCGAAGAAGTCGATGCGCTGACGGGGCCGCTGATCGGCTTGCCAAAAAGCGCGAGCTATCGTCTTGCGGACATCATCGGCCTCGACGTGTGGGCACATGTTCTTCGCAATCTCCACGCACTGGCGCCCGACGATCCATCGCGCGAGCGATTCCTGGCTCCGCCATTCATGGAGCGCATGATTGCTAAAGGCTGGCTTGGCGAAAAGAGCGGCCAGGGTTTTTACCGGCGCGTGGGAAAGGGCGCGGAGAAAGAAATTCAGGCGATCGACCGGCGGACTCTGGACTACCACCCGGCGCAGAAACCGCGGCTGCCGGCGGTGGACGTGGCGCGCAATATCGAAAACCTGGGCCAGCGCGTGCGAATGCTCATCAATGGAACGGGGCGTGAATCGATCTTCCTGTGGCGCCTCTTCCGTGATGTGTTCCTGTATTCGGCAAGCATGGTACCTGAGATCGCGGACCGCACAGTGGAAATCGATCGCGCCATGCGCTGGGGATACGCGCACCGGCTGGGACCATTCGAAATGTGGGATACGCTCGGGATAGAAGATACCGTGGCCCGGATGCACACCGAGGGCTGCGCCGTGCCGGAGAACGTCGTTCAGATGTTGGCGAAAGGAGCGAAATCGTTTTACGAGGCCTCGGATCGCGATGGTCAGCCGGGCACCCAATACTTCGATTTGAACGCAAGTTCGTACCGCGAACTGGAAATCCGTCCCGGTGTAGTTTCGTTGAGCGAGATCAAACGCGCGCGCGGAGTAGTTCGCAAGAATGCCGGAGCGTCGCTGATTGATCTGGGCGATGGTGTGCTCTGCCTGGAGTTCCACAGCAAGATGAACGCGCTCGGCGAAGATGCCATCGCCGTGATTTATCAAGCGGTGGAAGAGACTGACCGCAATTACGAGGCGCTTGTGATTGCCAACCAGGAGGATAACTTCAGCGTAGGCGCCAACCTGATGCTGGTGCTGATGGGGGCTCGCAGTGGAGAATGGGAGGAATTGGAGGGCGCCGTCCGGCGCTTCCAGCAAGCCAATCTCCTGATCCGCTATGCTCCCAAACCGGTGGTGGCTGCGCCGTTCGGAATGGCACTCGGCGGCGGCTGCGAAATCGTCTTGCACGCGGCACGGGCACAAGCCTCGGCCGAAACCTATATGGGGTTAGTGGAAACGGGCGTCGGTCTGATTCCGGCGGGCGGCGGCTGTAAGGAAATGTTACGGCGCCTTGATGCCCCGGCAGCATTTGAGTTAATCGGATACGGTAAGATGTCGGCAAGCGCGGCTCACGCGCGCGAACTGGGCTTGTTGCGCGAGCAGGATGGCATATCGATGAATCCCGAGCGCCTGGTGGCGGACGCCAAAGCTGCCGCCCTGGCCTTGGCGCCCTCATACGCGCCGCCCGCGCCACAGGATATCCACGTTCAGGGCGAAGCCGGCTATGCAACGCTCAAAATGGGGGTGTATCTGGCACGCGATGGAAACTTCATCAGCGAATATGACGCAGTAGTGGGCGAGAAGCTTGCCTATGTACTGAGCGGCGGCCGGCTGACGGGGGAGCAGAATGTCTCCGAACCATATCTGCTCGATCTGGAGCGGGAAGCGTTTCTGAGTCTCTGCGGTCAGGCCAAAACGCAGGAGCGAATGGAATACATGCTCAAGCAGGGCAAGCCGCTGCGGAATTAGCATCCGGAGAAGTCTATGGAAGATGCAGTCATTGTCGATTGCCTGCGCACGGCTGTGGGAAAAGCGCCCCGCGGCACGCTGCGCAATTCCCGCCCCGACGATCTGGCGGCAGATGTGGTACGCGCGCTGCTCGCGCGCTATCCGCAAGTGGCACCGGCCGCGGTGGAAGATGTGATCATCGGCTGCGCGATGCCCGAAGGTGAAGCCGGCAACAACATGGCGAGGCAGGTGGCTCTGCGAGCGGGACTGCCGGAAAGCGTGCCGGGCATGACGATTAACCGGTTCTGCAGCTCCGGTCTGCAATCCATCGCGCTCGCGGCCGACCGCATTCGCGCCGGCAGCGCGGACATTCTCATTGCCGGCGGAAGTGAATCCATGAGCATGACGCCATGGGGCGGGCTGAAGCCGGCGCCCAATGCCTGGTTCGTCGATCACCACCCCGAGGTCTACCTGAGCATGGGTTTGACGGCGGAACGCTTGCAGCAGAAGTACGGCGTTACGCGCGAGGACGCCGACGTGTTCGCATTGCGCAGCCATCAGAATGCCATTCAAGCGCAGCAGGAAGGCCGGTTTGACGATGAGATCGTACCGGTGGAGGTGACCTCGGCCACTCCCGGCAAAGTGAACACTCTCGTCTTTCAAAAAGATGAAGGACCGCGCGCCGATACCAGCCTTGACGCGCTCGCGAAGCTGAAGCCGGTATTTCATGCCAAAGGCACGGTGACCGCGGGAAACTCTTCGCAGATGAGTGATGGCGCGGCGGCGGCGCTGGTGATGTCCCGCAGCAAAGCGCAGTCCCTCGGGTTGAAACCGAAGGCTCGGATGTTAAGCTTTGCCGCGGCGGGCGTGCCGCCGGAGATCATGGGAATTGGCCCGGTCGCGGCAATTCCGAAAGCGCTGGCGATGGCGGGGCTCAAGCTGGATCAGATCGGGGTCATCGAGCTCAACGAGGCCTTTGCAGTGCAGGCGCTGGCGGTGGTTCGTGAAGCAGGGCTCGACCTTGACCGTGTCAACGTGAACGGGGGCGCTGTTGCCTTGGGCCACCCGCTGGGTGCGACGGGCGCCAAGCTCACGGCTACAATTCTGCGCGAGATGGAGCGCCGCAAAGCGCGGTACGGCATGGTGACCATGTGCGTGGGCGGTGGCCAAGGGGCGGCGGGAATATTCGAATGGCTCCAATAACCGGCGGTTCTTTCCTTACCGAAGAGCGGTCTCTGAAGGAAGCTTTTACGCCGGAGGATCTCGGCGAAGAGGAACGCGCGATTGCCCGGACCGCGGATGAATTCTGGGCGCAAGAGGCCGTGCCACGCCTGGACGCCATCGAGCACCAGGAGCCGGGCGTGGCGCTGGCGCTGCTACGCAAATCGGCCGAGCTGGGCTTGACGGCGATCTCGATCCCGGAGCAGTACGGCGGATTGGAGTTGGGCCTGCCCGCGGCCCTGGTGGCGGACGAGCATCTGGCCGGCAGCGGATCGTATGCCAACTGGCACGGCGCGCACACTGGAATCGGCACGCTGCCGCTAGTCTACTTTGGAACCGAAGAGCAGAAACGCAAATACCTGCCAAAGCTGGCCCGAGTGGAACTGCTGGCGGCGTATGCGCTGACGGAACCGCAGGCTGGTTCCGATGCGCTGGCCGCGCACACGCGCGCCGATTTGAGCGCCGATGGAACGCACTATATTCTCAACGGCCAGAAGATGTGGATCACTAACGGCGGATCGGCCGATTTGTTTACGGTTTTCGCGAAAGTCAACGGAGAACAGTTCACCGCTTTCCTGGTGGAGCGCGCGTTCGGCGGAGTCACCAGCGGCTCCGAAGAGCGCAAGATGGGAATGAAAGGCAGCTCCACCACGGCGATCTATTTCGATAACGTGCCGGTTCCCGCGAGTAACGTTCTGGGAGAAGTTGGCCGCGGCCACAAGATCGCTTTCAACATCCTCAACATCGGCCGCTTGAAACTCGGGCCATTCGCCCTGGGCGGAGCCAAGATGGTGCTGGCCGCATCGCTACGGTACGCCAAGCAGCGCGTCGCCTTCGGCTCGCCCATTGCGGAATTCGGAGCCATTCGGCACAAGCTGGCGGAAATGGCGATCCGCATGTATGCGGCGGAATCAGCGGTCTGGCGGGTTGTCGGCCTGATCGGCCAGCGCGTGTCCCTGGAAGCACTCGAGGAGTTCGCCGTCGAGTGCTCGATCGTCAAAGTATTCGCGTCCGAAATGCTGGACTATGTCGCAGATGAAGGCGTTCAGATCCACGGGGGCTACGGCTATCATCAGGACTACGCTGTGGAGCGGGCCTATCGCGACTCGCGCATCAACCGCATTTTCGAAGGGACCAATGAGATTAACCGGCTGCTGATCAGCGGCATGTTGCTAAAGCGAGCAGCACGCGGCAAGCTTCCGCTGGTTGCGGCTGTGCAGAGTGTGATGGCCGAGATGCTGAGCGCTCCTTCATCGAGCGCCGGCAACCCGGGGGAGCAATTGGTGCGCAGTGCCCGCAAAATTACCTTGCTGGTAATGGGAGCCGCTTACCGGCGCTATGCGGCCGAACTGGAAAAGCAGCAGGAATTGCTGATGGCGATCGCGGACATGGCGATGGAGACATTCATCATGGAATCCGTGTTTCTCCGTGCGCGCAAGACTGGACAAGGTGACGTCCCCTGCGCGGTATACCTGCCGGACGCGCTGGCGCGCGTGGAAATTGCGGCCCGCACGGCTTTAGCGGCCTGCGCGGAAGGCGATGAATTGCGCACGCTATTGGCAGGCTTGCGGCGCTTCGCCCGCTACGAGCCGGTAAACACGATTGCGCTCCGGCAGACTCTCGCGGCGCGCCTGCTGGCAGCCGAACGGTACGTCGCCTGACATGGCGCGTCACTCCCGGCAGATGCCCCGTTCGCTGCGGCGGATAAACGCTACCAGGTGCAAGGTCTCCGGTGTAGGAATCTCGCTTTCGATTTTTTTTAAAGCATCGGCGAGCTTCAGTCCGCAGCGGTACAGGATCTGATAGGCCTTCTTGAGCGTCGCTATCTCCTCGGGGCCAAAGCCGGCCCGCTTCAGACCCACCAGATTCAGTCCTGTGGCGTCGACACGGTAGCCCGTGTAGAGAAAAAACGGCGGCAGGTCGCGATTCACGCCGGTCAGTCCGCCGATCATCGCAAGTCTTCCGACCCGGCAGAACTGGTGTACCTCGACCCCGCCGGAAATAAATGCCTGGTCTTCCACCTCGACGTAGCCGGCGATCAGCGCGCAGCTCGCGATCACGGTGCGGTTCCCAATGCGGCAGTTGTGGGCAATGTGACCCGACGTCATGATGTAGTTGTCGTCGCCGATTTCTGTCGCGGATTCGGCAGCAGTGCCGCGCGAAATCGTGTAGTGCTCTCGAATCCTGTTGCCGCTTCCGATGCGAAGATAACTACGTTCTCCGGTGAAGTGCTTATCCAGCGGATCAGTGCCGAGCACGCTGCCGGCTGAAATTTCGTTGCGATCGCCCAGGCTGGTCCAACGTTTCACGTAAACATAGGGCTCGATACGGCAATGCGCACCGATGGTTACATCGCTCTCCACCACGCAGAACTCGCCGATACGTACCTGTGGGCCAATCACCGCGCCGGGGTCAACTCGGGCGGTCGGCGCGATCTCGGCAGATGGATCGATGGGCATGAATTTGTATCATAAGGCAATGCGAGTGCGTGAATTGGCGGAATGGCTAGGAGCCACTTTCGAAGGCGATGGCGAAAAGGATCTCACCGGCGTAGCCCCGCTCGAAACAGCAGGCGCATCGGAAGTCTCGTTCATCGGCAACCGGAAAGCGGCCCGGCAAGCGGAAGCATCGGCGGCGGGATGTCTGATTGTTCCGCCGGATTGGCCCAGCCCGAGCTATCGCACGGTGATCCGCGCGCCGGAACCGCGCACGGCATTCGCGCGCGCAGTGAGCCGCTTCTACCCCACGGCGGAACTGAAACCCGGCGTGCATCCCTCGGCTGTGGTCGGCGCCAATGTCGAAATGGGCGCACTGGTTTATGTGGCAGCGCATGCGGTAATCGGCGAGGGCACCCGCATCGGCCTCGCCACCAGCATTGGGGAAGGCTGCTATGTAGGAAAGCGCGTCATGCTGGGAGAGGGCTGCGTTCTGCATCCTAATGTGACTGTCTATGACAACGTCGATATCGGCCGCGGCACGATTCTCCACTCCGGTTGTGTCATCGGCGCGGATGGTTTCGGCTACGTCATGGAACACGAACGCTGGCATAAATTTCCGCAGGTGGGACGAGTCGAAATCGGCGACTTCGTCGAGATCGGTGCTAACTCCTGCGTGGACCGCGCCGCCCTGGGGGTCACTTCCATCGGCGAGGGAACGAAGCTCGATAACATGGTGCACGTGGGACACAATTGCCGGATCGGGCGGCACGTAGTGGTAGCCGCGCAGACGGGCTTCTCGGGCGGAGTGGTGGTGGAAGACTACGCCGTGATCGGCGGGCAAGTGGGCATTGGTGACAAAGCACGTATCGAATCGGGTGCGGTGCTGGGTTCGGGCTGCGGCGTGCTGACGGCCAAGATCGTACATGCCGGCGAAACCGTGTGGGGCACGCCGGCGCGGCCACTCAAACAACACCTCGAACAGCTCGCTAACCTGGCCCGGCTGCCTGAACTGCGGCGTGAAGTGGCCGAGCTCAAGCGGCGCTTGGCAGAGCTGGAAAGGAAGCCCTGATGCTGGTCGTAGTGGGCGGGCATTCCCGCAACATCGGCAAGACTTCTGTGGTGGCGGGCCTGATTCGCAAGCTGCGCGACCTTCGCTGGACGGCTGTGAAGATCACACAGTACGGCCGCGGCGTCTGTAGCCACGGCGGCCAAAACTGCGGTTGCGAGGCCGAACCGACTCACGCGTTTGCGCTTAGCGAAGAATACACACGGAACCGCACCGATACGGGACGCTTTCTGACGGCGGGCGCTGAACGTTCGTTTTGGCTGCGCACGCCAGCAGGCGAGATTGCGCACGCGTCAGTTACACTCCACAAGATTCTGCAGCAGAGCGAGAATACGATCATCGAATCGAACAGCGTAGTGGAGTTGCTGAACCCCGACGTTTTTTTGATGCTGCTGGACTTTTCCTGCGAAGATTTCAAGCCCTCCAGCCTGCGATTCATGGACCGCGCGGACGCATTCCTGGTCATTGACCGGGGCATTAACGCTCCGCTTTGGGAGAATGTGGCGCGAGGGCTGTGGGATCAGAAACCGCAGTTTCTCATTCGCCCGCCGGCCTATGTTACGCCCGCGGTTTCCGGCTTCGTGAGATCGAGGCTGTCGATCGCGCCGGTAGAGTGAGGGCGCCCGGTTCCCAAGACTCTGGCGGCCGCTGCAAGCGAGCGGGCCGCGCAGTTGATCTGCTGCTCGATCAGACGCAACTGTTCCAGCGCATCGGCCGGACCGGAACCGAGCAAAATCTTCAGGTAGTACACGCTGTTCTCGATGGTGCTGAGCGGCTGGCGTAAGTCGTGGACGAGTTCAGCCATCGAATGATCTAATTCACTGTCGTGCATAGTCGGCTGCTCGGGGGGATGAGTCAGTATACCGCAACCAAAATTTTGCGAACAATATTTTTTGCGGGGAAGAGACGCATGCTAGAAATTCGGAAGACTCCGGACAACAGCGGGTATGGAGATCACTCAATTGAGGGAGACACTGGCACTCTATCCTGCGACACGGTACTCTCAGCCGGACCGAGTACCGCGCGCACCCGCTAATTTTTCAGCAAACGACGTTCGTAACCAGATCTGCGGAACAGGTTTCGACACGATTGCGACCGCGGTCTTTCGCAATGTAGAGCGCCTGATCCGCTTCGCGCACGAGTCCTGTGACATCCGAATCTTCCGGGTGCAGACACCAGGAAACTCCGATGCTGCACGTGACGGGAAGGTCCAGATCGGCCAGATGGAACGGCTCGCCGGCAACCGCATTTCTCAGCCTCTCTGCCTGTCGCTGGGCCGTGATGGCATCGCAACCGGAAAGAACAACCAGAAACTCCTCACCACCGTAACGTCCCACGGCATCATACCGCCGCATGGCAGACTTCATACGGCGCCCCGCCTCGCACAGCACCGCATCGCCCGCCATGTGACCATACGTATCATTGATCTGCTTGAAACGGTCGAGATCCGCCATTAAGACTGCGATGGAACCACCTTCGCGGCTCGCGCGAACCAGTTCCGTTTGCAACAATTCGAGAATTGAGGATCGGTTGTACAGCCCGGTAAGACCGTCATAGGTGGCCTGTTCGCGAAGCGCCTCGCGCGCCAGCAATAGTTGCTGCTGCAATTCCACAATGCGGCTGCCGGCTCGAAGGCGGACGCGCAATTCATGCGTATTCAGCGGCTTGGTTACGTAGTCGTCCGCGCCGGACTCCATTCCCTCAATCAGATCCTGGGATTCCGTCCGGGCAGTCAGCAGCAGAATATAGGTATAGGGTTCTCGCGCCGCAGCTCGCACTCTGCGGCAGATCTCCACACCATCCAGCCCGGGCATCATCCAATCGAGAATCGCAAGCTGTGGCGCATCGGCCGATTCCAGAATCTTCCATGCTTCCATTCCATCCCGCGCAACGAGCACTTCATAACCCCACTTCGTCAGAATGCTGCGGAGCATGGACTGAAATACCGGATTGTCTTCAGCGGCCAGGATCTTCATGTTTAGATTCGCCGGGTCTCCTCGTTTTACTTACTTATCGGATGTCCGGGCGGATCTCTTTATAGAGGCAGTTGATCTAGGCCGTACTATCGTGAGTTTCCAGGGTTTCCACGGATTCGCCAGCCAAAGGAGGCTCCGGAAGCCGCCCCCTCCAGTCGGCCCAGGCCCATCCAATGGCCGTTAGTGTGCCTAACATGCCCGCAATCAGACCAATGGTCCTGGGACTGTAGTACTGCGAAGCGACCCCGGCGGCCGCCATGGAAACGATCATGATGGACCAACGGACCGATTCCAGCGTGGAAAACACACGCCCGCGGAACTGGTTCTGCGTCCGGTAGAGTAATTGCGAATTGTTCAGGACTGAAGTGACGGCCATGCCTACTCTAGAAAGCATCATGCAAACTAGTGCCAGCGCGTAGGACTCGACCTGGCTGAACATCATGTATGCCACGCCATGTACCAGGTAAGAGAAAGCCACCGTATGCTTGTATCCGCGAAAGCGTACGCGCCGGCCAATCACATGGCCCATCGCTCCACCTACGAGCAGGCCCACTCCCGCGAAGCCCCAGATAGTTCCGATGCCTGCCGCGCCACGATGAAACACCTGCTCGCCGAACAACGCAAACAGAATCTGGGCAGCGCCGCCTCCCATAGCCCATCCTGCCGAAATCAGAGCGATTCCCACAATGAGCGGCACCGACCGTATGTAGGACAACCCTTCCACGTATTCGCGCCACGCGTGCGCGGGCGGCGCATCCTTGTGGCGAAAAGCGCGAAATCCGCCCGGCATCGCGACGTGCCAAATTGCCCAGGCAGAAAATACAAACGAGAACGAATTCAGAATGAACGCCCAGTCATAGCCGAACTGGGCCGCACTGAAACCGGCGAGCAGCGTTCCGGCTGTGAGCGTGCCCCACTGAGTGGTCTGCGTCAGAGAGTTTGCGGTATGCAACTCATCCCGCGTCGTGATGGTGGGTAGAATCGCCGCCCGGCCACTGGTGAAGAAGGGCGAGACGAACATCAGCATAGCGCTCAGCATGTAAAGCAGCCATGGACGTGTCTGATGAATCGTGAGCAGAAAGCCGAGCGCCACAACGGCGCGGATCAAGTCGCTGGCAATCATGACCTTCTTGCGATCCATGCGGTCTAGCAACACACCTGCTACCGGGCCAGCCACCATCGCCGGGATCGCGCGCGAAAGCATGACGCCGCTGACGACTAGTCCTGACCCTGTTTTTTCCATCACCAGGGCGAAGACGGCGATGTTGTTGAAGTAGTCTCCAGTCTCGCTAACGACTTGGCC
Source organism: Bryobacteraceae bacterium (assembly GCA_035550475.1). Lineage (GTDB taxonomy): Bacteria > Acidobacteriota > Terriglobia > Bryobacterales > Bryobacteraceae > DASZPB01. The sequence continues at coordinate 129,648 of DASZPB010000047.1, read as the reverse complement.
CAGCCACGTGTACCGGTAGTTGCGATTCTGGCGTAGGAGGTTGAGGAGGCTGGTCATGAAGCCGAGGGGTTAACCGCCCACCATCATATCGCGGAGGCGCTGCCGGCCCGCCAAATGCCATACCGGCGCTTGCAGTGAGGCTAGCCGGTCTCTTCTTCCCAGCCCTTGACGGGATGTCCCACGATGTCCGCGAGGCTCTTCGGCTTCCGGCGAAACGGCTTTCCGCGAAATTCTTCGATCTCCTCCCGGTAGCTCATCACCGGCCCGGGAAAGCCAATGAGTTGCCAGCCGATCATCCCGGCATTACCGCCATGCATCGGGTCGCAGAACATGCCTTCGATGGTGTGCGTCCGCAGCATCTGAAAGAAGTTCGTCCGCTCGATGGCCACCAACTTCGCATCCTGCTGCTCCGCTGACAGCGCAGCGAAGTCTCCCAGCTTCTGAATTCCTTCGCGGTAAATCTGGCGCGGATTGGCTTTTCCTTGATAACCATGTTCCGGGACCGATTCGATCCATGGCCCCTTCGTATACCGATACTTATCGCGGCCATAGGGCCCAGCCAGTTGCCGATCGATGTAAATCACCACTCCGGCCTCTTTGGCGCCCGGACCGCTTTCGTCACTCGGGAGGATTCGTTCACATGCAGCCGAAATCACGCGCGCTTCCGCCGCCGTGAAGAACCGCAGGGGCACACGCACCTCTCCCTCCTGAGCCTGCATGCGTATGGGCTCTCCCGCCAGCGTGTAGAGCAGCAGTCCACCCAGGCTCTGCGCCGGCAGCGTCAGAAATTCGCGGCGTCTCATGCGAGTGCTCCCGGATGCTTCAGATAGCGATGGATCATGGCGTCTGCCGCGCGGTAAGTCAAGGCGATCGAGGTCAGAGTCGGGTGGTATGCCGAATTCTGCGGAAAGGCCGATCCGCCGATCACCCAAAGATTCGCCATGTGCCAGTGCTGCAGCCACGTGTTGACCACACTGCTGTCCGGAGAGCGGCCCATGATGGCTCCGCCCTGCAAGTGCGTCGTCGCGTAGCCGGCTGTCTGGTAGTGGCGGGAGGAGCGGGCCGTGCGCTGGCTCGTTACGACCCTGCCGCCCGAGATACGCGCCACCTCCTGCGCCAGTTTCGCCCCCACTTTCGAAGCGAATTCGCGCTGGCGCTGCTCATGCTCGGTCCAGTCAATGGTCAGACGAAGCAGCGGATCGCCCCATTTGTCGGTATAGGTCGGGTCAAGATCGAGGAAGTTATGTTTGTACGCCAGATGATCCATTTCAAATCCACCGACGCCGGTCATCCGGTCGTGATATTCCAGCGCGGCTTTCTTCCACTGCGAACCCCAATTACGCGGCGCTGTGCCCGGAGGGATGCGGCCGAACGATGCGATCGGATGGCCTCCCCCGCCGCCGCCGCTGGCGAGTCCCCCACGCAGCACACCCGAATCCGGATCGAGGCCACGAAAGCCGGCGAAGTCCGATAAGCGAATTCCCTGCCCGCCCGCATTCATGAACCCATTGAGCGGCTTGTCTAAGATGACCGCGCCGCCCCCGCCGCCTACCGTGTGAGTGAAGTTGCGGCCAAGCGTTCCCTTCCCTGCCACGGGGTCGTACGGGTCGCCGATCTTAGAAAGCAGCAGCAGCCGCGTATTATTCGGCGTGAACGACGCCAGAACCACCATATGGGCCGGTTGCATCACTTCCTGGCCCTTCCCGTCCATATACTGCACGCCTTCAGCCTTTCCGTTCCGGTGCACGATGCGTCGCACCCAGGATTCCGTCCGCAAATCGAATGTCTTTTTATTGCGCAGCACCGGGAGCAGCGTATTGCTCGGCTGTGACTTCGCCCCGACCATGCAGCCGAACAACATGCAGTATCCGCAATATTGGCAGGCCATGCGCGAGACACCATCCGGGTTGGTGTACTCCTGCGTCAACGTCGCGGCCGGTGACGGATAGGGATGATAACCAAGCTCTCGCGCGGCCTGCACGAACAGTGTCATCGCGTACGTCGTCTTGTGCGGCGGATTGGGGTAATGATGGCTCCGCACGCCCTCGTAAGGGTTGCCGCCCTCGATCAACTTGCCCTGCACGTTGCCGGCTTGGCCACCGACGCCCATCATCTGTTCCGCACGCCAGTAGTAGGGCTCCAGGTCCTCGTATGTCACACCATAATCCTGCACCGCGAGGTCGGCTGGAAGGCGTGAGCCATATTTTTCACGCAGCAGCGTCCCCAGAATGAAGTCCTCGGGTACGTGACGCTCGGCGATCCCTGTCCAGTGCTCGCCCGATCCGCCTACCCCCGTACCCGGAAGAAAGTTTCCGTACTGCCGGATGGGAGCCGCTGGGTCTCGAATCGTGAAGCGGTGCGTCACGGTCTCCTCGGCGATGTTCTGCATCATCCGGTGACGAATCGCGTAATCCACTTCATCCATCGAAGCAGAGTAGTCGGCGAGAGTCCGTGAGGGGCCCCGCTCCAAAACCACGACGGATAGCGAAGAGCCGCCTACCAGTTCCCGCGCCATTGCCAACCCGGTCCAACCGCCGCCGACAATCACCACGTCGACAGGTTTGAGGCGTACCATAGCTGCGGAATTCTAACAAAACCCAGCGCCAAAAAGAAGGCCCGGCTGGCTTTGGTTGGACAGTTCGCCTGTTAGGCGGGCTGCTGGTAGAGGCCAATCACATTTCCCGCTGGATCACGAAATCGTGCAGTAATCTCCGGTGCATCGGCGCCGATGGGCTGCACAATTTCGCCCTGATTCGCGACGACCTTCTCCAGCGTGTCGGCGACGCTATCCACCATGACGTAAATCAGCAGTCCGGGCGTGGATGAGGGCGGACGGCCGGTCACCCAGGCGCCGCTGACCTGGCCGACGCCATCGTCAAATGCGGTGCGGCCATCACCGCGCGTCCTGATGTCCCAGCCGAAGACGCGCTGGTAGAACTCAGCCGACCGCGCAATATCTGTCGCGGGCATTTCGACATAGCAGATCTTGCCGTTTCCTAGGGTGGGAGGCATCCATCTTCCTTTCGAGCGCCTATTCTAGCGCGTGCCGGAGCCGCGATTCCACGATGCGGCCTCGCAGATCAGCGGGCCGCGAGTTTGCGGGCTTTGCGAATCACATCGAGCAGCATCGTTCGAGTGAGTTTGCCTGTAGATGTGTTCTGCTGGCTCGGGTGATAGCTGCTCAGGAGCACAGGTTGTCCGGGCGCGGTGCTGAATTCGCGATTGTGACCGAAGGCAAATGCCGACCGGCTGCGAATCAGCCCGCGGGATTTGAGGACATCCAGGTAGTTATCGAAGGCAATTTTGCCCAGTGCGATGACAACCTTCAGATGCGGCAGTAGATCGATTTCGCGCTCCAGGTAAGAGCGGCAGTTGAGGATTTCCTCCCGGGTAGGTTTATTGTCGGGCGGAGCGCAGCGGACGGAAGCGGAGATGTACACGTCATGTAGACTCAGACCGTCCTCGCGAGAGACGCTTTCAGCCTGTGAAGCGAAGCCGGCCTCATAAAGCGCGGCGTAGAGCCAATCGCCTGAACGATCGCCGGTGAACATGCGCCCGGTGCGATTGGCGCCGTGCGCTGCCGGAGCGAGTCCCACAAGAAGAATGCGCGCGGAAGGATCACCGAATGACGGAACCGGTTTGCCCCAATAGTCCCATTCGCGGTATGCCCGCCTCTTTTCAATAGCGACGCGAGCGCAGTACTCGCGCAGCCGCGGACACCGGCGGCAGGCGACGATCTGCTCTTGCAGCAATTCCAATTGGGACAAGCGATCTCCTTCCTTTTTGATAGTAGCGGCTGATCAGGCCGGATGTAGGAGGCGAGGCCGCGCAAGTCGCGGGATGAGGATAAGAGTTGATATAGTGACAGAGAAGACCGTCTGCGACCGATTCCAAGCTAAATGCGGTGAGGTGCGAGAGTGGTTGAATCGGGCGGTCTCGAAAACCGTTGTACCTTTACGGGTACCGTGGGTTCGAATCCCACCCTCACCGCCATCTATCTCACTGAAATCAGAAGGGTTCTATATCCGGATGTGAGGCGGCTGAAAACCTGCCTTCAAACTGCGCAAGGTCCGCCTACATGAGGTACGATCTCAAGGAAGATCCGGAGAAATATGATGCCCGAAATCTCTCGCCGTAGTTTTGGTACGGCTATGATCGCGGCCGCTGCAGTGCCGATGATCCAATCGGCGCCTTCCGAGCGGCCCAACATTCTCTTTATCTGTGCCGATGAACACGGCGGTCCGTTTCTGGGATCAATGGGGCATCCCATCGTAAAGACGCCCAACTTCGACCGTCTCGCCGCCGCAGGTGTGCAGTTCCGGAATACGTATTGCGGCAGCCCGGTGTGCGTACCTGCCCGTGCGGGCATGATGTCCGGCATGTTTCCTTCGGATGTGTTTTCCTACTGCAACAGCACCCCGTTCCGGAACCCAGTCCCCACATGGGGAAAGCGTCTTCGTGATGTGGGATATGATTGCTGGGCCACCGGAAAGCTCGACCTGACTGAGGGAACCGACTATGGTTTTCATGAAGTCGATACGGGTCACGGCCATTCGACAAATCCCGATATCACGTCACTACTGCGCGCGCCGATGTGCTTCCGGGCGACCGTCCGCAACGATGTGAATGGCGCCTTCCGCAAGACAAAGCATCACGATGTGATGGTCCTGGAGCACGCTCTTCGTTTTCTGCGTGAGGATGTCCGCCGGACGTCGAAGCCATGGGTCGTTTATGCCGGGTTCACATCGCCGCACTATCCGTTCGTCGCTGGTCCGCAATATGCATCCGTTTACCCACCGGCATCCATGCCCCTGCCTCGCGTTCCGTTGGATTATCTCGACAGGCGGCATCCGGTCTTCGAACAACTGGCGGCCTTCCAATGCGTCGCCACGCCGATCGCCGCAGATCGCATTCGCCGGGCACGTGCCGCATACTTCGGCATGATTACGGAGCTCGATCGAAACGTCGGACTCCTCCTCGACGAGTTGGAAAAGACCGGACAAATGGAGAAGACGTTGATTATCTACACCAGTGATCACGGCGAAATGCTGGGCGAGAATGGACTTTGGTTCAAGAATGTCCTGATGGAGAATGCTGCGCGCGTACCGCTCATCATGGCTGGCGCAGGCCTGCCGCAAGGGAAGAAAGTGGATACTCCGGTCATGCATATCGATATGGTGGCCACAATGCTCGAAATGGCGGGAGCGGCTCACGATCCGAAGCTGCGCGGCCATTCGTTGGGGCCTCTGGCGCAGGGCCAGCCAGGCGCGCATCCTGGCATTGCCTACAGCGAGTCTCATTCCGAGGGCAATTGCACGGGCTCGTTCATGATCCGGAAAGCGAACTGGAAATACATTTACCCGACCGGCTATGAGCCAGTTCTTTTTGACCTGCACAACGATCCGGGCGAGCAGCACAACGTGGCTGGACGTCCCGAAACCAGCGCGATCCAGAAAGAGCTGCACGCCGATCTGCTGCGACTGGTGCCCGATCCCGACGCGCTGACCGAACGTGCGTTCGCAGCGCAGCAGGCCCTGCTTGAAAAGATGCTTCGCGACAATTCGCGCGAGCAATTCTACGAGGGGCTACGCAGCCGCTTGGGGGCGGGACAGGCGCGGATTTTGTCGAATCAATTCTATAGACAAAGGAAAGGCTGAACCGCGCCCCCAAGCGGCTCAGGCTATCCCGAACCACCTGGCGGGCGCATCATACATCCCTGGTCAAAACAAGCCGTCCTCACCGGGTGGTAGAGGTCAACGCGGCCGGTACACCGGCTTCCGCTAAAAAGTGATCCGAGCGTTGGCCTGCACTACGCGCGGGCTGTTGCCCTGGCTGGTGATCTTACCGAAATTCGTGGACGAGAAACTCGTCGACGGATTCCCGAAAATCACCATGTTGGTCGGATTACTCACGTCCACCTGGAACGCCAGCGCCATCGACTCGCGAATCTTGAACTCCCGCTTCAGACTCACGCTCTGATTGAAGGAGTTTGCGTAATGAAGCTTGTAGACCAAGCTTCGCGGGCTGTCGCCGAAGGTATAAGGCGCCGGGTTCAGGAACGCATTCTTATCGAGGAAAGCCGGTGCGGCCGAGCCCAGGAGGTCGGCGTCCGCGGGGTTGCCGTTGACGCGGACGGGGCCTGAAAAGTTTGGATTCAGGTCCACGTAGCAGCTTCCGCCGCTCGGAAGATTGCAACTTCCCCCGATCGATCCAAAGCCGCCGCCCCGACGGAACGTAGTGATTCCGGAGAGCTGCCAGCCGCCGATCACTTTGTCGAGCACGGTGTTTCCGTTGCCGAACTTCTTGCCTTTCCCGAACGGCAAAGAGTACACCCACAGCGCGTTCAGGATCTGCGGGGAATCGGTGGTCTGAGCCTTCTCCGTCCACCAGGAACTGCGGCTGCCCAGATCGTCAAACGCCTTTTCGAACGTGTAGTTGATATTGAACACCAAGCCGTGCGAGAAGGTCTTCACGGCAGTGACCTGCAGAGAGTTGTAGTTCGAGTTGCCCACATCGCCCCACAGATCGCTCACCGAGGAATACTGCGGGAACTGCTTGAGCATTTGCGCGATGGAGCCGGCGAAGTTGGAGTAAGGGAGAGCAATCTCAGGGAACATCGCGGCGGCCTGAGCGATGGTTGTTGGACTCGCTTTAGCCGTCAGCAGATTGCCGAGCGCCATGTACTTCGGTTGAATAGCACCGCCCCAGGCGCTGCGCGAGCCGCCTCCCAAGTAGTGGCCGTTGCTGCCCACGTAGTTGGCGGTCAAAGTCAGCGTATTGGTGATCGCGCGCTGGATGCCGATGTTCCAATTCTGGTAGCGCGGCGGATGGCCGCCCAACAGCGGATCGCCGTAGGTGATGGAGGACCCGTTCGGGGTCGTGGTGGTGTATCCGGTGTTCAGAGTCGGATCGAAGAACGGAGCCTTGATGTACGAAGGCACACCCCCGTCCCAGTAGAAAGCGGGGCTGTAAGTATCGAGGCTATTCCAGGACGGGTTGGCAGTGAAGCCGAGCGTTCCGGTTCCCTGCCTCGCACCGCCGCGGCCTCCGACTGCGCCGCGGTGTGTGTACGTCATGTCATATCCCGCGCGCAAGACGGTTTTTGAATTGAGGGTGTATGCGAAACCGACGCGCGGCTGAAAACCACGGTAATAGGTCGCCACGTTGGTGCGGCATCCGCAGCTATCCTGCCCGTAGCCGGCAAATTCCAGGATGCCCGGGAAACCGTCAGCCGCCGGATTGGGAACGTTGGGGTTGAAGAACGACATCCGATCCTTCACCTCCACGTATGGCGTCATCAAATCGTAACGAAGCCCTAAGTTCAGCGTCAGATTCGGACGCACCCGGTAGTTATCCTGGACCCAGCCGGTGTAGTCGCGGAAGCGGCCGCCCGTGCCGACCACGGCATCGTCCTGCAGGCTGGCCGAACTCAGCGCGCCGAGCAGGTACGAGGCGTAGGAATTCCCAGAAGTGGTCACGAGCGTTCCGGCGGTATTGAAACCCGCTGTCTGGCTGTTGCTGAAATTCCACGTGGCCTGGCTGCCGAAGCGGTTGTTGCGGAAATTGATCTGGCTCCATTGAATCTCCGCGCCGAAGGTCACCGAGTGCGAACCCTTGGTCCACTGCAGGTTGTCCTGCAGGGTGAAAGACTGGTCCGCCTCGTAAACAGGGTGGCTTTTTACCCACGTGGTGGGAGCATTGGGACCGCTGAAACCAATGCTCGGAAATTCTTCGGAAGCACCGCCGGTGGGCAGCCCTTTGATTCCCGCTTTAACCGCCCAATCGCCAGACGCCGTGTTAGCGGTTTGCGGCTGGAAGAAACGCGCGAAACCGTAGCTGAGCTGGTTGAGAAGGCTCGGTGTCACAACGTAGGTGTGGCGTATCTGCGCGGTCGTGGTGATCTCATCGACCTGAAGTGCGCTGCTGCCGCTGTCGTAGGGAATGGGCAGTGTTCCGCCGCGATACGGAGTCGCTTGGTTCCGATGACCGCGGCTGAAGAGCACGAATAGCCGGTGCGCATCCGTGAGGTTGAAATCGACCTTTTCCGTCAGGCTGTAGCTGTTGAAGCCGTAGGTGTTCGACCCGAGATAGTTATTTGTCACGCCGGAATTCGTGTTCTCCGGCAGTAGGGCCTGCAGGTTCTTGGAAATCGGCGAAATGCGATTCGCGGGAATAGTGTTTCCCGGAAACGCCTGCCGCGTGCACGGACCTTTTGAGCAATCGAGCGTTTGAGGATCGTAGATCACCGCCGGATAGGCACTGAAATCGCCCGTCCTCTCTGCCATGGGCGGCAGCGTGTAAAGTGTGGCGTTGCTTGTAGTAATGTAGCGGAACCCGTCATAGGCCTGGAAAAAGAAGATGCGGTTCTTGACGATCGGTCCACCCACGTTTTCGCCGAATTCGTTCTGGTGTTCGATGGGGCGAGTCTTGGCGAAGAAATTCCGCGCATCGAGCACTGTATTCCGAAAATACTCATAGGCGGCGCCATGGAACTTATTGGTGCCCGATTTCAATACGAAATTGGCGGAGCCTTGGCCACCGTACATCACTGGCGAACCAGCGGTCTCTAACTGGAATTGTTCCACCGCTTCGGCGGAAACTCCGAGCGAAACGTTTCGGACTTCGCCTTGAATGCCGGGATTGGTGATGGGCATTCCCTCCAGATACATCTCGCCCGAATTGCCTTGCGCACCCGAGATATCGCCAAAGCTGTATGTGCCGGTATTGTGCGGCACGCCGGGCATCAGACTGGCGAATGCCGTTGGATCGCGCGGAGCGTTCCCCATGAACAGCGGCAGCGCCATATAGAGATCATTTCGCACTGTCTGCCCCACACGGGAATCGACGGAGTTCAACTGCGGCGGCGTATCCACAACGGTAATGTGTTCCTGCGCGCTGCCCACCTTCAAGGTCAGGTTCAAGCTGACCGTGCTGAGAGCGTCCACTACGACATGCTGCTGCACGATACTCTGGAACCCTGTGGCCGTGACGGTGACCGTATATTCTCCGGCGGGAAGCGGTGAGATCGTGTAGTAACCGGCCTCCGTGGTCTGCCGCTCCGTTTTCACTTGGGTTCCGACATTGGTTGCGACGACGCTCGCCCCCGGAATCACGGCGCCGGAGGGGTCCGAGACGATCCCTTGCACGGTGCCGGTGCCGCCAATCTGGGCGCAACACGGTAGCGCAAACCAGATTCCCACTACAAAACACGCAACTCTCGTGATGCTCTTGTTCATCGAAGCTATCCTTTCAGAATTCGCGCAGACATACCTTCGCTGCGATCGTTCATTTCGGGACTCCCCTGCCTCCGCACGGATCCGCACCCGCCGAAATCGGGATGCACACACGTGTCCCGGAGTGGCGCTGTTCGGGATGAACGGCCTGCCGCGATCATTCCTCTGATCGCTTCGTGCCAATAGCCGCGAGCCAACTCGCGCTATCAGCTTTGGCAATTTTTCGTTTTAACCCAAACCTCCAGATTGGCGGAAATATATCACCGTCTTGGGGCTTCGTCAATATGATCCCAGCTATGTGTGTGACACCAGCTATGACAGCCGGCTATATCGGCTATGACCCTTACTTGTGCGTGAGGGGCAGAAGTGAAACTATGCGGCGGGACTTGCCGGCCGTGGTGAGCGTAAGATCACAGCCGCAACTCGTCTTGAACAAAGAACCAGTGAGAATGGAACGGGATTGTTCTTGTGCTCGCCCGCCAGCCGTACAAGAATGGACAAACACGCTACTGATCGCTGTGAAAAGGCGGCATGGATTGGAATGCCGCGTTCGTCGTGCCCCGTGGCACATGGAATGCTTGTTGTCTGATTGAGATTAACTCGGCTCGATCATTCTTCCGGATATTGGCGTTTGCCGAACCTGTATGTTGCAGCACTTCGAAGAAAGGGGGCCATGATGGAGAAACAGCAGGAATCACTCGAGGCGCGCTGCCCACGATGTGGGTCAGACGCCGACTGGCATTTTCTGGATGAGGCGAAGCAAACGGTGGAAATCGTCTGCCCGGACTGCGGTGAATTCGAAGTGACGCGATCCGCATTCGAGCAGGCCCAAAGCGACGTGGTGGAAAACGACGACCGCAGGGAATGACACAACGCTACCGGCTAACCGTTTGCGTGGGGAGTCTTCCTGCCGCGCTTAGGCGTGCCGGCTTCCGCTGATGCCTTCGCCACCGCCGCAGCCCGGGGCACTACCAGAGTGATGATTTGTTCGCTGCCGTCACTCTCCATTCGAACCGTGCCCCCATGGATTTCGATCGTCCGTTGAGCAAGCGCAAGGTTTAACGCCGTCACAACCACGTTGCGCGCTCTGCTTGACTGGCTCTTGTGATGCGGTTCAAATAACCCATGCAATTCGTCGACCGACAGGTGAGGCCTTTCCGTGGTGACGGAAATGGTGGTGGCTTCCGGTGACTCTCCGGCGTGAATGCCAACGGATGTATTCGGCGGCGCCTCGTCGATCGCACTGGTTACCAGCTTTTGCAGGATGTGGGTGACTCTCGCAGGATCCACCAGACAGGTAAATTCCCCGGAAGACGGCTGGACGTTCAATCTCACGTTCTTTGCTATCGCGAGGCTCGCATTCTCCGAAACAATTTGTTTGATTAGCGCCAGGATATTGGTTGCCTGGAGGGCGAGCCGGCATCTCCCGGAGCTGATGACGGAGAGTTCGAGAAGATCGTCGATCAGATTTAACAGGGAACGGCCGGATGACTCGATCGATTGCAGCAGTACGATGTGATCGCTTTCGATCCGCCCGGCAGTATCCTGGAGCAGGTATTGCCCGGCCGATAGGATGCCGCTGACGCGATTCCGCAAATCGTGCCCGGCGATTTCGAGCAGCGTCAGCGCGCTCGGAACAACTTCTTTGAGATCCGTGCTGGTCTTACGGTCGCCCATTGCTTTCGGCTCAGAATTGAATTGCCGCAGTGCAATGCGTGCATGCCGGCCGCATTCTTACACCGTCACGAACGTGACATTTCCACGGGTCCCGCTTCCCTTGTGGAAAGAATCCGCTGTGGAAAGATCCGCGCCCTCCCGGGAAGTCAAGACACTATTCTATTGCGAATTCCGTCACATTTTGGCGATTATTCGAGAGAAAAGAAGGAAAAGGTTATCAGGCGAATCCCGTGGGGATTATCCCCGGTGAATCGGGTCTCCATCTCCACCGTTACGCAGGGTCCGTACTTAGCAGCTTGGAGAAGCGGTGGGGTCCGCCGATGCCGCTTTTTTCAGGTGACAGGCGACGGCCCCCCCTTCAGACACGAATTGGAAGCAGTAGCTGAGCAATCTGAAGATTCAACGATTCTCCGGAGCGCCTCCGCGGGTGTATGCCGCCTGGCTGTACCTGGCCTTTTGGGTCAGGGTAGCAGCCCCTTTGCGCCCGCAATGCTTGAGAATGCGGCAGCGCAACTCCCTTCTGGCACGCATCAATCGGGATTTGGCGGCAGGAACGGACAACCCCAAGCGGGTAGCCACATCCGGCATCGCGAGCTGCTCGACATCGTGCAGCATCATGATATTCCGGAACAGGGGTGGCATGCGAACAATCTCGGTTCTCAGGAGGACTACTACTTCTTCCCATCCGAGCTGGTCCTCGGGACTGATGCCTTGGCCAACCAACTCGATGCGGACATTCGATTCGGTAGATTCGTCCAGGTAGACAAAGCGCGTGTTCCGCTCCTCTCGGATGCGCATCAGGCATTGATTTTCAACGATGCGGCTGAGCCATGCAGCGAAGGTACCTTCGCCTCGAAACTGCTCCAGCCGGTGGAAAGCCTTCCAGCACGCATTTTGGACCTCGTCCTCCGCATCGCTGCGGTTGCGGACCATCAGCATCGCCCTTTTGAGGCACGTACGATGGTGGCGCCTTATGAGTTCCCCGAATGCGATCGTATCGCCACTGCGAGCCATATCCACCAAGTCTTCTTCCGCGACGAGCAGTGGATTCAAATCGCAGGTGGCGCAACTCTGGGTTGGCGCTTCTGAATCCGGGTGAAATTCAGCGCCGTCGAGTATAACTGCATCTTGTAAATTCGCTGTTGCCTCTACCATTAACCCCGTCATGCGGAGATATAAGGCATCCTGGAGGCCAACTCACTCGATACGCCACAAGTCGTTTTGGTTTCAGAGGTTGGGCTAACTGGGGGAGGCGAGGGATCAATTCATGTGTTCATTTGTGAGCGGATACCACATGCCGGCGTGAACGCTTTGGTACGGCGCCATCATTCGAAGGCTCCGGGGTTTCCAGGATAATGTTCAAGCCATGCTTTTCCAAACGGTAGGAGAGCGCCCGGCGACTTATCCCCAGATACTGCGCGGCGCGCGTCCGGTTTCCGCCGAACTTCTGTAAGGCCTGAAGGATGGTTTCCTTCTCAATGCTCGCGAGGCTAACGCCGCCTTCCTGGTGCACTGGTTCCTCCGTAGGCCGGAGAAACGCGGGAAGCTCCGCCGGGGTGATTTCCGAGGCATTGCTCAGCAAGACGAGCCGTTCCATTGTGTTCTCGAGCTGGCGAATATTGCCCGGCCAACTGTAATTCGCGAAGTAAGACAGAGTGTCCGCTCGGAAAGTGAGTTCGGGCAGGCGATACTTCCTCTTGTATTTTTCGAGGAAGTACTGCAACAGTTCCGGGAAGTCCCCGATCCGCTCACGGAGTGGCGGCAGGTTAATCGGGACAACTAACAACCGGTAATACAGATCTTCCCGGAAACCGCCCTTCTCGACCATAGCGGCCAAGTCGCGATGTGTGGCCGCAATCAATCGCACGTCCACTTTCGTGGCGAAGGTTGCGCCGACCTTTTCTGTTTCGCGCTCCTGAATCAAACGCAGAATTCGCACCTGAAGATCAAGCGGCATTTCTCCGATTTCGTCCAAAAACAAGGTGCCACCGTCCGCCATTTCAACCTTGCCTTTCTTGTGCGCAATGGCTCCGGTGAATGCTCCCTTCACATACCCGAACAACTCCGACTCCAGCAACTCCCTGGGTATGGCGCCACAGTTGATGGTCACAAACTGCCGGTCCTTGCGCGCGCTGCGGAGGTGAATCGTCTTGGCGAGCAGCTCTTTTCCTGTCCCGGTTTCGCCGAGAATCAGGATGGTAGCGTCGGTCTGTGCCACCCTATCAACCGTATCCAGCACGCTGAGAAACGGCCGGGACGACCCGATCATGACAGGCGCAAGATCGCCGTCTTCCTCCGCGACCGGTATTCTTGGAGCGCTCATAGTCAGTCTGCGAGCCAGAGTCAGAGCGGAAACCGCGCGAGTACCAGCTCAAGGAGTTCCACTAGGGATTTGACTGCTTCTCCAATTGCGCCAGCCAGGTTTCCAACTGCGGCCGCTGGGCATCATCCGCCGGCAAAGCGAGCAGGTAATTGCGCAATTCTCCTACAGCTTCTGACGGCTTCCCCGTATCAGCCAGGATGTGGGCCGCCAGGAGATGGGCTTTCGGTATCCGGGACTCGGCTCGCTGCAGGTTGGCCAGCGCTTCAGCCGGGTTGCCTCCCTGGATCATCAGACAATCCGCCAGAATCAGGTGCATCTCGGCATTGGAGGGATCGCGCTGCAGCGCGCGGCGCGCAGTTTCGCCGGCCTCTCGAAAGCGGTGCATCTTAGCCAACACGATGCTGAGGTTGTGGAGACCCAGGGGATGATCCGGTTCAATGTCGATGACCTTTTGGAATGCCTCAGCCGCCTCTGCCAGCCTACCGAGCTCCACTTGCGAGGCGCCCAGATCGTTATAGGCATCGGTGAATTCCGGATCGATCGTTACTGCTTCCAAAAAGCACTTGGCGGCTTCTTCGTGGTTACCTTTCTTTACAGCCTTCTGCCCCTTGTTGAATGCCTTCTGGGCCGCGGCCGGCACTTTGTGAGTAAGTTGGTGGACCGAAACCGTATTTCCATCAGACCGGCTTGCGGTGCCTGCGCTGCCGGGTTCGGGCAGACGGATCGATAATGGCTGGTTCGAATCGCCGGCAACAATATATTGGCGGTAGACGACACCTCCCGATCCCGCACTTACTAACAGTTCGTATATCCCGGATGCGGGCGCACGAAGTTCGAACGTGCCATCGGGATTCACGAATGCGGGTGATGCCACACCTGCTCCATGCGATGCGAGTTCCACCATCCAGGAACCCAGCAGCGGAGCGGATGAAGTAATTTCGCCCCTCACGATCACGTCTCTTCGAGGCCCGGCGCCCGGTTCGCCGGGTGCGCCTCCAGACCATTGCCCCAGGGCCGTTATTACCGCAATTAAAGCAATTCCCAAACACCGGACATATATTTTCATTAGCCTCTCCAGATCCCTGCGGCGCCGCACCACTACACGTCCGGAACGGCCGACGCCGAGTAAACTGATACCCCGGATGACCTTGCATCAGGTGAGGTTCACTTCTTGGGGTGATCGCTGCCACTCGGGCCCGAGTGATGAGTCCGTATCGGGAGACGGCGAATGCGGATCACGCCTGTTCTGCTTGCGGGACTCACAAGCGCGCTCACGCGCCGCGCAAAGATCGGAAGTAGTGGCGTACTGTGCCGACCTGTTCCATCAGGCGAACGGTGACCGCGATCCGGAGGTTCTGCAGCTGATCTCAGAGGCTACAAGACGGGCAGGCATTCTTCCCGGCGGAACCCCGCGAGATCACTCCGGGCGGATTTCGCACGAGATCCGCCTCCAGTATGCAATCGGATTCCCATGAGAGGATGACGGCAAGTATCACACCATACGGGCGGCGGCACACAACTCCGCGGGCCGCCACCTCACCGTCCAGAAGCGCCACGGCTACTTCGCGGCTAAGCCTTGACCGCACTATCGAAGAATCGATCGCCGAAGTTGAACCGTTTGCCGCTTTGAGAAATCAGAAGTAGAGGTTCAAAGTCAATCCAAGCGCATTGATGCGTGCTGGAGTTCCGCTGGTATCGTGCTGCCTTGCGTAGTAGAGATCGAAGACCACGCGCGGCCCCGTGGGAATTTGCACACCCGCCTGGTAGCGAAACGGCGTCCACCGGTTATTGCTGGTATTGAAGAATACTTCCCCGGAGCCATATGGTATGCACACGATGCCACCGATTTTGAAGTCGTGCTCCATCCGTAGGCGGTTTCGATAACGCGTGGAAAATGGCTTAGCCTTAACGAAACGAAACTCTCCGCGATTGCGGTCAGAGAGCAGGATTCCGGCGGGCAGAAAATAGCGAGCCGTGGATTCGATAATTGCACGATCTTCCGAACTGGGATCATCATTCTCAAAACTGGTTGTGTATTGATAGCCGGCGCGGAAAGTGAGGTATCTTCGGCGGAAGACATCGGCGTGCGAACGCAGTTCTCTTCGCAGAAGGGGCTTCAAAGCGAAATCAAGAAAGTAGGCAAAGCTTCCTTGCCGGTTTCGTTCGCTTTGATTCTGGTTGAAGGAATTCTCGACATTTAGACGTGTGGTGGAATTGATGTTGTAGTAAACATTCAACTCCGGCCAGAATTCATCTTTCGTGCCTTGGGCAGAAACAGGTAGTGCGGCAGCGGCAACAAGCACGGAAGCAAGCGCCACGTTCTGCCCATAAACACGAAAGAGCCGCAAGGAAATCGCTCCCGGACGCGCTGGGCTCTAAATGGAAGCGCCTCGAGCGAGCGGAGGTCTGGCTGCCGTACCGGCCGCCCTGGAAAACCGGACCGGATTCGTCGCCCGGACGAAGGCGAATTCAAGGACGCGGCGGACCTCGTCATTGCGGAACGGCTTCACCAACACATCGTAGCCGCCGAGATTCAATACTTCCGCCCAGAGGCATTCGTCTGCAAGTCGGGAAGTGACGATGAGCGGGGGCGGGTCGGGCATCCTGATTACGTTAGTCAGCACATCCTGCCACGTAGTTTCGGAAAGATCGCGTTCGCAAAGGACGATATGAGGGCGAAAATGACTGACTTTTCTTATGACATCTTCCAATTTATCGGCGGCGACAACATGCCAGTAGCGTTCGCTGAGGATATGGCGCAGATCGGTGTGGTCTTTCTGGGAAGGACTGACCGACAGGATTCTTGCCCTCGAGTGCGGCCCGCGTGGACGCTCCACTGCTTCGGCGGGTTCGGCGCTGCTTCCAGAATCGCGAGGTGGCACGGAGGGAGACGCGGCTGGGGAGGTGATTCTGTGCATGTTGCTCTCCTCTAATCGGAGGTAAACGTTTGCCGGAGCGACATCGGGAGTAGCCAGCGGCTGGTCTCGTAGCAGGTGATTGCCCGGTAATTGCCATTCCGGCACTATGCTCGATTCGAGCCACCCTGCGCAGACTTATTTTCTTTTGTGGTACAGGGATCACATCCGGCCGGTAGAGCGCAGCAGGAATGAGACTTCCGACTTTTTGCCCGATTGCACGCTGGCTGAATTCGGCGCAAAAAAATGAACGGGTAGCGTCAATCGCCGAATCCTCTCAATGGCGGCGAAACGGGGCGCCGCCCCGGGATTGGCGGTGAGGTTGGTCAGTAGTTCATTGTTTGGAAAGGCTTTATTCGAGGCTTTTGGTGCTCGGAATTGCAGCCGCAGCAGGACTGTACCGGCTTTGGCTGCCGAAAATGCTCTGGGTCTAACCCCGCCGGGAGTTTAGATTCAGCCGGGATATGGGACCCATCGTCCTGTGGGTCGCGAAGACAGACAAGCCGAAAGTGCTTTTGCAACTCCGCTGGATCAATCAATTGAAGTAACCAACCCGATGAAGGGCAACATATTTCTGCTGACCGTCACCCCAGCACTAAATAGCTGGTCGAACCGCTTTCCGGTCTGAGAGATAACCTCCGCACAACGCGAACCGATTAACCTCTGAAACTCACGTTCTTGGCGTCGGGCCTACACCGCCGAGCGCGTGCCCGGAGGACACCACCCGATGCACCGCCGCTGCGGCGACTTCTTCGCCGAAGGAGTGAAAAGGAGGTGTCCCGGCGCAAATCACCAGCTTGAGTTCGATGTATGATCAGTTACGGCAAGACCAGATTCGGCTGTCTGCAAGAGTTGGGACTTTTATGGGACAAAGGACCCCAACACCGCCCAAGCAGAGGCTTGGTGGCCGCACCAGGAAGCGTGACGTTCAAGCTCAGTTGCCCTTGCGTCCGAGCCCGCCTCCTTTCGAACAGCGTCTCCACGCCAACGGTCCCAACTCCGCGCCTTTAGAAAGCGAGCGTAGTTTCATCGCGGCCGCATCAAACGCGGTGAGCGGCCTGTTGGTAATTGTGCTCGACCGGAATGGGCGAATTGTTCGATTTAACTCAGCCTGTGAGTCAATTACCGGTTATTCAGCGTGCGAGGTATCGAGCAAGGTTCCGTGGGACTTTCTTCTACCGCCAGAAGAGATCGGCCAGGTTAAGACTGCATTCGAAGAGCTACTCGCAGGAAGACATGTACGGTCGCGCAATCATTGGGTTGCAAAAGATGGGCGTCATATCTTAATTGAATGGTCAGGTGACAGGCTAACAGGTCATTCCAACACAAACATCACAACCGAACGCCAGCTTGCCGAGCAGCTTTTCCGAATGGCCGTGGAATCCGCGCCCAACGCGATGATCGTCAGCAACGAAAAACATGAAATCGTCATGGTCAACCCGCATGCCGAAGAGTTGTTTGGCTACGGGCCAAACGAACTTCTGAGAAAGAACGCGGATGTCCTGGTGCCCGAGTCATCGCGGAAGATCCTGCTTGATATGCAGGCGCCACTCTTCTTGAGGCGCGCCCCGCCTAAGAGAGCTCGACGCGAGTTGTTTGCCACGCGCAAAGACGGCACGCAGATTCCAGTAGAAATCGGCTTGACTCCGATCGCGACGGCCGCAGGAACTTGGGTTCTGATCTCGGTCGTAGACGTCACTGAACGCAAAGAAACCGAGGCGAAGCTACGCGAAAGCGAAGCCCGCTTCCGATCCATGGCTGATACCGCGCCTGTGATGATCTGGGTCTCTGGAGTGGACAGGCTGTGCACTTTTTTTAACCGGACATGGCTGGATTTCACCGGCCGCACTCTGGAACAGGAACTGGGCAATGGCTGGGCAAGCGGTGTTCACCCGGATGACCTCGACCGGTGCCTCAACATATACACCACATTATTTGACGCGCGCCAGGACTTTCAAATGGAATACCGCTTGCGCCGGGCAGACGGCGTATATCGGTGGCTGCTCGACAAAGGCATCCCACTGTTCGCACCGAACGGCTCCTTTGAAGGCTATATCGGCTCCTGTACCGATATCACCGATCTGAAGCACGCCCAGGAAGAGGCGCTGGGCAGACAGAAGCTGGAGAGTGTAGGCGCACTCGCCACTGGCATCGCTCACGACTTTAATAACCTGCTGGGTGGTATCATCGCCCACACGGAAGTTGCCCTTGCTGATCTGGAAGGCGGAAATTTTCCCATCGAAGAGATTCAGTCCATCCAGGCCGTGGCCGTCCGGGCTTCGGAGATCGTTCGGGAATTGATGATCTATGCAGGCCAGGAAACGGCAGATTTCGAACTGGTGGATATCGCGGGTTTGGTTGAGGAAATGGCCGAGTTACTCAAGGTCTCAATATCCAAGCATGCGATTCTGAGGACTGAACTTGCCAGCAACCTGCCGGCAATCAATGGAAACGCGCCACAAATCCGTCAGGTCGTGATGAACCTGATTATCAATGCATCGGAGGCAATCGGAGAAACGGACGGGGTCATCAAGATTAGAGCATCGCGCGTGGCGGTACGGCAGGCTTCTCGCGGCGTGGCGAGAGCGCCTGAACAGGAATATGTGCAACTGGAAGTCTCCGACACCGGGTGCGGGTTGACTGAGGAACAAAGAATCCGAATCTTCGATCCATTTTTCACCACCAAATTCGAGGGGCGTGGTCTCGGGTTGGCCGTGGTTCAAGGCATCGTGCGGGCCCACAGGGGAATTATCCGGTTAGTGAGCGCTCCTGGCAGAGGAACCACCTTTCAGATTCTTCTGCCTTGCACCGATAAACCTGCGCGATCTGAGACTACGAACAAGGCTCCCAGTCCGTCAGTCCCCACCGCGCCGGCCACGGGAAACGTGCTCCTGGTGGAAGATGAAGACCTTCTTCGCATTTCCATGGCAAGGACGCTTCGGAAGAGAGGTTTTACTGTAATTGAGGCTGGTAACGGAACTGTCGCGATGAATGCGCTCTCCAGCTACGAGGGAAATATCGATGTGATCCTGCTTGATTTCACTATACCGGGAGCATCCAGTCAGGAAATCATCGACCGTTCACGGCACATACGCCCGAGCGCGAAGGTAATTCTCATGAGTGCCTACAGCCGGGACATCGCCGCGGGTGTCCCTCAGGTGTGCGGCTTTCTTCGGAAGCCATTTCCACTCGGGGACCTCGTTCAGATGCTCCAGAAAGCATTGGCCGCCTGATTGAGCGTTGCCTGGTCATGCGACTGGTGTAACAGCAAGTCCCCTTGCATTCCATCTGCCATCTCAAACATATTTTGAGTCTATTTATCCTGCTGCGCATCAATCCGGCTGAGAGAACTCATGCCTGCTGTGCTCGTTGTGGACGACAATCCTATGATCCGGCAGTTAGTGGCTGCCGCTCTGCAAGCTGACGGGTTTGCAGTGGTAACAGCGGAAGACGGCCTGGATGCAATTTCGCTTATGCAATCGGTCGACACGGAAATAGGGCTTCTCATCACAGATATCCGAATGCCCGGCATGGATGGATGGGCATTGGCCAACCGACTGGTTACGGACAACCCTCGCCTGCCTGTGCTTTTTATGTCTAGTCAGTTAGAAGACCCGGATCTACGCGGTTACCATCAGTCTGAATTCTTGACTAAGCCATTTTCGTTGGTGACATTGTTATCACGGGCGCGAACTCTGATGAACGAAGACACCCTAAGCACCGTGTCCAGTGCGACCTCGAGCTGATCGAATCACACGACGCATTCGGGGGATTTCCCGAGGAAGTCCCATCTCGGGAGCCGGCTCGCTAAACAGCCCAAAGTGAAGAAAGGCTTCTCGGATTTGGGCGCGTTTATCCACCGGGCATTCATGCCACGCCGGTCGTACCTCCGGGTTCCGTGGGACACCCAGATAAAGTTCCTTGCAGTGCGCGATCCAAAACGGGTGCGGCACGAATCCAAAGCGCCGGTAAACCCATTCCTGGATATCGAAATCGCTCGGGTCTCTGGCCCGAGCTGCTCCCGCTCCGGCAAAGCTCATGGCTCACCCTCCTGGCTGCCGGGCAAGCGTGACAGCTTACTCCTGATATCAGTTGATGGCCGCCTCCGCTTTGCGGAACAAAATGTTCGCCGTCAGCCGGATTTCACGCCCTTCGCCGCGCTGTGCTTCTCTATTCCTTGGGCGCGTAGTAGCCGGGGCGCCAATAAGCGCGAAGACGCGGAAACCCTTTCGGAGGACTGAGCTTGACCCCTACGCGGCGAAATTTGCCATCGTTGCTGAACTTCTTCGGGTAGTAGCCCAATACGTATTGATTTCGCAAAGCGGAATTGATTTTGTCAGCCGCGCTCTGCAGGTCTTCCAGTTGGTGGATCTGAAAGAAACGGCCTCCCGTCTGCTGAGAAAGACTTTTCATCAAAGCAGGGCCGTTGATTTCCTCCGGTGAAACCCATCGGTCCTCCAGCGAAACCAAGCCAATAGAGTACACCTGGACGTCCGCTTCCTTGACAAGCTGTTTGATTTCACCCTGAGTAAGCCGGCTGCGATTATCGCCGCCATCAGAAATGAGAATGATTGCCTTGTGGCGGTTGTGAGCCTCTCTCAATTCGACAAGAGCCGTATTGACCGCATCCAAGAGAGCCGTCAACCCATCGGGCTGGATCGATCGCAGCGCCATTTTGATGCGTGAGGAGTCATTCGTGAGCGATACCATCTTCTCCGGCCAGTCACTGAAACGGATCAGGCAATACTCATCCTGGTCCTGCGCGGAATTCAGCACTCGTGCGACGGCATCTTCGGCGCTTTCCAGTTTGCGCTCCATACTCTGACTGGCGTCGAAAACGAGACACGCAGAAATGGGCGCCTGGCTCACATCGAAATGCACGATGGTCTGCTCGACGCCATTCTCATAAATAGCGAAGTTATCCCGAGTCAGTCCAAAAACAGCCTCATCGGCCTTGTTAGTAACAGTCACCGGTATCTGTACGAGATCCGCATTGACCTTAAGGTTTAACGCCGCTCCGAGTGCACCGGAGGCATCGGTAACCGAAGATTCGGTGCTTGTAGACGCAGTCGCCGCCGCTTTGTGGGACCAGGCCCAACCTCCTGTCGCCAGAATTGCCAGTGCAGCCAATGAAGCTGACCGGGTCACATCACGCATGCCTCCTCCTAGCTCATAACCGATGCCAAGTAGAAAGGAAAGGCGCATTTTTGGGACAAAGGGCGCTGTATGAAGGTAAGTTGGGAGTATAGCTACTCAGTGGAAACAATGTGGATGTGCGCCTTTAGTAATAAGATGAACCGATTCTGCTGGAGAAGAGCCGGCGCAACCTCTATTTTTCTGTCTCCCGTGATGCGGTAGCATCGGTGGTAACGAGGAGGTTTGCCATGTTTACGGGAAGCATGACAACGGAGAGCCGGGACTTATTCGGCGGACGTTGGTGGGCCGTACTGCTGCGAGGTCTGATTGCGATCGCTTTCGGCGTCATCGCTTTTACCTGGCCACGCGCGACGATTGCCACATTAGTGTTGCTATTCGGGCTCTACGCACTGGGCGACGGAATCTTTTCTCTCGTGGCGGCCATCGGCAGGCGCTATCGCGAAAACCGCTGGATGCTGCTGCTCGAAGGTATCATCGGCGTCTGGGCCGGCATAGTGATACTGCGGGCGCCCGTAGTATCGGCGATCTTCCTGGTCTTGTTGATCTCCATTTGGGCCATGGCAACCGGATTCCTGAGGATTGTAGCGGCAATTCGTTTGCGTCACGCGATTCCGGGCGAAGTCTGGCTCCCGTTGAGCGGTGTGCTTTCGATTCTCTTCGCGCTCATGCTGATGATCCGTCCGGCCATCGGCGCCATCGGTCTTGTCTGGATTATCGCCAGCTACGCCGTGGTATTGGGCGCCGTTCTGATCATGCTCGGCTTCGAGCTACGGCACGTTCAACACGGGGTCTGAGCGGGTCGCAAGGGGGGCAATTGACGGATCGCGAACAGCCGGATGTGAAATGCCGGCGAGCGGCGTCTACTCGACTGGCGCGTAGTAACCACGGCGCCAGGAGACATTGAGAGACGTTTCCGCATCCGGAGGAACTACTTCGATTTTTACTCTTCGATACTTGCCGTCGTTGTGGCCGTTCGTGGAAGAATAGCCAAGCACGTAGCGCTGGCGCATCTCGCGGCTGATTTTGTCAATCACCTCCGGCAGGTCTTTCAGGGAATGAGCCCATAGTGCCACTCCGCCTGTATCCGCTGCCAGCTTTGCGAGAAAATGGGGCTTTTCGAAAAGCCCCACCGCATAAAGCTGAAGATCGGATTCCCTTACCAGGTTTCTGACTTCTGATTCCGTGTAGCGGCTGCTATTGTCTCCACCGTCGCTCAGCACAAACAACGCTCGGCGCGCGTTCTTGGCATGCCGCAGTTGCTGCACGCCGAGACAGATGGCATCGAGCATCGCGGTCCAACCCTGCGCCTGCATCGACGGCAATTCGCTCAAGATATCTCTGGCATCGGAAGTAAAGCCAGTAACCAGGGTTGGCTTGTCGCTGAACCGGACCAGGAAGAATTCATCGCCCTCTTCCGCTTCCTTGAGAAACTGTCCGATCGCCGCGATCGAAGGCGCCATCCGCTTCTTCATGCTGCTGCTGGCATCAAAGATGAAACCGACAGAGACCGGACCGTCTTCTTCCACAATGCTGGCGATCTTTTGCTCGACATTGTCTTCCGTGACGTGGAACGAGTTCGCGGCCAGACCCTTGATGGGCCGGTCCCACAGATCGGTCACAGTGACCGGGATCAGGACCATTTTCACGTCAAGCCGCAGGCTTGGACGCGTCATGGATTTACGAGTCGGGAGCATGCGCCGCGGCGTGATCGATATTCGAGGTTCGTCTCCCGCAGAGGGTGGGCTTGCCGCCGGCCCGCTCGCGGCCAGAATCGTCAACACGGCGATTACGGCTATCATGCGGAGGGAGTGCCGGCCTACCGAAAAACCGAACTGCGTTCGATCTCGATCAATCTGTGGAACCTTGGGATCAAGCATTGCGCTTCCCCATTTCACGGCTGCGGTTGGAACTACAAGTATAGGCACAACCTGGATGTATTTCTACAAAAAAAGGGTGAAATCGCGGAAAAATCATGAGTCCGTCTGCCCCTTCGGTCATCGTTGGCAAAGAGGGAGGGTTGGTATGGAAGCTGTCGAGATCCAACGGTTTAAGGGTATTCTCCAAGCACTCCGCGAGCGAGTCGAAGAGACGGGGCAAGGGCGAGACGATATCGCCATCGAGAATACGCCGGATGCACTGGATCAGGTGCAATCGGCCTCCGACCGCGAGTTGGCCATCCGCCGGCTCGAGGTGAATGCCAGCCTGCTCGGCAGTATCCGGAGCGCCCTGGATCGAATCGACGACGGAACCTATGGTAGCTGCATTCGGTGCGAGTCAGACATCAGCCCCAAACGTCTGCAGGCCGTTCCCTGGGCAGCATTTTGCCTGGAATGCCAGAAGATCGCCGAAAAAGAGGGGATTGCAGCACCTGCCAACGGAGTCGCCCGCAAGGGTGCGGTGGCTGAGGAGGTCGCCTGAGATGGTGCGCCGTCCGGGAAGCGACGCCTTAAAATAAGACACTTACCCGATCCCGGAACCGTGAACCCCGATGCGGGCTGAGCCCCAGCGCGTGATCTGTTAGTCACCCGGGGGCTCGTCATCACTGATTCATCTTTTGCTTGCGGACCTTCTGGCGAAGCTCCTGCCGGCGGATGTCCTGCAGCTTTTGGTATTGCTGAGGGGTGAGAATCGCCTCCACCTGCGGTTTCGTCTGGTCATGGACTGCCTTAAGTTTTTGCAGCTTCTGAACCTCGGAAAGCGATGAATCCGCTTTGATCGCCTCCAGCTCGGGTGCTTCGGCCTCCAGGATCGGAACGAGTTCAGCTTTCTGTTGCGGCGACAGATTCAGTTGCTTCGCCATCTGCTCAAATTTCTGCATGCCATGTGCGTTTTGTGCATGCAATTTCGGCAGCGGAGCCGGGAGCACGCATAGCAAAAGAATCATTGTCAGAGCACGGAACCTGAATTCCTTCATACGTCTAGTCCCTTCTTCGTGATTCAGATCTGATGGCACGCGAAAACAACCTCAGGCGCGGCCTTTTTCTCAGGGGGTGCTTTGGAGTTCCATGATGCGAGCGGATGCCTACAGGCTTGAAATATTTCAGCACTGCTGAAAAACCGGGACTGTTTAATTAAAAATGGAGTACCAGCGCAAACTTACCGCGCTACAGTTATATACGACTCTGGTACCTCCGTACTCATTTGGAGTAATAGACTGGCTAGAATTTGCAGATACTTTGGTGGCGGTGAGACTTGGGCGTCAATCACACTCTGACTGACGATCGTCCAATGACGCTGGGGCTCTTCGTTTGATTAGCAAATCCGTATAGATTCTAAGCACTCGTCTGTACTGGGCCAAAGCGGTGGATTCAGCGCGCCGCGCGCGAGCGATAAGGTATGAGCCGTCAATACGCCAACTCAAGTCGCCACTGCATTCTGAGGCGAACTGGCGATGCTGTTCAGCAGCACGCCGGTACACCGCTGCTGCGTCCTTCACCTTGTCGAACCAAGCCCTCTCCAATTGTCGCCGGTTCCAATCCGGCAGGTTTGACGATGTACTCATAGCAGCCAACATTCACCGCAGCACCAGTACTTCATCAAGTACGCTGTATAAGGTACTGTACTTCCGATTCAGACCCGCGTGCCGTGGCTTTTCTGTTTCTCCTTGTAATACTCTCGTGAAGCACGGAACATGCCAAAGTAAGTCGATCATTGTTTTATCAGGCCAATGGCATCTTAGGCATCTTTTATCTTCCGGCCAATACCTTCACCTGGATGCCCGATGCTCGCATCTCCTCTGAAGGATGAAGTGACCAGGCGGCAAGCAATGTGTTGCTTTCCTGGCAGTGTTCCATTCTTTCCTCGATTGGTGGGACGTCCGACGCTCCTCTTTAACGCCTCGGGGATTACTGTTGTACGTCCTCATACGCCAGTAGGTGGTAGCCGTCGGACTCTGCACGGTGTTCGGAATAGCCATCTTTTCTATAGGTTGGCGGATGGCGCGTCGGTTTCGAACCGCCAGCCTCAAGGGGGGAAGTGGGCCTTTGACTGACCGGCCTTGTGCCTGTCCGAATTCGATGCACCAAACTGGTCAGCCGTCTTAAAAAAACTTACAGAAGCGGACATGCCCGGCAGGCTGAAGCGGGGTGTCTCTGCCCGAACAGACTCTGCCGCGGAGTGGGCAGCCTCTGGGCTGCTCGGAATAGATTTCCTCCTGTCCGGATAATGCGGTTTCAAGTGACTCTGCAAGGCTGTGCCTGCGTTGAAATCTCACATAGCGTCAAGGAAGTTTGTTTCTGGTGCTACTGGCGCTGGTTAGTGACAACTCGCTTCAGCGTTGAGTTTCAGAAATCAAACGCCTGAACTCGCGATCGGCATGTAGTCGAATCTGCCTGCTACGGTTTCGCGCCGCGGAACTATGCGCCGGCCAGGCTTGTAACCTACACCGTGTGCCATCAGAAGATAAAAAGAAAACAGCCGACTTGACGCGGCCATCTACCACAACGGAATGACTTCGCCCGGGGATGCGTTTCGCAGTGAGCGTTTGCGCCGGGGTTTGACGCTGGAACAACTTGCTGCCGAAACCAGAATCAGCCTGCACTGTCTCGAGGCAATGGAAACGAACCAGTTCGAGCATTTGCCGGCGGGAGCATACCGGCGAAGCTTCCTGCGTCTATATGCTCGGGCTCTAGGACTGAACGAAAACGAAATTGTCGATTGGTTTGAACACGAATACGAGGAGCCCGAACTACCGCTGCCGCAGCCCCCTTCAGAGCCCAAGCACCGACACGCGGCAACTGCCGTGTGGATGTTGATGACGGCTGGCGCTCTTGCAGGCCTATACAGTCTCTGGCAGCATGAGGATCGGCGCTTCGCACTGACGGCTTCTACGACAGTACTGCGGCCGGCCGCAAAGTCGCCCGTAGCCTCGAAGCCGTCGCAGGCGCCTGAATCGCCGCTCTCCACGCCATCAGGCCAAGCTTCCACCAAGACACCGCAGACACCGCCGTCCCCGGCGACGGCGGACATCCATTCCGTTCGTGTTGCATTTTCCGCGACCGAGCCGGTTTGGGTGTCAGTCAAATGCGACGGATTGCCAACCTATAGCGGCACAGTTGAAGGACCACAGCAAAAGGAATTCGATGCGTCAGACAAAATGACAGTGCTCGTTGGAAATGCGGGCGGCCTGGTTGGCTCCTTGAATGGCAAGCCTTTCGGACCCCTTGGAGCACGCGGCGAAGTCCAACTTCTGGAATTCACCAGCGAGGGCGCTCGTGTTCTGATGCGGCGGGCGCCTTCTGAAGGCACTCGGGCCCGCGATGAGGACGATCCTACCTGGTGAGTTCCTTCTCTGCACGAATCAGGCATCGTTTTCGTGATGCAACCTTTTACGTCATCAATTATTGAACCGGAACTGTGACTGTCGAATCGATAAACATCAAGGGGTCGCCGCAACTTCATACCAGAGAGCACTCGCGCGGAGTCCCTGATACGAAGAGAGTAGACCGAATGCGACGCAAGCATACAACGAGACGATTTCTGTGCATGCTCAGCGCGATTGCCTGGGCAGAGGCGCCACTGTTACAGGCACAAGGAACCGGACCGAGTACGGAGGAACTGCAAAAGCAGGTTCAGAATCCGGTGTCCAGCCTGATCAGCGTGCCCTTCCAGAACAACATCAATTTCCCGATTGGTCCTTATTCTCGCGTGCAGGACGTGCTAAACATCCAGCCCGT
Organism: Bryobacteraceae bacterium; assembly: GCA_035550475.1. Lineage (GTDB taxonomy): Bacteria > Acidobacteriota > Terriglobia > Bryobacterales > Bryobacteraceae > DASZPB01. The sequence goes on along the minus strand of DASZPB010000047.1, from coordinate 102,668 downwards.
GGTCCCGCTCACTCTGACCCGTGATTGGAATCTCATCACACGCTGGATTACGCCGGTGGTCTATCAGCCGGATGTATATGCAGGCGATGGAGGAGCTAACGGGCTCGGAGATCTGAACCCCAGCTCCTTCCTTTCTCCTGCGAACCCCGGTAAGGTGATCTGGGGCTTCGGCCCGACATTCCTTCTTCCTACAGCTACGTACAAAACACTCGGGCAAGGCAAATGGGGAGCCGGCCCCACGTTCGTCGTACTGACCCAGCCCCATCCTTGGACGATAGGGCTTCTAGCAAATAATATATGGTCCTTCGCCGGCAACAAAGACAGGGAAGCAGTCAACCAATTCTTGGTCCAGTACTTTGTCAATTACAACCTCAAAAACGGCTGGTACATAGGAAGTCAACCCATTCTAACCGCGAACTGGCGAGTGAACGGTGAAAACCGGTGGCTTGTTCCGTTCGGTTGGGCCGTAGGGAAAATCGTCAACGTGGGGAAATTGCCCATCAACGCGCAGTTGGGCGTCTACTACAACTTGATCCATCCCAAGGACCTGCTATATCCGAAATGGCAAATCCGTTTGCAGGTAGCGCTCTTGTTTCCAAGATCCAAATAGCGGAATACGTCCCACCTTCCGAGTACGGGCGCATGTTTTTTTAAGTCCCTTGGCAGCGGCCGGAATCTGAACTTTTCTAGTGAGCAAGTGTGAAACTGAATTTTCCTACCGCTACCGATATTTCCATGTAGCGACGTGGATCATTGCGCTGGTCTTCGCCTCCGGACTAGTCAAACTAAACGCTGAAGAAATGGGCGACGATACAGCAGAGTTCTCTGCTCTGGCGGGCGTGGCGGCCGGGGGTTTGGGTACGCATGCAACTGCTGGCGGCTCGGCTGGGATATCCCTTTCCCGCTACACGATGGTATTACTCGAAACCTCCGTCATCCCACTTGGCAGCAATACTCTGCTGCCCGCGGGACCTGTCCGGGTCTCGGGCTCAGATCTGTTCGACTTCAATTTCGCGATTCATGTTCGAATCCCCGTACGGCGATGGGAGCCATACGTCCTGCTGGGAACCGGCCTGCTGGTGAACTCGTATCTCGCCGGCGTCGAAGACCCTTCGGGCACCGTTGTCTATCAGGGACATCGGCAATCTAAATTTGGCCTCGAAGGCGGTGCCGGGGTCCGCTTCTATGTCAGACACCGCTGGGGAGTACGGGCGGAATACCGCTATACGTCCTCCAGCCGAAACTTCAGCCGGGTGCTGGCGGGAGTCTTCTATCAACTGCCGGGCGGTTCGTTATTCCACCTCCGGCAAACTCTGAGACAACAACGCAACAGGAGGTAGCTTGTGCCACTGAGAGCTCTTCTGTCATTCGCAGTGCTCTCTATCGTGTTTGGCGGAAGTGCCCGCGCGCAGGACAGTAGGATTAACACAAATCTGGGCGTGGGAGTGACCGTGCCGGTAAACCCGACCGCCGCGCTGATCGGCGCGGGCGTCAACGTCGTTGTAGGCGTAGGATACAATTTCGACAAACACCATTCCCTTGTGGGCCAGTTCATGTGGAGCGGGCTTCCACTCAACCAGGACGCACTCAGGCCGATTCGGATCTTGGCGAACACGCGTGACATCAGCACGTCGAGCAATTTGTTCGCTGTTACGGGCAACTACCGGTACCGGATCCAGGGGAAGGTCTTCGGAGGCTACATCATTGCCGGCGGCGGTGTGTATTATCGCCGCGTGACTCTTTCGCGGCAGGTGCCGGTGGGCATCGGCACTGTCTGCGGACCGACATGGCAGTGGTTGGGATATGCCTGCGTGTCCGGTATTATTACCGATGATCAAACCCTTATCCGGTCGGGTTCGACAGCATTCGGAGGCAATGCCGGCGTGGGCTTTACAATTCGAATTAACGAGGAAGGATACAAGTTTTACGTCGAATCCCGCTATCATTACGCTCCCACAAAGAACATTGCGACTCAAATCATTCCGATCACTCTGGGATTCTCCTGGTAAGTAACGCCCTGCCACACTACCTGACTCAGCGGCCCTTATTTTTGGTCCGTGCTGATTCCTTCTACACGGTACGGCGCGCCGCGTGCCGATTGTGTAACCCCAGAATCTACGCCAGATCCGCAGGTACTGCTGTCGAGGTAATGCAGCCGAAAGTTACCGCGCGCGGCATTCATATTGTGGGGAACGGGCGAACAGACGCCAGAAACCCTGGCAGTTAATCTGTCGGTAATTACCCCAACTCCCGCCAAACGAGAACTTGACCGGTTAGCGCGCCGCGTGCGCATCAGAGCCTATGGAGCAGGCAATATCATGCAAGGCTCAGCCGCGCGATTGGAGCAATAGAGACCACTCGCGGCTCGGACGCCGAAGGTCCGAACCGCGATGTGTGATGACTGGCCAGAAAGCATTCGCCCCCGCTTTCTGGCCGGCTCATTGCATCGGAAATCTGCGAATTGCTCATGCGTGATCCTCAAAGACTTTCTGCTTCTGTTGATTAACCCCAAAAAATGGAGCAGCTTTCCCCTGCTTCGATCAAGCCTAGTGTCGGGGGTCTGACTCAGACCACATTTTGTTTTAGAGGAGAGATCTAGCATGCGAAAATGCATCACTATAGTTGCGGGGGCGTTGCTGTGTGCAATGGTAGCGGCCGCGCAAGACCTGCCCAGATATGAGACCTTCCTGGGGTACACATACGTTCGGGTCAACTCCGCCACTGACGTACCAGCGTTCAGCGCCAATGGTGGCAGCGGCCAGTTTGCGTACAACTTCAACAAGTGGATCAGCGGCGTCGTTGATGTGGGCGCCGTGCACAACGGCAATATCAACGGATTCCACCTGGATAGCACGTTGACCAATTTCCTGGCCGGACCGCGCGTCGCCTACCGCAAATCGTCGCGTATCACACCCTACATACAGGTATTGTTTGGCGGCGTCTATGCAGCCACCAGCACCAGAATTGATTTGACTGATGCAATCGCCGTTCCACCGATTTTTATTCCGGGAGCCGGCAATTTGGTACAAGCGACCTCAGCTCGGATCAGTACGTCACAGACGGCGTTTGCCATGACGGCAGGCGGCGGGCTCGATATTAAGATCAACAAACACGTGAGTTTTCGTCCCATCGGGCTGGACTACTACATGACTCGCCTGCAGAACCTGCGAACATTCGACGACAACAATCAGCACAACCTCCGGTATACAACCGGCTTCAACTTCACGCTCGGAGCTCAGTAGTCGAACTCTGACCAGCGCCGGCTCCGCACTTGCGCGGAGCCGGACTGACTAATCACCGATTTGACCGGGCTCCCTGGCGAGAGTCAGGCGTGGGCCGGTTCATAGGAGAGAGACTCGTGTTCAGAACTGCAATCATTACGATCGGTGTATTGACCGTGGGCTTGTGCGTACCCGTGCACGGTCAGGACTACAGCAAGCTCAACTTCAACATAGGTGGCGGTGTATCCACACCGCTGAATCCCACGGGGAGCTTTGCCGGCGTGAGCGGGAATTTCGCCGTTGGCGCAGGCTATAACATCGATAAGCGACACTCGGTGATCGGCGAATTCATGTGGAGCGGTCTGCCACCCAACCGGTTCGCACTTCAGCCGATCAATGCACCCTTCGGCAACGTCAACCTCTATACCCTCACTGCGAACTACCGATACCATTTGGACAAGATTGGTGGCTCTGCGTTTGGCGCTTATGTAATTGCCGGCGGCGGCTGGTATTTCCGCCATGCCTCGATAGACAAGAACTACGTCGTCCCGCCTAACACTGTGTGTGAGCCTGTATTTACCTGGTGGGGCTTCGTTTGCGATAGCGGTGGGTTTGTGGTCACACAGACAATCGCGTCAAAAGGCGCCAGCGCGGGTGGAGTGAACGCCGGTGTGGGCTTCACGATTCGGATTGGCGATTCGGGATGGAAGTTCTATACGGAGTCGCGCTATCACTACGCGTGGACCAACAGGACTCCCACAACGCTCATTCCTGTGACGTTTGGAATCCGGCTGAATTGACGCGAGTGGAACTGCGGTCGTCGCCTGCCAGTTGAGCTGTTTTATCGCGTGCGGACTACGGTCCTCCAAAAGAGGACCGGCAGCCTCGGAATCTTCGCGGTTGCCGGTCCTCTTTCCACTCCAGGCGTTCCCTTCCCTGCTCTTATTGCGAACTGTGCCTGCCGCATCCACTCTGCTGCCGTCACGCTTCGGCGGCGCTTTCCAGAACCTCAAGTTTTGAGCCTGCCCGTGCACGGTAGAATCCCGAATTTCATAGGTGGGAATTATGTCCCTCAGGCGGTCGCTTCAGTTTGCAATCTTATGTTTCCCGGTAATTACATTCGCAGCGAGTCCGGACAGTGGAGAGATAGATACAGCTTCATTGCTGCAGCGCATTCGAGCCGGCATGATCGCGAATCTTACCCAGTTGCCGAACTATACTTGCCACGAAGTAGTGAATCGGTTTTACCGATCCATCAACTCCGGCCGGCTGGACCACGTAGATGTCGTCGAATTTGAAGTAGCATTCGTGAATAACCGGGAGCTGTTCGCGCGGCCGGGCGCCGACCGCTTTGATGAACAATCCATCACGAACGTTGTCTCGAACGGCACGATCGGCAACGGCGCGTTTGGCTCCCACGCGGAAAGCATTTTCTCTGAGAATGTAGCTTCCTTTAAATACGGCGGCCAATCGAAGAAGGAGGGTCATAAGACCTTTCGCTATGACTTCGAGGTACCGCAGGAGAAGAGCCACTTTCAGGTCAAACACGCTGGAGCGGAAGGAATCGTAGGCTATAAGGGCTCCTTTTGGGTAGATATTGATTCACTTGAGCTCGTCCGGTTGGAGCTGAAGGCAGAGCACATACCTTCCTATATCGGAGTGAGTTCCGTACATGAGGTGATCCGATACAAGCGAGTACAGTTGAAGAATTCCGACTTCTTACTGCCCGGAAAATCCGAGTTAACGGCCACTGACACATCGGGATCCTATAGTCTCAACATGACCAATCTGGAACGATGCCGGGAATTCGTCGGCGAATCGGCTGTGACCTTTGACACACCCGGCAGCACGGCTCCGACTGAATCGCAGGCTCCGAGCCATTGATGTGACGCACTTGTGCACCGATCGGTTTTGCCGAAACATCTTGCAGGAAGTATGCGCTGAAATCGCATTAGCGATCCAGAAATGGGTGCAACGTCTTTTCCAGTTTAGTCCTGCTTTCTGTTTGTGTTCCTCACCGGTATTCGTCTGATTCCCAACCGAAACCGCGATCAAAGATTGCGCCGCCCGGCCGCTCACTGCATCTTTTTGGCAGGAGCTTCGGGAGGCGACCGAACATGACAAAAACAGGTTGTCGGTTGGATCCTGGCAAACCAGGTGGACAGGCCAAAATCCTGGAGGTGAGTTTACGCCGTCTTGTGGTTGGCCAGGATCAGGCGATCAAACAGATCGTGAACCTCTACCAGATGTACCTGACGGGAATGACTTCGCCAGGCAGGCCGGTGGGTAATGCACTCTTTCTGGGCCCCACGGGTTCCGGAAAGACGCGCCTCGTCGAGGCCGTCGCGGAGACTCTTTTTGGAAATGAAAGAGCGGTCGTCAAGGTCGACTGCGGCGAGTATCAGCACAGTCACGAGATCGCCAAGTTGATCGGCGCGCCCCCCGGGTATCTCGGCCATCGCGAGACCCATGCTTTCCTGTGTCAGGAAACGCTCAATCAGTATCACACGGACAACCTGAAGGTCAGCCTTGTCCTTTTCGACGAAATCGAAAAGGCGAGTGACGCGCTATGGAATCTGCTGTTGGGCATTCTTGATAAAGCGACGCTCGTATTGGGTGACAACCGGCGTACAGACTTCTCCAAGGCTTTCATCTTTATGACCGGGAATCTTGGCGCCGGCGAAATGGAAACCCTGGTTCGGCCGCGCTGGGGATTCAATTCCGCTCCCGCTGTGAGCGCAGATTACAGCGGCCTCAAAGACAAACTGACGCGAATCGGCCTGGAAGCAGCGCGCAGGAAATTCACTCCTGAGTTCATCAACCGGCTCGACACCATGGTTGTCTTTAATCCACTTGGCGAAACCGAACTGCGCCAGATCGTGGGAATTGAGCTGCAGAAAGTGCAGGATCGCCTTCTCCACAGCAGCGCCGTTCCGTTTGCGTTCAGCCTGACGGAGGCTGCGATCGAGCAACTGGTGCAGGAAGGAACCGATCCGCGTTACGGTGCGCGGCATCTGCGGCGCGCCATCGACCGGCTCCTCGTGCAGCCAATCTCGAGTCTCCTCGCGAGCGAACAGGTACATCGTGGCGACTACCTGATCGTCGATTCCGAGCCTGAAACCAAACAGATGACGTTCTTCAGAGAAGCGGGCGGGATCCGCTCCTGGCGCGCGAACGGCTAGGCCTGTGGCAAATCCGGAGCCTGACGCACTCGAACAGCCGGTCGTCACACTGGAGTAAGTAGCAGTGTAAGCTATCTACTTACCCAGCACGGCACTTAGTTATCCCCAGGTTCTACGCCGCTGCGTGCAGCCGGGCGTCCGCATTACTGCAAAAGACTGACTGACTCACAGTCCTGGCTGTTGTAAATGGAACTCGGGTGCAAGTTTTCCTTTGGGTGCTCCCTGGCCCGCCGCATCTTCTGGATATCTCTTCAATGGCTCGCGTCGGCTGTACTGTGCGCCGCGCAGGTCCCCAATGCCATACAAGTGATGGCTCCGCATTTTCAGACCGATGTCAACATGGTGGTTCTCACGTTTACAGTGACTGATGGCTCAGGCAAATACATAGCGAATTTGAAGCCCGAGGATCTGACGGTCTCCGAAGACGGAATACCACAGAAGATCGCCAGTTTCGAAGAGGGGGACCGGCCCGCGGTACAACTCGCGCCAGGTGCGGCCGGAATCGAGGGAACACGAGTGTTCATTTTACTGGATGTCAGCGACCACATGTACAACAACTATCCGTACGTTTGTGATGCCGTTACTGACTTCACGCGCCGCCTTGATCCAGCCGACTCCATCGCGATTTACACGTTCAGCCGAAACCTCTGGCGCGCATCCCCCCTTACCACCGATCACAATCGTGCCCGGTTCGGTCTGATCAATGCCGTTGCTGGTGATGACACGGCCATATATAACGCCCTGCTGCTTACGCTGCGTGACGCGGCTAAGCAGCCGGGCCGTAAGATCGTCATTCTGTTTTCGAATGGACCAGACAACGCCAGTATGGTTCGCCCCGACGACGTTGGCGCCGTCGCAATCAATGAAGGGATTCCCATCTACATTGTTTCGACACAAGACGCGGCAAATGACCACGCGACGATGAAGGCCTTCGAGTTTCTGACCACACAAACGGGCGGCAAACTATATTGGGCACGAACCTGGCAGAAGCAAGCAAAAGCCTTTGCCGCGATCCGTGAGGACATGGCCGGCTCTTACACGGTAAGTTATTATCCCAAACCGAATTCAAATCAAGGCTTCCGCCGGATCAAAATTGATGTCCGCTCCGACGCAGCAAAGAAGCTCGAAGTCCATGTCCGGCCGGGATATGACGCACATGCTCTTGGCTGGAAATACAAGATAGCTCACTAAGGGCCAACCTGTACGAAACCGCAGGCCGCGCGCCGGAACGCCTTGAAAACCACCGGGAGAACCTCACGGATTTACAGACTCCCCCAATGAAAAATTGCGCGTAAGACCTATTTAGCTGCATCAGGATACCGGGGGTTAAAGTTCATTCGGCAGTGTACAAGCTGGCTTCTGCCGGTGGCACAAAAAGGAGGTTACTATGTCCAAAAGGATTATGCTGTCGCTTGCCTTGCTGAGCGCGGCCTTCGTCATTCCACTCAGTGCGCAGTCTGTCAGCGGAGACCTTACCAAGTTCAACTTTAATCTCGGCGGTGGCGTGAACACGCCCCTGAATCCAACCGGCCATTATGTGGGAGTAGGCGGCGCGTTTCGCGCCGGCGCCGGGTACAACATCAACAAGCATAGTTCGATCATCGGCGAATTCGGATGGACCGGTCTCCCTTCCAACGTTCTCTTGCATCCGCTCTTCGCACCCTTCGGCAGTATCAATCTTTTTAGTCTTACCGCAAACTACCGGTATCATATCGATAGCATCAAAGGATCTGTGTTTGGAGTTTATACGATGATGGGCGGCGGCTGGTACTATCGCCGGATCTCCGTCGATCGGAACTTTATCGTCCCGCCCGGCACGTCGTGCGACCCAGTCTTTACCTGGTGGGGATACGCGTGCGACAGCGACGGGATTGTGACAGAAACCATTGCCCAGAGAGGCTCAAGCGCGGGTGGCCTGAACGGAGGCGTGGGCTTCACACTCCGGCTTGGCGACAAGGGCTGGAAATTCTACACCGAGGCGCGATATAACTACGCGTTTAGCAACCGGGTCCCGACGACATTTATACCCGTCATCTTAGGTATTCGCTACAATTGATCCCCCGAGAACTTGAGTCTCCGTCGCGCTGATCCTCATCAACAGCGGGCTGAGGTCCAGGAGCCCTTCTGGACTGTTCTTCCTTGAAGTGCCTGCCGGCCAAATCGCGAACTTCGCGAAATGGCCGGCCTTTTTATTTGGCTCAACGGAGCAATGTATCGGGTCAGAATTGGCGGGATGCCCTGATCGAAGAGCTTTCGGACTTAGGCCTGAAATCCTCCACCATGCATCTTGCGCTTGGCGCGCATCGGCACGGTGACCTCCCGTTCGCTTTCGATCCCGAATTTCTCTAGGCGGTAAGAGAACGTTCGGCGGCTCAAGTCCAGAAAGCGCGCTGCTCGCGTCTTATTGCCGCCGAACTTCCGCAAGACGCGGAGAAACAACTGGCGCTCGAGCGCTTCGAGACTGAGGCCGTCGTCGGGAAGTTCCACGAGCGTCTGAGTCGCTGTGGAAGACGGTTCGAGTTGCAGGAAATCCGGCAGGTCGTCCGCCGTGATTTCGGTCCCCCGGCAAAGTAAGACAATACGCTCGACCACATTTTCCAATTGACGCACATTACCCGGCCAACGATAGTTGGAAAAATAAGGCAGAATCCCTGGCGCCATCACCAGCTCCGGCCGATGATGCTTTAGTTTGAATTTCTCGAAGAAATGCTCCAGCAGTTCCGGAATATCCTCCAACCGGTCACGAAGGGACGGAATGTAGAGCGGCACCACCAAGAGGCGATAATATAGATCTTCCCGGAATGTCCCCTCCTTGACCATAGCAAGCAGGTCCCGGTTGGTGGAGGCTATGATCCGCACGTCCACCTTGATGGGAGCCGTCTCACCGACCTTTTCGATCTCTTTTTCTTGGAGCAGCCGCAGGATCTTGACCTGTAGTTCCAGAGGCATCTCTCCGATCTCGTCGAGGAATACGCTGCCGCCATTGGCAAGTTCGACCTTCCCTTTCTTATGTGACTCAGCACCGGTGAAGGAGCCCTTGACGTAGCCGAACAACTCAGACTCCAGGAGTTCCCTCGGAATCGCGCCGCAGTTGATGGTCAAGAAAGGCCGATCCCGCCGCTGGCTTTTCAAATGAACGGCCCTGGCCACCAGCTCCTTTCCTGTGCCGGTCTCTCCTTGAATTAGGACCGTCGCATCCGTAACCGCAACTCGCTCAGCTACCTCCAGCACCCTCAAAAACGTGGGGGAAGACCCGATAATATGCTCGAACCCATATTTGCGATCGAGAGAACTGCGGAGAATCTGGACTTCCTCCACGAGTCTCGAATGATCGAGTGCCCGGCGAATGATTGCTTTAAGCTCTTCGGGATGAATAGGCTTGATAATGTAGTCATAAGCTCCGCCTTTCATCGCCTCCACGGCGCTCTGCACGGTGCCAAATGCCGTGATGATGATTACCGGAGTTTCCGGGGATCGTGCTCGGATTTTTCTTAGAAGTTCTAGGCCGGAAGCGCCAGGAAGGTTCAGATCCGCGATGACGAGTTGTGGCGCCGAGCTCTCGAGCATTGCGAGCGCACCTTCGCTGCTCGACGCAGTATTTATCGAGTAACCTTCGCGGCTAAGCTGAATCTGCATGACTCGCCGAAGGCTGCTGTCATCCTCGATAATCAGTAGATGTTCCGTACAAGGCATCAGGATCACCTCGACACGCGTAGCTGATGATTGCGACTGTTCAAGCGGAAAATCAAAATTAGCACTATTCCTCAATTACTGCGCCAAAAACCGTACGATTAGTATTTTGCTTTGTGCACAGCTTCACTGACTTCGCACTTTTGTGCACGCTCGAGCCGCGGAGTTCAGAGTCTTCAACTCCTGACGAGGCGTTCAAACCATTTTGCTCAGGGCTCAGGGCACCAGTTAATGAGATTGAAACAGACACGGCATCCCAAAATCGCGAGACTCTGCAGGTGAATCCATTCGGTACGATGGTGAACCGGCAGCCGGCCAGCTTCCAACAGGACATGTAGGGACAGGAATCAACCTTGCTCATGAGCAACTCTATCAAATGCGTGGCAGGACGCAACTGCTGTCCACTGCAATCTCGTAGCTGAATATCGGATGCCGATCCGCGTTCAATACTGCCGCCGGCGCTTTTGGTCGGAAAAGTTCCAGGGTTTGACCGGATCGCGGGACGTCCGCCGCCCTCCGTACCAAGTGACGGTGCGATAGCGAATCCATACGCCGCCATCAAACCCTCCCAAGGTTGAACTTATCGATTAAATGACCCACGCACCCGTTGGAGTAGGGACGCCGGCACGACGGCAAATTCGAACTGAACGAACGACTGGCGCGGGTTCATTAAAATATGATGCCACGACTTTGGAGCGGCCTCATATTCTTTTTGAAGGTGATGTGAATAGCTTCTCACGTCGGCTCAGGGTATCACCAGACAGAAATATCCTAGGGGTATCAGACTAGGGCAATGTAAGTATTGGCTTCAAGACGGACTCTCTCTCGAATTCCTCGTGATGATCAGGAAAGCATCATAAGCCCCATTTTGGTACGGCCTTGCGCTTCGGTAGGCTCCCGCCATTCGGCCGAACAACAGCGTGGCGCCTTCAGGAATTCTAAACCGGCACGGCACAAATCTGCATCGTTTGGATATAGACCCCGCATGCTTATTGCAATCTGGCTCCCTGAGGCATTCTAATGCGCGAACCTGCCATTGTGCTCGCTGCCTGTTTGTTATGCGACTCCGCTTTCAGCGAAAACGCGGGGCTTCCGCCCAGATTTCAAACTGTGTATATCCTTGGCAGGTCCGGCGGCGTTGATCAATGGCGTCTCACGAGCGCAAGGGTGCTCTGTCTGGTGCTCAAGCCCCCGCACGCCGACGTGGTCAAGACCGATTCGACTGACGATTCACTTTGGGCGTGGCTCAGCAAAGCTTATCCTACATCTGACAGGGCAGCCAAATCGGCTCCGAACAACAACGCGGCGGCCGCCAAAGGCGACGCTAGTCCGCGAACCGGGGAACCATCTTCCTGGTGTACCTTCGCACTTGGGTCATCTCCTGGCAACGTACGAACATCCGAAACGCAATCGCGCGGCCGGCCTGGATCGCAGTGCCGCCCGAACCGCCAGCCAACTCAAGGCCGTCTTCTGCAGAAGTAGGTGCTGACATTTAATGGGGCGAATGCCGTAGTCGCCGCATCGTCTATACCGTGCCGAGAGATCTGCCACGCGCCGAAGGTCATGCCGCGTTCATGCCGACGGCTTCCACTGAAGGAGATCCTGCGATCTCCCCGTCTGAGATCTGGGCTGCCGTCAATCGAATTCGAGATAGCCAGGCCATGAAGGGGTGTAAGAAGTTAATGCGCCTTCTGGATTTCTTGGTCAAGACGACATTGATGGGCGAGTCCATCTATCTCAAAGAAACGACGATCGGAGTGTTTGTCTTTGGTAGAAGACCAGACTATGATCCTAAGTTGGACACGATCGTTCGCAGTCAAGCCTGGAGGCTTAGGGCCAAGTTACGTAATTACTATCTCAGTGAGGGACTTCAGGACCCGGTTATCATAGAGGTTCCCCGGGGACACTATATTCCAATTTTTCATTTGCGCCAGGAAGTAACCATCTAAATAATACCTTCCCTCTTCCTTTGTCTCACTTGCGCTCATTCGACCCATTCATGTGCGAGGGTAGAGGAAGTATGCGCCGTACGTCTCCATGGACTGCTGGCACGCTCAGCGCGGCCTCCGTACGTCCGCAGGAGCAAGCCGGAAAATATTTTGCGACGACCACCCTACTTCGTCCATCGTGCGAGCTGCAGGGCGAAGAGCCCCACCCGGAGTTGGCCTCGTCACAGCAAGTCCTGTCGCGAGACGAATTGTTCTCCAGGACTTACTTCCCGCCAGCGGTAGCTCGCGCCCCGGGAAGCGGGATGATTCACTGGCGTCCGGCGGCGCACCCTTTGTGCCGTCAGCGCAAAACGAGGCCAAATCCAGGGTGCCAGGTTGTTACCAGCCCTTACTTCGAAAGTCCGAGTATGACGCGCGTAAGCGAATTGACTGCGTGCTCCTCTTCCCGGCGGCTCGCATCACTCCGTGGTAGCGAGGCCAGATGGAGGTGCACCAATTCATGTACGACCGTAAACTCCATGTCACCCAGCATGGCCCGAAACGGCAGATGATAGTCGTAAGTGGAGAGAACTGCGATAGTTGCGCGTTTGGTATCGGTGTCCCAGTGAATTGTGCCTAATGTCCGCGGCTCGAGGAGTTGGGCGCGAACCAAATGGATGTCAATATGCCAATCCGCCAATCTCATGCGGGGCTGCCAATATTGAAGTTTCTGATTGATGAATTTCTCGGCGATTAGTTCGCGCTGCTGGGGGGCCGCAGGGCCTTTCGGCTCTGGGGTCCGGTTAGATCCAAACGTCGGGCCGACTGCGGTTACTGCATAGAGTAAAACACAAACAAGCGCGGCACTCGTGTGTGTGCTCACGCCGGCTTTCCTACTGAACATATTCCTGCATCGTAGCACGTCCTTTTCTGGCAGCCGGTTCGGAGATAACTCGTTTTCACCCCTCTTAGCGTCTATTTCACTCCAACGTTCTGGAGCCGAGTTTATAGACCAGCCAAGGGAGTCTTAGCACGCCGGGATATCCGCCTGTTTTGGGCTGTCCTTGAACATAAAATCCGCCGCACTACGGTTCCTTACCATCTTCGTTTGTGAAACTTGCACCGGCAAGGGGGCGCAATGGAAATAATCATGGAAGTGAAAGCGAATAGTCGAGACAGTCGCACTCTTCTGCGGCGATGGTTCTCCGAACTCCGGCGGGCCAGAGGCGCCTACCGGAAGTCCCAGGCCCAGTTGCAACTGGCACTTCGCGATATGGGCGCTCTGGATGACACGTGCGACGATGACACGGTTGCGGCCGCTCGCGTGGCGGAATCCTGCTATGCAGAGTACCAGCGCATCCTCGCCATATTCACGCAATTAGCCACAACGGGACCTACCGCTGCTGAGGACGCGAAGGTGCAACGTTGAAACCGATTTTTCTGCGCCGCCAATACCATTCACTGCATTCCGGATGTCATTAGTCGACTGGGTGCCGGTCTCGTGCCGGTGGCCGGCCTGCCCGCGGCTTTCTTCCTGTGACGGAGTAGTCGATGGAGCGCATGGAAATCGTCATCTTGTTCGCCCACACCGACCATGATGCCCGGGAAGCGCTGTTCCATCTCAAGGGGACGCATCGCGCTGGTTGGATCGACGTGACCTGCTACGCCCTGGTTGAGAAAACTTCGGATGGCAAAATCCTGGTTCATGACACAAATATCTCATCGGAAGCAAACTTCCCCGGCAACACGCCAGAGACGGCGATCCTGAGTATCTTCGATTCCGAAAGTGAGATGACGCGAAGTTACGCTACGCCGTCGGTCCTGAATCGCACCATATCCGGTGCACCGCCACAGCCGGCCCGCGGCAAGCGCGTGTTCCTGCAGGGACTTCTTCAGCCAGGCGAATCCGCCCTCTCACTTGTCCTGCGGCGTCCGTATGCCGAGCGCGTCGTCGAAGAGTTGAAGCCCTGGGGTCATCTGTATCGCGCAGCGCTCGACCGGTCCCAGACGGTGACGGCACTACGCGCCTCCGCTGATGAAATGGCAGTACGGGTCCGTTGGTTGGAAAACCTGCTTCGTTCAGAACTGGAACGCGCCCGGCACGCCGCGCACCCTGAGAGAAACCACATCCAGGCGGCCGTGGCGGGAGCCCGCGCGGAACTGGGCCTGCAGCGCGAAATGCTGCATGGTGTGCTCCGGGATTTGCTGTCTGAACTGCGCGTCCAATTTCGGTGTTACAAACGCAGCGCTCGGAATCAGGGCAATGGTGACCTCGAGAATCTCAGCCGGATCGCCGCCTCGATTGCGGCTTGTAGGAGCGACCTGGTCTTTTCCATCCTGGATCACATGGACTGGTGCGCCGACTGCATCTCAGATTTGCAGACTACGATTTCCGCAACCAGCGCCGACGCTGCCGTAAGCCTCGAAGGGCAGCTACATGAGCTCGATGTTCGTATGCGGGCAAATCGAGCGACGTTAACGGAAGTCGTCTACTCAATCGCTTCCAAGGTGCGTCACTGCATCAACCAGATTCACGCAAACGCGGCTAGGGAAAATCAAACCAAGGTGAACTCGCCGCGCCGTGCCGAACTGGAAACCCGGTTCGCGCTCCTCCAGTCCGACTTTCGCCGATTGGAACAAGGGACCGTGCAGACTCAGCACCAATTGTCAGCCAGCCTGCGGGACTCATGGAGAGCGCTTTGCAAGTCGCTAGACCAACTCCAGCATAGACACTCATAAGTCGTTCTCAATTACATTGTGGCTGAAAGCAGCAGCTATTTCGCGAATGAGTAAGTGGATGAATTCCCGCTGAAGGCGGCAGGCGGGGGAGCCAGCAGCTTCCTGGCTGACTGCCCCCAGAAGCCGCCCCTCCCAGTGTAATGCTCGACTCGGACCCGCCACTCATGCCGTAAAAATTGGGGTGATGCTTGCCTGAACCGGCGATGAGATTCGGGTTACCCGAGCGGGAGGTGGGAAGCCCCAGAAAGTGCTTCAACCGCAAAGGAGGTGGCATCGCACTTATGGGGGGAGTACAGCATGAGGTGGTCAAATCGCATTCATTGGAGCCTGTCCGCTCTTCTTGTGTTATTCGCCCTCTCGATCTCGCTCTGGTCTACCCTGCCACTCGTCAAAGCTGAAGATAACAGAGTCGCGATCGAACCAAGGGCAAGCGCCGCCGCGCAACGTACTGGCAGCGCTGATCGCATTGCTTCCAATATTCAGGTCGATGTCAACCTGGTCCTGGTGCCCGTGGTGGTTACGGACCACAAAGATCGGCTGGTAACGGGACTCGACAAAGACTATTTCAAGCTCTTCGATGACAAAATCGAACAAACAATCACTCACTTCGCTTCGGAGGATGCACCCGTCTCGGTAGTGGTGGTGTTTGATTGCAGCGGAAGCATGGGGTCGAAGCTGCAACAATCCAGAGCAGCCGTAGCGCAGTTCATGAAAACGGCAAATCCGGAAGACCAGTTTGGACTGGTCGAATTCAATAACAACGCACAGGTCGCCGTCCCTCTGACGCAAAACAGCGACGAAATCCAAAACCGGTTGACCTTCACCCAGTCCAAAGGACGCACGGCTCTGCTGGACGCGATCTATCTCTCGCTAGACATGATGAGACACTCTCAGTATGCCCGTAAGGCGCTCCTGATCATTTCCGACGGTGGCGATAACTGTAGCCGGTATAGCATGCGGGACGTCAGAAATCGCGTGCGTGAGGCGAATGTTCAGATCTATTCCATTGGTATCCTCGAACCGCTATTCGACCGCGGACGGAGTCCGGAGGAACTTGCCGGCCCTGCTCTGCTCGAAGACGTCTCGCAACAGAGCGGAGGACGTCTCTTTGAGGTTTCGGACTTGAACGAGCTTCCAGCAATCGCTGGAAAGATCAGCATGGCGCTCCGTAACCAATACATTGTCGGCTACACGCCTGACAGTACGAAGAGAGACGGCAAATACCATAAGATTCAAGTCAAGCTGGCCAGGCCGAAGGGTATGCCGCCGCTTCATGCGTTTTTCCGCGGCGGATATATTGCGCCAGAGCACTAAGACCCGTCCGGGGCTTCGTACGACAAACGATTTAAGATTTGCAAGGATCGCTCCGCGGTCCGCGAATGTGGATTAGTTACTGAATCGAAGAGGCTTAACCCCAAATAAAGCGGCTCAGATTCGGCTGTGGAGATCCGAAAATATGTGAACCAGGGGCCAACAAACACATTGGTAGGTTTGGCGCCGGCCGGGCGGCTCTTCTGTTCTCGCGACAGGGAAAGTGAGTAGCGGCGAGGTCCGGGGAGGTGAGTTATGCGTGCAGAGATAGACGGAATCTCCGATCCTGGTGGGGCACTCGACAGTCGAATGGTTGACCCGCCCAATGGAGGCCCTTCCCAATGGTTCGCGCTTGTCGTGAAGCCGCGATTCGACAAGGCAGTTGCCCGCGCCCTCGCGGTAAAAGGATACGAAACCCTTCTTCCTGTGTACAAGAAGTATCACAAGTATGGCGAGCGATCGAGGCATTTTGAGCTGCCCTTGTTTCCCGGCTACGTGTGCTGCCGCTTCGATGTCCGTACCATGCTGCCGATTCTCACCACTCCGGGCGTCATTCGTGTCCTCGGCGCGCGCAATATGCCGACCCCTCTTTCCGATGCGGAAATCCATTCCTTACAGAGGGCGATCGAAGCGCAGCTTCCGGTCGAGCCGTTTCCATACGTGGATACAGGCCAAAAGGTTCGGATCACGAGCGGAGTTCTCGCCGGTGTGGAAGGAATTGTTCTTAAATCGAAGCCGAGTTTGCGGCTGGTCTTATCGATCACCCTGCTCCAGCGATCCATCCTCCTGGAGATTGGCCGCAGTCAGGTGAGCCCGGAGGAAGTCCCGTCTTGGACCGATGCAGGCTCTTGAAAACTGTCACGCGGGACTCCGCTGGACTGAGTCCCTGGAGAATAACCTGTATGCCTCGATTGCCGGAATCGGACCAATCCCGCGACCGCGATCCCAGGTTCGCGGATTGGAACATCGCGGACTGCGCGCGGATTCTGAGGAGGCGTAAATCAACGATCCTCTGGCTCACATGTCTGGGAGGCCTCACCGGCGCATTTCTTGCCGGCACACAATCCCGCGTTTACGAGTCGAAGGCGGCAGTCGAACTCCGCACCCTCAACCAGGATTTTCTCGACCTCAGCGATGTTTTCCCAATGGCGGCGCCGAACGCTGAAGGTATGGCCTACATTCAGACGCAGGCCGAACTCCTGCGGCAGGATTCCCTGATCGAAGAAGCCACCAGAAGAGTTCACGCGAATGGCGGCGTGGATTCTACTCGACCATGGAACGGATTACGCGGCCAGCGGCCGGATGTGACGATCATGCCGGTACGAAACACCCGCATCATTCAGATCGTTTGCCGCGCCCCCGACGCTTCACTCGCTGCCGACCTCGCCAATAGCATGGTGAACGTCTTCATGGAACAGAGCATTCGGACCCGCCAGCGTGCCGCAAGGCAGACATACGACATGCTGCGGCTGCAACTCGCGGAACTCGCGCAAAGGATGAACCCGCTCGGGCCGCGCAGACCAGCATCATCGAATCCTCGTCTTGTGACCGGACCACTCACGCCTGAGGCAGATGCGACTCGCGATGTCTACGCGGCCATGTTGCAGAACGCCAATCAGGCCCGGTTGGCGTCGGTTGTGCGCCAGTCGAACGTCGAGCTGATCGCTCGGGCCGAGCCTGCCGCGCGTCCGCTCAAACCGAACCTGCGGCTCGATTTCGCCCTCGGAATACTCGGCGGCCTAGTGCTGGCGGTTGGAATCGTAATGCTCCACGAACAGAGCCGTTCCATCCTGCGCTCACCGAGCGAAGCCGCGTCCTGGCTTGTGTCCCCAGTACTTGGAGTCATACCGGACGCCGGCGTCAAGAAGCGATACCGAACGAATCTGTTCGCCTCGGCCCGTGCGCGGATCTGCGCCGAAAGAACCTTGCTGGAAGATCGATCTTCCCCGGTGGCGGAAAGTTTTCGTAGCCTTGCCGCCTCGATCCTTTCAAGTAACGGACACCATGCGCGCGTTCTCGTCATTACGAGTTCGGGCCGGTCGGAAGGCAAGACGACCGTCGCCGCCAATCTGGGCGTCGCCCTCGCGGAAGCAGGCAACAGAGTCCTGCTGGTCGATGGGGAGATGCGCCATCCGCGGCTCCATCACATCTTCCGTCTGCCCAACACCCGGGGCCTGAGTGACCTTCTACATGAGACTGCAATCGACGAGCTTTCACTGAACGCCGCCGCTAAACCGACAGAAGTTCCCGGTCTCTATCTGTTGCCTGGGGGGACGAGTGCGGGCCAGACGTCCAGCCTGTCCACCTCCGGCAAAGTGCCGCATCTGTTTGAGAGCTTGTCTGAAGAGTTCGATCACGTGCTCATCGATATGCCGCTCTGCGTTGAATCTCTCGCCTTAAACAATCTTATTCGCTATGCCGGCGGATTCGTACTCGTCGTGCGAGCAAACTACACATCGCGGCCTGAGATTGAGGCTGCGATGCAGGCCCTGCAGAGCGGTGGCGTCCGGCTGACGGGCGTCATTCTCAATCGTTGGGATGCCTTCGGCCGCGATACGAACCAGCAAAGACCAACCTGGACTCGTTGGCTATGACTTCTCTCGTTGCCTTTGACAGCGCCCCGCAAACGCCCAGCGTTCTGAGCTTCCTGGTCTCAGCCTATGTGGCATTGCTTCCATACCAGTTCGAGGTCCGCAACGGCGTGAATTTTGCGCCGGCCGATTGCTTCATGATTCTGGTTTTGCTGATGGCTCCCGGCCAATTGAAATACCGCAAGACTGCCTGGACCATGTGGCATTTTGCGATCGCTGTGACGTTCATCGCCGGCTCTCTGGTAGCCGCCCTGCGGTTCGGTGTACTGGACCGATATGAACTCCTGAATAAGGACGCCGGCTTGATCCTGCCGTTCCTGAGTTACGCCGCCATTACCTCAGCGATTACGGATTGGGACGATCTGCGGCGCATTCTGCGCGTATTCACACTGAGCGTCGTGCTGCAGAATGTCCTTTCGGTCGGAGGTTTTCTGTTGGCGTACTTTTTCGGCGTGGCGAACCCATTCGCCCGCTATGGCGGGCTGCGCCTTTCTGGGATGCTGCTCGATCCGAACGCCTACGGCGGCCTTCTGGTGGCCGCATTCGTGATCTGTGAAGCTGCCTGTTTGGGGCGCGCGCCTCTCTTCAAAACGCCCACGCTTTGGTTTTGCAGGCTGACGTTGGGAATGGGGATTCTATTCACTTTTTCGCGCTCAGCCTGGGTAGCCCTTTCGCTCTCTCTCCTTCTCTTGTGCGCCGTTCAAGCGCGCGTGGCGGTTCGCCTGTCACTGGCAGCCATATTCGGCGCGTCGTGTGTGTACTTGCTGATGGGGCAGCGATTCCTGCCCATTTTCGAAGAAATGGCCAGCCGGCCGAAACAGGTTCAGGGAAGATTTGATCTCATCTCCGCGGCCTTGCAGCAATTCTCTCATCATCCATTTCTCGGCGGAGGGATCGGCAGCTTCCGCCTCGGTGAAGGCGAGATTGCACACAACACCGCCATGTGGTTTCTGGCCGATTTCGGCATTGGCGGCTTAGTCGTGCTTCTGGGATTCCTGGGATGGTTCTTTATGAAGGGCTGGTTTGCGTACCGGTGCGCGCCCGCCCGGGAGCAAGCGGTGGCCTTGTCTCTTCTGGTGGCCCATACGGCCATGTTCGGCCTCTCGATGGGCATTGAAGCCTTCTATCAACGGCATTGGTGGCTCATTCTAGGGCTGATTGCGTCGAGCTACTCCCTGGCGATCAGCCGCGTGAGCCGCGCGCAGCCGGACTATTGACGCAGGAGGCGCCGTGCGGAAGTCGGTCGTCATCGATTGTTTGCCGGAAAGCGTCTACAGATACAAGTCCGGATGGGCGATCGTCGCGGTGGATGTCATTCGCGCCACCACAACGGCCGTCACCGCCGTAGCGACAGGCCGCCGCTGCTTCCCTGCACCGACTGTCGAAGCCGCTTTGGTAATCGCGGGCAGGTTGAAGAATCCTGTTCTTGCGGGCGACTCTCGAAATACCGAATCCGCTGTCTTCGAAATGGAGAACAGCCCCGCGCTGGTCGCCAGCCGCACGGACACCCATCGGCCTCTCGTGCTGGTGTCTTCGTCAGGCACGAAGGTCATTCACGCGGCAGTGGGCTCTGACGCTGTCTACGTGGGATGCTTTCGCAGCCACTCCGTACTCGCAACTTATGTGGCTCAGCGCCACTCGCGCGTTGCTGTCATCGGCGCCGGCAGCAAGGGCGAATTCCGCGAAGAAGACCAGATGTGTTGCGCATGGATTGCCGCGGGACTGATCCGCGGAGGACACGAGCCGGGAAGTTCTAAGACCGCAGGCATTGTGAACCGATGGCGCGATGCGCCTCCGCGCGCGTGCTTATGCAGCCGCAGCGTCGACTTCCTGCGGCGAACCAGTCAACTTCGCGATCTCGATTTCATTCTGGCTCACATCGACGACCTGCCGCACGTTTTTGAAGTTCGCGACGGAGAAGTCAAGATGATCCAGGCAGCGGAAACACCTCGCCGGCATATCTCGCACCGGGAATTTGCGTAACTAAGGCAGTGGCTCCCTGGCGGTTGCGGATGGGAAGAATCCCCAAGCCGAAACCGCCGAGGAAGCCTGCGTCCTTCAGTTTCCGACGGACTTCACGTCAGAAGTTGCCGGTTTCGGGGCGTTAGCAATTTGGTCGATTGTGTTGCCGAGCTCTTGCCGCGCGGCTTGGATCGCGTTGGGATCACGGGTCCAGTTCGTCCAGTCTGGACCAACCGAACGGGCGATCTTCATCGCCAGATCTTCCCTGCCGAGGTTCTTCAGGATCTGCACGTAGTCGTAGTCCTCGACACCGTCCCGCAGCCACTTCAGGCGCATCGACGCGACAACACCTTTAACGCCGACTGGCTCACCCGGATAAACGAGCATGCCCTCTCCAGGATAATTAGCCGAGCTGTAAGTGCCGGCGTTGTTCACATTGTTCCAGGCATCTGAAGGCCATTTATCGACGCGCCAGTAGAGCATGCCCGTCAGATCAAGGCTCTGGCTGATGAAGCCCGGCTGAATGCGGAAGTCGACCGGAGTGAAATCAATCAGCCACTTGGGAGAATACGCGTCCTGCACGAGCGTGTTGTATGACCACACGGCGTCGCCTTTCTTGAGGACGTCATTAACGGCCGCCTTTGAATTGTTGTACATGAGCGGGAGCAGAACCCAGATGTCGACAGCGGAGCGTCCGCTGCCGGAGCCGTCGTCATACAGGGCCGGAGTGGGCGACATGGAGATCAGGTTTTTAATGCCGGCCTGGTGCATGTTTTGCGCCCACTGTCGAATGGTGGGATAAAGATTCGTACAGTGGCCGATTTCGTCGGCACTGTAGTCATAGAGCATCAGGCCGTGTTGCTGTGCCGCCGCCAAAGACTTGAAGTGGCTGACGGACGGCGCCGGTGACATGGCACAACGGCCGATATCGGCGCCGCTGAAAGGTCCGGTTTGGGTCGCACTCAAGCCATTCTCCTTCATCAACATGGCTTGGTCAGCGGGACTGGTGGAGAGCGGTGAAATCTTATTACGCAATAGCTCCCGCTGCGCGGCCAAAGAGCCTGCCTGGAAGAAGAGAAACGAGGATTTCAGTGCCGGAGCAACTGGCAGTGCAAAATTCCAGACTTTCAGAGAGATCGATCCTGTAACATCACCTTGGTCGCTGGTGACCGTGTAAGTGCCGGAATAAGTTCCCGGCTCCGCATTTCTAGGAACTAGAAGGTCCACCCAGACCGGTTGATTATTGCCGGCCTTTACATCGAACGGAACCGCTGTAATCCGCGCGCCCGATAGCGCCTTGCCTGTGTCCGGATCGGTAAATGGAATCAGTGCATCCGCATACCAGCCTGGTCCCTGCGGTTGGTTCGAACCCTTCCAGTTTGGACTGGACGAAGTAACATGCATGTACTTTTCGCGATACAAGGTGAAACTGCTTCGCGGGATTACCTGCCCGCCTGGACCCTTCAGGTCAGAGACGGTCATATTCA
The DNA here is from genome assembly GCA_035550475.1 of Bryobacteraceae bacterium. Lineage (GTDB taxonomy): Bacteria > Acidobacteriota > Terriglobia > Bryobacterales > Bryobacteraceae > DASZPB01. Next base: position 80,557 of record DASZPB010000047.1, on the reverse strand, counting down.
CCTTGCTAAGGCCGGAGGAAGCGCCGTTCGCGACAATCTGAAAAGACTCATACTCGCCACGAGCGGCCGAAAGAGTCACGTCTGCGTGACTGCCTGCCGGGTCGGTCATCCCGACCCGATGCAGGCTGGGTGCGGTCCATACTACTGGGTTGGCGTGGGCCGCGGGCAGCATGGAGAACGCTGCCAGAGACATGAGGCACACTGGAACTAAACCTTTGCTGCTCAACATCATGTTGCTTTACCTCTTGAAAAACTACCCGCCGCCGGCCTTCGGCCCGCGCCAGGGCACACGTATCCTCTAGTGGTTCCGCGCTGAAGATAAGGCGCCGTCAGGGCGCAGGTCAGAAAGGCAGACGGCGGCGCGCCGTCAACCGGAAGAGGCTCGGGGAGCTTGCAAACGGTAAGCGAATGGAGGAAGCGAAAAGCTTAGAGAAAGAGAGAACCGCCTGGATCACAACAATCTTCAGCCTGGTGCGGAATAACACCGGCAAGGTTTTGCGTACTGTGGCAGTGTAACACGTTCGAGGTGCTCTCCGCGATCTCGTTTCACCCCTTGGTCCTTCGGGTTAAGGAAGAAGAAAAAACCAGATCCAAACGACTTTACTCGCATCGTTTGTTATGGAGAGCAAGAAAGGGAGACGTGTGTCTAATTCACGGTCTCTACACCCACATCGTTGCCTGGTTCTAAGTCTTTCCATGGGCTGCGAAGATCAAATAGTAACCCAGGAATATCGCTTGGCTGTCAGGTTTGATGCCAGAATCCGATATGTGACGACTTTCACGGTATAAGTGACAATTTTATCTTGATCGAGCGTCGAAAGGCAAGCGTCGAATCGTTGGGCTCACCTAGCGATCACATTGCCAGGATTTTGGCTCACAGCTTTTTTAATTCCGCAATCCGTAGTTCCACAACCCGGCTAAGTTGTTCAACCTGACTCGGCGCGTAACCGCCCGCGCGGAATGCATCGCGAATCTGCTGCGGTGACAGACGGCCCAGCAGGTCACCCATCCACCGTGCATAAGCTCGCGGGATGTGGCGCCCCAGCCAAACCAGGTTGGCACGCCGCACAACCTCCGGCAGGTCGAGATAGTAACGGGCCGCCAGCGCGGCTGGCACATTGAAGTCAACGTACTTTGCCGAAACCGACTTGATCCACTTCGATTTGCAGTATTCGTCCGCGTTTCCCTTCAAAGACCAGTTCAATCCGGTTGGACCGAAACTCGCTCCGAGATCGCTCACTGCGTATCTACGCTCAGCAGGCTCGTGGCGGGAGATGTAAATGGCATTGTTACCGTCCTTCAAGTCCCAGTTGTTCATGACTGCCATCAACACTCTCAGCCCATACCACTCCCGCGTGTCAGTGAAGGGATCTTTCATCCAGGACCACGAGCCGATTCTCTTCAGCTCCGGCTGATGCCTCTTCAATCGGACGTTATGCACAGTAGTCCCGCCCGAAACGAACTTCCTTCCGCGATGCAGACGGGGCAGTTTCTCCACTTGCAGCACCGGCGTGAAGTAGTTCTCATTCGCAAAGTAGCCCACGGCCCAGACCAACCGGGAGGCCGCGACCTCCGGCCGCACCTCGGGGCCCATTTTGACTTTCCATCGGACACCGTTCTGGTCAATGACATCGAATTTTGGGCTGCTGCCGGCCAGGTTTTCCTCCACAAACGTGAACTTGCCCTGTGGGACGTGAGCACTGCCGCCCGGTCCGTAGAACAGGTTTCGGGAAGCGATGTCCTTGGGCTCACGCCACAGTACTGCCGTTGGCTTTTGAGGAGTGCCTTTCAGGTTGTCTGGGGTTATCGAAGCCCGAGTTCCCGCTGTGAAAGCACTCAGGATCAACACTGCTGACGCTGTGGCTATTTTGGAATTAGGATACATGCGTCTGCCTCTCATTCCGGCGCCAATGTTTCCGCCTCCCGGCTCTTCGGATGAGCCCGAAGGCATTTGCTGAGATCGACTCCCGCCCGCACCGGGCCGGTGGATTATTCTTTGGATCGCTCTCATGCTGGGGCAGGTCGGCCTCTCGACAGTTTTTCGGCGACAAACAGTTCAATGAATGCCGTGAGCAATGGGTGAAATCGGATCGTCAAGCGGGCAACGGTTGGCGGACCTTCATCGTCAAAAATATTTTATGAACAAACTGAAGTACCCCGGGACGCTCGCCGTCCTCGCCTTATCATTCGCGGTTGCGATATCGCCGGTCATCGCTGAGACTCCGGCCGGTCCCAACTTTCACCAGGTCACCATCCCCAATTTCCACCAGGTCAATGACCACATCTATCGCGGCGGCCAACCTTCCTCGGAGGACTGGCAAACGCTGGCCAAAATGGGTGTTAAAACAGTAATCGATCTGCGCCGCGAAGATGAACACTCCACCACAGCCGAAGCTCAGGCCGTGGCTGCCGCCGGCATGGTCTATGTGAACGTGCCCATGAAAGGTGTGGTCGCGCCAAGCGATGCACAGATCACCAAGGTCCTCGCTCTGTTGAATTCGGGTGAGCCGGTATTTGTGCACTGCAAAAAGGGCGTGGACCGTACTGGCACAGTCATCGCGTGCTACCGCATCGCACACGACCGCTGGCAGCGCAAACAAGCGCTGAGCGAAGCCAAATCTCTCGGTATGGGTTTCGTGCAATTCGGTTTAAAGCACTACATTATGTCCTTCCAGCCCGCGATGTAAACCGGCCGGCGCGTAACCTTTCGCTGTTCCGGTTTCCACTTCTAACCCTAATCAGAGCTGGATACTGCGGCCGGAGTAACCGCAGAAAACCAATCACGCCTCCAGTGAACGCATCCGTTTGAGCAGGTAGTTGTGTAGAGGATTGGCGATGTTGTGGGCGAAAACCGGAGGTACCAATGGTGCACTCGGTCTATTCCAAAAGCATGTCGCGGCACCAAGCTCTGTTGCTCGAACATGCGCTCCGACAACTATTGAAAATCGATCCGGCCGACTGGGACGAGATCCCTGCGGAACTGCACCCTTCATTCGCCAGGTACATGTGCGAGGAGGTCTGGACCGGTCTGCCTGATCTGCTGACGATTCGAGAGGCCGCGCTCATGATCGTTCGCGACGCGATTGCCCGCGCAGGCGAATTCAGCGATGAGGAGTAGCTATCGATTGCGCCACCGATCCCAGCGGATCCCACCGGGGATGGACAATCACCACCCTCAGCTTGCCCAGACCCTGGCTGCCTGTAACAATGGGCTTGGACTTCAGGCACTGATTTAGCCGAATCACTCATGTAGAGGGTGCACTCCATGAAGCCAATGGCTGGCGGTTCGGATCGACCAAAACTCACCCTCTGGCGTTTGCTGAAACCCCATTCCGGGGCTCTGATAGGCGGCATTGCGGCCATTCTCGTGGAAAGCGTGGCCAGTCTGGCAGAGCCTTGGCCGCTCAAAATTGTTCTCGACAACGTACTGAAATCGAAGCCGGGGAGCGGATGGCTGAACCAACTGATTCTCTCCTCCGCCGGCACGGACAAAGTTGCCGTTTTGAAATTCGCCGCCTTGGCGGTCCTCGTCATCGCCTCCGTGGGCGCGGTCAGCAATTACACCGAGAAATACATCACCGCTACATTGGGGCAATGGGTCATGCATGACCTGCGTCACACCCTCTACTCGCACATCCAGCGTCTCTCCCTCGGTTTTCACAACCAGAAGCAGACCGGTGATCTCATCAGCAGGCTGACCAGCGACATCGATGCCATCCAGACCTTCATCACTTCAGGGTTACTGGGGGTGCTCATCAATGGCCTTACGCTGTTCGGCATGATGGCCGTCATGTTTTACGTGAGTCCACGGTTCACGCTCATTGCGCTGTCCGTAGCGCCGCTGCTCTTCGTCGTCGTGTTCTCCTACACGCTCCGCATCAAAAAAGCCACGCGCGACGTGCGGGCAAAGGAAGGTCAGATGGTCTCGGTGATTCAGGAAGTGCTGACTTCCATGCACATCGTGAAGGCCTTTGCGCGCGAAGAATTCGAGCAGCGTCGATTTGTGGAAGAAAGCCGGGAGTCGGTCGAGATCGCGCTGCGGGTGCGCGGCATGAAGGTCAAGCTGTCACCTACGGTCGATATGATCATCGCGCTTGGTACGTGCCTGGTGCTTTGGTTCGGCGGGCGGATGGCATTGGCGGGCTCCCTCAGCGCCGGATCGCTCGTGCTCTTCATCTGGTATCTCGGCCGAATGTACAAACCGATGCGGGAACTGGCGAAGACAACCGACGCCTACACAAAAGCCGCAGTTGGCTACGAGCGCATCCGAGAAGTCATGGATACCGACCATGAAGTAAGGAACCTTCCAGGCGCGAGGCGCGCGCCTGCACTTCGCGGTCAGATTGAATTCGATGATGTCACATTCGGCTATGAGCCTGATTGTCCGGTTCTCAAGCACGTCAGCCTGCTGGTGGAACCGGGGCAGCGGGCAGCGCTGGTCGGGCCCACGGGTGCGGGGAAAACCACTATCATCAACCTGATTCCACGCTTTTACGATCCCGACCAGGGAACCGTGAAGATTGACGGCTCGGACGTGAAGCTTTTCCAACAGGAGTCTCTGCGCCAGCAAATCAGTTTCGTCCTGCAGGAGACACTGCTCTTCCACGGGCCGGTCTGGTACAACATCGCATACGGAAAACCGGAGGCGAGCCGTGCCGAAATTCTTCACGCCGCGGAACTGGCCAATGCGCACGAATTCATCGAGCAAATGCCTCAAGGTTACGACACCGTAATTGGAGAACGCGGCGTGACTCTTTCCGGCGGCCAGCGGCAGCGGATCGCGATTGCGAGGGCCGTGATTCGCGATACGCCGATTCTGATCCTTGATGAAGCCAGTACGGGGCTGGATGCGGCGTCGGAAAAGCTCGTATTCGAAGCCCTCCTTCGGTTGATGGAAGGAAAAACCTCAATCGTGATCGCCCACAGGCTGGCGACCATTCAATCAGCAGACATAATCTTCGTCGTAAATGACGGCCAGATCACCGAGCGCGGCAGGCACGAAGAGCTGATACGGAACAGCGGTCTCTACGCCGAGTTGCATGAGCTGCAGTTTCGCTTTCAAGACCTGCGGGCGTGAAAGCTCCTCGTTTTGAATCACCTGCGCTGTTTCATCACCCCAAAAAAAACGCCTTGCCTCCCTCGAAGCCTGTCTTCAATGGTGTAAGGTTTGCGTGGAGCCGATCGGGGATACACGCTCCACGCGGTTGTGCCACCTTTCTTTTGTGACGTAAATCTCAAGTGGCGCTGCACTTGAGAAAGCGGTAGCTCTGTTCGAATCGCAGGAGTCTCGGCCCTCCCGCCTTTGGACCGATGCCACCAGGTGAATCAGGAGTTGATTTCGTTTGAGGAGGCGTAACAGTGGCTATCCACATCCCTCCGGGGAACTCGCCACCGGATCTCGAATACTCTCCTTCGGCGCCGGACCCGAATTGTCATGCTGCCGGCGGCCTCACAAGCGGCCAGGGATGGAGCATCCTGGATTGCGCGCGAACCCTATACCGCCGGAAGGCCCCTTTGTTATGGATCACTGGCCTCGGCCTTCTGGCAGGTTTGCTCGCTACTGCCATACAACCGCGAATGTACCGCTCCCATGCTTCGATCCAGATCCAGGGAGTCAACGAGAATTTTCTTAACCTTCGCGATATCTACCCCACGGCCGCTCCGAGCGCTGACAATGCAGTCTATGTCCAGACTCAGGCGGAAATGCTCCGGCAGGACGCACTCATCGATCAGGTCGTCAAGAAGCTTCATCTAGAAAGACCGGAGGATTTCCAGAGAGCGTCTATCGGCCCGCACACCGCGCTCGGACTCCACGCTTTGGCGCCGGGCGGCTGGACACCCATCGAAGAAGTAAAGAAAAACCTCCAGATTGTTCCGTCGCGCGGTAGCAGCATCATCCAGATCATTTTTGATTCGCGAGATCCACAACTGTCGGCCGACGTCGCCAACACGCTGGCACAGGCATTCATCGATCAAAGCATCGAGGCGCGTCAACGCGCCGCGAAACAGACCTATACATCACTGAGCCTCGAACTCGAGGACCTCCGCAAGGGCCTGGTCAAGTCAGAGGCTGCGCTCGGTGCATATGACCGCGGAAGCAGTGGCCGCCGCGAATCTATCCTTATCTCCGGCCGTTCGCCCGCGGCGACCAGCTATTCCGATCTCAAGCGACAGTTGGATAGTAACCGCCAGTTCTACGAGGCGATCTCGCGGCGCGTTGACGAAGCGCGTGTCGCATCCGCAGTCAGCCAACCCAATGTCCACCTGGTCAGTGCGGCTCAACCGGCTCCTCATCCACATAAGCCAAATCTTCCGCTCAACCTCGCTGTCGGAGCTTTCGGCGGTCTGGTATTGGCCGTCGGCTATGTGATGCTGCGGGAGCAGACGAATTCCGTGTTGCGGGTACCCGGTGAGGCGGCGGCCTGCTTAACGTTGCCCGAGCTTGGCGCGATTCCCAAAGCGTCACATCGAAAATTCCCTGCCCTGCCTTTTGGCGACGTTGGCCTCGTAGCGCCGCCCGTGGAGCGCGCCTCACTGGAGCAATCCTCTTCAGGTGTTTCGGAATCGTTCCGCGCGACGATGGCGTCGATTCTTTCTTCCGGCCACAACGGCGACCATCCGCGCGTTCTGGTGGTCACAAGCTCGCGGCCCATGGAAGGCAAGACAACTGTGGTCAGCAACCTGGGGATCAGTCTGGCCGCCATCGGCAGCAAGGTTCTTCTGATTGACGGAGACCTTCGCCGGCCACAGCTACACAAAGTTTTCGATCAAGCCAACAGTTGGGGCCTGAGCGACGTTCTGCGGGAAAAGAATGCCATTGAGGAGATTCCGCTGGAGGTGCTCGTTAAGAGAACCACGGTGCCGCACCTCTATCTCTTGCCAGGCGGAACTTCGACGGACAACATCTTCGCTCTGCTATGGTCCGCGCGGATGGCTCGCCTGATGCCGCGATTCCGGCAGGAGTTCGACTACGTGCTGATGGATGCGCCGCCGTGCCTGGAGTTCGCCGACGCACGGATTATGGGCCGCTACGCCGAGAAGCTGCTGCTGGTGGTGCGCGCGGACTACACCGAAAAGAGAACAGCGCAAGCCGCCGTGCAGAGGCTCTTGCTCGACGGAATTCCCGTGATGGGTGTCATTTTCAACTGTTGGGATCCTTCCAACAGCGACGCATACGGCTACGCTCGTTGCCGCCAGGATCTTACGTGAGTACCAGAGAATCGCTTCCGCGCGCGCTGCGAGGCGTCACACCGCTGGGAACGCTGTCGCCGGCCGCATCCGCGGCCCGTCCGTCTCCGGACGTGGATCTCACGACGCCGGGCCTCTCCTTGCGCTCGAATTTCGCCTGGATTCTTTCCGGCAATGTCATATACGCCATCTGCCAGTGGGGCGCGATCGTGGCCCTCGCAAAACTGGGCAGCTCGTTCATGATCGGCCAGTTCTCGTTGGGGTTGGCCATTGCCGCGCCAGTGTTGATGTTCACCAATCTTCATCTGCGAGCCGTGCAAGCCACCGATGCCCGGCGCCAGTACTCCTTCAGCGAGTATCTTCGGCTCCGCACCGCCATGACTCTGGTTGGTCTGGCGGTGATTGCTGGAATTGTCTGCATCGGAGACTACACGCGCCAAACCGCCTTGGTGATCCTCACGGTAGCATTGGCCAAGGGAATCGAGACTCTCAGCGATATTCACTACGGGCTGTTCCAACTGAATGACCGGTTGGATCAATGCGGCCAATCCATGATGCTGCGGGGAGCCTTATCCGTGATTGCGGTCAGCGCAGGACTCTATTTCACCCGAAGCGTCTTGTGCAGTTGCGTTTTTCTGGCGCTGGTTTGGCTGGCCGTTCTGCTGTTTTTCGACGCGAGGCGCGGGCGCCGCTTTGTAACAGCCTCACACGGCAACACGCGCCGCACGGCGGGTGCCGGCCCCTTTTGGCACCGCCAGAGAATCGAGCGCATTGGGAACTTAATGCGTACCGCGCTGCCTCTCGGACTCGCGACAACCATGGCGGCCCTGAATCTCAATATGCCGCGGTATTTCATCCACAGCCGATTGGGCGAACACGAGCTTGGTATCTATTCGGCGATGGCATATGCCGCGGTGCCGATGATTCTCGTCAGCGATTCGCTGGGACACAGCGTGATACCGCGGCTCTCCAGACTATATCTCGCGGGCCGGTTCGCCGAATACCGGTTGCTTCTGTTCCGAATGGTGGCCGCCGGAGGCGCCTTGGGGCTCGCCGGATTAGCGGCGGCGCAATTGCTAGGCAGGCGGCTGCTCACCCTCTTCTATGGAAGCGAGTACGCCGCGCTCTCCCGCACCTTCGTGGTACTAATGCTGGCAGCGGCGATCTACTGTGTCGCATGTATGTTTACCAGCGCCGTTACGTCCGCGCGATGTTTCCGGATTCAGGTGCCACTGTATGCGCTGGTTGCCGGGTCGAACGCACTAGCCTGCGCGTTCTGGGTGCCATCCGCTGGATTGGCCGGCGGCGCCGCGGCCATGGTTGTAGCTTCCACGGTCCACCTCGTGTTGGGCATTGCGACCGTGGGAGCACTACTCTGGGCTTCGGCGAAGCAACGCCCGTTCTCCCTCTGGAAACCGCGGACCTGCGTAAACGAGTGGGAAGCGATGTTATGAGACCTGAGTCACTACACGATTCGAATGTTTCGCGGCCGGTAAGTGGACCGAGGTCCTCGCTCATGTCGATTCCAAACTGGACGAGCCACGTGAGGCTCTTACACGTAGTCGGCGAATCCCGCTTCGGTGGCGCCGCCAGAATCATCCTGCGGTTGGGCCAGATTGTCCAGGCAGAAGGGTGGCAGGTTGATGTCCTGACAACCGATCCGCTCTTTCAGCAAGCCGTCCGCGATCACGGTTTGGGACTGGTGAACCTGGATGTGATTCGCCGGGAGATTCGGCCGCTTTGGGACCTTCACGGCCTCTTGCATCTGCGTCAATACCTCATGGCGCAGCCCTACCATATTGTTCACACTCACACGTCCAAAGGCGGATTCATAGGCCGCCTCGCCGCCAGGCTTGCCGCGGTGCCGGTAATTGTCCACACGGCTCATGGATTCGCGTTCCACGAAGCAAGCCCTGCTTCCACGCGTGTCTTCTATTCAGCTTTGGAACGACTTGCCTCGGGATGGTGCGACCGCATTGTCACCGTAAGCGAGTTTCATCGCGCCTGGGCCATCGAGCTTGGAATGTGCCGTCCACAGCGGATCATGGCGATCCCGAATGGCATCGCCGAAGTTGGCCGAAACAAGGCACTCGAGCCCACTGTGCTCCGGCATCAGTTGGGTGCGCGGTCCGGTGATGTACTGGTCCTGAGCATGGCCAGACTGGCGGCGGATAAAGGGTTGGAGTATCTGATCGAGGCCGCGGCCATGCTCCTGCGGACCGGATGCCGCGCGCAGATCATCATCGCCGGCGACGGTCCCGCGCGCGGCCGGCTCGAGCAGTTGGCGGCGAGCTTGGGCGTATCCGACCGCGTCTCTTTTATCGGATTCCGCGAGGATGTAGGCGACCTGCTTGCGGCCAGCGATTTGGTGATCCTACCCAGCCTGCGTGAGGGCCTTTCCATATCATTGCTCGAAGCAATGGCAGCGGCGAAGCCCATCATCGCGAGCAGCATCGGCAGCCAAAGAGAGGTGGCCGCGCACGCCGAGATGGCATGGCTCGTCCCACCGGCGAATGCGCTTGCTCTCAGCCAGGCGATTCTACGGCTCGCAGTCGACTGCGCGCTGAGATCGCGCCTCGCCGCGAATGCCCGAGCGGTCTATGAGAGCTACTACACCGAAACACGCATGCTCCAGTCCTACCGGCAGCTATACTTCGACCTGCTGAATGAGCATTGTCCTTCCCGGACCGTTGCGGCAGGCAACTTAACGAGCGAGCTGCAGGCAGGGCTTCCCCAGGAATTGAGTCCAGGATATTCCAAGCTGGTTCCTTCTCCTCACCAAATGAAGGGCGGCGGATTATGAAACGCGCGTGCCCGGCAAGCCAATACCGATCCACAATGGGGGATCGCACGGACAGTATCCGTGAAGCCACCCCGAACGATATACCCGGGATTGTCACAATTCACCAGAAGGCCTTCAGCAATTTCTTCCTGACAAAGCTCGGCAGTGAGTTTCTGCGGAAGTATTACAGCCTGGTCCTCAACTATCGTTCTGGAATCATATTAGTAAGTGAAGGACAGACTGTTGTAAGTGATAGTGCTGGCCTGGTAAGTGAACCGCAGACGGTCCTCCACGGCTTCGCGTGCGGCTTCGTCGACCCAGCGGAATTCTATCAATTGATGTGGCGTACCAAGCTGAATTTCGCACTGCCTGTGCTTTCCGCGCTGGTCCTTCACCCCTCTCTGATTACTAAAGTCCTGCATGGAGTGCAACGCATTTATACTCCATCATCGGAGTGGCCTGTGCGGTCCTGTGAACTCTCATCGATCGCGGTAACGCCGGAAACAGCAGGTTTTGGCGTCGGCAAAATCCTGATACGGGGTTTTCTGACGCAAGCCCGCAGCATGGGCGCGCGCTGCGTCTACCTGACGACTGATGCCGACGGCAATGATGCGGTCAACGCGTTCTACCTGGACGTGGGATTCCAACACACGAGGCGGTTTCTGCAGCACGAAGGCCGCTGGATGAACGAATACGTCATCAATGGCCTGGAGGCCACCGACGGTTGCGAAACACAGCCATAAATCGAGCGCAGAACAAACCGCTGCAGCGGGCCTTGTCCCGGCTGTTCGATGTAACCTGCTCGGCCGCCGGGCTGGTGATCCTGACGCCCGTCCTGCTCGCGCTGGCAGTGCTGATTCTTCGAGAGGATGGCCGGCCGGTGTTCTTCAGCCAGGTCAGAATGGGCAGAAGAGGCCGGCCGTTCCGCATCTGGAAGCTTCGGACAATGCGGAGCGGCTCCGATGGCGATCTCATCACGGCGGCAGGAAACCCGCGCATCACGCGTTTCGGCGCCATGCTGCGCCGGTGTAAGCTCGACGAACTACCTCAGCTCTTCAATGTCCTCAAGGGCGATATGAGCCTGGTGGGTCCACGGCCGGAAGTGCCGGAGTACGTGCAACTGGAAAAGCCCGTCTGGCAGGCCGTCCTTGCCGTCCGGCCGGGAGTTACAGACTTGGCCACGCTGTTGTATCGGGACGAAGAGAAGTTGCTGGGCATGTCCATCGATCCGGCTGCCCTGTATCGCGAGACAGTGCTTCCCGCCAAGCTGGCGCTGAATCTCAGATACCTTCAATCGCGATCTTTCTGGCGCGACCTGAGGCTGTTACAACTCACTGTTTGCTATAGCTTATTCCCCGAGCGGTTCGACCCAGACCTGGTTCGAAGGACGGTCGGCACAGGAGCCCTAACCAGATGAGCGATTCATTCATCCGTTTTCACCGCCCCTCGATTGGCGAGGACGAAATCAACGAGGTTGTGGAAACCTTGAAGTCCGGCTGGCTGACGACGGGCCCTCGCGTCGCTCGTTTTGAGCGTGAGTTCCGCGAGCATACCGCCGCTCCGCAGGCGATCGCCGTCAATTCGGCCACCGCCGGCTTACACCTGGCGCTGGCAGGCCTGGGAATCGGCCCCGGCGACGAGGTGATTACCACGCCGATGACGTTTTGTGCCACGGTGCAGGCGATTCTCCATGTCGGCGCCACGCCGGTGCTTGCCGATATCGGGGAGGATGGCAACATCGATCCGGAACAAATCGAGCAACGCATCACCGCCCGCACGCGGGCGATCATTCCGGTGCACTTGGCCGGACTTCCATGCAACATGGACGCCATCTGGGCGCTCGCCCGCGACCGCGGCATTCAAGTTGTCGAAGACGCGGCCCACGCGGCTGGTGCTTTTTACGAAGGGCGGCCGATTGGCGCTGGCCCCGCAGGCAATGGCAACGCGAGCGACGCGGTGGCGTTCAGCTTCTATGCAACCAAGAACCTGACTACTGGGGAAGGCGGCATGATCACCACCCACCTGTCAAAGCTGGCAGAGACCGTTCGCCTGCTCGCTTTGCACGGCGTGAGCCACGATGCCTGGGACCGCTATAGCGACCACGGAGACTGGCATTACGACGTACTTGCCCACGGGTTCAAATACAACTTAAGCGATATTCAAGCCGCCATCGGAATCCATCAGCTCCGAAAGCTCAACCAGTTTGTTGAACGCCGGGCCTTTTACGCCAGGAAGTATCACGCCGCATTCGCCGGCATGGAGGAACTGGAACCCCCTCCCGACAATCCCCGCTGCCGGCACGCCTGGCACCTCTACATTCTTCGCCTCAACCTGGACAGCCTGAAGATTGACCGTGCGGAGTTCATCCGCGAACTGCGGCAAAGAGGCATCGGCGCGAGCGTACACTTCATTCCGATTCCAATGCTTCGCTTCTTCGCGAAGCTTCCTCTGGCGCAATACGCATGTCCCCGCGCCTCCAACCTGTATCCGAGGATTGTTTCTCTGCCGCTCTATCCCGCGATGACCGAGGAACAGGTTCAACATGTGGCTACAAGCGTTCGGGAGATTGTGAAAAGTTCCAGACGGGTGAGATCGGTGGCGCCCAATGCACAGGCGGCAGCGGTCCCAGCCACTCCAGCGGATGCAAGCAATCTCCCTTAGAGATGCTCATGAAAAACCATCGGAACTTCGATACCTGGCTGGAGCGGTTGGGCCACCTGACGGTCGTCGGATTGTCGGTGGCGCTGGCGTTCCTACTCCGATTCGATTTCACTTTGCCGGCTGGTGTAGTCCCAATTTTGAAGCAGGCACTGCTCGTCGCAATTCTGGTGAAATTGCCTGTCTTCGATTTGATCGGATTCTACCGAAGCCTCCGCCGATTCGCGAGTATCCCGGATCTGTATCTGGTGTTCCTAGGCAATGTGGTCGGCTCGGTGCTCTTTGTGGCGGTGTCCGTGCTCTGGATCGGTCCTGCAATGCCTCGATCCGTACTGATGATGGACGGGGTCCTCTGCTTTATGGCAACGGCTTTCGTGCGGTTTAGCGTCCGCATCTGCAATGAGACGTTTCGAGACCGTGCACAGCAGGAGCGCAAGGGCATCCTGATCTACGGTGCGGGCGCGGCGGGAGCCGAACTGGTTCGTGAAATCCACTCCAATCGCTGCACACGATATGAAGTGAAGGGCTTCCTGGATGACGACCCTCTGAAGCAGCACGCCCGGATTCTGGGCATACCTGTTCTTGGGTCGGGGCGCCAGGCGCATTCCATCGTGCAGCACCTGAATCGCCATCAGGTGACCGTGGGTGAAATCATCATTGCCATGCCATCCGCCACGGGGCAGCAGATGCGCGAAACGATCGCCAATTGCCGGGCGGCACGGATTCCGTGCAAGACGGTTCCCGGCATTGACGAACTGCTGAGCGGCAGAGTTCTGTCCGCGCAAGTGCGCCATCCTTCCGTCCAGGATCTGCTCGGGCGGCAGCAGGTGCGTCTCGACGAGGCCCACATACAAAGAAGTATCAATGGACGGTGCATTCTCGTTACCGGCGCCGCGGGATCGATCGGTTCGGAGTTGTGCCGGCAAGTGGCGCGCTTCCGGCCGTCCTGTCTCGTAGCCTTTGATCAGGCGGAAAGCGATCTTTTCCGGATCGAAAACGAACTCCGGGAACGATACCCGGAACTCGAACTCGTAACGGCGCTGGGCAATATTCGCGATACTGACCGGTTATCCGAGGTGATCCAGCAGCAGCAGGTGGAATCGATTTTCCATGCCGCGGCCTACAAGCATGTGCCCATGATGGAATCTCACATCGTCGAGGCAGTGCGCAATAACATTCTGGGAACGTGGAACCTGATGCGGGCGGCGCGCAGTCAGAATGTTCGCAGCCTGCTGATGATTTCATCGGACAAGGCTGTGAATCCCATTTGCGTGATGGGCGCCACCAAACGCGTCTGCGAGCGGATCGTCTCAGTTCGCTGGCCGGGTGACAGCCAAACCAAATGCGTCTCGGTGCGTTTTGGAAACGTTCTGGGCAGCAATGGAAGCGTGGTTCCCATTTTTCAGGCGCAGATTGCCGCCGGCGGTCCCGTGAAGGTGACTCATCCGGATGCGCGCCGCTACTTCATGACGATCTCGGAAGCAGTGAGCCTGGTGGTTCAGGCTTCAGTGATCAGCGAGGGATCTGAGATTTTCGTCCTGAACATGGGCGAACCGGTGCGCATTCTGGATCTGGCGGAGAACATGATCCGCCTCGCGGGCAAGGTTCCCTACGAAGACATTGATATCGAGTTCACCGGACTTCGACCGGGCGAAAAGTTGATGGAAGAACTCCGTGGCAAGAGCGAAGGAATGATGGCCACCGCCTCCGGGAAGATGAACATGATTCGCGAACGCCCGTTGAGTTGGGAAACCATCGACCGGTGGATTAAGGACCTGAAAGATCTCATCGCAACCAGACACGAGGCGGAGATTATCGCTCACCTGCAAAGACTGGTGCCGGAGTACAACCCGGCAGGAAGCGGAACGCGGCCGCCGGTGGAATTGGAGCCGGCCAAGCGGACAAACGGAGTGTTTTCGGTCTCGTGACTCGTGTGGCGGAATCGCCGGCGAGTGCGAGAGCAGTTCAGCCGGCCGCCAGACAATCTTTCGTTAACCCTGGCGGCTGGACTTCAAGCATATGTCGCATAGCGTTTTAGTCGAAGCAAATCTTTCGAAGGAGGATTCCGCGGCCTCGCAGCTTCCCGGAAGCGTCCTGGCGCGCTTCTTGGAGTTGCGCGGGCGGCGCATCGTCAGAGCATGCGGCGCGCTGTGGTACAGCGTACCCGGGCGTTTCCTGATGAGCCTGCCCTACCAGAGAATGATCGATCCGGAACCCGCGGAACTGCGGCTCATGATTCGCGAAGCCGGCGTACTGGGCGCGCGGTTTCCCTCCTTGAGCTGGAACGGACTGGAGAGCGGTCTCTACGTGCTGCGACCGCGAGCCTATGATATTGGGTCACTGCACGTCAAACACAGGCCGCGCGTGCGCCATGGTTTGCAGCAATATGAGATCAGGCCTGCCGAAAAGGCGCAACTCCTGCAGCAAGGCCGCGCCCTCAACCTCACCACCATGGCCCGCCAGGGGCGTTATGACCCCGAGTTCGGTGAGCCCGATCTGTGGGAGCGATTCGTGGAGGCCGCCTTCGCGTGTCCCGGCGTGTCTTTTCCCGCCGCCTTCTCCGGCTCTCACCTGGCAGCCTACATGGTCACCTGCCGAGAGCAGGGATGGCTGCACATTCTCCACCAGATGTCGCGCCAGGAGGATCTTCCCAATTTTCCAAATCATGTGCTCACTTACTCGGTCAGCGCTCAGGCGGCGGCAGATACTTCCCTTGAAGCAGTGTGCTACGGCTACGTTCCGCTGTTTAGCGCCGATGGTCTGCACGAATACAAGCTGCGCTTCGGCTATGAATTGATTCCTCATCAATCCGCGATCCAATTGCACCCGATAGTGAAGGCAGTGCTCAACCGCCCCATCACACGGGCTGCGATGCGCGCGGCGCGCCGATGGCGGCGTAATGACCAACGGCTCGAGACCATTGAAACCGTCATGCAAGGAGCGCGCTCATCTGAGCGCGGATAAACCGATGCCGGCTTCTCGCTTTAACTCCATTCCCCGGTTCGCCCTTCCCTATACGCTCGCGGATTTTGCTGCCGCGCTGCGCGCAATCTTCTTCGGAGGCCCTCCTCCCGAGACTTTCAAGCTATTCGCGGACCGGCCGAAATTCTGGACGCGCAGCGGTAGGCAGGCTCTCCGCCTTCTGCTGGGAGCGCTTCGTCTGAAGCCCGGCTCCGGCGTAGCCCTTCCCTTGTTTACGGACCCATCGTTATTCCGGGCGATTGTCACCGCAGGACACAGACCTGTTTTCATTGACGTGGACCCGCATTTTCTCACGATGAATCCGGAGGCCCTGGAAGACGCGCGCGGCACGTTTTCCGCGGTCGTGGCTGTGCACCTGTTCGGACAACTCGCGGAGATACCCGCGATTCTGGACGCGGCCGGAAATGTTCCGATGATTGAAGATGCCGCGCATGCGCCGCTCAGCTACTGGAACGGCCGCATGGCCGGCAGGTTCGGCGTTGCCGGATTCTACAGCTTCGCCTCTACTAAGTATTGGCCGGCGGGCGGCGGTGGGTTGGCGGTGGTAAATGACGCCACCCTGATGCGTGAACTTCCGGATGCGGTTCAGTCGCTGCGCCCGGTTTCAGCGATCCAGGAACTCCGCCATCTTATTTTGCAGGCAGCAAAAGCGATTGTATTTCACCAGCGGCTCTATGGGGTTTTTGGCAGACCGATGCGTAGCTGGGCTGAGAAGTGGGCGCTCCTCGAACCGTGCCTGGACCTGAAAGAGATCCAGAGTTCGTGGGCCGCCGTAGCCTGCCGCCAGGCGCTTCGCATGCCGCAAAGGGTGAGGCTGCAGAGGGCGAACAGCCTGAAGCTGCTGGCACGACTGGGCACCGTGGAAGATCTGGTTTTGCCTCAGGAGAGACCAGGAGCCCAATACAACTACCATCTCTTTCCGGTGCTGCTGCGGAACCGCGCGGAACGCACCGCGGTGATGGCGGCCATGTGGGATAAGTTCGTCGATACCTCATCGATCTACAGCGAAGTAGTCAAAGAGAGCCGGCAGTTTGGATATGCGGGTGGCTGTCCAGTGGCTGAATCCGTCGCAGATCGGCTCATTACCTTGCCGAACTATGCAAGTCTCACTGATCAGGACATCGATAGCGTTGCTCAGGCATTTCTTTATAGTCTGCGCGCCTATCGGCATCCCAAGGCCAAACCTGCGCTGCACGCGGATTTCGCTCACCCTGCCTTGCGCTTATAGCTTTTCGAGTAAGATCATGCCGTTCGAATGTTCCGACTTTCACAAGCAGTTTGAGCGCGGAGTGGTGATGCTGTCTCTCGACACGGAACAGATTTGGGGCTATCTGGACTTGTTGAACGACCAACAGTTCCAGCATCAATATCCCGGCGCGCCGGACGCTCACACAAAGCTGCTGGGTTGCCTTACCAGTGCCGGCGTGAGCGCCACGTGGTTCCTGGTAGGCGGCTTGACCCTCGCGGGGAGTGAGGGCCCACGAGACAAACGGATGCGGGGCCTCCCAGCCGAATGGGTGAACCGAATTCGCGGCGGCGACGAGGCAACTGCCCCGCTCTGGTATCAGCGGTCTTTTGTGGAGAAACTTCGCGAAGCGGATCCTTTCCAGGAGATCGGCTTGCACGGCGGGCTCACGCACTTCATCTGGACGGACGCGAGCGCGACACCTGATGTATTGAAGTCGGAGCTATCCGAAGGTGTCAAAGCTCTCGCGCAAGCGCACGTGCGGCCGCTTTCGTTTTCATTCGGACGTGAACAGGAAGCCCACCACGCCCTATTGCCGCTGCATGGCATCCGCTGTTACCGCGGCCGCACCGTATCGCCCGCCTTCCAATTCGGGCCCACAATCTATGGGAAAATCGCGCGGCTGTTCGACGAATTGCGCCGTGCCACTCCGCTGCCGGTGTGGCCGCAAGAAGTGCAGCCGGGACTTTGGAACATTCCATCGTCTCTGTTCCTCTACCCTATTCGGGCGTCCCGAACCGCGGTAGCCGGATTGCCCTCCCGCATCGAGCGGTTTAACCGCGGCGTGGCAGCAGCGGTGCGGAGTCGAGGAATCTTTCATTTCTGTCTACATCCGGAGAACCTGACGGAGTCGCCGCACGGTATCTCTCTGTTTGAGGAAATGCTGGAGCGGCTCGTCATAGACCGTGACCGCGGGGATATCGAAATCCTGACGATGAGCGAAGTAACCGCCCGTATGGAACGCGCACGCGACCGGCAGTGGGAAGCGATTGCCGGCGTGCTGCCCAGGCCGGTCAGGGGAGTCGTCGAACCCGCCTTCTGACCGCGCATTGACCACTGCCAATGAGGACAACACCTTCCGAGAGGAAAAATCAATGGTTCACAAACCTACTATTCACACTCAAGACTATTTAAGGCTCATCGGAGTTCCCGAGATGCCCCCGCTCACCAGTCCGTTCGATCCGGGCTATGACCCGATGACGGTCCAGAGCCACATCGAGCAGAGCTCGCACCTCATCGCCATTCTGAAAGTATCCATGGCCTGCTGGATTATAGCCAAAGAAGACGCCACACTACATAAGGTCGCGGCTGCCATGAAGCACGGCGTTCCTACAGTAACGGGCGGCGGACCGTTCGAAATCGCTGTAGCGCAGGGCCGGCTTCCGGCCTACCTGGACTTGTGCGCCGAAATCGGCTTTACGCGGATCGAGTGCGGTGAAGGTTTCACCGACATGCCGCTATCCGCCCGGGAAGTGCTGGGCATGGCTGAGAAACGGGGACTCGAAGTACAATTCGAACTCGGCAAGAAGCATGGCGGCGCTTTCACTTCAGACGTCACAGGGCAACTAATCGCGCAAGGCCGCCGCTGGCTCGATGCCGGCGCTCGGGAGCTGGTGGTGGAAGCCCGCGAGAGCGCCAAGGGCGTGGGCCTGTTCGATGAGGACGGCGCCTTCAACGGCGATCTCGCGGACCGGTTCGCAAGAGAATTTGGCCTCCAAATTGTGACGTTCGAGGCGCCCAACAAACCGAGCCAGTTCGCGCTTCTCGATCACTTCGGACCGCAGGTGCGGCTCTGCAATGTCCGGCTCGAAGAATTGCTCCGGGTGGAGATCTATCGGCGAGGCCTGCACTCTGACGCCTTCGGCAAAGAGAACCTGCGTCCGCGGCATGTGATGGAACCAGTCCGGGTGTAGTCGCGGCCATTGCCATAAGTGAGACCCGACGAATTCCACCACGGATTCTTCCCCCGAATAAACCAAGCCTAGGATCGGGCTTGATGACTCGGTCAGACAAAGGATGGAAAACTATGCAGAAACTGGTTGTCATCGATTATCTGCCGGAAAACGTGAGCCGGTATCGGCCGGATTGGGCCATTGTGGCTGTCGATGTCATTCGTGCCACGACCACCGCGATTACAGCGGCGGCCAACGGCTGGCGATGCTTTCCGGTGCCGACGGTTGAAGCGGCACTAGGGCTGGCTAAGCAGTTTGAGAACCCGCTCCTGGCCGGAGAATCCGGCGGGAAAATGCCCGCCGCGTTTGAAATGGACAATAGCCCGGCCGAAGTCGTCAGTCGCAGCGATATCTACCGTCCTCTGGTATTGGTTTCTTCCACCGGCACCAAAGTAATTCACGAAGCAGTGGGTTGCGAAGCCACTTACTTGAGCTGCTTCCGAAGTTACTCGGTATTAGCTGACTACCTGGCGAAACACCATCAACGCATCGCTATCATCGGTGCGGGAAGCCTGGGCGAATTTCGGGAAGAAGATCAGGCGTGCTGTGCGTGGATCGCGGCAGGATTGATGACCCACGGATACCTCGCTAAAAACCCGGAAACGAAGGCCTTGGTCAGGCGCTGGTATGGCGAACCACCGGAAGCTTGCTTGGGCAGCCGGAGTGTCACTTTCCTGAAGCACACGGACCGGCTAAAGGATCTGGATTTCATTTTCGACCACATCGATGACTTGCGCAGCGTCTTCGCGGTGCAGGACGGAGAAGTGCGATTGGTTCACGAGGCCGAACCGGTCGGATGCCCGGCAGGCGTCCAAGCCGGCAGGGGAATCATGCGATGACCTCGGCAACGCCTGTTGTGATTCTGCGCTCGGGTCATCACGGCGGCCTCGGCATCGTACGCAGCCTCGGCCGTTTGCGCGTGCCGGTTTATAGCGTGGACGCTACTTACTGGGAACCTGCGTTCAGTTCCCGGTACTGCCGCGGGCGATTCCTTCTCGACATAGAAAAGGGCTTATCCACAGACTCCATCGCCAAGCTGCTCGAAATCGGAAAGAAGGTTGGGGGCCAGCCGATTCTGATCCCCACCACCGATCGCGCGGCTATATGGGTCGCCGAACATGCAGCGCCTCTGCAGGAGGGTTATTGCTTCCCGCGTCAGAATGCGTCGCTGGTCCGGTTGCTCTGCGACAAAGGCCGGATGCAGGAGCTTGCCCGCCAAAGCGGAGTCGCGACGGCCCAGTCCGTCATTCCTCGTTCGAAAATGGATGTCGAGGAGTTCCTGGAGACCGCCGTCTTCCCGGTAATGGTGAAGGCAACCGATGCCGACCGCATGCGCCGGCATACCGGCGGAACTAAGTTCGTGATCCACACGCCTCGTGAACTGATTGCGCTCTATTCCAAGGTCCCGGACCACAACGAGCCCTGCCTGTTAATCCAGGAATATATTGTCGGCGAAGACTGGATGTTCGATGGCTACTTTGACAAAACTTCCGAGTGTCTTTTTGGATTAACCGGAAAGAAGATTCGTCGATTTCCATCGAATACGGGTATTACCAGCCTGGGGATCTGCCTTCCCAACGAAACCGTCGAAAACACAACGGCCCATTTCATGAGGAAGATCGGATACCGCGGAATTCTCGACATTGGATACCGATACGATCAGCGCGATGGACAATATAAAGTGCTCGATGTGAACCCGCGCATTGGATGCACATTCCGCCTGTTTACAGACGAGAATGGACTCGATGTAGCGCGCGCTCTCTATCTGGACATGATCGGTCAGCCAGTGACCCCCGTGCCGGCTGCTGAGGGACGGAAGTGGGTTGTAGAAGACATCGATCTGTTCTCTGCCTTGAGCTCGCTAAGATCCGGCACGCTGCACTTCAGAGACTGGGTACGGTCCTTTCGCGGCGTTCAGGAGGCCGCCTGTTTTGCGGCGGACGATCCCCTGCCCTTTCTGATGATGGGACTGGCGGACTGCTACGAGCTGTCGCAGTGGATTCGGCGCCGGTTCAACGCACGGAAGCATGTGCCTTCGGAAACAACCGATGACGCCTCAGTCGCCGCGGCCGATTGCCCCGCTGGTCCGTTAAACCCCTCTCCTTCCTGCGAGGACTAGTGCCTTCACAGGGTCCGCAATTGCTCCATTCACTGATTGCGCCTCCTGCTACTTAAGAGCTCAGCCTCCCCTGCCGCTTATCAAAAAACAAACCGGGCAGCGAGTTGAAGTATGCGCGGATTGCTACCGGCGCTTACTACGCCAAAACTGGCTGAACCCAGACTTGTACCAGGCACACGGTAATCAAAGTGGTTCAACGTGTTAAACACCTCTGCTCTCAGCTCCAGGTATTTCGCCTCGGTGAAATGAACATCCTTCACGATTGAGCTATCCAGGTTGACCTGCCCATCGGCACGGCAAATCCCCCGTCCTGCATTCCCAAACGTATATGATGCTGGAGTCACAAAGGCATCCGTGTTAAACCAGCGGCTCGCGGTAGGGTTCGCTGCCGCGCAGCTTGCAACTACGTTGGCTCTTTGCGCACCCGCGGAAAACACGAACGTCGTATTCGTCTGGGTTGTGACTGTGAACGGGCCGCCGGTCTGTGCGGTGAAAATGGCCCCAATGGTCCAACCTCCCACAATGCGCGAGAGCAACCCGGACTTCAACCAGCGGCGATTGGTTCCTACCGGCACGTCGTATACGGAACTCCACGTAAGGCGATGCCGGAAATCCAGCGAGTCAGGTCCTTTGTCTACCTGGCGATTGTAATAGTTGGAATACTGCTGGTCGGACCCGTAAGCGCAGCTTCCGCAGTCATCCTCATTGCTCAGATTTTTAGACCAGGTGTAAGTCCCCAGGAAATTCAGACCGTGCGAGAATCTCTTCTCAAATTTCACCACCAGCGAGTGATAGTCGATCACTCCCATCGGCGGGAACAGATCCGTAACGCTATTGAATTGGGGGAAGGGCCTGTACGCCTGTGTAAAAACGCCGGCCTGTTGAATCGCCGACACAGACTCCGGTCGAATCTGATTGATATTAACGCTCGCCATCCCAATGTGCCGGGAAAGATTCGCCACATAGCTCACGTCAAGGACAACGTTTCCCACAAGCTCGCGGCGTATGCCGAAGTTGAACATTTGCGCGTAACCGGTCGGGCGATTCCGTTCAAAGAACTCCACATTGGTCGTGGGATTTGCGCCGACGCGAACCGCGCCGTACGCCGGCGTGAGTGCCGTACTCGAGAGGTTGTCCGATGAAGGGCCGTCCTGTAGAATGAACGGCGCAGTCACGCCATTGTTGGGAGTGGTTAGACTCAACGTTTGCGAAAATCCCAATAGGGCATTGGTCAGCGCACCGCGGTCAAATGGCGGCGCATAGTAGATACCAAAACCGCCGCGAACCACCGTCTTCTGGTCCCCCAGCGGCTGCCACGCGAAACCGAATCTGGGGCCAAAGGTTTTCCAATTCGTCTCGTAGGGATTCGTGGGCCACCCATTCACTCCGGCAAAGGTCACCACTCCTGGGGTCCCGGAAACGGGATTGACTGCCTGCATGTCAAAGCCGTTCATACGATTGCTCCCGTCGACCATCGGTGTATCGGTTTCCCAACGAACGCCGAGGTTCAGAGTGAAGCTCGGCGTGACTTTCCAATCGTCCTGAATGTAACCGGCCATGTAATACCCCAGCCGATAGGCCAGTTGATCCGTTTCTAAATAGTAAGAGTCGGGCCATCCAACGAGCATGCTGGCCACGCCAACTCCGGTGTTCGCGACTCCCTGCAAGGACGTGCCTTGGGTGGAAAAGCCGAATTGACCTGATATTGAGGGCCGGCTATCGTAAGTATTTGCTGAGCGCCGGAACTCTCCGCCGAACTTCACAACGTGCTTCCCCTTGACCCAGGTCCAACTGTTCACGCCCTGCTGATGGCGGATCGGATCCTGGTTGACATATTGTGTTGCGTTGCCGAGGTTCGTAATTCCGGATACGGTAATCAGTGGAAATGCCCCGGTGGGAACATTCTTGAGTCCGAGTAACTGAATCGCGTTGCTGCCGAATCCCGGCGTATCGTTGATGCCCCGACGAGTAGCCAGCGATACGCGAATATCTGTGACGATGTCCGGGCGCAGCGTGATCGTGTCGCTCCACAAATTGCTCGTCTCGCGCCGGGTTGGATTACCGAGGTTGGTGTCAGCGATCGGATTCGGAAACACTGACGTGAATGATGAAGGTTCAGGCATATAAATCAGCCGATAGTAAAAATGGTTTCTGTCGCTGAAGTTATGATCTATCTTGACAGTGACGTTGTCGCGAGTATAGATATTAGAATAGTTACCGACGAAGTTATTGGCGCCGGCCGCGTTAGCGGGAGCGCGATTCGGGAGTGGATAAAACGGAATGATCTTTATCCCAACGGCATCCAATCGCTGCGGCGGAATCACGTTGTTTGGAAAAGCCGTACGCACATTCTTGCCGTTTACTACGGTGTTCGTAAGTGGATCATAAATGGGAATAAGAGTACCGCTGGCTGTTGTCGTTTGGGAAAAATCTCCTTGTCGTTGCAGTACGGTCGGAACAGTCAGTTGAGATACCTGCCCGGCGTGATTTCGAGTCCCTTCATAACCCACAAAAAAATGAGTCTTGTTCTTGCGGATTGGTCCGCCGACGGTACCTCCGAACTGGTTATACTGCAAGGGCGCCATGGTTAGGGCGCCGAATGGCAGCGCAGCAATTGCGCTGTTACGGAAGTATTCGAAGGCGCTGCCGTGCAGTTCATTGGTTCCCGACTTGGTCGTCATCACGATAACGCCGCCGGCCGAGCCTCCGAATTCGGCCGAATAGGTATTCTGAAGTACCTGCACTTCTCGTACGGTCTCGGTAGACGGATCTATATCCAGCGCCGCTTGTCCGTAACGGACATTTTGGTTTTCTCCGCCGTCCAGCCAATACATCTGCGACTTCATTCGCGCGCCGCTCAGAGCAAAATTTGGCTTGCCACTGACGTCGTAGCTGACCATGATGCCGCCAGCCAGAAGCGGGATGAGGCTCATTGCCCTGCGGTTCGCGACGGGCATGTCTGTCACGGATGTGCTTTCGATGAGCTGCCCGACATCCGAAGTCATGGACAACAATGGAGCTACATCGCTCACAATCACCTTTTCATTGACCCCTCCCAACTCCAGTACAATGTCCGCTGTAATCTCTTCACTGGTTCCCAGGGCGAGGTTCTCGCGCCGATATTCCTTGAATCCAGCAGTGGCAGAAGCTTCAATCGTGTAGCGGCCGGGCGGCAGAAATGAAATGAGGTAGACGCCGGCCTCATTGCTCTTTGCCTTGTATGCAGTGCCTGTGTCCTGCTCCACTACATTAATGTCGACATTAGGGATAATCGCGCCAGACTGATCAGTGACGCGGCCTCCCAATCTGCCATTCTGGCTTTGCCCAACAAGAATAGGAAGGAGGAGCGAAAGGTCCACCAAAAGCAGGGGAAGGATGCGTCTCATAATGCAGACTCCTTTCTCTTTTTAACCGGGACCGTTATATGTTGTAGATTGTATATCAGATATTATACAGAGATCAAGAAAAAAACGTCTTCCCGGGAACTGCGCCTCATGGTAAGCGCGAAGTGCGGGTATTCCAGATCCCGTCGACTGTACAGTAAATCACTTTCTCTTTGCGGAGGCTCGAATTTACAGCGGTTTCCCTGCCCCCATAGGCACGGAAAGGTTTACGTGAGGCGCAAGCATCTCATTAAATCCAACTCACGCGTTTGATTCGCTTCTTATAGCGGTTCGGACAACTCTTCGGCCGCATGGTATCGGCGAAAAATGTCGGCGATGTTCACGGCCGGCTCAGGCAGCTTCATATCGAGGCCTTCCAGCGTCCGGGTCACAATCTCGGATACGGCGAGGTCACGGAACCACTTGTGGTTCGAAGGAATGACAAACCACGGTGCGAATCGCGTGCTGGTGCGGTGAAACATGTCCTCAAATGCCTCGGTATACCGATTCCAATGCACTCGTTCTTTATAGTCGGCTTCGCTGATCTTCCAATGGCGAGAGGGATCTTCCAATCGCTGCCGGAAACGTGCCAACTGCTCGTCTTTCGAGATATAGAGGAAGAACTTTAGCACAGTGGTATTGTTCTCGGTTGAAAGCAGTTTCTCGAAATCGTTGATCAATTCATATCGCTTGGCCCACGTGCTCGCCTGCATAAACTGGTGAACACGAACTACCAGAACGTCCTCATAGTGGGACCGGTTGAAAATCGATGTCTCTCCCTTGGCCGGCAAGTGCGGATGGATGCGCCACAGAAAGTCATGAGCGAGTTCCTCCGGTTTGGGATACTTGAATCCGACCAGCCTGCATCCTGCCGGATTCATCCCATTCAGGATATGGCGAATGACCCCGTCTTTCCCGCACGCGTCGAGCCCCTGGAACACAATCAGGAGCGAGTGTTTCTTTTCCGCGTACATCAGATACTGCAACCGGTCAAGCTTCCGCAGAAGAAGCTGAAGTCTCGGTTGCGCGCTTTCCCGCGACTCGTATCCAGCGCAGTAGCCGGGCTCGATTTCACCCAAGTGAACCCGAGTTCCCGGTTCAACGACAAATTCCTTATACAAATCCACTAACGGCAGGTGGCCAGCCTTCGCAGGCTGGGCCGGTTCGTCGTCTCGCAAATCGAGCAGGACAGAGTCGAAATCGGCGTCGATCTCAGTCGAATCCACGCCGGCTTCGGGCTGAATTAGTTCCGTCGGCAGATTAGACATTGTCCTTGTAAAATCTGATGGCGCGTGCCGGCGGCTGACTCTATTTTGGGTGTCAATCGAACAACTACGCACAAAGAATTGGCCCTCGTAAACGATTTTTTGCGCCACGCCGATGTCCTACCGCATCTTCGCAACAGATTCAGGTTTCTAGCACGGTTGTAGTCAGCAGGCAAGCTGCAGTCGCCAGCCGAGTTCCTTTTCGAATGAATTCGGCGCTTGCTCTTAGACGAACGATCATGGAATCCTCATCTTCAAAAACAGTGATCCCGCGATTGCTCTGGCGTCTTGTTGCGGGCAGCACGATTGGAGCCTGGATCGTAACCGCCGCCCTGGCGCAGAAGACACTGACATGGGCAGACGCGAAACAGCAGTTGCTGGCCGCGAACCCGACTCTGCGCGCCAGCCGGATCGAGATCCAGCAGGCCCGCGCCGATGAGATCACTGCAAACCTGCGGCCGAATCCCGATCTCACCGTCTCGTCAGACCAGTTCAATCCCTTCACAGGAAATCCGTATCGCCCGTTCTCTGACACAATACAGCTTGTTGAAGGCAGTTACTTAATCGAGCGGCAGCACAAGCGGCGTCTGCGGCTTGAGAGCGCACGGAAAAACACGGCAATTACTGTTTCCGAACAAGCCGATCAGGAACGAAATCTCGTCTTTAATTTACGCACAGCTTTTATACAAGTCCTGCAGCAGAAGGCCGTGCTGGAGGTCACGCGCGAGAGCCTCGCCTATTACGACCGCGTTCTCGGTGTGAGCCACGATCGCTACGATGCCGGCGACATCGCGGCGGTCGATCTGGACCGTCTGGAGCTGCAGCGCGTACAGTTCGTGACAGATGTGCAGACGGCGCTCGTCAACCTTCGCACGGCCAAGATTCAGCTTCAGGCTTTACTCAACGACCGTACGCCGGTTGAGCAATTGGATGTGAGCGGTCCATTCGACTTCGCGGAGATCGTTATCCCGTTGGCAGAGCTTCGGCAGAACGCGGTCGATTCCCGGCCGGATCTGCGAGCAGCCGTGCAGGTCGTGGACAAAGCGAAAACCGACTACCGGCTGGCGATCGCCAACGGGTCAACCGATCCGGTGATCGGCTGGGACTGGGGACGGGAGCCTCCGTTTTCCTCCTTTGTGGGCGCCAGCGTCAACATCCCCTTGCGCATATTCGACCGGAATCAAGGCGAGAAGGCGCGCACTCAGCTCGATATCGGCCGCAATGAGAGACTGGTGGACGCAACTCGCCTGCAGGTATTCAGCGATGTGGATTCGGCATATGCCACGCTGGAGAACAGCTTGGTTCTGTTGCGCCCGTACAAGGCGCGGTATCTGCAGCAGGCGGCGCGCGTACGGGATACGATTTCGTTTTCGTACCAGCGCGGCGGCTCCTCACTGCTCGATTTTTTACAGGCCCAACAGGATTACCGCGATATCCAACTCAGCTATTTGGATCTGGTGGGCGCTTATCTGGATTCCGTTAACCAATTGAACTTTGCAGTCGGACGTGAGGTCATTCCATGAAGCCGATGATCTTTGTGCCGGCAGCGCTGGTTGCTGCGTTCAGTGTTCTGCTGGCTGGGTGTGCTCGCGATATGACAGCGACGAGTACCCACGGAACGGACTCCCCTCCGGTCAAGGTCGAGCATGTGCAGGACGGTATCGTCGTCACGGTGAATCATCCGGAGTGGTTTCCATTAGCCACTGCCTCCCGGCATATCAGCGCTTCCGAGCTGAAAGTCACCGGCGTCGTCAGTGCCGATGTTTCGCGCAATGTGCCGGTGGTTTCCGTAGCGTCCGGAAGAATTGTGGATGTGCGCGCGCGTCTGGGTGACACCGTTAAGAAGGGTCAGCTTTTGATGCGCGTGCAAAGCGCCGATATTGCCGACGCCTTCTCCGACTACCAGCAGGCACTCGCCGATGAGAAGCTGGCGGACGCGCAATTAGCGCGCTCCAAGATTCTTTTTGCAAAAGGCGCAATTGCTCAAAAGGATCTGGAAGTAGCGCAGGATGCCGAAGAGAAGTGCGACGTCGCGGTAGAAGCCGCGGTGGAACACCTTCGCGTCCTCGGTGCGGATAAAGATCATCCTTCGCCCTTCGTTGATATCCTCGCGCCGGCTTCCGGCGTTATTACGGACCAGCAGGTTACGGCCGCCGCCGGCACGGAGGGTCTGGGATCGCCCAATGCCTTCACGATTTCCGACCTCTCGCGGGTGTGGGTGCTCTGTGACGTCTACGAGGATCAATTGGCTTCCGTAAGACTCGGTGAGTCCGCCGACATCCATCTGAATGCCTATCCGGGCATCACTCTGAAAGGACGCATCAGCAACATCGGTTCCATCCTCGACCCCACGATTCGCACTGCGAAGGTCCGCATTGAAGTCGAGAACCCGGGAATGATACGCCTGGGTATGTTCGTCCAGGCTACGTTCCATGGGAGCAAGTCACAAGTCCGTGGCGTGGTTCCGTCCTCGGCCATCTTGCATCTTCACGACCGCGATTGGGTCTATGTGCCGCAAGGTCCGAACACATTCCGGCGTGTGGAGGTCCGTAGCGGCGAGATGGTGCCTCCCGGCCGGCAGGAGATCATCTCGGGTATCCGTCCCGGAGACCAGGTAGTGGCGAATGTTCTTCTTCTCCAGGACGATTCGGGCCAGTGAGGGGCACGCATGATTCGCGCCATCGTTGATTTTGCGCTGAACAATCGCTTTCTGATCCTGGCGGCGGCTGTGCTCCTGATGATTTGGGGCGTCATCTCATTTCACAATCTGCCGATCGAAGCCTATCCCGATATCGCCAACAACTACGTACAAGTCATCACGCAATGGCCCGGACGCGCCGCCGAAGAGGTCGAGCAGCAGGTCACTATTCCCTTGGAAATGGTGCTGAACGGAATTCCACACCTGGAGCACTTGCGGTCCACGTCGATGTTCGGAATTTCCAGCGTGATGTTGATTTTCGACGATAGTTCCGACAATAACTGGAACCGGCAGAAGGTACAGGAGCGGCTCACGCAAGCGGAGCTGCCGGAGGGCCTGGAACCGGAGATCGGCACCGATTTCAGCCCGAATGGAGAGATTTACTGGTACACACTCAAAAGCACGAATCCGCGCTATGACCTGATGGAGTTGAAGTCGTTGCAGGACTGGCTGCTCGAAAAGCAACTCCTGTCAGTGCCAAACGTCGTGGATGTTTCTGCCCTGGGCGGCATTACGAGGGAATACCAGGTGCGGATCGATCCCGATAAGCTCGTCTCCTACGGACTGGGTCTAAGGGATGTGGAAGACCAACTCAGCGCCAACAACGTCAACGGCGGCGGCAGCTTCGTTGAGGTCGGCCTGCAGCAAGTTCATGTGCGCTCAGTCGGTTTGATCCAGAACGTGAACGACATCCGCAAGATCGTTATCAAGACCGAAAACGGAACACCAATTCGAATCGGCGATATCGCAGAGGTCAGCCAGGGCGCCAAGATCAGGCTGGGCCAGGTGGGCAAAGCGATCCACCGGGCCGATGGCAGAATCATTGATGACGATGATGTGGTGGAGGGAACGGTCTTCCTGCGCAAGGGCGCCTATGCCGAGCCCACACTGAAGGCGATTCACAAGAAAGTAGAGGAACTCAACGATCACATCTTGCCGCCCGGCGTGAAATTGGTTCCCTTCCTGGATAGAAGCGACCTCATTCGTTTCACAACCCACACGGTGCTGGGCAACCTGACTCACGGCTTCCTTCTGGTCGCGATCGTTCTCCTTCTGTTCCTCGGGAGCGCCCGCAGCGCTCTGATTGTTGCGCTCACCATTCCGTTTTCGCTGCTGTTTGCATCGATCTGCCTGGACCTGCGAAAAATTCCCGCCAACCTGCTATCCCTCGGCGCGCTGGATTTCGGCATGGTGGTGGATGGCGCGGTGGTCATGGTGGAGAACATCGTGCGGCACCTGGGTCGTCCCGAGGAGGCAGCACTTTCCGTCGGTCAGAGAATTCGTATTGCCGCACATGAGGTGCAGAGGCCCGTCTTCTACACCATTCTGATCATCATCACAGCCTACGTGCCCATCTTTACGTTGGAAAAGGTGGAAGGCCGCATTTTCCGTCCAATGGCATGGACGGTGATGTTCGCTCTTCTGGGCGCGCTGACGTTTTCTATTCTCGTCGCGCCCGTACTGGCAAGCGTTCTTTTCCGCAGACCAATTCGCGATTGGGAAAATCCGCTGCTGCGCCTGGTGACGCGAAACTACCGAAGAGCGCTTACCTGGACCGTGCATCACCGCTGGGTCATGGTCGGGATTGCGGCGGCCGCATTTAGCGGCAGCCTCTACCTGTTGACCAGCGGCGTGATCGGATCGGAGTTTCTCCCGCACTTGAATGAAGGTTCCATCTGGGTGCGCGGCACGGCTCCTCCCAGCACCGGGCCCGCGGAGGGCGCGGTACTGATGAACCGGGCACGCATTGTCTTCGCGTCATTCCCCGAAGTCACGCAAGTAGTGTCACAGATCGGCCGGCCGGATGACGGTATGGATCCGGTGGATTTTTGCAACAGTGAGTTCTTTGTGGATCTCAAGCCGAAAGAACAGTGGCGCCCGCAGTTTCACCAGAACAAGGAGGAACTGGTTGCCGCCATGGATCGCGAAGTGCGCAAAATTCCTGGCGTGATCTGGGGCTTTACGCAGCCGATTGCCGATGACATGGAAGAAGCCGTCAGCGGCGTCAAGGGACAGCTCGCTATCAAAATCTATGGAGACGACCTCAGCGTTTTGGAGCAGAAAGGCGCTGATGTGGTCCGCGCGATGCAGCCGGTCCGCGGCGTCGAAGATGTTGGGATGTTTCGCGTGATCGGGCAGCCGAATCTGAATTTCGTTGTGGACCGGGACGCAGCCGCGCGCTACCAGATTAACGTGGACGATATCCAGGACGCCATCCAGACTGCCGTGGGCGGCAACACGATCGGCGAGATTCTGCAAGGCGAGCAGCGCTACGACCTGGTGGCACGTTATCTTCCGCCTTACCGCGACAGGCGGGAAGCTATCGAAAGCATTCGCCTGCTCTCGCCTTCCGGCGAGCGTGTCTCATTGTCCCAGCTCTGCAAGGTCCGCATGGCTGACGGCGCTTCTACGTTATACCGCGAAGCCAATTCGCGTTACATTGGCATCAAATACAGCGTGCGCGGCCGCGACTTGGGTAGCACAGTAGAGGAAGTCATCCGCAAGGTCAACGATCAGGTGAAACTGCCTCCTCGCTATTCCTTTGAATGGGCGGGCGAGTACCAGAGCCAGAAGCGGTCGGAAGCGCGGCTGGTAATCATTGTGCCTTTGACCGTTTTTCTGATCTTCCTGATCATCTTTAGTGCGTTCGGTTCGGCGAAATGGGCATGCCTTCATCTGGTCAATGTGGCGGTAGCGCGAATTGGCGGCTTGCTGGCGTTATTCATCACGGGGACGAATTTCAGCGTGTCCTCGGGAGTTGGCTTCCTGGCCTTGTTCGGAGCATCGGTCCAGACCGGCGTGATCATGGTGGACTACATCAATCAGCTTCGGGCCCGCGGCTTCTCGGTCGAAGAAGCCGCCATCGAAGGAGCGGTTCGCAGGCTGAGACCGATCATGATGACGATGCTCGTGGCGACTGTAGGTCTGCTGCCGGCTGCCTATTCCCACGCCATCGGATCGGATTCCCAGCGCCCGTTTGCGATCGTGATTGTGGGCGGCCTAATTGTCGATCTCATTATGAGTACGTTCCTGCTGCCAACGTTTTATGTATGGTGGGCACGGCCGACTGATCCTCTGCCCGCGCCGGTGGAATAAGAACTCATCGTGCGGAAGGCGTCGCTTGCGGAGACTGTGGGCACGCCAGTTATTCGATCACTCACTCAAGAACATCAGGTTAGTCATCGATCAGGCGCCGGTCGTCAGCTCCGCCCGTCTGAGTCCTTCGGCAGTCCGTGTTCCTCCAGGTCAAGGCGTTGCGCCATGGTCTGTCGATCGCAGATCTAAATCTCCGGGGAGGCTGAGTTCGGAAGGTGCTCCTGGAATCGCCCGTAAAGGTCGCGGCTGCGAGGTCACCCTCGATCTCAATTTCCTCGCCGCCGCTTCTGCAATACACTCCCGGCTTTAGGCTAACATCGACACCTCTGAACGGCCTTGCGCCAGAGGGACCAAAAGCAAGCTCTATCTGGATGTGGAAAGCAATCATCCGTCGGATGATTCAACAGAAGGGAAGAATGCGAGACGGCGGGAGCAACGAGGAAGGAAGGCAAGAGAGCGATCCGGCGACGTTGAGGCCCTCGCCGGATCGCTCTCCCGAGCTGGGATGGTATTACTTCGGGCACCCCAGATTGCTGAGGGACAGCGTGCTCGCAGCCTGGCTGTTGGTCACCGAGGCCGGAAGCTGGCCGCCTGAGGGAACGAACCACACTTGGACGCGTCTCATGTCAGAGTTTGGCCCAATGCGTCCGACAGAACTCTGGCAGAAACTACTTTCGAACGACACGCCGTTCTGATCGGTGCCGGGCGAACTCACCTGTACCTGGCTCTGCGGGATCGAGAGGCAAACGCCGCGGCCCGCGGTGATGACGGCTGCCGCATTCGCCACGCGTTTTTGTGCGATGTCGGCGGCTGTTTCATCGCTAGATGAGTTACCCACTAACACTACCGTGCCGGAAGAATCCCGCTCGTAGTAGGCACGCAACTGTTCCAAGAGAATGCGCTTGCCGCAATTGTTGACGCGCGAGCTATTCGCCGGGAACAGCACGTCCGGGAGCCGTACGGGCATGACTACGGCGCCGCGAACAACATCGACTGTCGTCGTAGCGGAGCCGGTGTTCCGGTTGTCGGAAGCCTTCGCGGTAATCGTAACGGTTTTCCGCTGTTCCGCATTGTTGGACGTATCCCACTGCATGCTGGAAGAATCGAACTGATCTCCCTGCATCGTGCCTTCGGAAGCTTCGTAGGTGGCTGCTTGGATCGGGCCGCCGCACTGGCCTCGGAAATTTGAGGAGATGCTTGACTTGTCGCCCGCGTGGATCTCCGACGGACTTGCTGAAACAGTGCCCGTCGGCGCCTGGTATTCCAGGACCGTGATGGTCGTTTCGGCCGATGCCGGATTGAAGGCGTCTCCGCCCGTAGTCAGTTTCACCGTGTAGGTTCCAGGGGCGCGGCCTTCACTCTTGAATTCAAACGCGCCAGTGTCGCTGACGGGCTGGCCATTGACGGACCACGATGAGAAAGTCAGTTGATTCGGAGCTGCACCCGAGAAAGAAGGCGACAGCCGGGCTGTCTCTCCCTGGCAAAGTTCCGCCGGGGTTGCAGTCAAAGACAACGAAAAGTTCTTCTTCGGGCATGCCGTGTTGATTGGCACGACGCTTCCATCCGGGCAGGTTCTGGTCGCCATCTGGCGGTTGGCCTGGGGCGCCGGTTTCTCTCCGCCGAACCAGAACGCCACGCCTCCGGAGTAGCGCCAGTTGTTCTGAGTGTTGTCCTCCGCCGTGGTCAGATTTTGCAGGCGAGTCAAATAGTAGCTGAATTCAAACGGCCGGAAAGAGACGTGCTTACCTATCCGGATATCCAGTCCGCCGCCGGCGGTCATGGCGAATGCGGTTTGTGACGCACTCACGCGCGCAGTAATCGGTTCACCAGGATTGATTACGACAGGTCCTCCTGGCAGAAAATCCAACGCCGGGATTGCCGTGATTTGCGCACTGCTGGTCGCATAGACACCGCCCCAGAGCAACTGAGCATAAGGCCTGAAGCGCGAACGATGAGTGAACGTCAACCGCGGCCCAAATAGAAAGTTGAAGAACGTAGTGTCTGCGTGGATGCCGTTCTGATTGCTGTTGTTCACAGCGCCAAGATCTGCAACTCCACCCAGCCACTTGTTGAAGTTGTAAACGAACTGCCCGTTGCCGCCATTGGCACTGAAGCTCGATGCGCTACCGGCAGGATTGAAATGAACGTAACTGTAGCCTAGAAAAACTCCCGCCTTGGGCACGTCTTGGGCAGATGCAGTCCAGGCAGCCAAGACTGCTGCTGCCGTTGCCATAAACACACACTTCTTCATTAGAGACCACCTCCTGAGTTGGACAAAGCCGCACTATCCCTCTGGACACGGCTTGAGTTCAGACAAGCCCAGACTGAGCGTGCAGATTAACCCCTCTCCTAGGGGGCATGATTCCAGTCCCGCAAAGGAGGTCGTATTTTTTGAGGTTATTTGGTCTTGTAACCCATTTCCATGAGCCAGCTTTCGGCTGTTCTCATCCATCGAAATGGGAACGGTTTATGCAGCCAGCGTATCGTTTGGCCCCTGCCTTGCGCTTCGCGGCGCTTGGCCTCACACTCAGTATCACAGCAGTCTGTGGGGAGCCTCACGAAGGCCTACCCAATTCTGTAAGTCTGATTCAGGTGGATCCGCATCATCCAAACACGCTCCTCGCAGCGACAGCAACCGCCCGGTTGTTCCGCTCGCGGGACGCCGGTGACACATGGACGCCGCTTCCTTTCCCGGCAGAATCGCGATCTACCTTACATGCTATGCTGATCGACCCAGTGAAGGAGAATGTGTATTGGCTCGCTCTCTCGAGCGAAGCGCCGCGGTTTGCCGGGGTATTCCGCAGCATGGATGAAGGCGCAACGTGGCAAGCCGTACCCGGCTTGGAGGGAAAGCAAGTCTGGTCGCTGGTCTTTTGGACAAGCGACACGCAAGTGATGGCCGCGGGCACGGAAAAGGGCGTCTATTTCACGCACGACGGCGGCGAAAACTGGACACTCCCCTCCGCACCCGGCGGAGGCTCGCCGCATCCGGTTATGTCGCTCGCCTTCGACCCCACTGACGCGGACACGCTTTACGCAGGCACACCACATCTGGCGTGGAAGACGGAGGATGGCGGAAAAACATGGCGCGCCATTCACAAGGGAATGGAAGAAGATTCGGACATCTTCTCTCTGGATGTGGATGCAAAGCTTCGGACCCGCCTGTTTGCGGCCGCCTGCAGCGGCATTTACCGCAGTCTGGATGGCGGACGGACCTGGTTCAGTCTGGAGCATGCGTTAGGCGGCCAAGTCCGTACGTACAAGATCATCTCGTCGCCACGCCGCCCCGACGCCGTTTACGCGGCGACTAGCGCCGGTGTAGTCGTCTCCTGGAATGGTGGTTCGAACTGGCACCGCCGGACAGGTAAAGCCGCGCGCTCGGTCGCTCTCGACCCCGCCAATTCCCGCCGCATCTTCGTCGCAACTGATGCGGGAATCCTGCGCAGCGAAGATGGCGGCATTCACTTCGAGCGCACCGGCACGCCGGAATCCGCATCCAGCGGCCGGGCACAAGCTCTTCCCGCAGCTTCGCTGGGAGTGCTCGTGAACAAACAGCGATAGGTGGCGGGTAAGCTAACTAATTTCTTCGGTTTGGGACTTACCGGGCTGGCCGGGCTCTTTCCTTCAGTGAAAGGATTCCTGACCAGCCCTTTTCACTGACCCCATGCTGGCCATTGACTAAGGAATGACTCTGATGGGTGGGACGCGGCCAGTAACGCCGCGCTTCGCGACCACCAATCGCAAAAACCGGTCACGCGCCTGACAACTGTCCCTCACAATGGAACGGTTATAGAATGCCGTTGGGACGATTTCTATCCACTGAGCCGCTGCTCAATACGTCCCGCCAGAGGAGTCCGAACGTGCAACTGTCGAATGCCACGAAATTAGTATCGGGAATCATCCTGGTCACGGTGCCGACGATTGAATTCGGCGGAGCCTTTCTGCTTCACATGCTGAAATCGTCAGAACATGGATACGTAGATAACCCACTCCGGCAGAATCTGTTCCGAGCGGGTCACGCCCACGCGGGCGTCTTGGTAATTCTGTCTCTGATTTGCCAATTGCTCGTCGATAGCTTGGTGCTCTCGGATCCGGTCAGCCTGGGGGTTCCGTGCGCCGCAATTCTGATGCCCTTGGGATTCTTTCTTTCCGTTGTCTCACCGAATTCCCAAAAGCCCAACCGATGGATCGCAGCCGTTTATGTGGGCGCCATCTGCCTGGCCGCCGGTACGCTGGTGCTGGGGATCGCGCTGATCCACGCTGCCTGGGCAGCGAGCCTCATCCAGTAGCGAGCTTCACGTGTCGCACGCGCGGCTGACCGGCCTCTGCGCGGGGCACAGCACCGATTCGCGAAGGCCTTCCTTCGGGATCTTCGCCATCCCGCGCTCAAAACGCTAGTTCAGACCTTGCAGGATTCGATGAGTCACATAGCCTATGCGGATGGGTACATCCGCTGCGATCTGACTCTTCAACACGACTTGATAATGTGCGGGAAACCTTCCGGCGGCGTCGCGCAAATGGGCCACTAGTTCCCGGGCATAACCCGGGTCGGTCAGAAACTGCGCCGCCGCCCACACGCCCGTCGTCGACGCCGATTCTACGACCAGGATCTCGCCCTTTCCATGCAACCCCGGAAACAGACTGATGAGGGAATAGTCTGGACCGTAGGACGCGGCCTCTCCGGCTTTCGGCCGCAGGTTGACGATTCGACCACCTTCTACACGGAACGCCCAGGTCACTGGAATATCCCGCAATTGGCTGTTCAATTTCGCAGAACCCAAAAAGATCACGTTGTGCTGTTCGATTTCATCCCAGCTCAATGCATTACTACGAACCAGATCTACCGGTAGATTCATCTGAGCGAACTGCTTCGATAGCAGAAACGCCGCCGTTGCCTGTCCTACGCCGGTATAGGAAAGGTAGGGCTTCAACGGCTCGGTGCTATGCAGAATGGTGCGCAGTTCATCCAGGCGAGGCTGCCGCTCGGCAGCAGTCAGCGTGTCCATCCAGGGCTCGCGGACAAAGCCCGCTGAATATGCGTAGAAGGGCACAGTGCCTAGCGCAATCAGGACCGGACGCGACTCGGCCAGAAACGGCCGCCAGATTTCATCGAGCGCCGCCGAAACGGGCTGGGGACGGCTCGTCGGTCGCAATGCCAGGAACAATGCCAAGCCGGCGAAAAAGATCGTCAATCCCCACTGCAGGCCTGCGGCTGGAATCACTCGGCGCCGCTGGTTGGAGAGACTGTGCTCTCCCGCGGGAGGCGGCAGCGCCGGTCGTCGCTCGAAGAGAACAGCGAACTGGCGCTTCGGCAGTTGCATCAACAGTTCGTCGGACATGCCCTCCGATTGGTAGTACTCATCCAGCTTGCGGCGCAGCCTGCCGATCTGCACGCGCACCGAGGCGTCGCTCTGCGGATCGTATCCATCCGGCTTCCCAAAGACTTCCAGACCGATGACATATTCCTTTAGGTTCTTCGCTGAGCCGTCGAGTGTGTGCTCCACCAAATATGCAAGGAGATGTTGCAGATTCTCCCGATCTCGGAAGCCGCTACTGGAGCGGATGCGCTCCAGTTCCTCACGGACTTCCGGCATGGCTGGAAATTGCGAAGTCATTTATTTCCAACGTAGTAACAGACAGTATCGACCCGTTGAACACTTGTCTAAACGTTATATTACTTCAACCGTCTGCTGGCCGGCGTTACCATGCCGCTGAAAAGAGTATGCAACCGGGAGACCGGCGCCGCCGCGTCTCACAACGGGTGGTCCATGAATAAAACCGCGACCCTTGGGGTCAAGCTTTGCGTGTTGGGTGCTTTGGTGGCAGCAGGCATAGGCGTTCCTCTGTATGCGCAGGCAGTCGCCAGCGCCCAGATCTCAGGCCTCGTGACGGATCCGTCCGGATCGGCCGTTTCCGGCGCCACTGTGACAGCGACGCAAACCGACACGCACACAGCCCGCTCCACTGTAAGTAGCGGGACGGGTTCCTATGTGATTCCGAATCTCCCTGTAGGACCATACACGATTGAAGTGACGGCACCCGGGTTTGCGAAATACACGCAAAAAGGCATCGTCCTGGCGGTGGCAGCTAACGTCTCGATTCCCGTCATGCTGCCAGTCGGGTCGGTAAAGCAGGAGATCCAGGTAACCGCGAATGCGACGATGGTAGAACAGCACGATACAGCCGTTTCCAACGTGATCGACGATAAGCGCGTGCTTGAACTCCCGTTGAACGGCCGCCAAGTTACGTCGCTTGTGCTCCTCTCCGGCGCGGCGGCCAACGCATCGCGGGTCGGCGATATGGTCGGCTCCAAAACGTACGGAAGCGCCAATATCGCTGGTTCCACCGCCATCTCAGTCGCCGGAGGCCAGGCGAACAGCACCAATTTCATGATGGATGGAGGAGACAACAACCACAATTATTCCAATGTGAATCTCCCCTTCCCATTTCCTGACGCCGTACAGGAATTCAGCGTCCAAACCAGCGGACTTTCAGCGCGCTACGGTCTGCACCCGGGTGGCACGATGAATGTTGTGACCAAATCGGGAACCAATCAGTTTCACGGCGATCTTTTTGAGTTCCTGCGCAATGGCGATCTGAACGCGCGGAATTTCTTTGCAGCCACTCATGACTCGCTCAAGCGCAACCAGTTCGGCGGTACAATTGGTGGCCCTGTACTGAGGGATCGTCTTTTCTTTTTCTTCGGTTACCAGGGAACCCGCGTGCGGTCGGCGCCCCCGCAGACCATCAGCTATGTCCCCACGACAGCGGCATTGGGCGGTGACTTCAGTCAATTGGAATCGGCGGGGTGCCAATCCAGCGGAAAGTCGAAGACGATCATCAACCCGGCAACCGGCCAGCCTTTTCCCAATGCGATGGTCCCGTTAACTATGCTCAACCCGCAAGCTCTCGCGCTGACGAAGTATCTTCCAGCTTCCAGCAGCCCATGCGGCCAAATCACGTATGCCATTCCTAGCCCTGAAGGGGAGAATCAATATATTGGTCGTGGAGATTGGGTGATCAGCGCCAAACAAACGCTCTTCGCGCGATATTTCAATACCAGCCTCGCCAATCCGGCCGCTCCGTTCGATAATAACCTCCTGCTCACCGGCAGGGCCGGCTTGGCCGATTCGAGCGAGTCGTTCGTCGTGGGCGATACCTATTCTCTCTCGCCTACGATGCTGAATTCACTGCACCTCACCGGTACGAAGATCCGCGTTAACCGCAGTCCCCAGGCGGATGACATCAACCCCGGAACCGTCGGCTTGAACATTTCATCGCTGGCTTCCAATTTTCTGTATATGTCCATCAGCGGGTATTTCAATATCGGGTGTGGATCCTGCGCGCCGGCGGTTTATGCTTCGGGATCGGTACAACTGGCCGACGACTTCGATATTATCCGCGGCCGTCACCACTTATCCTTTGGCGCGGACTATATTTATAACCAGTTGAACGAGGACAACGTATTCCTTGGCAACGGCTATTGGATCTTCAACGGCCAGGCAAGCGGAGATGGACTGGTGGACTTCCTGCTCGGTACGCCCTCGACTTACCAACAGGGCAACCCGGCTCTCGGAAATCCGCGCCAGGCTTACATTGGCATTTATGGACAGGATGACTTCCAGGTGACCCCACACCTGCAACTGCACTTCGGCCTGCGGTGGGAGCCGTTTTTGCCTGCAGCCGACACGTTGCATCGCATCGACCACTTCAGCCCCGCGGCATTCGCGGCAGGAACCGTAAGTAGCGTGTACGTCAATGCGCCTCCGGGACTCTCCTTCTTCGGCGATCCAGGTGTACCTGACACGTTTACTTCGCGTAAGATGGACGATTTCGAGCCGCGTGTGGGGTTCGCGTGGGATCCGACCGGTTCGGGTCGCCAAACGATTCGCTCCTCGTATAGCATTTTCTACGATTCACCGGAGTTGAACTACAGCACTCATCCTGGTCAGGGTGCGCCGTGGGGAAGCACCGTAACGCTACCCAGCCCTGCCGGCGGCCTGACGAATCCTTTCGCTGGATATCCCGGCGGAAATCCATTTCCTTCCCCGGCCGTTCCTACCAGCAACCAGGCATTCCCGTCTTCGGGCGCCTATTACAATATTCCGTTGAGTTTGCAACCCACTTATACACAGGAATGGGACCTGAGCTATCAGCGCCAGGTAGGTTCCAACTGGCTGTTCACCGCAACCTACATCGGTGATAAGACGACCCATTCCTGGGTAGAAACAGAGGAGAATCCGGGAGTTTACGTCCCAGGCACTTGTAACGGAAAGGCCTGCTCGACTACGGCCAATCTCAACCAACGCCGCGTTTTGTACCTGCAGAATCCGGTTGCCGGCGCTCTCTATTCCACAATGGCGCTCTCTGATGGTGGGGCCAACTCCGAGTACAATGGTCTGCTGGTTTCCGCCCGTCGCCGCTTGAGTAATAACTATACGATCCTCGCCAATTACACTTACTCCCACTGCATCAGTGAAGCGAACTTCGTTGGCGAACTGGCGGGACCGGGATACCAAAATCCATATGACCGTGATGCTGACCGGGGCAATTGCGCCTTCGATTTGCGGCACACCTTCAACCTTTCGGTCGTCGCGACTTCTCCGGAATTCACCGGGAGGCGATGGGCCCGAATGTTGCTGAGCAACTGGCAGATCGCGCCCATCATCTCAGCCCATTCGGGCTCGCCGTTCACGCCACTCACTGGAGTGGACAATTCCGCCACCGGTGTGGGCCTCGATCGCCCGAACGTGTTGGGCAGCCCCTATGCGAACACCGCCAATGAGCTCTTGTGGCTGAGTCCAGCGTCGTTTACTCCGAATCCGGCGGGGACTTTCGGCAACGCTGGAGCATACTCTCTGGTTGGTCCCAGTTACTTCGATATCGACTTGGCAATCAGCCGTACTTTTGCCGTACACGAAGCA
Organism: Bryobacteraceae bacterium; assembly: GCA_035550475.1. Taxonomy (GTDB): domain Bacteria; phylum Acidobacteriota; class Terriglobia; order Bryobacterales; family Bryobacteraceae; genus DASZPB01. The sequence continues at coordinate 40,264 of DASZPB010000047.1, read as the reverse complement.
CAACATCTCGAGGTCCGGGCGGAGGCCTTTAACTCCACCAATCATGTGGCTCTGGCAAATCCTGTGGCCACGGAGAACAATTCTCACTTCGGGCAGATTACTGCTGCCGGAGATCCCCGAATTCTGCAGTTTGCGTTGAAATATCAGTTCTGAGTAGATTCGAGATTCCCAGTTATTTCGTTCTAAGAGACCGATTACATGTCCCACTTTTCACGCAGGCAATTCATCCAACTGGCCGGTGTGGCAGCCGCTTCCGCCGCAACAGGGCCAAGTCCCGTGACGCCGTGGAAATCCGGAGTTCGAATTCATCCCGTCTCCTCGATTCCTGGGCGGCATACGATCCATACCTATTTCAATGTTTCTCCGGAAACCGTGGACGGCCGGCGCGTCCTTTACTACACTTCCGTAACGCCGGAAGGATATACCGGGGAGATCCGGATGCAGGAACGTGCCACCGGCAAAGAGACGGTGCTGGTGCGGAACCTGGAATGTGAAGACGCCCATCGCGTGGCATGCCAGCAGTGGGTCTCGAATGACCGGCGCGTGGTATTTCACGATCTCCGCAACGGCGAAGTCGTGGTGGTGACCGTTGACGTCAAGACACTCAAACAGCGCGTATTGGCGAAACACCGCATGGTCTCTTGGGGAACGCAGGATGGCGACCTTGTTCCCATTTACGGCGTCCATTTCCAACCGGACCAGTACACCGATGTCGAGCTGCTGAATGTGGAGTCAGGCGAGATTCGCACCTTGGTTACGGCTAAACAGGTCCGTGCCGCCTATCCGCAGCAAATCCGCGAGCTCTATGCCGATCATCAAATTTCCACGCCTTTCGGGACGCTCAGCCCGGACCAGAAGCTCATCTTCTTCAAGCTCTCTACCATGTCTCCCGGTTATAAACCGCTGCCGGAAGGCCATCTGAGATGGCCCCATGCCTATGAGAGCGATCGCGAAGGGCTGGTCTGCTTTGATATAGAGCACCGCAAGCTGCTGTTCTTCAAACGGAACTGGGGACATCCCTCCTGGGATTCCAGATCTACTACGATTCTGAACATGCCGAACTTGCTGATCGACGGCAGGACTGGTCAGGAGCATCCCATCCCCAATCTGCCGAAGTTTCCGGGGCAGCATCTTTCCTTCAGCCCCGATGGGAAACTATTTGTTACTGATACGCAACTGACGCCCTTCGGTGGCGCCAAGGGTGAATGGGGAATCGCGGTATGCGACGTGAGAGGCGGGGATTGGACGATGCTCGCCCGATTCCGAGGCGATCAGGGCGCCACCACTTGGCGGAAAAATCATCCGCACCCAGCCTTTAGTCCCGATGGAAACCGTATTTACTACAACGTCAACAGCGGGAAATACACGCAACTTTACGTCGCGGAGCGCTCACAGCCGCTCCAGGTTTCGCGCGGCGCATAGCCCCTACACTCACTACCGGCCCGGCCGATTACGGCCGGAGTCCGAGTGTGGGATATTGCCTGTCCGCCAGAATCAGCCGGTATAGCGCGAGTAGAAGAACCGCTCCCAGAATCGAGACGATAGAGCCTGCAACCTGGTTGGCTCCATACAGGCCGAGGAGCCTGCCAAACAGGGCGCCTACGAACGATCCGGCAGCGCCCAGCAACATCGTTGCGACGACTCCGCCGGGATCGCGCCCGGGAAAGAACAGCTTCGCCAGCACCCCGACGATTACTCCAAGGCTCGTGATCCAAAGGATGTGAAGCATTTTTTCCTCGTGTTCTTGTGATCGCTCTTGCTCTGACCAAAGATGCAAAGGGCCGCCGGTGTGCCTTCTGCCTGAGCAGCAGAAATTGCGGCGGCCCCTTTTGGCTGTTTACTTTTTCGTGATGTTTTCCGAACCGGCCAAGCGTTCTACTTCCACTTGTTGCCGGCGTACTTTGTCTCGCACAGTCTTTACTTGGTCGGTGCCTTCCTTCTGAATCACCACTTCTTCAGTAAGGTGCGCCGACTTGGTAACTACCGGCTCCTCGACTGTTTCATTGACTTCGATCGTCTTGTCGGCCCAGTCGATATTCCGGAGCGATTCAGGATCGGAAATTACCCGGCGAATCACCCGCACATGTTCTTCATGCAAAGTGATTTGCTTTTCGACGGGTGTTTCCACAACAAAGCGGCGAATCCGCGTGGTCCCTTCGCGCACCAGCCGCTTGCCGATATCCAGTTGTTCTTCAGCCAGGCGAAGAACCTCCTCGCCGGAAGAAGGTTGCGCGGTGGCATAGGTCGGCTGCGCGGAAGCAGCCATGGACGCCGCCGGCGCGGCGGTGGAGGCGATGAGCCCTTCCTGCACCGCACGATGCTGCACATCGACAGCACGGTGAGCATTCAGAATGCTCAGCGCCTTGGGGACATCCGATTCCGGCACACGGACAGTCAGCACGGCTCCACCCGAGCCAACCACGCGGCCGTAGACAGTGGCTTCGTGCTGTTCAATATCCCGCCCGAAGAGACGGTGCCAGATTCCAGGCTCACTCAATTTGTCGCCGCTGACGCCCAGACCGGCGCTGGTGAGAGTGCTGATCTCAGTAGACGGAAATCCGGCCGCTTCCAGACCGCGCCTGGCATCAGCAGCATGTCCTGCCGTGTCATAGAGTGTAACTATCTTTTCGTAATTCATCTTGTTCCTCCTTTGTGGATCACCTCAACTTGACCCGCTTGAAGCAACGTCTTATGAATCACTGGAGGCGCCACGAAATGGTTCGTGCGTCTCTCTATGGGTTACCAGATATCCAGGGAGACGCGCCGGTTCCGCGCCCGGCCCGCCGCGGTGGAATTACTATCGATCGGGTTCTCGTCGCCGTACCCCCTCGCACTGAGCCGGCCTGTAGAGATACCTTTAGCAGTCAGTTCAGCCACTACAGTGTCGGCTCGCCTTTGAGAAAGCTCGAGGTTCCGCTCGGGGTTACCGACATTGTCGGTGTGGCCTGCAACCCTCAGGTTGACATCGGGAAATCTTTGAAGAGTGGCCGCGATGCTATTGAGTGTGGCTTGCGATTCGGGCCGGAGTCTCGCCGATCCGGTATCGAACCTAAGATCTGCATCGGAGAGTGCGCGCTTCACGGTGTCGATGGAATCGGTTGCACTTCGGCTGGCTGTTCCAAGAGGCGTCCTCTGCGGCAGCCTTTGGGCTGCGACGGGGGGGATATGAACCACGATAGGTCTGCGCGCATGGTGTAACATCCACGCAAGGACTGGGATCAACAGGGCCAAAGCCAGCAGCGGGAGCCATCGGTAGGAGGTAGAAGGCTCTCTCGTTACCGTTTGAGCTACGACTGGAGTGGCGCTGACGGTTTTGACCGCCGGGGGCCAGATTACGTCCTTCACTCCAGGCGGCAGAGCGCTTTCAATGGAGTCGCGCTCCCGTTGCAGGAGGCCGCCAAAGCTGTTCATGTTCATGCCTTCTGTGCGGACGCGCTTGCTCAGAAAGCCCATGACCATCGGTGCCACCATGGCCAGGATGGTCGAGGTCGCGCTGGCTCGTAGGCCCGAGGCCGAGCCCACCGCGTTCATCACTGTTGGTTCGGAGTTTCCGAACAGGCTGGAGAGAATGCGCTTCCCTCCGGAGATCAGGGGCGAGTTGGCGTCGGAAGCCGCACGAGCGATCTGGGACATGGCCCCGTCTCCAGCCGCACTCGGAGTCAGATCCAATATGTTGCGCAGCGCGCCGGGGTCCTCGGATTTGGAGGCCATGCCGCCGAGCACGCAAGCGATCGACGACTTCAGGCCTTGCAAAACCGAATGATCCGGCGCACCTAATGCGCCGGCGATGCCGCTGATACTGCGGGAGTCGAGCATGCCGAACAAGGATGTTAACAACGAATCTGCCATGTCATTGCCCTCCTTATACTTCGTCTCATTCGCAACTCCACCAGCACCTCTCCCCTGATCAAACGATGACTGCGCAAACAACCCTGGTGGACTTTCGGGAGTGAATTAGAGACTCTGGAGTCGGAATAGCGGATCGCCTGCAACTGATTCTTTCAAGGAAGGTTAATGCCCGGCAATCGGAAATTTTCGCTCCTTTCCGGGTGCGGCGCGTGAAGCGCTGCGCAACTTCCGCAAGGCTATTAACAAGTCTTCACTTCGGAGAATCGGCCGTGCGAGCGAGACGAATTTGCGTGGCGAGCGTGCCGGCGAGCAACATGCATCCGGCTAGCACTAACAAACCGGCATCATAGCCGCCGGTGACCGTTCTTAGATAGCCAAAAAGCCACGGCCCGGCGACTCCACCCAGGTTGCCCAAGCATACCAGGCCCACCGCAGTTGCTGCAGCCGACTTTCCGAGCACTTTCGTCGGTACCGTCCAGAGCACGGGCAAATACGCCTGCGAGGTGAAACCCGCCAGGCAAAACAGGCTCATCGCCAGCCATGCGCGGTCGCCTGCCAGCACCGTGAGCGTCAGCGAAACACCTGTCGCCAGCACGGGGATCGCCGTGTGCCACCGCAGTGCGCCCGTCCGGTGCGCCCACATTCCATTGATCAATATGCCCACGGCGCTGCATGCATAGGGCAGCCCGGCAGCGATCGTACGGATCGCAATCGGCATTGTCTTCATGTTGTCGGTGATCGAGGGCAAAAAGAAGATCAGCGCCTGGTTACCCGTCACGATCAGAAACAAAATCGAAATCAGCAGGTACGTCTGCGGATGTCTTAGAGCATCTGCCATGCAACACGGCCTTCGGCGATCTTGCGGGATTCTTCCGCTTGCAGTTCGCCGATGAGCCAGCGCTTCTCGTCGTCGGGGAGCCACCTGGCATGGGAAGGCCGGTCCGTCAGATATGAGAGGGTCACGAATCCCATCAACAGCGGAGGAAGCCCTTCCAGGATGAAGACCCAGCGCCAGCCTGGGAGGCCAACCACGAGATGTTCTCCAGAATCCACCGCGAAAGCGGCACTCCGAACGCAATGGCAATAGGCTGCGTGACCATGAAGTACGCTTTGGCTCGCGCGCGGTCTTCGAATCGGTACCAATGCGAGAGGTAAACAATCACGCCCGGGAAAAAGCCGGCCTCGGTAATTCCCAAAGCTAGCCGGAGGCCATAGAATTGGGTGACGGCGCTCGCCGAACCGAACAATGGCGTGCTTACCAACCCCATCAGTGCGGCGACAGCTCCCCACGCCACCATAATGAGCGCAATCCATTTGCGCGCACTCCAACGCTCTACGATCAGGCTGCCAGGAATGTCGAGCAGAAGATAGCCGAGAAAAAAGATGCCCGCGCCGAAACCGATCACGGTATCGGTGAAGCCCAGGTCCCTTTGCATCTGCAGCTTGGCAACACCCATGTTGGCGCGGTCGAGGTACGCCAGCAGATAAATGAACATGAGGTACGGGATCAGCCTGCCGGTGACGCGCTTGCGCGCGCGAATTGCCACTGCATCATCGGCGGCTTCGCGCTTGGATTGGACCGAGATCCCGAAGGGCATGGCTTTTGGAGAGTATAGCGGGAAAGCGTCCTGCGCGGCAAAATCTGATATTTGATATTTCACTAAGCTGCCGCTCCTCTTGCACCGGAAGGTCGTAGACTAAGGGAAACAGCCTCATGAGGATCAACCTGTTCGGCAACCTGCGGATGAGCTATGCGGGCCAGCCGGTCACGTCTGTCAATACGAATCGCCTCCACTCCCTGATCGCTTACCTGATCCTTCATGGAGATACTCCCCAACCGCGGGAGCGGCTGGCGTTTGTGCTGTGGCCGGCCTCCAGCGAGTCGCAGGCCCGGACGAATCTGCGGCAACTTCTCCATCACCTGAAACGAGCATTACCCGCGGAATGCAATCCGTTGGTGACCGACCATTACTCGGCCCGGTGGCGGCAGGATGGTCTCTGCGAAATCGACGTGGCCGATTTCCAAAGGGCAATCGCCGAGGCCGCTTCTGCCCGCGCGGAGAACGATCGCGCCCGTGAGATCCAATGGCTCACCGCCGAAACGCAGCTCTATGAAGATGACCTTCTGCCCGGGCTCTACGACGATTGGCTCGTGCCATTCCGCGAAGAGTACCGGAATCGCCTGGCCGAAGCACTGCTGCGGCTCGCCACGCTGTTTGAAGAGCAAGGGGAATTCGCCGCGGCAATCTTATTCGCCGAACGCGTGGTCGCACTCGATCCACTGGGTGAGTCGCATCATCAATTGCTGATGCGGCTGTATGCGGCCAATCACGATCGTTCGAGCGCCCTCCGCGCTTACCACCGGTGCATGCGCGTTCTACGGCGCGAAATGGGCGTGGAACCAGGTGCGGCCACAGTGGAGCTGTTCGAACGAATTCTCAAAGCAAAGCCCGAACCGGACGCTTCGCGCGAGAAGAATTCCAGGTCCGCAGCGAAGAAAATCTCGGAACCGCAAAAGGCGAAGGCGCTGATCGGGCGAGCACGGGAATGGCGCGAGTTGACGTCGGCTTGGCAATCCGCGGCACAGATGGGCCCCCGAGTAGCTGTAATTTCAGGTGAGCCGGGCATCGGCAAAACCAGACTTGCGGATGAGCTATTCCAGGCATGCGTGGCCCAGGGATATGCGGCTGCACGCAGCCGGTGTTACGCCGGGCAAGGCCAGGTAGCCTACGCGCCGGTGGCGGAATGGCTTCGTTCTGACGTGGTTCGCGCAGGCTGGTCCAGCTTGGAATCCGATCAGGCTGGGGAGTTGGCCCGCTTAGCGCCGGAAATCCGTGAACAGCATCCCGAAATCGAACTCCGCGGAACCGGGCAGCCTCTCGCGCTCACGGAGAATTGGCAGCGCCTTCGTTTTTACGAATCGCTGAACGCGGCTTTTGGAATTTGCCCGAAACCGCTTCTGCTTTTCCTGGATGACATGCAGTGGTGCGATTCTGATTCGTTCGAGTGGTTGAACGCCCTGCTGACTTCGCGGGCGGCGGACCGTATTCTTGTGCTTGGAACCGTGCGAGCGGAGGAAACCGGCCGCGAACATCCGTTCACCCGGTTGCTTGCGGGGCTTCGGCAGTCAGGCGTCGCGGTGGAAATTCCCCTGGAACCTTTGGACGCGGAGGAGACGGCTGAGTTGGCCCGTCTTGAATCCGCCGAACCGTTGGAAAGCGGCAACCTCGCCGAGATCTTTCGGGCCACGCAGGGGAATCCGCTGTTTGTTGTGGAGAGCGTCAGGGTTGGGCTGCAAAGCACGCGCGTGCATTCCGTCATCGCCGCGCGTCTGGCGCAGCTCACGGCGGCTTCTTACGAACTCGCCGGCGTGGCGAGCGTGATCGGCTGTCCTTTTTCCTTCGAACTGCTGGAGAAGGTAACGGATTGGGACGAAGCTAGTGTTTCCCAGGCACTTGACGAGCTTTGGCAGCGAAAGATCATCACCAATTGCGGCGGTTCCGAATATGACTTCACGCACGACCGTTTGCGTGAAGTGGCCTGCGCGGAATTGAGCCTGGTGCGCCGCCGGTATTTTCATCGACGTGTGGCGCGTGGGCTCGCCGAGGTATATGGAGCCGATATCGATAGCTGGAGCGGGCAGATCGCCTCACACTTCGAACAGGCCGGCCTGGCGGAGGAAGCGATCGAGCATTATCGGCGCGCGGCTGCCTATGCGCGTGAGCGCTATGCAAACGCCGAAGCGGCCGATCTCCTGAGGCGAGCTTTGGCCCTGTGCCGCGGATACCCCGAGTCTGAGCGGAGATTGAGGCAGGAGCTCGATCTGCTGGTTACCCTCGGTCCCGCGCTCGTAACAACCGAAGGATACTCTGCCGCGGAAGTAGGCGCGACCTACAATCGCGCACTGGAACTCTCGCAGCGCCTGGACGACCGAACCATCTTTGCTATTTGGAGCGGCGCCTGGGTGTATCACGTCGTGCGCGGCGATCTGAAGGCAGCACGGCAGTTCAGCCTGGATTTTCTGAGAGCGGCGGAACGGGAGCGGACGGCCGGATTGATGCTGGCAGGCAACTTTATGGCGGGCAGTTCCCTGTTTCATTTGGGGCAACTGGAAGAATCGCTGAAGCATTTGCTCTCGGCCATGGGCACTGACGATGGATCGGCTGAATCCGTGCTGGCGCTATTCGCCGGTCCGGATCTGGGCGTGTTTTGCCACTCATACCTGGCCCATCTCATATATCTTTGCGAATCGGCAGACCAGGCGGACCATCACGCGGCAACAGCCATCGCCGCAGCGAACCGAATCCGCGATCCATTCAGCCAGGCAATTGCGCTCGATTATGCCGCGCTACTGCATGCCTTCCGGCGCGAGCCTCGCGCGGCTCTGGAACTCGGGCGGGAGGCGGTGGAACTGTGCCGCAGGCACGGCTTCGTCTACTACCTGGCGATGGGAAACATCGTGACCGGCTGGGCCGCAGCCGCCGAGGGCTCCGTGGCACAAGGTCTGACGCAACTTCACGAGGGATTGGATGCGTTGCGGGCCATGGGTGCCGAGATTCGCCTGCCTTACTACTACTCGTTGCTGGCGGAGACGCTTGCGCGCGCCGGCAGGCCGGGCGAAGCTCTGGCCAGCCTCTCAACCGGATTCGCGTTCGCCAGTAAAAACAGCGAAGAATGGGCCGTTGCCGAATTGTACCGGGCCCAGGGCGAATTGCTGCTTTCCGAGACAAAGACCGAAGCTGCGCGCGCAAGTTTTCGGCAAGGAATCGAGGCCGCGCGGAGGTCGGGATCGCTTACGTTTGAGCGCAGACTGTTAAGTCTGGCGGACAGAACGGGCGCGGCAGCCTCCACAGAACGCTCTTAGAACGCCGGCTCGGGCAAAGTGGACATAGATGGGGCGAAACAGATTCGGCGCCCCGAGAGGAGAAGAAATGTCCATCGAACAAGCGATTGCGGATTTTCGCGGCCAGTTCCGCGGAACAGTGCTCGAACCCGGAAACACAGGTTACGAAGAGGCGAGAAAAGTCTACAACGCCATGATCGACCGCAAGCCGCGGCTGATCGCCAAGTGCACTGACGCCGCCGACGTGATCGCCGCCGTGCGGTTGGCGAAAGCCAACGATCTGCGTGTGTCGGTTCGGAGCGGCGGGCACAATGCGGCCGGCCTGGGTGTTTGCGACGACGGCCTGGTGATCGATCTCTCGCCCATCAACTATGTGAGGGTGGATCCTTCGTCGCGTTCGGTTCTGGTCGGGGCAGGCTGCAGATGGAGCGATGTGGATCACGCGACGCACGTCTTCGGGCTGGCAGTGCCCTCGGGAATTATCGCCAACACAGGGGTCGCCGGGCTGACGTTGGGCGGAGGAATGGGCCACTTGAGCCGGAAATACGGACTGACCATCGACAGTTTGTTATCAGTCGATATGGTGCTGGCTGACGGTAGCTTTGTGACGGCGAGCGCTGAGGAGAATCCCGATCTGTTTTGGGCGATCCGGGGAGGTGGGGGAAACTTCGGCATCGTGACGTCGTTCTTGTTTGAGGGCCGTCCGGTAGATACGGTTTGCGCCGGACCGATGCTCTGGAATTTGGAAGACGCCGCCGAGGTGATGAAGTGGTATCGGGAATTCATCACGCAAGCGCCCGAAGAAATGAACGGCTTCGTCGCAATGATGAGCGTGCCTCCGGGGCCGCACTTCCCTGAAACCTTGCACTTTCGCAAGATGTGCGCGATCGTGTGGTGCTACCAGGGATCAATGGAGGAGGCCAACAAGATCCTGGAACCGATTCGCAGCTACCGTCCGCCGGCTTTCGAGTTCTTCGCGCAGATGCCGTTTCCCATGCTGCAGGGGATGTTCGACCCGATCTACCCTACCGGCCTGCAGTGGTATTGGAAGGCGGACTTTTTCAAGGAACTCAGCGATGCGGCAATCGAGAAACATCTCGAGCACGCATCGCTTCTGCCGACCTGGCAGTCTACGATGCACTTGTATCCGGTGAACGGCAAAGTGAATCGGGTGGGCGAAAGCGATACGGCGTTCTCCCATCGCGACGCAGTCTGGAGCGGCGTGATTGTAGGAGTAGACCCCGATCCGGCGAACCGCGACCGAATCACCGATTGGGCTCGCGGCTACTACGAAGCGCTACACCCGTTCAGCGCCGGCGGCGCTTATCTGAATTTCATGATGGAAGAGGGCGAAGACCGCATTCGAGCGACATACCGGGGGAATTACGATCGCTTGGCGGCAATCAAAGCGAAATACGATCCCGGCAATTTCTTCCGCGTGAATCAGAACATCCCGCCGGTCCCGGCGAGTCAAGCTTCGAGCAGCTCGTCCGACTGAACAATCAGGATCGCAGGCAGGCCGCATAAGTGTTGGCGGCCTACCAATAGCTCCGGTCAACGAGCAATTTCCCGCTTCCGGGAATCAGTTTCCCGGGTGGCATACCGAAACATCCAGCCAGGAACACCGCTCGGAGTTTGGACTCGGATGCGCGTGGATTCAGGCGAGTGCAGGCGGAAACTGCAAGCGAGGAGTGAAACGAATGGAACTGGAAGAGGAGAAACTGATCGACGAAATCCTTTGGAGGAATTCAACCAGAAATTACTTTACCAGCGGTCCGTGGGAACCAGAGATTGCGCCGCTGAAATCGCTTCTCAAGAGAATCTGGAACTCCGGCGACTATGATCGCCTTTCCCGCTACATGGAGATGGAGGCAGAAGCGTTTTATCGCCGCTTGGCGGTCCCTCCTGGCTCCAGACTCTTGGACGTCGCCTGTGGATCCGGTCAACTGGCCCTGATTGCGGCTCGCCGTGGCGCGGACGCGACCGGCATCGACATCGCTGAGAACATGATCGAGCGCGCGCAGGAACGGGCACGCGTCGAGGGACTGAAGACGCGGTTCTACGAAGCGGACGCGGAAGACCTACCGTTCGCCAACGCCGCTTTCAATGTAGTGGCGAGCCTCGCCGGCGTCATATTCTCGCCTCGCCCCGAACGAGCCGCCCGCGAACTCCTGCGCGTGTGCCGCCGAGGCGGCATCATCGCCATGGCAAACTGGACGCCGGAGGGCTTTATCGGCCAACTGTTCCAAATGGTGTCCAGGTTTGTCGCTCCATCCGGAATGCCGGACCCCCTGCTTTGGGGCAATGAAGCGACGGTGCGAGAGCGGCTCCACACTGGCGTATCCGGCATGGAGCTTACGCGCCGCAAGATCGCGCTGAATTTCCCGTTCCCGCCAGGCGAAGTCGTGCGCTTTTTTCGCGCGTGCTACGGCCCCGTCAACCGCGCCTTCGCATCGCTCAACCGGGAAGGAAGGATGCGTCTCCAGACCGATATGGAGGAACTATGGGAAACCCACAATCTGGCAAAAGGCGGATTCACCAGAGTCGACGCCGAGTGGCTTGAGGTGGTAGCGAAACGTGCGTAGGTGAGGAGGGAGTGCGGGGAGGCCTTCCGTCGAATGGCCTCCCTGCTTTAGGTCTTACCGATTGGTTCGAGGCAGCCGCGTCATTCGTATCTCAGCGCGATCATTGGATCGACGCGCGAGGCTCGGCGTACCGGTAGATATGCCGCGATTGCAGCTATCGCTAAAAGCAGCCCAATCGCGATCAGAGCGAAGGTGAAAGCGAGTATCCACTCATATCGGACAAAATTCAACACGGTCAATCCCTGCAAAGTCCGGGGCTAAATTCGGGTCGCGCGGTGGGTTACCGCATTGGATGTTTCACTCTCAAGCTGGCAGTGAGCTTGCATCTCTCCATAGCGGAGGGTTGGTTTATGAAGAAATCACTGTTGATACTTTTATGCGCTGGTCTCCTGAGTGAGGTAGCGTTGCCCCCTCTAGTTGCTCAAAGTTCCTCCAAATACTCAAAGAGCCGTAACCACAAATCCTCAAAGAGCCGTAGCCGCAGCGGGAGACGACGCGCCAGAAACGTCGCTATCGGCGCGGCCGGTGGTGCTGCCGGAGGCGCCATTCTCGGTCGGGGCCGGGGCGCCGGCGCCGGTGCCGTAGTTGGAGGCACCGCCGGGGCGCTCACTCCCACGAGACGCCGTCACCGTTAGATGAACTCGGATGCGAGGGAATATAGATCAACCGAGGGTCCGGCGATGGGGTGAGTGGGAACACCCCTCTCCGGGCCATTTTGGGCGCATGTTATCGAGTTGCGCCTTCCAATCGCTGTGGCGAACATTTATCTTGACCACGGCCGGACGGGTGGACGAGACGAAGCGAGTTCCTCAACAGCGGACTGTGCTGAAAGGAGTAGGTTGGTTGCGTTCTCCGCTATGGCTGAAGTGTAGGCTCACGAGCGCTAAACCTGTGGCTTCCACAATTTCAACGACTACCGGCTGAGGGTTAAGATCGTGTGTTCGTGATGCTGATCGGGGCTGGACCTGCCCCCATTAATGGCGTACAGCCCTTTGAGATTTGGTCGGGGCGAGTGGATTCGAACCACCGACCTCCTGGTCCCGAACCTTAGGACAAATGATTTGCGATGCTTTGCAGGTCTTTGCGGATCTCTCATAACCTCCAGTTTTGTTCATCTTCCCAACGAGTTCGGTATATTCTGCTTTGCTGGCTCTTATACCGATTTGGCATTTGTCGTTGCACGAAAAGGGCAAGAAAAAGGCAAAACGCGGCAATTGATTGATTCCTCGTCCACTCATCATGTGACCACTTTCAGGCATCTGCGGGCGTGTCCTCGTTGGATTCGTCTTTCTCGCGCTGTTCTCAACTTCGGGAGTGGAAAAGCGTGCGCAGGAGAGGCGGACAAAGCCGAGCTTGGGCCGACCGGAATCCATGGTTCAGCAGGCCGGCGCAACCGGATCGACTGTATCCCTCCTAAGCGCCGACCAGAACGCTGGCGATCCAAGCGGCGATCAACTGAGCCCGGACGATATTCTCGCCACCTCGCGCCAGACTCCACCGCCGCCGCCGAAACAGGAACAGTCAGATGGGAAGGGGCCTACGTCTTGAGCAACCTTCCTCCGGTAAACGATCCGGCGCTTGACGCCTATAGGCGGTAAAATTGCAGTTACACGCAGCCCGCCCCGGCTCCAGCGGTCACGTCGGTGCAGACGAAACAGACCGCGACGGATTCCGACGCTCGGAAGAAATCCTCACTCGTTTTCGTCCGAAACACCGCGACGGCGCCCGTGGTTAGTGCTGGTCTCAGTTCGGCTCCAACGCAACAGGTATTGATCGAGCGCAAAAAGACGTCCGCGCTGTTGCCCGCCGGTAGGCAACTTGTTGCCCGACTACAAACCGCCATCAGCAGTGCCGTGAAAACTCCCGCAATCGCAGCCATCGAAGCCGCGCGGAATCGCTTCGCTAATGACCGCCGACCTCGCAATTCGGCAATTTGAATCCCACGCAGTCTGGAATTGAATCACAACCCTCACCGGCCTTCGCTCGCGAAACGGCTTCCGGCAATCGCCGTATTCTCCCGTTCGCTGAAATCGAAAGGCCGCAGTTCCTCCGGATGACTTCTAACGTAAGCGAGAACGCGGTGGCGCTTTTGGATGCTTCTCACCCCGTCTCCGGCCCATGCACAGATATCCGGGTTGACGGTGGCGACTCGTTGAAAAATGTTCGCCCAGCGGCGCTTGATGGCAGGCACGCTTACAAACAAGGCTTTCGCCGCCGACGCATCATCCAGTCCGTCCAGCGCCATTTCTAATAGCTCTTGCTCGCAGAGGGTGAATGCGAATTGAGGCCGCTGCCGATGAAGAAATACGCCCGCTGCGATTGAGCCGGGGTCAACGCGCATATTCTCTCTCGTCACCATCGCCAGCGCGCGGTCCGCATTCCAGCAAGTTTCCGGGTTCGCGAGCCGGTACGCTTCAAAACGACTAACGATCTGGAAGCTCCGATGGCCGCGCACATGCCAGAAATCCAGTTCGCCGACGAGTTCCGCCAGCACTCGCGCGATCGAGTATCCGGCGTGAATTTCCTGGTATGCCCGCCCTAAAAGGATGCGGACCTCGTCAACCTGGGCCGCGTCCAAGCAACCGTCCTTCCAACAGGTTTCGAGAATGACTTGCTGAAGGGTTCCCCGCGTGTTTGCATCCCGCACTTCACGATAACTTGCGATCACGGGCCTGCCGCGGTCGATACTCTCGATAATTCTGCCGTTCAAACCCGGCCTCGGACCGCTCACCTCGGACTCGGCAAAGCTCTCCTTTACAAATGCGGAAAACCCAAAGCCGACAATCTCCACATTGCCCTGCCGATGCATTTCGACCAGAGCGCTTTTCGACGCGTAGGTAAGCTCAAAAAGCTGAAACCAAGCTTCCGTAGCGCGTTGATTATCGATATTCTCAGCGCCTCTCTTCTCAGGACGCAGTTGGAGACATTCAGCCAGATCCTTGGCGGTGGTTTTCCTCCAAGAAAAACTGGCGCTCATTTCAGATTCCCCCCCAAAATATCCTAATAGGCTATTGAAGCATAAAAGGGAGGCGTCTAGAATCGCAGTGTTGCCGCCACGCGCAGCCAGAAGGTGTCTTTTGCGGGTAAGATGTTTCAGATTAGTGGCGCTCTTGTGCGCGCCATTTGCATGGGCTGGAGATGCACAAACCCTGACCTGTCAGCAGGCGTCTCAGCAACTCTTCTCTCTCGATAACAGCCTCATCACTGCCAGCGGCTGTCCAGGTCCCGTGAAGCATTCCGGCATCCCCACCGTAGAGCCCACCGCCGGCAAGACGTCCGCGAAGCCCTGCGCGCCGAACACAAGCGCCATGAACGAATGGCACAAAGCGCACGATGCGCAGATGAATCAGTTGGTCCAGCAAATCAGCCAGTGCGACGCGCGCGCCTGCCCGCCCCTTCCCGTTATCGCATTGTCTAGCGTTGCCAACGACCACGATGCCGACGGAATTCCCGACGACGTCGAGCAAAAACTTATCGAGCGCTTCAGCCCCTTTCTAAGATTTTCCCTGGACCATCTGCCGCCCGCGCCCCAGGTTGGCATCCCGGACGCCTATCGCCCGGCCGATCCCCTCTGGTACATGAGCCACTCTCGTCTCGTCGGCAGTACAAACAGCATTACTGTACTGCCTAAGTCAACCCTCACCGCACAGCCATCCGCAATCCTCGGAGCTACATCCTTCGGTCCATCGAGCGTGCTCGGCGCCTTCTCCCCCAATGCGGCCTTCACAGCCTGCATCGCTTCGACACCGCGCAGCCCATATCACATTGATCCCGTCGACGACACCGCCCACATCGGCGCTGACTGGACCACAATCATGAATAACAGAAACGTCGGCCTTTTCGCCCACGTCTCAAAATTCCACCCGCGGAGTGAAGAAGATCTACCCGAACAGCCTCCCGTCTCTGCCGAGCCTGTGACACCCGGCGGTGCGCCTACCCTCGATATGAAGGACCCTTCCAAATGCGCACGCAAGATCAACAACTCCACCAACCCTGTCATCCCCCTGAGCTGGTACGAGACCAACTGCAAGGATTGCTACAAGATCGAGTATTATCAGTTCTTCGGCAAAAATGCCGATCATGAATTTGCCAACCTCGCCGACCACGAAGGCGATTGGAGCATGCTCACTCTCGTTTACGAGCACGCAACGGATCGCATCCTGGCCGTCTCCCACTGGGCTCACGGTTATGAGATGCGTTTTGACTTGATGCAAGCCGGCGTTCAGTCCCAGCCCCTTGCTGATCCCATTGTCGGTAAGGAAGTGCAGTACAGCGGGCTCGGAGCCATCGAGCAGAACTTCAATATTCTCTCCGTCTCTCTGACAGGTTCCCATCAGGATCAGCCTGAACTCGCCCAGACCAACACTCTCTACATGGCTCAGGATCCCGTCACCGGCGAGTATTCCCACCCCGTTGCCTTCGTCGAGTTCGGCTCACACGAGTTCTGGCCCACTTCGCACTGGGGCGCCGAAGGCGCGCCCGCCCATCCCGGCGATGACGCGGCGCACTCTTATCTGACGCACAATATCCCAAACCTGGGCGAAATCGAACACCCTCTTAGCGCCGAAGCGGCCGTCCTGCTCGGCTACAGCGGCTCCTGGGGCTACGTTAATACCGACAACAACCCGCCCCCGGGACCCTCCCTGCACAAAGCCTGGAACTGGTTTGCGCCCAACCGCACTCCTATTAGTTGCAGCGCTGCCGAATAGGAGTGCTCACGTGCAGCTACGGAGATTGTTGCCGTCATGAGTAGGTACGCAGAGAGTGGCTATTCGAGAAGTTTCGAGATTGGAGGGAGCTATGCCGTCCTCAGAGGGTGTTCGCAATTCGCTAAGCTGGTCGGTTCCTCGCTTACCCGGGTCTGGCCGTCCTATTGTGGACAGCCGTGTCTTTGGTCCATGGTCAGGCCCAGACGATGAGTGCCGAGTCTGTTGTTGTCGATCCAAAGAGTCAGAACAACGGAACCCCCACCAACGCCCTGACATTCGGAGGTCTGCGGACGCTACAGTTGCCCAATCCGCGTGATCCTGCGCATCCATTGCAGGAAACGTTGCCGACGGGGGGCCGGAATTGCCTCTAGCCGCTCGGGCGGGAATGTGAACGGTCTGGATTTCTTTACTTCTCTTGTGGGAACAGGCGCTATCCGGATGAGCATTACGCCGGACGGTAGGGTGAGGGTGGGAACGATTAGGCCGTCACGCCAGGTTGAGATCGATGGAAGCGGCGACGTCGAGCTTGGATTGAGGAGCGCGGATGCTGGAGGGAGGCTGTGGACAATCCAAAGCTCGGCTTTGGCCCAGAGCGGCCCGAATACGCCTCGTTGTAGGCCCGTAGAGCCATAATTTCAGTGGGATAAATGGTCGGGGCGAGTGGATTCGAACCACCGACCTCCTGGTCCCGAACCAGGCGCTCTAGCCAGGCTGAGCCACGCCCCGATGCCCTTAGTGTAATCTGTTGCATCGCCTCTCCACAAGCGCTTACCATCAATTCGTGTCCGGAAACGGCGATTTGCGTGACCTTCCATCCGTCCATGAGGTGCTCGAACAACTCACCGACCTCTCGGATCGAGTGCCTCACACTCTGCTGCTCGCCGAAACGCGCCGCGCGCTCGAGGACCTTCGCAGCGAAATTCAAGCCGGCCAAATGGGCACTCCTTCGGCCGAGGCGCGCGTGCGGCGCATCATCGCCGAACTCGAGCGGCCCTCCCTGCGGCGGGTCATCAACGCAACCGGCGTCGTGCTGCATACGAACCTTGGCCGCGCTCCACTGGGGAATCTGGACCCGCTTCCCGCTTATTCCAACCTCGAGTTCGATCTCGCGAACGGCCGCCGCGGCAAACGCGACACACACACAGCCATTCTGCTCGAACGCCTGCTCGGCACAGCCGCCATTTGCGTCAACAATAACGCTGCCGCCATCTTTCTCGCGCTGAACGAACTGGCTTGGGGCGGCGAAGTCGTGGTCTCGCGCGGGGAACTCATCGAAATCGGCGATGGCTTCCGTATCCCCGATATCATGGCTCGCTCCGGAGCGGTTCTGCGCGAGGTCGGCACCACCAATCGTACCCACATCGGCGACTACCGGGCCGCCATCAGCGAGCACACGCGCCTTCTGCTGCGCGTTCACCCCAGCAACTTCCGAATTCAAGGCTTCACTGCCAGGCCTGAGCTCCCCGAACTAGTGGATCTCGGCCGCGAGCGCGGCATTCCCGTGTATGAGGACCTCGGCAGCGGCTGCATCACGGACCTCCAGCCGTTCGGCATTCGCGAGCCCGTCGTATCGGAGAGTCTCGCGGCCGGCGTTGGGCTGGTCTCGTTTAGCGGCGACAAGCTGCTCGGAGGACCGCAGGCCGGCATTCTCGCCGGTAAGCCCGAAATCGTGACACGGTTGCGCCGCAACCCCATGTTTCGCGCACTTCGCCTTGATAAGCTGATCATTCAGGCGCTCGAAGGCACGCTGCGCAACCTTCTTTTTCAGAGATGGGAGGCTGTCCCTGCCCTGGCGATGATTCGTCAGACAGCGGAACAGATCTGTACGCGCGCGCAGACGCTCCTCATGCGTTATCCAACCATTCGCGCGGAAGTGCTGCGCGGCTATTCGGTGATTGGAGGCGGCGCCACGCCCGAACAATCCGTCCCTACGTGGCTGCTTGCTCCACTATGTGAAGATTCAGGCGAAGCCGCACTTCGCCTGCGCGTGGGTGATCCGCCCGTGATTGGACGCATCGAAGAGGGCAGGCTGGTCCTCGACCTCCGGACCGTCCTGCCTGAAGAAGAAGAGGAGTTGGCCGCGGCTCTTATCGCGGTCAATGCCGGTCAGGCTCGTTCCTGATATGTCCCTTCCGATGTGTTCACGCGGATCTTTTCACCCTCCGTGATGAACGGAGGCACTTGCACCACCAGGCCCGTTTCGAGCTTTGCCGGCTTGGTCACGTTCGAAACCGTAGAGCCCTTCAGGCCCGGCTCTGTCTCCACCACCTGCAGATCCACCGTTGCGGGAAGTTCCACACTGATCGGCTTGCCTTCGAAAAACTCAACCGTCACTTTCAATTGCGGAATCAGGTATTGCGTGGCATCACCCAGGATTTCTTTGGTCAGGTGCATCTGTTCGAAGGACTCGGTGTTCATGAAGTAGAAGTACTCGCCATCGTCGTACAAGTACTCCATCTCGAGTTCCTCAAGCAGCGCCTTCTCCACGCGGTCTTCCGACGAGAACCGGTGTTCCGACATCGTTCCTGACCGCAGGCTGCGCATCTTCGCCTGCACGAACCCACGTAAGTTGCCGGGCGTCCGGTGATTGACGCTGAATATGGAATACAACTCGTTGTTAAACTTGATCACCATCCCCGGACGCAACTGTGTTGCTGAAATCAATGGAACTCCTTGAAATCTGTATTCTTGACCTTACGAACTACCAATTATACCAGGATGGTCCAATCACCCGGACCTCGCCTAAATCGACCGCACCGGCATCGTGACAATATCTTCGATCGCGATCGCCTCTTTCACCACAAACGGCTCGCCGTAACGTACGCCGATCAGGTTGCCGTAGAATCGCGCGATGGCTCCCAATCGGTCGCGAATCTCCTGTTCATCGGGAAACAGGCCCGAGCCTTCGCGCGAACCGCCATACTGCGATGTGTAGCTCAACAACGCCGCCATCCGCCGCTCAAATTGCGCGCTGATATCCACTACGAATGATGGTTTCACATCCGCGTACAGGCTGGAATAGAGCACTTTGAACGGGCGGTGCGGTTCCGAGTATTCGTCCAGCTTTTTCAAGCCGGCCAGAAAGCAAGCCTCGTACCCCACCTCGCTTGTCCGGTAATGGTCTGGATGGCGCCCGGTCCAATACGGTAGAATCACCACGCGCGGCTTCAATTCGCGGATCTTCACCGCCAGCGTCATCCTTACGCTGATCGTATTTTCCAGGCGAGCATCGGGCAAATGCAGATTGCCGCGCCACGCCAGGAGCATGTGCTTCGCCGCAACCTCGGACTCCGCTACACGCTGTTCGGGCGTACCACGCGTTCCCATATCACCCGCCGTCAGGTCCAGCACCCCCGTGCGGTAGCCCTTCTCCGCCATACGGATCAATGTGCCTCCGCACGTCTGTTCGACATCATCGGGGTGAGCGGCGATAGCCAAGACATCCAGACTCATTTGCTTGACGCCAATCTATTCAGAAATTGCTTGAGGTCCATACGGTACTGGAACTTTTTCATACCATTGATAGCGACCACTGGGATTTCGTCATTATAGAGGCGCCGCAACTCGGGGTCGGCATCGATATCGAACTCTTCATAATCGAACTCGGTGTAAAGGCGCGCTTCCGCGATTACCTGCTTCGCTTCGTCACACAGGCAGCAACCCGCCCGGGTATAAAGTGTGACGCGAGGTTTCATTTACCAGGAAAGATCCCTGCGGCGCGTGTACCGTCGGCGGTTCCCCAAAAGATGAAGGAAGGCGATGCCGGCCACGAATCCGCCCACATGCGCGAACCAGGCTGTGCCGCCTTCGGAAACATGCGCGTAGCCGATGCTTCCCACTCCGCTGAAGAGCTGCACCACGAACCAGTAAATCAGCATCAGCCAGGCCGGCACGTCCACCATGGTGAAAAAGAAGATCACGATCAGCAGGGTTTCCACTTTCGCTCGCGGAAACTTCACCAAATATGCGCCCATCACACCGGCAATGGCGCCGCTCGCGCCCACGGTGGGAATCCGGGAATAGGGATTGAAGAGCACGTGCGTGGCACCCGCAGCAAATCCACACAGGAGATAAAACAGCAGGTACTTCCCGTGCCCCAGGATGTCCTCGATGTTGTCTCCAAAAATCCAGAGAAACCACATGTTGCCCAGCACATGCATCCACCCGCCGTGCAGGAACATCGAGGTCAGGATGTTGGCCCAATGGAAATGCGACGGGGTCAGCCCGTAAACCGAAATGAGGTGGTTGAGCGAAAACGAATCGAGCGAAAACTCGAACAGAAAAATCAGAATGTTGATGACGATCAGAACGATCGTTACCACGGGCTTCGAATAGCTCGGCTGTGAATCGCGTATCGGGAACATTTAGTTATGAGGAGCTGTTGAGACCGAGCGTGCCGCAAACTCGCGGTTCGCTCGCCGTTCGCCGTGCGCCGCCAGCGCACGAATCTCCTCAAGGGTGCGAATGCCGCCGCGCGCTCCGGCCGCCGTACAGTTCAGGGCAGCCATCGCGTTGGAGAATTCCAGGGATTCCCGCATCGTCATTCCCTGCAAAACAGCATAGCAAAACGCCCCATGAAACACGTCGCCCGCGCCTGTGGTGTCCACCGAATCCACTACAAAGCCGGGCGCATAGCAGAACTGTCCGTCTTCGCGGGCCAGCGCACCGTGCGCTCCCAATGTCATCGCCGCCACTTTCATTCCGTATTGATTCTGAATCCGCTCCAGCGCGCAAAACGGATCGCGCTCGCCGGTCCAGGCCGCCGGAAACTCCGAGCTCGCCACCAGATAATCGATATTCGGCAGCACTTCCGCAAAACCCGGATAGATCGTATCCACATCCACCGTCACGGGAATACCATGACGCCGTGCGATGACGGCTGCATGTGCCACGGCGGCCGTATCGTGCCCGTCGATGTGCAGCAGACGCGCGCCGGTAATTTGCTCTTCAGTGATTTCTGAAGGTTCAATGCGCAGGCAATCGTCGCGACGCCATAGCACGGTGCGCTCGCCCGTAGAGCAGTCCACCACGATGTAGGCCGATTGATTCGCGCAGTTCCCGCGAATCTGCACGTGATCGAGATTGATCCCCGTCCCGCGGAGGCTTTCCATTTGAATGCGCCCACGTTCGTCATCGCCGACCGCGCCGATGTACTTGGCGCGCAGCCCGAGCCGCGCGCATGCTACCAGAGCGCTCGCGACTTGTCCGCCCGGGCTCAGAATCTCTTCAGTGATTCGCACCTTCCCTGCATAGGCGGGAAAATGCGGAACCATCAGCAGGGTGTCGGTGGCATTCAGTCCGACTCCCACCACATCGAAATCGGCCATAGTTTCCATTTCATTGTACGGGCAGCCGCCGCGCCGGCTGCACAGACCTTCTAAATCAGGGCTTGACACGGGCGGGCATTAATGCTAATTTTTTAGCATTATGCTAAAAGATCAGCAGGAGCGGAGCCGGTGAGCACACCGCGCACCCTGAGCCGCCGGGAACGGCAGATCATGGATATTCTTTATCGCGACGGCAAACTGCCAGCGGCGGAGGTCCAGAAACGCATGCCAGATGCGCCCGGCTATTCGGCGGTCCGCGCGCTGCTTCGCATTCTGGAGGAGAAAGGGCACATCAGGCATCAGGCGGAAGGATTGCGATACGTGTATCTTCCCACCGTGACGCGCGAAAAAGCCAAGCGCTCGGCTGTGAAGCATGTGCTCGACACGTTTTTCAACGGCTCGCCGGAGCAGATTGTGGCCGCGCTGCTCGATGTATCGGCTACGCGCCTCACAAGGGAAGAACTTGACCGCATGTCGGCCATGATCGAAGACGCGAAGCGGGAGGGAAAGTGAAATGTTCGAATCATCGTGGTTTTCCGTTTTTGGAAGCGCCGCAATCAAGAGCGTCGTCGTTCTTGCCGCGGCATGGCTGGTGGCAGCGCTGATTCGCAAGCGTTCGGCAGCGGCACGGCACATGGTCTGGAGTTCGGCGGTGGCAGTTCTGCTCGCCGTTCCGCTCTTCACCGCAGCGCTGCCGCAATGGCAACTGCCCGTCAGCCGCACATTGCTTCCGCTCGATCCCTCTGTGATTTTCCAAGCAGACGCCATAACAGTGAGTTCGCTTTCATCCACAGCGCGTGCGCCCATCGCCGGGAATTCGCGTGCGCCGCGGCCATCGCGTAGTCGCGGCATAGGCTTCTGGCTTCTGTTCCTTTGGGTAGCCGGCTTCGTCTTCAGCATGGCGCAATCGTTATTGGCCATGATCGCTCTCTGGCGCATCCGGCGCGTGTCATCTTCCCTGCCCGAACCCGAAGTCGCTGATGAACTGGCGCGCTCGCTCGGCATTCACCGGAGGGTGCCCGTGCTCCTAACGGCTCGGAGCACCATGCCGCTGACGGCGGGCATCGTGGGCGCTACCATCTATCTACCGGCCGATGCAGAGCTGTGGAGTCCCGAGCGGCTCCGCGCAGTATTGCTGCATGAGCTGGCTCACGTGCGTCGCGGCGACGTGATTGTGCATGCGCTGGCGCACGCCGTTTTGTCTTTCTATTGGTGGAATCCGCTGGCCTGGGTCGCATGGCGCAAGCTGCTCGAGGAGCGCGAACGGGCCGCGGACGATATCGTGCTGCGCGCGGGAGAGCGCGCCTCCGACTACGCCGGCCACCTGCTCGAAATCGCGCGCTCGCTGCAATGCCCGCTGGGCACCGCCTCCCTCACGGTTGCTATGGCGCGCCGCTCTCAACTGGAAGGGCGGCTCGTTGCGATCCTGGATTCGGCGACTCGCCGCGGCGCTCCTCGTCGCGGAGTCTCTGCCATTGCGGCAGGCGCCGCATTGGCGCTAGCCGTTCCAATCGCCGTCATTCACGCGCAGCAAGCACCCGCGCCCGCGGGGGACGTCGAGGCGACCATCCGCGCCGCGCAGGCGCAAAAAGATTACGCAATGCTCGACCGCGCTGCCGAAGCTCTCCAGCACCACCGCGAGTTCACCGCCGCGGCAAGCGTGTATGAGGCCGCGCTCCAGATTCGCGGGCAGGTGGCCGGCGAACAGAGCCAGACCTATGCAGAGGGCCTGCTGCATCTCGGCGATCTGGCGCGCGCCCACGGTGTAACCGCGGATGCGGCATCTTACTACACCCGTGCGCTCGCGCTGGATAACGGCCCGGAGACAGCGGGCGCCAACGAGTTTCTCGGTCTCGAAGCACATGCGAAAAAGAATGACCCCTCCGCCACCGATCATTTCCAGCGAGTCCTGAGCCTGGACCCTAATGGTCCCTATGCCGGACCCGCCTGGACGTGGATGGCTGTGCTGAGCAAAGATCCGGTCGAAGCTGAACAACTCTTCAAAAGAGCGCTGGCCCAGGAAGACCCGCACTCCCCCGAAGAAGCGACCACACTGGAGCTTTACGCGCGCTTCCTGCATGACCAGTTGCGTGAACCCGAAGCGAAGCCCCTCGTCGACGAAGCAGCCGGTATCCGGCGCGCGCATTTCCTGGATCTTTCTCGCAAAAGCAATTCCACGGAACCGGCGTTGAAGGTGGGCAATGGAACGAGTGCCCCACGCTTGCTTTCGAAGGTTGAGCCCGCCTATACGCTGGAGGGAAAGGCCGCAAGAATTCAGGGACCAGTAGCTCTTTCGGTCGTGATCGGCGTGGATGGCAGAGCGTTTGATGCTACTCTGCTACGCAGTCTCGGTTTCGGATTGGACGAGGCCGCGCTAAACGCCGTCAGCCAGTGGCGCTTCCAACCGGGGGCCAAGGATGGGCAGCCAGTACCCATAGCGGCAGTGATCCAAGTGAACTTCCGGCTGCTATAAGCAGCGGATTGGAGCGGCTTGTGGCTCCTTTCGAAAATCGCCCGGATTCTACTCTCTCTGAAGGATTCTGTGAGAATCGTACTCGTCGGACACAAGCAGCATGTCGCTGAACGTGCACTTCACCACTACCTGGTAAGCGGGCGGGAAGCCTTTCAGGCCTTCTCCCGCGAACACGGCTTTCAGAGCACGAAGTGCTCTCGGCGAGGTGAAGTATTCTGCCGCGCCGTGCGTACCCGCGGAAGTAATTCCTGAGAACACTACCAGGCCCAGTCTGCCCCGTTCTTTTGAAAAGCGCGTATTCAGGACCGTGACGAGGCCGTACACATCGATGAAGTCGCCCTTCGCGTCCTTTTTGGGAATCGTCATGCTACCGGTGGAGCGATCTCGAATCACAAACTCTTTGACCGATGGTTCATAGTCCACGGTCAGCGGTGTGGTCTCTGTGACTCGCGTGATCGCCTCGCTATCTACAGGCGCGCCGAAAAGCACTGCGTTGCGGTCCCGAATCGCTGAAAGCATGGCGACGCGCTCGGGCAGAACCTGATAGGACGCTCCCATTCCGCGTAGCGTATTGACCACCGCGACAACGGCGTTCATGGTTCCCACGCCAAGTACATTGTCCGTGAAGAGTAGACCGAGCCGCGCCCCCGGTAGAAGAGGCCGGTGTTCCCGAAACAGCGGATAAGCTTCCGGCGGCGCTGGATAGGAAGGGCTGCCATAAGCTTCATGTCCTTCGGGCCCCACCACGAGATGAAGCGGCGTGGCCGGGGAGAGCAACACGTCCGCGTCGGTCCTTGCCATCGGCTGCCAGGCTTCCGTAATAATAGGGTCGATAGCCGCTTTGTGCTTTTCCCCAGTCACGTAGCCGATCAGCAATCCGCATAGGGCCGCCACGAGCGCGCCGGCAACTCCGGCCGGTCCGAGGCGCCATTTGCCAGGAAGCCTTGGCCCGCGCTGGGTCTCGAGTTCGTCCGGAAAGCCGGTCTTCGGCACTTCCACGGTTTGCAAAACCGGGGATTTGACAAACTGCGGAGAGTACGAGCCCTTGGGAATCACCACTCGAACCGGCTCGTTGGGAAACTCCACCGAGTACAGCTTTTCCAGCTTCTGGCGGAGTTCGTATGCTCTGGTTCGAACCGAGGAATCCTCCGCCGGCGAGTAGCCTTCGGGGCGGCCCAGCACTTCGACTCCGATGACATACTCCGTGAGGCTCTCAGCCGAGCCGAGCAAGTCTGCTTCACAGATGAACCGGAGAAAGGCGCGAAGCTGGTCCGAGCGAGCAAACGTTCGACTTTGCAGAGCACGCTCCAGTGCTTGGCGCTTCTCTTCAGCGGTGCAGGCCGTCGCCTCAATCATGAGTGGACCGACATAATTATAGATCCAATCTTCACAGTATTGGGACTGGTTTGAAGCGCCGGAGAGAAGCCCTGCAACGCCTCGTGTTAAAACGCGGCTTCCTCCCGCGTGCGCGGTTAAGTAGAAACTTAAAAAGGGGTTTGGTGGAGCGGTTAGGTGCGAGTTGACACCGGTTGAGTTGATTCGTAACTGTTGTCAAACAGTGAGGAGGCAGTTAGAAGGCTTGACACTCGATTTGATCCGACTGATACTTCCGCTCGGAGTTCATGTTCAGGAGGTCGGTCCAGATGAGCAAGTCGAACAA
This sequence comes from Bryobacteraceae bacterium, assembly GCA_035550475.1. Classification (GTDB taxonomy): domain Bacteria; phylum Acidobacteriota; class Terriglobia; order Bryobacterales; family Bryobacteraceae; genus DASZPB01. The sequence continues at coordinate 14,818 of DASZPB010000047.1, read as the reverse complement.
TATCAGACGTTTTTGCAACAGCATGACTGTGCTGATTGCGCTTCTCACTGGTTGGGGATTCGTCTTCGGTCCGAAGGCTGCGGCTCAGGACTTTCGCGCGAAGCTCAGCGTTACGGTGACTGACCCTTCGGGGATGTCGGTTCCGCGCGCGCATCTCGAACTGCGCAATACCGGCACGGATGAGGTATTTCCCGCGGATACGAACGAAACAGGTGTTGCCACTTTTCTTTTTCTCCAACCGGGGACGTATACCTTGAAGATCACCGCACCGGGCTTCAAGCCGGCCGAGCGCGAGAATATCGTTCTGCAGTCCTACCAGGCCAGCGGTATTGAGGTGCCTCTGGTGGTGGGCGCCGTTTCAGACAGCATCACAGTGGGAGCGGAGGGTGCGCTGCTACAAACCGAATCGGCCAGCAGAGGCGTCAACGTGGATAGCCGCCTCGTGACGGATCTGCCCGTGTCGAACCACAACCCCATGATGCTGGGCCAGACCCTGGCCGGGGTCTACATGCGCCCTTTGGGAGCCTACACCGATCCCTGGACCATCACTTCTCAGTTCATGATTAATGGCGGCTTGATGTACCTCAATGAGTTCCAGGTGGATGGCGCTCCAAACAATGCGCAGTTCGGCAACAACGTCTATGGCTACAGCCCGCCGAACGAAGCCGTACAGGAAGTGAGCGTCCAGGCAAACAGTTACGACGCCCAATACGGTCACACGAGCGGCGGTGTCATCAATGTAAGCACGAAGTCCGGCACGAACGACTTTCACGGCGAAGGCTGGACCTATTTAAAGCGCACGGGATGGAACGCCAATAGCTTCCAAAATAATGCCATCGGCGCGCCGCGAGCTCCGGCCCCCCAAAGCCAATGGGGACTACAGGTAGCCGGGCCTCTCAACTTCCCGAAGATTGTGCCCAAATCGAACAAAGTACAGATTTTTTATCTGTTTTCTTTCGACAAGTACCACGAGCAATTACCCAATCCTCTGAACCTCTCTTATCCCATGCCGGAGATGCGGAACGGTGATTTCAGCCGCCTGACGAATTCGGCTGGGCAGCCGATTACGATTTATGATCCCGCTACCGGCCATGTGGATGCGACCGGCGCTTTCGTCCGTGATCCCTTCCCGAACAACATGATCCCGCAGGATCGGATTAATCCCGTCGCCAAGGCAGTGACCGCGCTGATGCCGCTACCCAATGTCTCCACCGGAGGTGTGAGGTACAGCACCCAGGACCTCAAATTCCCCACCAACGTGCACTACTGGGACTTTATCAACTGGCTGGCGCGTGTGGATTTCAATATCGGATCGAAGTATCGCCTGTTTGTGCGGCCGGCGAGTATGCGATTCGACGAGCTCAGCAACTATAACGGAATTGTCGGACCCGGGAAAAACGGCGGCTTATTCTCCCGCGTGAATCCGATCGTGGTCCTCGTCGATTGGGTCGGTACGCTCAGTCCCACACTAGTCACAAATCTTCGAGCCAATTTCTCGCGTTACGGCGAGGGCTGGCACACGCCGGACAACTTCGGATTTGACTTGACCAAGGTCGGTCTTCCGGCATCGTTTGCCAGCCAGTTGGCGCAGCCTGCGCTATTTGGGCAGTGGAATTTCGGCGGGTATACCAGCATGGGCCAGTCGGTGAACTGGAACAACACAAATACCTACAGCCTGGCCGGCAGTGTCACGAAGTTTGCAGGGAGCCACAACCTCCGCGGCGGTATCGATGTGCGGCTGACGCACTACATTACGTACAGCCCAGGCTATCCATTCACGTTTACCAGTTCCGCGGACCTGACGCGGCGTGTCTGGAACGACAGTTCCTCCGAAAGTACGAGCGGCGATAGCTTCGCTACTTTCTTGCTGGGAACTCCCTCGTCGGGCAATGCCGTATGGAACGCGGCTCCGTTCTTCCGGTCCTGGTATATCGCGCCCTGGCTGCAGGATGACTGGAAAGTCACGCGGCGCCTGACTCTGAACTTCGGTCTTCGCTGGGATTTGGATCTTCCTCCGGATGAGAAGCACAATCGCCTGAACACCGGCTTTGACACGTCGGTGGCCAATCCGATCGGCGGCATGATTCCAGCCAGCCAGCTTCAGTTGTATCCGAACCTTGCGAACCTGCGCGGAGGGATTCAATTCGCCGGCGTTGGCGGCAGTACAACTCGGGCGACTCTCGCCGACATCAACAACATTCAACCGCGTTTCGGATTGGCTTACCAGATCAACTCCAAGCTTGTGTTCCGCGGCGGCTACGGTCTGTACTACACCAACTTCCAGAGCAACGGCATGATGCAAACACTGGGATTCTCCGCCACAACAACACTGGTCAATTCACTCGACGGCGGAAGGACTCCCATACCGAATCTGTTGAATGATCCATTCCCGAGCGGGATTACACAACCCTATGGATCGTCACTCGGTCCATTGACCTACGCGGGCCAGTCATTCACACAGTGGAATCCGTGGTACAAAATGCCGCGCGCTCATCAATTCTCGGCCGGATTCCAGTATCTGATCGCGCGAAGCTCGGTGATCGATATTTCCTACGTCGGGAACCGAACGCTCCCCTATTCCGGTAATGTGAACCTGAACCTGCCTTCCTGGAGTTTTGCGCAGCAATGCGACATGACGTCAGGAGGTAAGATGTCGATTTGCAATGCTCTCGTTCCGAATCCGTTCGTCGGCGTTGCCCCGCTCAAAGGGACCAACCTGTACACAGCCACGAGCATCTCGCAGTTCGATGCGAACCGGCCGTTCGCGGAGTTCGGAAACGTTACCGAATCCGGAGTCAATCTGGGGCACATGTGGTACAACGGCCTCCAGATCAACTTCAACCAGAGGCTGAGTCACGGGCTCGTGCTGAACGCGAGCTACGTGCGGTCACGCCAGATCGAGCAGTGGGGCTGGATGAATCAGTACCTCGGGATTCCGCAGCGGAGCCCGTACGCATCCGACCATCCGAACGTATTCAAGCTCTCCGGAGCCTATGACTTGCCGTTCGGAAAAGGGAGGACGTTCCAGTTTGGCGGGAGCAGAATCGCAGACTTGTTCCTGGGCGGATGGCAAATTGCGCCCTCGCTGTTTATCCAAAACGGCGAGCGTGCCAATCTTCCGGCGGGGACCTTGCGCCTCCGCGATTCCGATGTCAAGAACATCAATTGGAGTCAGAACACCGTAACCGGCTGGGGTAACTGCGTACTGAACCAGGACGTGAATGGCAACATTACGCCGATGGCGTATAGCTTAAAAGCCGGATGCAGCACGACCGATTTCTCGAACTATGACTGGCTCGTGATTCCCACTCTGTCTGGCCAGCAGGTATCTCCAACGGGGTCTGGTGACCTGCGCATGAAACCGTACTTCGATTCCAATCTTGCCATCTCCAAGGACTTCCACGTTGTGGAGCGGCTTACCTTGCGGCTGCGTATGGAAGCAACCAACGTTTTGAACCATTTCAACTATTTGACCGCACGGTTCAATACCAACCCGAATGACGCCAACTTCGGCACGAGTCTGCCGGCCCAAACCCCGTCCTTGGACGCACCTCCGCGCGTCATCCAACTGGGCCTGAAGGCGAGCTGGTGATCATGGGAATGGCGGGTGACGGACTCGACCTTATTACTCGGAGACTTTGAAAATGCGTCGCTTCGCCTATAAAACACAGTGGACGGCAGCAACCGCAGCGATCCTGTTCGCGGCGGTTGCGTGGTCCCAGCAACCGGACCCACCGGGACAATCGAATGGGGCCTCACCCGAGTACGAGGCCTATCTCTTTTCTCACATGGTTGACGGCGACTACGGACGCCTGTACTACAGCGCCAGCCTGGATGGCCTGCACTGGAAGCGGCTGAATGGCGGCAAGCGAGTCTTCGAAGAGTATCGCGGCCACTCCAGTATCTGCAAAGGACATGATGGCCGGTATTATCTCGTCGGTAACCGCAACGACAACGCCCGGGATATCAACTTCTGGGTTTCGGAAGACCTGATTCATTGGGTTCCCTATAGCAGCTTCACACCCGGCCTGAGCAAAGTGCCGAACTATCCACATCCGCTCCAACGGATCGGAGCGCCCAAGCTCTTTTACGACGATGCGTCATCCCAATACGTCGTTACGTGGCATACACCGCACGTGCAAGGCACCAAGGAGGACCCCGAGCGCTATTGGGCCAGTCAGAGAACGCTCTACGTTACGTCGAAGGACCTCAAGACGTTTTCCGATCCTCCGCTGCGCTTATTCCCGTGGGAGATGGCGACGATCGACGTGAGCATTCACCGGGCCGAGGGCAGGTACTACGCGATTCTCAAGGACGAACGCTACCCTACGCCAGAGTGTCCAACCGGGAAGACGATCCGCATCTCCTCTTCCGCGAACCTGCTAGGACCGTACACAGAGCCGTCCCCTCCGATCAGCCCCAATTTTCGCGAAGCCCCGATGTTGATTCCGTCTCCCAACGGAAAAGCCTGGTATCTCTACTATGAGCAGTATCCCGGAGTTTCCTATGGCGTGTCGGTAGCGCTCAGCATGAATGGGCCGTGGTATCAACTATCCGGTTACACCAATGTGCCTGCCTGGAACAAATACGAAGTTCCGCCCGCGCTGCGCCACGGGTGTATGCTTCCGGTCAGCAGGAAACAGTACGACGCATTGGTGGCGGCGTTCGGGATTGAGAAATAGGTCTCGGGGAGCCGGCAGCGCTCTCAGGCATGAAACAAACGGAGGATCATCATGCGCAGATCAGCACTAATTCCGGCGCTCTGTTTCGCTGTAATGACGGCCCCTGCACAACGGGCCCGTAAGGTGACTCGCGACGATCCCGGCACGCCGCCCAAGAGAACATCCAGCTATGTGAACCCGCTCTCCATTGAGGACACGCGCAGCGTAGCCGATCCTACGGCGATTCGTTTTCGAGGAAAATATTATCTCTTCCTGACCGGAGGCATGGTCTGGTCCTCGAACGACCTGGTCCATTGGCTTCATCAGCCCGTCTCCCTGCCCGGACGCGCGCGCCGCGTCGCCGCACCGGACGTCTTCGCGTATCATGACTACCTCTACCTGACTGGAAACGACACCGGACTCTATCGCAGCCGCGAAGCCATCGGGCCGTGGGAATATGTCGGCGATTTCAAGGATGAGAAGGGCGGCAAGATGCTGCTATTTGATTCGATGGTTTTCGTCGACGACGATGGCCGCGTCTACTTGTACTACTCCGGCCGTCACACCGACGGGATCTATGGAGTGGAGCTCAAACGAGACGACCTGACCAGCTTCGCCGGCCAGCCCCATAAATTCTGGGGCTTTAACAAATCGCATGTGTGGGAGCGCTACGGCGACAGTAACGAAGGCACAGAGGTCAGTTGGATCGAAGCGCCATGGATGACGAAGAGAAACGGCACTTACTATCTTCAATATTCGGCGCCAGGAACGGAATGGAAAACTTACGCGGTCGGCGTGTATACAAGCAAGCATCCGCTCGGTCCGTTCACCTACGCTTCGCGGAATCCCATCCTGGCTCAGCGGAACGGGCTGATCAACGGCACAGGCCACCACTGCATCATCGAGGGCCCGGACGGACAATTTTGGGCCATCTACACGATTCTGTATCGCAACTGGGGCGTCTTCGACCGGCGCATTGGCTTGGACCCGGTCGGTTTTGATCGTAACGGCAATATGTTCGTGAACGGTCCATCGGAAATTCCCCAGTGGACGCCAGGCGTCAAGTCGAACGCCTCGCTTGGCGATGATACCGGAAACATCCCCGTCTCGATTGACCGCTATAGCTGGTCAGCGAGCAGTTCACGTCCGGGCCGCAGTGCCTACTACGCATTCGATAACAACGTCCGAACGTGGTGGGAACCGGCCGCGAACGACGCCCAGCCATCGCTGACGCTGGACCTGGGATGCCGCAACCCGACTGATCCAATTCAGGAGTTTTTGATTAGCTCCTCCCGGATTCTTTTCGATGCTGCTCCTCCGGAAGAGACCAAAGCTTCGGTTGACGGGCATCAAGGGTTCTATTCGGAGGGCGGAAGAGGAATCGCGGCGGGGGCCTATCAGTATGAGCTCGAAGTCTCGTCCGACAATCATTCGTACGAGAAGATTGTGGACAAGACAAACAACTCCCGGGCGAATAATATTGAGTTTGACGAGTTCCCGGCAGTACGTTGTCGCTATATAAGGCTTACCATCACCGGAGCGCCCAAGAACCAACCGATCGCGGTTCTGGATTTCACCGTGTTTGGAAAATCGGTTGAATCGACGCCTGGACAGAATTGATATGCGGGATTTGACCAGAATTTTACGCAATACTCTGTTGAGCCTCCTTCCGGCCGCCATATGGGCCCAAACCATGCCGCCGATGCGGCCGCCGGCGGTGCCGCTGGTCGCGCATGACCCGTACTTCAGCATCTGGTCCACGGCGGACAGACTCACTGAAGCGGGCACGACGCATTGGACAGGCAAACCGAACACACTCACCGGTCTGGTTCGCATCGACGGCAGGACTTACCAGGTGATGGGCCGCGAAAGGCAGGCAGGGCCTGCGCTGGAACAGGTCCGGCTGGAAGTGTTGCCGACGCGGACGATCTATGGATTCTCAGGAGCGGGTGTCCAAATCGGGCTCACGTTTTTCACGCCCGCGCTTCCAGGAAATCTCGATGTCCTCTCCCGGCCATTGACCTACATCGAGTGGAGCGCATCCGCTACGGACGGTAAAGAGCATCAAATCGAGCTCTGCTTCACCGCCGGGTCCGATCTCGTCGTGAATACGCCTGAGGAGGCAATCGTATGGTCGCGCTACCAGGTGGATGGCCAACCGGTGCTGCGCATGGGCTCACGCGAGCAGCCGGTACTGGCTAAGCGAGGCGACGATCTAAGAATCGACTGGGGCTATCTCTATCTCGCAGCAGACCGGTCAGATGGTGCTTCCGAAGCGGCCGCTAGGCCGGAAGAGGCTCGCGCTGCGTTTGAATCGAGCGGTCATCTCCCGAATTCGGATGATCTCTCTGAACATTTTCCACCCCGCCGAGGTCCCTCCGAAGTGCTGGCGCTGAGCTTCGATCTCGGCAAAGTGGCATCGCCGCCAGTCTCCCGCTATCTCATGCTGGCTTATGACGACATTTATTCCATTGAATACTTCGAGCGAAAGGAGCGAGCCTGGTGGCGGCGCAAGGGAGCCGACGTAAGCGACCTGCTGCGCGACGCGCGGCGCGACCACGATTCGCTGCTCGAAAAAAGCCGCGCATTCGATAGCAAGCTTGAATCGGATCTGCGCCAGGCAGGCGGCGAAGACTACGCGCGCATTGCGACTCTGGCCTATCGACAGACGCTGGCCGCGCACAAGCTCGTGGCCGACATCGATGGTAGCCCGATGTATTTCCCCAAGGAGAACTTCAGCAACGGCTGCATTTCGACCGTGGACGTAATCTATCCCAGTTCCCCATTCACTCTGCTGTTCAACCCCACGCTGCTCGAAGCGCAATTGCGGCCCGTGCTGGAGTACGCGCGGATGAGCCGCTGGCGCTGGCCTTTTGCGCCGCACGATCTAGGGACGTACCCGCTTGCCGATGGCCAAGTCTATGGCGGCGGGGAGAGAACCGAACAGAACCAGATGCCGGTGGAAGAGAGCGGCAATATGCTGATCATGCTGGCAGCGCTCGCCCGCGTGGAAGGCAACGCCGCATTTGCAGCCCAGTATTGGCCGGAGATCACGAAATGGGCGGAGTACTTAAAAGAAAAAGGTCTCGACCCGGAAAGTCAGCTTTCCACCGACGACTTCGCCGGCCATCTGGCGCATAATGCCAACCTCTCGATCAAGGCCATCACGGGCCTCGGAGCTTACGGCCTGCTCTGCGAAATGACTGGAAAGAAGGAACAGGCCGCGCTCTATCGCAAGACGGCCCAGGAATTCGCGCAGCGATGGGTCGAGTTGGCAAATGATGGCGATCACTACCGCCTCGCTTTCGATAAGCCTGGAACGTGGAGCCAAAAATACAATCTGGTCTGGGACAAGCTGCTCGGGCTGAATCTCTTCCCCGCCGGCGTGGCTCGCAAAGAGATTGCCTTCTACAGAACAAAGCTGAACCGGTACGGTCTTCCGCTCGATAATCGCAAGGACTACACCAAGCTCGATTGGATTCTCTGGACAGCGAGTCTCGCCGATAACCCCGCCGATTTCCAGGCGCTCGTGGCGCCGGTCTACAAATTCGTCAATGAATCACCCAGCAGAGTGCCGCTCACCGATTGGTTCGATACCATAACGGGCAAACAGCAGGGCTTTCAGGCGCGGTCCGTGGTGGGCGGGGTATTCATGAAGATGCTGGCAGATCCGGCCATGTGGAAGCGGTATTCAAGCCGCGCCGCGGAAAACTGAAATTTAGAATACGGAAAACGAGCGGGCTATTTCGTGCGGCCCATTTCGTAGACGTAGATCGTGTGGTCCATGCTGCCCAGCTTCTCATGGACCACCTCCGCCGGTTTCCATCCCTTGATGGGGAATTCGTTGGAGACCACGCGCGAGCCGGGCTTCAAATATTTTTCCAGGTTCGGCTTGAGGCGTTCATTGGAACTGGTCAGCAGGTACATGGTGACCACATTGGCAGGACTCAAATCTACGCGCAGGGCGCTGCCGTGAATCATCGTGACCTTGTCCTCCAAGCCCAGAGCTTTGATGCGCTCCACGGCCATTTCATAGAGGTCCGGTCGAATTTCTACGCCGACTGCTCGTGCGCCGAACTTCTGCGCGGCGGTAATCACAATGCGTCCGTCACCGCTGCCCAAGTCATAGACCACGTCGCCCCGCTTGACGTGCCCGGCTTCGAGCATACGCTCAACCAGACGCTGCGGGGTTGGAATGTAGGGAGCCAGATTCTCGGCGCTGCCGAAGGATTGAGCAAAGGAAGGTAATCCCAGCAGGGGAAGTGTCAGCAAGACCGCTGTAGGGATTGCCCGCATGGCTTATTGTGAGGACGCGTTCGTTCCCGCCGTCCTCCCACTCTTTGATTTTACAATACGGCCCATGATTTCGCTCCAGGCAAAAAACAGATCGCGCGGCCGGGAAATGGTAAACTCCGCGCCCTTCAAATATCGGACCGCGTTGCCAATCGCATCTCGCCAGGGATTGGCCTGCGGATTCAGGTTGTAGTTCATGTAGAAGACGGGAAACTTCAGGTCACCGATCTGCTTGAGGGTGTCCTCCGGCACCGAATCATCGAGCATGACCTTTGGGCTGGCGAAAATCACTGCGTCGGGCTGGTCCTTCTCATCCTTTACTTCTTTGGTAATGAGGGTGGTCAGGAAGTCCGTATCGCCGTGCTTCTGGCTCAGCCGCTTGAGGTCCACAGTCCCCAGGTTCAGCGATTGTAAAGCGTCGCCGAGAGCAGGAAAATCAATCTGCGATGCCTCTTCCTGCCGGTAGATGACGCGCTGTTCTTGCATATTGAATGCAACAATTGAGAATTTTCCGATGCGCGGCTCGCGGGCGATGCTCCGCAGAATCGAGATCAGCGCATTCATGTCTAAGGGACGCAGCGTGGCCGCCTGCGAATCCTGCGGCGCGAAGTTAATCATGACCTTCACGTCCAACGGGCCATCCTGTTGCGCCCGCTCCACCGGCGGCTCTTCCTTGAACGGCTCGCGGTCGGTCGGCCGGATGGTTCCGGGCGTAATATCCAGCGCCATCGATTTGTCCTTAGCCCCCAGCGCGGCTTCAATATCCCAATTCGACGAGCAGACTCGTTCCGTGCGGTCACGCATCAGCCAATCGACGTGATAGTTCCCTTCTCCCACATCAAAGCTGCCCTGGAGATAGGCGTCGCCCTTGGCGTCCTCTTCGATGGCGGGGACGGCCATGTGCTGGGAAAAATAAATCGGCTCATCGGGATTGCCTTCCTGCGTAACGCGGAACACCATGGTGAGCTGATTTTCAGTTCCGGCCAAGTCCTTCAACGGAATGCTGACGTCATAGCCGGCATGAAACTTCAGATCAAAACCTAACTCGGGCTTGATCGGGGTAACGGTGCAGGGAAGATCTTTACGGACTTCCTGAGCTTCGAGGATAGCTGCGTCCGACGTAAACAGATGCACCACTCCGCCAGGGGTGGAACCGGACATCAGTACTTGGGCGGAAAGCGGAACTGTGGCTATGAGCAACGCGCAGGAGAGCAGTCGGGCCGTCCTGGATACTTCACGATTCAAAAACTCCAACGCCATCGCCATTGAAGTAAGCATGTACCATACCAAGCCCCTTCCCACACGTGTACGATTCGTTGTCATGTATTATGCCGCAATTTCGACGCACTGCAACGTTAAATAATAGCCACATCCAAACGGTTAGTTCTACTACCCCGGTGGGCCGGTGTCGTGAATTAAACTCAAGATAGCGCCATGTTCGGAATGGACAGCAGCAAGACGCAGGCTGAGCAAGTGCCATCGCCACAGGGGCTTTCGGCGGAGATCGTGGTCAGCCCGGACGCTCTCCGCTCCAACCGCCTTCCGCCCGGACAATCACGCACCTGGAAATGGCCCATACTCGACGCCAGCGGGCCGCCGGCAATTGAACTGGAGACCTGGCGATTCCGTGTCGCAGGCCTGGCAGGAAAAGAAATTGCCTGGAGTTGGTCTGAATTTGTAAAACTTCCCCGGACGAAGGTTTTTGCCGACTTCCATTGCGTCACCCGTTGGTCGCGTCTCGGAAATCTATGGGAGGGCGTTTCCACACGGGAACTTCTGCGTCTTGCCTCCGGTGCCAGGCCGGAAGCTCGCTACATAATGGCGTACGGTTATGATCGCGGCTGGACCAAAAACCTTCCACTCGAAGCATTTCTGGCGGGGGATTCGCTGGTGGCCCTCTTCCACGACGGTGAGCCGATCGCGCCGGAACACGGCGGACCGGCGCGTTTAATTGTGCCTCAACTCTATGCCTGGAAGAGCGCCAAATGGGTCGCTGGCGTGGAACTTCTGGAGCACGACCGTGCTGGCTTCTGGGAAGCTAACGGTTACCACATGCGCGGCGACCCGTGGAGCGAGGAGCGGTTCGGCTTTTAGCTCAGAGCACGGCGGCGACGGCCCGCCGTTTCCTGTGATAACACGCCTGATACGGCGTCCCCGGCGGCGCCGGTTCAAGAAGACTGCCGGCGTGGATATCATCCAACATGCCGGTCACATGCACCGAGTCCGGGTCAAACCCGTGGGTCTCCAGAGTGTGACGGACCTCGTCAAGTTGGCCGGCGTATGCGGGGAATTCCACCAGCGTAGTGGATTCCGCTTCTTCACGGCCACTCGAGTAAACGTAAACGAGTTCGGCCTCATGGTAAATCTGCGGATTTATCGGGAAATGGACCTGCGAGAGTACCTCGAGAAGGAATTCCAAATCTCGCGGGTCCACATGAATCGAAATCGAAACCAAGGCACCTTCGCTCCCGGAAAGCGAGGAGCCGGCTAATCCGGCATTAGGCCAGACGCTCATTTCTTCCTCCAGCATCCGGCGGTAGGTCAGCCCAAAAATCAAAAAACCCTGGGGCCAAAAGGGCGCCAGGGTTCAAAAGTGTTTTTCGAACAGACCGACTCACCTTTAGCACTTTTTTTCGTGGTTGCAATTAGATGGGCTGGGAAGAGCCCTAAATCAATCCACGGCAATCTTAGTTTAACATCGTGATGCGCTAGATACAACAGTTTTCCGCACCGGAGGCACAATCAGGGGACATCGATTTGAGCTCTGGTAGTCCCCAGAGACCGCCTACATCGCCCTGATCACATCAGCGGCGGCGCATCAGCAGGAACGAAGTTCACATCGACGGTGGTTTCTACTTCCACAGGCTGTCCGTTCAGTAAGGTTGGCGAGTAAGCCCACTTTCGCACGGCATCCATGGCCGCAGGCACTAGCAAAGGGTGCCCGCTCAGGGCATTTACACGCTGCACCGTGCCGTCCTTGCCGATCAACACGTCAAGACGAACTACGCCGGAAATACCCGCATCCAGCGCCGTCTTAGGATAAACCGGGCCTGTATGCTGTAACAGCTTTTCCTGTGCCACCTGAGCACCGATTCGAATACGCGATGGTGTCTTCGCTACCGGTGGTTCACCGATCGCCTGCGGAGCCGGCGCTGTTTTCGCTCGCGTCGTGTTCCTGTCGAATGTCAGTCCGGCCCTCTGAGAATTCTGCATCAACCGGCTCCGTGTCTCGACCGTCTTGCGCAACCAACTGCCGGCCTTGGCCATAAGGTCAGCAGCTTCCGCTGGGCTATCAGCTACGCCAGCCTGAGCACGGTAGAGCTGGCTCATGAGATTCATTGCATCGAAGGAGTCCGGATCGAGCTGGAGCGCGATCTGCAACAGGCGGAAGCCGTCTTCGATCTGCGCCCCGTGCTGCATGCGGAATGTCGCACGCAAACTTGGATCCGGAATGGGCTCGCCGGTGACACGCATCGGCACTCCTGCCGCCAGCAGGGCTTTGTCGTACTCCGGAACGACCATTCTTTCATCGGCCATACCCGCCGTATAGTAGGCGAGCTTATCGGAAGGCTCCGCCTGAATTGCTTTCACCGCCCAATCGTGCGCCTCCTGAAATTGCCCGGTGCGCGTGCACAGAATCATCATGCCCCGTATCGCCTGTTGATTCCCGGAATCAAGCGCCAGCACCCTCAGAAACTGCTGCCGGGTGAGTACCACCCAGCTCTGATTTCCTGTCCACATAGAAGACTTGTCGTATTCCTGCAGGAGCGCATTGGCCAACGACAGTTTGGCTTTCACATTGTTCGGATCGAGTCGCACTGCATTCTCGAACTGATCGGCCGCACCTTGATAATCGCCGCTATTGTAAGCAGCATCGCCCTGCGCGATCATTCCATCCACGGCGCTTTGCGCGCGCGCAACGACTGCCACGCCCGACGCCACAATCGCCGCCAGCACTAACGTCGAAAGTCCCGCAGCCAGCAGCAATCGCGCGCGCTTCAGATTGGCAACCGGCCTCTCCATGAGGCGCCGGATCCGCTCTTCCAGAATGTCACCGTCGAATACGCCCAACGTGTAGCCAGGACGCGGCAGACCGGTCATCTGCGCAGCGATATTCACGATGGAACGCGCATAGGAGCCCGCGTCAATCAGCCTTTGTGTCACCAGCTCATCACAGGCCATTTCCCGGCTGCGGTCAATCCCGCGGCGAATCAGCCAGGCACCCGGATGAAAGCTCACTGGCAGATAGAGCAGCTCATATAAAACATTGCAGCCGAAGTCGCGGCGCGCGACATGCGCCATTTCATGCCCGATCGCGCTGGTCAGCACCTCCTCCCGCGCTTCGCTTTGCAGCGATTCAGGAAGGATGACCGCGTGGCCGGCCGTCACCGGCCCGGCAATCTGCCGTGAGAAAAACAGCGCCACCCCGTCCAACCCGAAGGCCGCCTGGCAGCGATCCGAAACCTGTTTCAACATCTCCGGAGCGGCGAGGCTCTGCGCCCTCTGCCGAATCCATACCGTGTGCATCACAGCACGGACCAAGTGCCACACGCGAAAGAGCACGAACAAGAAATAGACCCCCAGACAAACAGCAGCCGTAGTGCCCGGCAGCGAAATAGTTGGCGGATCCGCTTGAGGTATCAAGGAACTCGTGGTGCCTGAATTCCGCATGGTAGCCTTCGACGCCGTGCTGCGCGGCGCCCACGAGACACTCGACTGCGCGGGAATGCTGATCTCCGGAAGGCTGTATTGCGTCAGATCCGGCCCTGCGCTTCTTCGAACGCTGGCCGCCGGCAACAGCAGGGCCGCGATGAGGGCTGCCACCCAGACCATGTGCCGGTGCGCCGCCGGTCCGTTGCGCATCCACCGGCAAGCCAGCGCCGCGATCCCAGCCACTAGCGCAATCTGCCACAGCGAATTGAGCAAGAACGTCAGCAAGGCACGGCTAATCGTTTCCATCTTTTTCCTCCTTCGCGCGCTCCACCAGTTTTTGGATTTCTGCCAGTTTTTCCGGAGTCAGATGTCTGCTCTGGACCAGGTTCAGCACCAGGCTATCGGCCGAACCGCCGAAGAACCGGTCGAGCACATCGCCTACCGCCTGTGTCACCGCCCGCTGGCGGCTCAGCACCGGACGGTAAAGATATGCGCGATCCTTCAACTGGCGCTTCACTTTGCCCTTGCGGTGCAGGATGTTGAGCATGGTTTGCACGGTGGTATAGGCCAACTCGCGACCCTGCATGCGGGATTGCACGGTCTGCACATTGGCGGGTCCGGTCTCCCACAGAACATTCATGATTTCCAGCTCCAGGGGAGTCAGCCCTTGCTCGGAACGTTTGCGTCTCGGCACAACGGCCTCCTAAACACTTAGGAGTATGCGCGCCTGAAGGTAGGTTGTCAACTAAAATTTTAGGAGTGAACAAGGCGGAACTGCCGGCCATTCAGGCTCTCTGTCCGCCCTCGGGCAAATCGCCAAAATCATCAACCCCAATAATCAATCCACCAAGCAAGAATCCCCGCAACCCATGTTCACCACCCCAAAAAATCTTCCAATCCCTTACTCGAAACGCACTTACACTCCCAGCCCCCGCAGCACCAACCCATCCGCCTGCTATCGTCGAATCAGGCAGGAGCCGCCCACCGCGGCCCTCCCAACCGTTTTTCTTCGTGGCCACGAAGCGTTGCACATACGGTGGTGCTGGACCCCTGGAGCCCGTGAACGGCCTGCGGCGTCAACTATAGGTATGGCGTCGACAGGGGACCTTGGAAACTGGTTTCCATATCCTGCGGTGGTGAGGAAATAGCGCTGATTGTTCCCCCACTGCATTCCAGAGAGCTGAACCGTCAAATCGAGAGTATAAAAGTAA
>DASZPB010000046.1:0-69216 GCA_035550475.1 Bryobacteraceae bacterium | reverse complement strand
ATATTGCTCCCGGGAGCGCATGTCCATGAACGACCGTTCGGCATACCGCCGACAGTCCTTAGCCCGCTTCGCTCTCGGTTACTTTTTCATTTGGCCCAACCAGGACTCCTTGGGTGACATTTTAGATGACCCAATTCGGGGCTTTCACCCCCACACGCCACCTGGTATATACTGACGCTCCATGCTGCCGGACTACATCTCGAAAGCCCAGCCGAACGCGGCTTCGAACCGCGCTCCGTGGTACGCCAATACCGCGCCTAGCTATGCGGGCATTTTTCTGTGGGTCGCGTTCTATGCCAGTATCGCTGTGGGTACGTTGAACCACGCGTCGCTTGCGGTTTGTATGGCGGCCGTCATCGTGGCAGGCCTGTTGTGTTATGCCCTCTACTACTATGCACCTGCCATGCTGGGCATGAAAACAGGACTCCCGCTTTACGTTGTGGGCAGCTCCACCTTTGGCACGGCGGGCGGCTACATCATGCCCGGGTTGCTGATGGGCCTGTTGCAAATTGGATGGTTCGCGGTCGCGACTTTCTTCGCCACGAAATTCATTCTGGCCGGACTGCGTTCCGAGGCAGGTCCCGGCAGCGCGCCGTTCATCCTGGTAGGTCTGGCATGGGGCTACGTCATGGCCTATATCGGCATCAAAGGCATTGGCTATGTGGCGAAGCTCTCGCTCTATGTGAATGTATTTCCGTTCCTCATGATCCTGATCGTGTTTCTACGGA
The DNA here is from genome assembly GCA_035550475.1 of Bryobacteraceae bacterium. GTDB lineage: Bacteria > Acidobacteriota > Terriglobia > Bryobacterales > Bryobacteraceae > DASZPB01. The sequence goes on along the minus strand of DASZPB010000046.1, from coordinate 68,488 downwards.
CCCGTTCAGGGATTAGTGGCTATCGTCCCGAACAGCCCGACGAGTTCCTGGGTTTTACCATGCTGGTGCAGGGCATCATCGGCTTCTTCGCCACCGCGGGCGCGGCGGGAGCGGATTTCGGCTCGAACAGCCGCAATGAAAAAGACGTGCGCATGGGCGGCCTGGTAGGAATCACACTGGCGGCACTTTACGCTGCGGCTCTGCCTCTGCTTTCGGTCGCGGGAGGCCGCGCCCTGTTTCAAGTGCAGTCGTTCACCTACGATGCAGTGATCGCGGCGATCGGCGGCGCGCTTGCGACGATCATGTTCTTCCTGTTTGCGATCGCCTCGATCCCGCCCTCCTGTTTCTGCGCTTTCATCGCCGGCAACAGTTTCTCCACGATGATCCCCGGCGTTTCCCGCATGGCTTCGACGCTGGCGGGAGTCACGGTGGCAATTGTGCTCGCGGTAACCGGCGTCGCAGCCAACCTGGTCGGCTTCTTCACTATCGTCGGCGCTTCGTTCGGCCCGATTTGCGGCGCGATGACGGCGGACTATCTGCTCTCTGGCCGGCGATGGGTGGGTCCGCGCGCGGGCATCAATTGGGCGGGCTACGCCGCATGGGCCGTGGGCTTCGTTATCGGTGTGATTCCGTTTCTGCCGCTTTCGGCGCAGGTGCAGAGGCTGGCTCAACCGGCCGTAGTGTATAGCTACGTTGCGGGCTTCGTGGTTTATGCCGTGCTCGCCAAGGCCGGGCTGGAACCCCGGCGAGTTGACGCAATGACCGGCAAGGCCGGCGCCTGATTCTTACTCCGGCGCTACTGCCGCGGGCTAGTATGGGAACGGCGATGAAGAACATCATTGTCGGCACCGCGGGCCATATCGATCACGGCAAGACCGCCTTGGTAAAGGCGCTTACAGGCATTGACGCCGACCGCCTCGAAGAGGAGAAGCGGCGCGGCATCACCATTGATCTCGGTTTCGCTCACCTGCAATTGACGCCGACGCTGCGCCTGGGCTTCGTCGACGTCCCGGGTCATGAGCGCTTCGTGAAGAATATGCTGGCGGGCGTGGGTGGCATCGACCTGGTGTTGTTCGTCATCGCGGCCGATGAATCGATCAAGCCGCAGACGCGCGAGCATTTCGACATTTGCCGGCTCTTGGGAATTCCGCGGGGCGTGGTTGCGCTCACCAAGGCTGATCTGGTGGATCAAGACATCCTCGATTTGGTTCGTCTCGAAGCGGAGGAACTCGTGGCCGGCTCGTTCCTGGAAGGCGCGCCCGTGGTGCCCGTGAGCTCGGTGACCGGTGAGGGCCTGGATGAATTGCGCAGCCAGCTTTGCCGCGTTGCGCAGGAGGCGCCAGAGAAGAATTCCGCTGGCCATTTCCGCCTGCCGGTGGACCGGGTCTTTTCCGTCAAAGGTTTTGGAACGGTGGTCACCGGCACGTTGATTTCGGGGGCAGTTCGCAAAGAGCAGGAAGTGGAACTCTATCCTGGTGGGCAGCGGCTACGGGTGCGCGGCGTGGAAGTGCATGGCGCAGCCGCGGAACGTGCCACAGCCGGCCAGCGCACCGCGCTCAACCTTGCGGACATCGAACCGGCGGAACTGGCGCGTGGGGATGTGCTCTCCGAGCCCGGGCGCTTTCGTGCCGTAAAGCAGGTGGATTGCCGCCTCGATTTGCTGGCCTCCGCCAAGCCGCTGAAGCACCGCGCTCCGGTTCACTTTCATACCGGCACCGCCGAAATAGAAGCCGAAGTACGTCTGTTCGGAGAAGCGGCGATCCCGCCCGGCTCCGCGGCGTACGCGCGCCTGGTGTTGCGCCAGCCGGCGCTTTTGCTGCCGGACGATCGCTTTATCATCCGCATGTTTTCTCCGGTCATCACGATTGGCGGAGGCATCGTGCTGGATAACACCGGGCAGCGCTACCGCAAGAGCGATCCCGTGAAGGCACGGCTCGACGTGCTTTCGTCGCCGGATGCGGCAGCGCGTGTGGCCCTTCTAGTGAGCGAAGCGCCCTTTGGCTTGAGCGCGGCGGAACTGGTGGCCCGCACCGGGCTGCTCGAAGCCGAGATCGATCGTGCCGCTGCGCGCGCTCCCCTTCTGCGGTTGGAGCAGCCAGCGCCATGGTTTGTGGATGGCGCATGGTTCGAGCAGACGCGGGAACGTCTCACGGCGGCAGTGAGCGAATATCACCGCGAACATCCGCTACAGCCAGGCACCTCCAAGCAGGATCTGCGCAGCCGCGTGCTGCCCGATGCACCCTCGTTCCTATTGGACGCTTTGCTCATCGGCGCGAAAGCACTGGCCGTGGAGGCCGATACGGTCCGCTTGCGCACTCACAAAGTCGTGCTGCGTGAGGACGAGCAGCAGGCTCGCACTGCGATCGAGCAAGCTTTCGAACAAGCCGGTTTGGCTACTCCATCGGTGCCGCAGGTGCTGACGCAATCGGGCGTTGAACCTGCACGGGCGCGGTCCCTTTTGCAAATTCTGCTACGTGAAAAACGGCTGGTGCGGATCAACGAAGATCTTGTCTTCCATCACTCGGCGATCACGAAGCTGCGGGAGATGCTCGCGCCACGCCGGTCCACCCGTTTCAACGTGGCTCTGTTTAAAGATTGGACGGGTGTGTCGCGCAAGTACGCCATCCCGTTGCTCGAGTATCTGGATCGCGAGCACATCACACGCCGCGAAGGCGATGAGCGCGTCGTGCTTTGAGTCTACTTCTTCCTGGAAGTGCTTTTGTGCGCCGTGCCACCGCCCTGGAGCAGGCGGTCGATCACCGGGAACAAACCTTTGCCTTCGAAGATTTCGCGCGTTAGGGCGCTGTAGCCAAATTCCTCACGAATCATGCCCGCGGCATCGATCACATAAACGTGCGGCAGGTCGAATGAGGGAGTTCGCAAATACGAATACGCCATCTGCCCGCAATCAAACAGCACCGGGTAGGTGATGTTGTGCCCGCTGATGTACTGACCGACCTTCGCTTGATCGTCCGGAGGATTCGCCACCGCCAGAATCTGCACGCGGCTGCCGTATTTTTGTTCGACTTCATTCAGTACGCCGGCGAAGGCCGCGCAATGCGGACACGTGGTCTGCATGAACTCCAGGACCACTACTTTGCCGCGATAATCGGCCAGGTCGTGCTCCTGCATTTTGGCATCGGGTAGAGAAAAGCCCGGCGCCCGGCGGGTTTCGCCCGCGGCCAAAAGCGTCGTGGCAAGCAGCAGGGTAGTTAAAATGATTCTCATTCACCGTTCACCTTAACACAGCGAGCCCGGCATTCAGGCTCCTGCGAGCTTCCGGAGCGATTCTTCATACGGCCCGCGCGCCACTCCTTTTTCCGTGATGATGGCGGAGACATACCGCGCGGGCGTCACGTCGAACGCGGGGTTTTCGACCGCCGTTCCCGTCGGCGCCACAGCCTGCCCGAAGACATGCGTCACTTCAGCGGCAGCTCGCTGCTCGATGGGAATCTGGTCGCCGGAAGCCAACGTCAGATCGAGCGTCGATACCGGCGCGGCCACAAAAAACGGAATGCCGTTTTCCCGCGCCAGCACGGCCACCGGGTAGGTGCCTACTTTGTTCGCCACGTCGCCGTTCGCGGCAATGCGGTCGGCGCCCACCACTACGCAGCCGATGCGGCCCGCCTTCAGAAAATGGCCCGCCATGTTGTCCGTGATGAGAGTCGTCGGGATGCCGTCCTGCTGCAGTTCCCACACTGTCAGGCGCGCTCCTTGCAGGAAGGGCCGTGTCTCGTCAGCGAAGACGTCGATCTTCTTGCCACCCTCAATCGCCGCGCGAATCACGCCCAGCGCAGTGCCGTATCCCGCCGTAGCGAGCGCTCCCGCGTTGCAGTGTGTGAGGACGGTCTTGCCGTCCGGCACCAACGCCGCTCCATGGCGGCCGATCGCGCGATTGATGGCGATGTCCTCTTCGCGCACCAGCCGGGCTTCTTCGATGAGACGCCGCCGGATTTCCGCCACCGGCTTACCGCGCATCGATGCATAGAGCCGCTTCATGCGATCGATTGCCCAGAAGAGATTGACGGCAGTTGGCCGCGTCCGCGCCAGCGTGTCGCAGATTGTCTCCACCTGCTGGTCCAGTTGCTGTTCACTGGCCTGCTCCACGCCAAGCGCCACGCCCATCGCCGCCGCCACGCCGATCGCCGGCGCGCCGCGGATAATCATGTCGCGAATGGCGGTGGCGACCTCCTCATACGTGCGGCAGGTGACGTATTTTTCTTCAAGCGGCAGCCGCGTCTGATCGATCATGACGACGCCGTCATTAGTCCACTGGATGGTTTCTACCATGGAATTGATGCAAGAACGTCGGAACTTGCAACTACAAGAATTACACACTAGGGCGAGAACCGGAGCGAGTTCTTGGCCCGGCAAATGCTCCCGCACACTTCGTGCGTGCGACTCTTGCGATGATCGTGTTCGCCTCCGCTGCATCGGCGCAACTCAAAGTCACCGTTCCCCTGGTAGTTGCACCGACTACAGTGACCGATTCCAAAGGAAACTTCATTGATGGCCTCACTCCCGATGACCTGATTCTCTATGACAACAATGTGCCGCAACCGATACACATGGATTGGATGACTTTTCCGATCTCTCTCGTGGTGGCCGTTGAGACGGGTTCGAATTCCGGACCGGTCATTGACAAACTCGGCGGAAGCGGCATTCTGTTCACGCAGTTGCTGGCCGCCGATAGCGGCGAGACGGCAGTCGTCTCGTTCGCCTCTCATGTGCAGGTTCGCCAAGGGTTCACCAGTGACCCGGATCAGGTCACGCACTCGCTGCGCATGCTCCGCAAAGAAGAGGGTAGCGCACATACATTGGATGCTATCCTTGACGCGCTTAGAATGCTTGGGAATCGTCCCTCCGGACGCAGAAGAATTCTGCTCATCATTGCGGAAAAGCGCGACCGTTCGAGCGAAGCAAAGTTACCTGAAGTAGTGCAACTGGCCGAGCGCCTCAATGCCGAGGTCTATTGGCTCACGTATTCCCCGTTCCTGCAGGCATTCACGGTGAAGCCCAAAACGGCCGAAGACTTGAAACCGGAGGCGGAGCGAATCAAGGCGCAGCCGTGCGCTCTTTGCCCGCAGCCGGACAACGCTCCCGTTCCGCCTGACCCTGGTCCGGGCGGCTTGGTGTACGCGCTTGGTGAACTGGGCCGCCTGCGCCAGCCCGATCTCGCCGATCTGTTTACGAAGATCACCGGTGGGCGCGTGATGCCGTTTCTGAAGAAGAACTCCCTCGAGCACGCCATCCAACTGGTGAGCGAAGAAGTGCACCGGCAATACATCCTGACCTTCCAAGCGGAGAATCACGAGCCTGGAACATTTCATACGCTGCGTGTCACGGTCAAGAACCGGCCGGAGCTTCAAGTCAAGACGCGCAACGGATATTGGGCACTGGCGGAACAATAGCGCACACGGTCGCCCGTCATCACGTATGCGGCAAGTCCCCTTTTTGCGCGAACAGCGCGAGGAAGAACAACGCGTTGTATGCCGCGTGCATGATCGTCGAAGCGCGGGTTGAGCCCGTGCGATGCCGCACCCATCCGAACGCAGCGCCCGCCGCGGCAATCAGCAGCGCGTGTCTCCAGGAATAGCCGTATTCCTGGAGATGCAGCAACCCGAACGGTATGGCCGCTCCGACAATTCCCGGAACCACTCCCAGGCTGCGCACCAGCAGCGGCTGCAGAAATCCGCGGAACGCCAGTTCCTCGCATAACGGACCCACCGTGACGCCGAAGATTCCGATCAGGATCATCGACGTGCGGTCTGAAAGCAGTTCCTTCATCGGAGTATCGGTCTCCGGCATTTTGAGGAACGTGCTCGCCAAGGCCACGGCGAACGCCGCCAGCATTCCGTAGATCACAAGCTGAAGCACCGGCATGTGCGAATCTACCCAGCCCAGCGACCTCCAGAAGGGACGGCCATACTGCAAGCGGAAGATCGCCAGCAGGATCAGGAACAAAATGAGGTAACCAAGAAACTGCGCCGGCAGCAGCTCCACGGCGCGAATGGAAGGGTGCAGATGAAATGCGAGCAGCACGCCCTTTACCAAAAACACGCCCGCCACCATGCTAGGAATGGCCATGCCGATGAATAGAAACAGATCGGAGTAGCCCCAAAATGGAACGCGCTCGGGCGGCGAAGGCGGGGGTGGCGGTGGTTCGTACGGAGGAACCGGCTGTTCTTCCGTCATGCTTCCTTCTCGATGAGCGCGGCGGCCAGCAGGGGGATCATCAATTCGTGGTGCCCGGTGAGCGAGTAACCAGCGCCTCCCGACTGCGCGTGAGGACGCTCCACCACGTTGACGCGCGGCCTGTAGTGTTGCAGGAAATCCAGGTTCACCGTAGTGAAACCGCCAAGCGGCCTCCCTAGATTGCGGACCACCGAAAGCGCCTTGAGGAAGACTTCGGGCAGCACAACGGCCGAGCCGCCGTTCACATAGACTCCGCCCTCATTCATGTGGGCCAGATAGGCACAGAGCAGGCGGAAATCGTGATGCGAAGTAGATCCGATGGCCGCTCCGTCGGCGGCGGGATGCGTATGCGGCGTGTCAGTGCCGATGGCTACGTGCACGGTGACCGGTGTTGCGTTGCGGTAAGCCTGCAACAGCAGACTTGATGCCGCGTGCTCCGGATGCGCGGACAATTCGAGCCATCGTCCCAGCGCTTCGCCCATGCCGAGGCCCTCGGCCGCGCCGCCCGCAATTGCGCGATTCATTTCGCGTCCGGTTTCTTCGGCGGCGCCGAAGCGTCCATCGGGCAGCACGGCCTCCACATCTTCGCTGGTATGCCCGGCGAGCGCGATTTCGAAATCGTGGATGGCGGCAGCGCCGTTCAGCGCGAACGCGGTGACGTAGCCGCGATGCATCAGATCGATCAGTACCGGCGCCAGACCGCACTTGATCACGTGCCCGCCCAATCCCCAAATGATCGCCCGCTCGCGCTCGCGAGCGGCGGCCAGCGCGCCTACGACTGCGCGAAACGAATCGGCGGCTAGCAAGTGCGGCAGCGAGTCAAGCCATCCGGCAACACCCGAGCCCTTGCGGTAAGGTTTCGCGAAATCGGTGGTTTTGACTTTGCCGCCGCGCTCGGCGAGTCCAATGGTTTTCAGGTCCGTGAAATCGAGCGGGTCTTCGGAGTACTTGCTCATACCGCCTTTCCGTTACCGAGAATCTTTCGCAAGGCTTCGGCAGTATAGCTCTTTTTCGACCGGCTGACTTGCTCCGGCGTTCCGCAGGCAACCACGCGCCCGCCGTATTCGCCGCCGTCGGGGCCTAGATCGATGATCCAATCAGCCGTCTTGATTACGTCGAGATTGTGCTCGATCACCACTACCGTGTTCCCCAGATCCACGAGCCGCTGCAGCACATCGAGCAGCTTGCGCACGTCATCGAAGTGCAGGCCCGTGGTCGGCTCGTCCAGCAGATAAAACGTGCGCCCTGTCTGGCGCTTGCTCAGTTCCTTGGCGAGCTTGATGCGCTGGGCTTCTCCGCCCGAGAGCGTGGTCGAGGATTGTCCCAGGTGCACATAGCCCAGCCCCACGTCGTTGAGCGTTTGCAGCTTGGTGCGGATCTGCGGCATATTTTCCATCAGACCCAGGGCCTCTTCCACGGTGGCTCCCAACAGGTCGGCAATGGAATAGCCTTTGTACTTCACCTGCAGTGTTTCACTGTTGTAGCGGCGCCCGCGGCATACGTCGCAAGTGACGTAGACATCGGGCAGAAAGTTCATGGCAATGCGCTTCAGACCATCGCCCTGGCAGGCTTCGCAGCGCCCGCCCTTCACGTTGAAGCTGAAGCGCCCTGGCTTGTAGCCGCGCTCGCGGGATTCCGGCAGCATGGCATAGAGATCGCGGATGGGCGTGAACAGGCCCGTGTAGGTCGCCGGATTCGAGCGCGGAGTGCGTCCGATGGGCGCCTGGTCGATGCGAATGACTTTATCGAGATGCTCGATGCCGTCGATGGAATCGTGCGCGCCCGGCTCCTCATGCGAGCCGTAGATCTCGCGAGCCAGCGACCGGTAGAGAATCTCGTTGACCAGCGTCGATTTGCCGCTGCCCGAAACGCCGGTCACCACCGTGAGCACGCCCAGCGGTACCGACACATCGATGTCTTTCAGATTGTGCTCGCGCGCGCCGCGGATCACCAGTTGCTTGCCGTTCGGTTTGCGGCGCTCGCGCGGCGTGGGGATCTCGAGCGCGCCCGAAAGATATTGTCCGGTCAGCGAATCCGGATTCCGCGCAATCTGCCGCGGATTGCCTGATGCCACCAGGTGACCGCCCAAGCGGCCGGCGCCCGGACCCAGATCAATCACGTAATCGGCCCGCTCGATGGTTTCGGCATCGTGCTCTACGACCAGCACCGTGTTGCCGAGATTGCGAAGCTGGGTCAGGGTCTCGAGCAGCCGTCCGTTGTCGCGCGGGTGCAGGCCAATTGAAGGTTCATCTAACACGTAGAGCACGCCGCGCAGCTTGGAGCCGATCTGCGTGGCGAGCCGGATGCGCTGCGCCTCGCCGCCGGAAAGCGTGGCCGCGGAACGGTCCAGGCTCAGGTAGTCCAGGCCCACGGCGGAGAGAAACTCCAGCCGCCGCCGAATTTCATCGAGCACGCGGCCGGCAATCTGCATTTCGCGTTCGTTGAATTCCCAGTGGCGCGCCGTCACCAGCGCACGTGCCACTGGCAGAGCGGTGAAATCCGCAATGGAGAAGCTCTTCACTCGGACGGCCAAGCTCGAAGGGCGCAGTCGCTTGCCCTGGCAGGCCGGGCACTGGACGGGCGACATGTATTCGGTCAGCCATTCGCGATACTCGTCCGAGCCCGAGTCTTCAAAAGTTTCGTTGAGAATTCCGAGAATGCCCGGAAAGCCGTTGCCGCCTTCGAGGAGCAGGTCGCGCGATTTCTTCGGCAGTTCCTCGAACGGCTTCGAGAGATTGATGCGGTGTTGCCGCGCCGCCTCCTGCAGATGGTGCAGCATGAAGGACGAACTGCCGCCCGGCCCCAGCCCGCCATCCATCAGCGGTTTCGATGGATCGACAATCACCTTGGCCGGATCGAAAGTCCATTTGCTACCGAGGCCGGCACATTCTTCGCAAGCGCCATAAGGACTGTTGAAGGAAAATGAGCGCGGCTCCAGTTGAGGAATGCTGGTGCCGCATTCGGTGCAAGCGAGCTTTTGCGAATAAAGGCGCTCTTCGCCGTTCACCACCGCGATCAGAACCAGGCCATTGGCCAGACGCGTGGCGGTCTCAATCGAAGCCTCCAGGCGTTTTTCGATGCCGGATTTCACCAGCAGCCGGTCCACGACCACCTCGATCGTGTGATTCCGCCGCCGGTCGAGCGCGAAATCCTCATCGAGCGAACGCAGAATACCGTCAATGCGTGCTCGCACGAAACCCTGCCGGGCGAGCTTTTCGATTTCCTTCTTGTATTCGCCCTTGCGCCCGCGCACAATCGGCGCCAGCACCATAATGCGGTCCTCAGGCTTGAGCGAGAGCACGTGCTGCAGAATCTGTTCGGTGGTCTGGCGCGAAATCTCGTTGCCGCAGGTGGGGCAATGCGGCACGCCGATCGAGGAATAGAGCAGCCGCAGGTAATCGTAGATTTCAGTGATCGTGCCGACTGTAGAGCGCGGGCTGCGGCTGGTGGTCTTCTGTTCGATCGAAATTGCCGGGCTTAAGCCATCGATGGAATCGACGTCCGGTCGCTCCATCTGGTCGAGAAACTGGCGCGCGTACGTGGAAAGTGTCTCCACATACCGGCGCTGGCCTTCTGCGTAGATGGTGTCAAACGCCAGCGACGATTTGCCGGACCCGCTGAGACCTGTGATCACGGTAAGGGTATTCCTTGGGATCTCGATATCGATATTCTTGAGATTGTGCTGGCGCGCGCCATGCACAGTGATCCGGTCCAACATAGTGAGACGTAATGGGAGAGGGTGAATCTTTTATTGTGGCGCGAGTTGTGCCGCTTCCGCAAATTGCGTTATAACAGGGACCAATTATGCGCAAATGCACCAGATGCGGCGGACGCCTGAAACGCGTACACCGCACCTTCCGAGATCGGTTCCGGTACATGGCCATTTACGAATGCAGGGAGTGCGCGCATAAGGAATTTATCTCGCGGCGCTATACCTACCATTTTGGTCCGGAGTGCCGCTGTCCCCGCTGTGGGACCCGTCGTTTGAACCGGTTAAAGGAGAGGGACCGCATCGATCCGCTGCAGGGCGGTCTTCTCAATCTCATGGAACGGATCGTCGGCGGCAAGCTGTTCCATTGCCGCTACTGCCGCGTCCAGTTCTATGACCGGCGCCTGCTCGCCTCGGAAGTTGCTGTCGCCGGCGCACCGGAAGCGCCCGCCGCATCGAGCCAGGTTACGACCCCACCGGATACGGCCAACTCGGATAAGTGAACAGACCGCCATCCACCCAAAGCGTTTGTCCGGTAATGAAGCCTGACGCTTCGCCCGCAAAGAAGGCGACTGCCTGCGCGACATCGAGCGGCTGCCCGATGCGACCCATGGGTGTAAGCGCCGCCCAGGTTGCCGCGTAGTCGGCGGTCTCCTGCCGGGTGCGCTCGGTTTCCACCGCGCCCGGCGCCACGCAATTGACTGCGATGCCGTAACGCCCGAGTTCGATCGCCGCGGCCTTGGTGAACATTTCGATGCCACCTTTGCTTGCTGTGTAGCTGACCAGATTGGGAAATGGAACCTTATTGCAGCCCGATCCGATATTGATGATGCGCCCACCGCCTTGCGTTCGCATGTGGCGCGCCGCCCGCTGCGTACACAGGAAGCAGCCTTTCAGGTTCGTCGAGATCACGCGGTCCCACTCCGCTTCTTCCAGTTCGAGCAGGGGCTTCCAGACCTGAATGCCAGCGTTGTTGATTAGAATGTCCAGGCGGGGAAAGCGGCGCAGAACATCTTCGAACATGGCATCCACGGCCTCGGCATTGCCCACATCCGCTTCCACCGCAAAAGCTTCGCCGCCTTGCGCGGTGATCTCGGCCACTGTGGCGTCGGCGCCCGAGCGATCGCAATAGTAATTCACGGCCACACGGCAGCCCAGACGCGCCAATTCGAGCGCGATACCCTTTCCCAGGCCACTGCTGGCTCCGGTCACCAAGGCAGTTCGAGATTCAAGCGGCATTTTTTGGATTGTAGCGCCGCCGGTAGAATACGATAGGCAGGGTCTTCATCGCCCCTGATCGTAGGAGCGCGCTCGCCCGTGCGGGCAGCCCATTCATGCGCATTCAAGCCGAAGCTGACGACGCCGGTAAGCGGCTGGACCAGATGCTCCATGAGCATCTGCCCGCCTTTAGCCGCTCGCGCATTCAGGAATGGATCCGCCATGGCCGCGTCCTTGTGGATGGCGCACCCGGCCGCGCTTCGCGCGCGCTGCGCGGAGGCGAACAGATCGATGTCGAGCCCGAGGAGCCCGCGCCTTTACACGCTGTTCCGGAAGACATTCCGTTGACGGTGCTCTATGAAGATCAGGACGTCGTGGCGATTGACAAGCCCGCCGGTATGGTGGTCCACGCCGGCGCGGGCGTTCACGAGGGCACGCTGGTGAATGCTCTGCTCCATCATTTCGGCACGCTTTCGGGCGTAGGTGGCGCGCTGCGGCCGGGAATCGTGCACCGCCTCGACCGCTACACCAGCGGCGTTCTGCTGGTGGCCAAAAATGACGCGGCGCATCACGCTCTGGCCGAACAGTTCTCCGGGCGGCAGGTGGAAAAAACCTACTTGGCGCTGGTACATGGTCAAGTGAAGCAGGAAAAGGGCGGCATTGAAAAACCGATTGCGCGGGACCCGGTGCGCCGTATCCGCATGACTGCCAGGCTGGGCGAGGGCCGCGCCGCCTGGAGCGAATATCGGGTCCTGCGGCGGTTTCACGGCTTCACGCTGCTCGAAGTGCGCATCGGCACCGGGCGCACGCACCAGATCCGCGTGCACCTTTCGAGTATCGGCCACCCGGTCGCCGGCGACACGTTGTATGGCGCGCCGGCTCACAGCGAAGGCCGCCCGCCACTCGGGCGCTTTTTCCTGCACGCGCATCGCATCCGGTTTGCGCGCCCCGGGGATGGCGCCGAGGTCGTGGTCATTTCACCGCTACCGCCGGAACTGGAGCAATGGATGGAGGGGCTCACGGTATAATTGGGGATTATGAAAGTTTGGGTTCCCCTGGCAGCGCTCGGCGTGCTTGCTCTTGCCGTTCAGGCTGCCGACGAGAGAACCGTTAGTCCGCCCCCTCAACAGCAGCCTGCTGCTCAAAGCGAAACACGCATCCTGATCGATGTCACCCGCGTGAGCATGTTATTCACGGTCACTGACAAGAAGGGCCGCTTTGTGACCGACCTCGGCAAGGAAGATTTTGAAGTTCTGGAGCACAAGAAACCTCAGGTGATCCAGGAGTTCAGCGCGGAGACCGACCTGCCGCTACGCTTGGGCATTCTGATCGATACGAGCAACAGCATTCGCGAGCGGTTCAAATTCGAGCAGGAGGCGGCCATCCAGTTCATCAACGGCGTGGTGCACGCCGGGCAGGACAAGGCGATGGTCGTCAGCTTCGACACTTCCGCCGAACTGGTTTCTGACCTCATCGACGATACCGAAAAGCTCGATACGTCCATCCGCAACCTGCGGCCCGGCGGTGGCACCTCGCTTTACGACGCCATCTTCTTCGCCTGCCGTGACAAACTGCAGCAGGATCAGCCGCGCAGCAAGTTCCGCCGCGCGATCGTGCTGGTGACGGATGGCGACGATAACCAGAGCCGTTACACGCGGGATCAGGCGCTCGAAATGGCGCAAAAGGCCGATGTGGTGATCTACGCCATTTCCACCAACATCAGCGGCGTCGAATCGGAAGGCGACAAGGTACTCAAGTATCTGACCAGCGAGACCGGCGGCCGCGCCTTTTTCCCCTTCAAAGTGGAAGACCTCGACCAGTCCTTCGAGAACATCGCCAACGAATTGCGCCACCAGTACATCATTTTCTACCGTCCCGATCCGCTGCGGACCGACGGCCTGTTCCACCCGGTAGAGCTGAAAGTGAAGGGCCGCAAAGACCTGATTGTGCGCACGCGCAAAGGGTATTACGCGCCTAAGATGTAACCGGCACGTGTCTCATCCTGAGCCGCGAAAGAGCAGTTTCCCGGAGAACTTCAATACTTCACGCTGGTAGCGCGCCCAGCGGATTCGCCGCGCAGCCATAGGTACACCGGCGCATGCGGAGCGGGTGCTGGCCACGGCATGGCGACGCGCAGCGTCTGCTCCTGGGCCTGCCCGGGCACCGGCGCGGGAATGGACTCCACGGGCACGCCGTGATCGGGGTCCCATCCCACTTTGTCGATCGTATCCAGATCGCGGCCTTTGAGGATTCCGATATAAGCCGAGTCCCCGGATTTTTCGTCAGTCAGCGTGAATTGATCCAGGCGCGGAATGCGAATCACATTACCAAGTACTTTCGCGTCTGATGAACCTTCCGGATCGACTGTTACGGCCGCCGTGAGCCGGCAGCCCGGGAAACCGATGTCGCCGGGATCGAAAGACAAGTACAAAGCCGAGGAACCCGCGAAGTTCAATTTCGCAAACTTCGATTGATCGCCCGGGGCAATCGCCAGCGCCTGGCGCGCGGTTCCGCCATTACAGCCGAGCCGCAGCGTAGGCCGCACATCCGGCCGGGCAGGAAAGTTCTGGATGGAGAACACCAGGCCGATCGTCGTTCCTACCGGTAGTTCGTCGCGGTGAAGCTCGATTCCGAGATCGGCCGGCATGGATTCCCGCACGTCCGAAATCTGGAGCCGCGGCCCCACTACTTCGAGAGCATTATTCACCGTCACCGGTGTATCCAGCCCCTTCACCGAGAGTTGCAGAGGGAAGGTTGTGCCCGGCTTGGCATCCGGCTTTAGCGCAATGGTGCCCGCCCAGACATTGCCTTTCACTACACCAGTAATTTCGCCGGCATCACACTTCACGGCTTCGATACGGTCCAGCCCGCTGCCGCGGAGTTCAATGGTCTCGCTCGTCTCGCCCACATTGGCGTGCACGGGCAGGCTTTCAAGCTTCGGATTGGGGGGCAGCACGGTGTAGGGCACTTCGTGCGTCAGCCGGTCCGACTGCGTCAGAAGCAGCCGGTAGTCGCCACGTTTGGCAGTGCTCACTTCGACTGTCATCGCATTCTGCGGTCCGCCGCGTTTGCCGAGCGGCAGCTTGAAAGCAACTTCCGTTGGATTGTCGCTCCGCTTGCCGGCGTTCTCCACGGCGGCTCTTTCCACGAATTCGAAATCCGTGGCGTTCAGAGTCACGGTTACAGTCCCGCTGCCTTCGATCAGTTTGTCTCGTGATTCCGCGGTCAATTGGGCCTCGCGGAAGTTGTCGTAAGGACGCAGGTTGATCGACCCGGTCACGCTGAGCGTACTCCAGTCCCAACTGGCGTCCAACCGGTATTCGCCGGGAGCGACCTTTATCTTCGAAAGGTCGAGCTCAATCGTGTCTGGCGTCGAGGCGATGGTAACAGGAACCGAAATCGCGGTTCCTCCAGCGAGAGGCACCAGTTTCCATTCCCGCGCCCCCGCCAGATTCTTCACCGAAGTGCCGCCGGCGGTGCTCAGCTTCAGCAGGGACTTCGAACCAAGCGGCACGTTCGCAGGCCCCGCCAGTGCGACCTTCGGCTCCTTCACATTCGGCACCCGGTACGCCCACAGATATGCCAGCCGCGTGCGCGATTTCGCAGGCTGGATTTTGGAGCAGAGTGCGAGATCACCGGTCCCGGCGTTCTGCGCAAATGCAGAGCGGAATTCCGTGCCCGGAAACATCAGGGTTTGCAGATTTTGGAACAACGCTGCGCCGCCCGCCGCTAAACCGACCGGGCTGCCGAAGAATAAGCCCGCGAGCGATGCTGCGATCCCCGCGGATTGCTGCATCAGGGCTGTTCTCGGCGCGAGCGGATCATAAGTCGAAAGCGAAGGCATCAGCGCCTGCAGCAGCACGGCCGCTTGTTGATCCGTGGGCGCCTTGCTGTCGAGCTTCGGGAGGCTGACCCCGTAGCTGGCGGAAAAGCCCTTCAAGGCTGCATCGGCGCCGCTGCCCGATTGTTCCGAGTCCGCCAGAGCCTGCACCAGCGCCTCCACTTGCGATGTCTGTTCGGCGTAGTCGGCCAACTGTGTGAGGAGCTGCTGGTTATGCTCGACCATCGACTTCACCTTCCCCACATTCAGCCCCTGCGGGCCGAAAATGAGGGCGAGCACTGACGGATTCTCCGGCACTTTCCACGTGGCGCGCGCGTTGGCCGGTTTCGCTTCAAGGACTACCAGGCCTTTGTCACCCGGAGGCAGCAGCACCACCGCCACCCGCGCCTTCTGAGGCGACCGGACAGAGAGATGCAGCGGCTCATATTCGAGACTCTCTCCCGTGGTGATAGAGTTGGCTGATTTGATCGGGAGCGGCGTGCCGCCTTTTACAGGCAGAACCGAAATTCGAAACGTTCCGAGCGAAGTATTTCCCTTACAACCCAGCGGCACGGCAGCAAAAACCGGCGCGGCCAGCGCGCACACAATGACCAACTGACGGATCACTTTATTTAGACGCATGCATCGGCCAAAAGGACGAGGCTGTACGCAGTCTCAAGGGTGCTTCGAGGCGTCGGGACCCCACGTCCAGTAAAGCCCAAGATAAGCATCGCTTTCCGGAGCGCCGTGAACGCTGTGGCCCAACGAGAAAAGCAGTTGAAATCCGGGCTTGATGAAGTAGTAATAGCCCCCCACGTTCCAAAGTGTAGAAGGGCGGGTGGATGGATCGGTATCGACTGCTCCATGACGGAATAGTTCCGTTCCGAGGGTCCACTTGTCGCCGATGTCCCGCTGCACCAGCCAGCCTTCGAAATCGTAGTTTCGCATCCCAGGGGTGGGGTTGATCACCACTCCGCCACCCCCGTAAGTTGTCCACGGACCTCCACTCTTCTGGACCCAGAGCGGAATGCGGTACCACGTGCGGCCGTTTCCCAAACCCCGGTCGGCACTACCCGCTGGCAACTCAATGAACGGGAAGACGCCAAACTGCGGCCGGTGTTTTGTTTCATGGATGAAGCGGTATTTGATGCCCATCTCGATATCACCCGGACCGAACGCATTCGGACCACCGCCTGGAAATGCGCCGGCCATGGGAATCACCAGGTGAAGTTGCACGTCTGGTACGGCGCCCCAATTTACTTCCAGCGCCGGACCTTGCGTAGCGATGTCTGGCCCGGTGCGGTAGTAAGTGGAAAACGCATAGATCTCAAAATGCTGATAATCCACCGGTTGGGGATCGTCTGTGAGAAATGGTGGCCCCGCTATTGCTACACGAGCGCTCATTCCGATTAACCCGGCGAGGGCAAATAAGAACTTCCCTGCACGAGGTAAAGGGAGCGTCATCGCCGGCCTTCACTTTATCATCGAAAGCCGCTGAGCCGAGCGCGGAAAAGCTTCCTAGACGCGTACGCTACGCGGGCCCGGCGCCCAATTGCTGCATCAGACCGGCTGCGTCCATCAGGATACGGCTTGCGCTAAGTTTGCCGCCGCGGACCACATCGATGACGATTCCCCAGACCGTGACTTTTCGGCCGCTGGGCGCAAGACCCAGAAACTCCCCTCGCTGTGTTCCGGTCCAGGTGAACCGGCTCACTACCTTTTCGCCCTCGGCGATCTGTTCCTCAATGGACCATTTCATATCCGGAAAGGCATCCACAAAGAGACGTACAACATACTGGAGGCCCTCCGGTCCCGGACCCTGCCCCGGGAAGGGAACCTGCTCGGCGAAGTCATCGGCCACAAGTTCGTCGATTGCTGCGAGATTCCTATGATTGATCACTTCCTGCACAAACCGGTTAATCACGGCTTTATTGGTATCGGCGCTCACTATCTGCCCCTTACAGTCATTATGTACGTGGCGGGCGCTGGTTCCCTTTATTGATCTTTCGACTAATCATGCCCTAAATATTCTTACATTTGTAAGAATTCGCCGAGGAGTGACCAGCCTCAGTTCGACAAATAGAAATAAAAACTACAAATATCAGAGAAGCTACGCGTTAGCGGCCTCCAGATTGGTTGCGCGAGGGAACAGGATGTTGTTTTCGAGATGGATGTGCAGGTGAAGGTCGCGTTCCAGTTCGTCCAGTGCCTGATAGAGGGCACGATAGGTATTGCAGGCATCCGCGGGCGGGGTGTAGTTGGAAGTGACCTCGCGCATTGCTTCCAGGGAACGCCCGGCCGAGTCGTGCTCATGCATCATGACGTGTATGGGGCTCTCGATCGCACCACGAAATGGGAAGTGGCCGGGTTGCCCAGTCTCGAGGCCGCGAATCATGGGAAACAGAATCCGTTCCTCCTTCATCATGTGAGCGTCCAACTCTTCCTGTAGCGGGTAGAAGCTGGCGGCCAGCGGCTTCAAGACATCACTGTGGCGCTCGGAGTGGGCTCTCAGCACCTTTTCAAGCATTCCCTGTACGCGAGGGAGTTCGGTCTTGAGATAGCCGTGATGGGTATCCACAATATGGTCGATGAGATCACCCAAAGAGGCCGATTGCCAGTCGGTGGAATCGGCGCCGGCCGGTTCGCCGGCTTGCTCGACTTCGCGGAGGAGCGCGAAGGCATCGAGGCCGCGCGAGTGGCAGGCGTCGCCGACTGTAACACTTCCTCCGCAGCAAAAATCAATTCCGTGTTTCTCGAATACACGAACGGAAGCAGGGAAGCGGGCGACGATATCGCCCACCGGAACGTCGGCAGAGAGTGTCTTCATGATTTTATTGTCGGATGCCGCCCGCCCTGGTCCAGTGACCGCAGTCACTGGAACCGCACAGTTCCACCATCGGGCCTGGGTTAACATGACGGCCTCGGGCGAGTGTGCCAGGTACTAGTTCGCCGGAAAAGTGTCGCAGAAGTACTAACAGGCCCCCCGGAACGGCCGTAGTCTATGGCGAATCGTTCTGGTATGTCATAAAGTGTTAGAGAATCAGTCCTGTGAGGCAAACCATGCGTTCCATGCGAGCGGTCGTGATTGCGGTCCTGTCAATCCTTGCGTTCGTGTCCTGTAATCGCGATCCGAATGTTGCCAAGAAGCGATATCTCGAAAGCGGCAACAAGTACTTCGAGCGGGGCAAGTTCAAAGAAGCTTCGATCATGTACCGCAATGCGCTGCGGAAGGACATGCGTTATGGCGCGGCCTATTACAGGCTGGGTCTGACGGATCTCAAGCTGGGGGAGATGTCGCAGGCGGTCGGGCAGTTCCGCCGCGCCATTGAGTTGCTTCCGCCGGAGCAGCCGGAACACTGGGATGCCATGGTGAAGCTGTCGGACCTGTATCTGGCGTACGGCCGCCAGCAGAAGCAGTTTCTCGATGACGTCGATGGTTTCGTCAAAGCGCTGTTGAAGCGGGACCCGAACTCCTACGACGGACACCGCCTGCAGGGCGATCTCGATTTTGCCCAAGCGACGGAGGCCTACCGGAGTGGCCAGCGGGACAATGCGAAGACTCTTCTCGAAAGCTCGATTACCGAGTACCGCAAAGCGGACACTCTGAAGCCCGGGCAGCAGGCAGTCTCTATGCAGTTGGCCCGCGCCACGGCGGGCGATGGCAACTACGCGGAAGCGGAAAAGATCTACCGCGGGCTGATTGACAAAGACAAGACGTTCCAACCGGCTTACACGGAGTTGTACCGGTTATACGTCGTTGAAGGCAAGCTGAACGATGGCGAACAACTGTTGAAGCTGGGCTTCCAGAACAACCCGAAGCAGTATGGTTTCCTCACACTGCTGGCGGCGCACTATGCCGCGCAGAAGCGTAAGGACGACATGGTCAACGTACTGCAGCAGATCAAGAGTCACGTTAAGGATTTTGAGCAGGCTTACCTGACGGTGGGCGATTTCTACCTTCGTATCGGCGATGGCGACGACGCGATCAAGAGCTATCGCGAGGGAATAGCCACGGATGCGGCCAAGAAGTCGACCTACGAGAAGCGCATCATCGAGGTGCTGATGCGCGAGGGCAAGCGGGCCGAAGCCGCTCAGATGAATTCCCAGATCCTGAAGGAGAATCCCAAGGACGTTGACGCCCAGGGATTGGCTGCCACCTTCCTGCTCGATCAGGGAGACGTGGAAAAGGCGCTTGTGCAGTTGCAGACCGTGGTGACTCACGCGCCGGATAATCCCGTAGCCCGCTACAACCTGGGGCGCGCTCACGCGGCGCGGAGAGAATGGGAGCAGGCGCGGCAGCAGTTCCAAAAAGCCATCGAATTGCGTCCGGATTATCTTCTGCCCCGGCTGGCGCTGGCCCAATTGCAGCTCTCGCGCGGCGAATTCGATTCCGCTCTCCAAACCACGCAGGCCATCCTGCAGATCGACCGCGGAAATGTCACCGCGCGTCTGCTCGAATCATCCGCCCTGGTGGGGCAGAAGAAATACGCCGAGGCGCAGGCGCTGCTGGACCAGATGCTGAAAGCGAATCCCAATTCGCCAGAGGTCCTCTTGCAGATCGGCCTGACCAACCTGGCGCAGGGAAAATTCAGCGATGCGGATAAGGCCTTCGCGAAATCTTATCAGTTGAATCCGTCCAGCCTGCAGGGGCTGATGGGCCGCGTGCAGGTGGCGCTGGCGCAGCAAAAAGTAGACGACGCCCTGAATCTGCTGCAAGCCGAATCGAATAAGAATCCGGCGCGCACCGACTTGCATCGTGCGATGGGCAATGTCGCCGCCGCCTCGGGCCGGTATGATCGTGCGATTGCGGAGTTTCAGAAAGTCCTGAGTATTCCCGGTGCGCCGGTTGCCGCTCAGGCCGATACCTACCTTCGGTTAGGCGAAGTTTACCGGCGCAAAGGCGATTTGAACAACGCGCTGCAGGCGCTTCAGAAAGCGCGTCAGGATTCGCCCGGCAATGCGAATGTGTTGAGCACGACCGCGTTGGTGCTGGATGCGGCGGGGCGCAAGGATGAGGCCAAGCAGGCCTATGAGGCCACGCTCAAGGCGAATCCCGAAGACGGAGTGGCGTTGAATAATCTGGCCTACCTGATTGCCGATCGCGGCGGCGATCTTGACCAGGCGCTCACGTTGGCAACGCGCGCCAAACAGTTGCTGCCGAATCTGTCGGAAGTCTCAGACACTCTGGGCTGGATTTACCTGAAGAAGAATCTGAATGACAACGCTATTGAGATCTTCAAGGGCCTGGTAGCCAAACAGCCGAATCAATCCACCTACCGCTACCATCTGGCGCTGGCTCTTTCGCAGAAGGGCGACAAGCCGAACGCGCTCAAGGAACTTCAGGAAGCGCTGAAAGACAGCCCATCGCAGGAAGAGAAACAGAAGATTCAGGAAATGATTTCCAGGCTCACGTAGTGGCGCCCGCGAACGCTTCGGACGCCCGTGGGAGAGGGAGTTTGCGTGCATTCCGGTAGTTTGCGATCCGGTTTTTTCCGGGGGAAAATCGCCGAAAAATTTTTGGAATCGTGAGTGGCAATTCCTTTTTCGCTATTCATGCGGCGATGTTTGCAAATCCGTTCGGTAGTCTGATACTATCTAGGTGGCAGATCGGAATCCTCTCCTTGAAGTGCCGCAAATCCAACCAACGGAGTAAAAAAATCAACTGAATGAGCTTTACCGTATTTCTTGGCAACCTTCCTATCTGGGTTACTGCTGACGACATCAAACAATGGCTAGCCGCCGAAGATTTGGTCGCCGATTCGGTGAAAGTGATCCGCAACCACGAAACTCAGGAATCCAAGGGCTTCGCTTTTGTCGAAGCGCCTACCGCCGACGAGATGCAGGCCATTATCCGCCGCTTCGATCGCGCACCTTTGGAAGACCGGCTCCTGCGAGCCAACCCGGCCCAACCGCCCAAGAGCAAAGATGCCCGCGGGCAGCAAACGGCGGCGCCCAGTGCCAACACGCGCATGCAGCAGCGGCCCAACCGCAAAAAGCGCGCTAAGGAGAAAGACCAGACTCCGCGCAGCGCGTTCGCAACGGAACTGGCCAAGGTTCTGTAGACATTCGCCGGCTGGCCGTTTCCACCCCACACCTGTGAACGGCAGTCACAACGAATCTGCAATTATCTCCTTTCCTCAGAGCCTCTTAGTACTGGCACCCGGCGTGCTATTTCCCCGCCCATGAGATACGCCTGGCTCGGCTGTGTTCTTTTCAGCAGCCTGTTGTGCGCCGGACCCCTGGAATCCGATTTCAACGTCAACACCCGATATCGGGTGGAATCCGTAATCGTCTCTGGCGATGGCTGGAAGACGAACGTCTCCACCGATCACAACGGGAAAATCAGCACCGGATTGCGCCGCGATCTGATGGCGCTGATCGGGGAGAACCTGAATCCAGATGCCCTGGACGGCCTTGCCGAGCGGCTCAAGAAAGAACTCAACGCGCGCGAAGTGTCTCACCATGTCTCGCGCGGAGCCAATCCGAATTATCTGCGCGTTGAGTTCGACGTCAAGCCGAATACCTTCTCGCTCCATGCCAATGTCACCAAGTTCACCTACGATTCGAAGTCGGGGTGGAGTGGGGGTGGTGAGGCTGGTTTCGGCGTTCGGCAGAACGATTTCACCCTTGGAGTAGTAAGTAACAGTGACGACCTTCCGGAACGGTTCGCAGGGGTTACCGCGCGCTACGAGAACCGGCATCTGGGCACCAGCCGGTTGGGGCTACGGTTCCAAGTCGAGAGTTATCACGAGCAGTGGAATGGCAGTACTCTCAATGAGTTAGCGAAAGGTTCAGAGGTCACGTCGGATGCATATCGTAGCCGCCAGAACTTTGAACCAGTCGCCACAATTGTTTTGGCGCGCCCTTTGACCCTGGAGGTCGGAACCAGTTTTGAACGCTTCGAGGACCAATATCCGGCCGCGCACACCGAAGCCTCTAATGCATTCATTGCATCTCTGCGCTATCATCGGCATCTGGAGGGTTCGGAGAACCAGCAAGACGTGGAGGCAGGGTACTACCTGCGCGCGGCCGCCAGACTTCTCGCTAGTGATTTTGTTTTTGCATCGCATTCCTGGACGTTTCGCTATCAACTAACCCATGGAAAGCACGTCCTCACCGACGATGTTTCGGCTGGGGTGATTACCGGTAGGGCGCCGCTGTCAGATCGATTTGTTCTCGGAAACAGCTCCTCTCTGCGTGGCTGGAATAAGTATGACCTGGACCCCCTTGGCGGAAACCGCATGGTCTATAACTCCGTCGAGTACCGATATGGCATTTTGAAAGTGTTCTATGATTCGGGCGCAATCTGGGACAGTGGCCAGTCCGTGATTCCGAGACACTCTGTGGGAGTGGGGCTTCGGGAATCCGTATTTACGATTGCCGTAGCGTTTCCCATCCGCGAGGGCAGGGCCGATCCTATCTTCATGATGGGCATGATTTATTGATGGCGCAATCCGCGCGCGGAGCATTGATCAGCCGCAGAAGCTGGCTTCTGGCCTGCCTGGTGGCTCCTCTGTCCCGTTTGCGCGCCGCCACCTCGCTGGAGGTGACGTTCGATGGCGACAACCTGCATGTCGCAGCGCCCCAGCTACATTTCCTGGCCGGCAAACCCCTGGAACGCCTGCGTGGAGGGGGATCAGCCGTATTCTTGTCGCAGATCACGCTCCTCAGTGATGAACGCGGCACGATCTTCCGCCGCGTCTCCGACAGCTTTGGAGTGAGCTACGATCTGTGGGAGGAGACGTTCTCCGTGACCGAACTGAGCGGCAACAATCCGCGCTCGGCTTCGCGGCTCACGGCCGCTTCGGCCGAAGCGTGGTGTCTGGAGAACATGGCGATCAGCGCCTCCGGCTTGCCGGCGGACCGCCCTTTTTGGCTGCGGTTCGACCTGCGCACGGCAGATCCGAAAGACGTTGCTCCCCAGGGAAATGAACCGGGTATCAGTATCACGCGGTTGATTGAGATTCTGAGCCGGAAGCCGGCTCCGGACAATCCGCATTGGACTTTGCAGGCCGGCCCTCTGCGGCTTTCGGACCTGGCCCGCGAATCCGGGCGGGGGACCCGAAACGGGTGAACCGGCTTCGTAACAGACTCATCCTGATTTTTTTGGCGGCGACGCTCGCGCCTCTTGCGGCAACGGTCTGGATCACCACCACGATGCTCGAGCTCAGCCTGCGATACGCCACCACCGGCCAACTGGATACTATGTCGCGCTCGCTACAGCTCACCGGCCGCGAGTTCTACCAGCATCGCCGCGATGATTTGAAACGGCATGCCCAAGCGGGCGACCTCGATCCGCAGAGATACATGGCGACAACGAAAGCCGAGTGGCCGGCTGCCGTTCAGGCGTTTGCAAAGAGCGACGAACCGGAACGGTTTGTGCTCAGCGGAGATCAGGGCAACCGGCTGGATTACCTCGTCCGGCATGGTAACGACGTCTGGGCTTACTCGGCGAGTCTCGGCCCCATCGGCATGGAGCGCCTTTCGCAAGAGATCCGGCAGGCGCGCGAAACGGTAGATCGCGCCAAGGGCCGCGACCTGTTGCGCGGGTTCCAGTTCGCCTACGTTTTGCTGGCCGCTTCCATCTGGGGCGTGTCGCTCGCGCTGTTGGTCTTTTTCGCGCATCGCGTCAGCCGCCCCATTCAGCAGTTGACCGCCGGGCTGAGCGGACTCGCCGCCGGTGATTTGAACCGGCGCGTGCCCGCCGGCCACGACGACGAAGTAGGCCGCGCCATCCAGGCGTTCAATCACATGGCGGATAAGCTTCAGGAGACTACCGAACGCCTGGTGTATCTGCGCCAACTGGCCGGCTGGCAGACGCTGGCCCGTAAGACAGCTCATGAAGTGAAAAACTCGCTCACACCCATCCGCCTCACTGTAGAGGAAATGCTAGCGCGCTACGACGAAGCCGACCGCGCCTTCATGGAGCAGGCGACGCAGATCGTAGTCGATGAGATTGAAACGCTGGAGCGCCGGGTGCGCGCGTTCTCGCAATTCGCCGCCGAACCGCCGGTCATCCTGGCGCCGATGGATGTGAACTCCCTACTCGAAGAGCGCATCGCCTTCCTCAAAGCGGCGCATCCGGAGGTGGCCTACGACTGCCGCCTCTCGAAGGTCCCGCGCGTGGTGGCAGACCAGGACCTGGTGAAGGGAATTCTGACCAATCTGCTGGAGAATGCGGCCGAGGCTGCGGGAACGGGCGGACGCATTCTGGGAGTAACAGCTTCCGGCGAAGGGCGGGTCGCGATCGAGGTGCACGATTCCGGACCAGGCTTGAGTCAACAGGCGCGCGATTCGTTGTTTGAGCCGACGATTTCCTTCAAGAAACGCGGCATGGGGCTGGGTCTTTCGATTGCGCGGAAGAGCGCGTTACTTTCGGGTGGGGACATTGTTCTGGTGAAAGGAGAGTTGGGCGGCGCTGCTTTCCGCGTGCTGCTGCCCGTCGAAGCCAATGGCATCCAGGCGCATCCTGATCGTGGATGACGAGGAGAATATCGGGCGTTCGCTGCGGCTCATTCTGGAGCGCGAAGGCTACGGGGTGAACGTTTGCCGGTCCATGGCGGAGTTCTCGGCCCACCCGGACGCGCAGCGCGCCGACGCCTACCTGCTCGACATGAAACTGCCCGATGGCAGCGGCATCGATCTGCTGCGCGCGACGCGCCAGAACGGTGCTTCCTCGCCGGCCATCATGATCTCCGGCCACGGCACGATTGCCGACGCCGTAGAGGCTACGCGCGCCGGCGCTTTCGATTTTCTCGAAAAGCCGCTGAGCCGCGACCGCGTCCTGCTGGCGGTGAAGAACGCTCTCGAACAATCCAGTCTGCGGCAGGAAAATGAGCGGCTGCGCGAACTGGTGGGCGGCGCGCACAAGATGATCGGCGCCAGCCTCGCATGGACCCGGGCAGTGGAGCAGGCGTCCATGGCTGCGCGCTCGGACGCGCGGGTTCTGCTGATCGGCGAATCCGGGACGGGTAAGGAATTATTGGCCGCTCACATTCACCACTCCAGCCCGTTTGCGGGCGGGCCTTTCGTAAAGGTGAACTGCGCCGCCATTCCCACGGAGCTGCTCGAGACCGAGCTGTTCGGCCACGAAAAAGGATCGTTCACGGGAGCGACGGCTTCGCGCCGCGGCCGGTTCGAGATGGCGGACGGCGGCACCATTTTCCTGGATGAAGTGGGCGACCTGCACGGGGCCTCGCAAGCCAAGTTGCTGCGCGTACTTCAGGAAGGCGAGTTTCACCGTGTAGGCGGCGAGCAGATCATCCGCGTGAATGTCCGAGTGATTTCCGCGACGAACCGGGACCTCGGCGCAATGGTGGCGCAGGACAAGTTTCGCGAGGACCTCTATTACCGGCTCAGTGTGGTGCCCGTGCGCGTTCCGGCGCTGCGCGAGCGCCCGCAAGATATCCGGCTGCTGGCGGAATATTTCCTGGAAGATTTTTGTGTCCGCAATAACTTTAAATCGAAGGCACTCGATGAAACGGTGTTTCCGCTGCTGGAAAATTATGGCTGGCCGGGCAACGCCCGCGAATTGCGCAACGTGATTGAGCGGATGGCGATTCTTACACAGGGCGACCGTCTGACGCGCGATTCCATTCCGGTCGAAATCCGCGTGCAGCGCGAGGCCGGGCCGAAGTCCACCATTCAGGAAGCGCGGGAATCGGCCGAGCGGGAACACATTCTGCGCGCGCTCGAAGAATCCAACTGGAACGTATCGGGAGCCGCGCGGGCGCTTGGGATGGAACGGACCAACCTGCACAAGCGCATTCGCGCGTTGGGTTTGAGCCGGGGGCGGTAAGTCACACCTGTTTTTGTGGTGCTTGCCGCATCACGCCTCCCAGAACGGCATCCGCAATCGAATCCGCGTACGCCGGCGTGAGCGGTTTATACGCGGTAAGCAATTGATAATAAAATGGCGCATAGATCAGATCCTGCGCCAGATCTACTTCCACCGCGAGTTCGCCGCTCGCCCGGTAGCGTCCTAGAATTTTCCGGCTCCGTGCGCGGAGCGGCGCAATCCACAACTCCCGCAGCGCGGTCGCGATCTCATCGTCATCCTGAGCGCCGGCCACCAAAGCCGCGAGCAGCCGCCCCCGCCGAGTCCGTAGGTATGCGGCGAATCGTCGCAGGGCGACATGTATATCGTTTCTCAGTGAGCCAGTGTCCGGAAACGCGAATTCGAGCGATCCGGCTTCGCGAAAAGCCTCGGTCAGCACGGAGGCCTTGTTTGGCCACCACCGGTAGACGGTTGCCTTGCTGGCCCCGGCCTGTTCGGCGATCGCCTCCATGGTTGCACCGCGAAACCCTTGTTTTTCAAGTACTTCGAGTGCGGCGGTGAGTATCCGCTGGCGCGCCTCTTCATCCCGCGGGCGTCCCGGCCCCCGGATTTCAGGAGTCTCCCCGTTACTTGCAACCTTCATACTCGAAAGAGTAACCGATTTTCGAAACTTGTGCGTATCGAAATGAATCGTAAATCAAGTAGACTTCTGAGTAGGCACCCAAACAGCCTTCTATGTGGATCGTCCGTGTTGCGTTAAACCGTCCTTATACCTTCATTGTCCTTGCGTTACTGATTCTAATCGTCAGCCCGATCGTCATCCTGCGGACTCCGGCCGATATCTTTCCGAACATCGATATTCCCGTGATCGCTGTGGCATGGCGCTACACCGGCCTGGCGCCGGAAGAGGTAGAGGGGCGCATCACCACGGTTTACGAGCGGACATTGACGACGCTGGTGGATAACATCCAGTACATCGAGTCGATGACGCTCGACGGTGAGACCATCGTAAAGATCCACTTGCAGCCGGGCGCCAGCCTGGATACCGCGAATGCGCAGCTCACCTCGGCATCGCAGACGATTCTGCGGCAACTCCCCGCCGGTATCCAGTCACCGCTGATTATCAATTACAACGCCTCCACGGTCCCGATTCTCCAGCTTGCTCTTTCCGGAAAGAACCTGACGGAAGCGCAGCTCAACGATTACGGGCTCAACTTTCTGCGGACGCAGTTAGTGACCGTGCCGGGCGCCGCCATCCCTTATCCGTACGGCGGCAAACAGCGGCAGATCACGGTCAGTTTGAATCCTGCCCAGTTGCAGGCGAAGGGCCTCTCGGCATCCGATGTGGTGACCGCCATAGGATCTCAGAACCTGGTATTGCCCACCGGCACAGCCAAGATCGGGCAGTTCCAATATGACGTGGACATGAATGCAGCGCCGCGCACGGTGGCGGAGTTGAACAACCTGCCGATCAAGATCGTCAACAACACGCCGGTCTACATCCGCGACGTCTCGACGGTGAGCGACGGGTTCGCGCCGCAGACCAATATCGTGCGCAAGGACGGCCGGCGCGGAACGCTGATCACCGTACTGAAAACGGGAAAGGCATCCACGCTGGACGTGGTGAAAGGGATTCGGAGCCTGCTGCCGCGTGTGGAGGCGACGCTGCCGCCGGAGCTGAAAGTTCAACCTCTCGCTGATCAATCAATCTTCGTCCGCGCCGCCATAGATGGAGTCATCCGCGAAGCGATTATCGCCGCGTGCCTGACGGGCCTCATGATTCTGCTCTTTCTGGGAAGCTGGCGCAGCACGCTCATCATTGCGGTTTCGATTCCGCTATCGATTCTGACGTCGGTGATCGTGCTCAGTTTTCTCCACGAGACCATCAACATCATGACATTAGGCGGGCTGGCGCTGGCGGTCGGCATTCTGGTGGATGACGCGACGGTGACCATCGAGAATATCGAACGCCACCTCGAGGAAGGGCACGGGCTGCATGATGCCATTCTCGAAGGCGCGGCGCAGATTGCCGTTCCCGCGCTGGTTTCCACGTTGTGCATCTGCATCGTGTTTTTGCCGATGTTTTTTCTGGGAGGCGTAGCGCGCTATCTTTTTGTGCCGCTCGCCGAAGCCGTTGTCTTCGCGATGCTGGCATCCTATGTGCTCTCGCGGACGCTGGTTCCCACGCTGGCGATGTATCTTCTGAAGGTGCGGCAGCACGGCGCGGTCCGCTCGCGCAATCCGTTCGTCTGGTTCTACAGGGCGTTCGAGCGCGGCTTCGAGCGCACGCGCTCAGCTTACCAGGTGATGCTGGCGAGCTTTGTCTATAGCCGGTGGGTCTCGGTTCCACTGACGCTCGCACTCTGCCTCTGCGCGCTTTTTCTGCTGCCGTGGATCGGCCAGGATTTTTTCCCCAGCAGTGACAGCGGGCAATTCATTCTGCACCTGCGCGCGAAGACGGGTACCCGCATCGAGGAAACGGCGCGGCTCTGCGACATGGTGGAGGCCGCCGTTCGCCGCGAGATCCCCGAGAGCGAATTGGACAACATTCTGGATAACATCGGCCTGCCGTATAGCACCATCAACACGACCTACAGCAAATCCGGCGCGATCGGCGCGGGCGACGCGGACATCATGATTTCGCTGAAGCCGAACCATCGCCCGTCCGCCGACTATGTGCGCGATCTCCGTAAACAGCTTCCCGGCGAGTTTCCGGGCGTGACGTTCTATTTTCCGCCGGCCGATATGATCACGCAGATTCTCAATTTCGGGCTTCCGGCGCCGGTGGATATTCAGTTTGACGGCAAAGATGTGGAGGCCAACCGGCAACTCGCCGACCGTATGTTGAAGCAGTTGCGGCAAGTGCCGGGCATCGCAGATCTGCGCATCCAGCAGCGCTTCGATTACCCGAAATTCCATATCGATATCGACCGCACCAGGGCCGCGCAGTCCGGCTTCACTCCGCGCGATATCGCGAGCAGCGTGCTGGTAGCCCTCAGCGGTAGCTTTCAGACCACGCCGACGTTTTTTCTGAACTGGCAGAATGGAGTGAACTACAGCGTCGTGACGCAGGCGCCCGAATATGATCTTCAATCCCTACAGGATCTGCAAAACATACCGATCACCGGCCCTGGCATGATTCATCCGGAGATTCTGGCGGACTTGGCCAAGATTACTCGATCGAACACCATGGCGGTGATCAATCACTACAACATTCATCGCGTGGTGGATATTTACGGCGCCGCACAGGATCGTGACCTCGGCGCAGTGGGGCGCGACATTTCACGAATTGTCGACGCCGACCGCAAATTTCTACCGCGAGGAACGGTGGTCAACATCCGGGGTCAGCTTGAAACGATGCGCACGTCATACATCGGCCTGCTCGGAGGGCTGGTTTTTTCGGTGGTGCTGGTTTACCTGCTCATCGTGGTCAATTTCCAATCGTGGCTCGATCCGTTCATCATCATCATGGCGCTTCCGGCTGCGCTCGCAGGGATTATCCTGTTCCTTTTCTTTACCCACACTACTTTGAGCGTGCCGGCGCTCATGGGAGCGATCATGTGCATGGGCGTCGCGACTGCAAACAGTATTCTCGTTGTGTTCTTTGCGACGGAACGGCTCGCCCACCACGGTGATGCTGTCGAGGCCGCGATTGAGGCCGGTTTCACACGCTTTCGCCCGGTCCTGATGACCGCGCTCGCCATGATCATCGGCATGGTTCCGATGGCTTTGGGCATGGGCGAAGGCGGCGAGCAGAACGCTCCGCTGGGGCGCGCCGTCATTGGCGGCCTGACGTTCGCGACGGTCGCCACCCTCTTTTTCGTGCCGGCGGTATTCAGCCTGCTGCACGGCCACCGCCCGCGGGGAGGCCCGGAACTTCGCTCGAGTAGAGATCGGGAGCCCGTCCATGTCTAATCTCCCGCCATCCATGGAGCCAGGAATGCCAAGCCGTGAAGGAACCCAGGTGTCAGAACCATCAACCGTTGTGAAGGACAGCCGGGAACAACGTAAGCTTCATCCGATCTTATTTCTTCCTCCTCTAATCGTCCTCCTGGTCCTCGGGTTTTTTATTCACACGAACATTCGAGCCCGCGCGGCCGCGGAGGCGGCGCTCGCCCGAAACACGCGCGCCATGGCGGTTCCCTCCGTTGCCGTGGTCACGCCGAAGGTCGGCGCTCCCGCGCAAGAGATCGATTTGCCCGGCAACACACAGGCCTTCACCGATACGCCAATCTATGCGCGCACCAGCGGCTATCTCAAACAGTGGAATGCCGATATCGGCGCGCGCGTGAAAGCCGGCCAGCTTCTCGCGACAATTGAAACTCCGGAAATCGACCAGCAGCTACAACAGGCTCGTGCCGGTCTCGCAACGGCCGAAGCGAACTATAATCTGGCGAAGAGTACGGCTGATCGATGGGAGTTCCTCCTGAAGACGGAGTCGGTTTCCAAGCAGGAGACGGATGAAAAGATCGGCGATCTGAACGCCAAGAAAGCAGCGGTTGCCGCGGCTCAGGCGAACGTTCGCCGGCTGGAAGAGACGCAGGCTTTCCAAAAAGTCTACGCGCCGTTCAGCGGAGTCATCACCGCCCGCAACATCGATATTGGCTCGCTCATCAATGCCGGCGCAGGGAATCCCGGCAGCCAGCTATTTCATATCGCGGCCATCGATAAGCTGCGTGTGTACGTTAATGTGCCGGAGGCCTATTCCCGCGCGGCGCGTAGCGGTTCGCCGGCTTCGCTGACGCTCGATGAATTTCCGGGGCGCTCGTTCCATGGCACGCTTGTTCGAACTTCCAATTCCATTGACCCGGTGGCGCATACGCTGCTCACCGAAATTGATGTGGATAATCCCACCGGCGAACTTCTTCCGGGCTCTTACGTCGTTGTCCATCTGAAACTACCCTCGCAGATTCGCGCGTTCACCATTCCATCGAATACGCTGCTGTTCCGCTCGGAAGGTTTGCGCGTCGCCGTCGTACGGGATGGGCACGCCACTCTCATTCCCATTCAGATCGGCCGTGACTATGGCGCGACTGTGGAGGTGGTCTCGGGGCTGCAATCCGGGGATCATCTCATCGTCGATCCGCCGGATTCGCTGGTCTCGGGGACGGCGGTGCGCGTGGTGAATTCAGAGTCGCGAGGCGCGGCCGAATGAGGTTTTCGAAGGCTTGTCTGCTTGCGGTCTGCGGGCTGGTGCTTGCAGGCTGCACAGTCGGGCCGAAATATACCAAACCTTCCGTCCCTTCTACTCCCGCGTACAAGGAAGCGCCGCCGGAGAGTTTCAAGGAAACCAAAGACTGGAAGCAAGCTTATCCCGCCGATGCTACGCTCCGGGCCAAGTGGTGGGAAATGTTCAATGATCCGCAACTGAACGCGCTCGAAGAACGGATCGATCCCTCGAACCAGACGCTCAAGATGTATGCGGCACGGTTTCAGGAAGCGCGTACCGCGATTCGGTTCAATCGGGCTTCGCAATTCCCTACCGTGTCAACATCTCCGGCCATTGACGGACTTCGCATTTCGGCCCACCGCCCGAATGCCAATCCGAGCGCCACTACGAGTGCCACGGGTGATTTTCTTCTTCCGTTCGATGTATCGTACGAGGTCGATTTGTGGGGCCGGATTCGCCGGACAGTGACCGCCGCGGAAGAAGAAGCGCAAGCCACTGCGGCTGATCTTGCTACCGCCAGCCTCAGCCTCCACGCTGAGCTCGCGATGGATTACTTCGAGCTTCGCAGTGCCGATGCGCAATCGAGATTGCTGGATGACACCGTGGGCGCTTATGCCAAGGCTTTGCAGCTCACCACCAACCGCTATCAGGGTGGCGTCGCACCCAAGTCCGACGTGGCGCAGGCGCAGACGCAACTGGATTCCACGCGCGTGCAATTCACGGAAATAGGCGTGCAGCGGGCGGAGCTCGAACATGCCATCGCCATTCTGATCGGCGAACCTCCGGCGAGCTTCACGCTGGCTCCTCAGCAATCCAACATGGCGCCTCCTCCGATTCCGGTGGGCGTGCCTTCGCAGTTGCTCGAACGCCGTCCTGATATCGCGTCGGTGGAGCGCCGGATGGCTGAGGCGAACGAGCAAATCGGAATTGCGCAAGCGGCGTTTTATCCCACAGTGGTGCTTAACGCCAGCGGCGGCTTCGAAGGCAGTTCAATTCTGAACTGGTTCAATTGGCCAAGCCGTTTCTGGGCGGTTGGTCCCGCGATGCTGCAAACCCTCTTCGACGCCGGCCGCCGCCGTGCTGCCGCGGAAGGAACCGAGGCGAATTATGACGCCAATGTCGCCAACTACCGGCAGACCGTGCTGACCGCTTTTCAGCAGGTGGAAGATAATCTGGCGGCCCTGCGGATTCTCGAGCGCGAAGCGCAGCAGCAAACCGATGCCACAGTCTCGGCGCAGGAAACGCTGCAACTGTTTAATAACCGCTACCAGGGCGGAGTAGACACGTATCTTCAAGTGGTCACTGCGCAAACCACCGCGCTTGAAAATGAACGCAATGAAGTGGACATTCTGCGGCGCCGGATGGATGCCAGCGTTCTGCTCATCAAAGCGCTGGGCGGCGGCTGGAGCACGGCGAACCTTCCGACCGTGACTTCGTTGCGATAATCGGAACCACTGATCCGGCTTCGCACGCAGGGCTGCGAATCGGCTATCTTTCAAGAGGAGGGAAGTTTCGATGAAGTGTACATGGGCCGTCTGGGCGTTCGCCCTCGCGGCGTCCGCATGGCCGGTCGTCTCATTCGCCGCGGCGCCGAGCGCGGATGAACAAAAGGCAATCATGGCGGCCGAAGATCAATGGCGGGACGCCGGGCGAGCCTATGATGCCGACAAGCTCGACCAGGTGATGAGCGACGATTGCATCATGATCGACGCCAGCGGCGGCGAGCGTTCCAAAGCGGACTATCTGAAAGCGATTAGGGCCGTGCCCGCGCAGGTGAAGAGCGGCGCGTCGGGCATCCAGACTACGCGCGACAATCTGAAGATTCGCGTTTATGGCAACGTGGCCGTGGTTACTGGAATCGACCGAGGAAAGACGCCCACCGGCACCACATTTGCCACGGCCTTCACCCACGTCTGGGTCAACGATCAGGGACACTGGCGCTTGAGCACGTTCCACGCATCGCGCGTAGCCACTCCGCTCGTGCTTCGTCCGGCACAAACTTCCGATAACTAGATGCAGCTTCTACGATTCAGCCGCGTTCGATGTGGCGGATCACAGCATCGGTGAATTGGTCAGTGGAAGCTGTGCCGCCCAGGTCGCCTGTGAGGCATTCCCGCGCAGCATAAACGGCGTGAATCGCCGCCTGTAAACGCGCAGCGGCGCGGCGCTCTCCCAGATGTGCCAGCATCAGAACAGATGACTGCATCAGCGCCGTGGGATTCGCAAGGCCCTTGCCCGCGATATCCGGGGCTGTGCCGTGCACGGCTTCGAAGATGGCGTGATGGTCCCCGATATTAGCGCCCGGCACGATGCCCAGTCCGCCCACCAGGCCGGCGGCGAGATCGGAGATGATGTCGCCATAGAGATTCGGCAGCACCAGCAGGTCGAACGTTTCCGGGCGGATCACCAGTTGCATGCACGCGTTATCGACGATCAGCTCGTTGTACTGGATTTCGGGAAAGCCGGCGGAGACCTCGCGGCAGCACTTCAAAAACAGGCCGTCGCTCATCTTCATGATGTTGGCCTTGTGAATGGCCGTGACCTTCTTGCGGTTTTCGAGCCGCGCGTATTCGAACGTGGCTCGCGCGATCCGCATGGAGGCGTGCTGCGTAATAATTTTGAGGCTTTCCACCACGCCGGGGACTACTTCGTGCTCGATTCCGGCGTAGAGATCCTCGGTATTCTCGCGAAAGATGGCCATATCCACCGGCACATCGGTGAAGCGCGTTTTCAAGCCCGGCAGAGCGCGAATCGGGCGGAAATTCACATAAAGGCCGAGCTTCTTGCGAAGCGCTACATTGATGCTCTGATGACCGCCGCCGATCGGTGTGGCGGTGGGTCCTTTCAGCCCGACGCGCGTGATTTCGAGCGAGGCCAGCACGTCGTCTGGAAGCAGTTGTCCGTACTGCGCGAGAGCGCGTGCGCCGGCATCCGTGCGCTCCCATTCCACAGCTACGCCTGTGGCATTGACGGCTCGAACGGTGGCTTCGGCAACTTCTGGTCCAATTCCATCTCCTGGGATGAGCGTGATCTGGTGAGCCATCACAGCTATTATAGAGGCGGGGGCCAAAATGATTCCCGATTGGGCGGTGGAGCGGCGTCTGATGGTGGAGACACAGCTTCGCGCTCGTGGCATCCGCGACCAGCGAGTATTGCACGCCATGCGGGAAATTCCACGCGAAGAGTTCGTCTCGCCGGAGTGGCGCGTACTCGCATACCAGGACAACCCAATCTCGATCGGCTACGGTCAAACCGTTTCGCAACCCTACATGACGGCTTTGATGGCCGAACTCCTGGAATTGACTGGCAATGAAACGGTGCTTGAAGTGGGTACGGGCTGTGGTTACCATGCGGCCGTGCTGGGCGCTTTGGCCTCGCACGTCTACACTATCGAACTGGTTCCTGCGCTGGCGCGCCTGGCATCACAAAACCTGCGGCGCACCGCGCGCGACGCGAATATCACCGTGATTTGTGGCGACGGGTCGGCGGGCTACGCGGAGAAGTCGCCATACGATGCGATCTCCGTGGCTGCGGGTGCACCGGAAATCCCTGTTTCCTTGCTGGCGCAGTTGGCCGATCCGGGGCGCATGGTGATTCCCGTGGGGAAACCCGACGATCAGGAGTTGCTCGTGGTTAGCAAACGCGACGGCCGCACCACATCTCGCGTCGCCACGCTTTGCCGGTTCGTTCCCCTGCGCGGCGGAGAAGGCTGGCGCTGATGCGTCTGCGGACCGCCAAGGACCGGCTCAAGGTAGAGCACAGCATCATCGATGGCGTGCGCGAAATCCTGGAGGAGTTGCTGGCCGCCAACCCGTCGATTCGCTCGGTGATTCCCGGCGTGATCCGGCCCGTACGCGATGCGCGAGGAAAAGTGCGAGTCCGCGTTACCGTGCCCACGCAGAACGGCTGGAAGGCTATCGCCCTCAGCGCCGGCGCGCGCCAGGAATTATTCGTGAGCACAGAAATCAGCCAGTCTGATCTCGAAAAGGCATTTGAAAAAGCCGGCGCGGTTGTCGGCTGAAGAGCAGCTCAACCAATCAGCTTGCCGAATCGCCCCAGTATTTCCTCTGCCATACCCGCCGCTCGCGCGAGGTCGTGAGCGGCGCCTCCTACCAGCAACAGGTCTGTCGGTCCGCTAATCAGAGACATCGCTTCGCGCAATTCCTGCGGCGTCCCGAAAGGATCGCGCGTTCCGTGCGCGAACAGCGCCGGCGTACGGAGTTCGCCAAAGAACGAAGTCCGAGGATTGTCCGGGCGGCGCGGTGGATGCAGTGGATAGGAAAGCAGCAGCAAACCGGCAGCCAAGCCGGGCTTCTCGGCCGCGAGCATGGCGGATTGCCGCCCGCCGTAAGAATGGCCGGCCAGAAACACGCGGCCGTTGCTTATCGCCCGCACTGCTTCGGCGGCGCGCTCGATCCCTTCGCGGTCGCGCGCCGCGCCGGCCGGAAACGGTGGTCCGTGCGGGCGCTGCTGGCGGAAGGGCAGGTCGTGCCTCAGCACCAGGTGCCCGGCAGCGGCGAATTCACGAGCCAGTTGGACCAGCAGCGGCGCATTCGAATTGGATCCAGCGCCGTGCGAGAAGACCCAGGCGTCTCCATTCGCATGGGCCGGGCGATGCAGCGTGCCTCGGATGCCCCATCCAGCGTCGGCAAACGGCTCTTCCCGAGCATCTACATTGCGGGGATGACGTTCACTCTCCGTAAAACCCACATGCCCTCCGACTGCTTTCGCACCGTGCAGACGAAGACGTTGCGCATTCCCGCGCCGCCTTCCACTACGTCCACCCAAGCCCGCACGGTGTATTCCACATCGGAAACGCGCTCCACCGTGGTTTCTTCTTCTCCGGCGAAGTGGAGCACGGCGGAAGGCGGAAACTGACGCCGGACGAACGTCTGCGCCGCCACGATCTCTTCACGTCGGATCGGCCTCCGCACTTGCTTCGTAACGACGGTGACCACCGCTGCCCCGGCAAGCACGAAGATCGCCGTCGTGAACAGAAGGATCGCCGGCCATCGCCGGCTGCGGCCGATGCGGTCGAAAAATCGACGACGCCGGTGCGGGACCTCCGGAAGTGCGATTTCGTCCATTACTTCGGCTTATTGTACGCCGGAGTTCAGCCGCCGTGTCATGCCGGCCAGCATGCCGCGCGGGGCGAGCCGTGTGCCGCGGATCATCCAGCGGTTTCGGGCTCCGGCGATCACGGAAGGATTGCCTGCCATCATGGCCGCATAGCCTTCGCGGGCGACATCGGCGGCATCCATCACCGGACCGTGAAACAAGTGCGTGGCGGAAACGCCGGCTGCACGGTCGAAGCCGGTGCGGGTTGGCCCGGGACAGAGCGCGGTCACAGAAACTCCGCTGCCTTTTACCTCATTGGCAATCGCTTCGGAAAACGAAAGCACGAAGGCCTTGCTGGCATAGTAGACCGCCATCAGCGGGCCGGGAACAAAGGCGGCTGTGGAAGCCACATTCAGAATGCGGCCTGCGCGGCGCGCCAGCATGGGCTGCAGAAACAGCTTCGTCAAGTGCGTCAGAGCCGTGATGTTGACCTGAATCAGTTGCGCTTCCGCCGCCCAGTCGGTTTCCGCGAACGGACCGTTTACGCCGAAGCCCGCATTGTTGATCAGGATCTCGATCGGGGTCGCTCCAGCGGCACGGAAGATCGCTTCCGGCGCGGTGGGGTCAGCCAGATCGGCGGGAATTACGCGCGACTTTACGCCGTGCTCGCGAGCGAGGCCGGCGGCCAACTCCTGCAGTTGGGACTCCCGCCGGGCCACCAGCACAAGGTCATTGCCGGCGGCGGCGCACAGCTTCGCCAGTTCCGCTCCGATGCCGGAAGAAGCTCCCGTAACCAGCGCGGTGGACATGGTCTATTCTTTCTTCTTGAGAAGGTGGTCGTTATCCTTGATGAACTGGCGCACTTCGTCTGTCATGCCCAGAAGCTTTTCCCATTGCTCACGGTAGAGCGTGACGGGGAAGCGGCCTAATCCGTAAACGGAAAGCGCGCCCTTCTCGCTCACGCGCAATGACAATTGACCGCGCGAAGGCTTTTTCAGGGCTTCGTTTTCCATGCGAAGACGTTCGATTTCAGCTTTAAGATCTTCTTCTGATGCCATAGTGCTCAGTTCCTTGATACCACAAAGACACGGCATGCTACGCTGATACTCTCTTGCCCATGCCCGAATTCCAGGCGATCCTCTTCGATTTTGACGGTGTACTTCTCGATAGCGAGCCGGTGCACGCTGCCTGCTGGGCGGAAGCTCTGGCGCCGCTTGGGATTTCCTTCGATTGGGACTACTACCGCACGCATTTCATCGGGGTGGAAGACGCCGAAGTGCTGCGTGCGCTGGCCGCTCTGCAAAATCCGCCGCTCGATTTCGAGACGCTCTGGGCGTGCTATCCGCGCAAACAGGAGTTGTACCGCCGCCGCACGGAATCCGACCCGCCATTTCCGAAAGAGCTGGCGGCGTTGCTGGAAGATTTGGCAACACAGTATCCGCTGGCAGTGGTAAGTTCCAGCTTCCGGGCCGAAGTGGAACCGCTTCTGGTGAGCGGCGGCCTTCGCCAATGTTTCCAGGCGTTGGTGTGCGGGGAAGATGTGGTCCACCATAAGCCGGCGCCAGACCCTTACTTGCTGGCCGCACGCCTGCTTGGCGTCGAAACCGCGCTGGTAGTGGAAGATTCGCAGGCAGGTATCGCCAGCGGGCGCGCGGCTGGATTCGAAGTTCTGCCGGTGCCCGACCCGGTTTCCATGCTGCGCCTGGTATCACAGCGCGTTTCCGGGGACGCCGCACGCGGCTAAGCTGGCGCCGGGCCGTTGTACCCTGAAACCAGAGGGGTCATCCAACTCGTGGCGGCACCGAAGCCGAAGGCAAAAACCTCCGAACAGATTCGCAGCGTGCTTCCGTTCCTGGCGGAACTTGTGCGGCCGCGTCGCGGCCTGTTAGCCGTAGGACTCGTCCTGATGGCGATCAACCGCGTGGCCGGTCTGGTGCTTCCCGGCTCTACGAAGTTCCTGGTGGATGACGTGATCGGCAAGCGCCAGGCCGCCATGCTCAAGCCGCTGGTGCTGGCCGTGTTTGCCGCCACCGCTGTGCAGGGCGTGACTTCATTTCTACTGACGCACCTGCTTTCAAAGGAAGCGCAGCGACTAATCGCCGAACTGCGGCGCCGCGTCCAGCAGCATGTCGGGCGGCTGCCGCTGGCCTACTATGACACCAACAAGACCGGCGCGCTGGTTTCGCGCATCATGACCGACGTGGAAGGCATTCGCAACCTGATCGGCACGGGCCTCGTGGAATTCGTAGGCGGGCTCATGACGGCGGTGTTTTCCATAATCGTGCTGATCCGCATCAGCCCGCTCCTCACCGGCGTGACGCTGCTGTTTCTGTGTCTGTTCATCCTCGTTTTGTGGAAAGCCTTCGGGCGCGTTCGTCCGATTTTTCGCGAGCGCGGCAAAATCAACGCCGAAGTGACAGGCCGGCTTACCGAATCGCTGGCGGGTGTGCGCGTGGTCAAAGGCTACCACGCCGAAAAGGAAGAAGCGCGCGTCTTTTCCAAAGGTGTGCAGCGCCTGCTCGATAACGTACTGCGCACTCTGACCGCGGTTTCGGCCGTCAGTTTCGGCGCCACTGTGCTGCTCGGCTTGGTGGGCGCGATCGTGATGTATGTGAGCGCGCGGGAGATCCTGGCGGGTTCACTCACAGTAGGCGATTTCGTCACGTTCACCGCGTTTATGGCTTTCCTGGTTGCGCCGATGTTCCAGGTGGTGGGCATCGGCACCCAGTTGACCGAAGCGCTGGCGGGACTTGACCGAACTCAGGAAGTGTTAAACGAGAAGCCCGAGGACCAGGACCCGCGCCGCACGCAGGCGATTGGTGAAATTCACGGCGATGTCGCCTTTGACCACGTCACCTTCGCTTATGAAGCGGGCAAGCCTGTGCTGCACGACGTCAGTTTCGAATCGCAGCCCGGTACGGTGACGGCGTTGGTGGGGCCGTCAGGTTCCGGGAAGTCCACCATCATCGGACTGATCGCTGCATTTCATGAGCCGGGCTCCGGCACCGTACTGGTGGATGGCGTAGATCTTTCCACGGTGCGTCTGGATTCCTACCGCACGCAGCTTGGCGTGGTCTTGCAGGATACGTTCCTGTTTGATGGAACCATCAGCGAGAATGTGGCCTTCGCGCGGCCCGGAGCGACGCGGGAGGAAATCCTGGAGGCATGCAAGATTGCGCGCGTCGATGAGTTCGCCGAACGATTTGACAAAGGATACGACACGGTAGTCGGCGAGCGCGGCGTCAAACTGTCGGGCGGGCAGCGGCAGCGTGTTTCGATCGCACGCGCGCTGCTGGCGAATCCGCGCATCCTGATTCTGGACGAAGCGACGTCGAGCCTCGATTCCGAATCCGAGGCGGCGATTCAGCAGGGACTGGCCGTGCTCATGAAGGGCCGCACGACATTCGTGATCGCGCATCGTCTTTCGACCATCCGCCGCGCCGAGCAAATTCTGGTGGTCGAAGACGGACGCATCGTCGAGCGCGGCACGCACGAATCCCTCTACGCCTTGCACGGGCGATATTACGATCTCTATACGCGCCAGCACGGCATCGACGCCAATCTGTTCCTCGCCCCAGGCGAGGGCGCGGTCGAGGAACCAGAGCGCGAACCGGAGCCGCAAGGTCCGGCGGGAGTGCCTCCGAGCGCGGCGTCTTTGCTGCGTGGCGGATTCTAATCAGGCCGATAATATCGATTGCTTTAGCGATGTCTGTTGCCTTGACAGCGGCTGCCGCGGGCGACCATAATCAGTGGAAAAATTTTCTTCCGTGGAAGGACGGACAATCGGATCATGCGAATCACCAGACGTTCGGCGATAGGAGCCCTTGTGGGCGCGTTCCCCGCGATTCACATTCGCAAGGCAGAGGCTCAGGAGAAGGGCCTCGCGCTCGAGAAAGGCCCCTTCGAAGGCACGCGGGAATCGCTCAAGGCGTATCAGATTCCCGAGTGGTACAAGGACGCGAAATTTGGCATCTGGGCGCATTGGGGACCGCAATCAGCACCAGAACAGGGTGATTGGTACGCGCGAAATATGTATATCCAGGGCCAGCCGCAGTATGAATGGCACCTGCAACATTTCGGGCCGCAATCGAAGGTCGGCTACAAAGACGTGGTTCCTACGTTTAAAGCCGACAAGTGGGAGCCCGAGCACCTGATGGATCTGTACAAGAAGGCCGGCGCGAAGTATTTCGTGAGCATGGGCGTGCACCACGATAACTTCGACATGTGGAACTCCAGGCACCACCCGCGCTGGAACGCGGCTGCCGCCGGTCCGAAGACGGATATCGTGGGAAGGTGGCGCGATGCCGCCCGCAAACGCGGCCTCCGCTTCGGTGTAAGCGAGCATCTCTCGAACAGCTTCGATTGGTTCGCGCCGGCGCACACCAGCGATAAAACCGGCCCTTACGCGGGCGTTCCGTATGATGGCTCCGATCCCAAATTCGCCGATCTGTATCACGATTACAGCGGCATGCCGGCCGACTTCGTGAAGACCGCGGCGGCCATGGGCCGTGTGGCGCCCGCCCAATGGAAGATCGAATACTACCAGCGCATCAAGGACCTGGTGGATCAGCACGAGCCGGACCTCCTCTACACAGATGGCGCCATTCCCTTCGAGGAATATGGCCTGAGCCTGGTGGCCGAGGCGTACAACGTGAGCGCCCGCCGTCATGGCGGCAAAGTGGAAGCCGTCTACACAAGCAAAGGCCGCAATGATTGTGTGGAAGGCACGTGCGCGCTCGATCTGGAACGCGGCATCGTGGACAAGATCTGGCCCACGCACTGGCAAACCGACACCTGCATTGGCGGCTGGCATTACAAGCGCGACATCACCTACAAGACGCCGAAGACGATAATCGATATGCTGGCCGATATCGTGAGCCGTAATGGGAACCTGCTGTTGAATTTCCCTCTGCCCGGCAGCGGCGAACTGGACGCGCGCGAACTGCACGTCCTTGACGAAATCACCAAATGGATGGCAGTGAATAGCGAGGGAATCTACGGCACACGTCCGTGGAAAGTGTACGGCGAAGGTCCCAGCACGCAGCCGCCGATGCAGTCGAACGGCCGGCTGGGCTTCAACGAAAGAGGACGCAAAGATCTCACCGGCGAAGATGTCCGCTTCACCACCAAGGGAAAAACCCTCTACGCCATCGTGATGGGCTGGCCCGAGAAAGAAGCGCTGCTCCAATCGCTGTCTTCGAAAAATGATTTTGCGAACGGAAAGACGAGGGAGGTCGAGCTGCTAGGCCACAAAGGCAAGCTCAAATGGACTCAGGAAACCGCTGGCCTAAAAGTAGGTTTGCCGCTGGAAAAACCCAGCGACTACGCCGTGACGTTGAAGATCGCACTGGCGTAGCGTCGAAGGCCCTATGTCTCAGTCTTGACAATGGCTCGCGCCGCTATACGCCCACCGGTTCTAATCGAGGCACCGGCTTTTCGACCAGCAATGCCAGAAACGCCTGCACCGCCCGATTGAGCTTCTTCTTCTTGCGATGCAGCACCCCGACCGGGCGCACCAGTTCCGGCGCATTCAGCGGCACAGCCACCAGCCGTCCCTGTGCGATCTCAGCCTGCATGGTGCGCGCCGGCAGAATGCTGATTCCCGAGCCTAAGGCCACTGCTTCTTTGATGGTCTGAATGTTGTCAAACTGCATCGCGAGGTTCACTTCGATGCCGTTGGCGCGGAAAAAACGATCGAGCTCGCGGCGGATCGAAAGGTCTTCATCAAACCCGATGAAGTCCTGGCCGTTGAGGTCTGCCAGATTCACTACCGCGCGCGATCCTAACGGATGCGAGGGCGCCACCGCCAGTTGCATCTCTTCATCGCGCCACGGAATTGCCGAAATCTCGCGGCTCGCCACCGGGTAACTCACCAGACCCAGGTCCGCTGTATCATTCAGCACGGCTTCGTAGATCTTGTCCGGCCGCATGTATTCCACGTGCAGGTGGGCGGTGGGATAGCGCGCGGCGAATTCATCCTGCAGCCGCGA
This sequence comes from Bryobacteraceae bacterium, assembly GCA_035550475.1. GTDB lineage: Bacteria > Acidobacteriota > Terriglobia > Bryobacterales > Bryobacteraceae > DASZPB01. Next base: position 26,551 of record DASZPB010000046.1, on the reverse strand, counting down.
CATCTCCGACAGGCCGATGGAATAAATCGACGCCACGCGCACCGTGCCTTCGACATCGCCCTTCAAGGCTTCGAGCGCCAGCCCGAATTCTTCTTCGCGGCGCAGTACGTCACGGCAAAAATCGTTGTAGAGCCGTCCGGCCGATGTCAGCTCCAAAGGGCGCTTACTACGGTCAAAAAGGGCCACTCCCAGCCGGCGTTCCACCTCCTGGACGTGCTGACTTGCGGCCGACTGGCTGACTCCACAATGCAGAGCCCCCTTGCTCATGCTGCGTGTTGCCGCTATCTCCTTGAAAAGTTTTAGCTCCCAAAATGCCACGGCTATAGCATACCATAAGCACCCCTAATTTCAACAGATGAAGATTTTTCTATTGTCTAATACTGTGGAAGTTGGTAGACTGGGCTAATCCAGGAGACAAATGGATGACTGATCCCGCTCACACGAATGGTCTACCCGAAGCGCAGGGCCTATATGACCCGCGCAATGAGCACGACGCTTGCGGAATCGGCTTTGTCGCAAATATCCAGGGCCACCGCTCGCATGACATTATCGTAAAGGGCATTCAGGTTCTGATCAACCTGACGCATCGCGGAGCGTGCGGCTGCGACCCGGAAACCGGCGACGGCGCCGGGGTCCTTATCCAGATTCCTCACAAATTCTTTGCGCGCGAGTGCTCCAAGCTTGGCTTTACTCTTCCGCCGTCCGGCGAATATGGCGTGGGCATGACGTTTCTGCCCGTTGAACGCCAGCCTCGGCTGCAGTGTGAGGGCGTGATTGAGCGGATTGCTCAGGAAGAAGGCCTCACAGCGCTGGGGTGGCGCGACACGCCGATCAACAGCGCCGCGATCGGCCGCGTGGCCCGGGCTTCGCAGCCGTACATCCAACAGGTTTTTCTCGGCCGCGGCCAAGGCATGACCGAAGACCAGTTGGAACGGAAGCTCTACGTAGTGCGCAAACGGGCCGAATCCGAAATCGCGGCCTCCGATATCCCGGACAAAGGTTTCTTCTACATTCCGTCGCTTTCGGCGCGCACCATCGTGTACAAGGGCTTGCTGCTGGCTCCGCAAATCGCCAACTTCTATCCCGAGCTGAGCGATTCCGATGTGGTGAGCGCGCTATGCCTGGTGCACCAGCGCTTCTCCACCAATACATTTCCTACCTGGCAGCTCGCGCACCCGTTCCGCTACATTGCGCATAACGGGGAAATCAACACGCTGCGCGGCAATGTCAACTGGATGCACGCCCGACAGAGCGTGCTCGCCTCGCCGCTGTTCGGCGACGACCTGAAGAAGCTGTTCCCCATCATCCAGCCCGGCGGCAGCGATTCGGCGAACTTTGACAACGCGCTCGAACTGCTCACTATGACGGGCCGCGGCATCCAGCACGCCATGGCGATGCTGATTCCCGAAGCGTGGTCCAGCAATCCGCATATGAACCCGCTCAAGAAGGCGTTCTACGAATATCACGCCTCCTTGATGGAGCCCTGGGACGGCCCGGCCGCCATCGCCTTCACCGACGGCCGCTCGATCGGCGCGACGCTTGATCGCAACGGCCTCCGGCCGGCCCGCTATCTCGTCACCAATGACGGTCTCATTCTGATGGCGTCGGAAACCGGCGTGCTTCCTGTGAAGCCCGAGGACGTCAAGCTAAAGGGCCGTCTGCAGCCCGGCAAGATGCTGCTGGTCGACACCGTCGAGGGCCGCATCATCTCCGATAAGGAACTAAAAGCCGCGCTCTACAGCCGCAATCCATACTCGCAGTGGCTAAAGGAAAACCAGATCACGCTCGACCAGCTTGCCGATCCGCCGCGCGAATACGGCACGGATCAGGAAACCATTCTCTGCCGCCAGCGCGCCTTCGGCTACACCGACGAAGACCTCAAGTTCATCCTTGCGCCTATGGCCGAGAACGGTCAAGAGCCGATCGGTTCCATGGGAACCGATACACCGCTCGCGTGTCTTTCCGATAAACCACAGCCTCTGTTCAACTATTTCAAGCAGCTCTTCGCGCAGGTTACCAATCCGCCCATCGATCCGATCCGCGAAGAGATGGTGATGTCGCTCACCAGCTACATCGGCACCGAGCGGAACATTCTTGCCGAAACGCCGCAGCACTGCCATACGCTCAAGCTGCCGCATCCTATTCTCACCAACCGCGATCTCGAAAAACTGCGCCGCGTGTCGCAGGGCGATTTTCTCGCCAGCACCCTGCCCATGCTTTTCCCCGTCGCGGAAGGCGTGAAAGGCCTGGAGCGCGCGCTTACGCAACTTTGCCGCCGCGCTTCGCTCGCCATTCAATCCGGTTACACGCTGCTGATTCTCTCCGACCGCGGCACGGACCCGGATTACGCGCCGATCCCCAGTCTGCTGGCGCTTACCGCCGTGCACAACCACTTGGTGCGCGAGGAAACACGCACGCAAGTCGCGCTCATTATCGAATCGGGTGAGCCGCGTGAGGTCACGCACTTCGCGCTGCTGATCGGCTACGGCGCGAGCGCTGTCAATCCCTACCTCGCCATTGAGACTCTTGAAGATATGGAGCAGCGGGGCTATCTGGCGTCCAGTGTCACGTTTCCCAAAGCGCTCGCGAACTACAAGAAGTCGATCAATAAAGGCCTGTTGAAGACGTTTTCGAAGATGGGCATCTCTACGCTGCAGAGCTATCGCGGCGCGCAGGTCTTTGAAGCCATCGGTCTGAACAAGAGCCTCGTAGAAAAATATTTCACCGGCACTGTGTCGCGCGTCGAAGGCGTCGGCCTGGAAGTACTGGCCGAAGAGGCTATTCGGAAGCATCGGCACGCCTTCTACCCGGTGACCGACTCCGATACGGAGCTAGCGGTGGGCGGCAATTACCAATACCGGGTGCGCGGCGAGTATCACCTCATCAATCCGGAAACGGTCGCCAAGCTGCAGCACGCCGTGCATCAGGAAAGTTTCGAGACGTTTCAGCAGTATTCGGATCTGATCGACAAACAGACGCGCCAACTCTGTATGCTGCGCGGCCTGATCGAGATCAGGAAATCTAACAACCCGGTTCCGCTGGAGGAAGTCGAGCCGGCGAAGGAAATCGTCAAGCGCTTCGCCACCGGTGCCATGTCATTCGGCTCCATTTCCAAGGAAGCGCACGAGACGCTCGCCATCGCCATGAACCGCATCGGCGGCAAATCCAATACCGGCGAAGGCGGCGAAGACGAAGCGCGGTTCCAGCGCGACGCCAATGGCGACCTGCGGCGCAGTGCCGTGAAGCAAGTCGCCTCCGGCCGCTTCGGCGTCACCACTAATTACCTGGTCAACGCCGACGAGCTGCAGATCAAGATGGCGCAAGGCGCCAAGCCTGGTGAAGGCGGCCAGCTCCCGGGCCACAAGGTGGATCAGAACATCGCGCGGGTCCGCCACTCCATCCCGGGCGTGGGACTGGTTTCGCCGCCGCCGCACCATGACATCTATTCGATCGAAGATCTGGCGCAGCTCATTTACGATTTGAAAAACGCCAACCCGCAGGCGCGCATCTCGGTCAAGCTCGTGGCCGAAGTAGGCGTCGGCACGGTAGCTGCCGGAGTAGCCAAAGCGCACGCCGATGTAGTCCTGATTTCAGGCGACACCGGAGGCACGGGCGCGTCTCCGCTCAGTTCCATCCGCCACGCCGGCATTCCGTGGGAACTCGGTCTCGCCGAGACGCAGCAGGTGCTGGTCATGAACGATCTACGCGGTCGCATTCGCGTACAGACCGATGGCAAGCTGCAAACGGGCCGCGACGTCACCATCGCCGCGCTGCTGGGCGCCGAGGAATTCGGCTTCTCCACTATGCCGCTCATCGCCATAGGCTGCATCATGATGCGCAAGTGCCACCTGAATACCTGTCCGGTGGGCATTGCCACGCAGGACCCGGTGCTGCGCGCCAAGTTCCAGGGCAAGCCTGAGGACGTCATCAACTTCTTCTTCTTTATCGCCGAGCAGGTCCGCCAGTACATGGCGCAAATGGGCTTCCGCACCTTCGACGAAATGGTGGGCCGCGTGGACATGCTCGATGCCCGCAAGGCTATTGAGCACTGGAAGGCCAAGGGCATCGACCTTTCCAGCATTTTGTACAATCCGCGCGTGCCGAGCCGCGTGGCGCGCCGTTGCGTGCAGCCGCAGGACCATGGCCTGAGCCAGGCGCTCGATTACAAACTCATCGACCACGCTCGCGAGGCTCTGGAAAGCGGCACGCCTGTCGAGTTCCGGCTGCCCATCCGCAACGTGCATCGCACGGTGGGCGCCATGCTCTCCGGCGAGATCGCGCGCCGCTACGGTTCTGCCGGTCTTCCGGATGACACCATTCAATTCCGCTTCACTGGCTCGGCCGGGCAGAGCTTCGGCGCTTTCCTCGCCAAGGGAGTGACGCTCGAACTGGAAGGCGACGCTAATGACTACGTGGGCAAGGGTCTCTCCGGAGGCCGGCTGATCGTTTATCCGCCGCGTAACTCCAACTTCCTGCCGGAAGAGAATATCCTGATCGGCAACGTGGTGCTTTACGGCGCCACCAGCGGAGAAGCGTACTTCAACGGCGTAGCCGGCGAGCGTTTCGCCGTGCGCAACTCAGGCGCTACCGCTGTGGTGGAAGGCTTGGGAGACCATGGCTGCGAGTACATGACCAATGGACTGGTGGCGGTGCTTGGCAAGACGGGGCGCAATTTCGCTGCCGGCATGAGCGGCGGTATTGCATATGTGCTCGATGAGAAGGGCGACTTCGCTGAGAAGCGCTGCAATCTTGCAGGCGTCGATCTGGAGCCGCTCGAGAAGGAAGAGGATGTCCAACTGCTCTATTCGCTGATCGCGCGGCACGTGTCTCTCACCGGCAGTCCGCGCGGCCAGTGGATTCTCGAAAACTGGAGTGAGATGCAGCCGCGGTTCATCAAGGTATTCCCGCACGAGTACAAGCGCGTGCTCGGCATTCCGCGCGCGGCGAGTGTAGTCGCGCCGCCTCCGGTGGAACGCATTCCCACGGAGGCGCGGCAGGCTACGGCGTAGCTGGTCCAGTTCCGCGCCGGGGGTTCAATGAGCTGCCGGCGGCAACGGCATTGAGAAAGCGAAGCATCATTAGACCGAAGCATTGTTAGACCGAGGCATTGAGAGACCGACAAATGGGCAAAATCACTGGATTCATGGAATACACGCGGGAGGTAGCTCCCCGCCGTCCCGCCACAGAACGCATCGGTGATTGGTTCGAAATCTATCTGCCCTTCGCCGAAGACAAGGTGCGGACGCAAGGCGCTCGCTGCATGGATTGCGGCTTGCCTTTTTGCCATACTGGCTGTCCGGTCAATAACCTGATTCCCGATTGGAACGACTTGGTCTACCGCGGCCGCTGGAAAGAAGCCATTCGCCAGCTACATGCCACTAACAACTTCCCCGAATTCACGGGCCGCATCTGCCCGGCTCCTTGCGAAGCTGCCTGCGTGCTGGGCATCAACGAACCACCGGTCTCGATCAAGCTGATTGAAAAATCGATCGTCGAACGCGCTTGGGAGGAGGGCTTCATCAAGCCCGAACCGCCGCAGTCGCTCACCGGTAAGCGCGTGGCCATCGTCGGTTCCGGCCCTGCCGGTCTGGCCGCAGCACAGCAGTTGGCGCGCGCGGGCCATCAGGTCACCGTATTTGAAAAGAGCGACCGCATCGGCGGCCTGCTGCGCTACGGCATTCCCAATTTCAAGATGGAAAAGCACACCATCGACCGGCGTATGGAGCAGATGCGGGCCGAAGGCGTGGTTTTCCGGCCGAACTCACATGTAGGCGTGAATGTGCCCGTCGAAGATCTGCGCCGGGAGTTCGATGCCGTGCTGTTGGCGGGCGGCGCGGAGCAGCCGCGCAACTTGCCGGTCCCCGGCCGCGAATTGAAGGGCATTCACTTCGCCATGGACTTCCTGCCGCAGCAGAACCACCGCTGCGAAGGCGATACGGTGCCCGACGATCAAGCGATTCTCGCCACCGGCAAGCACGTGATCATCATCGGCGGCGGCGATACCGGAGCCGATTGCCTGGGCACCAGCCACCGCCAAGGCGCAGCATCCGTGCACCAGTTCGAATTGCTGCCCAAGCCGCCGGACGCGCGCTCACCGTTGACGCCATGGCCGCTCTGGCCCATGCAATTGCGCGTCGAAAGCTCGCACGAAGAGGGCGGCATCCGCGACTGGAGCGTTTCCACCACGCACTTCACCGGCGATGAGCATGGCAATGTGAAACAATTGCACGCCATGCGCGTCGGAGCTGCGCCCAAGTTTGAGCCGATTCCTGGAACGGAATTTTCTCTTGATGCGGACCTGGTGCTGCTCGCCATGGGCTTCCTCGGCCCCGTGAAAAGCGGCATGATCGAACAGCTCGGCGTGAAGCTCGATGCGCGCGGCAACGTCGCAACCGACGAAAGCTACATGTCGTCCGTGCCCGGCGTCTTCGCCGCCGGCGATACGCGCCGCGGCCAATCCCTGGTAGTGTGGGCAATTTCCGAAGGCCGTAAAGCAGCTCGCGGAATCGACCTCTACCTGATGGGTGAGACCAAGCTGGCGTAGGGGTGGTGTTTACGTCCCGCCCTGCCCGGAAACGACCGTTTTACAGATCAAGTTCGTGCTCTGAATTCGCGCGACGCATAATCGCTATTTGGTGACTTCGGTCCACAGGCGTAAGATAAATTTCTGAACAGCCGATGATACAGAAGATGAAGAAGCGCAATCCTAGTACAGCGCTGCTGTTTCCGGAGTTGTCTACAGGGCCAGAGAATCCTTGGACTACGGCGCCGGCTGAGCGGATGGAATACCGCCGCAGTGGCAACCGGCTCACTACGCTGGAAGTATGCGCTGGCGCCGGTGGTCAAGCAATCGGACTGGAGCAGGCTGGCGTCGAGCATGTTGCACTGGTTGAGCTTAATAGAGTTGCTTGCGCCACACTCCGTCTGAACCGTCCTGGATGGAACGTTGTTCAGCACGATCTGAACACCTTCGACGGCGCAGCGTTCAGGGGGGTTGATGTGGTATCAGGTGGTTTGCCCTGTCCTCCTTTCTCAGTGGCAGGGAAACAGCTTGGAAAAGGAGATGAACGCAATCTCTTTCCCGCGATGATCCGGTTGGTGGACCAAATCAGGCCGCGAGCCGTGATGATTGAGAACGTCAGAGGCTTCCTGGACGCCGTCTTCGAAGACTATCGGGGTTTCGTAAGGAAGGAACTTACAAAACTCGGCTACGAGCCAGGATGGAAGCTCATGAGCGCATCCGATTTTGGCGTCCCGCAATTGCGGCCAAGAGTGGTGTTCATTGCTGTCCGGAAGGACCTGACTGAGCACTTCTCGTGGCCTGAACCGTCAGATATACCGCCAAAGACTGTTGGGGAAACGCTTTACGACTTGATGTCGGCTAACAGTTGGAAGGGCGCGACGGCGTGGGCGAAACAAGCCGACGAAATTGCTCCCACAATTGTTGGCGGTTCCCATAAGCACGGTGGCCCCGACCTTGGGCCGACACGAGCGCGAAAGGCTTGGGCCGCGCTTGGCGTAGATGGATTGGGCATCGCCAACGAAGCACCGGTTCGTGACTTCGTTGGAATGCCGCGGCTCACCGTTCGCATGGTTGCCCGGCTCCAGGGTTTTTCCGACAACTGGCAGTTTTCCGGGGGGAAAACGCAGTCGTATCGTCAGGTCGGAAATGCCTTTCCACCGCCGTTCGCGCGAGCCGTTGCGGAGAGGTTGGCGGCATGTCTCACTGCGCCACGAAAGATTCGGGTGTTAGGGTAACTCTGCGCGAACACTATGGATTCTAAAAGTAGAAAGGGCTCCAGAACAAAGCTTCGCGCGTATTTGCTTGACAACATTGGGCGAGTCTTGGAATCAGACGAATTGCGGAAGGCATCGGGAAACGCAAGCGAATGGGGACGGCGGGTGCGAGAACTTCGTACAGAAGAAGGCTATCAGATCCTCACACACAATGACCGCAGTGATTTGAAACCGGGGCAGTACCTTCTCCTGAATCCCATTCCAGTCCCGGCTTTTGAACGCAGCATCTCGAAGGAAACAAGAGCATTCGTGCTAGATCGGAACGGCTTCACTTGCCAGATGTGTGGAGCGGTTGCCGGGGAACCGCATCCCTCGAATCCCGAACGCAAGACAAGACTCCACATCGGTCACATCATCGATAAGTCGATGGGCGGCGGCGATGAGCCATCCAACCTGAGAGCAATCTGCTCGGTGTGCAATGAGGGTGCCCGCAACCTAACATTGGACCGACCGTCGCTCCAGAAGCTTCTGATTCAAGTTCGCCGAGCCACTGGCGCCGATCAATTGGCAGTGCTGAAGTGGCTTGTGTCCAAGTTCCCGGTTCAAGCGGCAAGGATCACGTCCGAGATCGAGAGGTAGAGGCGTGGATACGTTGACTCCGGAACGCCGTTCGGTGAACATGAGTCGGATCCGCAGTCAGGATACGTCGCCCGAGATGATCGTGAGGCGGCTGATTCACGGCATGGGCTATCGGTATCGCCTACATGTTGCCAACCTTCCAGGTAAGCCTGATTTGGTTTTCCCGCGGTTGAGGCGCATCGTTGAAGTGCGAGGCTGCTTCTGGCATCAACATCCAGGCTGCATCGATTCCCACATCCCCAAGTCGCGCCTTGAGTATTGGGAGGCGAAGCTAGCCCGCAATCAGTCGCGGGATAAGGAGAATAGCCAGAAGTTGCGGGAGCTTGGCTGGCAGACCCTCATAATTTGGGAATGCGAAGCAAAGGCCCGGGAAAAGCTGATTAAACGGCTGATCCGCTTCCTCGATGCCGAGTAGTGGAGCAGTGGAAGGCATCGCATCCCGTCAGCGGCAAGTTGCAGCTCCATTGGCGAGTTCCAACTAAGACGCGCAATCAACATAACATTTTAGACGTGCGCCGGCCGCATCTTAAGGATACCTGTCATATTGAAGACAGGTACGCCTTTCGATGAGAGCGTTGTGGATCACTTTGACTGTTGTCGCAGTTCTTGCTCTGGCGGCCGTGGGCGTCGATCGTCTTTGGCCGCGCCGGCTGGACGTTCGGCCCACTCTGCTGATTCCGGTTTGGGAGCGCTCTGATGGCCGGGACGTCCTCACTTTGCCTGGAAGATTTCTCGTTGCCGAAATCTCCACTTATGACGATGAATTCTTCGCCTACCTGATGTTCAGTTACTTCGGCACAACGCCCGACCTGAAAGATACTCAGGTCCTGCTGACCTACCAAACTGGCGAGGGCGAACTCCACTACGCGGTGCAACTGCTGCTGCCGAACGATCTGCTTTCGTCCCTTTCCCTTCTCAATGAAGTCCATGCCGAAGGCCTGATCGGCGAGCCATCCTGGCGTTATGTAACTACCGGAACTCTCGACAGACTTCGATATCAGACGCACTTGTTCCTGACTGCGTACAGTCTTCCGGGGCACGAGAAGCTGGAAGATCTGACGCGCCCGCAATTGGTTGCTTACATCCGCCGATTCGTTCGCTTCAAATCTCTCACTGACAAACGCACGCGAAGCAAATCCGAGACTGCGCCTGAGCCGTTGACCTCGGATGAGGCGCATCAACTGGCCGAAGATATCGTTTCGGTCGCCGACTTCTATTCGCTGCCGCTCGACTTTTTTCTCGGCATCGGCGCGATGGAAAACAATTACATGAACGTCGAAGGCGATTTGCAGCACGCGATATGGAAAAGGCGCGCCCAGCCGGGTGATGTAGTTCTTAAACGCCGCCGTGGCAGAGTGTTGGTAGTGAACTCTTCTCTGGGTGTGTGGCAAATCACGCGTGAAACACTTCGCTACGCGCACAAGCTGTATCTGAAGGATACGCGCGACTACTCACTTCTGCCGGAGCGCCTCCGTCCTCCGAAGGAATTGGATTTCACGCACATCAACCCGGAAGTTCTGACTACTTATGCCGGCCTCTTATTCCGGGATCTCCTGGACCGCTGCGGTGGCGATGTAGCAAAAGCGGTCGGAGCATATAACGGTGGCATCCGGAATCCGAACCCGAAGTATGCTGAGGGTGTAGCGACGGTTGCGGAGTACGCGCGCCGCGTCATGGAGCACGCCGCCGTGCTCAATGGCCCCGCCGCCGGCAGGCAGTTTTTGGCTGCTGGCCCGTAAATACGGCGCACCGTAGAGAACGACTCCGGGAAAGTCCCCGCGGAATTGGCCCGCGTAAGAGAGCGGCGGGAAAACAACGCAGATGTTGCAGAACCAAAACATGTGGGATTCCAGACCTTGGCGGCAGCAATCGTCTGGAAGCACGGGCGTGTGCTTGCTATCCTCTCCCCATGCCCAAACCCATTGATCCCATTCCTCCGGGTTTTCACTCGTTGACGCCGCATCTGGCGGTCAACGGGGCCAGTTCCTATATCGACTTTCTGAAACGTGCTTTTGGTGCAGTCGAACTCGGACGCTCACCAGGTCCGGGCGGGAAACTGATGCACGCCTCCGTGCGCATTGGCGATTCGGTGCTCATGTTCGCGGATGATTTTGCTACCGAGTTTGGATTGCCGCCGCTAGCCCACGGCCGGCTGCCCTTAGTCCTGCACCTCTACGTTGCCGATGCCGATAAAGCGTTTGCGCAAGCGACAGCGGCTGGCTGCGAAGTCGTTATGCCTCTCGCCGACCAGTTCTGGGGCGACCGTTATGGCCACGTGCGCGACCCATTTGGCTTCGTCTGGGCCATCGCCACGCATAAGGAAGAATTGACGCCTGAGGAGATGCAGCAGCGCCAAGCCCAGGCATTCAAGACCGGGCATCCGTAGCACTGATTCACGACAGGCGCGCCGCGGATTTCCAACGCCGTCGCGTTCTCAACGGCGCGCTAGTGATCGCGAGCTGAAATACTCGCCGGTTGCCGGCGCGCAGCGCCTTACTTCACCACGACCGTCTTCACATTGACGAATTCACGGATTCCGTACGCACCCAACTCCCGCCCGTAGCCGGAGTTCTTGATCCCCCCGAACGGCAGCCGCGGGTCGGAGGCCACCATGCCGTTCAGAAACACCAGTCCCGCCTCGAGTCTGTCAATGCACTCGCGCTGTTCGTCCGCGTCATTCGTCCACGCGCTGGCGCCCAGACCGAATGTCGTATCATTCGCCAAGCGGAGTGCTTCTTCCAGCCCGTCGACGCGCATCAGCGCCGCTACCGGGCCGAACAGTTCGTCCTGGTAAGCCGGAGATCCAGGGGGAACATCCGCCAGCACGGTGGGTGCGTAGTAGTTGCCCGGCCGGTCCAGGCGATGGCCACCCGTCAGTACGCGCGCTCCCATGGCCACCGTTCGCTCCACCTGGTGATCGAGATCCGCCACAATGGCGGCTGTGGCGAGCGGTCCCACTTGCGTAGCTTCATCCAGAGGGTCGCCGACCGTGACTGCCTCCATCGCAGCCACGAAGCGGCGCTCGAATTCGTCGGCAATGCGGTGGTCCACGATAAACCGCTTGGCGGCGATGCATGACTGCCCGTTGTTGATGACGCGCGCCTGCACCGCCGTGCGTACAGCCTGATCCAGGTTCGCGCTCGGCATAACCACGAATGGGTCGCTGCCGCCCAGTTCCAGGACTGTTTTCTTGATCTTGCCGCCGGCTCTGGCCGCCACCTGACGGCCCGCCGGTTCACTGCCGGTCAACGTCACGGCTTTCACGCGGGCGTCGTCGATGACCTGAGCCACCTGATCGGAACCGATCATGAGCGCCTGGAAAACATCCGCCGGAAAGCCCGCGCGCTGCACAATGTCTTCAATCGCTAAGGCGCACTGCGGCACGTTGGATGCGTGTTTGAGCAAGCCCACATTACCCGCCATCAAAGCCGGAGCAAGGAACCGGAAGACCTGCCAGAACGGAAAGTTCCAGGGCATCACCGCTAGCACAATGCCCAGCGGCTGGTAGCGAATAAAGCTGGCGGAAGCGCCTATGTCCACGGTCTCGTCGGCCAGCAGCCGCTCGGCGTTTTCGGCATAATAGCGGCAGCCCCAGGCGCACTTGGCCGCTTCGTCCCGGGCGGCTTGGATTGGCTTGCCCATCCCAAGCGTCATCATGCGGCCAAACGCTTCCTTCTCAGCCTCCAGGATTTCGGCCGCGCGCGTCATCCATTGGGCCCGATCCGCAAAGGACGTGCATCGATAGCTTTCGGAGGCAGCGGCTGCGCGTGCGATCCGCTCCTCCAGACTTGCTTGGCTCAAGGGTTCAAACGTCCGGACAGTTTCTCCGGTCGAAGGATTCACAGCAGCGATCATTCTTCTCGACTCCTCAGCCTCAATTCCCGCACGTCTCTTGGGCAACATCAGGATACACCACGCATCATCCCGCCCCCGGGTTGCCTGGGGCGATGGAGCACGGCAGGGAACGCTGCCTTGTCTGGAACGTGACAGGAGAGCTAGTGGAGTGGCAAGTGCTCAGGCAGAGGGGGCGGTGGCGGGGGTTGGCTGTGCGAGGGCGGTTGACGATTTGCCATTTTTTTTCTTGTATTTGTATGCGACAAAGCAAAAATCGCGCGTCACCTTCCCCCTAAAGTTGACAATGAGGCACTAAAGTTTGATAATAGGCTTGTACTAAGCCGCCGGACACGGCGGATGGCCCTTATAAAAATAACAAACGTGGAACGGGAGGCTAGCAAGCATTATGGGAAAGATTATCGGCATTGACCTGGGAACAACGAACTCCGTCGTGGCGGTCATGGAGGCAGGTCAGCCCACGGTTATCGCAAATCAGGAAGGTGCTCGCACCACTCCGTCGGTCGTGGCCTTCGCAAAGAGTGGAGAGCGTCTGGTGGGCCAGGTGGCCAAACGTCAGGCGATCACCAACCCGGAGAATACTGTCTTCTCCATCAAGCGTTTTATGGGGCGCCGGTACGATGAAGTCACCGAAGAAATGAAGATGGTGCCCTATAAGGTAGTCCGCGGTGACAACGGCGATGCTCGTGTGGACATCGGAGGCAAGAAGTATTCGCCACCCGAGATTTCGGCCATGATCCTCACCAAGTTGAAAGAGGCGGCCGAATCCTATCTGGGCGAGAAAGTCACGCAGGCGGTGATTACGGTTCCGGCTTATTTTAATGATGCGCAGCGCCAGGCGACCAAGGACGCGGGCAAGATCGCGGGCCTGGATGTGATGCGAATCATCAACGAGCCGACCGCGGCCGCGCTGGCCTACGGGCTTGATAAGAAGAAGAACGAGACCATTGCTGTCTACGACTTCGGTGGCGGTACGTTCGATATTTCGATCCTCGAAGTGGGCGATGGCGTCGTCGAAGTGAAGTCGACCAACGGCGATACCCACCTGGGCGGCGACAACATCGACCAGCGCATCATTGACTGGATCGTGGGCGAGTTCAAGAAAGAAAACGGCATTGATCTCTCGCGCGACCAGATGGCGCTTCAGCGTTTGAAGGAAGGCGCGGAGAAAGCCAAGATGGAGCTGTCGACTCTGCTGGAGACCGAAATCAACCTTCCGTTCATCACGGCGGATGCCACCGGTCCCAAGCACCTGCAGATGAAGTTGACGCGGGCCCGCTTTGAGCAGATGGTGGAAGACATTCTGCAGCGCTCGGTCGGCCCCTGCAAGCAGGCCATGGCGGACGCCAACGTGACGCCGCAGCAGATCGATGAAGTTGTGTTGGTGGGCGGGCAGACTCGTATGCCGCGCATTCAGGCGCTGGTTCGCGATCTGTTCGGCCGCGAGTCGCACAAGGGCGTGAATCCGGATGAGGTCGTGGCAGTGGGAGCCGCGGTGCAGGGCGGCGTGCTGGGTGGCGAAGTCAAAGACGTGCTGCTGCTCGACGTGACCCCGCTCTCGCTCGGTATCGAAACGCTGGGCGGCGTATTCACCAAGTTGATCGAACGCAACACTACGATTCCGACTCGCAAGAGCGAAGTCTTCTCTACGGCCGGCGATAATCAGTCCTCAGTCGAGATTAAGGTCTACCAGGGTGAGCGCGCGATGGCTCGGGACAACCGGCTGCTGGGTGTGTTCCAACTCGGCAACATTCCGCCGGCTCCTCGCGGTGTGCCGCAGATTGAAGTGACGTTCGATATCGACGCCAACGGCATCCTGAATGTCACGGCAAAAGATCGCGCGACCAACAACGAACAAAAGATCACCATCACGTCTTCTTCTGGCCTGTCGAAGGATGAGGTCGAGAAGATGGCGAAAGATGCCGAATCGCATTCGGCGGATGACCGCAAACAGCGCGACACGATTGAGGCTCGCAACCGCGCCGACGCCATGGTATACAACGTGGAAAAGACGCTGAAGGAGCATCGTTCCAAGGTCAGCGACGCCGAAGCGCAGGAGATTGACGCCGCGCTCGAAGAGACGAAGAAGGCCATGGCCGAGAACGACCCGGAGCGCATTAATTCGGCGGTGGATCGCCTCACCACGGCCAGCCATAAACTGGCCGAGGCCATGTATAAATCCACTGCGCAACAGCCGGGCGGTTCCGCGGGACCAGGCGGTCCGGGCACTTCGGGCGATGGCGGCCCGGGCGACCAGGGAAAGGGCAAGGGAAAAGATGATGTGGTCGACGCCGAATTTGTAGATGTGGATGACAAGAACAAGTAATTCGGCAGAAGCAGTGTAGGCGGAGCCGGTAGGATCTCAAAGCTGGAGGGCGTGAGATTCTTCCGGCTCCTCCGGATTGGGTTTCTCTATGTCCCCGAAACACGATTATTACGAGACGCTGGGCGTGCCCAAGAAGGCATCCGCGGACGAAATTCGTAAGTCGTATCGGAAGCTGGCGCGTAAATACCACCCGGATCTGAATCCGGGCGACAAGTCTGCCGAAGATCGATTCAAGCAGGTGCAGGAAGCCTACGGCGTTCTCAGCGACTCCAAGAAGCGCCAGATGTATGATCAGCACGGTTTTTATTCAGAGAACGGCTTTGCGGGCGCCGGTCCGGGCGCAGCAGGCGAAAGACAGCCGGGCATGGACTTCAGCGGCTTCGACTTTTCCGACTTTTTTGCGGGAGCGGGCGCCGAAGCCGGGTCGCATGGGCGGCGTAAGACATCGGGCAGCGGTAGCGGCGGCTTCCGCGATATCTTCTCTCAGTACTTTGGCGGCCAGGGCGGCGCACAGCAGGCGGAACCCGAGCGTGGCAGCGACCTGGAATACGTCATGGATATCGATTTCTGGCAGGCCATCAAAGGCACGCAGGCGCGGCTGAGCATCACGCGTTACGACGTTTGCGGCACCTGCCATGGTTCGGGTTCCACCGGTACGGGCGAAGTAACGTGCCCGCAGTGCAAGGGCACCGGCAACGTCTCGCAGATGGCTGGCGCAATGAAGTTCAACCTGACCTGCCCGCGTTGCGGCGGCAGCGGAAAACTGCGAAACGCCTGCCCCGAATGCGGCGGTGATGGGCGCGTCACGCGGACGGAGACTGTTGAGGTGCGTATTCCTCCGGGAGCCCGCAACGGCAGCCGCCTGCGCGTGCCAGGGAAAGGAAACGCCGGTACCATGGGCGCGCCGTCGGGCGATCTTTATATCACGACCAAGGTGGAGGAGCATCCGTTCTTTCATCGCGAGGGCGATAATATCGAAATCGAGGTACCGGTCAGTGTGTGGGAAGCGGCTCTTGGCGCGAAGATTGAAGTTCCGACCATCGACGGCCGCACGCTTCTCAAGATTCCGCAGGGTACGCATAGCGGCCAGCGTTTTCGAATGCGGGAAAAGGGCGTGATGAACTCCCGCACGAATCAGCGGGGCGATCAGATTGTCGCGGTCAAGATCGAAGCTCCGGCGCCGCGCGATGAGCGCACCCGGGAACTGCTACGCGAACTGTCGAACCTGCATCCGGAGGACCCGCGCGCCGAGATGTGGTCGAAGGTGTAATTGAAGAGAGGTCGCGAATGGCAAAGGGGAGATCCAAAGCGGCATACATGATTTCCGCGGTGGCGGAACAATACGGAATTCATCCGCAGACGCTACGGCTCTACGAGCGGGAAGGCCTGCTCAAGCCTTCCCGCAGCGAGGGAAATACGCGCCTCTACACGGACGAGGATTTGGAGCGCCTGGAGGTGATTCTCCACCTCACGCGCGACTTGGGCGTGAACTTGGCCGGCGTCGAGATCATCTTCAACATGCGCGAGAAGATGGATGAAATGCAGGCGCAGATTCAGGAGTTCATCCTCTCGCTCAATCGCGAACTGGCCGCCCGCACCGGCCGGCGCCAACAGCCCGAAGACCAGACTTGCCTCATTCCGGTGATCAACGCGCGCCCGCCCTTCCCGCCGGGGCGCCGCGGACGCTGAATTACAATATGAAGAATGATGCGGTTTTTCGTTTTCGCATTATGGGCGGCCACCGCTCTGGCGCAGACGCCGGCAGATTTATTCAATAAGCCACCGGCCGATGTGGACCAGGCTTTGCGGGCCCGCATCAATGAATTTTACCAGGATCACGTCACGGGTGAATTTCGAAAGGCCGAAGCCCTGGTTGCCGAAGACACCAAGGAATTCTTCTACGACCACGACAAGCCGAAATACCTGAGCTTTTCCATTTCCCACATCCAGTATTCAGACGATTTTACGCGCGCCAAAGCGACGATTCTCTGCGAGCAATATGTCATGTTTCCAGGCTTCGCCGGCAAGCCGGTCAAGATTCCGACCCCGAGCACGTGGAAGCTGGTGGACGGAAAGTGGTATTGGTACGTTGACCAGAAGACGCTCCGGGAGACTCCTTTTGGCACCAGGCCGGAGAACGCGGCCAATGCCGGCTCCGCTTCGGGACCGGCGCCCGTCATCCCGGACCCGAGTGAATTATTGAACCAGGTGCGCACGCAAGTGGTCGCGAGCCCTGAGTCGGTGAGCTTGAAGCCGGGGGAATCGGGAGAGATTACGATTAGTAACCACTCATCCGGAACGATGACTCTGGCAGTGGATGGCAAGCTTGCTGGTGTGACCGCCAGTCTGGACCAGGCGGACGTCAAGGCGGGGGGCAAAGCGGTGTTAACGCTCCGGGCCGGCGAGGACGCCAAGCCCGGAAAGCTCAATATTCTGGTTGTTCAACTCAACCAGAGTCTTCCGATTCAAATCAACATCGAGTAGAGCCGATCTTTTTCAGGACACGCGCGCATAATAGTAAGCTACGCCAAACGGTGTTGGGCTGGCCTGTTTCTGCCATTGGCTGCCGTCGTCGGCGGTCAGCACGAACCCAACCGGCATGGTATCGCCGGGCTGCACATTGCGGACGTTAGCCGGTTGCGGCAGAACGGGCGGCGTGTAGGGCGGGGGAACCTGCGGAATGGGCGGCATGGGACAAATCGGCGTTGTTCCCTGCGCTGGATAAGCCCATCCATCAGCGCCCACTTCCACCGTATACGCATTCGGTGGCTGCGGCGGATTGGTGTTTTCCACGCGCCCAATCAGGACATTCTCTGCCCAGTTATTGAAGCCATTCAAGTATTGTGTCTTCAGGTTGTCATTCAGCAGTCCAACTTCCCGTGTAGTGCCGGCGAGCACGTTGGCCTGAGCCGCCGCCAGCGTAGTCATAGAAGCATCGGGCTGAAGGATGATATTGGAATCCATTGGTCGTCTCCTTTTGAAACGGAAAGCGCCCGCCCTCGATTCGGCGCATGCCGTCCGAACGGACGCTCCTCACCTTCAGCGTAAGCACTGACTAGCCGGTTTCCACGGCACTCCGGCAGTAAGATCCTCATTTCAAAGATAGAAAAAGTGTTGAAACGGCGGTGAATCGCCGGCACTTACTTGAGAATGCCAGCGGGCTTCGCCACCAACGCTACCACCAGAAAGCCGGCGGTGAGTATGGCGCATAGCAGTGGGAACCAATCTCCATAGCGCGTGTAGACGGTCTGCTGCGAAATGTAGTCGAATCCGGTGTAAGAAGTTGCTTCTACATAGAGCGGCAGTGTTCCGCGGAGCCGGCCCGCCGAATCGATGGTGGCGGTGATGCCGTCGTTTGTGGCGCGCAGGATCCAGCGGCGGTTTTCGGCTGCGCGCATGCGTACGATTTCCAAATGCTGCTCGCGCGCCGCGCTCTTGCCGAAATAACCATCGTTGGAAATGTTGAAAAGGACTTCCGCGCCCCCGGCTACAAATTTCCGCACGAAATTCGGAAAGACCGATTCATAGCAAATGAATGCTCCGATCTGATGGTCACCCACTGGCGAAACGACGACGCGTGTCCCAGCCACAAAGTCGCCGGCTTCGCTCGAAATCTTGTTGACGAATCCGAAGGGCCACGGCACAAATTCGCCAAAGGGCACCAGGTTCACTTTGTCATAGCGGCTAACCGGGCGACCGTCCGGCGAAATCAGGGCGGCGGAGTTGAGCGGTGCTCCTTCCGGCGTGCGTGCCACTGTACCGATCAGCAGATAGGCGCGCGCCGCGCGCGCAAGCCCGTTGACATAGGCTTGGAAGTGCTGGTCATCGAAATAGTAGAGCGGCGCCGGCACTTCCGGCCACACAACGATCGATGGCGGCGCGCCCTTCGCTGTCGGCACGCCACGCAGGCTCGTGCTGACCAGGTTGCGCTGCATCTGGTCAATTGAATCAACCGTCCAGTCTTCGGTCTCCGAAATGTTTGGCTGTACCAACAGCGCGGTCTCGCGGCCGGGCTGCGCGGCAGGCATCGACGGAAAGGCATAGAGAAGAGGCAGCACCGCGAGCCATGCCAGTTCCAACCGGGGACGCCGCAACACCACGAGAGCGAGCGCCGTAGCCGTCATCGTGAAGACGAATGACAGACCGTAGACGCCCGTGAACGGCGCCAGGCGCATGGGAACCGCCATGTTGATGCCCGCATTGCCGAGCGCCAGCCACGCGAAGCCGAGCGACCCGTGAGTCACTTCCACTGCCACCCAGAGAGCCGAGACCGCGGGAATGGCCCACCAGCGGCGCATCAGGATTCCGGCTAGCAGCGCGAAGAATCCCATGTGGAGCGCCTTCGTCACGCAAAACAGCATAAACGACGCCCACGAGGCGGCCGGACCCAAACCGCCATAATTCTGCAGCACGGTTTCGATCCAATAGCAGATGCCGAACCAATACACCACGCCCGAGACCCATCCCAACAGGAAACGGCGCAGGGGACGCGGTTCGCGGGCGAGCGCAATCAACATTGGCGCCAAGGCTACCGGCGCGAGCCACGCCAAGTTAAATTTGGGGAAGGCGAGAAGGAGAAGCGCTGCCGAAGCTACCGCCAGCAGCGAGTTCAGCACGGCGCCCGCCGCGCCTCGTCGCTTACGTGGTCCGCCATGTAGGAACTGCGCACCAGGGGTCCGCTGAACACCATTTTGAACCCAAGAGACAGACCATAGTCGCGGTAGGCATCAAATTGCACCGGAGCAATGTAAGCGGCTACGGGCAGGTTGCGCCGCGTCGGCTGCAGATATTGTCCAATGGTAGCCACGTCGGTTCCGGAATCCCGTAAATCGCGCAGCAAGGCGTGCACTTCGCTTTCGGTTTCGCCCAAGCCGACCATGAAGCCCGATTTGGTCAACGCATTCGCGGCGTACTGCCGCGCGAATGACAGCACCCGGAGCGATTGCCGGTAATCGGCCTGAGGCCGCACGCGCCGGTAGAGCCGCGGCACAGTTTCCATATTGTGATTAAACACATGCGGCGCGGTATCCAGCACGCGCGCGACGGCCTCGAGATCGCCGCAGAAATCAGGCGTCAGCACTTCCACTCGCGCCTCCGGAAGAGCGGCGCGCACCTGGCGCACCGTCTCGGCGAAATGGTAGGAACCGCCGTCCGGCAGGTCATCGCGGTTCACGCTGGTGATCACGACATAGCGCAGGTTCATCTCAGCCGCCATACGCGCGACGTTCGCTGGTTCGGTAGGGTCAAGCCGCATGTCGTGTTTCGCCGGATTACCCTTGGGCACCGAGCAGAAACCGCAGCCGCGCGTGCATCGCCCGCCCAGAATCATGAACGTAGCCGAGCCGCGGTGAAAGCATTCGTGAATGTTGGGGCAGCGCGCGGATTCGCAAACCGTATGCAGGTTGAGCTGCCGCAAGCCGCTCTTGAGCCTGTGGAGCGATTCGAAATGAGTGCGGCTCTTGCGCGCCCACTCCGGAAGGCGGGGCCTTCCCGCCGGCCCGATCTGTACCAGTGAATCGCCCACTCTACTTCCGGATCGGTTGAAACCCTGCGTTTTCGAGGTCTGACTTCGCGCGCCCGAGCGCGGCCGTGTCATTGTACGGCCCCACCAACACGCGCACCAGATTTTTGGGGCCGGGCTGCAGGAACGCGGGAAAACCCTTGTCCTTGAGAGTCTTCAAAACCACGCCGGCTTCAGGCGCCGAGACCGCCATGACTTGCCAGTAATGCCCGGCATCCTGATCCGCCGGAGCCTGCGCGGCTGTCGAAGCCGGCGTTGCCGTGGCCTGTTCGCCGAGTTCCTGGGCCGGCTGCGTGGACGGCTGATCGGTTGCGGCCGGCTGTTGCGTCGCCGCATCGGTGGACGCCGTTGCCACGGCTGGCGGGTTGTCCGGCTGTTGCGCCGGGGGCGCCGCTGCCTCAGCCGGCTGCGGCCGCGCATCTGCGGGCGTGATCACTGTATTCCCAGCCGTCTGCGTTCTGGAAGTGGGCGACGAGTTTCGTCCCACGATGTATCCCATGGCGAAGGCTACCCCGAACAGCAGCGCGACGATGAAAAAGCCGCTCAACAGTTGCCGGTTGCCCAGCACCAATTCAAATCCGCCAGTATCGTTGTTCTTCATGTTTTATGGGTTGGCCCCGCCCGGCGCTTTTCCGGTTGCATAGTGGTCTAACGCCCGCCCTAACGATGCAATTATATCGAGCGGCAGAGGGAAAACGACGGTGGTATTTTTCTCCGCGCCAATCTCCACCAGCGTCTGCAAGTACCGAAGCTGAATCGCCGCCGGTTGCTCCTGGATCACGGAGGCGGCCATGGCCAGCTTCTCCGCTGCCGAATACTCGCCCTCGGCATGGATGATCTTGGCGCGCCGCTCGCGCTCGGCCTCCGCCTGCCGCGCAATGGCTCGGATCATCTGCTCGGCCAGATCCACCTGCTTCACTTCGACCATGGTCACTTTGACGCCCCAGGTGCCGGTGTGCTGGTCAAGAATCGATTGCAGACGCACATTAAGTTTTTCGCGTTGGCCCAGCAACTCGTCCAGTTCTACTTCGCCGAGAACACTGCGTAGTGTCGTCTGCGCCAGTTGCGACGTAGCGTACAGAAAATTCGAAACCTCCACAACCGCCAGGTTCGGATCGAGCACACGGAAATATACGACTGCATTGACCTTCACCGTGACGTTGTCCCGGGTGACTACATCCTGACCCGGCACTTCGAGGGTATCGATGCGCAGTGAGACGCGCACAATGCGGTCGAGCGGAGCAAACACCAGCACAATGCCCGGCCCTTTCGGCTGCGACAGCAGGCGCCCCAGGCGGAAAATCACGCCGCGCTCATACTCCCGCAGAATTTTGATCGAACTCAACAAATAAATTGCGACTATGATCACGAAAACAACCGCGATGTTGCTCATCTCAGCCTCCACTCCGGTCTTCCATCGGTTCTACAGTGAGCTTCAATCTCTGGATCGCCGTTACCCGCACACGCGAGCCTGCCTGTACATGCCGCGGCGATACGGCGTCCCAATATTCTCCGTGCACGAATACCTTCCCGGTGGGTGCGAGTTCCGTCAATGCCGAACCAACTTCGCCCACCAGGCCTTCCACGCCGGTCTCTACTTTGGCAGACCGCGACCGCATGGCGAGCGACAACAGTAGCACCGTAATGGCGGCAAACGGCAGAGCCAGGGCAATGGCGGTGCTCAAATGCACTCGCATTTCAGGTAATGGGCTATCGATGAGCATCACCGCGCCCAATACCATCGAAACGGTTCCACCTAGCGCGAGGACCCCGTGCGATGTGAACTTGGCCTCCAGCACGAACAGCGCGAGAGCAAGCAACAGCAGCGCCACCCCGAGCCAGTTGATCGGCAGCACCGAAATGGCCGAAAGCCCGAGCAACACCAGAATCGCGCCGAGCACGCCAGGCGCAATCAGTCCCGGTGAAGTGAATTCGACGTAGATTCCGAGCGCGCCGATCACCAGCAGCACCAGTGCGATGTTCGGGTCGGCGACGGCGGAAATAATTCTCTGCCGCCACGACTCCTCGTAGGTTTCGATTACGGCGCCCGTCAGATGAAGCGTCTGCTTTCGTCCGTCGAAGCGCGTGATTTCACGCCCGTCGAGCGATGCCAGAAGCTGCCGGTCATCGGGCGCAATCAGGTCGATGAGATGCTGGTCAAGCGCCTCGCGTTCGGTGAACGATTTGCTCTGGCGCACGGCCGTCTCGGCCAGGGCGCTGTTGTGGCCGCGCTTGGCGCAGATGCTGCGAAGATAGGCGGCTGCGTCATTTTCCACCTTCTCTTTCATGACGGCATCCATCGTGCCCGAAACCAACACCGGGTGAGCCGCGCCCGTGTTGGTTCCCGGCGCCATGGCTGCGACGTCGCCCGATTCGAGGATAAAGAATCCCGCCGACGCCGCGCGCCCTCCGCTCGGTGATACGTACGTGACTACGGGAACCGGAGAGGCCACAATCTTTTCGATGGTGCCGCGCATCGCATCCATCAAGCCGCCCGGCGTGTTGAGATGAACGATCACCAGAGCCGCGTTTTCCCGCGTGGCGCGCTCGATCGCGCTGCCCACAATCTCCGTGGTGACGGGGTGGATCACGCCATCCACTTCGACCGTGATGATCTTCGGCGCCGCCGGCGCCTGGGCCGGGACTAGAAGCCCCATTGCCCAAATGGCCAGTAGTAAGCGCAAGTTACCTCAACTATACACTACCCGGAAAAACAGTCCGAAAACGCACGGCCGCAGCCGGACATCCCAGGCCAAGACAGCGGCGGAATCGGCAAATCGCTTAAAATAAAAAAGAATCAATTAATTGGGAGAAAGATCCGACTTATCATGACCCGAAAGCGTACGAACGAGAACGATCTGGCAGTGCCCGGCGGCGCCGCACCGCGGGCCCGTCGCGCCACGCCTGTAAAACGCGCCAAACACTCCACCGTAACAGCCGAAACCTCGCAGGCTATAGCCGCGCCGGTGGCTCAAGCCACTATCGTGTCTGCGCCGAGCCAAGAAGAAATTGCCCGCTTGGCCTATTTGTATTGGGAAGAGCGTGGTTGCCAGGGTGGTTCCTCCGAAGAAGACTGGCTCCGCGCCGAGCGCGAACTCCGCAGCCGTGCCACTGTTGCCACCGCGTAGTCTTTGATCACTTGTATTTCCGCAATACCGCCAGCAGCCGCCCCTGAATTCGAAGATCGCGGGCGGGAACCACGATTGGCTTCAACGTGGCATTGGCCGGCTGCAATCGAATCATTTCCCCGGGTTCCCGGTAGAACCGTTTCAGCGTAGTTTCGTGTCCCGCCACCAGGGCGACCACGATGTCGCCGTCGTGTGCCTCGGCCACCTTTTCGATCAGGATCAGATCGCCGTCGCAAATATGGTCATCGATCATCGAATTGCCGCTGACCCGTAGAGCGAACGTATTCCCGTGGCCGGCGAAATCCGCGAAACTCAAGGTCTCGCCTTGTTCGAGTGCTTCAACGGGCGCGCCCGCCGCGATGCGTCCCAGCAAGGGAATCTCAGCGGGCGCCGGGCGTGCCCGCCGATGTTCCTGCAGATACTTCGGCGCCAATTCGAGAGACCGGCTCTGGTTAAACCCGCGCTTCAGATAATTTTTGGCCGTGAGCGCGGAGATGTGTTTGTGGACAGTAGCCAATGAAGCCAGGTCGAGCCCATGAGCGATCTCCTCGTAGCTGGGGCAATACCCGTTTTCATCCTGAAACCCGGCAATAAAATCGAGCACCTGTTTCTGCCGCTTAGTGAGTGCCATATTGCTCCCTGATTCTATTGTTGGCGAAGAAAAGGGGAAAATCAAGAGAGAAAGCGTGTGTGTCGCCGGATGCCGTCGAGGTGGGGCGGCTTTTCCAAGCCGCGGACCCGCTATCGAGCGGGTCCAGCCGTCGTCAGGCGGCCGTGGTATGCAAAGCCGGAAGCTGGAAAGTGATTTCGGCAGATGTCGCGTGATCGAGAGCGGCGGCGCGTGGGTAAGTACCGAGATCGAGCCCTAGTCCGCCGTGGCGATCTTCTACAGGATTTAGTATCGTTACAGCACAGTCATTTGTAAGTCGGATGACGAAATTATGAGGTGTGCGAGCGACAGGCTGGATACGTATGACACTGTTGAGAGGAATACTCCTCTCGGTGATGTGGACCGTCGTATGGGGACAGTCCGTGCCTCCAGAGACTAGATTTGAGGTCGCGACCTTAAAGGTGAATCACTCCTCAGAGCCCGAGTCCGGGAGCATCGAGCATGGACGGCTGACGATCCGTGCTGCGACCCTGAAGCATCTCATTGCGGCTGCATACGAGATAAGAGTTGATCTTGTCACAGGAGGACCAAGTTGGGTAGATGTGGATCGCTTCGATGTGGAGGCGAAAGCGGACCCGAATGCCTCGGAACATATGTCACGGGTAATGCTCCAGCGCTTGCTCTCGGAATGCTTAAAACTGGCCGTGCATCGGCAGAAGAGGCAGACGCGGGTGCTTGTGCTGACGATAGCAAAAGGTGGGCCCAAGCTCACGAGGTCCAGCGAGGATTCTAGTGTGAGATCCCGCTGCTTCGGCACTCATCCTCTGACCTGCACAAAGCGGACGATGGCAGAGTTTGCTGATGTGTTACCGCGGATTTCTTCTGGAATTGAAACACCGGTCGTGGATGAAACGGGCCTTGACGGCCGGTATGACTTCAAGCTCATGTTCGCCCAGCCGAATCCTCGGGGCCAAGCGGAAACTGCGAGTGAGTCTCCTCGCGTCCGCAGAGTAGGAATGAGGATGTCTCCATTTTTGTGGCGATGCAAACGCAGCTCGGGCTGAAACTCAAGGGCGCAAAACGTCCGGTTGAATTCTTGGTAATAGATCGTGTCGATCGAGTTCCGACCGAGAACTGAAAGTACCCTTGGATAATTGATCGGCTGCCGAGATTTGGATACCGTAAGAGACCCGCCGGATTTCAAAGGAGAAGAGGAAGTGCTTCCATTGACGCGGGGCATGATGTTTGCTGCTTTCGTATTTGGCTGGCTCTCGGGCGCTTCCGCTTTCGCATCCGGCTTGTGCGCGACTGTCATGGATTACGCCCGGCTCCCGCTGCCGGCGGCCTCTCTCAACGTGAGAAGCCTAATGACAGGTAAATCCTATGTGGCTAAGACGGACAAGAGTGGGTCTGCTTGCCTCCCCGAACTTCCGGAAGGGTTGTATTCCGTCGAGGCCAGCCTCGTAGGATTCCTCCACGTGAGGTATTATCCCGTCCGGTTAATTGCAGCGGAAAAGGTCGCACTCTCATTCTCGCTTCCTTTTGGCGATCTAACCGAAGGCGGCTTTAGCGAAGAATCGACGCTTAGCGGCACTCTACTCAAAGGAGGGAGTCCGGTAGAATCGGCGCAAGTTTGCATAACTGAAACAAGTGGAGGCTCAAGGACATGCACGGTCACAAACGATCTCGGTGAGTATGCGTTGATCGGACCGGCCGGCACATACACGACGGAGATCCGAACTCGAGATGGAAAGATCTACAAATCCAAGATCGACATGTCGGTGCAGGATATCTACCGAAACCGCCTATCGGTAGATGCGAATGCACAAAAACGATAGTCATCGCGGAAAATGATAAAGCTTATTAAACGAGGTCTCATGCGAAACATCCCACCAACCTGTGAGGGCTTCATCGCGGTAGGGCTCCTCGACGGCAAGTCCGACCTCGTTGAGGGAGGGACAACGCCGAGCGGTAACAAAAAAGAAACGTGCTTGGCGAATAGTTCCCGGAGATCCTACCCATGCTTTCTCGATCATTCGGGCTACCCCGATTCAGGTGAAAAGGAACGAAGTGAGACCATTGATTGATCTGGACGTTGGGATCTGATGGGTATGGGCGCAAAATGGCTCGGCGCAGAATGGCTCAGCCTCAGGCTGGCCCCGTTTACCCCGTCCACTAGAAATCCCAGATTTCCTTTTCCCAAGTTAGTTTGCGGTTGGCACTTGTTCTACGTGATCTACGATCAATACTTTACAGGATATGCGTTTTGCTCTAAGTCCAAGGCCGAGTCGCTTCACCGCCATGAAGAGATCGCCGACCGAGTCTTCGTGGGATACCGACAGGTCAGGGAAAATTCTGTAGTTGAAGTCAAGCGTCACATGATATCTTCCTTCGAGACCGGTCAAGTCTGTTACTGGAGCCCTTAAATAATCCGCCAGCAGTTGGACGAACACCCGCATCGGCAGCTTCATGAACTCTATGTGAATGTCACCGTTGAGCGCGCGTTTAAAGCTGATTAGCCCGAATGGCTTGCCCCCTCCCATTAGCTGGTCCATGCTGTTGGCTTCTTCTTCTTTATCTTTTGCAATGGACTCAGGGCTAGGTCGCTGACCGCTTGAAAGGTTTGCGATTATAGGCAAACTTCTTGCGCGCAGCCTTGCGGTCAAATTTCCAAGCGATCTTGACGCGATTCCGGTTCATGCGGCGGTTCCAAGCTCTGGACTCAGCCTTTAGCGTCT
>DASZPB010000045.1:0-139801 GCA_035550475.1 Bryobacteraceae bacterium | reverse complement strand
CGCCGGTGGGCCAGAGACGTGAGTTTCTCACGCTCCGCAGGCGTGACATTGAGCGGCTTCGTGGGGCGTCCGGTACGCATGCCCCAGTATGGCACCGATCTATGTTGATTTATTCCATGAATTTACAACTCGGCACACTAGACCGAGATCGAAAATCTGAGACTGCTCATCCTGAAGCACCTTGACGATCATACGTATTCGCTTCAGACTTGCCCTAATCTACGCACGAAGGTGTGCCACTTACGGCCGGCAGGAATCTGCCGGACACCGAAAAGGAGGGCGTATGAACGCGTCTCAAATTTCAAAGCGGGGAATCGAAAAATCAATCCGCTGCCTGGCAGCCGGACTTCTGCTTTTGATAGGGGTGCTTCCTGCATTGGCGCAGGTATCGGAGCTATCCACGTTGCGGGGCACAATTACCGATCAAACAGGCGCGGCGGTGCCCGGGGTGAAAATCAGTGTCCTGGACGAAGCCACGAACACTGTCCGAACTGTGTCTACAGACATGAATGGCAACTACGAAATGCCTGGGGTCAAGGGTGGCACATATCGAGTGACGGCCGAGAAAGAGGGCTTCTCCACGTTCATCGCAAATGATGTCAATATCATGAGCGCCCAGCAAAAGCGTCTTGACGCCCAATTGGAGGTTGGCGCCAGCACCTCCCACATTACGGTCAGCGCGGCCGCTGAGGTCATCCAGACCGAAGGCGGGTCGATCAGCGCAGAAGCCACTGCGGCACAGTACAAAAACATGCCGATTCCCGGGAATGCATACTCGTATCCGGGGACTGTGCTCGCTACTCTGCCGAATGTCGGGAATCCCAAAGGCAACACCGGTGTCGTTTACTTTTCCGGACAAACCGGAAATCAGGTCGGTCAAGGCATGGATGGATTCCTGGAGTTCACGACCGGCGGCCAACAGACGTCAAACATGGAGGCAGTTGAGGAACTCCAGGTTCTGGTTGAGACGAACAGCGCCGAATATAGCCGTATGGGGGCTTTCAATTTGGTCACCAAACGCGGCAGTAACGGGTATCACGGCGACCTCTCTTACTACAACCGGAATTCGGCCCTGGGAGCGCGCGGCTTCTTCGATACCCGGAAGCAGCCGGTAAACTACAACACGATGACAGCTCAGGGTTCAGGCCCGATCATCAAGGACAAGACCTTCTTCTATTTCATGTATAACGGTGAGCGCGTCGGCGCGCACACGGAACAGTTGAGCACGGTTCCGACCGCCTTGATGCGAACAGGCGATTTCTCTCAGCTACTCACCAACAGCAAGCCGACCACGCTGCTCGATCCGCTCACCAAACTGCCGTTCCCCGGCAACATGATACCGAGCGACCGCCTGAACCCGCTTGCGGTGAATGTGATGAATAACTATATCCCCGTGCCTAACTTAGGTGGTTCGAATGCGCAAGCCAACAACCTGAGTTGGGTATTCCCCTTTATCACGGATCAGTATGCATCCGACGTCTATTTTGCCCGAATCGACCAGAAGATAACATCTAAGAACTCTGTATTCGGAAGAATTGGTACTTACTTTCCCAAATATGTCTCGCTCGGCGGTCTTCCGGCTATGATTGGTACTCAACTGCGGCCGAATTACTCCTGGGTCATTACCGACACTCATGTGTTCAGCCCTAACATACTGAACGAATTCACTTATGGAGGGAATAAAGATACCTCGAAATATGGATCGCCTCTGAAGGGCATCACGCCGGTGAATGGCGCCGATGTCGTATCCGCGATCGGCTTACAAGGGGTGAACTCCGAAGGCCTCTCCGGAATGGGATTTCCGGTCGTGAACATCACCGGCTATCCCGTCCTGCAGACCAAGAATCCCGGGGGGACAAGAGTGAACGCAGACAGCCGCGGATACAATGATGCGATTACTTGGACATTCGGCCGCCACACGGTGAAATTTGGATCTCAGTACCGGACTGCCGCTCAGATGGACGGCACCGTGCCGGTAGGCAGCTTCGGCAACTTCACGTTCGGCGGAAATTTCTCGGGCAATGCATTTGCTGATTTTTTGCTGGGCCTTCCGACTACGAGTTCGCGCCTCAATCCGATTCTGAACCGGTGGCAGCACAGCGCGGAGGAGGGAGCGTTCGCGACGGATACGTTCAGAGTGAACCAGCGCCTGACGTTAAGTTACGGGCTGCGTTGGGACTACTTCTTCAGCCCGTCTTTCTCAGACGGCCTGCAATACAATTGGGACCCCTCGAACGGCAACGTGATGGTGCCGCCGGCCGCGACGAGCAAAATCAGCCCACTGTATCCCACCAACATTTCGATAGTCGCCGGACAGGTTGTGCCGTCGCCGTCCAAGCGCGGTTTCGCGCCTCGGGCGGCGGTTGCCTACCAACTTTCGAAGGGAATGGTCCTGCGAGCTGGATTCGGCGTCTATAGCGAATTCGCTGGTGCATTCACCCTGTCTTCCAACCAAGGAGCAGGCCCTTTTCAGATTGCGCAGACCTATACGAATTCCGTCACCAATGGACAGGCGTTGTTTAATTTTCCGAACCCGTTCCCGTCGGCCGGAGCGGCGGTGCCTTCGCAGAGCGTTACCGGATACCCGCTGCAGTATCGGCCGGGCCATTTCAACCAATACAACGTTTCACTCGAGCGCCAAATCGGCAGCGTGGGAGTACGCATATCCTATATTGGTGCGCAAGGTTACGGGTTGAACTATACCCTCAACATCAATAAACCGCAGCCCAGCCTGATTCCATTCGCCGCGTCGCGCAACCCGTATCCACAATTCGTATCTGCCACTTATGACTACTCCAACGGCCGATCTGAATACAACGCTCTAGGAATCGCCGCCCGCCGGAGGGTTGGTGGATTGACGTTTGACTGGAGTTGGACCTGGGCGAACGGCCTCAAGAACACACTGAATACGGAGAATCCCTATGCCCCGCTGGTTTGGGGCAAGGACGGTGTGACGCCCCATGACCGCGTTGTCTTGAACACGGCTTGGGATGTTCCGGTCGGACGAAACAGGCGCTTTCTGAGCCAGCTTCCACGCGCGGTGGATGAGATTATCGGCGGCTGGAGTCTCTATTGGATCGGCTTCTTTCAAACCGGAAATTGGTTCACGCCCAGTTACTCCGGTTCTGACCGCTCGAATACGAATACCGTTGGCGGGCTGCCGGACCGGATTTGTGACGGCAACCTGCCCGCGGGCCAGCGCACTGTCACACACTGGTTCGATACGTCCTGTTTCGTAGCTCCGCCCGCGGGCAGGTTCGGCAATAGCGGAGAGAATATTCTGGTGGGTCCTGGCGAGGAATCCCAGCAGCTCAGCATTACAAAGATGTTTACCTTGACCGAGCGGGTTCATCTGCAGTTTTCGGCAATGAGTTCCAACATCTTTAACCATCCGAACTTTTCGAACCCCGCGGCGAACGTCTCTGTAGCCTCGGCGGGAGTGATCAGCAGTGTCGATGGCTTCTACAGCATTGACAAGGACGGCCCTCGCACAGTGGAATTCCGCGTCCACCTGTCATTCTGAGTTGGACCAACTCCCGGGTCCGCGCTCGTCTCGAAGCGCCCGCGCTACCTGACCAGTTCAGGGCGCGGGCGCTATCCATCTATCTGGACGGTGCCCCAATGGAACGCCTACACCGAGGAGATCAGCCCGACTTGTGGGATTAGAATTGGGATTCCATTTTGGATGAGTGCAAGCCATGGCAATTACCAAACTGCTGGCGGCGATAGGACTGGCGTGTTCCTGCGCATTCGGCGTGCCTGCCGATAATTTGGTGCTTCCGGTCCCTCAAGAGATGCAGTTGACCCATGCGACATTTTCACTGTCGGAGCCGGTGCGCATCATTCTACCAACGACGCCTACTCAGAACGATCTCCTGTTAGGCCGCGAGTTGGCCGCCGACCTCGGCGTCCGGTACGGCCTGAATGTCAGCATGGAAAAGACCGCACGCCTTCCTTCATCCGGCAGATTCATTCTGATGGGAGCCATCACCAATCCACTCGTGAAGCGGTACTGCGCGGAACACGGTTTGTCCGTCACGTCGTCGAATCCCGGCACCGAAGGCTATATCCTCGAGGCGACCGCAAACTCGGTGCTCGTGGCTGGAAGCGACGAACCAGGTGCCTTCTATGGCCTGCAGTCTCTTAGGCAACTGGTTACCAAGACTCAAACTGGAGCGAGCGTACCGGGCGTGCAGATCAAGGACTGGCCGGCTGAGCCTTTTCGCGGCGTAAAGCTCTATCTTCCGGGCCGCGACAACATTCCCTACTTCAAACGTTTCGTGCGCGATTTCATGGCGCTCTACAAGTACAACAAACTGATTGTAGAGATTGACGGCGCCATGCGCCTGGACCGCCATCCCGAAATCAACGCCGGATGGATCGACCTGTTCAATGACCTCCGTTTTAGCCGGCGCGATCGCTCCACCGGGCCTCACGGCGAGTATCAGGACTCGCCGAACCAGGATGTGGCGGACGGTGGAATCCTGGAGAAGTCTGAAGTGGCAGACCTGGTGCAATGGGCCCGGCAATACTACATTGATTTCATTCCCGAGGTGCCTTCGCTCTCGCACTCGAACTATCTGCTCACACGGCACAGAGAATTGGCCGAAGTCCCGGATGCGGAATGGCCCGATGCCTACTGTCCCTCGAATCGAGGCAGCTACAAGCTGCTGTTTGACGTACTCGACGAGGTGATCGACGTCATTAAGCCGAAGATGGTGCACATCGGACACGACGAATGGCGGGCACCGATCGGTTCCTGCCCGCGCTGCGGGAACAAAGACCGCGCGGAACTTTACGCGGAAGACGTGAACAAGATCCACAACTATCTGGCGGCAAAAGGAATTCGCACGGCAATGTACGGCGATCATCTGCTCGAACGCGTGCGCGGCAAAGGTCCTTCCGATCAGAAAACGCGAGCAGGATACACGTATCACTGGCCGGGAGCGCTCACGCCGGAACAGGTGAAGCAGAGGATTCCGAAAGATATCCTGATTTTCAACTGGTTTTGGAAGGATGGAAAAGAAGGAAGCGGGGAGCCGAATGATACTCAACTGTCGGACTGGGGATTCCAGCAGGTGTACATGAATTTCGAGCCCGGCATTCAGAACTATACTCGGCGCATCGCGCGTCGAGGTTTCTTGGGCGGTGTGCCGGCGTCATGGGCCTCGACCACAGAGTTCAATTTCGGCAAGGACCTGATGTACGATTTCCTGGGTTGCGCGAACCTGGTGTGGTCGAAGCATCGCTATGAACCTCAGGAGCTGACGGCGGTGGTCCAGGCGAGAATGCCCGACGCGCGGCGACGGCTCAGCGGAGTGGAACCGCCGAGCTTGGCAGGCGATCCAATTGTTCCGGTCCAGTTCGCGCCCGGAAGCGCGGCGAAAGGTATCGCGATTGGTCAGGATGCGAGCAGCCTGATCTTCCTGCAAGCGAGCGAGAAGCCCGCCGTGAACGATTTCGCCTACCGTCACATCTTCAATTACGTCGATACAGCCGATCTGCTGGGCTACTACGAGATTCGCTACCAGGATGGCATGGTCGAATCGGTCCCGATTCGGTATGGGGTAAACATTCTGGAGCACACCTGGGGAGCAACGCGCAACGCTGGAGCATACTGCTACAACGCAGATGCCGTCGAGACGAGCGACGGAACATACTTCGCCTTCGAGTGGGTCAACCCTCGGTTCGGTAAAGTGATTCAGGAAGTCATCTTAAAGCCTTCGGAAGGATTTCGCAGCAGCCAGGGGAAGTTGATGAATCCGAATGCCGTCTTATTGAAAGGAATCAGCCTGGTCAAGCAGAGGGCGTTTCCGGAGCCGGTAAAGGCCCGCTCGTACGAAGCGTCCCGGTAACCGATGGTAAGCGCCCACAGGAGTTCCATGAAATCGCGAATGATCATGCCCGGGAATTTGAGTCGCGCAGTCGCGCCAGTGTTGCTGGGGCTGGCATGGACCGCCTCCGCAGTCGCAGGTGTGCGGCTGCCTGCGCGAGCGGACGATTGCGTGCGTTGGGCCGCTTCGGAGTTGACGAGCACTCTTGGCCCTGCCGAGCCGGCGGCGGACATTCGGGTGGCGATCACTCCCAAAACAGGTGCTGATGAGCAGTCATACGCGATTCGCAAAAACGGAAACGCGGTCCTGATCGAAGCCGGCGGATCGCTGGGAGCCATGTACGGATTGCAGGATCTAGCAGAGCAAGTTCGTAACAGCGGCGCCACGAATTGGCAGCAGGATGTCCGGTCGATTGCGCCGGTGACCGAGCACCCGTTTGTGGAGGTACGGGCTGACAATTCTTTCATTCACGTGAATCCGCTGGCGCTGAACAATCTGCCCATGTGGCGCGAATACATCGACATGCTGGCGCGGAACCGGTACACCATGCTCGATTTGCATGGCGGCTACGATCTGGACTCCACGGATTTTCCGAATCTTTACCCGCAACTGATCCATGTTCCGGATTATCCGAACGTCGGCAACATCGCAGAGCAGAACCGCAACCTGGCCAGCTTCAAGGCTGTCGTAGCTTACGCGAAGAGCCGGGGAATCAAAGTCGCTTTCATGAATTACTCCGCAGCCAATGGCTCGGAAGGCCCACGTAAGTACGAGAAGACCGTTACCGGTGTTCCCGTCGAGAAACTGGCGGACTATACAGCCAAAGCAGTCGCCATATTGATTCGCGAGGTACCGGATCTGTGCATGTTGGGATTTCGCGTGGGAGAGTCGGGGCAGAAGGCAACCTTCTTTCAAGACGCTTACTTGAAGGGCATCGATGATTCGGGCCGAAAAGACCTTCCACTTTATACAAGAAGCTGGGGAACTACCAAGGGACAGCTCGAAGCGCTCGCCCAGGCAGCCCACGCCGGTTTCGATATCGAAATCAAATATAACGGCGAACACCTGGGACTGCCTTATCAGGCGCTACAGGATACAGGAAGCAAGTACAGCCCCAGCTATAGCTATGAGGACTACTTAAACGTACCCGCGAATTATCGGATCATCTGGCAGGTGAGGGCCAATGGTACTCATCGATTCTTCGCGTGGGAGAACACGGATTTCATTCGCCGGGCAGTCAAGACATTCCGCCTCGGAAATGCGGTGGGTTTCACGCTCGAACCGCTAACCGCGTATTTCAGCACTGACCCTGCGGCATATTACGCGTCCAAAAATGACCAGAACGTGTATTCATACATCTGGCAGAAGCACTGGATGTGGTACTACGGCTGGGGCAGGCTCGGATACGATCCCGACATGCCGGAAGCACGAATGATCAAGGCTTACGAACAGCATTACGGCTCCGGGGGTCCGGCGGTTTATCGCACGCTGCAGAAGGCGAGCGAAATTGTTCCTCTTGTCTATTCCTACCGCTTTCAAGGTCCGGACCAGCGGCAGTATTCGCCCGAGACCGAGACCGGCAACTTTTATGTGCATAAGAACATCCGGCAGGATCTATTGCAGTTCGCTTACGGCGAACCTGCTGATCCACGCTCTTTCGCCGGCATTGACGAATTCGTGAACGAAAAGCTCGCGGGGCAGCCCGACGGCCGGGTTCCGCCGGGAGTAGTGGCAGCCAGACTCAATGCAGACGCGAAATACGTTCAGGATGTGGTGCCCGCCGTAACCGGTCTCACCGGACAGGGCGCCGCCGAGTGGCGCCTGCTCAAAACCGATATGTTGAGCGCGGCCTGGCTCGCCCGATATTACGCAGACAGGATGCTTGCCGAGACTTACCTGGATTACTCGCTGAAGTCAGGGCAGAAGTCGGACTATGACAAAGCCGTCCAACTGCTCGCAACGTCTCGCAAGGACTGGAGCGATCTTGCCGCCATTGCCGAAGCCGTCTACCGGCCGCTCCACAACCCACTAAACGGCCAACCTGTATTCCGCTGGTTGGATGAAGTGCCCCGCATGGAGAAGTTAGATGCCACGGCGTCCGCTCTTTGGGCCTCGCGGCCGCCCGATGCGAAAGGTCCAGCACTGCATTTGGAAACGGTCGAAACCGCGAGCCTCGGAGTTACCGGTTTGCGGCACACCGTTCCATCGGGCGGTGCAACGGCCACGGTTGTGTGCCGCGCCGCTGGCAGTTCAAAGGCATTCCTGTGGTATAAACCGCTGCCCACAATGTCTCACTGGCAGAAGACCGAGATGAAGCAAACTGCGGCCTCGGAGTTTTCAGCAACCGTTCCGCTGACGCCCTCCGGATTGATGTATTTGGTTGAAGTGCGGGACCGGAACGGCCACGCCCGAAATTTCCCGGATGTCTTTCAAGAAACCCCTTACCGCGTGATCCCCGCCTTTCGCGCAGAACTCCGAAGCTCGCGGTAAATGGAGAGAGTACTTGGGGCAAGAATGAAGATTCGAATTGCACTGATCGCCTGGATCGCACTGGTGTCTGCTGCCCACGCGCAAACCGTACGGCCGTATCGCTTCCTGTTGGTCATCTCCGATCAGTGGAAGGACCCAGCCAGCTACGTTATTGAAGACAACGGCGAATTCCAGGTACTGGCAGCCGCGCTAAAATCCTGGGGCTTACCCTTTGATGTGCTCCGCCTGGATCAGCAGCGGCTTGACCAGTATCACCTGCTCGATCGCAACGGGCATTCACGGTACGGCACGATCATCTGGGACGCTGCCGCCGGCGACTTCCGCGGCAAGGGTCTTGACGTGGTTGAAGAACTTGTCAAGAAAGACGGCGTGGGCCTGGTTGTAGTGGGCGACGGCATCGCCGCGCCCGAAATTGCAAACCTCACCGGGGTCAGTCTGCTCAGCGAGTTCATTTCTACCGACACCCTGGCCGTGACGCGCGCGCATTTTCTTACGCGCGAATTGAAAGGCCGCGAGAAGCTCTTTCCGCCCGCGGGGAAGTATTGGCCAGGCAATAATGTTTCCGCGACGGACGCTACGGTCCTGATGACGCGCGGTCCGCATCCCTTTCTCACCACGCATGAATGGCAGGGCGGTGGGAAGGTCGTCTGGCTTGGCTTTTACCGGCAGAGCGGACAAATGTCCGAGCAAGTGGCGCGCGATCTCCTGAAACGTTCGCTGGCGTGGGCGCAGGGCTATGCTCTCTATGCCGAATATGATCACGCGATCGTGATGTTCATGGATGACATGGGAACGTCGGACAAGACGTTCCTCTCCTATTGGAGCTATCGCAGCAATCCCGAGGACGAAATCCAAAAGGGCTTGGTCGAGCCCCTGAAGCAGCATCATGCCGTCCTCATGCAGGACGTCAATACAGGGTTCGTCGACAAACACTCGCAGCGTATTTTGAACCCGTGGAAGCAGGAGCATGTCGTTGATGCCGTGGTGCCCGGCCGGGTGCACAATTACGCTTCTACGAAACGCGGCTTGGACGACGGCTTGCGTGCCGGTGTTTTCGAAATCCAGAGCCAGGGATGGACACACATGTTGCCGGATCTCGACTCACCACCCGGACCGTGGTGGACCGCGTCGATGGATGGCGTGGGGAGCCTGGGATGGTGGACGGAATTTGGCGACCCGGTGCGAAAAAAGGAAATTCCCGCGATCACCCAGCGGTTCCATATGCGCCAATCGCTAAAACAGATCAAGGGAGATTTTGGTGTGACGCCGTTATTCCTCATGCGAGGCGGCGGTGGCGTGAGCTATTCCTGGCCTAACAATACGATGCGGATTGCGGCAGAAATGGGTTTCGGTCTCAGCGAATTGCAGGGCGACGAATACCTGGGTCCCGATTACGTCATCAATCTTCAGCCGGTGCTACCGCGCGGAGGTTGGGCTCAGGACCGGACGCTTTCTCCAAAAGATATTCCATGGACCGTCGATGCGCCGTATTACCTGGTATTCCATGATAAGGACCTGGCGGACGACCCAACTTCGATCGCACGGCTTCTCGATGAGCTTGGGCCGGGTATCCGCTTCATGAGTGCCAACGAGTACTGCGCCTATACCCACGCGAATGTCTCGCGAGATCCGGACTCGCGTCAGGCACTCGCGCTGCAAGTGGATTACGACAGCCACTACTGCGCTTACTTCGGCTCGCATCCTTCTCAGTGGACGCTGCTGCTCTCGGACGAGACTCGGCAGGAACTGGGCGAGGATATTCCAGAGAAGCAGACGATCGAGGTTCCAAAAGGAACAGGCCGACACCCGGTAGGTGCCAGTGCTTCCGGCACGAACCACTAATGGCCTGCTTTTCCGCAGCGGAGACCGGTAGGCCGACTAGACGTCGCGGTCTTTTTGAGAAGCTGATTCTCGCCGAATCCGCACGGCTCATGCGTGGGTATGTTCCGCCCGAGGCCCGGAATGGCCGTCCAGCCTAATGGACGGCCTGGCAAAGAATTCGGATGACTTGTTGGAGGGAGGTGCCCAGCGATGTTATACAGGCTCATCTGGAACCTGAAAACGGATTGGCGTGCAGGGCTGGGTTAGTTCCGGGCATGAGTTCTTTCCAGGTCCGAAGCAGTACAATGAGAAACCATTTGACGCCATGGAGAGGTGAATGAAAACTCCCTCGGTTCCGGCTCTGGAGCGAGCCCTCGCCATCATCGAATTGCTGGCGGGCTCACGGGCAGGCCTCACGCTGCCTGAAATCGCAAAAGAGCTTGAACTCCCTAAGAGTTCCGTTCACTGCCTCCTGATTACGCTGGAACGCCACCGCTACCTTCACCGCAACGACCGCACCAGCCGCTATCTGTTCAGTCCCAAGCTGTTCAGTGTGGCCAATATGTCGTTGAGCGGCCTTCAGCTCCGGCAGGTAGCCATGCCGCATATGCACGCGCTGACCAGGCTTACGGGACTCGAGACACACTTGGCGGTCCTGGAACGCTACGAAGCCGTTCTGATGGAAAAGGTCGAGCCGCCTGGGGCCTCCAAGCTGGCCACTTGGCTTGGAAAACGCATGGATCTGCACTGCACTGGTGTGGGCAAGGCGCTTATAGCCGACCTGCCCGACGAGGAATTCGGCCGGCTAATGCGCGAAACCGGGATGCCGCGTCACAATGACAACACCATCCGCTCGCTTCGCAAATTGAAAGAAGACTTGGCCCGCTCGCGCCAGGCGGGATACTACATCGATGACGAAGAGGACGAGATTGGCTACCGCTGCATTGGCGCGCCGATCTTCGACGAAACCGGCCAAACTCTTGCCGCCATCAGCGTTTCCGGTTCCACCGTGCAGGTAAGAGAGGACAATTCGAAGGCGCTTGCCAATCAAGTGGTGCGGACAGCCGATGCCATCACAAAGCTGCTCCTGGAGCACGGCTCTAATCCAACTCGGGGATTAGATAAGCCGCTGTCCGCCTGATAACCCAGCGGCCCACCATCTGCGCCGCCTGCGTCTGCCGTCCAGTAAGCTGGATAGGCGAGCTTCCCCTCAGTCAAGGGCAAGTCGTTTCCGGGGTTCTTCCATTACACTGAGACGGTGGAAAATACGAAGTTTGCGGCAAGGGCGCCTGCGACGGCTGCCGATCTGCAATTGTTCGCCGACATCGAGGAGAACCTGTACACAGCCGTAGTGTCGGACTCCCTCGATGAGCTCGGCTACCGCGACCAAGCTATGCGCGAAAACCTGAGACCGGTCTCCGCCAAGAGCGCCTTCGCTGGTTGGGCGCGTACCATCACCTGCATCGATGTCTATCACATTCCGCCTGATCCTTACGACCTGGAGATCGAATCCGTCGACAGCATCCTGCCGGGCGAAGTAGTGATCGTCTCGACCGGCGGAACGCATTCTACGAGGAATGCTCCATGGGGCGAACTACTCTCC
Organism: Bryobacteraceae bacterium; assembly: GCA_035550475.1. Taxonomy (GTDB): domain Bacteria; phylum Acidobacteriota; class Terriglobia; order Bryobacterales; family Bryobacteraceae; genus DASZPB01. The sequence continues at coordinate 128,053 of DASZPB010000045.1, read as the reverse complement.
ACGGCCGCAAAAGCCCGGGGCGCCAGAGGAGCCATCGTCGATGGCTTAGTGCGCGACGTCAAAAAGATGGAGCGGCTGGAATTCCCAGTGTTCGCTGTCGGTATCAAGCCTGTCGATTCCAGGGGGCGGGGGATGGTGAACGCCTACAACGTACCGGCCATCTGCGGCGGCGTTCTGGTCAACCCAGGGGACTTGGTTTTCGCGGACTACGATGGCGTTATTGTGATCCCACCCGAGGTTCTTCCAGACGTGATCCGGCTGGCCAAGGAGAAAGCTACTCGCGAAGATCAAAGCCGCCCGGAACTGATGCGAGGAGCCTATTTGCGCGATGTCTACGGCAAGTACGGGGTGCTCTGACGAAAAGAACCCAAAGGTCATGAAAAAACCGAAATCAGATATCGATCCGGTAGGCATCATCGGGTTGGGGTTGCTGGGTCGAGGCATTGCCACCTGCCTGCTTTCCCGCGGATTTTCTGTCAGAGCTTACGAGCTCTCAGCGCGGCATGCGCGCGCAGCTGTGGATCATATTGCATCGGCGCTGCAGGAAGTAGTCCGGCGAAAGCTAGTGCCCCGCAGTTCCGTCAAGGGCTGGCGCGAGAGGTTCTCGCTCGTGAGCTTCCCTGAAGGCTTCGGCGACTGCCCGTTCGTCATCGAATCAGTTAGGGAAGATCTGAAGCTCAAACGTGGCATTTTCCGGCAGCTTGAATCCGCCATGCAGCCGCGTGCGGTAATTGCATCCAACACTTCGAGCATCCCGATTTCGGTCTTGCAGAAGGGCCGCCGGCATCCCTCGCGCTTCATCGGCATGCACTGGGGCGAGCCGGCTGAGATCCTGCGCTATCTCGAAATCATTCCGGGGAAGCAGACCTCGGCGGAAACTGTGAGCACTACTCGGACCTTGGGTGAAGCGTGCGGCAAAGAGCCGTCCACATTGAACGTGGATATCCGCGGTTTCGTTTCGAACCGTATGATGTACGCCATGATGCGAGAGGCGTTCTATCTGGTGGAATCCGGCGTGGCTGATCTGGAAACGGTGGATCGCTCTTTCCGCAACGACATCGGCTGGTGGGCCACGCTGGCGGGGCCCTTCCGGTGGATGGATCTTACGGGCATTCCCGCCTACGCCACCGTCGCCGAAGGACTCTTCCCCAAGCTGAGCAATGCGAAATCCGTTTCCCGGGTGATGCGCGACGTTGCGAACAGCGGGGCGAACGGCGTCTCCAATGCCAAGGGCTTTTACAAATACTCCAAAGCCGGCGCCAGGGAGTGGGAGCGCGTCTGGGTGGATTTCACCTATGACATCGCGGCGCTGGTGGGGAAATACGAACGCCGTGTGAAGTTATAGAGGCGGTGACTGCATGAGGTCCTGGACTTTTCTCTTTCTCTGTAACTTAATGTGGGCCCTCCAGTTCACCTGCATCAAACTGGTGCAGGATCAGGTGGGCGCCCTGTTTACGGTTTGGGGCCCCATGACGGTCGCGACCCTGATGCTCTATCCTCTGATCCGCCGTGAGCGAAGCGGCAGCAATCAGAGACAGAGGCCCAAAAATGACATCTTCGTCTATCTTCTGCTGGCGTTGTTGGGCGTATTTCCCGGGCAGGTATTAGTCACGTGGGGCACCCGCATGTCCACCGCGAGCAACGCCGCCATCATCATGCTGGCGATTCCGCCCTGTACGGGACTTTTCGCGTTCCTGTTTTTGAAAGAACGGATGACTCGCGTGCGGTGGTTGAGCTTTGCTATTGCTTTGGGCGGCGTGGTGCTCTGCTCACAGTCGGACTTGCGCAATCTCAATCTCGGCACTGCATACATGGCGGGGAATCTGCTGATTCTTTCCGGCGCGCTCGGCAGCGCTTTTTATAACTCCTACGGCAAGAAAATGCTGGAGCGCTACTCGCCCATGGAGATGCTTTTCTATACCTACGTGATGATGTTCCTGATCATGCTGCCGCTGGTGCTCCTACAGGAGGGTTCCGTGCTGGCGCGCATTCCGCAGTTTACAGCTTCGACGTGGACCGGCCTCATTATCCTGACGGTGATTCACAACTTTCTCTCGATGGTATTGTTCCTGAAGGCTCTGCAGCAGATCGATGCAACGCAGGCCGCGCTCTCCAATTACCTCATCACATTTTTCGGCGTGCCCATCGCGGCCATCTGGCTCGGAGAAAAACTGAACGCGGCTTCCGTCATCGGCGGCGCACTGGTTCTCTTGAGTACGCTGCTGATTACGCTCTGGGCTCCCTCGGAAACGCCCGTTGAAGCGGGCGCGGCGAATTCGGATTCGGCCTTATCCGCCGGGCAGGATCATGCCTGAACGGAGCTTGCGCTGAGAACGAGAGCCGCGCACCGGTAGGCGCGTTCACACCACGATTCCTTCTTTGACCGCGGCAGCGCCGCTCCGCATCACCAGCTTGATGCCTGCAGGCGGAACATCGGGCATTTCGTACGTGGCCTTTGTGTGGATGGTATCCGGGTTGAACACGGTGATATCGGCAACGCAGCCTTCCGCAATGCGGCCGCGGTCGTCTAAATGAAATACCGACGCTGGCCTTCCGGTCACTTTGTGGACGGCATCTTCCATGCTCAGCCATTTCCGCTCGCGAACCATTTCGGCGAACAAGAGCGGGTACGTGGCATACAGACGTGGGTGGGAACGCCCTCGGGTATAAACTCCATCTGTGATCACAATAGCCAGCGGGTGAGTAAGTAACACATACAGGTTCTCGAGCGACTGGCAGTGCTCCACGATATTCACATTGCCCTGTTGCTCCAGCAGAATGTCCATCACCGTATTTTCCGGATTGGTCCCCCGTTCGTCTGCGATTTCCTGGACGGATCTGCCGACTAACGAACGCGAATTGTCCGCGACCGACGTGATGATCACGCCGTTCCAATATGCCTCGGACTTGATTTGGCCGCTTATTGCTTCGCGTTGTGCCGGGTCGCGGAGGCGTTCGAGGAGTGGGGCCATTCCGCCGTCGAGCGCCGTCTGCGGCAGCACTTGCGTCAGCACCGTAGAACCGGCCAGCCAGGGATAAGCGTCGAAGCCCACGTCGACGCCCTTTTCCGAAGCCTCTTCTATCGCCGCGATAGCCTGCTGCTGCAGCGGCCAGTTATCCTGACCGGCCGCTTGCAAATGGGAGATCTGCAACCGGCATCCGGAATCCGCGGCAATCCAAAGCTGTTCCTCGACTGACTTCACCACGCCGGCCGAATAATTCCGCATGTGCGTTGCGTATACACGGTTTCTTCGGGCAGCTACGCGGCACAGCGCGGTCAACTCCCGCGGTGTTGCGCCCGACCCCGGCGCATACATAAGCCCCGAAGAAAAGCCCGACGCCCCTTCCTGCAAAGCATCATCGAGCAGACCGCACATCGTGTCCAGTTCCTGGCTCGTGAGTGCTCGGGTGGTATTTCCAGCGACCTTAATCCTTAGCGAGCCGTGCCCCACCAGCGACACGACTGTCGCTACTTTGGATTCCCTTGCGCTTGCCAGATATGCGGCGGCCGAATTCCAGCTCCAGCCATCGTTCCCGCACAGGATACCGTTTGCGAAGTCTCTCAGGACTTGCGGATTCTCGGGCGATGGATACGCCGAGAAACCGCAGTTCCCAACAACTTCGGCTGTCACCCCTTGCAATAATTTTTCAGTGTGGTTGTCGATAACTTGAAGGTCGGAGTGACTATGCGCGTCGATGAATCCAGGCGCCACGATATACTCTCGGCAATCGATGACAGCGCACGCGGCATCCGGCAGAGGGCTGGAGCGGCTGCCGCCGTTGCGTAGGACCGAAACGATCCGGCCATCCCGAATCACGACATCGCCGGTAATCGCCGGAGCGCCCGTGCCATCAACGATCGTGCCGCCTGCGAGAATCGTACCGGTAGTCTGCGTCATGCCAAGGTCTCCAGTGAATATTCAACGGTACGAAGACCGGCTGGAACGCGTCAACAGAGGAAGGTGAGGGCGCAGATTCCCTGTCCATTATGCTGAACGGGCCGGCTCGCGATTCCGGCACGCAGGTTCATCGGCGTCAAACATCCCGAATCGTCTTTGTTGCATCCACTCTACGCAGTTCTTCTCGCACGAACGCTCCAAATAACGTGGGTTCATAAACTGGAGCGCGCGGCGGTTGCACCAGCTTGGGATAATCTACCCAACTCCAGGCGGCCCATCCCAGATCCTGCTGGCGCATCCACGCGGTCAGAGTCCGGGCAAAGTCGAGATCGCCGTCAGTTCCTCCCCATTCCCCGATAAAGACCGGCGCGTCTGCGGCATTCTCCAAGGCCCTGCTCCAGGTCCGCGGTTTGCGATTCGAGTAAATGTGGGCGGAGTAAACAACATTCGGTGCCTCCACGCGAACGCCGCGCAGGTCAAAGCCCCAGTCCACGCCTTCCACCAGAAGGAGACCGTTCGGGCGAATCTGCCGTACTTCTTGCACAAGGCGCGCGGCCCACGGCGTCCATTCCTCCGGACCAACGAAACCACTATCGGATTCCACAACGACGCCGTTCGTATCAAGAACATGGATCGGAAGAAAATCATCCGGCAGCGGATCGTGCGGTTCGTTCAGAAGATCGAACAACACGGCCGGTTCTTCACGGTACCGCGTAGCTAACGTGTTCCAGAGCTCGATGGTTTCGTCATTCGGTGTGGGCGCTACGTGGTTCTCCCTCTTCCCCTGATGCTCATCTTTGACATGGCCGTAGACCGTTTCCGCATCGAGCCACTGCAAGTCGACGATCGTATACGCGCCGAGCGCGGCGGCCCATGCAATTACCTGATCCAGGGAAGTCAGGTATTCACCGGCGGAGTGCCCGCGCCGTCCATGAAGCGCCCAATCCTGGTTGAACGGAACTCGAATCACATTCGAATGCCAACTCTCGACGATCTCCCACACTTCATCGGCGGTGAATCCGGCGGCCTGCAGGAATCCGGCTTCGGTGGGTTCGGTATATTCCAGACCGGAACGATTGACGCCGCGCAGCAGAACGGGCTGCATCGTGTCCGCCCGCAGAATGCGGCTGCCGGCGGTGATGAGATCGGGCAGGTTAGAGGAGAGGTCCCGCGGCATACGCGGTTCGATTTGTGTTCAGCCAGAGGTGGTGAGTGAGTGTGCGGGCTTGCCCGGCGCGAAAGTCGGACAAGCCCGGATTCATGCCGAATCAGAAATCGATTCGAGCGCTGCCTTGAAAAACGCGCGGCGTGTCGGCGCCGGTCGAACGTCCAAAATTGGAGTTATTCAGGTCTGATACCGGATTATTGAGGTTGACGCGGTTGAACGCGTTGAAGGCATCCAGGCGAATGTGCGCCGTCAGTTTCTCCATCAGCTTGAAATCTTTCGCCAGGGAGAGATCGGTTTCGGCGAATCCCGGTCCGCGATACGTGTTGCGTCCCAGATTGCCGTCCGTTCCGGCGAGCGGTGCAGGAAATGCCGAAGCGGGGAACAAGCCCGTCAGATAGTCCGAGCGGTTCCATCCGCTGGTTAACACCGAGGACGCCGGAGCGTTCGGACGATCCAGACTGCTGCCATCCGCGTTGTAGTCTCCCTTCGGATAAGAGGCACCATTGGTGATGTTGAATGGCATGCCTTTTTGCAGGATAGCGGTGCCGCTCAGTTGCCATCCGCCCAGGACCTTCGCTGCCAGGCTCTTTCCGCTCCGCAGGAACGGCAGTTGCCAGACGCCTACGAGGCTCAATTGCTGCGGAACATCGAAGCTGGTGACGGAACGGTCGATGCTGTGGTTGTTGGCATCCATGTAATTGTTGGAAACAGAGCCGTCATCGATCTCGCCGATGCTCTTGCCGAACGTGTAAACACCTTGCAGCAGGAAGCCGTTTTGGAAATCGCGCCGGACGCGTATGGTGCCGCCGTGGTAAATGGAATTCGTAGCGGACTCCACTACACGAATCGAACCGAAGCTCGGATTGATTCCGTTAAACAGGCCATCCAGCAGGTCACCGGCATAGCGGTTGGCATTGTAAGTATCGAGTAAGTGATGCCCTGCCGAGCCCACATAGTTGATCTCCGCGACAATGTGGCCGGGTAATTCGCGCTGGATGCCTAAGAACCAGTTGTGAATATAAGGCGTGTTCAGGTTCTCATTCACCGCGCTAAGCGATACGCGGGCTCCCGTGATGCCGTTGCGGGAGTCGAGGCCCAGACGCAGGCCGGGATCCACGGGATATCCATAATTCGGCGCTGTCAAGTTACCCAGCGTGTAAGTGAACGACGTGCCGAATTGCGGTCCAAGTGTGGCCGAACCGATGAGCGGCGGATTCGAACCGTAGCCGCCCGCTTTCAGTGAATATATGTGATCGTAGGAGAGGCCATAACCGCCGCGAATGCTCATCTGGCCTTTTCCGCTGGGATCCCATGCGAAGCCAAAGCGCGGCGCGAAGTCATCCTTGTTTGACTCATAGAGTCTGGGGACGATATCGACCTTCGCGGAAGCCAATCGCTCGAAGTAGTTGCTTCCAGGTCCGTAGATCAGGTTCGTCGCGCGGTTGTTGCTGTCGGTCATGGGGCCGAAGTACTCGTAGCGAATGCCCAGAGTGAGACTCAATTTCCGGCTCACTTTCCAGTCATCATTGAAGAAGGCCGCTCCGGAGCGGTTTCGCAAACCCACGTATACGGTTGCGGGATCACCTGTCAACGGGTTGATGGAGCGCGTCATCTGCAAGGCTTCGTCATCGGCGAAATCGAGCAGACTGGCGAAGCTATAAGACGGAATGTAGTTGCCCGTATTGTCGTTGTTGGCGAACTCTCTTCGATACTCCCCGCCCATCTTGAAGGTGTGGGCGCCGTGAACGATCGAAAGTATATCTTTGAAATTCCAGTTGGTTTGCCGCCAGCCATTGGGGAACTGGCCGTAGGAGAAGCCCGTGATGCCGCTGATGCTGATTGCCGGAAGATCCAGATGGCCTGGCGTGTCATTGCCGCCGCGCAGGCGGATCACACCGGCGCGGAATTCATTGAGAATCGCCGGGCTGAAGATGTGGGTCTCGTTGATGTTGGCGAACTGCGAGCGCTCGCGGAAGGGACGGTTCAGAATGGGCCGGACGTTTCCGTCGAGCGAATAATCCTGGTTCAGATAATAGCTGCCGTACAGGCGATCTTTGCCAGGGCGCAATTCGTGATCGATGCGGCCCTGCATCTGATCGCCGCTATGACCGGTATTCGGAATGAAGTTCGCGCTGCCCACATCGAAAATGCCGTCGGCAGGACCGGTCACGTTTACGCCAGCTCGCGGGCTGCCCAGATCTTTGAAGTTGGAGGTTGGGTAAGCAGCCGGCTGATAGGCGTTCAGCACTTTCGCGGCGATTGATTGGGGCCGCGTCTGTTCCACGAAATCACGGAACGCCGATGTCTCTACGGTCACGATCTGGCCGCGTCCGCCGGACTGCCGCAGACCACCATAAGAGACGAAGAAGAACGTACGGTCGTGGATGATCGGACCGCCCAGCGTAGCGCCGAACTGGTTCTTCCGGAACACCGCCACCTGCTGCTCGAATTCATTGCGCGCCGAAAGCGTATTGTTCTGGAAGTAGTAATTGATGCCGCCATGGAAGTCGTTCGTACCGGATTTCGTGATCACTTCGACCTGTGAACCCGCGTTGCGCCCGTCGACTGCGGAGACGTTGTTCGTCACGACGCGCACTTCCTGGATGACGTCGGCAGTGGGAGTGAGGTTCGTGAAGCCGGGGCTGACGGAGGAGTTGATACTGCTACCATCCATCGTGAAGCTGTTCGATTCGTAGCGCTCCCCGCTGGCATAAACCATCGGGCCGGCCTCGCCGGAGAACGGATCATTGCCGGAACGCCCGCCGCCGCCGCTGGCCGAGGAACGGCTGCGGCCGACCATGCCGGGTTGGAGCGCCAGCAGATTAAAAACGTTCTGGCCGTTGAGCGGGATGTCCTTGAGTTCAGTCTGATCGATGCGGCCGGAGACCCGTCCCTGTTCCGTTTCGACCAGCGGCGGGCGTGCTTCCACCACGACTTTTTCCGCCATCGAGCTCACCTGCAGAGCCAGGTCGACACGCAGCGTGTTGCCAGCCGTTAGTACCACCGCGTCTTGGATAGCATCTGTAAATCCTGCCTTCTTGGCGGTAACAGTGTATGTTCCCGGACCAAGACTCAACACGCGGTAAAGACCATCCTCCGATGTGGTTGCGGATCTCGAAATCCCCGTTTCCTTTTGCGTAACTTGAACTTGCGCGCCGGGAATTACCGCCCCGGACGCATCGGTGATGGTCCCCTGAATGGCGCTGTTGAATTGGGCCATGGCGCAACCGGACAGAACGAGCCCGGCCAGCCACGCCATCGTGAAGCGTTGCATTGACTACCCCCCTATCTTGCATAAATATGCAGAATGAGATTTGTATTCTGCAAGAGAGTATATCGCCGACTCCGGAACGCGTCAATATCAGAACGCACCTTTCAGGTGATTTCGCGAAGCCGCGGCGACTCTGCTTTCCGCTTGACGAGATCCCGGAGCCGCTGTTACTGTTGGGGACGGAATAAAAAAATCCTGACATGCATAATTATGCCAACGCGGGGGATGGCAACCTTCCGAACTTGCGGGAGCTCGCTTCCACCATACGGCGTGAGAGCCTGCGCATGGTGCATCGCGCGAAGCTGGGCCACCCCGGCGGCGATCTATCCGCGACGGATATTCTGGTTACGCTCTACTTCGGTGTTTTACGCGTCGATCCCGCGCAGCCGCGGTCTCCGGACCGGGATCGTTTCATTATGAGTAAGGGGCACTGCTCCGGCGCGCTTTACGCGACGCTGGCGCTCAGGGGCTTCTTCCCTTGGGAAGAGTTGGTGGATTATATGCAGCCGCTCTCGCGCCTGAACGGCCATCCCAATCGCACCGAACTTCCCGGCGTGGAGGCGAATACCGGGCCGCTCGGCCACGGATTTCCTATCGCAGTGGGCGCCGCGCTGGCGGCAAAGATCGGTTCCGCTCCGTGGCGCACGTTTGTGTTGACGGGCGACGGCGAGTTGCAGGAGGGCAGCAACTGGGAAGCCATCATGTCGGCCGCGCATTATCAACTCGACAATTTGACGGTTATCGTGGATCGCAACGGTATCCAGCAAGGAGATCGCACGGAAACGATTATGCGCCTGGACCCGCTGCCTGAGAAGTTTCGCGCCTTCGGTTGGGCGGTCCGGGAGGTGGACGGTCACGATTATGAAGCGCTCAGCAACACACTGGGCGCAACGCCTTTCGAGTCCGGGCGGCCCAACTGCGTCATTGCCCGGACGACCAAGGGTAAAGGCGTTTCTTTCATTGAGGACCGTGCGGAATGGCATCACCATGTGCCGAGCGACAAGGAATTGGCGGCCGCGCTGCTCGAGTTGGGAGAAGAGGTCCATGGTTGAGAAGTTCGATTGCCGCGAAGCATTTGCCGCGACACTGGAGGATCTGGCCGCGCAGGATGAAAGAGTCGTCGCTGTAGTCAACGACGCCGTTGGCTCGACCAAGCTCGGAAAGTTTTATAAGCGATTCCCTTGCCGGTTTGTGAATGTCGGGATCGCCGAACAGAATATGGTCGGTGTGGGCGCAGGCCTCGCCAATGGCGGCAAGATTCCCTTTGTGTGCGGTGCTTCCTGTTTTCTCACCGGCCGCGCGCTAGAACAGATTAAGGTGGATGCTGCCTATTCGCGCGCGAACGTGAAGCTTTGCGGAATGTCGAGCGGGCTTGCTTACGGGCAGCTTGGTCCGACGCATCATTCCATCGAAGACATGGCCTGGACTCGCGCGATCGCCAACCTCACCGTAATTGTTCCTGCCGATCCGAATGAAACGGCGCAGGCCGTGCGTGTGGCTGCAGAATACGATGGACCGGTTTTTCTGCGCTTGAGCCGCACGCCAGTGCCTGAAGTGCACGGGCCGGATTATCGCTTTCACATCGGCGTGGCACCGGTGCTCCGGCAGGGTACCGACGTCACGCTGATTGCAAATGGCACCATGGTCAGCCGTGCACTGGAAGCGGCAACCCTGCTGGCGGCCGATGGTGTTTCAGCGCGCGTGGTCAACATGTCAAGCATTCAGCCGCTCGACCGGGACGCCATCCTCGATGCCGCCGAAGCCACGCGCGCGATTGTGACCGTGGAAGAACACTCGATTCACGGCGGTCTCGGAGGCGCAGTGGCGGAAGTGACCGCGACAGCCTGCCCGGTACCCATGCGCATTCTCGGCATTCCCGCAACATTCGCGCCCACCGGCACCGCCGAGTGGCTCTTCGAGTATTTCGAATTGACCCCGCAGGGCATTCAGACCGCGGCGCTTCAACTCCTGGGGGCCAGGGTGCAGCAGTGAGCTCGCGCGTCATTCTCGCCGTCGATCAGGGCACGACCAACACCAAGGCGCTGCTGCTCGACAGCAATGGCGGATGCGTGGCATCGGCCAGCCGTCCGCTCTCCATCCACTTTCCTCAACCGGCATGGGTAGAGCAGGACGCAGACGAGTTGTGGAGCAGCGCACTTGAAGCAATCGAAAGCTGCCTGGCGCAGTCCAGTCCAGTCTCACTGGCCGCCATCGGAGTTTCCAACCAGCGCGAAAGCGTCGTAGTGTGGGACCGGCGGACGGGCCGGCCGATCGCGCCTTGTGTTGTATGGCAGTGCCGCCGCAGTGCGCCGTTCTGCGATGAACTGCGCCGGCGCGGCGCGGAAGGTATATTGCGCGAGCGCACGGGACTCGCCATCGACCCGCTGTTTTCCGCAAGCAAAGCGCGCTGGCTGCTCGAACACACACCGGATGGATATGCGCGCGCAGCGAACGGCGAGCTCTGTATCGGAACCGTAGATAGCTGGGTCTTGTGGAACCTGACGGGTGGCGCTGTGCATGCGTGCGACGTGACCAATGCCTCGCGTACTCAACTGCTGAATCTTCGCCGGCAGCAATGGGACCAGGACCTGCTCGAATTGTTCGGCATTCCTGAACAGGCGCTGCCCCAGGTACAACCTTCCAGCTATCGCTTCGGCGAGACCGTCCGTCTCGGCAGCCTGCCGGCTGGCGTGCCGGTCGCGAGTCTGATCGGCGATTCTCACGCGGCCCTGTTCGGCCACGCGATCTTTACACCAGGAGCCGTGAAGGCCACCTACGGAACTGGCTCTTCGCTCATGACGATTACGGAGACGCCCCTGGCATCAGCGGGAGGACTTTCCACGACGGTCGCTTGGTCGGCCAAGGCACAGACGCGGTACGCACTGGAGGGCAACATCTCCTTTACCGGTGGAGCCGTGCAATGGCTAGGCGAATTCCTGCGGTTGCCGAATCCGGCGGCGGATGTTGCGAAACTGGCCATGGAAGTCGCCGATTCGGGCGGCGTGTATCTGGTGCCGGCGTTCGTCGGGCTCGGCGCTCCCTATTGGAATGATCGTGCGCGAGGACTCCTCACTGGACTGACGCGCGGCGCGACAGCGGCCCATGCAGCGCGTGCGACCATCGAAGCGATTGCATACCAGGTTCGCGATGTCTTCGACGTGATGGAGCAAGACGCGGGACAGCGGCTTCCGGCGCTGCTCGCCGACGGCGGTGCAAGTCAGAATGATTTCCTCATGCAGTTCCAGGCCGATATTCTGGGCCGGCCCGTGGTGCGCAGCGTGTCGTCGGATGTTTCAGCAATCGGCGCCGCGTGGCTGGCGGGGCTTGCCGTGGGAGTCTGGAGTTCTTTTGAAGAACTGAAGTCAATTCCGCGTCCGGAACAGCGGTTCGAGCCAAAGCTGAGTGAAGATCAACGCGCGCGCCCGTATGCGGGATGGCGCGATGCAGTCGGGCAGGCGCTGGGAACCGCGCCGGTCTCAACCGCAGCGGAGAAGTAGGGCGATGGCACGGGTCGACGAGTTGCGCCTCATGACGAAAGTGGCCCGCATGTATCACGAACAGGGCCTGCGCCAGACCGAAATCATGGACCGGCTCAACATGTCGCAGTCCACCATTTCGCGCCTGCTGAAGCGTGCCGAAAAAGCGGGCATTGTGCGCATCACGGTCAGCGTGCCTTCCGGAACGCATCCCGATCTGGAAGAGGCTCTGCAGGAGATCTACGGTCTGAAAGAAGCCATCGTGGTGGATTCGATGGAAGACGACGACCAGATTGTTCGCGACCTTGGACCGGCGGCGGCATATTACATCGAAACCACTTTGAAATCGAGCGATGTGGTGGGGCTGTCGTCATGGAGCGCGGCACTCCTGGCAATGGTTGACTCGATGCAGCCCAGCCAGCGAAGCGGCGGCGTGCGTGTGGTGCAGATCCTGGGCGGCGTCGGCAACCCGAGCGCTGAAGCCCATGCCACGCACCTCACACGGCGGTTCGCGGACTTGGTGGGCGGCTCGGCCACGCTGCTGCCAGCGCCAGGCGTGGTGGGCTCGGCCGAGGCAAGACGTGTGCTCATGCGCGACCGCTTCGTACAGGAAGCGGTTCAGTTGATTGGCACGGTGACGCTCGCGCTGGTTGGGATCGGCGCGGTTGAACCGTCGCGTATGCTGGCCGAAAGCGGCAACGTGTTTTCGAGCGGCGAGCTGCAGACTTTGCGCAATCACGGCGCGGTGGGCGACATTTGTCTGCGCTTCTTCGGCAAGAATGGAGCGCCGGTCGTGACACCTCTCAACGATCGCGTGATCGGCATGGACCTGGGCCAGCTTCGCCGCGTCAGCAGAATCGTGGGAGTTGCGGGCGGGCTGCGGAAAACCGCCGCCATTCGCGGAGCGCTGGCGGGACGGCTGGTCAACGTCCTCATTACGGACCGCAATACCGCGCAACGATTGCTCAATGGAAATGGCGGTTCCGAATCGAACGGCCGAGCCCACCGGCGGCGGGGTGCGGCGGGCCGGTCCACAGAAGGGGCGCTGCCGCGGTGAGGATGTTTCGCGATTCGGGCAGGCTCGTTTCCCGGGGATGCATGGCTCTCGGCGTGCTGCTTGGGTTTCTGGTGCTGTGCTCCTGTTCCGCGCCGTGGACCGTCGTGCCGATTAGCAGCAACAACGCAGACGAACCCGCGCAGGACAAGCCGTTTAACGCCGAAGCCTACGTCGATTCCATCTGGAGCAGCAAGGTGCTACCGGCCGTCGCTACTCAGTCGGTGGATTTGAAGGAAGCGCTGGCCGCATTTCACGCTGACCCTGCCGCGGCGGCGCGGCGATTTGGCAATCACAACTCGAGTGGCCCGGCCTGTTTCCTGGTGAAGGGCGAAGGCAAAGTATTGCGCGTGGACACGCGCTCGCTTGCCGGGCAGGCGCTCTTAGATCTGCCGCCTTACGATGGGCACGCGGACGCGGCCCTGCAGGTTGGGCCCGTATTGAATGGAACGGCGCTGCGGGATGCGCTGCCTTTCATTCAATTCAGCCAGTTCGTGAATCAATTGCAGTTCGCCGGAGTCGGCAATGCTCTCAATAGCCGCGTAGTGAAGGCTACGCTCGCGGGGCTTCCGCTAAAAAGCATGCGCGGACGCGTCGTATCCTTCGCGGGCGCTGTCAGTATGCCAGCGGACGATGGCCTGCCCGCTGTTGTGCCCGTCACACTCACGATCGCGGGAGGTGCGCGATGAACGAGATCGTTCTGGCGGCACGCGGCATCTCCAAACAATATCCGGGCGCGCTGGCTCTCGATCACGTCGACTTTTTGGTGTGCCGCGGACAAGTGAATGTGGTGATCGGCGAGAATGGCGCGGGCAAATCTACGCTGATGAAAATCCTGGCTGGTGTGGAGCGTCCCACTGCCGGAGTGCTCGAACTTGAAGGACATCCCATTCGCCTGGCTTCCACCAGAGATGCGGCAGCCTTGGGAATTGCGATGATCCATCAGGAACTCAACCTGCTGCCGAATCTCAATGTTGCCGACAACATTTTTATGGCGCGCGAAGAGACCAATTGGGGCGTCATCCGCCACCGCTCCCAGGAACGAGCCGCCGCCGAACTGATGCTGCGCCTGGAGCAGCCGATCGATCCACGGACACTTGTGGGCGATCTTCCCCTGGGGCAGCAGCAGGTAGTGGAGATCGCCAAAGCCATTGCGCGCGACGTGCGTGTGCTGATCATGGACGAGCCGACCTCGGCGCTCAGCGCTACTGAGATTGACGTCCTGTTCCGCCTGATCCGCGATTTGAAGTCGCGCGGCGTCTCCATCATATATATCTCCCACCGGCTGGAAGAACTGCTGACGATTGGCGACCAGGTGATGGTGCTGCGCGATGGCCGAGTGGTGGCAGAATCGCCCGCCGAGACGGTGAGCGTGTCGTGGATTGTCGAGCGCATGACGGGCCGTGCATTCGGGGCTTCCTCTCGCTCCGAATGCGCGGCACCCGGACGTCCGCTAATGACGGTGGAATCGCTCTCGATGACCGGGCCTACCGGCCGCGCTGTCTTGCGCAACTTGTCATTTCAGGTTTGCGCCGGCGAGATTGTGGGCTTCTATGGGTTGTTGGGCGCGGGACGCACGGAATTATTCGAGTGCATGATCGGTTTGCGCCACGCCGAGCGCGGCTCGATCGTACTAGATGGCAAGGCAATCGGAAAGCTGGCATTGCCGGAACGGATTGACGCGGGCCTGGTGTTGGTTCCGGAAGACCGCAAAGCCGCCGGCATCGTTCCAGAACTTTCCGTAAGAGAGAATATCACGCTCGCGAATCTCCGCTCCTTCGCCAGCGGGCCGTTTTTGTCTTTTGCGAAAGAGCGGCGGAGATCGGAACAGCTCGTTCGGGAAATGAACATCCGCGCCGCCGGTCTGGATCGGCCGATCACGTCGCTCAGCGGCGGCAATCAGCAAAAGGTCGTGCTCTCGCGATTTCTGCTCACCGAACCCAAAGTGCTGTTGCTGGATGAACCCACGCGCGGGGTGGATGTAGGCGCGCGCGCCGAGATTTTCGACATGATTCGCCGGCTGGCCGCACAGGGTATGGCGGTCCTGTTCGCCTCCACAGAGTTGAAGGAGATCCGCGCGCTGGCTACGCGTGTGATCGTGATGTCGCTGGGCCGGATGGCTGCTGAATTCACGGCAGCCGAGGCTACCGAAGACGCGCTGGTCGCAGCTTCATCGCCGGTGAGTGCGCCGCGGGAAGGAGGGGATTCTGTCTACCGCTGAAATCGGCCGAAAACCGGCGGCCGCCACCAAGCGTTCCTTCCCCATCACAGGCGCGCTACTATTTCGCCTTCGCGCGCTCATTGCGCTGCTCGTGCTGCTCGCCGCTTTTTCGATGCTTTCGCCCGCATTCCTCACCACCGGCAATCTCACCATCCTGGTGAAGCACGTGGCCATCAACGCCATCATGGCGGTGGGAATGACGTTTGTCATTCTCACTGCCGGCATCGATCTTTCCGTCGGCTCCATCGCGGGTCTTGCCGGAATGGTTGGCGGAGGCCTGATCGATCGCGGGCTCGTCCTGCCGTCGTTCGGCGTAGTCGTGTACTTTCACCTCTGGCTGGTAATCCTGATCGCGCTTCTGGTGGGCGCGCTGGTAGGTGTGGTCAACGGAATTTTGGTTGCCCGTCTGGCGGTAGCGCCTTTTATCGCGACACTCGGAACCATGTACGCGGCGCGCGGCGCGGCCCTGCTGGTTTCGAACGGCGCTACGTTTCCGAACCTGATGGGCAGGCCTGAACTGGGCAATACCGGCTTTCCGTTCCTGGGCTCCGGTAGTTTGCTTCATATTCCGGTGCCCATCTTGCTGATGTTCCTGTTCGGCGTGGCTGGTGCTTTCGTCGCCACGCGCACGCCCTTCGGCCGCCAAGTGTATGCAGTCGGTGGCAATGAACGCGCGGCAGAGCTATCCGGCGTGAGAGTCAAGCGGATTCAATTGCTCGTCTATGTGATTTCAGGCGTCTGTTCCGCGGTAGTCGGACTGATCATCGCGGCGCAGTTAGTTTCGGCTCATCCGGCAACTGGAGAATCGTTCGAATTGGACGCGATTGCCGCTGTGGTGCTAGGCGGCACGTCGCTCATGGGCGGCCGCGGCGGCATTGGCGGCACCATCATCGGGGCGCTGGTAATCGGCGCGCTGGCTGATGGCTTGGTGTTGCTCGGCGTTTCGGAGTTTTGGCAAATCGTGATCAAAGGCATAGTGATCGTGGTAGCGGTAGTGTTGGATCAATTGCAACGGAGGGTACAATGGCAGCCTGGCAAGGCATAGGCCGGACGTTTGTCTTCACAGCCGCGGCGCTGGCGATGATAATGGTGTCTTTCGGGTGTTCTTCGCACACGTCATCGAGTTCGGGCAAGAAGATCATCGCTATCATTACTCCGTCGCATGAGAATCCCTTCTTCAAGGCAGAGGCGGATAATGCCGCGGCCCGCGCGCGCGCATTGGGCTACGATGTGCTCGTCAACACGCATGACGATGACGCTCACCGGCAAGACGAGCTCTTCGATATGGCGATCGCCAACCGCGCTTCCGCTATCATTCTCGATAACGCCGGCGCCGACGCCTCCATCGCCGCGGTGCAAAAGGCCAAGCGCGCGGGTATTCCTTCGGTGCTGATTGATCGTGAAATCAACAGCACCGGCGGAGCCATTGCTCAGATCGTTTCCAATAACTATCAGGGCGCGACGCTCGGCGCGCAGGAATTCGTCCGGCTCATGGGAGAGAAGGGCGCTTACGTGGAGCTCGTCGGCAAGGAATCGGACACGAACGCCGGAATTCGTAGCCAGGGCTTTCACGACGTGTTGGATAAGTATCCCGGACTGAAGATGGTGTCCCGCCAAAGTGCCAACTGGAGCCAGACGGAAGCTTTCCAAAAGATGGAGACTATGCTGCAAGCCGATCGTCAGATCAAGGGCGTGATCGCCGGTAATGACACCATGGCCCTGGGCGCTGCCGCGGCGCTCAAGGCGGCGGGCCTGAGCAAAGTGATCGTCGTGGGATTTGACGGCAGTCCCGATGTACTCGACGCAATTCGCGCCGGCTCCATTCAGGCGACGGTGCTGCAGCCGGCGGCGCGCATTGCGATTCTTGCCGTGGATGAAGCCAACCGTTATTTAACCACCGGTTCCACGGGCGTGCCGGAGAAGCAATCCATCGATTGCGAACTGGTGACGCGGGCCAACGTCGATCAGTTCGGGATCTTCGCCAAAAAATAGAAGAGGTTTGCAGATATGTCCAACATGACTCTGGGTGTGATTGTAGGCAACCGGGATTTCTTCTCCGACCAGCTTGTCACTGAAGCACGCCGCGATATAGAGAAATGTTTCGCCGCAATGAATCTGGACGCGGTGATGCTCGATGATACACAGAGCAAACTGGGCTCGGTGGAAACGTGGACACACGCGCAGCGCTGCGCGGAACTGTTTCGCGCCAATCGCGATCGCATTGCGGGCGTGCTGATCTCTCTGCCGAATTTCGGCGATGAAAAGGGCGTGGCCGATGCGCTGAAACTGGCCGAACTCAATGTCCCCGTGCTCGTGCAGGCCTATCCGGACGACCTCGGCCAACTCGGTGTGGAACGCCGCCGCGACGCGTTCTGCGGCAAGATTTCCGTATGCAATAATCTGCGGCAATATGGAATTCCGTTCAGCCTGACCACCGCGCATACAGTGCCGGTGGATTCGCCTGAGTTCCGCGCTGATCTCGAGGATTTTCTGGGCGTGTGCCGCGTCGTGCGTGGCTTGCGCCGCGCGCGTATCGGGGCGGTCGGCGCGCGCCCCAACGCGTTCAACACGACGCGCTATAGCGAAAAGCTATTGCAGCGAGCCGGCATCGCGGTTTCGACAATTGATCTTTCGGAAGTCTTCGGCCGTGCTCAGAAGCTGACGGACGGCGATAAACGCGTGCGCGAAAAGATCGGAGAGATCACGGGCTACGCCGATTCTTCGCTTGTTCCCGATGCCTCCATGGTGCAAATGGCGAAGCTTGGCATTGTGCTTTCCGACTGGATGCAGACCTACGGCTTGGAAGGCACCGCCATCCAGTGTTGGAGTTCGATGCAGCAGAATTTCGGAGTGAATAGCTGCACCATCATGAGCATGATGAGCGAAAATCTGATGCCGAGCGCCTGTGAAGTCGACATCACGGGCGTCGTGACGATGTATGCGCTGCAACTGGCATCGGGAACGCCAAGCGCTCTGGTGGATTGGAACAACAACTACGGCAAAGACCCGAATAAGTGCGTCCTGTTTCACTGCGGCAATTGGGCCAAAAGCTTTCTGCCGGATGTGAAGATCGCGACTGCGCCCATCCTCGGATCGATTCTGGGTGAGGAGAATACCTTTGGTGCTCTTGCCGGGCGCACTCCATCGGGGCCCGTCACGTTTGCTCGCGTCAGCACAGACGATCAGCGCGGCGTCATTCGTACCTACGTAGGCGAGGGCATGTTCACTGAAGATCCGCTCGCTACGTTCGGCACTCGAGCGGTGGTGGAAGTGCGCGAACTCCAGCGGCTCATGCGTTTCATCTGCAAAAACGGCTTCGAACATCATGCCGCGATGAACGCCTCGCATTGTGCGGGCATCCTGGCCGACGCGTTTGAAACCTATCTCGGCTGGGAAGTTTACCGGCACGACGCATGAGCGCAGAAATTTTCTGACGAGCCTCGGAGGCAATTCAACTGCAATGGGAACCCGCAACAAATTCAGCCGTCGCGAAATAATTCAGGCGATCAGTGGCGCGGGCGCAATGCTCGGCCGCGCGGCGTATGGAGAGAACACGCCGCTGCGTGTGGCAGGGTCCGCCGTCGAAATCGCGATCGCGCCGGTCAGCGACAGAACCGTACGGATCAGCCTGCTGCCTCTCGTCGAAGGCCGTCCGCAGCCTGTTCCGGAAATCGGTTCGCTCGTGCCCGCGGCGCTGGTGAAACCGCAAAGCCGTGTGCGCAATCTGCCGCGTACGCGCACGGTTAAGGCGGGTAGCTTCGCGCTGAAGCTTTCATCGAATCCTCTCGCAATTCGCATCGAACGTCGCGGCCATCCAGTACAGGAACTTCGCATCGACGAATCCACCGGCGCTGTTCGATTCCAGCGGGGCAGCGCGCCTCTACTGGGCATGGGCGAGGGCGGCCCGCAATTTGACAAGCGCGGCTCAGTGGACGAGATGAAAAATGGCCAGGGCGGTTATCATCAGCGCGTTTTCGGTGCGCGCGTGCCGATTCCCTGGGTGATTGGAACCAGCGGTTGGGCGTTGTTCTTTCATCAACCCGAAGGCAAGTTCGACTTCACCGGCGAAGAGGCCGCGTTTCTTCCCAGCCATCCGGCCGGCGCGCTTGATGTGTTTGTGACTTCGGCGGACGAGCCCTCGCAAATCATGAGCGAATATGCGCGGCTCACCGGTTTCCCCGCGATGCCGCCCTTGTGGTCCTTTGGATATCAGCAATCGCACCGCACTCTGGCGAGCCGCGAAGAAGTGATGTCGGTCGCCGCGACTTTCCGCGAAAAGAAACTGCCCTGTGATGCGCTTATCTATCTGGGCACCGGCTTCTGTCCGTCCGGCTGGAATACCGGCCACGGTTCGTTCACGTTCAACAAAGCTGTCTTTCCGGACCCGGGGCGCATGATTAGCGAATTGCACCAGGAACATTTTCACGTGGTACTGCACACGGTGTTCCGGGAGAAGGCTCTGCACGGCACCGTTCGCGACCGCTGTGATCCATCCGCGAATCCGGCCGAAGAAGTGAGTTGTTACTGGGACACGCATCGCAAGGTTTTCGCGCTGGGCGTGGATGGCTGGTGGCCGGATGAGGGCGATGGGCTCAACGCGGCTTCCCGGCTGGCGCGCAATCGCATGTACTGGGATGGCCCGCAGCTCGACCGGCCGAACGTGCGGCCGTATGCGCTGAACCGCAACGCCGCACCCGGTTCGCAGCGCTACGGCGCGTTCCTCTGGTCAGGTGACGTGAGTTCCACGTGGGAAACATTGCGCACGCACATTCCCGTGGCCATCAACACCGGGCTTTCCGGCCTGCCGTATTGGGGCACGGATACAGGCGGCTTTGTTCCCACCAAGGAACTCACCGGCGAGCTCTATGTGCGCTGGTTTCAATTCAGCGCGTTCTGCCCGTTGTTCCGCTCGCATGGGCGGACATGGAAACTCCGCCTGCCGTGGCAATGGAACACCGGTGAACTCGGGCCGAGTGAGGCCGGCACCAGCGCGGGCGCGGCCGATCCGGACGTGAGCGAACTGCACAATGCTGCGGTAGAACCGATCTGCCGCAAGTATCTCGACCTGCGGTATCAGCTCATGCCCTACCTGTATAGTCTGGTGCGCGAGTGCCACCGGACCTGCCTGCCGCTGATGCGCGCCCTCTGGCTGCATTATCCGAATGATCCGGTGGCCGTCGCGCGCGGAGATGAGTACTTGTGGGGCCGCGACATTCTGGTTGCGCCGGTGACCGAAAAAGGGGCGGCGTCGCGAAAGCTCTATCTGCCCGCAGGCGACTGGCATGATTTCTGGACGGGCGAAGTAGTAGCCGGCGCGCGCGAAATCGTCCGCCCCGTGAATCTCGAAACCATGCCGTTGTACGTGCGGGCCGGCGGCGTCATTCCCTTCGGCCCGGTCCGGCAGTACATCGAAGAGAAAGTCGATGAACCGCTGACGCTAACCGTTTACCCTGGCGCGGATGGAGACTTCGTCCTCTATGAAGATGATGGCGTCTCATTTGATTTCGAACACGGGGCATTCACGGAACTGCGATGCCAGTGGAATGACCGTGCGCGGGAACTGCTACTCTCGACGCCAAAGGGATCGAAGGCGCGATCGCCCCGCCCGCTGCTGGTTCGCGTTGCGCCTTCGCAGGAAACCCGCCGCGTTGTGTTCGAAGGGGCACCGCTTCGCGTGCGGCTCGGCTGATCCGCGCACGAGCGTGCCGCGCCGCATAGCCCGTTACTATCCTTGGACAACGTTCTTTTTGGCCGTGCGGCTGCCACACTGGCTTTGGGGGTGTCGAATGGCCAAGGCCAACCGATTCATCGGGGGCTCATTGTTGTTGATGCTTCTGTGCTGCGGTACGCTGTTGGCGCAGTCCGCGGTCGAGTATGGACTCGGCGCGGGACGTGCTGCCACCACGACCTCGCCGGCCAGAGGCATCGGCAGCAGTATGAGTGGCATCTGGTCGAATGTGGGAAAGACCATCGACTCCGGCCAGTCGAACTCGACAGGCAGTGCGACGACGGTTACGCCGTCCCATACAGCGAAATCCGCACGAACCAAGGCCGGCAGCAAGAGGGCGCCCGCCACCGCCGTTGCCTACGAAGATGCGAGCAGCATCCGTGCGGGAATGACGTACGAGGAACTCACCAAGCGCTTCGGCCCACCCTCTATGTCAGTAACCAGCGGCCCCGGACGCAAGACACTGCGCTACTCCGGCAA
The DNA here is from genome assembly GCA_035550475.1 of Bryobacteraceae bacterium. GTDB lineage: Bacteria > Acidobacteriota > Terriglobia > Bryobacterales > Bryobacteraceae > DASZPB01. Next base: position 106,756 of record DASZPB010000045.1, on the reverse strand, counting down.
AAGAGGACAGACCGAACTGGAATTGCAGGACGGTAAAGTCGTTTCGGTGAATACCACGGAAGCGAATACCGCGGAATCTCAGCAGCCGGTTGTTGTTCTACTCCAATAAACTCCGCGGCACTACGTCTACCTGTCATCCGGGTGTCTTGCCCAGATTCGAAGCGTACTTGCGCACCAGCGGCGAGAGCTCCGCGCGCACTTTCGCATACTCGCGGTCGTCGGCGAGATTCTTCATCTCGTAGGGATCGGCGTGCTCGTCAAAGAGCATCGCGCCGTGCTCACCATTCGGGCCGAACTCCGCGTACCGAAATTTTTCGTTACGAACCATCACGCCATGCAGCGTCTCGCCGTCTTCACTCCAGACGCTGTAGGCTGGCTCGTCCCAGCGCCCGTCAGGATTATGAAGTAGCGGCACATGACTGTGGCCCTCATTGCCCGGGGGCAGCGGCAGGTTGCATAACTCGGCGAGTGTCGCGTAGATATCCACCGACTGCACGACGCGCCGGCAGACTCGTCCGTTTCCCTTAGCGCTGGGAGCTGCGATGATCAGCGGCACACGCGTGCCCATTTCGAAAAGGGACCCGGCCTTTGACCATTTTCCCTTCTCACCGAGCTGATAGCCGTGATCCACCGCGAAGACAACGATCGTGTTCTGCCGCAGGCCCTGCCGGTCCAACTCTGCCATGACACGACCCAGGTTCCAGTCCGCCCATGAGATCGAGGCGATGTACGCGCGGATCACCTGCCTGGCTTCGGCCACACTGGCGCCGCGGCCGATGAAGAGATCCGCATTGTTCTTGCGGATTGCCGCGCTTGGAAATCCCGGTGGCACTGTGGGCCAGGCAGCGAAATCGGGAGTGAGCTGAATCCGGTCCACGTCATACATGTCGTAGAATCGTTGCGGCGCGCACGGCGGGCTGTGCGGTTTGACGAAGCCACAGCCCAGGAAAAACGGCTCATTCTTGTATTTGCGTAGATACTCGATGGCGACATCCGCCGTATGGTAATCCGGATGGCCTTCGCCGTTGCCGTCCAGGACGATCAGTTGGTCGGAGTGCAGCGCCCGGCTGTTGGTAGGCGGAGGCGGAGCCGTAGTCTCTCCGGGCCTTGGAATCAGCGTTCGCGGAATGTTCAGCGCGTGGCCACCGGCTCCGCCATTGCCTTCTGGCACGCCACCGCCCACGGTCCAGGCCTTGGTATCGTCCATCCCACCGTGAAAGATCTTGCCGATGCGCAGCGATGTGTAGCCGTTCTGCCGAAATAGTTGCGGAAGGCTGATCCAATCCGGATGAGCGGTCCGAAAATTGGTGCGGTTGCCCAGCACGCCGGTTGTGGTGGGGTGCCGTCCGTTCAGTAGCGACGCGCGCGAGGGATTGCACAAAGGAAACTGGCAGTAGTTCCGGTCAAAACGCACGCCGGAATGCGCCAGGGCGTCGAGGTTCGGGGTCTTCGCGCCAAACATGCTGTCATAACAGCCCAGTTCGACTCGCATGTCGTCGGACATGAAGAACAGAACGCTCGGCCGTTTCGCCGGTGCTTTCTGCCCGAGTATTACAGATGGAAATGAGGTGACGAGTCCTGCTCCGGCCGCCTTTCCCAGAAATCCGCGGCGCGTCGATCGATCCATGATCCCCCCAGTGAGATCGAAACTGTTTACGCGAATTGGGTGGCGCTCAGGGCTTCTTACGCAGCAAGCGGTCCAAGCTGACTGAACCTCCGCCGGCAATCGCGAGGTATAAAAAGACGAAGCAGTATAATACCGCTAACTCGCCTCCATTGAGTAGCGGCCAAACTCCCCGCGGCGCATGTTGAATAAAATAGGCCACCGCCATCTCGCCGCAGAGAATGAATGCCACCGGCCGTGTGAACAGTCCAAGGATCAGCAGCAGACCGCCAATGGATTCGACCAGACCGGCCACCCAGAGCAGCGAGCCGGTTGCCGCGGCATGACCTCCGAAGCCGCCGAAAGCGCCCAGGAATTTTTGGACGCCATGGCAGATGAATGTAAAGGCGACCACGATCCGCATGAGCGAAAGTGCCCGCTGTTGAAGCCCCTCCCGCATTTTCCACTCCTCCGGTTCCAGCCGATTATATCAGCCGCCCCTTAGTGCTTCATGTTCGGTTGCGCTCTCGAAGGTACATTACAGATGAAAGATTAAAGATTAGCTTGACAGATGATCACACTTTTGTCAGGCTGTTGCTTTGCCAAGCATGGGATGGGAGCGCCGAATCCGGGTCGCGGGCCGTAGTTGTGCCGCGGAGGAGTCGCTGTGCAAGAACGGAGAAAGGCCATGAGAATCAAACGCACAATTTTAGTGGTTATTCCGGTAGTGTGCCTGGCCGCGGGCCAGACCATGTTCGCCCAAAGCGTGAAAACGCGAGTGGCCGCCACGACATCACCGCTTCAACAAGCCGAGTTTGATACCTCTTCAAGCGAGATGCGCCCGGTGATCGAGCGGTTTTCCGCCGATCGTGGCAACCTGATGCGGACCTATAATGTCAACGGTTCGCCCGAACGCGACGCCCACTTCCGTGAATTCTACTCGCAGTGGCGCGACACACTGGCCACGCTCCCCTTCGACAGCATGAGCGAGGATGGCAAAGTCGACTACATCTTGCTGCGGAATTATCTGAACCGTGAGTTACACCGCCTGGATTTTGAGGTGAACCAGGAGAAGGAGATCGCACCGTACCTTCCATTTTCGAAGGTCATCTTCGGCCTGGAAGCTGGGCGCAAGCGGCTGGAGCCGGTGAATCCGCAGCAGGCCGCGGCTACTCTATCCGCGCTGGTGAAGCAGATTGCCGATGCGCGGCGTTCCGTGGAAGCGCGCCTGCGCGCCCAAACCAGTCCGGATCAGGTTCGCGAGCGCCGCGTTCTTGGAAATCGGGCGGCCACCGAGTTGAACGTCCTCCGCAATTCCCTGCGCAACTGGTTCGATAACTACGACGCCTATGATCCGCTGTTTACGTGGTGGACGTCTGAGCCATATAAGTCCGTGGATACGGCCTTGCAAGGCTATGAGACCTTCCTGCACGAGCGCGTGGCCGGTCTTGCGGCGCCGGCGGCAGATGCGGTAGCTCCCGAAGCAGCGGGACGGCAAGGCGGCAGGCGCGGCGGCGGTGGCGGCGGTTTCGCCGGCGGTGGCAACGGCTTTGGTGGCGGCGGCCGCGGCGGGCCGGCCAGCGTGGCCCGCGCTGGGGACAGCAGCGACATCATCGGCAATCCGATCGGCCGCGCCGAATTGATGAGCGAACTGTCCTACGAGATGATTCCGTACACGCCCGAGCAGTTGATCGCGATCGCGGAAAAGGAATTTGCCTGGTGCGAAGCCGAGATGAAGCGCGCCTCGCGCGAAATGGGGTACGGCGACGATTGGAAGAAGGCGCTCGAAAAGGTCAAGACGATGTACGTCGCTCCCGGCAAGCAGACCGATCTGATTAACCAGCTCAACGCGGAAGCCGTCAAGTTCCTGGATGATCACGATTTGGTCACGGTGCCTCCGCTGGCGCGCGAAACCTGGCGCATGGAGATGATGACGCCGCGGCGGCAGCTCGTAAATCCATTCTTCACCGGCGGCGAAACGATGAGCGTCTCCTACCCCACCGACAGCATGACCTATGAGCAGAAGATGATGAGCATGCGCGGCAACAATATTCCCTTTGCGCGCGCCACGGTCTTTCACGAATTGATTCCCGGCCATCACCTGCAAGGCTTCATGGCGGCACGATATCATGCCTACCGCTCGGCGCTGGGCAATACGCCGTTCGCGGTGGAAGGCTGGTCGCTCTATTGGGAACTGCTCATGTATGACATGAAATTCCAGAAGACGCCGGAAGATCGGGTGGGCGCGCTTTTCTGGAGAATGCACCGCTGTGCGCGCATCATCTTCTCGCTCAAATTCCACTTGGGCCAGATGACCGCTGATGAGGCCATCAAATTCCTGATCGACCGCGTGGGACATGAGCCCGAGAACGCGACGGCGGAAGTGAGACGCTCCTTCGGCGGCGACTATGCCCCCCTCTACCAGGCGGCATACCTTTTAGGGGGCATGCAGTTCTACGCACTGCACAAGGAACTGGTCGATTCCGGTAAAATGACCAACCGGCAATTCCATGATGCCGTGTTGAAGGAGAATCGCATTCCGGTTGAACTGATCCGCGCGAAGCTCACCAACCAGCCGTTGACGCGCGATTACGCCACTACATGGAAGTTCAAGGGAGAGGTGGCGCCGGCTCAATGAGGCAGCATAACAGAAGCCGGAGGGATGTCCTGCGCTGCGCGGGCGCGGCGATGCTCGCGGCGGCGCGGTCCAATGCGGCCACGGGCGGATTGCAGGTAGCCGGGCAGGATGTCGAAATTCAGATCACCACGGTTAGCCCGCACACTTTCCGGCTGACGGTGACGCCCGTCGAGAACGGGCGGGCCGCCGCTGTTCCGACCGATGGTTCGCTTGTCACGGAATCCTTTGGCAAGCCTACCGCCGTGCTGCGCGGCCCGCTGCGCCAGCGAACCATTCGCTGCGGTGATTCGCGAATCGAAGTCTCATCCGAACCGCTGGCCTTCACCATTCGCCGCGGCAACAGCGAGACGGTGCAGAAACTTGCCATCGACAAGACAACCGGTGCTGTTTCTTTCCCCACGGGCGACAAGCCGCTGCTCGCGCTGGGTGAAGGAGGGCCGCAATTTGACCGCCGCGGTTCCTCTTATCGCATGCGCAGCGGCCAGGGCGGTTATCAACTGCGCACGCATGGCGGGCGCGTGCCGATCCCCTGGATTATTGGAACCGGCGGGTGGGCATTGTTCTTTCATCACCCGTTCGGCACGTTCGATTTCACTGGTGCGGAAAGCAAGTTCGCGCCGCGGGAAAAAGCGGAGCTGCCGCTTGATATTTTCTTCGTCAATGCGCAGGAGCCGGTGACGATTCTGGCCGAGTATGCGCGTCTCACTGGTCACCCGGAAATGCCGCCGCTGTGGAGCTTCGGCTATCACCAGTCGCATCGCACCATCTCCAGCCGCGAGGAGGTGCTCGGCGTCGCCCGCACGTTCCGGGAAAAGAAACTGCCTTGTGATTCATTGATCTATCTCGGCACAGGCTTTTGTCCTTCAGGCTGGAACACCAATAACGGCGAGTTCACTTTCAACCGTAAGGTGTTTCCGGATCCGAAGGAAATGTTTGATGAAATGCATCGCGAGCATTTCAAAGTTTCGCTGCACGTCGTGATCCGCTCGCGCTCGCTGCACGGCACTGTAGCCGATCCCTGCGATCCAAAACAGCCGGCGGAGCAGCAGGCCAGTTGCTATTGGGCGGAACACCGGCCGGTGTTTGCACTGGGCGTCGATGGCTGGTGGCCGGATGAAGGCGACCCGCTCGATGCGGCTTCGCGCCTGGCGCGCAATCGAATGTACTGGGAAGGGCCGCAACTGGACCGGCCGAACGAGCGTCCGTTCGCGCTCCACCGGAATGCATATGCCGGTATGCAGCGCTATGCGCCGTTTCTCTGGTCGGGCGATGTGTACTCCACGTGGGATACGTTGCGCACGCATATTCCGATCGCTGTGAATACGGGCCTCAGCGGAATTCCATATTGGGGCACCGATATCGGTGGGTTTGTTCCCACTCACGAGTTCACGGCGGAATTGTATCTGCGCTGGTTTCAGTTTGGCGCTTTTTGTACTCTGTTCCGGTGCCATGGCCGGACGTGGAAGCTCCGGCTTCCATGGGGTTGGGACACGGGCGATCCGGGCCCGGTGGAAGTGAATAACTACAACGGAGCCTCGACGCCCGATCCCAGCCAATTGCACAATCCCCAGGTAGAAGCCGTGTGCCGCAAGTATCTGGAGCTGCGCTATCGCATGCTGCCGTATCTGTACAGCGCGGTGCGTGAAGGCTCGCTGACGGGGATGCCGGTGATGCGCGCGCTATGGCTGCACTATCCCGATGACCCGGCGGCGGTCGCCCGCGGTGATGAATACCTGTGGGGCCGCGATGTGCTGGTGGCGCCGGTGGTGGAGCAGGGCGCGGCATCGCGCAAGCTCTATCTGCCGCGCGGCGCCTGGTACGATTTTTGGACCGGCGAACGCCAGGAAGGGGGCCGCGAAATCACGCGCGCCGTCGACCTGGAGACGATGCCGCTATACGTGCGCGCCGGTTCCATACTGCCGCTCGGCCCGGTGAAGCAGTATACGTCCGAACCGGTAGACGAACCGCTCGAAGTGTCCGTCTATCCCGGCGCCGATGCGTCGTTCTTGCTTTATGAAGATGATGGATCGTCTTTCCGGTATCGCAACGGGGAGTGGATGGGAATCCAGATGAACTGGAATGACGGCCGGCGCAGACTGTCGCTGCGCCTCGCACGGGGATCCCGCATGCTTTCGCCAGGGGAGCGGAAGCTGACGGTGAAGATGGGTGAGACCAGACGGAGCGCCGTCTTTGACGGCCGTCCTGCCGAAGTACAGTTATAGCTTTTGGCTCCCTATTGTGCTGAATATTCAGCATTTTGCGGGTGCCTGAGGGCGGAGCTTTGCGTTTAGTAAAAGATTATAGATTAAAAGCAAAAACTCTTGACTTCGAGAATGTAAGGGCTCACAATACGGCAAAGAAACGAACTGGCATTCAGTGGCTAAAGGTCGAATGAGATTCGCCTGAGCACTTTTTGCAGGGGATGACAAAAGACAACGAAGCCAAAAGGAGTGAAGGAGTCGTGTGTGTGCGGTGCGCACGTCGAGTCCCACGATCTCACAGAGTTCTTTATGCCACAAATGCAAATACGGGCGCCGGAAATTCTGAGAGAGGTTGAATATGACGTTGAAGCCATATAGATCCGCGAAGAACCTCGCTACGGCGATGTTGGGAGTTGGTCTCGTTTACGTCTGCGCGGCAGTTAGCACGAGTTGGGCCCAGGTCAGCAACACCGGAACGGTGAACGTCACCGTAACCGATCAGGGCGGCGGTGCTGTGCCCGGAGCGGACCTCGAGCTGAAGGATCTCGGCACAAACGATCTGCGCCGGGCCAAGACCGGGAGCACCGGCACATACATGTTCCCAAACCTTCTGTTCGGAACCTACCAGTTGACTGTAAGCGCGAAGGGTTTTCAGAATCAGGTCTTCTCGTCAGTGCAGGTACAGACGGGGCGCATCACCAGTATCGCGGCAACCCTGCAGGTCGGCGCGACGACCCAAACCGTCACGGTGGTGTCGAGCGAATCGCCCGTGGTGGAGACGGAGTCGAGCGCTCTTTCCAACACCATCGATACCAAGCAGGTGGTGAATCTTCCTATGCTGGGCCGCAATGTAATGAGCCTCGCGTTCCTGGTGCCCGGCTGGGCGAATACCGGCGCCGGCAGTTCCAACGGCACATGGAACAACATGCCGGGCGGCGCTGTAGTCAGCGCGGATTTTGACGGAACACCGGGCATCAGCAACCGGTTCCGCAGCGGCGGATTCAACTACGGCACCACGGTTGTGCAGCCCCGCATCGAAGACGTGGGCGAGATGACCATTCAGACCGCACAGTTGGATTTGAGCGGCACCGGCACTTCGGCGATGCGCATCAGCATTGTGAGCCGGCGTGGAACCAACGCCTTTCACGGCAGATTGTTTGAGGACTTCCGGAACTCCGTGCTGCAGGCCAATTCCTGGTCCAACAATGCCAGAGGGTTGCAGCGGGGCACGTTGAACCTGAATGATTTCGGTGGCAACGTCGGTGGTCCGATCATCAAGAACAAGTTGTTCTTCTTTTTCACTTATGGTCAGTCGATCCAGCCCTCGACCAGCAGTGCGAGCGCTCGGGTATTAAGTCCGGGTGCGCAGCAAGGCTTGTTCTCTTATACAGATTCCAGTGGCAACTTACGAACGGTCGATCTGATGCAAATTGCCGGCAACGCCGGATTCCCCTCTACGGTCCTTCCGAATATCGCCGGGCAATTGAAGACAATCAATTCGTCCATCGCAAACGGAACTTTAACTCCCACTTCTGACCCGAATCTTTCCAACTTGAATTTCCAGTGGAATGGGAGGAACACCAACTATTGGCCCGCCATTCGCGGCGACTACAACATCTCTGAAAACTTCCGGATCAATCTTTCCTATTCCGAGCAGAAAAACACGAACCACAACCGCTACAACGAGCAGTTTCCCGGCGTCGATCCGGTGGATAAGACCTCGAGCGGCGGCGACGGCAAGATAGCCGGTTTTGGTGTTGACTGGGTGATCCGTCCCACGCTGATCAGCCAGTTTCATGCCGGTTACATGTACCAATACAGCTCTTTCTCTCCGGAGAACCTGGGCCTCGACTTGTCGCAAATCTATCGGCAGAACTGGGGATATGGCGCGAGCGGAAACAGCGCCATTAGCCTTTACGGTACCGCCTATCCTCGAACGACCATTTCTTCGTTCTATCCGCTGCTCAACGCGACCGACAGTGTAACTTGGCAGAAGGGTTCTCACTCATTCGTATTCGGCGGCTCCTGGTATCGCGAGCAGGATCACTATTGGAACGGAGTAGGCGGCGAGCCGACTTATAACTTCGGCATCAATGGTCAAGACCCGCTGAGTTCGGTATTCACCAGTGCGCTGGCTGGTCTGAGCAGCACCAATCTCACCAATGCCGAAAACCTGTATGCCGAACTGACCGGCCGGGTCTCTAGCGTAAGCATCCAAGTCGGGCGGCCTCTGGACCCAGCCACCAAGCAGTACAAACCCTATGGGGCTTATAACCTGAATGAGATTCAGCAAGCCGCCGGCTTCTGGGCGCAGGATCGCTGGCGCATCAGCCCCACACTCACTTTGAATTATGGACTGCGTTGGGACGTGGTTGGCGACGACCATGACGTGGACGGGGGCTACAGCACTCTGCCGACTCTCGGTGATCTGTGGGGACCGACGCCGGTCGGCGCCAATTTCGCGCCCGGAGTTCTGGGTGGTGTGGCGAATCCGATGTTTGTCGCGCAGAAGCATTCCTATAAGGCTTCGCCGTGGAACTTTTCGCCGGCCGTTGCCATCGCCTGGAATCCGCAGGTTTCGAACGGCGTTCTTGGCAAGCTCATGGGTGGCGACAAGACCGTCATCCGGACGGGATTCTCTTTGCGGCACTATACGGAAGGCGCACAGAATTTCTGGGCGTTTGCTTCCAACTCCGGACAGTTCTTCTTCCAGCAGGGCAGCCTTTCCGCCAACCCCACACCGGCGGCCGGCAACTTCGTGCCTGGCTCGCTGATCTTCGGCGATCCGCTTCCGCCTTACCTGCTGAGTCCGGACCAGTATTCCACCACCGTTCCAGCGGCGAATCTTTTTGCCCGCACATCGTTCTGGGGCATGAATCCCGATATTCGCCAGCCGTACGTGGAGCAGTGGAACTTCGGCATTCAACGCCAGCTTGGTCAAAGCACCGCGCTCGAAGTCCGCTATGTTGGCAATCTGAGCCTGCACCAGTGGCTGGGTTACAACATCAACGAAGTCAACATATTCGAAAACGGATTTCTCGGTGAGTTCAAGAACGCGCAGAATAATCTCGCCATCAACCAGGCCGCCGGCAAAGGCAATACGTTTGCCAATAACGGTTTGCCGGGGCAGGTAGCACTCCCGATTTTCGCCGCGGCCTTTGGTTCCGCCACATCGAACTATTCGAACGGCACCTACATCACTAACCTGAACACCGGCGCTGCCGGATCTCTGGCGAATTCTCTGGCCGGCAACGCTACCTTCTTCTGCAATATGGTGGGCACAGCCAACTTCCCGGCCTGCGCCTCCCGCGGCGTCAATGCTCCGGGAGCCGGATACCCGATCAACTTCTGGCAAGTGAACCCATTCGCCAGCGGAAGATCGGTAAACTATCTGGATGCCGCCGGCAGCAGTAACTATCATGCTCTCCAGGTCGAGTTACGCCAGCGCCTCTCACGGGGTCTGGAGTTCAACTTCAATTACACTTGGGCGCACTCCCTCGGTATTGCTGCTGAGAACGGAATTCAAGGACAGGGTAACAACATCTATTATACGGACCGCGACTTTAGAATGAACTATGGGCCGAGTCTGTTCGATATCCGGCACGTGGTCCATATCAGCGGTACGTACGATCTTCCGTTCGGCAAGGGCAGAAGGTTCCTGAGCCAGAATGGATTGGCGGACCGGATCTTCGGTGGCTGGACTCTGGGCACGATTATCGCCTTGCAGACCGGCACTCCGGCCTCGTTCAGCGGCGGGTATGACACGGCGAACACCAACGATGCAGGCGTTGATTTCAATGGCATCACGACGGCGGATTTCCAAGACACCGTCGGTGTTACCAAGGGCGGCAATCCGTGGGTAACTACCTTCAACTCGAAATTCATTGCCAGCAACGGCGCTGCTAGCGCCACTTACCTGACTCCGCAGACCACGCCCGGCGTCTGGGGCTATCGCGCTTATATCTATGGCCCGAGCTGGTACAATATTGACCTCAGCATCAATAAGAGCATTCCGATTCGCGAGTCGATCAAGTTCACCCTGCAAGGCCAATTCCTGAACATCCTCAACCACCCGACCTTCGGACTGGGCAGTCTCAATATTCAGAGCCTGTCGTTCGGACAATCGACCGGCGGTCCGACTCAGCCGCGTGTGGTGGAGCTACGGGGTAACATCGAGTTCTGATTGACCGCATGACTCAAGGGCCCGGCACTGCCGCACATGGAGTAGGATGTGAACAAACGAAGCAATTTGTATCCATCGTGAGAGCGGTGCCGGAAATTCCAGTGCAATCAGGTCTTCGCTCCGGTTCTTGTCTGACGTGTGGGGCGCGAGCGAGTCGCGCCCCACACGGTCTGATCCTCTCCCCCACGATCCGCCTCCTCCCATGGTCGCGCGCCAATAGAAAAGGACATTTCCATGACCAAGAAAACAGAATCTAAGAATTTCAGCCGGCGCGGTTTCGCCGCCGCGGTAGTTTCCGGCCTCGCTGCTCCGGCGCTGATGGCGCAGCAGAGTACGCAAGCTCCCGCCACTCCGGCTCCGCCGCCCTCGCCTAACACGAGCACGCAGCGGCGCGGAACCGTGGAGGAGGTTGCTCCGTTTCCCGAGGAACTTACATTCACCCGCCAGGATCTGCCGCTGAAAGTTCAGCCGTTTCCGATGACGCAGGTGCGTCTGCTGCCCAGTATCTTTCTCGATGCCCAGGATTGGGATCGCGGTTATATGCAGCGGCTCGGCGGCGACCGTTTGGTCTATAACTTCCGCCAGAATGCCGGTCTGCCGACTTCCGCCAAGCCGCTCGGCGGCTGGGAACAACCGGCCAATGGACAGCGCGCGAGCGAACTGCGCGGCCACTTCACCGGACATTTTCTATCCGCCAGCGCGCAGATGTATGCCTCCACCGGCGACAAAGAAGTGAAGGCCAAAGCCGACGAGATGGTAGATGAGCTGTCGAAGTGTCAGGCCAAGCTCGGCGGCGGCTACCTGAGCGCATTCCCCACGGAATTTTTCGACCGATTGGATGCGCGCCGCAACGTGTGGGCTCCGTTCTACACGATTCACAAGATCATGGCCGGTCTCTTTGATATGCACCGCCTCACCGGCAATAAGCAGGCATTGGCAGTGGTCGAAGGTATGGCCGGATGGGTCGACAACTGGACCGGATCAAAGACCGAAGAGCACATGCAGAGCATCCTGAACACCGAGTACGGCGGGATGAATGAAGTGCTCTACAACCTGGCTGCGGCGACCGGAAACGACCAGTGGGCCAAAGTCGGCGACCGGTACACCAAGCGAATCTTCTTCAATCCTCTGGCAATGCGCCGCGACGAACTCCGCGGCTTGCACGTCAACACGCACATTCCGCAGGTCATCGGCGCCGCGCGCCGCTACGAGATTTCGCGCGACATGCGCTTCCACGATGTGGCCGACTTCTTCTGGTATGAAGTGACCACCGCTCGGGCCTATGTGACCGGCGGCACGAGTAATGGCGAGGGCTGGCTGATGCAGCCGCGTATGCTGGGTGCGGAACTCAAGCGCAGCGTGGCCACGGCCGAATGCTGCTGCGCCTACAACATGCTGAAGCTCACGCGGCACCTCTACACCTGGACCGCGGACCCGCGCTACTTCGATTATTACGAGCGCACGCTGTTCAACCACCGCATCGGCACCATCCGTCCGGAGAAGGGCTACACGCAATACTATCTGTCGCTCACGCCCGGCGCATGGAAGACGTTTAATACTGAAGACAATTCGTTCTGGTGCTGCACCGGCACGGGTGTCGAGGAGTATTCCAAGCTGAACGACAGCATTTACTGGCAGTCGCCGGAAGGGCTATACGTGAACCTGTTCGTCCCCTCCGAACTCGATTGGGCCGAAAAAGGACTCCGCCTGCGCCAGGAAACGAAATTCCCCGCCGAAGCGGGCACCAAGTTGACGGTGAGCGTGCAGCGGCCGGTGCAACTGGCGGTCAGCCTGCGCGTGCCTTCCTGGCTCGCTTCCGCCCCACGCGTGAAGGTGAACGGAAAAGCGGTCGAAGGGTCGGCCAGTCCGGGCGGCTATCTCACGCTCTCGCGGCTTTGGAAGAATGGCGACCACATCGAAATGGAGCTGCCGATGCATCTCCACACGGAAGCGATGCCCGACGAACCGCAGACGCAGGCTATTCTCTATGGCCCAATCGTGCTGGCGGGAGACTTGGGCTCTGAGGGATTGACCGAGCGGTTGATTATCGGCCCGAGCGCCCCGCGGCTGCGTCCGCCCAATGCGCCTGCCCGGCGGGAACAGAGGCCCGGCGGATTCCCCGGCGTTCCTGAGATCGAAATCCCGACGTTCCGGGCTTCGGGTTCTGACACGTCTTCCTGGGTCAAACCGGCCGATCAGCCGCTGGCATTCCGAACCACCGGCCAGCAGAAAGATGTGACGCTGGTGCCGCTGAACAGCCTCTTCGACAAGCGCTATTCGGTCTACTGGCAGGTCTCGTAGAACGGGGCGCGGCACGGCTGGACGCGCAAAGGAACCACAATCGGGGTTGGCTAACCCTCGGGGAGCAAGTGGACATGGATCGACGGTCGTTCTTGCAGAAACTGGCGATCACCGCCGCGGCGGCGGATGGTCTGGCCGCAGCGGGCGCAGCCGCTCCAGCCGCCGAAGTGCCCGCGAAATTGGACGTCGAGGGATACAGCTTCCTTTGCGAGTTTCACCTGGGCGCCGAATCCTGGAAGGTCTATGAAGATCTGCGCACCCGGGAAGGCGGCCTCGCTTTTCTCTCTTCGCACGGCCGGCAGCGTGTACTTTCGAAGAGCGCCGAAGCCTCGTTTGATGAGGCGAAGACGCGGTATCTCGGTCTCGACCTGAAAGATATCGGCATGTCCGGCGTGGACTTGCTGGCGGACAAGTTGCTCCAGTCCGGCGATCCCGATCCCGAGCAGGTCGCGTTGGCTGCGCCCCCGCTGGGCTCGGGCGGAAGAGCTGGCGGTGGCGGCCGCGCGCCCTGGAACACGTTCGTCGGAACTAAAGAATGCTCCGACACTATGCCCGTGTTCCCCGGCGGCAACACCCGAACCTATCACCCGGCTCAATACTTCCGCGAGCTCTCCACAGGGCCTCAAAAGCGCTTCGAAGGAATGTTGGGTGGGTGGATGCCGGCTGTACGCAAGGTGTTTCCCGTTTCCGACGATACCTACATCGAGATCGTCGTCTTTGGCGACGTCGAGGCCCATGACAAGTTCATCGTGCAGACGTGGCACCGCACGGCGCGCATCGAGAACGGCAAGATGGTCAAGGTGGAATACGGGCACAGCTATCCCGCCTTTCCGCCCCGCCGTGTCGACCCGAAGCCGGAAGACTTTTATCGCGCCATGCTGGTCTTCGCCGGCTATTGGGATGAACAGTTGCGCGACTTCTCCCACGCGGAGGCTCCCGAAACGGTCTGGATCGATATGGCCCGGCACGCCTTCGCCAAGGAATTGATGGTCCGTCCCGGCGGATATTATCCGAAGTACGGCGCTGTTGATCGCGATTACTACGGCTCGGAGTATGACGGTTTTCAGGACATCTTCACTAGCTCCGTCTATGCCAATCTCGAATGGGGCCGCTTCGAACAGGCGCGCCAGGTCATCGACAATTACCTGACCGATTTTGTGGATTCCAAGGGCATGGTCAACATGCGCGGTCCCGAGACCGCGCAGTTCGGCATGACGCTCTCGCTGCTGGCGAAATACTTCGATTACACGCGCGACAGTGCGCTGCTGTTGAAGCACAGGGGCAAGATCGCAGCTACCGTTTCGCTGCTCTGCGAACTGCACGACGAAAGCCTGCGCCTGCCGGAAGAAGACCCCGGACACGGGCTGATCCACGGCTGGAGCGAATCCGATTCCTGCCTCTCGGCGCAGCCGATGACGTGGTGGCAGCCTTACTTTTCGAATAGCGCTTTTGCCGCCCGCGGGCTGCGCGACGTTGCCCGAACTTGGACCCCGCTTGGGCGTCAGACGTCCGCTGCCGGGATGGCAAAGACCGCATCCGCCTGGCAGCGCCGCAGCAAGGTGCTGCAGGACCGCACGGTGGCAGCGATCGAAAAGAACACGCGCTACGACATGTCGCCGCCCTATATCGGTCCGCTGCCGGGCACCACGCTCACTTTCCGGGAATCGCTCGAGAAGGAGCGTCCCAGTCCGCAGCAATGGCCGCACCGCGCTTATGCCGAACTGCTGCAGGCGGACATGCTGCCGCCCAAAATGGCCAATACGGTGATCGACTGTATGCGCGCATACGGGGCAACCACCATGGGCGTGGTTGCCAACGTGGGACGTGCCCGGCCGGGTGGCCGCGCGATCCTGGGATTCATCTCCTATGGATATGCGCAGATGCTGCTGCGCCTGGACCGCGTGGAAGAGTATCTGCTCTTCCTCTACGCCCACCGCTTCCACGACCACAATCGCGGCAGTTGGACCGCTGGTGAAGTCGCGGGTATCACCGGTGGCACCGCACTATTCTGCATACCGGCCCAGCTCACGATTCCTCTGTTGGTGCGCTGGATGTACGTACTCGAAGATTCCGATGAGGACCGCCTCTATCTCGGCAAAGGCCTGCCGCGCGGGTGGGTCGGCTCCGGAAAAGAGATTCGCATCGAAAAGGCGGCCACCCGATGGGGCGCGGTGAACTTCCGCATGGCAGCCAATCCGCGTCGAAGAGCGTTGTCGCCACGGTCGAACTGGCACGCGCGGGCGCGCCAAAGGAACTGCACGTGAAATTCCGCGTGCCGTCCACCTCCGCCGTCGCCAAAGTTACCGTCAACGGGCGGACGGCCCGCATCGGCGGGATTCACAACGATACCGCCATCGTGGAAACAGGGACGCAACGGCACTTTGAAGTCGTCGCACAGTTGGGGTAAGCACAGAGGGAGCAACCATGAAACTTTCCATCCGGGTCCTGCTGGTTCTACTGCCTTGCCTGCTGCAAGCGCAGGGAACGCTTTCCGATTACGAGCGGGCACAGAACATACGTCAAAAATTCCGCGGGCTGGCCGTCAATATTGCGGAACCTGCCAACTGGCTGGCAAGTGGCGAGCAGTTCTGGTACCGCAAATCCGTGGCCGGTGGAAATGAATTTGTGCTGGTGGATGCGAACACGCTCGCGAAGAAGCCGGCGTTCGACCAGGAAAAGCTGGCAGCCGGTCTCTCCAAGGCCGCTGGCGAATCGTACAAGCCGTTCGATCTGCCATTCACGGATTTCCACTTCACGGATGGCCAAAATGCAATCGAGTTTGCCGCCGCCGGTTCCCTTTGGAAATGCGCTCTCTCTAATTACGTGTGTAAGAAGACGGGCACGGCCCAGGCCGGCGCGCAGCAGTTCCGGCGACGCCGCGGCCCGCAAGCCGATTTCGACGACAATCCGGCTGACCCGCAATTCGATGAGAGTCCCGCCGAACCTCAGAATGACGTAGAAGATGGCATGGTCATTGAGGACCCGGTCTACGATTCTCCGCAGCAGCAAACGCAGCGCGGCCCACAAGCGGCAGGCCGCGGTCCGGAGCGTCCGCGGCTGCGAACTTCTCCCGATGGCAAATGGGAGGCGGCCATCTGGAATTTCAATGTCATGGTCCGCGAAAAGGGCAAGACCGAAGCGTACCTGCAGAGCTTTGACGGCTCGGAAGGGAACTACTACACGCTTGCTTCGCTGACCTGGTCGCCCGACAGCAAGCATCTGGTAGCTTACCGGGTTCGTCCCGGATATCACCGGGAAGTCTACTACGTCGAATCCTCTCCCACCGATCAGGTGCAGCCGAAACACTCCTCGCGGGAATATGCGAAGCCGGGCGACACGCTCGATATCGCGCAGCCCGTGATGTTCCAGATCGGGTCGAAGAAGGAAGTGATGCTCGACAACTCGCTCTTCCCGAATCCCTACAGCCTTTCGCGGCCGGTCTGGTGGAAGGATTCCCGCGGCTTCACGTTCGAGTACAACCAGCGCGGACATCAGGTCTATCGCGTGATTGAAGCCGACGCCGAAACCGGCAAGTGCCGCACCTTGATCAACGAGGAAAGTCCGACGTTTGTGGATTACCGTCCGCTCGTTCCTAATCCGCGCGACACCGGAAAAAAGTATCGTTACGATCTGAACGACGGGAAGCAAATCATCTGGGCCTCGGAACGCGATGGCTGGGAACACCTGTACCTCTACAATGGCCGGACCGGCGAACTCGAAAACCAGATCACCAAGGGAGACTGGGTCGTCCGGACAGTCGAGAAGGTCGATGAAGCTAATCGGCAGATCTGGTTCGAAGCGAGCGGGATGTATCCCGGAAAGGACCCATACTTCATCAACTATTACCGGATCAATTTTGACGGAAGTGGTCTGACCAGATTTACCGACGCGGATGCCAACCACACCGTCAAATTCTCTCCGGACATGAAGTACTACGTCGATACCTGGTCGCGCGTGGATCTTCCCACTGTCTCCGAACTTCGGCGTACATCTGATAAGAAGCTCCTGCTCAAGCTGGAACAGGGAGATATCACGGCGCTCAAAGCCGCGGGCTGGCGGGCTCCGGAAGTGTTTACGGCCCTCGGCCGCGATGGCAAGACCGATATTTGGGGCGTTATTTACAAACCCACCAACTTCGACCCGTCGAAAAAGTATCCCGTGGTGGAGAGCATTTACGCCGGGCCGCAAGGGTCATTCGTGCCCAAGACCTTCAGCCCGATCGTGCAGCCTCTGGCGGAGTTGGGGTTCATCGTAGTGCAGATTGACGGCATGGGCACCAACAACCGCTCGAAGGCTTTCCATAACGTGGCCTGGAAGAACCTGGGCGATGCCGGTTTCCCCGATCGCATCCTGTGGCACAAAGCAGTGGCCGCCAAGTATCCGTGGTATGACATCAGCCGCGTCGGGGTGTACGGCACGTCGGCGGGCGGGCAGAATGCGATGGGCGCGCTGCTGTTCCATCCGGAATTCTACAAGGTGGCCGTTTCCAACAGCGGCTGCCACGACAATCGGATGGACAAAATCTGGTGGAACGAGCAGTGGATGGGGTGGCCTTTGGGACCGCAATACGTGGCCTCCTCCAACGTCGAAAATGCGAGCAAATTACAAGGCAAGCTGCTCCTGGTAGTCGGCGAAATGGATAGCAACGTGGACCCATCCTCCACGCTGCAAGTCGTGAATGCGCTGATCAAAGCCGGTAAGAAGTTCAATCTGCTCTACGTTCCCGGTGGCGAGCACGGAGCCGGCGGTTTATATGGGCAGAGGCTCCTGGAGGACTTCTTCGTTCACAACCTGCTCAGCGTCGAGCCGCCGGATTGGAACCGGATGCCCGAAGAGACTCCCGCCGCGCGGCGTGGGGGAAGAAATGTCCGGGCGGCAGCGGCCGAGCCGGGGCCGGCGGGCCGCTAATGGTCATGCCAATAATTTATGATTCGGTAACGACTTCACTCTGAGTGATTTATAATGAAGGGGCCATGTTAGCTGCCAAGACCCATCTCGCAGA
The DNA here is from genome assembly GCA_035550475.1 of Bryobacteraceae bacterium. Lineage (GTDB taxonomy): Bacteria > Acidobacteriota > Terriglobia > Bryobacterales > Bryobacteraceae > DASZPB01. The sequence continues at coordinate 88,828 of DASZPB010000045.1, read as the reverse complement.
TCCCCGAGTGAGCAGCAAGCTGGAGGAGCTTTCCCAATCGCTCGGCCGGAAGGCCACTATCTCCGATCAGATCGCCTCTGTGATCCGTGGTCTGATCATTTCGGGTGACCTCAACCCGGGTGACCGAATCGTCGAGTCGCGCGTTGCCAAGCAGCTCGGCGTAGGGCAGCCTACCGTCCGCGAGGCGTTGGTGGAGCTGGAACATCAAGGCCTAGTGGTTCGCAAAGCCAATCAGGGATGTGTGGTGACCACCCTGACCCGCGCCGAAATCGAACAGATTCTGCGGATTCGGGCCGAACTCGAGGTGTTGGCTGTCGAACTTGCCGTGGAATTCGCCTCCGATAGCGACATCCAAAAGCTCATGGCCATGACTGGTTTCATGAAAGCAGCCGCCACGGCCCGGGACGTAGAGGACTTCTTTGCGCATGATCTGGCGTTCCATGAGTTCCTCTGGAAGCTTTCCGGCAATGCCTTCCTGCCGCGGTTATTGTCGCAGCTCATGACGCCGCTGCTGGCGTTCCTGTTCATTCGGAACCTGCGGAACAACTCTCAGATTGATCTGGCCGGCTCGATGCAGGCGCATGTGCAGATCGTCGAAGGTATCCTGACGCGCAACAAGCAGACGGCGCGCCAGATTGCGGAAGAGAAGTTCCAGATGTTCGCCACCCAGCACCTGACTCTCATGCCCAACCCCGGCGCCTGAGGAGGTCAATGGTTCGAAGTTTCGGCCGCTTGGCTGGCAGCAGGACTCTTGCGGCTCCGCCAGTAAAGGTACGGCGGCACACCTGCGAGAATCAAAATCAAACCAAAGCCCGAATTCCGCGGGTCGCCTAGCGCAATAAAGATCAGGAAGAAAATGGACGCCACCAGATACAGCAGTGGCACAAACGGATACGCGGTGACACGATAGGGCCGATGCAAGTCCGGACGCTGCTTGCGCAAGACGAACAATCCCGCCACGGTAAGCGCGTTGAATGAAAGAGATGCGAACGAGGTGAACGTCAACAGGTCGCTATAGAGTGCGGCTCCACGTGTGCCGAAGCTGCCCGAGAGGATCAGCACGATAACCCACAGCGCCTGATACTGGAGCGAACGGACCGGCGTGCCTCGGTTAGGGTCCAACTTGGCTGCGCCCCCGAAAAACAGGCCGTCCTTCGACATGGCGTGGTAAAGCCACGGGCCGGATAAGATCAGTCCGTTATCGCAGCCTGCCGTCGAGATGAGCACGGCCAGTGCGATCAGGCTCAGGCCCGCCGGGCCAAGCACCACCCGCGCCACGTCTGCCGCGATTCGTTGGCCGGCCACCACAGCCGCCTGATCGATAGGCAAGATATACAGGTAGGTCGTGGTCGTCAGCGTGTAGAGCAGAGTCACGCCTAGCGTGCCGAGAATCAGCGCGCGCGGGAGCGTGCGCGCGGGCTTATCGGTCTCACCCGCAAGAAACGTCACCACGTTCCAGGAATCGTAGGCAAACAGCGCCTTCGAAAGACCCACTGCGAATGCGGTCATCACGCCCACGGTAACAACGGGCGGCAGCATCGGTTGGAAATGCGACCAATTCCCGTGGCTGCTGGCGAGGCCGAACACCACCAGGCCCACGATCGCGGAGATCTTGGCTACAGAAAGCGTGTTCTGGACAGCCGCGCCCGTGCGCAGGCCTCGCGAATTGATGTAGGAAAGCAGCGCAACCAGAATGATCGCGACTACCTGAACGCTCGTGATATGAAAGAAGCCGGCCGACAGTAGCGGCCGTGACTCGCCGATTCCGGGGACGAAAATCCCCAGATAATCAGCAAAAGCGACCGCCACTGCTGCAATGAATCCGCACTGGATCACGGTAAAGAGAGTCCAACCGTACAAATACCCCCAGAACGGTGAGAAGGCTTCGCTCAGAAAGATATACTGACCGCCCGTTTTGGGGAAACAAGCCGCCAGTTCAGCAAACGAGAGCGCCGCGCACAGGGTCAGCAGCCCGCCAACGATCCAGATCAGGACAAAACTGCCGGAGCCGAGCCCGCCTTGAACCGCAATGCCCGCAATCAGAGCCGGAGCGAGGAAGATGCCGCTGCCGATCATCGAGCCCATGACGAGCATCGAAGAATCAAGCAAATGGAGTGGCTTACGTGCTGTGGTAGCGGAAGTCATGGGCAATCAGCTCTAAAATTACGGAGTGTCTAATCTATAATCTATTGGCACCAACTGATCGATTCTTAGTCGAGAACTCCCTGATTGTCAAGAACGCGCCATCCACAGAATCTGTCTATCATACTCGACTCCGAATAACTGCGTTCCAGCGAGTTTGTAGGCCGTTGGGAAAGTCTTTCTGGGTTGACACGGGACGGTGAGGGGGCGCAGAATACAATAGATTATAAATTATATGGCTGGACTGACCGCCGGACCTGAAACGCAGGCGCGCCGTGGAAGATTGCGCGGATTTCGGCTGGTCGAAGTGCGGCGCCTTCTCCTAATTCCGGCTTGATCGGCAATTTCGCCGCAGGCCTATCCTTGGGTGGGGGGTATCGGTCATAAGATTGAGAAATGGAGCTCAGACGACGACATGAGGACCAAATGGAGCGGAGTCTTTCCCGCGCTAACCACGCAGTTCGGCAGCGATCAGTCGCTGAACATCGAGGCTACGGCACGTCATCTGGAAGCGATGATCCGGTCTGGAATTCATGGCGTCATTCTGCTGGGGAGCGTAGGAGAGAATACGGCCCTCGAGTATTCGGAAAAGCTGACCGTGCTGAAAGAACTGAAAGCTGTAGTGGCCGGCCGCATTCCAATCCTTTCGGGTGTATCCGAATACACGACGGCGCTCGCCTGCCGGTATGCGCGTGATGCCGAAAAGATCGGCCTCGATGGGCTCATGGTTCTTCCCGCAATGGTCTACAAATCAGACCGCCGCGAGACGTTGGCCCACTTCCGTACAGTCGCGCGAAGCTCGGGGCTGCCGCTCATGATTTACAACAACCCCGGTTCCTACCATGTCGATGTGACGCCTGAGATGTTTGAGGAACTGGCCGAGGAATCGACGATCGTCTCCATCAAGGAATCTTCCGAAGACGTCCGGCGCATTACCGATCTCGTCAATCTCACGGGCGATCGATACATTTTGTTTTGCGGCATGGATGATCTGGTGCTCGAAGCCTCGCTGCTGGGCGCGCAGGGTTGGGTAACCGGACTGGGCAACGCGTTTCCGGATGAGAACCGGGCGTTTTGGGATCTGGTGGAGACGGCCCGCTGGCAGGAGGCACGCAGGCTATACCGGTGGTACACTCCGCTGCTGCATTTGGATACGAAGCCGAAGCTGGTGCAGTATATTAAACTGGCCATGGCGGAAACCGGTCTGGGGTCGGAGATGGTGCGCGCGCCGCGTCTGCCGCTCGAAGGTGAGGAGCGTGTGGAGATACTCGCGGTGATTCGCCGTGCCATCGCGACACGTCCCACATTGGCTGATTTCGTGGCCCGGGCATAGTGTGGCATACGGTCGCGCCGGTTTTTGTTGAACCTCTTTGCGGGGCTCTGCTTCCTGAGCCGGCCGCGTGAAGCGGGCTGCCGGCGGAGATCGGGTGGGACGGGGCAGCAACGCCTGACGGCTGGGATACTGAGAGATACATGAACGGTAACGGAGTAAAGCGGATCTCCGTGATTGACTCTCACACGGAGGGCGAACCGACGCGCGTCGTGGTGGCCGGAGCTCCCAGCCTCGGCTCCGGAAACATGGCCGAACGCCTGGCGAGATTCCGCGAGCAGCACGATCGATTCCGCTCTGCCGTGGTGAATGAGCCGCGCGGCTCGGATGTGATGGTAGGTGCGCTGCTGTGCGAGCCCGCCGATTCGCGCTCCGCGGCCGGCGTCATCTTCTTCAACAATGTCGGCTATCTCGGCATGTGCGGGCACGGCACCATTGGTCTGGTGGTGACGCTCGCGCATATGGGGAAGATTTGCCCTGGCGAGCACCAGATCGAAACGCCGGTGGGGAACGTCACGGCGCGGCTGCATGAGAGCGGGGAAGTGACCGTTGCGAACGTTCCCAGCTATCGGATCGCCCGGCAAGTATCGGTGGACGTGGAGGGCTACGGGCTGGTAACTGGCGATGTGGCCTGGGGCGGAAACTGGTTCTTCCTGGTGAATGGGCACGGGCAGCGGCTTTCTCTCGACAACGTGGAGAAGCTGACGGACTGTACGTGGAGTATCCGGCAAGCTCTGGCGCGCGCGGGAATCACGGGTGAGCGCGGCGCGCAGATTGACCACATCGAACTGTTCGGCCCCGCGGACCGGGCAGATGCCGATAGCAAGAATTTCGTGTTGTGCCCTGGCAAAGCCTATGACCGCTCTCCCTGTGGCACCGGCACCAGCGCTAAGCTGGCATGTCTGGCGGCCGATGGAAAGCTGGTCGAAGGCGCACGGTGGCGGCAGGAAAGCATCGTGGGCGGAGTGTTTGAGGGATCTTACCGTTGGGCGGGCGAGCGTGTGCTGCCTTCCATTACCGGCTCGGCATATGTGAACGCCGAAGCGACTCTGGTGCTCGATTCGAACGATCCCTTCTGTATGGGGATCCGCACGTGATTTCGACGTCGGACGTCGTCATTGCGGGCGCGGGAATTGTGGGTGCGGCCTGTGGTGAGGCGCTGGCGCGGGAAGGATTGCGGGTTACCCTGATCGAGCCCGCTATCGCGGGAGGCGGCGCTACGGCCGCGGGAATGGGGCACATCGTGGTGATGGACGATTCAGAAGCGCAGTTCGCCCTCACGCACTATTCGCGCGACCTCTGGGAAGCGCTGTCGCCGGAATTGCCCGCCGAGGTGGAGTTCGAGCGGAGCGGCACGTTGTGGGTGGCGTCGGACGCGGAGGAATTGGCAGCCGTTGGCCCGAAGCAATCATATTATACGAGCCGGGGAGTTAAGGCTGAGCCGCTTGACCAGAAGGGCCTGGCCGCTGCCGAGCCGAATCTTCGCTCGGGTCTGGCGGGCGGCCTGCTTGTTCCCGGCGATCGCGTGATCTACGCGCCGTGCGCGGCCCGCTGGCTGGTGGAACGTACGCTGGCCCGTAACGGCTCGCTGCGGTTCGGTATTTCCGTGAGCGGGCTGTTATCGGATGGAGTGCAACTCAGCGACGGTTCGGCAATTTCCGCCGGCTTGACGATTTGTGCCACCGGCGCTTGGGCGCCTGATCTGCTTCCGGGTCTTCCGGTAAAGCCGCGCAAAGGTCACCTGGCCATCACGGACCGCTATCCGGGATTTGTTCGTCATCAGGTGGTGGAGCTTGGCTACTTGAAGAGTGCCCACAGTCATACAGACGAATCGGTGTCATTCAACGTTCAGCCGCGGAAGACGGGGCAGGTGCTCATCGGCTCCTCGCGGCAATTCGGACAAATCGGAGTGGATGTGGACCGGCGCATTCTCGGCCGCATGTTGAGCCGCGCAGTGGAATTCATGCCGGGGCTGGCGGCGCTTTCTGTGATGCGCTGTTGGACCGGTTTCCGCGCTGCCACCGATGATCACCTTCCGCTGATCGGGCCGTATCCCGGGCGCGAGAACCTGTACGTCGCGACCGGACACGAAGGGCTCGGCATCACTACGTCACTCGGAACCGGCCAAATGCTCGCCGACATGATTCTGCATCGGACGCCCGCAATCGATCCGGCGCCCTATTCGCCGTCCAGATTCCCCGTGGAGCCTGCCCGTGCCTGATCCAGTGGAACTCCGTGTAAACGGCCGTCCGCTCACGGTTTCCGACGGGACCACCGTGGCTGCGGCGCTTTTATCGGTAGGACACGCGGCACTGCGGCGATCCGTGACCGGCGAGTGGAGAGGACCCCTTTGCGGTATGGGGATTTGTTTTGAGTGCCGCATCACCATCGATGGCCGCCCGCACGTGCGCGGCTGCCAGGTAGTTTGCCGCTCCGGCATGGACGTTCGTACTGATGCGTGAGCGCCGGCGGTTCGATGTTCTGGTCGTGGGCGCAGGCCCCGCCGGCATGGCGGCCGCGTATGCGGCATCGCAGGCGAAGATCCGCATCGGCGTGGTTGATGACAACCCGCGGCCGGGCGGACAGATCTGGCGGGGCGGCGTTCTGAAGGCCGCTTCAGCGAACGCCATTCCATGGTTCGAACGCTTTGCGTCGGCGGGTGTTGCTCTGTTGGCGGGAACGCGCGTGGTCGATCAACCGCAGCCGGGTCTCTTACTCGCCACTTCCGGCGACGAAACTTTCGAACTGCAATTCGACAAGCTGGTGCTGGCCACCGGAGCCCGTGAACGTTTTCTGCCGTTTCCCGGCTGGACGCTGCCGAATGTCATGGGCGCGGGCGGTCTGGAAGCGATGGTGAGAGGCGGCTTGCTAATTGCGAACAAACGCGTTGTAGTGGCCGGCTCAGGCCCACTGCTGATAGCGGTTGCCGCAGAGCTTCAGAGTAAAGGAGCCGAGATTCCTCTAATTGCTGAGCAGGCGCCGCGCAGCCGGCTTTCCCAATTCGGACTGGCGTTGGCACTCGAGCCGGCAAAGCTTGTGCAGGGAGCTGGATTGTGGAATCATTTGCGCGGCGTGCGATATGCCGCCTCCACTTGGCCGGTCGCAGCGCTGGGCAAGGAAAAGCTCGAGGCCGTGGTGCTTCACTCAGGCGGCAAGCAGTGGACCGAGCCGTGCGACTATCTGGCGTGCGGATTCGGCCTGGTGCCGAACCTCGAATTGCCCACGGTGCTCGGCTGCGCGCTCCGGAACGGATTCCTTGCCGTGGATGAATGGCAGGAAACTTCGCTGAAGGGCGTCTATGCCGCCGGCGAACCGACCGGAATCGGCGGCTTGGATCTTGCTTTGGCCGGAGGGCAGATTGCGGGCTACGCCGCGACCGGCAACATCGAGCAGGCCCGCCGGTGCTTCGGCGCCCGCCGGCGCGCGCTGGCCTTCAAAGATCGCCTGGAGCGTGCGTTCACCTTACGGTCCGAGTTGCGGGCCCTGGCCACGCCGGAAACTCTGGTCTGCCGCTGTGAAGACGTCACGTTGGGTCGCATGAAAGACCACACTTCCTGGCGCGCGGCAAAACTGGCGACACGCTGCGGCATGGGTCCCTGCCAAGGCCGGGTGTGCGGTCCGGCGGTGGAGTTTATTCTGGGATGGCAGGGTAAGACTGTGCGGCCGCCGGTCTTTCCTGCACAAGTCGAAGACTTTTGCGGAGACGACGAACCTTCGCGACCTGACCAATCTACCTAACTGCAGGTGGTGCTGCCTTTAGCTCGTAAGCCGGCGTTAAGGCTCTTAGTATCAGGAAATCAGTCTTCTTACTTTTCGTGAACTAATAGCAACTTCGATGGATACTGGCCGAATTCTCTCGGCCCGATATCCGCTACTTTTCAGGCTTGGCGGAATCAAACTGAATCTGCTTGAGTGTATTCTCGTCGCCCGTTAGAGCGCTCGCTCCGTGCGGGAATCCGTTCTCCTTCAGAATCCACGCGAGAATGTCCGCGTTCTGTGCGGCGCTGAGTTTGCCTGGATGGTCGGCCGGCATGGAGGTCCGCATCTTATCAAACAGCTTGGATAGAGCCTGGCCATTCCAATCGGCTTTGAAATCCTTGCCCAACAGCGGCGGGCTCTCTTCGATTCCCTCCATCTCCGTACCGTGGCAGGACGCGCATTCGTGTTGATACAGCGCCTCTCCGCGCACGGCCTGTTCGTCTGTGTATACACCATCCCACACGGACGAGGGTGTCTGCGCTACGATGCGGGGCACGCCCGCCAATACGATCACGCCGGCTGTAACGAGTGTGAGTTTCAATGTTGAGAATTGTCTCATGTGAGAATATAAGCACCTGCGTGATTGCAGCGCAGGAACCGTCTGGTATAGATTCATTGTATCCGACAATTACCTAAAGATCGGCTGCTGGCATACCGCACCAGTATCTCCAGCGAGAATACGCAAAACAAACCGAGGAGAATCGAATGACCTCATTTGTGAATCGGTGCGTGGCCGGATTGTTTCTAGCCGCGTGCGCGCTTCTCCCTTTCACTCCATCGATTCAGGCGGCCGCGCTGGCCTGCGATCCCGATAACGGAGGACTGAAACTGCCGGAGGGATTCTGCGCTTTTGTCGCGGCTGACGGTCTCGGACATGCGCGGCACATGGCAGTAGCATCGAACGGCGATGTCTACGTTTCGCTGCAGGGAGCCCGGGGCGGCTCCGGCGCCAGCGGAGGCGTGGTCGCTCTGCGCGACAAAGACGGCGACGGCCGTTTAGAGACGAAAGAGCCCATTGCTCAGATGAGCAGCGCCACAGGCATCGCCCTTCACAACGGTTACCTGTACGTAGTGACGCCAACGTCGGTTGTGCGCTACAAGATGACGCCGGGGACGCTGAAGCCGACTGGCGCGATGGAGACGGTGGTAACAGGCCTCGAACAGCAGCGTGAGCACGCCGAGAAAGGCATCGCGTTCGATGGCAAGGGCTCTCTGTACATCAATATCGGAGCTCCTTCCAACGCGTGCCAATCGCGCGATCGTCAGGCCGGTGTACCGGGACAGGACCCATGCCCGCTTCTAGAGAAACACGGCGGCATCTGGAAGTTCGACGAAAACAAGCTAAACCAAACTGAGGATCAAGGCACGAGAATCGCTACCGGACTGCGGCAAATGCCGGCGGTCACCTGGCATGACGGTGCGGTCTATATCGTGATGAACAATCGCGACTCGCTCGACACGCTATGGCCCGGGAAGTTCACAGCCGAAGAAAACGCGACGCGTCAGGCCGAACCGATGTACCGCATCCAGCAGGGCGCGAACTATGGATGGCCGTACTGCTTCTACGATTACAAACAGAAGAAACTTTTTCTGAATCCCGAATACGGTGGCGACGGCAAGACCGTTGGTCGCTGCACGCAGTTCTCGCTCCCGATCACTGCCTTCCCGGCGCATTGGGCGCCGGTTGACGTGATGTTCTACACCGGCAAACAATTCCCCGCAAAATACCGCAACGGAGCGTTCATTGCGTTCCATGGATCCTGGAACCGGGCGCCGATGCCGCAGGACGGATATAACGTCACCTTCCAGCCCTTTAAGAACGGAAAACCCTCGGGAGAATTCGAGATCTTCGCACAAGGCTTTGCCGGCAAGTCGCCGCTCATGAGCTCGAATCAAGCCGAAGCGCGCGCCGATGGTGTGGCGCAAGCTCCCGACGGATCGCTTTACATTTGCGAAAGCCAGAAAGGCAAAGTCTGGCGTGTTATTTATAAAGGCGGAAAGTAGGACGAGGCACAGTCAGGCTGACACAACCAAGTTCCTGCAGAACACATCACCAACGGATAGGGCGCGAGTGCGCCACAAGTAACATCGAGGGCGTCGAAGACTGCGGCCGTCAGTACTTGCGTCCTTCATCTCGCGCCGAGAGCAACTCCTCGATTGTCGCCTTGCCAGTTCGCTTCGCAAGCTTGCGGATCTCCGCAAAGGCTTCATCGACTTCTTTCTGACGTTTTTCTTCTTGATGTTTATCCAATTCGGGCACAATTCCAGCTCTCGCAAGTTTGACGGGGAATGGATCCAGGCTAGCTGGAGGCGCGGGTCGGAATCGAACCGACGAATAAAGGTTTTGCAGACCTTTGCCTTACCACTTGGCTACCGCGCCATTCTTGTAAGCCTAGTTGCAAAATACCGCGCCGCGTGGCGGGAAGTCAAACTCGCGGAAAGGTCGCGCGCTGCCTTCTATCCTCTCAGCGGGCTCTCACGCTCGGCGGCGAGACCCGTCGCGCGGTCACCGTCTCTCCGCCCAGCACAGTGAGCACGATGTGCGATGGGTGTTCCCGGTCGTGATAAACCGTCTGGTTGGCCTTCACCAGACGCGTCTCCTTCGCAATCACCGTACCGGTATTCGGGTTGCGGTCGAAACGCGGAAAGTTGCTGCTCGAAATTTCCACGCGGATGCTGTGCCCCGCCAGAAAAACATTGCTCGTCACGCCGGCATCGATCGTGATCCGGTAAACCTCGCCGGGTGTCGCCAGCCTGGGCTCGGAAAGCGAGCCCCGGTAGCGCAAGCGCAGGATGCCGTCCGTCAAATTCCGCGCTGTGCCGTCCGGGAAGATGTCTACCAGTTTGGCTGTGAAGTCCGTGTCCGGCGCGCTGGTTGAAACGTACAGGACCGCTTCCACCGGGCCGATCACTTCCAGATTTTGCTTCAACGGTTTGCTCGTGTAAACTAACACGTCGTCGCGCTCTTCGACGATCCTCTGGTCCATCGGTCCCCAGGGAAAGATCCGCGGATTGCAACAGACAGCGCCGCCGCGCGTGGGAGTGGGATCGCGCGGATCGTAGACATAGTGGTCGGCCGAGCGATCGTCCGCATGATGTCGCGCTGTTCTCTTGAGGGTGCCATCGCCGTTGAGTGTGTTCGCGTGGGCTCCGCTTTCGAGGTAATATTCTTCCCGCCGCACTCCTTCCGGCGGCCATTCATGGTACTCCCGCCACTCGTTGACGCCCATGAGGAAGATCTTGGCGGGCGGCCTGGAAACCATCGGCGTATCTTTGCCCATCAGCCACTGATCGAACCACTGCAGTTGCAGACCGCGCACGGGGATGGCCGCGTGCGGACCGAAGTCCACTCCCGCGAACTTATACGACATGTTGTGCGGCCACGGCCCTATCAGAATTCGATTCAGCCCGGAACTCTTCCGTAATGCCGAGTAGGCTTCGAGGTCGCTTTCCACGAAATTGTCGTACCAGCCACCAACCGAAAAGATCGGAACGTGGATCTTTTGCAATTGCTCGCGCGTACTGATGGCCCGCCAGAAAGAATCAAATGCCGAATGCCGCGCTGCGTCCTGAAACATCCGCGATGTGCGGCCGGTGGCGGCTACGTCGGCGGTGAGCAGCGGCAGGTGCCGGACGAACTTGTGGAAGTCCGGAATGTATCCGGGAACCTTCATGTTCTCGGCCATCCACTCCAGGCGCTGGCCCACCTTCATGGCGCCGCCGGCGGAATAGAATCGGTCGCGGTAATCGTCATCGCCGGCTACGGCCGCGAAGATCGCCTTCAGATGCGGATTGTTCAAAACCGCGACCTTCCATTGCACAATACCCACATACGAGCCGCCGGTCATGCCGATTTTGCCGTTCGACCATGGCTGGTGGGCGATCCAGTTCAGCGTGTCATTGCCATCCTGCGGTTCCTGTTGGAGTGGCCGAAAATTGCCTTCCGATTCGTAACGCCCGCGCACGTCCTGCATGACGACCGCGTAGCCGTGATCGACGAACGTGCGATAGGCCGGGCTAAGCGCAGTGCCTTTGCCGTAAGGCGTGCGCACCAGAATCGTGGGCACGCGACCGGTGCCCGGCCGGAAGATGTTCGCCGCCAGATGCACGCCGTCGCGCATCGGGATCATGGTGTGCAGTTGCTCGATGGCTGGAGTCGATGCCGCGCAAAGAGCGGCGCCGGTTGCCAGAATTAGCAGCGGTACTCGCACAGCGTCTTCCAATACTGTTCGGCGATTCGCCCGATTTCGTGGTGTTCGCGAATGTGCCTGGCCCCCCGCCGGCCGATGATACCGGCTACATCTGCCATCGATGTTAGCAGAACCATGTGTTGCAGAAGAGAGTCCCGTTCCGCCATGCCGGCTGCGATCCGCAGGCATCCGTCTTCGGGGTAGCACGCGCATTCCTCACCCTCGGTGAGCAGGACGGGCTTCGCAATTCCCATCAGGCGGATGGCGATCCCCGATGTTTCTCCCGCGGCTGGATATTTCAGATTGATGCAGGCATCCACGGCCTGCGCCGCCGTCCAAAAGGCGTTTCCCGGCAGGTAGGGCACGCGCACAATGTTGCCTGAGGCCAGCAAAGGCGCTACGGCGCGCTCCAAGTCGCTTGAAGCAAATCGGCCAGCCACCAGCAGCGCGGTGCGGTGGTCGCCACGATGCAGCGTGCGAAAAGCGTTGAGCACCGGGATGAGCCGTTTTGATTCCCGCAAGTACCCGAAGACGCCGAAACAGAAAACGTCCGGCGCGATGCCTATCTGCTGGCGAAAGCGCAATGCCTCCGCCGGGCTTACCGCTGGGGGCTCCTGAAACAAGTGTGGAATCTCGACCACCTGCGCCGCCGGGGCATGCGCCCGCACCATCCGCGCCGCGGCCGGATTGTGCACCACAACGGCGCGCGATCGCTCCGCGATGCGCCGCAACATGGGATACCCGAAGTAGCGCTGATCCGCGGCCGACGTCGCGCGGCCACGCCAGAGATCGTGCGCGAGCCCCCGACTCCACTCGCCATAGTTGTAAACGAACTCCTCGACGTAGGCACTTTCGCCGGACTGTCCGAGTAAAAAGTGTTGTAGGACAGTGTCGTGCAGCACGGCAACGCCCGGCCGCTCCAGCGCGCGGCGGTACACGTCGGCGTGCAGAATGTTGTTGCCGAGATGGTACAGCGCCGAATCGCATCGCTCCGGCGCAATTTCGAGATGGCCGTGGCTGCGCAGCGCTTCGAGCAGCGCGGCCGCGTAATCGGCGACGCCGGTCAGCGCCGGCGGTAGCGGCGAGTAGAATCCAACCGTCACGCAGGCTTCTTTCGTTTGCCGAACAACGCCGTTCCCACACGCACGCAAGTAGCGCCTTCTTCGATGGCGACTTCCAGATCGTGCGACATGCCCATTGAGAGGCCGGTCAATCCGTGGCGCTCCGCAAGTTCGCGCAGCTTGCGAAAATAGGGGCGCGACGCTTCCGCATCGTCACTCCAGGGCGGCATCGTCATCAGTCCCAGCAGCCGCAGATGGCTGCACGATGCCACGGCTGCGAGCAGTTCCGGCAATTCTTCGGGCGCGGCCCCGCTCTTGGCCTGCTCGGCTGAAAGCTTCACCTCCAGCATCACGTCCAGTGCGTGTTCGCTGTCTTGCAGGCGTCGCGCGAGCTTGGGCGTGTCCACGGTCTGAATGACCTGGAACAATTCTGCCGCCCGCCGAGCCTTGTTCGATTGCAGGTGCCCAATGAGGTGAAATCGTGCGCCCGCCAGACGGCTTACCACAGGCGCTTTGCCCTCGAATTCCTGCACATAATTTTCCCCGAATTCGCGCAGCCCCAGGTCGTATGCTTCCTCGATCGCCGACGCGGGAAATACTTTGCTGACCGCCAACAGAGCGATCGCGGCCGGATCGCGCCGTGCCCCTTCCGCCGCCCGCGTCATGCGCTCCCGGACGGCTGCCAATCTCTCACCCAAAGTGCTCACCGGGGTCACGATTCCAGTATCGCAGGACGCGCATCCGGCCTGAAACATGTTGCTCTCCGGCTGTATGGGAACGCGCTACCATAGTTCACGGCGCTGAAACCGGGCGCTGCGCACTCGCGGCGGCCCACTGATGCGGCGCGTCGGAGTTTACGAGCGGATGAAACTTCTACCCAAATTCACGTTGATTTTCTTGCTCGTTTTCGGCGCCGGATTCGCGCTGGCTGCCTATGCCTCCTATCATTTTCTCCGCCAGAGCGCTCGTGAACAGGTTCTCCAACAGGCCCGGCTCATGATGGAGACCATGACTGCCGCCCGTGTTTACACTACGAAGCAGATCGATCCGTTGCTGGAGAGTGAACAGCGCCGCGAGCACGATTTTATCCCCGAGACCATTCCGTTCTACGCGGCCACGGAAAGCTTCAACTACATCCGCACCGCCTATCCCGACTACGCTTACAAGGAAGCCGCTCTCAATCCTACGAACCCGCGCGACCGCGCCGTCGATTGGGAAGCCGACATCATCAACAACTTTCGCAACCAGGCCGGACGCAAGGAATTCATTGGTGAGCGAACCACGCCGACCGGACCATCCTTGTTTCTGGCGCGGCCCATTCAGGTGGAGCGCGAATGCCTGGCGTGCCATGATCGCGCGGCCAGTGCGCCTCCCGTGATGGTTCACCACTACGGGCGCGATAACGGATTCGGTTGGAAAGAGGGAGAGGTGATCGGCGCGCAAATTGTCTCAGTACCGATGGCCGTGCCCGTGCGTAAAGCCGACGCCGATTTCCGCAGCCTGATGATCGATCTGGGCGGCATCTTTCTGGCGGCGCTGATTCTGCTGGACGTGCTGCTTTACGTCAGCGTGGTTCGTCCCGTGGGGCGTCTTTCCACCATGGCCGATCAGATTAGCCTCGGCAATTTTGATACGCCGGAGCTGCCCGCTGATGGCAGAGACGAAATCTCTGTGCTGGCCGGCTCATTCAACCGCATGCGGCGCAGTCTCGAAAAGGCATTGAAGATTTTGAACGGTTGATTGGGTGATCAGCGCGGCGCTTTGTTCAGAAAGGCCTCGCGGTCTCGCGTCGAAGGGATTTCCGCCGCCAACGCCTCGTAAAGGTCCCGCAGCGTCCGCGCCTGCCGCGCGGCGCGCTCTACGAGAATGCCGGCAATCGGCCCGATGTGCGGCGTCAATGCCTGCTTGGCGGCGCGCAGTGTTTCGGCATCCCACGTGGGAACAGGCGTCTCGAGGCTCACGGTGGGCGCGGTTATGGGTCCGGTTTTCTGCGCGCCACGCAGAAACTTTTCGCGCTCCCGCGTGTCCGGGATCTGTTCCGCCAGTTTTTCCTGCAATTCGTCCAAGTTGCGGCAGCCCGGAGCTTCCCGCTCCACCAGATGTTTCGCAATAGGACCTAACGCCGCCGTCAGCCGGCTCTCGACCGCGGCCACCTGCGCCGGGTCCAGAGGCGGCAGAGATCTCAGCGGCACAGTCTCTTCCTGGTTTCGGAGGGCCGCCGCGAATCCTTCCGCTGTCTGGTAGCGCTCCTCCGGCTTCTTGGCCAGGGCCTTCAGCACCACCTCACTCAGCCAGCCGGGCAACTGCGGATTCCGTTCAACGGGCGGGACGGGGATCTGCATCAAATGGCCGTTCAGGATGGAGTATTCGCTGTCGCCTTCGATGGGGCGCTTGCCGGTCAGCATCTCGTAGAATGTAACGCCCACGGAATACAGATCCGACCGCGCGTCCAGCGGTCCGGCCGTCACCTGCTCGGGCGACATGTAGTAGAGAGACCCGAGCGCCATTCCAGTCTTAGTGATCATGCGTTCTCCGCTCGAGCGCGCGATGCCGAAGTCGGTCAGCTTGACCACGCCATCCGGCCGCACGATGATATTGGCGGGCTTGATATCGCGATGGATGATGCCTCGTTCGTGCGCGAAGCCGAGTGCGGCCAATACCTGCGCGGTGTAGGAAATGGCGTCGCTCAGCGGGATGGGCCCCTGGCGCAGGCGTTCATCCAGGCTCACGCCTTCCACGAGTTCCAAAATCATGAGGATGCGATTATCTACCCGCAGGGCGGCTCGCAATTCCGCGATATTGGGATGCGTCAGACTGGCATGTACCCGGATTTCCCGTAAAAACCGGTCTGCCAAATCGGGATTACTGCTCAAATCAGGCAGGACGACCTTCATCGCCTCCACGCGATCGGAGATCACGTTCCGCACGCGGAAGACCTTGCCCATTCCACCTTTTCCGAGGACACTGAGGATCTGGTAATCGCCAATCGTGTCGCCGGGCTGTAAGGTCATCCGGAATCCAGAATATCAGGCGCAGCCCGGCTATCGAAGGGGCCTGTTGTAACTAGATTTTTATCCTATTTGAGAGTGCAATCTGCTATTCTCTTTTTCAATATGAGGTACGTGTCTCTAGTAGTTCTTGCTGTCCTTTCCATGGCGTCCGCCTTTGCGCAATCGTCGGCCGCCGGGTTTGCCAGTATCGCGGGGGTCGTCCGGGATGCAAGCGGGGCCGTTGTGCCCAATGCTAGTGTCGTTGTGTCGAATGAAGCTAAGGGTATTGTTCGTAAGCTGACGACAAATGGCGCTGGCGTATACTCGGCTCCGGCGCTGGTTCCGGCCTCTGGCTACTCCGTCGCTATCGATGCCGCCGGTTTTAATAAGTACGAAGTCAATGGCATCGAACTCCAAGTAGGGCAGGATCTGAGCCTCAACGCCGACCTGGAGGTAGCTTCGGCGGCGGTGCAAGTTGATGTTACCGGGTCGGCGCCGCTCGTCGATCAAACCAAGACGGATGTTTCTCAGGTTGTGGGAACGCGTGCGATTCTCGACCTGCCCGTCAACGGCCGCCGCGTCGATTCATTCGTGCTGCTCACTCCGGGGGTCACGAATGACGGCTATTTTGGGAACCTGACCTTCCGCGGCATGCCAGGCAATGCGTCATTTCTGGTGGATGGCGTCGATAACACCGAGCAGTATTTCGGGGAGAACGGCGGACGCACACGCGCACCGAGTGGTATTTCGCAGGACGCCGTGCAGGAGTTTGAAGTAGTGTCGTCGAATTTCACGGCCGAATTCGGACGTACGTCTGCCGGCGTGGTCAACACCGTCACCCGCAGTGGGACCAATGAACTCCACGGGACGGCTTATTGGTTTTTCCGGAATCGCACACTGAATGCCCGCGACCGCTACGCCACGGTGAATCCGCCCGAAACGCGCCACCAAGCCGGCGGGAGCATCGGCGGACCGATCGTGAAAGACAAGCTCTTCTACTTTCTGAATACCGAGATCCAGCGGCGCAATTTCCCGATTGCCGGCAGCCTCAACCGCCCTTCGGTAATCGACGCCAATGGCAATTTTGTGGGCTGCGGCGCTTCGGTTACTACGGGGTCGGGTGCGTCCGCTGTGACTGAAACTCCCACGGCAGCGCAATGCGCCGCGATCAACACGATACTGCCTCGCTTCTTCGGGCAGATTCCGCGCCGCAACGATCAGGAAACCGGCTTCGGCAAGATTGACTACCGGCCAAACGATCGCAACGCCTTCAGCGCCGGCTTTAACTTTGTCCACTTTACCGCGCCGAACGGCATTCAATCGGCCATCGCGATCAACAGCGGTTCGCAGATTACTTCCAACGGTGATGATTCCGTGCGCGTTCGCAATGGGCACTTGAGCTGGACCGGTATTGCGACGAATAATATTGTCAACGAACTTCGTTTCGGTTGGTTCACGGACCGGCAGGCCGATGATTTCGATCCGGGTGTTCAAACCGCCGGCCTCGGTTTCCTACAGCTTTCTGTGGGCGGCCAGGGTCTGGGCGCCGGCGCCAACTATCTACCTCGATTAAGTCCGAATGAGCAGCGCTTCCAATTTGCCGATAACCTCGCCTGGAACGTGGGAAAACACTCCATGAAGTTCGGCTTCGATATCGCCCATACCAATGATGATGTTGTCAACATCTTCAACTTGTTCGGTAATTATACTTACGGCAACCCCAGCGCGTTTGCGCTCGATTTCTCCGGAAACACCACCGGACTCAAGCACTGGCAGAGCTTTGCCCAAGGCTTCGGTAACCCGGAAGTGCAATTTGCGATTCAGGACAACGGCTTTTACGCGCAGGATCAGTTTCGCGTCTTGCACAATCTGACGATCAACTACGGTTTGCGCTACGAATACGCGGCCCTTCCGCAGCCGACCATCACGAATCCCGACTATCCGCAGACCGGCCACATCGCCTCGGGCACCCGGAACTTCCAGCCGCGCGTCGGTATAGCTTATACGCTGGGAAAAGACGGTAAGACGGTGATCCGCGCAGGTTACGGAATCTATGACCAGCGGTACACCGGCATACTCATCTCCAATCTGTTTACGAACAACGCAGTGTATCAGAAGAGCCTCAGCCTCACCAGTTCCAGTTATGCGATCGGGCCCAGCTTCCCCAACGCGCTCACCTCGAGCGATCAGGCCAAATCGGGGAGTACGGTAGAGTTTGCGGCTCCCGGGCTGCGCACGCCTTACACAGAGCAGGGAACGGTTGCCATCGAGCGTCAACTGAGCCATGAGTCCTCACTTACGGTCTCCTACTTGTGGAACCGCGGGGTGCTGGGATTCGGCGTACGTGATCTGAACATCGGACCGCTGGGCGCTCCCGTGACTTATCAAATTGCTGATAACAGCGGTAATATCGTGGGCAGCTTTACGACTCCCACATATCGCTCGGCGAACCGTGTGGACAGTCGTTACTCCCGGGTGCTCCAAGTGGAAAACGGTGTGAACAGTTATTACAATGCTCTGGTCGTGCAGTTCCGTAAGCGGTTATCCCACGGCTTCCAGGGAGATCTCTCTTACACCTGGGCGCACGAGATCGATTACAAGCAGGGTACTTATCAGGACAACCAGGGCTTCAGCACCATCAACAGTTTCTCCAACACTTACAACGGTGACTACAAAGCTGACAAGGGAAGCGGTCTGCTCGATCAGCGCCATCGTCTGGTCATGACGTTTATTGAAGCGCCCACCTTCACGCACCGTAACGGCGCATTCTACAAATACTTCGTGAACAACTGGCAGCTTTCCGGCATCGTGACGCTGGCTTCGGGCCGGCCCGTGAGTCCCGGAGTCACGATTTCCGATACCACGCCTTTTTCCGGCGCGGCCTTCACCAGCACACTGAATGGCTTTGGCGGAAACAACCGGCCGCCGTTCTGGCCCATGAATCCTCTTTACACCCCTGCTGGATACCGCCTGGATTCGCGTTTGAGCAAGATTCTCAAACTGAGCGAACGGTTCACGGCCTATCTGAATTTCGAAGCGTTCAATGTCACGAATTCACAGGTCGATACCGACCTGAATTTCACAGCCTTCACCGAGAAGGGTGGCATTCTGACGCCGACTCCTGGCTACGGTGCGGGCCGCGCCACCGCCGGCTTCCCCGATGGCACCAATGCACGACGCGCGCAGGTGAGCGCCCGCCTCGTATTCTAAGCTTCCAGCTTCCCGGGCCGCTCACGGGCGGCCTGGGAAAGCACCACTTACTTCAATTCCTGATTGAGAATGGCCGCCAGTCGCGCGCCGGCGAGTGCCACACGCTGCGACGCCAGTTTGCGAGCCGCGTCCGTGTATGCCTTAGTGGCGCGGTATGGGCCATCGTCGTTCCCCACCGGCTTCGCATAGACTTTTTTCCGGGAAAGGTTCCAGCTCTCGCCGATCCAGTTCTGAACGTCGCCGGCGTCGGTAATTGCAGGCGCCTTTAATCCGGCGGCGAGTTTCATCACCGCCGCCGGGGAACGGTCTGTACCGAGCACATCATCCCAGAAGGTATGCAGTTTGCTGGTGCACTTCGGTGCGTTAGCGGCACAGAATCCCACGAAGTTGCCTCCGGCGTCGCCGTCCGGATGTTTCTTCGTAACGCGCGTCGCGCAGTGCAGGGGCTGGTGAACGTCACCCACCAGGTGCATCAGCCACGTCAGATCATAGGATTTCAGATCGTCGGAGTCATCCGATGCGAGTACTGCGCGGAACGCTGTGATCTGCGTCTGAATGTTCGGGTCGGGCGGCGTCGGCAAGGGAGAGTGGTCGGTCGTGAACGGAAGATCGATGAAGTGCCAATACTTATGACGGGCCGTATCGGTGTAGCCGGTATTGCGCGACGCGGTGCCATCGCTGGGCGGCCGGTCGCCTTTATCGGGTCCGTCATCCTGGTAGGTGTCATCGCGCTTAATCGCGTCTGGCCATGTCGCCGCGAACATAAAAATAATCACGCCGCGCTGAGCTTCTGGTGTGGATGCGGGAATCATTGCTTTCCAGTGCATTTCATAATACGGATTCAACATAAGCAGATGGTCCACGCGTGCTCGCGCGGCGGGTGTAAGCTTCTGATAGGCCACATAGGCGACACTCATGTGTCCCACATCGTTCCATGCTTTCAGGCAGGGAGCGAAGATGATGATGGCGAGCAAAGTGTAGGGCAGGCGCTGGTTCATGAAATGGCGTCCGATTGCGCGAGTATATCGCGGATTCGGGGCCGCCCGCGCGCTGGATCAGGCGCTGCGGCAATGGCTGCGCTCTGAAATCGAATGCGGAAGGGGGTGGAAAGTGCGGTTGACGGGTTTCTTTGCAGGTGCGGTGCTGGCGGCTGGAGTATTCTTGCCGGGAGTCTTGGCGGCTGGTTCTCCGGCGCGTGTGCGCACTACAACGTCGTTTGATCCCGGCTGGCGATTCTTCAAGGGCGATGCGAACGGCGCCGAAGTTCAGGATTTTGACGATTCCAAGTGGCAGACCGTGAATGTGCCGCATGATTGGGCCATCGACGGGCCCTTCGGCCAGAACAACCCCACTGGCCGCGGCGGCGGCTACTTGCCCAGCGGCGTCAGTTGGTATCGCAAGCATTTCACCCTTCCCGCTAAAGACGCCAACCGGCGCGTGTTCATTGAATTCGATGGCGTCATGGCCAATAGCGAGGTCTGGATCAATGGCGTATCGCTCGGAAAGCGTCCCTATGGCTACGTGAGTTTTGAGTATGAAATGACCGGCCACCTGAACTTCGGTTCCGGCAAGACGAACGTGCTCGCGGTGCGCTCTGATACGTCACAGCAGCCGGCGTCGCGGTGGTACGAAGGTGCGGGCATCTACCGCCATGTGCGGCTGCTCGTCACTGACCCCGTACATGTGGAGGAGTGGAGCACGTTCGTCACGACGCCTGAGATCTCCTCGAAACAGGCGACCGTGCATGTGAAGAGCACCGTGGTCAATCAGTCCGATTCACCGCGCCAGGTTGCACTTGAGGTCGAGATTCTGGGCCCCGGCGGTAAGAACGTCCAGACGGCCGAAACGGCGCCGCAGACACTCGAGGCAGGGAAGTCGGCCGATTTCGATCAGGACATTGTCGTGGCGAATCCTGAAATCTGGGACCTCGATCATCCCGCGCTCTACCAGGCACTGGCAAAGGTTCGCGCCGGCAAATCCATGTTAGATGACGATCTGGCAACGTTCGGCATTCGCCAGGTTCGCTTCGATGCAGCCACGGGTTTCTGGCTCAATGGGAAGAACTTCAAACTCAAAGGCGTGTGCCTGCACGCCGACGGCGGCGACATGGGTATCGCGATTCCTCTTGGCGTGTGGCAGCGGCGCATCGAGCTGTTGAAGGAGATCGGCGTCAATGCCATCCGCACCGCTCACAACCCGCCAGACCCGGGATTCCTCGATCTTTGTGATCGCATGGGCGTGCTCGTAATGGACGAAATGTTCGACTGCTGGACCGTGGGCAAGAACAAATACGACTACCATCTCTACTTCAACGAATGGTCCAAAATCGATGCGCGCGATTCGGTTCGCCGCGACCGCAATCATCCGAGCATCGTCATTTATAGCGCCGGCAACGAAATTCACGACACGCCAAAAGCCGAGTTGGCGAAAGGCATCTTGAAAGGACTGCTCGAAGTGATGCATGAGGCCGATCCAACGCGGCCGGTGACGATGGCGCTCTTCCGCCCCAACGCCAGCCACGACTATGAGGACGGCCTGGCCGACATGCTGGATGTCGTCGGGCAGAACTATCGCGAGAACGAAATTCTGGCGGCTCACCAACAGAAGCCAACGCGCAAAATCCTGGGAACGGAGAACCAGCAGGGGCGTGAGGTGTGGGTAGCGCTGCGCGACAATCCACCGTACGCGGGACAGTTTCTGTGGGCCGGCATCGATTATCTTGGTGAAGCCGTTTGGCCGAACGTGAGCAGCCGTTCGGGGCTACTCGAACGTACAGGGCGCTTCAAAGCGGCAGCTTACCAGCGGCAGAGTTGGTGGTCGGAGAAGCCTATGGTGCACATCGTGCGCGCGGAGAGGAGGACAGGCGGCCCCAGCCGCCGCGGCTTCACGGAACTGTATTCGAACTGGACGCCGCGCGATGCGGTTCCGGCCGAAGCCGAAGTCGAAGTCTACAGCAATTGCCAGGAAGTGGAGTTAGTGTTGAACGGCAAATCGCTGGGTTCGAAAAACCTGCCGGCTGACGCCTCACCGCGCATTTGGCAAGTGCCGTTTGAAGCGGGCACGCTCAAAGCGATTGGCAGGAACAACGACGACGTGGTCGCCACCGATGAGCTGCGCACCGCCGGCAAGCCCGCGAAGATCGTATTGGTGGCCGACCATTCCAGGCTGGGTGATCAATGGGACGACGTCGATGCGGTGACGGTGAAGGTGGTAGACGCCAACGGCGTGCCGAACCCCTGGGCCGATGACCTGATCACGTTCCATGTGACCGGCCCCGGCACAATCGCCGCTGTGGACAATGGAGACCCGCAGATTCACGATTCGTTCCACACTTCGGAGCGGCATCTCTACCAAGGCCAATGCGTGGCGACGCTTAAAGCCACACGGCCCTCCGGCCGCATCACGCTTTCGGCATCCGCGTCCGGGCTTACCGGCGCATCCGTAACGATTGAAGCAGCGCGTTAGAGCACCACGGGAGATCACGTGTCGAGTCCTTTAGAGGCAGTGCGTTTGAAGTCTCTTTTAACAGAGCTGAGAACTCTGGATGGAGAGATCGCAAGCCGCATCAGTCACGCCCGGTTTTTGGGTACCAGCGATCGCCGGAATTATCGACCTGATCACTCGCTTCGTCCGTTCGCGCAGGCCTGCGTAGTGCGTGTCGCTACTGCCCCGAGCTGAGCAGTTTCCGATACGCGTCAGAGGCTTCTGGATCGGCTTCGTGCACGTGCTCGAGGTAAATGCCGAGCCAGCGCCGCGCGCGCTGGAATTCGCCGATGCGCGTGAATGCTTGCGCCAGACTGCGGGCGCAGCGCGGATAGCGCGGGTCGTGCTGGATATGTGTGCCGCAGTCGGCCTCCAGGTGGTCAAACACCTGCAGCGAATTGAGCGGCTCGACGCCGGGCGGCGGATGGCGCATGAACACCACGGCCTGCGCGTCCTGGTAGACCAGTGCCCACTCGGTTTGCTTCGGGTCGGCCAGCGCAGGCGCCAGATTATAGAGCGCGCCGGACACATATTCGAAGCCGTTCATCACAATCACTTGGATGCCGTAGTGGTCCAGCAATTCGGTCGCGCTCATTCCGCCGCTTGCGTCATGGTTGTAGAGCATGCGAACGTAATCGGCGAAGACAGATTCGTTGAGTGCGCGGCCGTCAATGAATACGCGCTCCTGCGGCCACAACCGCCACATCAGATAGCCGCCGTATTCATAGGTGTTGAACATCCGCTGCGTGACATGGTGCTGTAACAGAAAATCGGCGGCGCCGGCGGGAAACTTCCACGAAGCTGTGCGCAGTTGAAAGAAACTGCCGTGGGCAATTCCAGTAGCGAACGCCGAGAGCAGCAGCACGCCGGCCGCCACCTCAACAATTGGCTGCACAATCCGCTTCCACGGCAAGTAAGTTGCGAGCAGAATCGGCCCGAGGAAGGCAATCCAGATCACATTCCGTTCGGCGGTGAAGCACGCGCCGGCGAACGCTGCGAACAGCAGCCAATCCACTGGGCGCACTCTGCGGTGTGCCCACGCGAGCACGGCCGCCGACAGCGCCAGTAAAATGCTGAACATCTTGGGCGGCCAGAACTGGGGCCGGCCCCATTCCTCGAGTTTCGAGGTCATGAAGCTGCGCTGGTAATACGAAAGCACCTCCAGTACGCGAAAGCCGTTCGGATTGATTCCCGATGCGAGTACCGAAAGCGCGGCGATTCCCAGCAATCGCTGGTCGCCTTCAGCCGGCGCCTTGCGCCAGAATCGGTAAACCGCTTCGCCGCAGTAGGCCACCAGCACAGCCCAACCCATCACGAATCCGCCATGGCAATTTCCCCAGACGAGAAACAGTGGAGGCAGCAACCAAAGCGCGCGGCGATACTCGAGCAGCGCGACCGTGATGGCGAGAAACAGAAAGGTGAAGAGAAATGGCCGGTCAGAGGTGAACTGCGTCGCGACGCTGGCCGTCGCCATGGCAGCGGCGATTCCGCGATAAAAGCCTCCGCAGCGCCGGTAAGCCACCAGCCCGGCGATGGCGCAGAAGAGCATCAACAGGATCGCGCGAAAAATGACCACGCCCGGAAATCCGGTGGCGCGATAGACCAGATAGAAGATGCTTTGTGCCAGCCACTCATGCGTCAGATTGAAATGGCGCGTAGTCCACTCGCCCGAATATTGCGGGTGACCCATCACGGTGGTGTAGGCGAACGGGTCGGGAACAGGCAGGGCGTGATGCTGCACAATGAATTCGCCGGCGCGTAAGTGCCACCAAAAATCGGTATCGGCAATCTCGGTGGAGAAGAGGCCGATCAAAAAGATCCCCGCGAATGCCAGCAAAACAGGCCGGAACCACGCAGGCAGCGATACGGGCGAAGCTGCCGGTGCAGGTTTGTGTGCTTTGGCCGAACGGGCGGGCATGGGAGATCCCAATTCTAGCATCCAGCCCCAGTGCGACTACCAGGCGCCAGACTGTAAGTACAGCTCACTCCGGGTTAAAGGGCATTCGTCCGTCGGGCAATCGAGAGCGGGCGTGTACGCTCTGAAGAAGATGGCGTGCGAGAGGCGCTTGCCCCGTGGGAAGAGCGCGAACGCCAGCGAGCCGAGTTCCTGCTGACGCTCGAGGATGCTCGCAGTTTGCCGCGGAGGTGAAGGAACGTGGCCGTGCCGGCTTCTTGCGGAGCTGACCAATTCACGGCGCTAGTGGCGCACGTCTCTATTCCATCGCCACGCTATACTGAGCACTACTGGAATGTCGAAGTCTGGTCACTGACTCATATCGCCGGAAATGCAGTCGACGGCCAATGGAGGAGTCTTCATGAAAACAGCTTTCGCTCTAGCGGCACTGGCGGGCGTTGCGATCTTTGCGTCATTCGCTCAACAGACGTATCCGGTTCCGGCTGCCAATGACGATGCCGGTTACGAATCCATCTTCGACGGCAAAACGCTCAAAGGTTGGGACGGCGACCCGCACTATTGGCGCGTCGAAGACGGTGCTCTGGTTGGTGAGATCACGCCGCAGAATCTCCTCAAGCAGAACACGTTCATTATCTGGCAAGGCGGCCAGCCGCGCGACTTCGAGTTGAAGGTGGAGTACCGCATTTCCGCACATGGCAACAGCGGCATTAACTATCGCAGCACTCGATTGCCCGACCAGCCACTGGCGATGCGCGGTTACCAGTTCGATATTGATGGCGAAAATCGCAACGCGAACGGCGTCCGCTATACCGCTCAGAATTACGAGGAGCGCGGCCGTACATTCTTAGCGCTGCGCGGCCAGATGACGCAGATCGTGAGCGGACAAAAACCGCAGATTATCGGCTCTCTGGGCGACACCAAACAACTGGAATCATTTATCAAGAATGGTGACTGGAATGAGTGCCACCTCATCATCCGCGGCAACATGCTCATTCATATTCTCAACGGACACGTGATGAGCATGGTCATCGATGACGACGCGGCGAACCGGCGTCTCGATGGCCTTATCGGTGTGCAAGTGCACGTGGGTCCGCCGATGAAAGTGGAATATCGTAATTTCCGTTTGAAGCGCCTGCCGGAGTCTACCAGCGCAGCTCGTACTCTCCCAATACTCGCGATCCAGCCTCTGCCGGCAGGTCAGTAAAGTACACCGGGCCCGCTGAGGTCATCGCAAAAGCGTGTTGCGCCAGCGCGTAGAATTCGGTGCGCGGGTTCAGCAGCCAGACGATGCGCGCGCCCGGCAGCAGCCTAACTCGAACCGGATTCCCGCCTTCAAAGCGTTGCAGCAGATCCGCTCCGTTCCACATAGTGGCGACCGGCGGCGATGCCGCCAGCTTCTGGTGCTCCAATACCACTACCGGCAGTCCTCGAAGATAATAGGCCGCCTTGCGTGAAGACGTGAGGCCGTGTTCCCAAACCACGAGCGTTTTCCCGGTATGTTCCAGCGCGAGCCGCTGCGCCTCGCGCAACGTGTGGTCGTCGGTATCGGTGGTGTTCCGTATGTGGGCCAGGGAGGTCAGGGCAAAACCGCTATTGATATCGGTCAGAGAGTGCTCGGCCACCGCGGCTAATCCCTTCGTCGCGGAACCCGCGTAATACCAGTGAGGATAAAGAAACATCACCAGCCCGAGCAGCACTCCGGGAAAGAGCAGGAATACCATCGTGTGCTCTCGCTCCGGATACCCGGGTTTCATCGGCTGCGACTGCCGCAGCAGCAGCCCGGCGGGGATCGAGCAGAGCGGAACATAGATTAGGATCTGGCGCGCATCACCCAACTCCAGCAGAGCTGCCGCTGCCGGGAAGAGGAAAAAAACCAGCGCCGTCCAGCGGGAGACGCGGCCCGCCATCCGGTCGAGCGCGCGGTCAACGAGGAATCCACCAAAAAGCGCAACTACCGGAATCATACCGAGCGCCTGACCTGGATCTTCGATGTGAACAAACAGCGCAAACAGGAACGGCGGCAAAAACCACAGCGCAAGAAATGCCGCGCGGCTGCGGCCTAAGCCGAACCCTTCGCCCCGATGCCACGCGACGATTGCCGCGAGTGGCCATGCCAGCACGCCCGAAAGCGTCCACACCATCAGCCGCCAGAACGTGGCGAGCCATCGGTTGGTGCTCGCGCCGAAGGCTTCCGAAGTTAACGAAGCCTGGTCGGCCAGATACGCCGAGCATGTCTTCCAATAGGCGATCGGTCCGCCGGAAGCAAGCATCGCCGGAAGTAGCCAGAGCAGCACGGCCGCGCCCATCGCGCAAAGCGACAGGCCGCGTACGCGCCAGCGCACGGGCGCACGCAGAGCGCAGGCGGCCCACAGAGGGAACAGCAGCGGTCCAGATTCCGGGCGCGCACCCGCGCCAATCCCCAGGATCAGCGCGCTCCACAACACCCAGCGCCCTTCTCCCGTCCATGCGCGATAGCAGGCTGTTCCTACTGCCAGTGAGATGATGGCCAATTGCATCCGAAGTGCGGAACTCACACCCGCGTGCCAGAACACGGGGTCAAACAGGAGCAGGCACGCCGCGCAAAAGCCCGAACTGCCGCCCAGTATTCGGTTCCCGCCCAGAACCATCAGCACCAGTGCCGCGATGCTGCCCGCCAGCGCGAGGACCAGCAGAATGCTTTCCGGCCGGTGAAACCGCAGCCAGGAAAGCGCCCTCATTTCCATCACAAACAGCGGATAGCCGGGCGGCTGCGGCTGGCTCACGCGAATATCAAAGTGACCGATCGCATACGCGAGATTGACGTCATCAAATGAAAACAACTGGCCCGGCGCAATCGGGCAGCGGCTGGCGAGCACCAGAGATCCGAACAGCGCAATCAGAAACCAGGGACGGCGGGCAAGCGACACGCTCCTCATCATAGTGCAGCGGCTTAACCCACTGTGCGCCGTCGCACGGCGTCATTTTAACTGGACAAAAGATAGTCGGCGCGACAAGTCTGTGGGTTATACGATGGAAAAACGGTCGTCAAAACACGCATAGAGGCATTTCGAATGTGACAAGGCGTATTTATCGATGCGCCTCGGTCGCCTCCTTTGAACAGCGGTCGCCGTCGTTTTCTTGGTGCAACATCCCTCCTAAACGGTCGACCGCTTTTTTATTTCCTGAGAATCCGCGGTCAATCGATCGGGACCGGCCGGTCAAACACCACATCCACCGTTGAGCCGCGCCGGAGTTGCACTTCGCGTCCGCGCGTTAACAACACAGTGGCCAGGCCCACACCAGCGCCTGCTCCCGCACCGATCCCCGCGCCGCGCCAACTCCGGTCGGCAAGCCCGCCGATGGCCGCGCCAACTCCGCCGGTACTTGCAATCTTGGCGGCGTCCGCTCCGTGTGACGATCCCTGCTTCACGCCGTTCTCATTCGCAACCACCTTTTGATCCGTGTCTTCAGAATCGACGGAGTTCAATTGTGGCGACACGCGAATGACTTTGCCGCTCGGCAGAGTGAAAGTCTCGATCCGGATGGCGAGTTCGGCACGGCCGCTCACACGCCCGCTGCGCTGCGTCCGCGAGACAACGCCTTGCACGTAGCTGTTCACCGGAACCACGATGTGTCCATCCACCGAGATGGGCGTGGCGGTTTCGAGATAGACATAATCTCCGACGCGCGCCGTCCGCGTGCTGACGGAATTGATCATTCGCAACAATGCGTGTGTTCCTTTAGGAATTTCCGCCGCCACGGAAATTGTGGCGAGGAGTAAAGCAAGGATGGTAAGCCGCATAGCAGGCTCCTCTCCTTATCGTAAACCCGGCGGCGCAGTAGAAATCGCGAGGCCGCCGCGGCGGGGATGGCGCTACGTTCCCTGGCGGTCTTCCTTGAAACGGGACAGCACGAACGCCATGATCAGCGCCAGCAAAGTGTCGGTGATTTCGGGAGTCTTCCCGGGAAGGTAGAGCTGCACAATTTCACAAACAGCCAGCACCGCGCCCACCACGATGCCGCCGGTACGATAGGGAACTCCTTTGCCGCGCAATAGCCAGATCATAGCGCCATAATTGAAGGCTTTGCGGAATAGCACAATTGCCGCGGGCAGCCAGTCGGATTCAAACGATGCGCGGAACGGAATCCAGGAGAATCGTCCCGGCGTTCGCACGAAATTCAGCGGCGCCAACTCGCGCAGCAACAGCGCCGCGCCCAGAATCCATACGGCGGCAGAAAGACGCTTGCTCTCCCGCATCGTGCTCCACAGCAGCAGAGCCAGCGCCGCGCCGAGCAGTTCCGTCCCGGCAAGGCTGCGGCCCGGCAGAAACAGGCGAAACGGTAGGCAGAGCATGATCGCTGCGAGCCACCCGCTGCGCAGCCGGCCAATGACCGCTTCCGTCACGACAGCAGCGGCAAACCATTCGGCGGCACTTTCAAAGATCGGCACGGGCGCTAGAAATGGCGACGAAATCAGGTACGAAAGCCCCAGCCGCAAATGAGTCCGGCTGATCACCGGCACTAGTGGATAAAGCTGGTAGCCAAGCCAGCAGCAGAGCAGAAAGCCCGCGGGTGCGGCGTGCCGCCCGCTCTTCTGCCGCACGAGCCGGTCAATTTCGGGATGAAATGCCAGTGCCGCGCTAGCGCCGATTATGCCTCCGGCCAGATTACAGCAAACGTCGAGCAGGCTGACCGTTCTTCCGGCGTCGTATATTTGCAGCATTTCGATAGTCGCCGAGAGGGTGAGCGCCAGCAGCACCGCCGAGGTCCACGCGATCACTCGCGAATGGCGGCGCAGCACCGCGAGACAGGCAACCGCGCCCAGTGGCACGTAAAGCAGAATATTGATGGAAGTGTCACGCAGGGTGAAGCGCGTAATCTGCGAAGGCCAGGAGTGTAAGAGAATCCAGAGAGGGCTTGCCGCTGAGTGATGAAACCGGAAATGCCAGGGATAGAGCGAGCCGTAGACGATCAGCCCAACCGCCAGCAGCAGCAGACGGAACACTAGCGTTTCGCAAAGCGGCGCAGGCGAAAGATCTCCAGGAAGGCGATGTAAAGGTTCACCACGCCCAGGCCGCTCATCGCGCCGCGAACATACATATTGTCCCAATACCGGTGCCACTCCGGTATGAAAGCGGAGAAGTAGTTGTTGTCCCAGTATTCGGTCCAGGGAAAAATCAACAAAAACAAGCCGATTTCCAGGCAAACCATGGCGAACAGAATCGCCCAGGTCTTGTGATACCAGCGGAGGCGCGGCCTTTCAATAGATTCTACTTCCGGTAGGGAAGTGTCAGCGGCCGAGTGCTGGGGCT
This sequence comes from Bryobacteraceae bacterium, assembly GCA_035550475.1. Taxonomy (GTDB): domain Bacteria; phylum Acidobacteriota; class Terriglobia; order Bryobacterales; family Bryobacteraceae; genus DASZPB01. The sequence continues at coordinate 59,457 of DASZPB010000045.1, read as the reverse complement.
CAGAAGGCATCAGGCGGCGCCTGCCGTATCGAACAATTCCATTTGGGGATCGTAGTGGATGGGAAACAGGGCCTGTGCGCTTACTGGTTCAAAACTCAGGCGATGCAGGGGAGTGAGTCCGTGCTTCTTAATCGCCCTGCGGTGCTCCGCGGTTGCATAGCCCTTGTGGCTCGCCAACCCGTATTCCGGAAAAACTTCATCCCAGGCGCGCATGCAATCATCGCGGTACACTTTGGCGACAATGGATGCCGCGGCAATGGCGTGACAGCGCGCGTCGCCCTTGATGAGCGGCTGCTGCGGCACGGCGAGATCGAGCGGTACGGCGTCGATCAACAGAAAATCCGGAGCGGGCATAAGGCGTTCCACTGCCAGCCGCATCGCGAGCCGGGAAGCCTGATAGATGTTGAGGAAATCGATAGTGGCCGCGTCCACTGCCGCAACGGCCCACGCCACTGCCCGTTCACGAATGCGTTCGGCCAGAACCTCCCGGCGCTCTGCTTCGAGCAGTTTGCTGTCGTTCAGTCCGCGCACGGGTCTGTCGGGAGAGAGAATCACGGCTGCCGCCACAACGGGACCGAATAAGGCGCCGCGTCCCACTTCGTCCACGCCGGCCACGGCTTGGAATCCACGGGCGCACAACTCGCGTTCCATCGTGCCTTCGCACCGGAATTTGCTACCCGCCGCCCGAGGCCACATGGCCAAGCGTGCCTAGACGCGCTCTTTCAGACGCGCGGCCTTGCCCTTCAAGCCCCGCAGATAGTAGAGCTTGGCGCGCCGCACTTTGCCTGTGCGCACAACGTCAACATGGTCGATGACTCTGGCGTTCACCGGGAAGATGCGTTCCACGCCCTGCCCGAAGCTCACCTTTCGGACCGTAATGCTTTCCCCCAGCCCCGTGTTGTTGCGGGCAATCACCGTGCCCTCAAATGCCTGAAGCCGCTCTTTGTCGCCTTCCTTGATTTTGACGTGCACGCGAATGGTGTCGCCCGGCCGGAACTCGGGAATATCGGTTCGCTTGTTCTTTTGAATAAACTTCGTCATCAACGCGTTCTGCATGCGGAATGTCCTTTAAACTACTATCTTACAAGATGTCACGAGCTCTTCGTCAGGAACTGGAGGGAGAAACTTCGGGTGGCGCGTTCTGCCCGGGAGCCGTCGCACCGGCTTGCGGCTTCAATAAATCCGGCCGCAGCCGGGCTGTCTTTTCCAGCGCTGCCAGCTTGCGATAGCGGCGAATCTCTTCGTGATTTCCGTTCAGCAGCACTTCCGGCACCGCCCAGCCGCGGAACTCCGCGGGACGTGTCCAATGCGGGCAATCGAGCAACCCTTCCCCGTGGCCGGTATCCTGAAACGATTCGAAGGCGGTGGAGCTTTCGTTGCCCAAAACTCCCGGCAGCAGGCGCGCCACGCTATCGACTATTACCGCCGCCGCCAATTCGCCGCCGCTCAATACATAATTGCCAATAGAAATCTCTTCATCGGCCAGATGTTCCGCGACTCTTTCATCCACGCCTTCATACCGGCCGCAAATGAGAAGTAATTCGGATTCGTGGCGCAAACGGTTCGCTACTTCCTGATCGAACAGGCGGCCCTGGGCTGATAGTAGAACCACCTTTTGCCCGTGCTTACGTTCGGGCCAGATCGATTCCACGGCGGCGAACAACGGTTCAGGCTTCAACACCATACCCTCGCCGCCGCCGAACGGGCGGTCATCGACAGTCTTATGCCGATCGTGCGTCCAATCCCGCAAATTGTGAATGCGGATCTCGAGCAACCCGGCATCCTGCGCACGCTTCACGACGCCGTGCGCGAACGGGCCTTGGAAGAACTCGGGGAAAATCGTGAGCAGATGGAAAATCACGGCGCGTTCAAATCCTTCAGCCCATCGGGAAGGTCCACGACAATTTGTCGCGCCGCAATATTGATTTCGACGCAAATGGAGCGCGCAAAAGGAATCAGCCGGCCGCCGACTTCGAGCAATCCGGAGCCTGCATCATCCCAGCCGCTCACGCGGCCCAGTGATTCACCGGTCTGTCTGTCGATCACTTCGCAGCCCACCAGGTCCGATTGGAAAAACTCGTCTGTTTCGAGCGGCATCCGCTCGCTTACCGGCAGCCGCACTTCTGCACCCGCCAGTGTTTCAGCGTCGGAGATCGTATCAATTCCGCGGAATTTGAAAATCAAAGTATTGCCGTGGAACCAGGTGGATTCTACTTCGATGCATCGGCCCGCCGGCTGCGAGCCACCAAATAGGTAGACGGAATGTAATGCCTGGTATCGTTCCGGCCGGCTGCTGAGCGCTACCGCTATCACTTCGCCGTGGTTGCCGCGAGCTTTTCCCAGCACCGCCACCGTAACCCATTCCGGGTCGGGTGAACTCACTCCAGAATTTCCAACGTGAAGCGGCGGTTGAGCTTCATACCGGCTGCTCCGAGGATCGTACGGATTGAACGTGCCGTCCGGCCCTGCTTTCCAATTACTTTGCCCAAGTCACTTGGCGCTACTTTCAACTCCAGGACGGTGACTTGCTCTCCTTCGACCACTCGGACCGAGACTTCCTCCGGGATGTCAACGAGCGCTTTCGCAATGTCTTCAATCAACTGCTTCATCACCCCGCCTCCCTAAAGCTCATAGTAACCCGAACCCGCTGAAGACAGACCGCGAAGCCGATTAATCACTTCTTTAATGGTGCGTTCTCGTTCTGTTCCTTACAGTTAGAAATCATCCCGAACTCGATCAGGCTGCGGGTTGGGCGGCCGGATTGTCTTTCACAAGCCGTTTCACCGTATCAGACATTTGCGCGCCGTTCTTGGTCCAATACTCCAGCCGGTCATGTTTCAAAACTACTCGCGCAGGGCTGGTGAGCGGATTATAGTGTCCCAGGACTTCCAGATTACGGCCATTGCGCGCACGCTCTTTTTCAATTACAACCACGCGATAAAACGGCTTTTTCTTGGCGCCAAAACGCGCCAGGCGAATCATCAGCATTTGTGCTCCAACTTGAAATTAAGCCGCAATGCGGCTTCAATCCTTATAATTGATATCCGATTCTTTATCCCGGACCGCCGGGAAAACCGCCGAACGGGAAGCCGGCGGGCATTTTCATTTTGCCGAGTTTTTTCCCCAGCAATCCGCCCGAAAGACTCTTCATCATCTTTCTGGCTTGGGAGTACTGCTTGAGTAACTGATTGACTTCCTGTACCGATGTGCCGCTGCCCCGCGCGATTCGGCGCCTGCGGCTGCCATTGATAATCATGTGGTTGGCGCGTTCGTGCGGAGTCATCGAATCGATAATTGCCACCACGCGATTGATTTCTTTTTCGTCGACTTTGACGTCCTTCAATTCCTTCAGCATGCCGACTTTCGGCATCATCCCGAGAAGGGATTCGAGCGGGCCGAGCTTCCGGATTTGGCGTAATTGATCGCGAAAATCCTCAAGCGTAAAGTCGTTTTCGATCAGCTTGCGCTGCATCTCAACGGCTTTCTTCTTATCGATAGCTTCCTCTGCTTTTTCGATGAAGGAGAGGATGTCACCCATGCCGAGGATGCGGTTGGCCGCGCGATCCGGATGGAACGCTTCAAGGGCGTCGGATTTTTCCCCCACGCCCACGAACTTCAGGGGTTGTCCTGTGACATGGCGGATGGAGAGCGCCGCGCCGCCGCGTGCGTCGCCATCCATTTTGGTGAGGATGACACCAGTGATGCCCAGCCGCTTGTGAAACTCATCGGCGGATTTGACGGCATCCTGGCCGGTCATGGCGTCGGCAACAAACAGGATCTCGACCGGATTGAGCTGCTCTTTCAACTGCTGCAGCTCGGTCATGAGCTGGTCGTCAATGTGCAGCCGCCCCGCCGTATCGACCAGCACCACGTCGCGCCCCGAGTTGTTACCTTCGCGGCGCGCGGATGCTGCGAGTTCGAGCGGCTGCGATTCTCCCGGCGCGCCTTCGTAAATCGGAAGTTGAAGATCGCGGGCGATGACTTTGAGCTGCTCGCGAGCGGCGGGCCGGTAAACGTCCACCGAAACCATCAACGGGCGGTGTCCGTTCTTGGAGAGCCAGCGAGCCAGCTTTCCTGTGGACGTTGTCTTACCCGAGCCCTGCAGACCCACGATCATCATGACGCTCGGCGGATCATTGGCGAACCGCAGCTTCGATTCGTGGCTGCCCAGAATCTTGATCAGCTCTTCATGGACGATTTTGATGACTTGCTGGGAGGGAGAAAGCGCGCTGAGGACTTCCTCACCCATCGCTTTCTGTTTGATGTTTTCAATCAGTAATTTGACAACGCGGAAATTGACGTCGGCTTCGAGCAGCGCCATGCGGATCTCGCGCAGGGCACTCTCCATGTTTTCGGCCGTGAGTTTGCCCTCGCCGCGCAGGTTTTTGAAAACCCGCTGCAATTTTTCCGATAGATTGTCGAACATGAGAACTGAATGCCCCCGCTTCGTGAGGAACGCGAGGGTACGCCATCGGCGATCCCCTTATTATAGCCGTTATTCGGCAGGAGCGATGCGGATGCTGCTGGCGGCCATTTTTCCGGTGCGGTCCATCCCCAGTTCGTACAGAACGCGGGTGCCCGGGCGAAGGTCCGTAGCGAGGCCTTCCACCAGACGGGACACGTGAAAGAAGATGTCTCTTCCTCCATCGTCGGGTCGTAAGAATCCAAAGCCCTTGGCTTCGAAGTAGGTGACCACGGAGCCCGCATGTTCCCCGGAAGCTGTCTCGCCCGCCTCGCCGGTTTCAGCGGCGGTCTGGGCCGGGCGGCTTGTCTTATCTCCGACGCCCTGCTTTATCAAGGCAAGGTCAGCCTCGGTCCACTCGACGGATGACTGTGTTTCGGATGGGATCTTGAGGTCCGGGTTTCGTTTCCGGGCTTCTTCAAATAACCGTTTTTGGCGTGCGTTCAACGAAAGTTCCTCAAATGCCAAAGCTTACGCCGTGGCCGGCGCGGTCTTTTTCCTGCGGGAGCCCTTCTTCTCGGCGGGGGGCTGCCGATCGCTCTTCTTCAACTGGGTCATCACCATGTTGGTGACAAACTTCTTTTCACCATGATCATCAAACTTGATCACGATGCGTTCTTCACTACTGGACAGAACGGTTCCCAGGCCGAATTTCTGGTGTTCGACTTGGGCGCCCTGTGAATAGGTATTGGAGGCCATAGGGTGTTACGCTTTACTCCTCAGATAGGATGCAGAGGTTGAAGGATACCAGAGGCAAAAAAATAGAATAGTTGGGCAATAGTGCCACGATGGTTCTAGTTGCATCATAGCAAACGAATGCCCAATCTGTCGAGCGTGAGGGGTGATTCGCTATGGACTCTCAGGCGTGCTGCAGGTTGCGTACACCTTCGGGCAGAATCGACGGCTCAATCATTTCTTATAGTTACGGGTCAGGGAACTACTAGCACACCGCTGCCGCACGAAATAGAAGACGATGAAGGGCTGCCGAAGCAGCCCTTTTTGGTTCAACCTTAATTTGCGGCTGGTTTTCACCGGACGGGCTTGGCCATCAAATCTGCCGTCCCTAACTCAGAAGACCAGTCTCGCCGCGACTTGTACGTTTCGGGAGTCCCAGGCGGTATCCGTGTATTGTCCGAACGTCGGACTGGTGATGGTCCGGTTGACGTCCTGGAATACCGGATGATTGAAGACGTTGTAGAACTCCGCTCGCAACTCAAGCGACGCTTTTTCCGTGACCCTGGTTGTTTTCAGGACACTCCAGTCGAAACTGGGGGCCGCGTTCAAACGATTCACATTCCGTCCGAGCGTTCCGTAGTTGCCCAGCAGCGGTTGGGAGAGCCCCAGGCTGGCGGCGTATAACGCAATCGGCTGTACCGGGTCGTTGTTCATCCCCGTGAGGGCGCCGGCGCTGCCGGCGGGAAGCGGATTAAAAGAAAATGGTCCGGCTGCATTCACTCGCATTACGCCTCCGGTGACTCCGGTCAGAGCGATTGGCTGAATGCCGCGGCGCGGACCGGCGTCGAAGGTCACCGGAAAGCCGGAACGGTAGCTCGAAATACCGGCGAAGGACCATCCTGAGGCAATCGTCCGCAGCAGTCCGGGGTTCATGTGTTTGCCAAACGGCAAGTCCCAGACATGCGTAATCACCAGGTTCTGAGGCACGTCGAACTCCGATACGGCCCGGTTATCGCGGTTGTTGAGAGGGTTCTGCTGGTTGGAACTATCGTTGATCAGTACGCCCATTGCGTCCGACACGTCGTCGATCGACTTCGAGAATGTGTAGGCAACTTGCAACCAGTAACCATGAGAGAACGCTTTTTGCGCCACGAATTGAAACGAATGATAGTTGGAATTGGCTGAGCTATCGATCAGGTTCACGTCATTGAATCGCGGATCGAAGCGATCGCTTGGCGTACTGGCATTTCCGTTCGCGTGCCCGGTTGCGCTCATGTACGCTGCAAAGTTGGCGGTTTCATCCGCGACACTTGTGGCCGGCGCGATGCTCGGGACGTTAATCAGGTTGATGGGACGCGTGCGTTGCAAATAATTCGATTTCGACCCAACGTAGCTTGCCTTGACCACGATGCCGTCAATCGTTTGCCGCTCGATGCCAATGCTCCACTGTTGCGTCTGGGGATTGCGAAGCGCCGGGTCAAGAATTGGGTTGGCATTGCCGAAATTCTTGGCGGTGGGGTTGACCTGGCCTGAGGAAACTGCCGCGTCGGCCTGCACTTGCGCCTTGCCCGCAACCAGATTGCTCCAACTGTTCACGCCCGTGAACGCACTGCCGCTCAATGACGCTGTATAGATAAACGGCGGAAGGGTGAGTTGGTTCACGACGGGATTCAGATAAAGGAAATCGTAAGAAATGCCATAACCGCCTCGCACCACGGTCTTCTGGTCGCTGCCCGGATTCCAGGCGAAACCAAAGCGGGGCGCCCAATTGATGTGGCTTTCGTTGGAAGGCTGACCGATCGAGAAGCACCCCAACGGCCCGGTTCCGGCGGAACCGATTGGGCTTGTGCAATTCAAATCGAGATTCGAAATCAGACCGTTGACCTCATTGGCGCCTCCTGCCACTTCCGCACGCATCCCGATATTCAGCGTCAGATTACGCTTGATGCGCCAATCGTCCTGCAGGTAATATGCCTGATTGGTCACGCGGAAACCGCGGACCGTGCTGCCGAACCGCTGTGAATAGCTGGCTGGATTGCCCGCCGCAAAATCAGCCCACGTGGCGAAACGATAAAACCCGCGGGAAATGGTATCGGCTTGCGTATTGACTTGATAGCGATACACGTCCGCGCCGGCTTTAACGTTGTGCGCCCCCTTCATCCAAGTCACCGAATCGCCATATTGGAATGTATTTTCGACTCGCAGTTGCGGAATGACTTCGGATTCGCCGAAGTTATTGACTTCGCCATCGTTAATCGAAATGCGCGGTCCCGGAGTAGTGAATTGGGCTGCAAAGGCCGGCGACACACGCCCGAAGGCGAATCGCGCTTCATTCACGACGGTCGTGGAAAACAGGTGCGTCTCCGTCAAATTGAAATTGCGAGGTCCGTTCACAAAGTTCGCGCCGAAACCGCCGATGTTGCTGCCCAGGAATGTATCGCCATCGCCGGTGCCTTCCTGGTAAAAGTGTCCGTAGCGGCCAGTCAGGGTGTCATGGTCCGTCAACTGGTGATCAATCCGAATCGAGAACTGATGGGCGTTCTGAAGGTTCGAAGCGGATTGCTGGATTTGCCCCGTCGGAGACGTCGGCAATGTGTAGAGGCTGAGCAATTGCTTGGAGGTCGGGTCCGTGACCGCCGCGATCATATCCGGAGTCGGCACTTGGGCGATGCGCACGGTTCCCGCGCCGCGCACTGGGTTCTCGGCGAACGTCGCAAAGAACTGCGTCTTGTTCTTCCGGATCGGGCCGCCCACGGCCGCTCCATACTCATTGATCCGGGCGACAGTCGCTTTGCCCGTCGTGTCGAAGAAATCGCGCGCATCGAGTTTATCGTTGCGCATGAATTCGTAAGCCGAGCCGTGGAATTCGTTGGTGCCCGGCTGCGTGATGATCTGCAGTTGGGAACTGCTGTTGCGCCCGAATTCGGCACTGAAATCACCGGAAATCAGCGTGACTTCCTGAATTTGCTCGTAATTCAAGGGGCCCGTCTGCGAGCCGCCGTTCCCGGTCGTCACGATGTCGGTCGATGTGATGTTGTCGATCGTGATGTTGTTGGCCCGCCCGCGGCCTCCGTTCGCATTGTAGTTACTGGTGCTAAAAAAAGGATTGTTCGGTGTGACGGGCGTGACCCCCGGAGACGTCAGTGCAAACGCGAGCGGATTGCGCAGCACCGGCAACTTCATGATCTGCCGTCTGTCAAGCGAGACCTGCATCTGGGAACTCGCCGCATCGAGAACGCTCGCCGCATCGCTGACGGTCACACTCTCATTGAGCGATCCGACCTCCAGCTTGATCGTCACTGCGGAGATGTCTCCGCTGCGCACCGTTGCCGTTGTAACAGCCTGGCGGAACCCGGTGGCGTTGGCGGTCAACTTGTATTCGCCGATCTTGAGCTGATGAAATCCGAACCGCCCGTCGACATCGGTGGTTTGTGTCCGCCGCTCTCCGGTTTCGCTGCTGGTCAACGTGATGTGGCCCGCCTGTACAGGCGCGTTCGTTGAATCCAAAAGCGTGCCGGCGATGTCGCCGTGAATCTGTGCCGCGGCCGAGAAAGCCCACAAAAGAGGGGCTCCCAATAAGAATACATGTTTGAATAGCTTCCAAATCTTCACACTGCAACCTCCTAATTCCCGGCCGATGCCTTAAAACAAATGTGCATCTCCTAATAATATGGGATGAAGCATACGATTTCATACCGGCAATCGTTAATACTCCTCCATCCGCTACTGGTTATGATCGGTCCGGCAGTGTCATCTCTTTAGGGAACATGACAAAAAATGCCGGGTGTGACAATGCGGTGGTCACCCCTTGGGGCGGTGCCGTCTACCCTCAAGAGTGGTGAGCGCGGATTTGTGCGCCATCGTCCGTCCAGCGGCGTTTGGCCAGGGTTCTAGCCAAGCAGGATGAGCGAACCGGGTTTTCCACACTGCTCGTTTTTGATATAGTTGACTCGATTTCACTACATCGAAGAGCGCGAAAGGAAGGTGTCTGGTGAGTTCAAAGAAAGACTCCGCTCCTGACAAAGCGAAGAGCGGTTTTTCGCGCCGCGGATTCATTCGCGGCGTGGGTATAGGAACCAGCACGCTGAGTACGGGACTTCTGGAACGAGAAGCGGCCGCAGCACCATCCACGGCTAAGACGGCCGGTCCCGGACCGGTGCCGATTACGTTGCAAATCAACGGCAAGCCTATGAATCTAACCGTCGAGCCGCGAGTCACGCTGATCGACGCACTACGCAATCATCTCGACCACACCGGCGCCAAGAAAGTCTGCGACCGGGCTACTTGCGGCGCTTGCACTGTGATCATGGACGGAAAGAGTGTCTATAGCTGCACCGTGCTGGCCATTGACGCGCAGGGCAAGAAGATCGAGACTATCGAAGGGCTCGCCACCGGCAACAACATTCACCCGATTTCGGCAGCCTTCGTCAACAACGATGCCCAGCAATGCGGCTACTGTACGTCCGGATTCGTGATGGCGACTAAGGACTTTCTCGATCACAATCCGAATCCGACCCTGGAAGAGGCCAAACACGGACTGTGCGGCAATTTATGCCGTTGCGGGACTTATGTCGGAATGCGCCAGGCGGTACTTGAGGCTGCCAAGACGATAAAAGGAGGCAAGCGTGCCTGACACTCCCAACTACAGTTGGCCGCCGATGGAAACACGCAAGGTCATCGGCAAGCCGTATAAGCGCGTGGATGGCCCGCAGAAAGCCTCCGGCCGCGCCAAGTACAGCTCGGATTACAACGCGAAAGGGCTGCTGATTGCGGCTTACCTGACCAGCCCGCATGCCCACGCCCGAGTAACCAAGATCGATACCCGTGAGGCTGAGGACAGCGCCGGCGTAAAGGCCGTGCACGTCATCGCACCCGCCGGGGCCGAAATTCAGTGGGAAGGCGCGGAAATCGCGGCTGTGGCGGCCACCACCGAAGAAGCGGCGCAGGAAGCCACGCGCAAGATCAAAGTTGAATATGAAGTGCTTCCGCATGTGGTGAATGAGGCAGACCTGAGCAAAGTCGGCACACGCGCCAAGGCGGCAGGTGAGCGTCTCAGAGGCGATCCGGACAAGGGCTTCCAGGAAGCCGAAGCGGTTTCGGAAGGCACTTACGGAATTCCCGTCGTAACGCATTGCTGCCTGGAACCGCATGGCCAGGTGATTCAGTGGCAAGGCGACCAGGTGAACGTCTGGCCGTCTGTGCAATATGTTTCTGGTTATGCCGGAAGTCTCGCCCCGAACCTGAAAGTGCCGGTGGCCAACATTCACGTCCGCATGGACTACATCGGTGGCGGCTTCGGAAGTAAGTTCACGCCGGATGCGTGGGGCATCGCGGGCGCGGAACTCTCCAAGAAGGCCGGCGGAGCGCCGGTGAAGCTGTTCCTCGAACGTGCGACCGAACAGATGATCGCCGGCAACCGTCCTTCGGCTTACGCCAAGATCAAGGTCGGTGGCAAGAAAGACGGTACCATTACGGCGTGGCAGTCGGAATCGTGGGCAACGGGCGGAGTCGGAGGCGGTGGCATGCCCCCCATTCCATACGTCTTCACCGAGATTCCGAACGTCCGCCTGAATCATTCGGCGGTCTCGATCAATGCGGGCGCACAGCGGGCGTGGCGCGCACCGAATAACCAGCAGGCGTCCTACCTTACCTGCTCGGCGATTGAGGATTTTGCGGCCAAGATTGGCATGGACCCCTCGGAAGTGATTCTCAAGAACGCGGGGTATACGCCGCGCGCGGATACCTATCGCTATCAGGTGCAAAAGGCCGTGGAGATCTCCGAGTGGAAGAAGTATTGGCACCCGCGTGGAGACAGTGGCTCCGGGACTGTGAAGCGTGGACTTGGGATGGGCATCAACAACTGGGGCGGCGCCGGTCATCAGAGCCAGTGCCGGACCACGATCAATCCGGACGGCTCGGTAGTGGTAGAGATCGGCACGCAGGATCTCGGCACCGGCACGAAGACGATCATCATTCAGGTTGCCGCGGAAACGCTCGGTCTGCCGTTCAATGCTGTCAAGCTGGTAACCGGCACCAACGATCTGCCCCCGGACGGTTCTTCGGGCGGTTCGACCACGGTGGGTGGAGTTTCCTCATCCACGCGCAAAGCGAGCGTCAACGCGCTGGTGAAATTGTTCGACGCCGTGGCGCCCTCGCTCAGCGCTCCGGCCGATCAGTTGGAAGCGGTCGACGGCCGCGTGCGGGTCAAGAGCAATCCCGCCAAATCGCTCACCTGGCAGGAGGCCTGCCGCAAGATGGGGACCAGCAAGATCTCCGAGACTGGGACCAACGAGCAGCGCAACCCGATGGGCCTGAATACTTCAGGCGCTTCCGGCGTGCAAATTGCCGACGTCTCCGTGGATACGGAAACCGGCATCGTCAAGATGAACCGGTTCGTTGCCGTGCAGGATTGCGGCATGATCATCAATCCGAGGCTTGCCGAAAGCCAGATCTTCGGCGCCATCATCATGGGAATCAGTACGGCGCTGTTTGAGAAGCGCGTCCTGGACGATCAGACAGGGCGGATGTTGAATCCGGATATGGAGTTCTACAAGCTGGCCGGGATCGACGATATCGGCAACATCATGGTGCATCTCGATATCCGGCCCGAAATGGATAAACGCGGCGTGATCGGCTTGGGCGAGCCTCCGGCCGTCGGCATCTGCGCCGCAGTCGGCAACGCCGTGGCCAACGCCATTGGCGTCCGCGTACCAACCATGCCGATGACGCCCAGGCACGTGCTCAACGCGCTGGAAGAGAGGAAGGCCTAACATGCTGTCGTTCGAATATGCCAACCCCGCAACGCTGAAGGAAGCTTCGGGGATGCTCGGCGCCAACTGGGGCGAAACCGAAGTGCTGGCCGGCGGAACGGACCTCCTCAGCATGATGAAGGAGTACCTGGAAACGCCCAAGCGCGTCGTGAACCTGAAGAGCATCAAGGAACTCGAAGGCATCCGGAAAACCTCGGCTGGCCTGCGTATCGGCGCGCTGGTAAGCATCGATGAACTGGCAACCCATGCCGAAGTTCGCTCCGGATATAAAGCCATTGCCGAAGCAGCGGCCGGAATTCCCAGTCCGCAGATTCGTCACATGGGGACAGCCGGCGGAGATCTGTGCCAGCGCCCACGGTGCTGGTATTACCGCCGGGGGTTCGGCTTGCTGGCGATGAAAGACGGCAAGTCTCTGGTGCCGAATGGAGAGAACGAATACCACTCCATTTTTGGCGACGGCCCCGCATACTTCGTCAGCGCTTCGAGCCTGGGCCCGGCGCTGGTCGCGCTTGGCGCTAAGGTCAAGCTGGTCTCGGCCAGGGGAAGCCGCGAACTCGATGTGGCGGAATTTTTCGTCTCACCCAAGAGTGCGGACGAGCGGGAAACCGCGCTGCGTCCTGACGAAATCCTGACCGAAATCCTGGTGCCCTCTCCGCCCACCCATACGGCGACGTATGAAGTGCGGCAGAAAGAGGCGCTCGATTGGCCTCTCGCAACCGCCTCAGTCGCGCTTCATATGCGCGGCGCGACGGTTTCGAGCGCGAGAGTGGTTCTCGGACATGTTGCGCCTACGCCGTGGGCAGCGCCGGAAGCCGAAAAGCTACTGGCCGGCAAGAACATCACGCCGGAAGTTGCTGAGGAAGCGGGCAAAGCAGCCGTGGCGGATGCCAAGCCGCTCAGCCAGAACCGGTACAAAGTACAACTGGCCAAGGTAGCCGTGAAGCGCGCGCTGCTGCAGGCGGTCAAAGGGCGGGCGTAGTTCATGGAACGGCCCGGTTTAACCAGAGTTGGCCGCAGGCGCTGCAAGAGTCTGTGCTGGAAAGGACTGTTTATCGAAGCCGAATGGGACCCGGATGTTCAGCACAGCAACGACGGCGCTTTCTGGTGCCAGTACACCTTCACCTGCCTGGGGCCGGACGGTAAACTCGTCAACGAGTTTGAATGCAGTCCGGCACGGCAGTGTTACGAGGAGTTGTAGAGCCAACCGACATCCGTATCTGAAAGCTGCTTCAAAAGCGCTGCCGCCCGCAGCGCTTTTTTTGTGCCTCGGAACGCCTTTTGTGCGCGGGGCCTATGCGGATTTATCCCCAAGATTTAACCCTGCGGTATAATTTCGTTCGAGGGAGAGAACTGGATGCTGAAAGTTTTGGGTACTGCCGTTGTGGCTCTGGCGGCCACCTCCGCTTCTTCTTTCGCTGCGGGCCTTCCTTCCCACAGCATTTACGGAAACTACATTGAAGCTCGCACGGCGGACGTTTATACGGGTCCCTGCTTTGCCATGGGTGAAGTCGGCCTGGTAGGTAAGCTGGCCGTGTTTGGGTGGAAGGTCAACAACGGCGTCTGGGACGGTGTGAACCTCGAAGGGCTCTCTGTTGTTGGCGTGGTGCGTGCACAGCATACGCTCGGCGATGTCGATGAACCGATCAATCCGACGAAGGCTGTGCTCATTATTGATAGCCGCGCGAATGCCGAACAGCGCCTGGCTTTGCAAAGCTTCGCCAAGCGCATGGGAGGCGACCTGCTGGCCGACGTCGTCAAAGTGGACTACGCTCCGATCGAGCTGACTGTGAAGGACGGAAACGTTCATGAAGGCGCGGCTACTCTCACGGCTGGCTCCCTGGCGAAGATTGAGACCCGTGCTATGACCGAAGCCGACCACATCTGCGGGAATGAGGAAGTGTGGTATCCGCCGCTGACGAAGGTGGAACACGCGATGCCGGCATATGCGCTGGCAAATTCGTTCAGCGGTGATGGGCTTGGCGAAACCTGGAGCAGCCCTTACAAGCGCAGCGGTTTCGTCGGCACCTTCCAAGTCGCTTCTGAGTAAGTTCGTTCTTTTCTGACCGTCAGGGCGGGCCTCTCTACATCCGCCCTGACAGTCTGCCTTCACGTGGTCCTAAGAATTCCTGAAGCAATCATCCATATCACTGTAAGAAATCAAGAGGGCCTCGGCCCCGAGTATCTAAGTACTGGCCGCGGCGCGCTTGTGCGATGGTCAGAGAGAGCGCAGGAAGTTGAGGATGTCCTGCTGCTGCGAGTTGCTAAGCGACTGGAACATATTAATGGACCTATTCGCTTCCGATCCAGAACTGGAGTGAGCCAGTATGGCCTGAAGCAGGTCCATGGTCCTGCCGTCGTGGAGGAAGTACGCGCGTTGTCCCAACCCCCAGAGCGGCGCGGTCCGAAACTCATCCGGTCCCGCGTTCCCTTGCGTGACATTGTCGGCAAGGCCCGTTCCCATATTGTGAACGGCCAGATCAGAGTACAGGCGTGCCTTGACGTGACTCAGGGCAGGAACCGGCGATGCGCCGGTCATCAGAACCGGCGTATGGCACAGTGCGCACCCAACCGAGTTGAACAAATTGCTCCCGTTGTTCACCGACGCCGAGCACGCTGTGCCTCCGGCTCCGCAGGCGGGCGCGGGCTGATCGAGGAATCGCATGAACATGGTGAAGGCGACCAGGTCGGACGGGGCGCCCGTATCGAAGTTCGTGTGATCTTCCGCTACGCCGTTGGTTGCGCACGCCGCGTCTTCCTCCCGCTCGTTGGGGAATCCTTCGCTGGTGACCCCCATTTCGACGTTGTATGCTTCGGCGGCGAAGATCAGAAGCGACTTGTTCTGCGCCTTCCAGCCGAACCGTGTCACCGTGCCGTCATTGCCCGTGGTGTTGACATGACCGCTGATTCCAAAGGCGCGCTTCATATTGGAAGATGAAGTGAGATTGGTGCGGATCGTCGAATCTGTGATGCTTTCAATCAATCCGCCTCCAAATACCGGAGTCGGAACGCGAAAGATCATGTTCGAGCGATTGCTGAAATCAGGCTGTTGGATGGAGCATCCGTGAGGAGCATCGCTGCGTCCGGTGATAGTAAAAATATCGGCTACTCCGCCGTCGGGCGAGCCGTCCGCGTGCTTGACCATACGAACTTCACGCACCGGACCGTCCAGCTTGATGAAGCTTGGAATCTGGCTGCGCGGAGCCATCTGCGCAGCGTGCATATATTGCGGATTACCATTGGGAGGGCTGGAGCCGCCGGGCGCTGGAAAAGCGTGGCAGCCCGCGCAGGAATCGAGATTGAATCTCGGCCCCAAGCCTTCTGGAACTGTTTCCGCTTCGCTGAATATCGGCAGAGCCTGCGTAAGGAAGTAGGACATCTGGCCGGGCGATAAGCCCGTTGCAAACGGTTTCCCCGCGCCGGGCGGTCCACCGCGAACGCCAGGGTCGGTGGGATTGCGGTTCGAATTGCTTGCCGGCGTAGGAGTGGTGACCTGTGCTAACGCGAGAGTAGTGATCAGAAACAAACATATGGCGACCAATCCCGGGAAAAGTTTCTGACTAATATGAGGTTGGCAGCCGCTGGCACTGCAGCGTCGATGAGGCATACTTCTCCTCCACGAATCTAGCGGGTGGAACTTACACCCGAGTTATGAGTTGGACTTTAAAGCACGTTTACAAGCCCGAGAAACAAAAACTCCCCTGGATCAGGAGGTACTAGATCTGGTAGGATGCAGGTTGCGTATGCAACTCGGCATCCGGGACAATCGGTGCCTGAGCTATCGGCTCTCGCTCACAACGGGAGCCGATTCAATATGCGCATGTCGGCCTTTTAGGACGTGCGGTCCATGTAAAGGTTGGACAATTGTACTGGTACTCCTAATTTCTTTTCAAGAAATTTTTGACACTGTCTGTGAGTAAACTCACCCGATCATGCCGGGCGGCGCGATTGCTGTGGCTGTGGAAGTCCCAGGCCGCTTCGATCCGGAAAAACATCTTAGAGCATCCTTGTTTCAAGAAGTTTTTTCGCGGTGCGAGCGGAATTACTTAAGGATGGAATAAGTGGAGTTAGATAATCTGAGGACGATCGATTTCAGAAGTAACTGGATACCGTCAGGGTGGTTGGGGGGACGTGCGCTCCGGATTGCACTTTCAAAGCGCTCCGGAAAATCGAATGAGGAGGCTTCTTGATCCACACGACTGATTACATCACACTGGGCAGGTCCGGACTGAAGGTCAGCCCGGTCTGCTTTGGGACCATGACCTTTGGGAATAGCCGATGGGGTTCGGACGATACGGAAGCACGGCGTATCTTCGCCCGGTATATTGAATCGGGCGGAAATTTCCTCGATACGGCCGACTCTTACGCTGATGGAAAGAGCGAAGAACTCACCGGCGCGCTGATCAAACAGGCGCAGATGCGCGACCGCGTGGTGCTGGCGACGAAATTCACGTTCAATCCGGACAAGGGAAATCCGAATTCAGGCGGCAATGGCCGCAAGAATATTTATCGCGCTCTCGAAGGCTCTTTGCGCCGGCTCGGAACGGACTACGTAGACCTCTACTGGCTGCACGTGTGGGACACGGTGACGCCGGTCGAAGAAGTGGTGGCGACTTTGTCTACGCTGGTGCAGGAAGGCAAGATCCGGTACTACGGATTCTCCGATGTGCCGGCCTGGTACGCGGCCCGGGCGGTGACGCTCGCGCAGTGCCGCGGTTGGACCGGCCCCACGGCGCTTCAACTCGAGTACTCGCTGGTGGAGCGCAACATCGAGCGCGAACACATCCCCGCCGCCCGGGAACTTGGCTTGGGCGTATGCCCGTGGGGACCCTTGGCCAGTGGATTCCTGGCCGGTAAGTACAAACGTGATCAATCTACGAGTGAACCGAACAGCCGATTAGATCTTTTGAACTCAGGGAATAATCCAGTCTTTCATAAGTTCACGGAGAAGAATTGGGAGATTCTGGACGCGCTCCAACGCGGGGCCGCGCAGTTGGGCCGCTCGCCCGCTCAAGTGGCGCTTAACTGGGTGATGACGCAGCCCGGTGTGACGTCTACATTGATTGGCGCGCGGCGAATGGATCAGCTTGAAGATAACCTGAAGGCGCTGGAGTTCGACATTCCCGCGGATGTTCGCGCCGAACTGGACAAAGCCAGCGGGCTTACCCTGGTCCATCCTTATATGTTCTTCGACACGGTACTGCAAGGAAGGATCACGGGTGAGACCAAAGTGAGGAAATGGAACTGAGACGAAAATCTAATTAGTTCCAATGCAAAACAAAACCGAGGTCAACAAGTTCTGTACGCCTGACCCCGGGGATTTTCACATTAGCTGGCCCTGTAGTTAAGAGCGTTCAGCGATGGGCAGAAGGATCGCTGTGCGGTGGTGGCGCGTGATCTTCATTGGCCGGCGGGCCAAGCCCGAAACCGAGCTGTCAGACGACCAGCGGCAGCGGGTAGCTGGAAGGCAGAACCATGCGGCCGGCCGCAGGACGGCCCATGGTGCAGTGGATGGAGAAACGCCGCGCAATCGCGTAAGCTTACACCAACGGGAAGAATTCGCCAAAGGAACTATGGCAATGACGGTGGACAATGTGAGTGCCGGCTTGAACTACATCGGAGGAGAATGGCGGGCCAATCATTCGGCGGAATCGCTGGATGTCATGAACCCCGCCACCTCAGAGAAACTCGCCACAGTGCCGCTGGCGGGCGCCGAAGACGTCGCGGCCGCGGTGGAGGCGGCAAGCGCCGCATATCCCGCATGGCGCAGAACGCCGCCGCAGGAACGGATCCAGCACCTGTTCCGGTTTCGCCGTCTGCTCGAAGAGCGCACCGACGAAATCGCGCGTATGACGACGCGCGAAAACGGCAAAACCTTCGCGGAGGCGCGGGCCGAGTTGCAGCGCGGCATCGAGAACGTCGAGGTTGCATGCGGAATTCCGACGCTGATGCAGGGCTACAATCTCGAAGACGTCGCGCACGGCATCGACGAGATCATGATCCGCCAGCCGCTGGGCGTAACGGCCGCGATCACTCCGTTCAATTTCCCATCAATGATTCCGCTGTGGTTTCTACCGTACGCCATTGCCTGTGGGAACACATTTATCCTGAAGCCTTCCGAGCGAGTACCGCTGACAGCGCGGCTGTTGTTCGAACTGCTGCATGAGGCCGGGCTGCCGCGCGGCGTAGTCAACCTCGTAGTCGGCGCGAAGGCCGCCGTCGACGCGTTGCTGCGCCATCACAGTGTGCGCGCCATCAGCTTCGTGGGTTCCAGCCGCGTAGCGCGATACATCTATGCCGAAGGCGCTGCTCATGGAAAACGCGTGCAATGCCAGGGTGGCGCTAAGAATCACGTGGTCGTGATGCCCGATGCGGATCTGGAGATGACGGCTAAGATCGTCAGTGATAGCGCGTTCGGATGCGCAGGCCAGCGCTGCCTCGCCGTCTCCACCGCAATTACCATAGGCGTTGCATCGAAACAATTCACCGACGCCCTGTGCGGCATGGTGTCGAAGATTCGCGTCGGAAACGGACTTGATCCGGACGTCAACATGGGGCCAGTGATCTCGCCCGAAAGCAAGACGCGTATTCTGAATATGATCGACCGAGGGATCCGGGATGGAGCCACGCCCTTGCTCGACGGCCGGAATGCCAAGGTGAAGAAGGGCGACCACGGCAATTTTCTGAACCCGACGGTGCTGGCCGGAATTCCGGGTAACAGCGATCTCACTGACGCGGAGATCTTCGGACCAGTGCTGTCCCTGCGGCATGCCGATGATCTCGACGCCGCGCTCAAATTGCTCGCACAAAGTGCCTACGGCAACTCGGCGTGCATTTTCACTTCGAGCGGGGTGTCCGCGCGCAAGTTCCGATACGAAGCGCCAGCCGGGAATATCGGTATCAACATCGGCGTCGCCGCACCGATGGCGTATTTCCCGTTCAGCGGGTGGAAAGACAGCTTTCTGGGTGTGCTGCACGGCCAGGGTCACGACGCCATCGACTTCTATACGGATAAAAAAGTCGTCATCGAGCGCTGGCCCAAGGAATGGTCGCGAAAGTTCTGAAACTGTCAATGCTGCGTCAGTTTCGACCTCGCTTTCGGTCGTAAGTGACTCGGTCGCGCCGAATCTGTTCTAAATCTCACGGTTGGTCGCTCCTCGTTTATTACCACTTGCCGATTCCATTCAATCTCTGACTCGAATTATGGTCTGTATGCAAACAGCCCCCCTTTTGCTAAACAAAGTCTTAGATCCAAAATGGAAGTAAGCCAATCACGGAGCGAAGTCATGCCAGTCGAAACATCGGAGCAGATTCAACTCAAAGTACTTCAAGACAAGGCAACGCGGCTGCGAATCGATTCGGTCCGCGCCACGACGGAGGCCGGCAGTGGACATCCGACGAGCTGCGCGTCGGCAGCGGAAATCATGTCCGTCCTTTTCTACTCTGTCATGCGTTACGATCCGCACGATCCACACAGACCGGATAGTGACGTGATGGTGCTGTCAAAAGGCCACGCGGCGCCGGTCTTGTATGCAGCTTGGGCGGAAGCCGGCCTCTTTCCGCGCGAGAAGCTGCTGACTCTTCGAAAGACAGGCTCGGAACTCGAAGGACACCCCACGCCGCGTCTGCCATTCGTCGATGCGGCCACCGGCTCGCTGGGACAGGGCTTGTCGGTAGGAGTGGGGATCGCGCTGCGCGCGAAGCAGCTTGACCATTCCGGCCAGCGCATCTTTGTGTTAATGGGCGACGGCGAATCGGCCGAGGGCTCGGTGTGGGAAGCGGCGCAGTGGGCATCACTTCACAAGCTGGACAACCTTTGCGCAATCCTCGACATCAATCGCCTTGGCCAGAGCCAGCCGACGATGCTGCAATGGGAGCTCGCCATTTATAAGTCCCGCTGGGAAGCGTTCGGCTGGCACGTGTTGACCGTTGATGGACACAACATCCCCGAGCTGATCGCGGCTTTCGAAAATGCCGCCGGAGTGAAAGACCGTCCCACAATCGTGTTAGCGCACACAATCAAAGGCAAGGGGTTGAAAGGGATAGAAGGCCTGGAAGGCTGGCATGGCAAACCGCTGGACAAGGTCATGGCAGACAAAGTTGTCGCCGACCTGGAAAGTCATCTTTCTGGAGCGGATGCAGAGTGGAAGCCGAATCTTCCGTCCGGCGAGAATGGTGCTTTGCGACCCGCTGCCGGCGCGCAGGCAAAACAGGCCGGGAAGCCGCCGTACAAAATCGGGGGCGAAGAAGTCGCCACACGCAAAGGCTTCGGCGACGGTTTGGCGGCCCTTGCGAAGACGGACCCCCGAGTCGTGGCGCTTGATGGTGACGTCAAGAACTCCACCTACACGGAGGAATTCGAAAAGGTCGCGCCGGACCGTTTTTTCCAAGGCTACATCGCCGAGCAGAACATGATCGGCATGGCGATGGGGCTGGCTGCGCGAGGCTGCGTTCCGTTTGCTTCGACCTTCGCGTGTTTTGTGACGCGTGCCTATGACTTCATACGCCTCGCGGCAATCAGCCATCTGAATGTCAAGATCGCGGGCACGCATTGCGGAGTTTCCATCGGAGAAGATGGTCCGACGCAAATGGGGCTGGAGGACCTTGCCATGACGTGCGCGGAGCCGGACTTCACCGTGCTCTATCCGGCAGACGCTACGAGCGCCTGGAGAGCCACGGCACTGTTGGCGGGAGAGACCGGCCCCGGCTATCTCAGGCTCGGGCGTCCGAAATCGCCGATCCTTTATGGTCCCGACGAAGTGTTCGCGATCGGCAAGTGCAAGGTGCTGCGGAAGAGCGACAAGGACCGGGCGCTGGTGGTTGCCGGCGGCATTACGGTATTCGAAGCTCTCGTGGCTTACGATCAACTTCAAAAAGAGGGCATCGTGATCCGTGTTATCGATCTGTTCAGCGTGCAGCCGGTGGATCGCGATGAATTGATCGCATCGGCCCGCGCAGCCGGAGGCAATGTCATCACGGTCGAAGACCATTATGCGCATGGAGGTCTCGGCGCCGCGGTTCTACGGGCTCTTGCCGGTGAACGCGTTCGCGCGCACCAGTTGGCGGTGCGGGAGATTCCCCACAGCGGAAAACCGACGGACCTGATCGAGCAATTCGGCATTTCCGCCGCCCATATTGCCAGCACAGTGAAATCCGCGCTGGCGTGATTCAGGAGAATGCCGCCAGTTGAGTCATGGACAATTCCGTCGAAGCCCACGAGGGAATGCTGGACACGCTGCAACGCGAATCGTTCCAGTATTTCCTCTACGAGGTAAATCCGGCAAACGGCTTGGTCATTGATAAGACGGAGGCCGGCTCGCCTTCCAGCATTGCCGCGGTGGGTTTGGCGCTGGCCGCCTATCCGGTAGCCGTTGAACGCGGATTGCTCGACCGCGGTGATGCGATAGCTCGTACATTGGCGGTCCTGCGTTTCTTCCGTGATTCTCCCCAGGACGCGGAACCAGACGCCACCGGATACAAAGGCTTCTACTATCATTTCCTGGATATGCAGACCGGGCGTCGCGTGTGGGAATGCGAGCTCTCGACCATGGATTCGGCCCTGCTATTCGCGGGAATGCTGACGGCGGCAGAGTACTTTACCGACGAATCCAGTCCAGAGCACGAAATCCGCAAGCTGGCTGTAGACTTGTTCAGCCGTGCGGATTGGCAGTGGGCGCGGAACGGCGGCGCTACCGTCGCCAACGGCTGGAGGCCGGAATGCGGATTTCTGGAATACCGTTGGGAGGGCTTTGATGAGGCACTCATTCTATACTTACTCGGCCTCGGCTCTCCGACTTATCCGCTTCCCGAGGAAAGTTACCAGGCGTGGGCCTCTACTTACAAGTGGAAGAAGATCTATGGCTACGAGTATCTCCATGCAGGTCCGCTGTTTATTCATCAGTTAGCTCACGTGTGGGTGGATTTCCGGGGCATTCAGGACGCTTTCATGCGAGAGAAGGGAATCGACTATTTTGAAAATAGCCGCCGCGCCACCCATGTGCAGCGGGAATACGCCACTCACAATCCCTGCGAATTTGAGGGCTACGGCACATCCTGTTGGGGTCTCACGGCGAGCAATGGACCGGGCCCGGCGACGCGCACCATCCGCGGCCGAAAGCGGGAATTCTTTGACTACGCCGCGCGCGGTGTGCCGAATGGACCCGACGATGGAACGATCGCTCCTTGGGCGGCTGCCAGTTCCCTGCCGTTCGCGCCAGAAATCGTGACGCCGGCTCTGGAACATTTCATCCATGATGTGAAACTGAAGGAATCCAACAAATATGGATTTAAGGCTGCCTTCAACCTGACCTTTCCGCCAACGGCGCAGAGTCCCCGCGGATGGGTGTCGAAGTGGCATTGCGGCCTGAACCAGGGGCCCATCGTGCTCATGGTGGAAAACTATCGATCGGGATTCCTTTGGGATTTGATGCGGAAATGCCCCTACTTACTCCAAGGCCTGCGGCGAGCCGGGTTCCGCAACGGGTGGTTGTGAGCGGCCTTTGGTGGTTGGTTTTTAGACATTATTCGAAGACTGTTTCTTTTACACTGGGAAGAGTATGAAGCCGACGAAGCAGCTCCACGATCTCGGCCAGAGTCTTTGGCTGGATAACATCACGCGGGCGCTTTTGACGGATGGGACGTTGCGACGCTATATCGATGAACTCTCCGTCACAGGGCTAACTTCCAATCCAACCATCTTCGATCACGCAATCCGGAACTCGGATCTGTATGACGACTCAATCCGGCAGAAGAAGAAGCAGGGTAAGCCGGACGAAGACCTGTTCTTTGAACTTGCGATGGACGACCTGAGACAGGCCGCAGACTTATTCCGGCCGGTTCATGTTGCGACACGCGGAATGGATGGATGGGTGTCCCTGGAAGTATCGCCGCTCCTGGCATATGACCCGGCCACTACAGTCAAAGAAGCGGTGGATCTCTACAAGCGGGCACAGCGGCCGAACCTGTTCATCAAAATCCCCGGCACAAAGGAAGGCCAGAGTGCGATCGAAGAGGCCATCTTTGCCGGCGTGCCGGTCAACGTCACACTGCTGTTTACGCGCGAGCACTACATCGGCGCCGCGGAAGCGTATCTGCGGGGCATCGAGCGGCGGATCGCGGCGGGACTCGACCCCAACGTACGCTCGGTCGCGTCATTATTCGTCAGCCGCTGGGATAAAGCCGTACTGGAGGCTGTCCCAAAGGAGCTTCAAAACCGTCTGGGCATTGCTGTGGCCGGCCTGACGTACAAGTCATACCGCGAGCACCTCGCATCACCGGCTTGGCGCAAAGCGGCTAGCGCGGGCGCGCAGCCGCAGCGGCTCCTCTGGGCAAGCACCGGCACCAAAGATCCCGAAGCCTCCGACATTCTCTACCTCCAGGCGCTGGCTGCGCCAGATACGATTAATACGATGCCGGAGAAGACACTACTTGCGTTTGCCGATCACGGCTCGGTGAGTGAAGTGATGCCGGCCGATGGCGGCGAGGCCGAAGCCACCATCGCGGCCTTTATTCACGCAGGTGTAGACGTAGGTAAACTCGGAGGCGAATTGCAGCGGGAGGGAGCCGAATCGTTCGCAAAGTCGTGGAAGGATCTGCTTTCCTGCGTCGCTTCCAAGGGCGCTGTGCTCAAGGCCGGCGGCTAAAATCGCTATCATGAACCCCCTAACTTCACGCACCGCCGCTCCGCTTCGCGATCGGGCGGCTTTCAAAGCTCTGGATGAACATCGCTCAAAAATTCGCGGGCTGCATCTCCGTCAACTCTTTGACGGAGACCCAGAGCGGAATCATCGCTTCACTGTGGAGGCGCTCGGCCTTTATTTCGACTATTCGAAGAATCGCATTGTGGGTGAGACCATGCGGCTGCTGCTGGATCTGGCCGAGCAGTCCGGCTTGAGGGAACATATCGATGCGATGTTCCGCGGAGACAAGATCAATGTCACCGAAAACCGCGCGGTCTTGCATGTCGCTTTGCGTGCGCCGAAGGGCGAACAGATTCTTGTTGACGGCAAAGACGTGGTGCCTGAAGTTCACGCCGTGCTCGAAAAAATGGCGAGCTTTTCCGAACGCGTGCGCAGCGGTGAATGGAAGGGCTTCACCGGAAAACGGATCCGCAATGTGATCAACGTCGGCATCGGCGGCTCCGATCTGGGGCCGGTGATGGCCTATGAAGCGCTTCAGCACTACAGCCAGCGCGACATGACGTTCCGTTTCGTGTCGAACGTTGATGGCACCGATTTCGCCGAAGCGACTCGCGATCTCAATGCCGATGAGACGCTGTTTATCATCTGCTCGAAGACCTTCACCACGCTGGAAACGATGACGAACGCGCATACCGCGCGCCAATGGGTGTTGAAAGCGCTGGGGGATGAGAAGGCAATTGCGCGGCACTTCGTCGCGGTCTCGACCAACACCGAGAAGGTCGAGGCATTCGGCATCGATAGCACGAACATGTTTGTCTTTTGGGATTGGGTCGGCGGGCGCTATTCGATGGATTCGGCGATTGGCCTCTCCACCATGATTGCGATCGGGCCGGAGCAGTTCCATACGATGCTCGCGGGCTTTCACGCGATGGATGAGCATTTCCGCAGCACGCCGTTCGAACGGAATCTGCCGGTGCTGATGGGTCTGCTCTGCGTCTGGTACAGCACCTTTCTGGGCGCGCAAACCGTTGCGGTGCTGCCTTACGAGCAGTATTTGAAGCGCTTCCCGGCCTACCTCCAGCAATTGACAATGGAGAGTAACGGAAAGCAGGTCACGCTGGAAGGAACATCTGTCGATTATCAGACGGCGTCGATTTTCTGGGGCGAGCCCGGGACGAACGGGCAACATTCCTTCTATCAACTGATCCATCAGGGGACGAAACTTATTCCTTGCGACTTTATTGGCTTTGTCCGCACGCTCAATCCGCTCGGGAATCATCATGACGTGCTGATTGCCAACATGCTCGCTCAGGCGGAAGCGCTCGCCTTCGGGAAAACCGCCGAGGAAGTTCGCGCCGAAGGCACTCCGGAGTGGCTGGTGCCGCACCGCACGTTTGAGGGTGACCGGCCGTCGAACACCATACTGGCCGATCAGTTGACGCCGGAGACATTAGGCAAACTGATCGCGCTCTACGAGCACAGCGTCTTTACGCAGGGCGTGATCTGGCAAATCGATTCTTTTGATCAATGGGGTGTCGAGTTGGGAAAAGTTCTCGCCCAGCGAATCATTCCGGAACTCGAAAGCGCAGGCGAACCGCCGCTCGATCATGACGGATCGACCAACGCGCTCATCCGGCGCTACCGTGAAATCAGGCGGCGCGGGTAGCTTCGCTGGTGGCGCTTTCGCGGAGGAAGTCTACAACGTGAATCAGAGCCCGGCGGAAGGCGCCATTCTGCAAACGGAATCTTGTTCCGGGCCGGCTGCCGACGCATTAGTATTCTTTGGGGCCACCGGCGACCTTGCGCACAAGAAGATTTTTCCCGCTTTGCACCGCATGGTGCAGCGCGAGCATCTCAGTGTTCCCATCATCGGGGTGGCGCGGTCCAACTGGAGCATCGATCAGTTGCGTGATCGCGTCCGCGACAGCATCGCGAAGCACGGCGGCGGTGTCGATGAGGCGGCCTTCTCCAGGCTGGCGCAGTTGCTTCAATATGTCAGCGGCGATTATCAGAATCCCGAAACATTTTCTCGATTGCGCAAAGCGCTCAAGAACGCGAAACACCCGTTGCACTACCTGGCGATCCCGCCGGCCCTGTTCGTTTCGGTGGTCGAGCAGCTTGGTAAAACGAAATGTGCCGAAGGAGCCCGCGTCGTTGTTGAGAAGCCGTTCGGGCATGACCTGGCATCCGCGCGAGAGTTGAATGCGCGTCTGCACGAGGTGTTTCCCGAGCAGGAAATTTTCCGCGTGGACCATTTTCTGGGGAAGGAGGCCGTGGAGAACCTGCTCTTCTTCCGTTTTGCGAATACATTTCTAGAGCCCATCTGGAATCGCAACTACGTCCACAGCGTGCAGATTACGATGGCTGAAACATTCGGAGTGGCCGGTAGAGGCTCGTTCTACGAACACACCGGCCAGATTCGCGACGTCGTACAGAATCATCTGCTGCAGGTTGTGGCGCTGCTGGCGATGGACCCGCCCACGAACATGTATGCGGAATCGCTGCATGACGAGCAGGTGAAGGTCTTTCGTACGATTCAGCCGCTCGACGCCGGAAGCCTCGTGCGAGGCCAATATCGCGGCTACCGTGAGGAAAAGGGGGTCGCGGCGGATTCTCACGTGGAGACATTTGCCGGCGTGCATCTGGAAGTAGATTCGTGGCGCTGGGCCGGAGTGCCGTTCCTGATTCGAGCCGGAAAGTGTCTGCCTCTCACTGCGACCGAAATTCTTGTCAAGCTCAAGCAGCCGCCGCCCGGCAAAACCGATCCGGGACGCAACTATTTTCGCTTTCGCCTCGATCCGGAATTGTTCATAGGGCTGGGCGCTCTGGTGAAACACCCCGGCAAGGCCATGACCTCCGAACAAACCGAACTTTCCGTGGTGAGTCATCAACAGTCGGAAGAATTAGGCGCGTACGAAAGGCTGCTCACGGATGCGATGCACGGCGACCACATGCTGTTCGTCCGTCAGGATGCGGTCGAAGCGGCGTGGTCGGTTGTGAATCCAGTTCTGGGTAATGTCGCTCCAGCGCATCCGTACGAGCCAGGTTCATGGGGGCCGGCCGAGGCCGATCGTCTGGCCGCTGATTTCGGCGGGTGGAATAACCCGGCAAGCGCGAAATGATGACGCACCACTGAAGGAAAAGCCGCGATTCTGCCGGCGCGATAACTACTGCAACCACAATTCAGACTTGGCTCTTCGGCGAGGATTGCGGCCGAACTCCCATGCCTGATTCCTATTGACAACGGCTCTCAATTCCTGTACTGTCTGAAGCTACTAAAAATATGGGAATGCATCCCACATTGTGGGACGCAAGGTTAACAGGGGGGAGGAGGTCGTCATGTTCCGAAATGTCAGAATTGAAGTTCTCCTGGGCGTCACTCTGCTTGCGCTGTCGTTGCACGCGCAGACAGCCGGCACTGGCACCCTTGTAGGCACCGTCAGAGATTCGAGCGGCGCAGTGGTTGCGGGCGCCACTGTCACGGTTGTCAACAGCGCTACTGCTTTTAACTCAAAAACCACGACCTCGGCAGAGGGTTCCTATTATGTTCCATACCTGGCGCCGGGATCGTATCGTCTTACCGTAGAAGCAGCCGGTTTCAAGGGCTACGTGCGCGAGGGGGTCATCATAAACACGGGTGAGATCCCACGCATTGATGTGCAATTGGAACTCGGCGCAGTGACTGAGAACGTGACGGTCACATCCGCCTCCCCTTTACTCGAAACCGAGACTTCCTCGTCCGGACAGATCATCTCCGGTGACGAGTTGACGAAGATGCCCATCAACGAAAAGCGAGTGACGCAGGCGCTGTATTACTACGCCGGCACCAATTCTATGTCGGGCTTTCATATTCTGGGCCAGCGGTCGAATATGATCGGCTTCACGCTCGATGGTATCGATGGCAAGGAGCCAGGCATACAGAGCTATGGTGGCACCGATACTCAATTGAGCGGCGCGGTCGATGCGTTTCAGGAAATGAAGGTTTATACAACCGGCACACCCGCTGAGATCGGTCATTCCGCAGGAGGACTTGAGGCAGTTACTTACCGCTCTGGCACGAACCAGTTCCACGGTTCAGCCGAAGATCAATACATCGGGAAGTCTTTAATTCACCGCTCGGTGCTCGAGCAGGTCCGTTCACCCAACCCGTTCGCCTACCACGAGATTTCCGCCTTAGCCAGCGGACCGGTTCTGCTGCCAAAGTACAACGGCCGCAACAAGACCTTCTGGCTCTTCGGATTCCAGCGTCACCAGGAACTCGGCGCGACTGCTAATTCCCAAACGACCGTGCCAACTCCCGAAATGATGAATGGCGATTTCTCGTTCGGCGGGCAGAGTACTCCCAAGGTATTTCCTATTTACAATCCGTTCTCGACCGTGCTGAATGGCACTACTTATACGCGTACGCCGTTTCCGAACAATATCATTCCGAAGAACATGTTCGATCCGGTCGCGGTCGCTTTTCTGGCCAAGAGCCCCTTTGCCGCGCCGAATCAGCCGGGCGTTCCCAGCGGATCAGGGCCTACGCTGAATGAGACGGTAACCCCACAAAAGTGGGTTCGCCGGACGCGCTGGGATATCAAGATCGACCATCAGTTCTCGTCCAATCACAGCATGTTCGCCCGCTATTCGCAGGCGCGGCATCGCACGTTGGGCCAGGGAGTCCAGTTTTCATGGGTCTCGGACCCCAGCCAGACTTTCTCGCAATTGATCGATCCATCCGCGGCGCCCATGCCGATCGATGAGATCAACGGCGTGCTTTCGGACATGCTGATCCTGAGCCCCACCGCCAGCAATGAGTTTCGCGTCGGCTACAATCGCCGCCAACTCACTCAAGCCGCCCCCACCCAGGGGCAAGGTTGGGCGAAGCAACTCGGTATTCCCAATGTAAGTGATGCGACTTTCCCGAATTTCAGCATCGGTTACGGGTTAGCCGGCTTGACCAGCTATCAGAACGTTGGTGATGACATTACACTTCAGGATAACTTCACCAAGATACACGGCCGGCACACGATTAAATTTGGTTACGAGATGATTCGGACCCGCTACAATTCTACCGTTGCATCGCTGCCGAGCGGCTCTTACACCTTCGGCGGCACCGAAGCGCCGTTCACTCCCAATACCGGTAACACGTTCGCATCTTTCCTCCTTGGAACAGTCACCAGCGCCACGTTCACGCAGGCCCAGGCCAGTTGGCTGCCACGCTGGTTCTCGCATCAGGCTTATGTGCAAGATGACTGGAAGCCGTTCCGGACGCTTACACTGAACCTGGGCGTGCGGTATGACTACGAGACCCCCTTCGCGACCAAATACGGTCAGAATTCCGAATTCAGTCCGGATGTGAAGGACTCAGTCACCGGAATGATGGGCGGCCTCGTCAACCAGCCCGGTGCGCTTGCCCAAAGCGACCGCAACAACTTCGAGCCGCGCGTCGGTTTGGCTTGGAACTTTGCCCCAAAGATGGTCTTCCGGTCGTCATTTGGCATTGTTCATGCCGACATCTTCGCGCCGACGCAGAACATCATGTTCGATAACTATGTCGCAACGGCCACGGTTGCGGCGCCACCGGGCGATCCGAACTATGTTTTCCTTCTTTCCCAAGGACCGCCCAGCGTTACTTATCAGGTACAGCCAAATGGCTCCGTGCCCTTCGTAGGCACCAATTACGCTACGCGTACGGCAAGCATGTGGGACGGCCATATGCGCATGCCGTATGTGATGAACTGGTCCGGCGGCATCCAATGGGAGTTCGCCAACAACTGGCGGTTGGAGACGCTCTACCAGGGGCAGGCCGGTGTAGGTCTGGTCAATAGCTGGAACATCAACGCGATTCCGCTGAATATTTCCACCGATCCGTCCGTACTGGCAACCATCTATAAGGCCACCCAGAACTATGTGCCGTATCCGCAGTTCGGCGCGATCAACTACTATTCCAACTTCGGTCACAATACCCATCACTCTGGAACGCTGCGAGTGGAAAAGCGCTTTTCCGGCGGTATCACCCTCAATGCCTTCTACACGTTTGAAAAGAACCTCGCGAACACGGATGGTGAAGGCACGGCCACCGGTATCACGTATTACAACCGAAGTCTGGAGAAAGCCCGGACCAGTTTCGATACGACGCACCGCTTTGTCAGCGTTTTGACTTATCAAATACCGGTCGGTAAAGGCCGGCGTTGGTTGAATCGGGGTGGAGTGCTGAATCAGATTATCGGCGGCTGGGAATTTACCGAGACTCAGACGTTCCAATCGGGATTGCCGTTTACCGTATCGTTCTCGGGAAGCCCTTACCAATATCTGCCAAGTGCCTCGCGGCCTAACATCCTGACAACGACTGCGGAAGCCACGGTACAGAACTGGGATATCGGGCCGAACCGATTCCCAACGTCCGCTCAGAATCCCTACCTCAATATCGCTTCATTCGCGTACCCGGCTCCGTTTACACCGGGTAATCTGGGACGCAACACTTTTGTGGGACCCGGTCTCAATTGGATGCAAGTATCGATGGTGAAGTGGTGGACGGTAAAAGAACGCTATCGTTTTGAGCTTCGTTTGGACGGCTACAACTGGCCTCTTGAACAGCCGAACTACTCGAATCCGAACGCCGTTTATAATGCCAACAGTCCCGGTACGTTCGGACGCATAACCGGCGTCCAAGGTTCGTTCTCGGGTGCCGGAGCCGGCAGGCCGAATATCTGGATCATTGGACGGTTTGAGTTCTGATCGAAGTGATATTTAAGGAAATCAGCCAACGTAAGTGGGAAGGTATTCATGAATAACAAGACGAACCCAACCAGGCGCACTCTGATGAGCGCCATAGGAACCGCGGGCATGGCTGCGCCCTTCCTGCGTACCTCGAAGGCGCAAACCATTACCGGCACGAACGCGGTGGTGCTGGCCGTGACCGGCGATGAATCGCATAATTCGGATGTCTACCGGACCGCGCTTCAGGCCACACTGGTGGAGGACGCCGGAATCCCCATCGACTTCACCGATGAGGAAAAGCTGATCACTTATGAAAACCTGCAACACTACAAAATCCTGATTCTTTTCCGCAACGGTACGCGCCACCCGGGCGGGTACAGCAATATCAAGGAAAAGATTGTGAGTGATCCGCCTCTTCAGCGGAAGCTCGACCGCACCTTCGTCGCCACCATTACCGATCAGCAGTGCAAAGATATCAAGCGCTGGGTATCGGAAGGCGGGTCGCTCTGGGCTTGGCACAATAATAGCCGCCTGTCACTCATGCGGCCGGATTATCGTGACGTCCAGGGCGCCACGATCATCGGACACCCACCCATCCGCCCGTTCAAAGTGAAGATCATCAATCATGATCATCCGATTACGAAGGGCGTGAACGATTTCATAGTAACGGATGAACAGCACTTCCTGATTTACGAAAAAGATCCCAAGCATGTGCTTGCGATGAGCGTGAACGAAGACGGACTGACGTTCCGCTCCGGCAAGGATGGCAAGCCGAGCAACACCTGCGAGGCTGCCTGGGCGTATGATTACGGCAAAGGCCGCGTCTGCTTCTTTGCTCCGGGTCATGCGATGACCGCGCTCTGGAATCCGGAGTACGAAAAGATGCAGAAAAATGCCGTGAAGTGGCTGCTGCATCAAACGTAAGTTACGGTCTGGAAACTTCCGGACAGACAACCGCATCCGCGAGTTGGAGAGTCGATCTCGCGCGAGTCAACCGGAACAGAGTCTGCGCCGGCAGACACGGCGCGAGCCAGTGAAGCGGCGTCAGCACAAGCAAGCGGCGCAAGACCGACGACACCAGAAACGGTCGTCTGAGTAGCGCCCGGCATTCCTTGAGATGCTCCGAGACGGGGATCCCTCGCGCTGCGGAGATTCCCGCCATACGCCCCGTGAGCAGCGCATTCATGATGCCAGTGCCGGTGAAGGGATCGACAAAGCCCAGCGCATCGCCTGCGGCATAAACATTCATCGAGAGTCCATCAGCCGAAGGAGCCGAGAATCCGATCGGGCCTGTCGAAACCCACGGCATTCGCCGGCGTAAGGGACGCAATCTTTCCGCGAGCGGCTTCGAACGACGCACCACGGCATCAAAATCAAATCCGTCGCGGCGCAGCACCGACTCCGGCGCAATCCCGCACACATTGGTCCACCCGTTTTCAATGCCGCTCACACCGGCGTATCCGGACCCGCCGAAGAATAGCTCAACAGAATCGTCGCAGGGACCCTCGAAATGTGTTTTGAATCCGAAAAGCCGGTCGCCGTGTTTCTGCGGACGCCGGCGTCCGCAGGCAACCACCAAAGTTTCTTTGAAGCTTTCGATCCCGCGCAAATCGAATGCTTCACCGGGCGATACGGCCGCCCCCATTTCAACGGCCTTCCTTACTAAGAGCCGGTCCAGTTCCAATCGACTCAGCCCCCAGGCCGTTTCGGACAGATTCCACCGTTTTTCGCGATTGCCGATATGAAGAATGCACCTTCGAATTCGGCACGGGCAAGCATTGGCGAATTCAGGCCAGACCCGCAGAGCTTCGAGCACGCCCACAGCGCCTGGAGAGATAAATTCACCGCAGACTTTATGCCGAAAGCTCTTCGCCCGATCCACCATTCGGACGGCGGCTCCTTCCAGGAGGCCGGCGATCGCGGCTGCCGCCCCGGCCGGCCCACATCCGGCGATGAGGATCTTCCGCATTGCGCTCTCTCACACATTGTTTGCACATTTGCGGCCAATAGACGAAGGAACCATTATGGTTTCGTACAGATTCCAATTGAATGGAGCACATCTTTACGAGTGTTGCTTCTCCAGGCTATCCGCCGGTTTCCTATAATTCGGTTAAGTGATTAGGAACCACGGGCTGGAGATTCTGGACAAAGAAGGCGTTCCGGACGATCAGGTGACGCGGGCCTACCGCGATCTCGCCAGAATTCATCGCTGGCTAGGAGACACGGCGTTCGTGGTCCGCGCGATTCAACGCGATCCGTTGCCCGTCTCTCGAATTCTGGATGTGGGGTGTGGTACCGGATCAGTCCTGGACCACGTTCGCCGCAAACTGGGCGTGGAAGGCTTGGGAGTCGACGTAAAGCCCCGGCAAGCGGCTGCCGCAGCGCCTCACATCATCCGTGCCGATGCAGTGAGAGATCCGCTGCCCTGCGCCGATGTCGCTTTCTCCATGCACTTAGGGCATCACTTATCGGAGAGTGACCTGGTAAGCCTCATCCGCAATGTGGGCCGCTGCTGCCGCCGGTTCATTCTTCTCGATCTGGTGCGGCATCCACTGCCGCTCGCATTGTTCCGGCTCTTCGTTGCGCCTCTGGTTTCGCCGATTGTGGCCGGCGATGGGCAAACTTCCATCCGGCGCTCTTACACACCGGCGGAACTGGGCCGTCTCGCGACGTCGGCGCTCGCCGGCTCAGGCGGCAACTTCCGTCACTCTGTCGCGCCGCTTTATGCGCGCCAGGTGATCGATATCTCCTACGCCCACGGGTGACTTCTACGGTCAGAGTGACATGCGATCGAGTTTGCGGTAAAGCGTTTTTCGCTCGATGCCCAGGATCTGCGCCGCCTTGCTCTTATTGCCGCCGGTCGCGGCCAGCACGCGGCGGATCTGATCCTCTTCGGCATCTGCCAGCGTTTCCACGGGCTTGGCGCGCGCTTCCATGGAAGTCAGGGCTTCTCGGACTGTGTCGCCATCCACTCGTTCGGCCAGAATCGTCAGCCGCTCAATCACGTGTTGCAACTGCCGCACGTTTCCCGGCCACGTGTAATCCTGCAGCGCCTTGACGCCCGTATCCATCAGCTTCACGTTGCGCCGGTACCGGGCATTGTACTTATTGACGAAAAACCGTGCCAGCAATGGAATATCGGCGCGCCGTTCGCGCAAAGGCGGAATCACGATGCGAACGGTGTGGAGCCGATACCACAAGTCCTGGCGAAACTTACCTTCATCCACCATGCGCTGCAGATCGCGATTGGTAGCTGCGATGATGCGCACGTCCACTTCCTTGGTGCGGGACGCACCCACGGGACGGATCTCGTGTCCTTCGAGGAAGCGCAGCAGAGCTTGTTGGAAGTTCAACTCGATCTCGCCGATCTCATCCAGGAATACCGTGCCGCGATTGGCGGCTTCAAAGACGCCCGCCCGGTCGCGGTCCGCTCCGGTGAAGGCGCCGCGCACCGCGCCGAACAGTTCGCTTTCGAGCAACGAGGGAGCGATTGCGGTGCAATCCACGGGTGCAAACTCGTGTGCCGCGCGCCGGCTGAAGCGGTGGATCATGCGCGCCACCAGTTCTTTGCCGGTGCCGGTCTCGCCTTCGATAATCACACTGGCGTCGGTAGGCGCCACGTGCGACACGGTCTTGTAGATCTCGACCATCCCCGGTGTGCTGCCGATCATCTCGGTCTCCGGCAGTTCTTCGTCCACGGCCTCATCGCCGCCGCCGTTGTGCGCCGCTTCCGCGCGGCTCACAGCGTCGAGCATCACGTCCAAGTCAAACGGCTTGGCAATGTAATCGAACGCGCCGCCGCGCGTTGCCGCCATCACCGTTTCCACCGTGCCGCGTCCGGTCATGAGGATCACGGCGCACTGCGGATCGGTGCGCTTGGCCGCATCGAGCACGTCCAGGCCGGTGCGTTCATCGATATAAATGTCCGAAATGACGATCGGGTAGGACTGGCCGCGCAACCGCTCGATCGCTTCGCCGGTGGTTGACACCGCATCCACCTCGTATCCTTTCTGCTCAAGGGCGGTCAGGATCGTGAACTGCAGCGCGGGGTCGTCTTCTACTAAGAGGATGGTTTGCATCAATATTGTTCCGCGGCGGTGGGCGCGGCCGCATGAGCCGCTACCGGCAGCACCAGGGTGAAACAGGACCCTTCGCCCGGTTGGCTCATCACTTCAATCTCGCCGCCATGCTGTTCCACGATCTGCTGGACGATCGAGAGCCCGATCCCGGTGCCGGCCTCTCCCGACTCTTCGGCCCGCCTCGTGCGGTAAAACTTCTGGAAAATCTTCTTGACCTCCTTCTGGTCCATTCCGATTCCCTGGTCTCTCACGGAAACCCGAATATACCCATTATCCTTCCGGCAGGAAATCCTCACTTCGGTGTGCTGGGGCGAGTATTTAATGGCGTTAGTAAGTAGATTGTAGCAAGCGTACTCCATTAATTCGCGATCACCTGTGATGCGTAGATCGCCTGGAATCGGTTCGAGCGAAATCCGGATTCGCTTGCGATCGCCCAGAGGAAGCGCCCGGGCCACGGAGACGTCGACCAGATCTTTCACCGGCATCGTCTCCCGCTTCAGTTCCATCTGCCCGGCTGATAGCCGTTCCACGTTGAGAAAGACTTCGATCATCCGGGCCAGTCGCTTGGATTCCGAATGAATGATATCCGCAATCTGCTTGCGCTTCTCTTCGGTCAAGGGATAGCGCGAGATGAGTTCGCTCGAACCCTGGATCGCCGAGAGCGGCGTGCGCATTTCGTGTGTGACGAAGTGCAGCGTCTGCTGGTACTTTCCGCGGTCGGCCTCCGCCCGCCTCAGATTTCGCCGTACAACCAGGTGCTGGTAAGCCGCGGCTATGATCGCGGCCAACCATGCCACCGATACCGTGGCCGCAAAGGAAAAGACGCGTTCGTGTGTGAAAAAGACGTAGGGAGTGACGTGCGCCACGAGCAGAATCGCCGCCGCCCCGGCGTAAGCCCGCCAGCCTGGAAGAAAGAAAAACGCCAGGCCGATCGCGATGGTTATGCCGGCGCAGAAGAGCAGCACCCAAAGAACCGGTGCGTCGGTGATGAATCGTCCCTGCGCCATCGTCTCAAACGCATTTGCATTGATTTCGATTCCCGGAGTGACCGCGCCATAAGCGTACGGGGTGAAGATCCGGTCCACTTCGGTCTGCGCCGTCACGCCCGCGAATACCACCTTCCCAGTGAACTGGCGGGCGAGCGAAGCATCGTGCAACAGCGCCGCCAGCGAAACGCGCGGAATGGGAGCCATGTTGAGCGGCACGAAGCGCACGCGCATCAGCCGTCCCGCGCTAGTGCGCGGCGCGGGAATGATGGTAGAGCCCACGCGCAAATCGGAGGGAGACTCCAGAATCGGCGCACCGCGGCTTAGTCGAAAGGCTTCGAGCGATAGCGCCCACCGCCGGTCGTAACCCGCGCGCTTTTCGAGCGAGATTGCGCGTGTGACGGAGTCATCGGGATCAGGTTCGGCGTGCACATGACCCACCGCCGCTGCCCAGCGCCGGAATTGCAGCAGCGGATCTTCCCATTGCGCACCGTTATTGATGAGCTGGCAGGAAAGCACCAGGTTAGGAGTCAAGCGAAACGCATCCGCCAGGGCCGCATTTTCGGCCGGGTCGCCCGGATCGGCCAGAATGATATCGACGGCCACTGCCTTTGGCTTCGCGGCTGCCACCCGGCGCAAGCCTTCCGCCAACACTCCACGGATGCCCCGCATCCCGTTCGATAGCTGCAAAGTGGGCTCATCAATCGCCAGCAGCACCGACTGCGTCTGCCACGGCGCCGGTTGATAGTGCCGGAACATGTAGTCGTAGGCCCAGTTGTCCACCTCTGAGCCGTATCGCCAGCTTCCCAGCACCGCCACGGCGAAGGCTGATGCCAGCAGTCCGGCGTACGCCAGGTTTCTCCAGCCGGACCAGTGGGCTTTCATTGCGTGGACGCCTTCCCCGTTTCCGCGGTTTCGGGTGCAAGGGCGGCGTTCCGAACCCGTGCGCCGTCTTCAGCGGCGCCGGAGGGCGGACGCCAAGCCCCCGGCAACGAAAGCAACCGCATGATCTTTCAGTATAACGGCAGGGTCGCCGCGACTCGCCGGGAGTTAAAGCCCACGGGAGTTTAAATGGGCCAGCAGCGCTTGAGAGCCCCCATCCACCAGCGCCTTTAATTTATCGTCCGGCATGTCGAACTCCGTAGTTCCGTAGCCTTTCACCGGCAGGCGGCAAATCTCGGCAGTGTGCGCTCGCATTTCCGTGTTATCCTGTGCGCCCATCATGGTGTCCATAATGCGCGTAATGCGCCCCACCACGTGCAGTTCTTCCAGAGGATTGCTTTGCGCTTTGTAGTTAGTGCCAGGAATGGCGAGCTTTTCATCCAGCAGCAGACCCAGGTTCAACGCGCCCGCGGGATCGGTATCACCCATGATTTCGGGAACAGGCGCGGCGATCAGCCGGATCGGAAAATTGGAAAGCACCCCGCCATCCACCAGAATGTGGCCCGCCTTCGGACGTCCGCGGTAACACCCCCAACTCTCCTGCCACACCACCTCACGCCAAATGAACGGAATGCTCATCGAGGCCCGGACCGCCCAGACCAGCGGCAGGTCGGGTGCGGTGCGGTGATTCAGAACCAACATCTCCATTTCTGTGGTATCGCTCGATACCACCGAGAGATCGACCTTCGTCTTGGCGAACGCTGATGAGAGGGTGTCGGCGGCGGTAATGCCCTTCACTGCCAGTTTCTCCGCCAGCCAATCGACAAACATGGCTCCAGCGTAGAAACCGCCGCACTCCACGAATGAGAATAGTTGCACATAGAGCGGCGAGAAGAGCAGCAGACGCAGCAGCGCTTCATCCGCCATCAATGGAACGTGAACGGTGCGCAGGGCGCGCAGCGTGTCGCTATTCAGGCGCTGCTGGTCAGTGAATTGGCTGCTCTGCGGATGATCCATGAAGCTGGCAAAGCGCGGCGCGCCGTGTAGCTTTTCGTTGACTGCCGCCAGCATATCTTCCGGCGAATAGCCAGCCGCCAGCAAAGTGGCAGTAATCGCGCCGGCCGAAGTGCCGATCAATCGCCGCAGCGCATGGCCGCGCGCATGTAAAGCCGTAAGCGCACCTACGAAGGCGGAACCTTTGGCGCCGCCGCCTTCGAAAACTACGTCGAAAAGGGCCACAAATATGTCCTCCGAACCGATTGGATTTATCAGATGATACCGCGGACGGTTGGACGATCCGCGAAAAAATCGGGAATCTACCGGGGTAGCAAACGGCCGGCCGCCGCGCCTACCATCTTGCATCATGGCCGCGTCACAGCAATACATAGACAGCAACACTCCGATGGGCGCCAACCTGATCGCTGATGGCGCTACATTCCGCGTCTGGGCGCCTCATGCGCAGCACGTTTATCTGGCGATCGGCGCCGGAAATGATCCTCCGGGAGACGAGAACGAACTGGTGCTCAACGCCGCAACCGGCCACTGGACCGGCTTCTTTCCGGGTATCATTGACGGATCTACGTACCGGTTCTATGTGGTCGGGCCGGGCGGCTCCGGGTTTAAACGTGACCCTTGGGCGCGCGAGCTCGAACTGCACGGCTACCCGAACTGCGCCTGCATCGTCCGCAATCCGAACACTTATCCCTGGCATGATCACGATTACCGTCCGCCGGCGTTTCGCGATCTGGTGGTTTACCAGTTCCACGTGGGCGTCTATTACGCCTGCGACGCGCAGGGCCGCGATATCCGCGCCGACCGTGTATCCAAATTTCTGGACGTGCTGAGCCGTGTGGAATACCTCGCGGACTTGGGCGTGAACGCGCTTCAGCCGCTGCCCGTGGTGGAGTTTCAAGGCGAATGGAGCCTCGGCTACAACGGCTCAGACCTGTTTTCGCCCGAGATGGACTACTGCGTGGATCCTGACGCGCTCGCCCCTTATCTCGCGCAGGCGAACGCCCTGCTGGCGAACAAGCACTGTCCGCCGCTGGCGGCCGAACAACTCAGCGGACAGATGAATCAACTCATGGCGCTGATCGATATCTGCCATCTTTACGGCCTTGCTGTTCTCATCGACGTTGTTTACAACCACGCCGGTGGCGGTTTCGACGCGCAGAGCATCGACCATTTCGACTTTCCGGCGAATCCTGATGACAACAACAGCATTTATTTTTCGCCGAACGATTGGGCCGGCGGCAGGGTCTTTGATTTTTCGTCCGACAGCGTGAAAGATTTCCTGATTCACAATGCCGAAATGTTTTTGCGTGAATATCACGCTGATGGCTTGCGCTTCGATGAAGTCAGCGCGATCGATTGGAACGGCGGATGGTTTTTCTGCCAGGGCCTCACCGGCACGCTGCGATACCTCAAGCCGGATGCCGTCCAGATTGCCGAGTATTGGGCTGCTGACCGTTGGCTCAGCATCTTGCCGCCGCCCGGTGGAATGGGTTTCGATATAGGCTATGCCGACGGCATTCGCGATACCGTTCGCGGCGTGCTGGCAGAAGCCGCCGGCGGGGCCGGAGCTCAGGTGCACCTGGGGAATTTGAAGCCTGCGATGGAGCGGCCTTGGAATTTTCCGGATGCTTGGCGCGCCTACAACTGCATCGAGAATCACGATTTCTGCCTGGATATGGACGGCGATCACCGCAAACCGCGCATCGCGCGGCTGGCCGGCGGCGACGACGCACGCTCCTGGTACGCCCGCAGCCGCTCGCGTGTGGCCACGGGGCTGCTGCTGACAGCTCCGGGTGTTCCCATGCTGTTCATGGGCCAGGAATTTCTGGAGGACAAATTATGGTCCGATAGCCCGCATCGCTCCGACCTTTTCATCTGGTGGGAAGGGCTGGAGGGCGCCGACCGGCACATGGGCGACTTCCACCATTTCACCGCGGATCTGCTCCGTCTACGAAACAATCAGCCAGCGCTGCGCGGCGAGCCGGTGAACGTCTTTCACATCGATGAATACAATCGTGTGCTCGCATTTCACCGTTGGGTGGAAGGCGCCGGCGCCGATGTGGTCGTAGTTGCCAGCTTACGGGAGGCTACGTTCTACGGCCAGTCCTACCAAATCGGCTTTCCGCTTTCCGGCCCTTGGTATGAGGTCTTCAACAGCGACTTTTACGATTTCTTTCCCAACCCGCAGGTTCAGGGAAATAGCGGGTCCGTGTGGGCCGCGGACCAGCCGATGGATGGACTGCCATGTTCGGCGGGCCTCACTATTCCGGCCAACTCGCTGCTGATCTTCGCGCGCAGCCGTTGAACGCGGCGCTCTCCTTGCTGCGGTATGCTGTTGGTTCCATGGAACTGAAAACGGTCCCGATCGAACTACCCAAAGATGGCAACATCATCCTGGGGCAAAGCCACTTCATCAAGACCGCCGAAGATCTTTATGAGGCGCTCGTCAACACAGTCCCGCACATGAAATTCGGCGTTGCGTTCAATGAGGCTTCGGGCCCTTGCCTGACGCGCGTCGAAGGCAACGACGAGGAATTAAAGGCGCTGGCGGCAAGAAACGCTATCGCTATCGCCGCCGGCCACATCTTCGTGATCGCCATGCGCGAGGGCTACCCGATCAACGTGCTGAGCCGCATCAAGGACGTGCCGGAGGTTTGTTCGATTTTCTGCGCCACAGCCAATCCAGTGGAAGTCGTCATCGCGGAAAACACGGCTGGGCGCGGTGTGCTGGGAGTCATCGACGGAGCTTCGCCCAAAGGTGTCGAAACCACGGACGACGTTCGCAAGCGCCACGAGTTCCTGCGGAAAATCGGCTATAAGCGGTAAGCGCGCCCGGAAGGCGCCTTTGACATTGCGAAATCGGACAGCTTCATCCATTTGGTATTTCGCGCTCGCGGCATCATACCGCCTCGGCTTCACAGCATGGTTCTCGCCGCCCGCTCCCCAGGTTTCGAGCACAGTGTAGCGCTGAGACAAGCGGTAGAAGAGGGCAGGGGTCACGAACGCAACCGGAAACATCCTCCGGCTGGTCCGCATGAGGCGATCATCGTGCGCTTGGCTCAATTTCGCTTCCGACGGTATCATGGATGTGGCAAGCAGGGCGCGGGCGAATCGGGTCTCCTAAACACGCGCTCCCTGAGTCGGCCTCCATACCCGTTCTGAGTACCACAGAAGCGTGCTGCCGTTGACGCATCCGCTGCTGCTCCACGACAGCCGGATTTGAGCCGTGAATGAATTTTGCGCCGATCCAGTTCGCTGTGCAGGTAGCTTCCGCGAAATCTCGTGAGCGGAAGCGATGAAGGCGCGCACGGTTACAGCCTATTGGAACACCCTGATTTCCCGCTTCTTCGGATGGCGGTCCTCTCCCTCGCGGGGTTGGAACTGGGGAGATGCCGTAGCCCTTATAACGGTAACGGTTCTCATCTACACGGGAGTGCGGCTGGCCTTTGAAGCGCCGGCGGTCATCCGCGGTCCCGAGATTTCGCTCTCGCCGCAATACTTGGTGCTCTATTCGCTGCTATCGTTCAGCCGAATGCTGGCTGCCTATGCGCTCTCTCTGGTTTTTACGATTGCCTACGGGTACATAGCGGCGTATAACCAGCGCGCCGGGCAGTTCATGGTCCCGTTGCTGGACGTGCTGCAGAGCGTTCCGATCCTGTCGTTCCTCCCGATCGTGCTGCTGGGGTTAGCGGCCGTGCTGCCTCAAGAGGTTGCCGCTGAGCTTGCGTCCGTGGTCCTGATCTTTACGAGCCAGGTCTGGAATCTCACGTTCTCCTGGTATCAATCGCTCAAAACCATCCCAAACGAGCTTCGGGAAGCCTCGTCCGTGTTTTCCCTCGACCGCTGGCTACGGTTCAAGACGCTGGAGCTTCCGTTCGCAGCTCTGGGTCTCGTCTGGAACAGCATCATGAGCTGGGCAGGAGGGTGGTTCTTTCTGATGGCCGCCGAGATCTTCACGGTGGGGCAGAGGGATTTTCGCCTGCCCGGCATCGGAGGGTATCTGAGCGAAGCCGCGCGCCGGGGCGATCTTTCCGCCATCAGCCAGGGATTACTTGTTCTGATCGCGATGATTGCGCTCCTCGATCAGGTGGTCTGGCGCCCGCTGCTGGCATGGTCGGAACGCTTCAAGCTTGATACCGTTGGCGCAGCGACGGAACCTTCCTCATGGTTCCTGGGGGCCTGGCGCAACTCGCGAGTGATCGCCCCCGCGGTGCAGCGCGTCCTGGGGTCGGTGTTACTCCGTCTGGACCGTATGATCGGGCGGTTGCTCGCAGACGGGGTGGCCAGGGAGAGCGAGCAAGCTCGCCTGCGGTGGCATTCAGCCGCGGCTGCCATCGTCGGTGGCGGAGTACTGCTTTACGGCTCCTACCGCACGATTGCCATGCTGCTGGAGATACCCGGTGCGGCGTGGGGAGCGATTGCGCTCGGGCTGCTGGCGACAGGTGTAAGGGTGTTCGCTGCCGTGCTCGTCGCCCTGGCGTGGACGGTACCCCTCGGCGTCGCGATTGGCACCAAGCCGCGAGTTGCGGCATGGCTGCAACCGCTGGTGCAAATCGCCGCGTCGGTTCCCGCGACGGCGTTGTTTCCGGTATTGCTGCTGGGCCTTCTCAGGCTGCCCGCCGGTCTGAATATCGCGGCGATCGTGCTCATGCTGATGGGAACGCAATGGTATCTGCTGTTCAACGTGATCGCCGGGGCTTCCGCGGTGCCGCAGGACCTCAAATACACTACTGCTCTCTTGCGCCTCAGCCGCTGGCAGCGATGGCGCATCCTGATTCTGCCGGCGCTGTTTCCGTACATCATCACCGGCCTCATCACGGCGGCGGGCGGAGCGTGGAACGCCAGCATCGTTGCCGAATACACGCAGTTTGGGGGCTCGGTGCGCTCGGTGACGGGCATCGGCTCGACAATTTCCATCGCTACGGCGAAGGGCGACTATCCTCTGCTGCTGGCTGCGACCTTGTCGATGGTGTTCGCTGTGGTCGCGATCAATCGCGTGGTGTGGCGGCCTCTGTACCGGCTGGCCGAAGAACGATACCGTTTGGAGTAGGGATGTATGTCTGACCTTGTCGATCTCACGCGAGTAAGCCAGTATTACGGCGCACGGCAACACCAGTTTCTCGCCGTGCAGGACGTGAACCTGAAGATTCATGAAGGCGAGTTCGTCGCGCTGCTGGGTCCCTCGGGTTGCGGCAAGAGCACGCTCCTTCGAATCGTCGCCGGTCTTATGGCGCCGTCCGAAGGGCGCGTGCTGTATCGGGGGCAGCCCCTGCGGGGTGTGAACTCTCAAGCCACGATTGTTTTTCAGTCCTTTGCTCTCTTTCCGTGGCTGACCGTGCTCGAAAATGTCGAGGTTGCGTTGCGCGCGCGCAACGTGCCCGATAAACTCGTCAAACCGCGCGCGCTCGACGTGCTGGACAAGGTGGGGCTCGACGGGTTCGAGACCGCGTATCCCCGCGAACTTTCCGGCGGCATGCGGCAGAAAGTGGGATTTGCGCGCGCTATGGCCGTCAGTCCCGAACTACTGTGTCTCGATGAGCCGTTCTCCGCGCTCGACGTACTGAGTGCCGAGGCCCTTCGCGGCCAGTTGGTAGACCTGTGGACCAGCGGCGGCTTGCCCACCAAGGCCATCCTGATGGTGACGCACAACATCGAAGAGGCCGTTTATGTCGCCGACCGTATCGTCATCATGGATAAGGAGCCGGGCCGCATCGTGGCCGAGCTTAAGGTCGATTTGCGGCGTCCGCGATTCCGCAAGGGGACGGCGTTCCTCGAAACCGTCGATCGGGTCTACGCGACCATGGCCGGGCAGACTCAGGCGGAGAACGTCGAACTAGGGTCCGCGCCGGGCCAGGAAGGCCGCTTGAGACTGCTGCCCGAAGTGAGCATTAACAATCTGGAGGGATTGCTGGAGTATCTCCTCAAGCTGCCCAGCCGCCGCGAGGACATCTTCCGGTTGGCCGATGAACTGAAACTCGATTCCGACCACTTGCTGCGGCTGACGGAAGCGGCGGAACTGCTCGGGTTCGCAACGATTGCCCAGGGCGACATCACGCTGACATCCCTCGGCGAGACGTTTGCCGAGGCCG
Source organism: Bryobacteraceae bacterium (assembly GCA_035550475.1). Lineage (GTDB taxonomy): Bacteria > Acidobacteriota > Terriglobia > Bryobacterales > Bryobacteraceae > DASZPB01. Next base: position 16,159 of record DASZPB010000045.1, on the reverse strand, counting down.
GTGTGACCGCCCGAAAGGAAATCTTTGCGCTGCGAGTCCGGCGCTTGCCGGTCATCCAATGGCTTGTCGAGAAACTTCGGGCTGCCGACCACCAGCAGGTGGCCTGGAACAAGATTCGGGCCGAATTAGCACAGGCCGTATTGGCCGACGAAGTCGAGAACCAAATGGATGTCGCGGTGGACTGGGGCCGCTATGCGGAACTCCTGGCCTATGACGACACGAAAGAGATGCTGTACCTTGAGCCTGCGGGCGCGGCGGCGGGCTGAGGCAATCTTCGGTCAGGTCAGAAAGAGCGCTTTCGGATAATCTCCACGGAGTCTGCGTGAGCCCAATACAATCAGACCGGCTTCCCACTCGGCCGCTTCTGCGAGAATGATGCTTTTCGGATCGTCTTCGGTAGACGGACGACGGTCGCACGCGCCACGAGTTCCTGCGGAAAATCGGCAATAAGCGATAAGCGCGCCCGGAAGGCGCCCGGATTCTATCTGCCGAGGTCGATCCCGAGCTTTTTGAGCTCCTCGGAATAGTAGCGGCGGTGCAGCAGATCCCACTCCTCGGTGCCTTCCGGGATCTCACGCTTTTGCGAGCGGATTTTCTGGCGCGCGGCGCGGTCCACTTTCTCCTCCGCCACCAGCAGGTCCGTCATGACGCGCACGATCTCAAGCCGCACGTTGTTGCTGTCCTTATCCCGCAGACGCAGGTCGCGGTTCTTGCGCAGCATTTCGACAATCTTGTGTGAGATGTCGGTGACCTTGTCGCGCGACAGTTTCATGGCGTCGCCCGTATCCCTTCCGGAAGCACGGATCACCTTACGCTGCGAGATGAGCGTATTCTTGATACGCCGGAACATCTCCTGGTAACTGACGCCCTCGCGGCGCATGTACTCGCTGTATTGGCTCAACAGATCGCGCACCTCGTCATTGAGCCGGTCCTCTGCCGTTAATTCCTCAGTGATCACGTCAGCGACCTTTTCCGCCACGCTTTCAGGAGTGGTGGTCTCAATGATCCCGGGCGTCAGCCTGTGGACAAGTTGTCTGGAGATGTAGGCGACGAATTCTCTGGCAAGCAGCATTCTTCAGGAGCGAATTTCGTAGTTTATCACGTATACGGTATCATCTGAGCTTTATGACCGAAGCCCGCGGGACGATCGAACGGTGGACTCCGGCTGGCGTCATGCTGCTGGTCTCGCTGATCAGTTACATCGATCGCAATACTTTGGCTCTTTTGGCGCCCACGATTCTCCGTGAGACTCACCTGAGCGGCGAGCAGTATGGCCTCATCATCTCCGGTTTTTCGATCGCCTACATGGTGGCCAATCCAATCTGGGGACGGATTCTCGATCGTGCCGGCCTGCGCCGCGGCATGAGCGTCGGCGTCGGCTGCTGGACAGTGGCTTCGATCGCGCACGCTTTCGCCTCCGGCTTCTGGTCATTCGGCGCGGCGCGCGCGGCGCTGGGCTTCGGAGAAGGCGCGACATTCCCCGGCGGCCTGCGGGCTGTTGTGCAGACGCTTCCGCCGCGGCAGCACAGCCGTGGTCTGGCGGTGGCTTATAGCGGCGGGTCGCTCGGTGCGCTCGTCACGCCGTTGGTGGTTACGCCCATCTTTCTCTGGTGGGGATGGCGCGGCGCCTTCTGGTTTACCGGCCTGATCGGTTTGGCCTGGCTGGCGCTCTGGTCCGTCATCTCGCGGCGTCCGGATATCCGCAAGCGATATCTCACGGCGGGCTCCGCCAGCCCCGCGCCCTCCCTGCGCGACACGCGCTTGTGGGCCTTTATGTGTGCCTACGCACTCGGCGCGTTGCCGCTGGGCTTCGTGCTTTACAGCGCATCGCTCTATCTCGGCAGTGCGTTGGGATGTTCCCAGAAACTCATCGGAGAGCTGTTATGGATTCCGCCTTTGGGCTGGGAGGTGGGCTATTTCGTCTGGGGTTGGATTTGCGACCGCGAGTTCCGCCCCGGAGCCTCGCGTCTTCCCGCGCTGCGCCGGCTTCTGACAATATGTGCCGTGCTGAGTTTGCCGTTTGCGCTAGTCCCGCGTCTCCGCGGCGTAGGACTTGTGATGCTAGCCATGTTCTTCGCCATGTTTGTGGCTGCGGGATTTGTGATCCTCTCCATAGCTTATGCGACCGACGTGTATTCCGCGGAACATGCCGGAGTCATCGCCGGAGCCGGCGCTGGTTCCTGGAGCGCGGTCGTGGCCGTGATGATGCCGCTGTTCGGCCGCCTCTTTGATCTGCGCCACTACGCGGCCGCCTTTCCGATAGCGGCTGCCATCCCGATCGCCGGCTATGTAGGTTGGCTTTATTTTGCAAACCGGCAGGAAAGAGCGGCTTAGAATCAGAAAAAACCGCAGGGATGGCTCTGCTTTGCGGTATCGGCATTCCCCCTGATACGATAGAAAAGTCCCCTCGTGGTGGGTGTAGCTCAGCTGGTAGAGCGCTGGATTGTGGTTCCAGTGGCCGAGGGTTCGAATCCCTCCACCCACCCCAGTGTCAACTTGCGATCTTGAAGCAGTTTTTCCCTGGATTCAGATATTGCGCAGTACATCCAAAAGTATGCCCACCCTCGACTCCTCGTGCCCGATCCATCGCGGCGCGTGACGCATCTATAGCGTAGCGTGCCACCGCACTGCGTGCCCTTTTGTCAATTGAGGTTGCCCGCTTCCCAGCCCGATTAAGCATGCCGGAGCTGGTGAACGAAAGCCACGGCGACTGAGCCTTCTCCTACCGCCGATGCTACGCGCTTTACATTGCCGGAACGCACGTCGCCAACGGCGAATATGCCGGGCAGGCTGGTTTCCAGCAGGAAGGGAGTACGCGCCGGGGTCCAATGAGCGGCGTGCAGGTCCTCGGGCGTCAGGTCCGGGCCCGTCTTGATGAAGCCTTTCCCGTCTAGCGCGAGACATCCGTTCAGCCATCCGGTGTTGGGCTGCGCGCCCGTCATGAGGAACAAGTGCCGGACGGCATGGTTCTCTGTTGCGCCAGTCTGGTTATTCCGCCAAGTGATCTCTTCCAGATGGTCTGCGCCTTGGAGGGCCGCAATTTCGGTCCGCGTATGGAGGGTGATGGCGGGGCTTTCTTCGATGCGCCGGATGAGATATCGCGACATCGTCGCCGCCAAGCCATCGGAGCGGACCAGCACGTGCACATGGCGAGCCGTCTGCGAAAGAAAAATAGCAGCTTGGCCGGCCGAGTTGCCCCCGCCCACTACCACCACTTCACAGCCGACGCACCATTGCGCTTCGACGAAGGTTGCGCCGTAGTACACGCCCGTCCCTTCAAATTGCGAGAGGTTCTCGAGCGGCAGGCGACGGTACTGGGCTCCGGTAGCAATGATGATGGCCCGTGCGGCGATGCGCGCTCCGCCATCGATCCCGATAGCGTATGGCGCACGATCACACGCGAGATGGGAGGCCGCTTTCGCAATCATCATCTGAGCGCCGAATTTCTGCGCTTGCGTATAGGCTCGCGCGGCGAGTTCCTGGCCGGAGATGCCCATGGGGAAGCCCAGGTAGTTCTCGATCTTCGAACTCGAGCCTGCCTGGCCTCCCGGGGCACTCACTTCGAGCACCAGCACGTCGAGCCCTTCGGAAGCGGCATACACTGCCGATGCCAGACCCGAAGGGCCCGCGCCAACCACTACCACGTCGCGGATCTGGCTCTGGTCGATCGGCTCATTGAAGCCCAGGCAATCCGCGATTTGCTCATTGGTTGGATTTCGCAGGACGAATGTGCCGCGGCAGATCAGGATCGGCACGTCGCCGGCATTCACGTGGAACCGGTCGAGCAGTTCCTGGACGCCGCTATCACGCTCCAGATCGACATATTCGTGCGGATGCCCGTTGCGCGTGAGGAACTCGCGGATGCGAAGAGTGCCGGCCGAGTGACTCGAACCTACCAGCACGACGTCGCTCAGACCGCGCGCGATGATTTCCAGGCGGCGGTAAATAAATGCCCGCAGCAGAATTTCGCCGATCTCGTTCACATTCTGCACCAGCGTGAGGAGGCGTTCCTGCTCGAGTTCCACCAGTTCGCCGCCCTGTCTGACGCGGATGCGGACAAAACCAGGACGCCCCGAGAGCATGTTGACCTCGCCGGTGAACTGACCGGGCCCGACTACCGCGACGACGTCTTCGGTGCGGTGGAAGGCGCCGATGACTTCCAATTGGCCGTCCGTTACGACGTAGAACCGCCGGGCCGGATCGCCTGGTTGGACCAACACTTCCCCGGTCTTGACACGCCGCGTGCGGCCTTCCGCCGCGATGCGCGCAATTTGGGCAGCGGTCAACCTGGGGAACAGTTGTTCGTGCCGTTCGGGAGAGAGCTGCGGAAATAAGCCGTTTTCTGGCATGGTCGGGAGAAGACCGGCGCATTCGTGAGTGGCGGCTCGTCACAAAGCCTGCCAAATGGCCGCGGAACCGCTAACTGAAATTATCTCTTGTGCCGCAAATCGCCGGCAACATCACTCATACAAATTACCGGGGAAGGAATGGATGTTGGTTCGTTTCAGAACCATTCGGCAGGAAGCGGCCGCACTCGCAGAACCGGCGCGCCGGTATCAATCGCCTTGCGAAGGAACTGATTCCACGTCTGGCAGAGTAAGTTCGTCGACGTAACACCAGCCCCAACTCTCACCCGGCTCGATGGATCGCATCAGCGGGTGGTGTGTCGAGTGAAAGTGCTTCGTTGCGTGTTTGTTCTTCGACGAATCGCAGCAACCGACGTGGCCGCATGTGAGACACATCCGCAGATGCACCCAGCTATCACCGGTCTTGATGCAGTCTTCGCACTGATGACCGCCCGGATGGGTCACCCGAATTTGCTTCCTGTGCGAGCATTCCTTCGTCATATGAGTTCCTTTATCCCGCCTCTATGATGCCATTGGATGGTATTCCAAAGCGTTGCGGTCCCATCGTCCCAGGGTCGCGCCCGCCTCATACGCGCTCTGGCAAAATTCCAGTAGAGCGGCTTTGGGATTCGCGGTGCGCCGCACATCGTCATACATCAGAACGAATTCGCGAAAAGTGGAATGATAGAAAGCGCCGGCTGGACGGACCGGAAACTGGGAATAGCCGTCCGGCTGCGGCACGGTGTAGGCATAAAAGGCCGGTCCTTTCACATCGCCGCTGCCAGGCCAGAAACCGACGCTGCTGCATTCGTGGGAGTAAGCTTCGCGGGTCATGGCATCGGCCCCCTCCCGTTCCGGAGCCCGGCGGCCCGAAAAGCGAGTCACAGCCAGGTCAAAACTACCCCAGAAGAAATGCACGGGGCTTACCTTACCAAGATATCTGCTGCGGAATTCTTTGAAGGCTGTATCTACTGCCAGCAGAATCCGGTGGAATCTACTTACATAGACCGCGTCATAAGAAGAGTGCTGATGGTTATCCGGAAATGGAATCGGGTCCGCTATCTCAACCGGTGTCGGCCAGATCTTTACCTCGTAGCCGATCGACTTCAATACGGCCATCACCTCCTGATAGAAGTCGGCGACTGAACGCGGATAGAGCGGAACGAACTTAGTAACGGGATCACTGCCGCGGATAGCCAGGTTATGATTGACGAAATCGAATTCCATTTCGAATACGCGTTCATTGTAAGGAATCAGCGACGTCGTCATCCCACGGGTGCTCACGTAGAGCGGCACTTCCCACCAATGATTCACGTGCGGACTGAGTGCTAATCGTACCTTGCCGACGATTTGGGTCCACATATGAAGGGTCGCACGAGTGGCTTCCCATTCTTCCAGCGGCAGCGGCGGCCATGTGGACTGTATGTCTGTTGATTGTGGGGGAATCCGGACCGAAGAGGATTGCAGCGCGTGCTTATTCATGACTCTACCCTTAGCCCGAGCTTTGAGCCCAGTGTAGCACTTGGGTCGCGCTATGCCTGACAGACGCCGCAGGTGAGCGTCCAGCTTGTCCTGATTCGTACAAACGGAATTCGGGAAGCCCCGGGGATTAACCGGAACCTTTCAGGCGATCGCTGGTAACATCTAAGTCAGATCAGGCGACGCCGTGTGTGTTGCGGGCGTCAAATCCCGATCTGACTTGTCACTTCCGAAGACGCTTCTCTTAGTTCTCGATGTAGAAGAGAGACGCTACTGAGGGCAATACCAGGTGTACGGTTGTAATCGGTTGACCGTCCTTTTCCCCCGCTGTGATTTCGGCTGGCCGCTGCTCGCCGGTCAGCGGATCCCAGATCGTCAGCGTCTTGTGGCCCCGCAGAACCACTTTCGTGTCGACGTTGTCTGGGGACGAGTTGGCAAAGTAATAGATGTCGCGGTTATCCTTCACCTTATGGATGTAAGTTAAAGCACCATCGTATTCATTACCGGTCCGCAGGACGCCCATCGGCTCGTCAAAGGTCACGTCGCGTACGGGCAGTTCCAGGTTCATCACATAGTTCAGCAGCCAGGGATGAGTGTTGGGAAGAAAAATCGCCTTGCCACCAGCAGCATTCTTCTTGAGGAAATACCAGAAAACGTAATAGTTCTGCCGGTCCTGGGCGCGAATGACGTCTGCTTTCAGCGGAGCGTCATCGGAAACGCCGAAAACATCGGCCATCGCCTTCTGCACTTCTTTATCTTTTCCGAACTCAGAGGAACGCGTGGGCAGCAAACCGGTTGCGATCACCTGGCCGCCCTTGTCGTAAAACTCCTTGATTTTTTCCGCCGCAGCCGCGGAAATCGTGTTGCCTGACGGCAGAATCAACACGCTATATTCTTCGCGGTTCTCCTGGTTGTTGAGAATTAGTTTGTGAGTGCTGCTATCCACGCTGCAACGGTTGACCAGCACATCGGGATGGAGATAGGTATAGTCCAGCCGCATGCCGCGGAACAAATCCTCGCCGATATCCTGATAGTCCATTCCATAGGCATAGCCGCCTTCGCGAGAGTACGCTTCTTCGCGGATTTGCGGAGGCTTCTCGTTATCCGAAAGCGGGAATGTTACGCCGCCAAGATTGCGGTACTGTGTGCGCAATGCGGCGATGGGGTAGAGCACGGCGACGTCCGCCACGTGCCTTCCATGTTCCAGAAGATAAGTCAAGCGACCGACATATTCATTCAACTCCGGACGCTTGGGCTGCACGGTGCGCGCCGGGATCTGGTAGTTGACGCCCATCGCATACTGATCCATTGTCACCTTATAGGCGATCTTGTCGGTGAGGCCTCGGTACGCGGCGAACGTTTCGGCCCGGATGATCGGATGGTCGAAATTGAAGCCGGCCGAAGTCACAATCTTATAAGAAGGATTCGAACGTCCGTACCACCAGATGTCGTCAATCGTGGGCAGCGTCTGGTATTGGAAGACCTTCATTAAGTCTCCGGTCAGAGGGGTCGGGTTCAAAGGCTCTTCCTGGTCGGTATGGCCGCCGAAGAGCAGGTGGCGTTGGGCGCACCAGTCATTCAGACGCTTGATAAAGTTCGTGGCATAGAGTTCGGCGCGAAATCCCCACAGAGCATTGCGCGCCGCCGCCGTTTGCGGCCCGATGTTATACCAAAGCGCCGGGTAATACTTCATGGGCGAGTATCCGTATTTCTTCTGAAAATCCGAGTTAAAATCCGGAGTCCACATGCGGTCCGCATGGTGCATGGACGGCTCGTCGTAGAAGGTCTGCTTGATCAGCTTACCGAATTCGTCTCCAAAGTTCTTTTCGTATTTGTCATAAGTCATGGAGATGAAGGCGGTCATTGCCTGTGGGTTGAGATAGTCCACCACACGGGAATGCCCTTCGGTGAGGTAGAAGACCATTAATTTCCAGTTACCCTTGGGCGCACGGCAAACTACTTTATCCTGGGACTTCTTGTTACTGACATCCACCAGGTCGAAGTTGTCCCGGTTCATCATGACAGCTCCCATGTAGATGCCCTTGGGGATGTCAAGCTCCACCTGAACGGGGCCAGTGACGTCTTTCTCGGTCATGTCCAGGTTCTTGGCCATGTATTGCGGGTACTTGACGGCAAGCTGTCCGCCCACCGTGCCTGTGGGGAATGAGTAGTCGTCATACAGGATCATTTCCAGACCCTGCTTTTTGGCTTCGTCGATGGCCATCCGGTAATAGCGGAAGTACTCGTCGCTCAGAAATCCGACTCCCTGGCCGGGCCGGGGCCGGCCACCGGCTTCGATAAAGAAACCGCCATAGTTCAATTTCGCCATCTCATCGATGCCGGAAATCACGCTCTTCTGGTCGAGCGTGGTCAGGTTGAAGCTCCACATGGCGTGCCCGCGGTATTGGGCTGGCGGCGCCTTGAAAACAGCGGGATCAAAATCGGCCTGCGACTGCTGTTGCGCGAACACCGCTGCTGTGAGAGCAAGCAGTGCCCCTACCGATAAAAGAAGAATACGACGCCGCCCTGCGGCCTGAATGGATTTCTGCGACATTGGATTACCCTCTCGATTTTGGCGCGGCGTTATCCCGGACATTCTGGGCCGCCCCGTCCTTTGATTTTCCGAAATCTCAGTGCCACTTCCTGCCTCGGCGCAAAGAGGCATCGGTATACGATGCGCCAACTGCCAATCCGAACCATCAGAGAATGGCGACCTTTGCGAACGGGACGTTACCCATTCGACGAATTTAGTGCACTCGTCCGCCTACGCGGAAAAACCGCGTCGCTGCTTTTCACCTTGGCCGGTTTTCCGATTATAGGCCCCCAGACTACGGCACGCCAAGCTGGCCGAAGAATCGGGCTAGCCACCACGCGACGGCTGTTCCTACTTCCCGTGATGCGCCCGCCACGTTGACAATGCCGGGTTGCTGCCGCTTCTGCAAACAGTTAGCATCCGGATATGAATTCGCGGCAAGCACCGGAGGTGGTTCGGAAGCCGGGCATTTCCGGCGAGACGGCGGACTGGCGGACGCTCCCGAATCTGCTGACGGCGCTGCGAATCCTTCTCATCGCTCCGTTCGTCTATGCCGCCGTTCAGGGTATGGACATCATAGCCTTGGGCGTCTGGATCGCCGCGGGACTGACCGACCTGCTCGACGGCTACTTTGCCCGTAGCCTGAAGCAATCTTCGAAGCTGGGGCGGTTCGCCGACCCGGTCGCCGACAAGTTGCTGACCGGTTCAGCCTTTGTAGCGCTTTCACTTTTCCGCGACGGACGTTCGGCCATTCCGCTGTGGCTCATGTGGGCGGTGATCCTGCGCGACATCCTGATCCTGGCGGGCTGCCTCGTTGTCTACGGCCTGTCACGCAGCAACAGATTCCGGCCGAAGCTCTTGGGAAAGCTGAATACCTTCATCGAGATCCTTGTGGTCACCTGGTTCCTGTCGGCCAGCGCGTTTCCGATGTGGAGCCCGGCTCTGGCTACACTTTACGCCGTGGCCCTGATCTCCATCGTTGCCTCGGCGGGAGACTATTCGTGGCAGGGAATTCGCATGGTCCGCGAGAGCACGAATGAGGATTGAAAGCCGCGCACAAGCACCGCTCAGTTGGGTTCCTGAAGACTGCGCGCGATGTTTTTCGAAAACATCTCGATGGTATAAAAGCGGAGCAGCCGGTTTCTCAGCGCCGTCTTCCAAGACGACCGCACGAATGCGAGGCGCGCAAGCTTTCGCGAGTCCTCCTGAATCCGTTCCACACGGGCGCGTTCGCGCTTCTGGTAGAGATCGAGCGCCAGCGGAATAGAGGCAGCATCAGCCCGGGAAAGCTCATCCGCCAGCACTGCTGCCGATTCCAACGCCATCGAAGCGCCGATTCCAGCCGTAGGGAGAAATGCGGCTGCCGCATCGCCCGCCAGCACCACACGGCCCTTGACCCAGGCCGGCGAGCGCACGTCTCGCATCCGCCAGAAGTAAGCGTCCTTCCGGTCTTTTGGCAGACTTTCGAAGATGCGCGGCAGCCTTGCCGCCGCCTCCGGGAACAACGCCAGGAGCTCCGATGAAGAATGGACTACTTCGGGGCTGAACAGCCGCATGGGGCCTCCCGCAAAGACGCAGGTGCGGTTTCGTGCCGGATAGACTCCCAGGAAGCGCCCCGCGTCCCAGATTTCGGTTATGTCCGCCCCATCCAGCGTCAGGCCGGGGTCCCACCATCCCCAGAACCCCCACTTCACGTCGTAGAACGGCTGGGGGCCAAACAGAAGCTCGCGCACTTTCGAGTGAATGCCGTCGGTACCCACGACTAAGTCGTATTCGCGGTCGGAACCATCGGTCAACACCACGCGCACCGCTTCGCCTACGGAAGTAATGGCTTCGACGCTTACACCGTGGCGGACCGGCGTGCCCGCGCCTGCATACAGAAGATCAAGGAGTTCTTTGCGCTCCAGCATTCCGAGATGACCGAACCGCTGCGCGATCGTATCGAGCGAGTAGGTCTTGATCTCGCGGCAATTGCCATTGAGGATGCGATAGCTATGAAACGCGCGGCTTGCCGCAACGAACTGCTTATATAGCCCCAACCCATGGAGCACGCGGCTGCCGAGCGGCCACAGGCCCAACGCATAGCCCCCGGGCGCATCGGCGGACGTCTTCTCAACAACGCAAGGCTCCACGCCGAACCGCCGCAGCAAGCCCGCGAGCGAGAGGCCGGCGATTCCGGCTCCGACGATCAAGACTCGCATGATTCGAGTATGGAGCAAGGCAAGCAGCATGGGTATCGCTTGGTTCCCGTACACTCCGGGTGCAAGTCGCCGTAGTCCCGTTGCTCGCATCGAGCATGCCTCCTGAAGCCCATGAGCCGCGCCGGAGACGAACGCGCCGCGCGAAAAAATCGGCCGTGCTGCCTGACTACGTTAAAATAGATGGGTTTGGACACAATGGGAAACGTTATTATCCTGGGCTCCCAATGGGGAGACGAGGGCAAGGGGAAGATTGTCGATCTATTCTCCGAGCGATTCGATATCGTCGCGCGCTATCAGGGCGGGCACAATGCCGGGCATACGGTTTTTATCGGCGAACGGAAATATGTCCTGAAACTGATCCCGAGCGGGATCCTCCGGCCCGGTAAGAAGGCGGTAATCGGCAATGGGCTGGTGATCGATCCGGCGGCTCTCCTGGCGGAAATCGATACGCTGGAATCGGCAGGCGTTGAGGTGGCCGGGAACCTCTTCATCAGTAACCGCGCACACGTATTGTTTCCGGTTCACCGGCTGATGGAAAAAATGTCGGAAGCGCGGCCGGGGCGCATTTCGATCGGCACGACTTCCCGCGGCATCGGCCCGTGCTATGAGGATAAGACGGCCCGCCGCGGCATCCGCGTGGCCGATTTACTCAATCCCGAGATCTTCCGGGCGCAGTATGACGCGGTGATGGAAGAGAAGATCACCATTGCCAAGGCGTTCGGCATCTATGAGGAATTGGACCTGCCGCGTATCCGCGAGCAATACGAAGCTTTCGCAGCGCGTATCCGGCCGATGGTTTGCGATACGGCACTACTCCTCAATCAGGCCATCCGCGCTGGTAAGACAGTGCTCTTTGAAGGCGCGCAGGGCACCATGCTCGACATTGACCACGGCACGTACCCCTTCGTGACTTCCTCCAGCGCCAGCGCGGGCGGAGCCTGCACGGGAACGGGAGTCGCGCCGACGCGCATCGGCGGCGTGCTCGGCGTCTCCAAAGCCTATATCACGCGCGTGGGCGGCGGGCCGTTTCCGACGGAAGCTTTGGATGACGCGGGCGATCTGATTCGCAAGCGCGGCAATGAATTCGGCGCTGTGACGGGAAGGCCGCGCCGCTGCGGCTGGTTCGATGTGCCGCTGCTTCGTTACACCGCCGCGATCAATGGCTTCGATAGCCTCGTAGTCACCAAGCTCGACGTTTTGGACGAGTTTGAAAGCATCCCGGTCTGCGTCGGCTACCGCTGCGGCGCACATGAAATCGCCGAGATGCCGCCGGCCGTCACACAAATCGAGAAGCTGACGCCTGTGTACGAGTGCGCACCTGGATGGAAGAGCTCCACGTTCGGCATCTCTTCTTACGATGAGCTGCCGGCGCGCGCTAAGGACTACCTGGCGTTTTTGGAAGAGCGCATGGGAGTCGAGATCGGCTGTATCTCCACGGGGCCCGAACGGAATCAGACGATTGTGCGAAGCGGCTCGCGTTTTGAGAAGTTGATCACATAAGATTCCGCAAGTAGGCCAGGCAATTGCAACAATAGAAGTATGCGCGCCTTTCTGGTTCTGTTGTTGTCGGCCGGGTGGCTCTTCGGTCAAGTGAATCCGAGGGCGCTGGTCCGGCAATCCATCGCGAATGGCGAACGTTCCTGGACGCAATCGTTTTCTTACTCCTGCCTGAAGCGGGATATTGACCGGCAGTTCAATTCGAACGGTAAAGTCCGCAGCCGCGAGGACGATCTTTATCGCGTCATTCCACTCGGCTATAACACATCTTATGACGAGATCATTGAGCAGAATGGCGAGCCGGTATCTGCCGATCAGAAGCAGAAAGCCGAGGCGGAACTCGAGCGGCGGCAGGCGGAGTCGCCGGCGCAAAAGCGGCGCCGGTTCCGTAAGGACCTGAACGCGCGGTCTTACATGAAGGAAGTGGCCGACGCTTTCAACTTCCGCATTGTAGGCCGGGAGAAACTGCCGACCGGGATGGCGTGGGTCCTGGAAGCTACGCCGCGGCCCGGTTTTCAGCCCAGATCACGCTATGCCCATGCCTTTCCGAAGATGCGCGGCAAATTGTGGATCGACCAAAAGGATGTTCAATGGGTGAAGGCCGACGCGATTTCGATGGATACCGTGACCTTCGGATTTTTTATCGCGCGGCTGGCAAAGGGTTCGCACATCATCATTGAGCAGCAGAAACTTCCTGACGGGGACTGGGTGCCCAAGAGCATTTCCGCGAAAGCTTCTGCCCGGACTTTTGTCTTTTTCAACCATAACTTCGACGAAGAGATTACTTACACCGACTACAAGAAGAGCGCCGATGCCCTTTCGGCTCGCCGGTGAAGCAGATATCTACGCATCGCTTTACTTACCCGCCATACTTACTGATCGCGGAACCCGAACCCGCCCACGGCAATTCCCAACAGCCGTGATTCACTGGAGGGCCGATAAGGCGGATCGACGCGCAACGTCATCTGCACGATGCCGGGCGGCGCGGGAGGCACGTCCCAGCGCACGGTCTGCCACCCGGCTTTGGCGAATCGGTGCGGCGGCAGTTCCTGATTATCCAGCCTGATCGTCACCGTCGCCTGCCCGTTCTTCTTCAGCAGGTCCGGACCTACATTGACGCGCAGTTCGAAAACGCGCGCTCCGGACGGTCTACGGATTCGTGCTTTTGCTAGCGGCTCTGTCCATCGGAAGGTGCCTTCGAGGCCGAACCAGCCGTCGGAAAGCTGCCACACCGGCGTGCTGCCGTTCATTTCGATGTAAGAAGCCTCCGGTCTGCCGGGTGTATGAGCCACAAGGTCCAATTTGCTTCCGTCCCAGGTCATCAGTGCGACTGCATCCTGGTGAAGCGCGTCTGTCGCGGCGGGGTCATGCATTTCGAAGACCTCCAAGTCGTCGCGTTGGAGAAAATAGCGCAGCGCGCCGCTGACGCCCCACGAGTGAAACCCATCCGGCAAACCGTCATAAACAAACTTTTTGATTGGAGGCGCCGATGCCGTGAAGCGACCCACGCTGGAGATGTATTCGCGTGCCTGGTCGTCCCGTGCCAGCGTGAGTCGGCGATTGGCGCGAAGGGTGCGGTAGTCCAGCGGCGCCCACAGGAGGAAGAACATAGCTAGCGCGGCATAGCGCTCCATTTCGGCGACACCGGAAAACGCGATGGCGAGACCGGCGAAGGGAACATAGCAATAGGCGCTGAACATGCGGCCCGGCAGAAACAGCAGCGGAAAGAAGAACAGCCCCATCATCGCCAGGCCGAACCATACGCGGCGCTTGCGCGCGAAGTATGCCGCCAGCGGAACCACAAAACCGAGATACGGCACAAGAAATATGCGTCCCGCGTAATAGACGCTGGTTTGGTATAAGGCGGCGGGTGTGAAATAAAATGTGTAGTCGTTATCGTGGTTGGGATTGAACACGACGCCCTGGATTCCGAACGAAATGGATACAAGGAAGAAGGGGATGAGCGGTTTCCAACGCCGCGCACCGAACCACATCTCATAGCAGACCAGCACCAGCGGCAGCATCACCGCCAATTCCTTGGCTTTATAAGCCATCCAGAAGCAGAGGAAGCTCAGTATCCACCGGCGCGCGGCATAACACAGCAGGCTGAGCAGGCTGAACGTCGCGCACAAAACATCGAAGACGTACATCGGCTTCCAGAAGGCATCGAACAGCGCCATGTGAAAAGCGAAGAAAACGCATCCGGTCGCGGCCGCAACTACTGAAGCGCCCAGCTTGCGCGCCAGCACCCAGATCAGCCAGACGTTGAACAGGTGCAGCAGTTGCACGACGAGCACATACTTCGAAAAGTCCAAGCCGAAGACATGCCCGGCGGCGCCGAAGTAGGCGTGACCCACGGGCCGGAAGTTATTTGGCTCCAGACACGGCGTGACCAGACCTGCCAGGTACTCGCCAACTGTGAGGTTGGGAGCCCAGCTCAGGTTATCGATTTCGTCGTCCTGGAAGTAGCCGTGGTAAGCACCGCGGTTTGCGATCAGGAAGAGCGCAGCAAGCAATAGGAAGAGCGCCAGTCCGAACCGTTTCGACATTTAGAGAATCCGCGTACGTGCGCCCCAGCTAATTCGGGTTGGTCCGGCTCTGCGGCGCAGGCTGGGACGCGCTTTCGGGCAATGACTCCACCGACGCCATCAATCCGCCGGTCAGGCTCAGCACGGCCCACTTAGCTTTTTCAATAGCATATTGCGCGTCATAAAACGTGATCCATTTATCGTTCTCCACGATGCGAGCCTGCTCCACCTGGCTCAGCGTAACGCGGCCTTCCTGCATTTGCGCCAAGTCCACGGAAAGCTGTTCACGCGCGGCGTCCAGGTCAAGGCGTGCCACCTCGGCGGATGTCTGCGCTTTCTTCAAGTCGCGGAACGACTGTTCGATATTCGCGGTAATTTGATTTCGCGTATTATTCGTTTGAATGCGCAGGCGGGAGATATCGGCCTCGGTTGTGGCTACCTGCGCGCTGATTCCGGGCCCGGGCAATAAAGGCAATTGGAACGAGACGCCGATCTGTCCATTATTGCGCTGAAACTTACGGAAAAAAGCATCGTAGTTATTAAATTTGGCGAGCATGCCGTACTGCGCCACAAGGTCGACGCGCGGCAAGCGGGCGGCCTTCTCGCCTCGTGCCTCCAGGCCCTTCGCAACAATCTGAGATTCCAGGCGTCGCAGGTCCTTGTTCGATTTGAGGGCGATCACAACCGCCTGTTCCTGCGATTCCGGAAGTTCGGGCGCCGGACGTTCCTCTTCCACCGGCCTCACACGGTCTTCCGCCGTGAAACCCAGCACCATGGCCAGCGACGTTTCGGCGGTGGCTTGATCATCGGCGAGGTTTTCGGCCACCTGGCGCGCGCGCGCCACGTTGTAAGCGGCCTGCTTCTCAGCCAGAGGCAGCGCGCGGCCTTCTTGCACCTGGGCATGCACGGAATCGAAAACCTTCTGCAGGCTCTCGGAATCTTTTTGAGCCAGAGCGCCGATGCGCGCGGCGCGTTCGGCGTCTAGATACAAGGACGCGGTCCGGAACGCGATTTCATCCCGCTTGCTGGTGGTCCCCAGCGCTGCTCCGCGGGCATTCTCCTTGGCTTGCGCCACGGCGTAATTCTGCTGCCGGTTGAACAGAAACTGAGTAGCATTGGCCTGGATGACGCTTGGCGCCGAACCTTCGATGCTCATTGGGAATCCGTTGCTATAGGCGAGGCCGCTGCCCACGACCAGGCGTGGAATGAATGGGTCTTTCGCGATCCGCACGGCTTGCCGCGCCTTGTCTTCATCCAGGCGCGCCAGCGCGATATCGGGATTCTGTTTCACAGCCGTCTCAACGGCTTGGCGCAGCGTCATCGGGTAAACCTCAGCACGAAGCCAGGCAGCCGACAACAGGAAGAAGACCATCGCTTTGCACATGAACACATTTTAGAAGGAAGCGCGGCACAGGGCAGGGGAGCCGGAGTCCGGTGTCGCAGCAAAGTGAGAATGTCCTATTTGGGCAAAGTAGAAATGTCCTATTGACAGGGTCCAGCCTGAGGGGTGGACGAAGGACAGCTACTGATGAACCAGGCCGAGCGAGACCGGCTGGATGCCCTCAAGAAGGCCAA
>DASZPB010000044.1:0-171395 GCA_035550475.1 Bryobacteraceae bacterium | reverse complement strand
AGACGCTAAAGGCTGAGTCCAGAGCTTGGAACCGCCGCATGAACCGGAATCGCGTCAAGATCGCTTGGAAATTTGACCGCAAGGCTGCGCGCAAGAAGTTTGCCTATAATCGCAAACCTTTCAAGCGGTCAGCGACCTAGCGCACGCTGGTCAGCCTCGTGTGGGCCGCCCAGAGATAGACCACCTCTCTCGGCAGCGCCATGCATTACGCTTTCTTAAGATGAATTGGAAAGAAGCTGTTAATCGGATAAATGGGATCTCTATAGTGTCGTTCGGCGTGCAATGGGCGCCGCGAACGATGGACACCGAAGTAGCTCGCCGCGTGCTCCGGTTCCTGGAAGACCGCCGCGTTCTCTACAACGATTACGCATGGGAAGAACCGGAGCACTGTGTTCGGTCCGTGCTTGAAATCCGCAGATTCTTGACTGATGAGATCGCAAAGCAAGACGATGGTGCCGATCTGCTGGGGCCACTCCGCGCAATGCGTGCCGCCTGCCGTAAGTTCCTGGATAAAACCCAGCACGAGGGCAGCCGTCGTCTGTATTCCAGTTCCGGGGCGGTGGAAGCATTCGGATTCTTTGCCGCGCTCGGAGAGTTTCGCGGAGCGGTCGGTTCGCAAGTGGCTTTCCTTTCGGGCTGTTATGAGATCGACATTGAGGACGAACTCGCGCGCATACTACCGGTCCCGGACTCCGAATAAAAGGCCGGAGATCCACCTTCCGCTAACGTGGATTTGTCTTGTGTTTTCGGTGGTGAGCGCGGAAGGAATCGAACCTTCAACCTAGTGATTAAGAGTCACTTGCTCTGCCAATTGAGCTACGCGCCCGTTCGATGAGAAAGTTCCGGAAGCAATGATGCGGTGTTCCCCGGGTCATTGCGATTATAGCATCCGGCAGCCGGATGTCAGCCTTGCATTTCCCGCTGCACTGGAGAAATGCCCGCCGCTGCGATCTGCGCGATGTCGAGCAGCTTGGGAGGCGTCGCCGCCATCCCCGTTCCCAATGCGTCGCGGAACATCGATTGGCAAAACGGACACGCGGTTCCGATTACCGGCGCTCCGGTCGCCACCAGTTCTTCGGCCCGCGTCACGTTAATGCGTTTGCCCTTCTCCTCGCCGAGAAACATTTGGCCGCCGCCGGCGCCGCAGCAGAACGACCGTTCGCGTGTCCGGCCCGGTTCCACTACTTCCGATGAACGCTCGATCACCGCGCGCGGCTCCTGATACACGTTGCGGTATCGCCCCAAATAGCACGGATCATGGAAGACCACTTGATCGCGCGTTGCCGGCGAGCCCGGCAGCTTTTCCTCGAAGCGCGCCAGCAGCTCGCTGTGATGTTCAATCGCGAACGTGCCGCCGAACTCCCGCCAGTCTTCGCTGATGGTGCGCGCGCAGTGCGGGCAAATCGACACCATCTTGCCCACTTTGGCCGCGCGCAAAGTTTCGATGTTCGTCTCCGCCACTTGTGACACGGCGAGATCGTTCCCCAAACGGCGCGCCGGATCGCCCGTGCATTTTTCTTTGCGCAGCACGCCGAACGTCACGCCCAGATGCCGAAGTACTTCTACCAGCGCCAGCACAATTTCGCGGCCGTGCGGATCGTAAGCGCCCATGCAGCCCAGCCACAGGCAGTATTCCTGCGTGCCGTCATAGATGGGCAATTGGTTTTTCTCGATGAATTGCTGCCGTTCGGACGGTGGAAAACCAAGCGAGTTCCCATGCCGCTCCAGGTTCAGGAACAGCTTGGTGCCGTATTCGTTCTCCCACTTGCCCGTGTTCACCGCGCCGCGCCGCAGGCCGACGATCACCGGAAGATGTTGTATGCCAACCGGGCATTGAAATTCGCACGCGCCGCACGTCGTGCACTGGAAGGTGGCTTCTTCCGAAATATGCGCTCCCAACAGCGGAGCCTCGCCACCCGGACCGAACTCGTTCAGGTAGCCGCGCAGCCCTAATATGATTTCCTTCGGGTTGAGGACCTTTCCGGTGTTGTATGCGGGACAGTGCTCCGTGCACCGCCCGCATTCGACGCACGTGTAAGCTTGCAGCGCATCAATGCGCGTCACATCTTTGCCGGTATCCAGGCCGAATTCTTCATCTCCGGCCAGCGGCGGAATCCGGCTGAAGCCGCTGCGGCGCAGAAATACCGTGATGGGGCTGAGTGCCAGGTGAAGATGTTTGGTGTGGGGAATCAAGGGGAGAAACGCCGCCAGCGTCAGCGTGTGAAGCCACCAGCTCGCCCTGCCCGCGGTCGTCGTCTCGTGGAAATACAACTCGCCCAGGTAGGTCACCATCAGCAGGAAAATAAGGAGTGCGATCACGCCCGATTCCGCCGACAACTCACCCAGCCACGCTGGCCGCGCTACGAAGCGCCGCACGAACAATCCGGCAATCGCCACAGCTACCGCCACAGCCCAAACCGCGACGAAGATGAGGTAGAAGCGTCCGAACGATGTATCCATCGAAAGGAACTGCCCGCCGAACGGCGATGCCACATGGTTGATCGTCACCAGCGCGAATGCGCAGAAGCCCCAGAACACGAAGGCGTGCGCCACGCCGGGCAGCGGCCGCTGGCGGATCACCTTGCCCTGCAGCATCACTTCCCAAAGGAATTGCCGCATACGCGGCGCCAACGGCTGAAGATCGAAATCGGCCGTGGGACGGGAACCCGCGATGGTCCGCACCACCTTGCGCAATCGCAGCCAGAACAGAACAATGGATGCGGCGAAAAGCACCAACAGAATGGCTCGCTCCACCCACGATGCGTTCGTCATAACATCCGCTTTGAATGTAGCACGCGAGTGCGAGGCTGCCTCGGTTAGAATGAAACGTTTGGAGGGAATTTGCGCATCGTCGTAGCAGGAGCCGCGGGGTTCATCGGTTCGCACATGTGCGAACGGCTGCTCGCGGACGGCCATTCCGTGCTGGCTCTGGATAACTTCCTGACCGGTACGCCGCGGAATCTCGTCACTCTCGAAACCGAGTCCCGCTTCCAATTCATCAAGCAGGACATCACGGAGCCTTTCGCGGTCGAGGGCGCGGTGGATTGCGTGGTCAACATGGCGTCGCCGGCCAGCCCCAAAGACTATCTGGAGCACCCGATCAAGACGCTCGACGTCGGCTCCATCGGGACAAGGCGCATGCTCGAATTGGCGCTCGAAAAGGGCGCGCGGTTCCTGGTGACTTCCACGTCGGAATGCTACGGCGACCCGCTGGTGCATCCGCAAGTCGAAACCTATTGGGGCAACGTGAATCCGGTCGGCCCGCGCTCGTGTTACGACGAGAGCAAACGATTCGCCGAAGCGCTCACTATGGCATATCACCGCAAACATGGGGTTCGCACCAACATCGCGCGCATCTTTAATACATACGGCCCGCGCATGAAGCTCGACGACGGCCGCGTCGTCCCTGCTTTTCTCGACCAGGCGCTGCGCGGGCAGCCAATGACCGTCTTCGGTTCCGGTTCGCAGACCCGCAGTTTCTGCTACGTGAGCGATCTCATCGATGGCCTCTGCCGGTTAATGCTTTCTGACGAACGGTATCCGGTGAACCTGGGCAATCCGCGGGAAATGACGATCCTGGAATTTGCCGAGCAGATTCGCCGCATGACCGGCAGCCGTTCGGAGATCATCTTCCAACTGCTTCCAGAAGACGACCCGAAGCAGCGGAAACCGGATATCAGTAAAGCGCGCAAACTGTTAGGCTGGGAGCCGAAGGTGCCGCTGGAAGAGGGCCTGCAGCATACGGTGGCCTATTTCCAAGGCATTCACGCTGCGGCTGGATAAAATCGAAGCATCTGTGACCAACATGCCCGGGTGGCGAAACCGGCAGACGCAAAGGACTTAAAATCCTTTTCCCGGCAACGGGAGTGTGGGTTCGATTCCCACCCCGGGCACCAAGCTCTCTCAGTACATCGACCCGTCAAGCTCGACGTTCCCAGACTTTCTCACACGTCGATCCAAATGTCGATCAAGGACCTGTTGCCAGGCTCCCTGCATTTTGCACACTGGATTCTGCGCAGTGCTTGACACTGTGATCTGTACTTGGTAGAGTTCCTTCCACGGTGAAGTTCAGAGCAGAGGGGAGGTCCCATGTTCATACGGGCCAAGGCTCCGCTATTTTGTGTTCTGTTCGCGATCGTGTCCTGGGCTCAGACACCCACGGCAGAGCTTGCCGGCACGATTTCGGATGCGTCGGGTGGGATCGTCTCCGGAGTCGCAGTTCCAGTTACTAAGTTCAACACGAATACCCAGCGGATGGTGTCCACAAATTCCGCGGATGGTCTTCGGTCAACCCGGACTGACGGTAGGCAGCATGACTTACGAAGTGATTAGTTCGACGCGCCTGGACTCGCGGCGGATTTAGTTCGCGTTGAAGCTGTCTTTTTAGACCGCGAGTATCGGCGGATGAGCAGTGAGAACAGCTAGAGGAGAGAGATCAGATGTCCCAAAAAACGATTTCGCGTCGTCATTTTTTCGGCGCTTCCGCCGCGGGCACAATGGCGGGGGCGGTGGCATTGGCGGACCCGGGGCTTGCCGCCGCGCAGGCAGTCGGCGTCAAACCGGCGGACTTGCCCGACCTCACCATTAAAGAAGTCAAAGTATATGTAACCGACCTGGGCGATCTTCGCCGTCTGAACGGCACCGAGACCGGCGAAATTGTCTCGGTTGTGACCAACAGCGGAATCGAGGGGAACTATACTCTTGGCAATCGCGGCACCACGCCCAACTGGCTGGACTGGGCGAAGCCGAATCTGGTGGGCAAGAATGTTCTCGATCTGCTTCCCACCCTCACCGCAACATCAGGCCTGAAGGCGACCTATGGATTTGATGGAAACACCCGGCGCGGCGGCGGAGGTTTTGGCGCGGGGCGCGCGGGAGGGGGCGGTGGCGCGGGGCGCAGGCCTGGCGTTGGTGCGGGCGCCGGCAGACAGGGCGCCGGCGCAGGTGCCGGAAGGCAGGGAGGCGGTGGCGGTGGATTTGGGAACCGCAACACCGGAACCTGGCCGAACTTCTATAGTGCCGCAGCCGACGTCTGCTTGTGGGACATCCTGGGCAAGTCGGTCAACCGGCCGATTTATAAGTTACTCGGCGGGACGAAAGACCGCATGATCGCCTACGCCAGTTCCTTGCACTTGGAGAACGTGGAAGACTACGTCCCGGACGTAACGAAGGCGAAAGAGGAAGGCTATCGCGGCTACAAGATCCATCCGGGCGGCGGTCAGATGAAGAACGGCCCGCCCATTCCCACCTACATCGGGCACATGGAAGAAATCCGGCAAGTGCGCAAAGCAGTAGGCGACAATTTCGTGCTGGCGCACGACCCGGTGCAGCGGTATAACGTTTACGAGGCATTGAAGGTCGGCCGCCTGCTGGATGAATTGGATTATGCCTGGTTTGAAGATCCGATCCGCACGACCGATATCGAGGGTTTGGTGGAATTGAACCGGGCTCTCGATCTGCCGCTGCACGTTGGTGAGTTTCTGATGTCCATTTCCGATTACGCCGAGTACATTCACCGCGGAGCGCTTGATGTGTGCCGGCTGATCTCGGACAATGTCGGCGGCATCAGCGGATCGATGCGCGTGGGCATGCTCGCCGACGCGTTCAACCTGGAATGCACACCGCACAATTGGGGCAATCCCTACGACCTCGCAGTGCATTTCCACCTGGAACTGGCTCTCCCGAACGCCTTCTGGTTCGAGATGCCGCACCCTTCGAATCTGGTGGACCGCCCCTACATCGAAAAGAAATTCCGGATCGACAAGGATGGTTACGTGATGGCGCCGACCGAACCGGGCCTGGGTTATCCGCTCGATCGCGCGGCATTGGAAAAGATGACGAAACGAATTGACCGCTAGCGCAGGGTTTCCGCAGCCGGTTCTTTGGAATCGAAGCGATGCGGAAACAGGAGACGAAAAGAGGAGATTGATTCATGCAGACTAAACCGTTTCTCAACGGAGCGGGTAGGCGGGAGTTCTTACAAACGCTAGGTGGGGGCGCGCTCGGCTTGGCCCTGGCCCGCCGCGGTGAATCCGCGCCGGCCGAGAAGGCTGGTTCAAAGCCGTTGCGCGGCCTCTTCCCCATCGGACAGACGCCAACCACCGAAGACGACAAACTGGATCTGGAGTGCCTGGCGAACGAAGTGAAGTTCTGCAATCGCGGACAGGTGCACGGATTCGTCTGGCCGCAGATTGCGAGCGGCTGGGCGGGGCTTACGGAAGCCGAGCGGCTCTCCGGCGCCGAAGCAATTCTGGCGGCCGGTAAGGGCGGCCGCACGGCGCTCGTCATCGGCGTGCAGACCGTTGGCGGCGACGTGCAGAAATCCATCATGCTGGCCAAACACGCCGCCAGCCATGGCGCGGATGCAATTGTATCGCTTCCACCCGAGAAGGCGAACGACCAGGCGATGATCGAATACTACTCGACCATCGGCAAGGCCACCGACCTTCCGCTATTCGTCCAGAGCCAGGGCGATATGAGTGTGGATCTGATTGTACAGATGTTCAAGACGATCCCCACCATGCGCGTCGTCAAGGACGAAGCCGGAATCCCACTGGAACGGATCACGCAGATTCGCGAGCGGACCGGTGATAAACTGGCGGTTTTTTCGGGCAACGGCGTAAGGACGATGATCGATGAGATGCGTTTAGGATTT
Organism: Bryobacteraceae bacterium; assembly: GCA_035550475.1. GTDB lineage: Bacteria > Acidobacteriota > Terriglobia > Bryobacterales > Bryobacteraceae > DASZPB01. The sequence goes on along the minus strand of DASZPB010000044.1, from coordinate 164,740 downwards.
TCGGGTCACTGCCCAACCACGGGTTTGGCCGACCTGTATGAATCCGCATTCGACTTGTGGCATGCAGGTAAGCACAACCAGGCGTTCGATATGTTCGGCCGAATCTTGGCGTTCGATTCCATTCCGGGCGCGAGCAACTACGTGCTCATCGCGCGCGGCGTATTCAAAGAAACGACCAAGACGCGCCGGATGAGCATGGGCGGCGGAGGCGGTGGCGGCCGCGGCGGCAATCGGCGCGAACCACCACTGGATGAAGCCGAGAAGAAATTCATCCACGAAGCTCTGAACACGTTCTTGAAACCCTACCTCAAGGCATAACAAAGAGGCGCGGCCTACCATCGCGGCAGGCCGCGTTTCGTAGTTTTCAGTTTCGCTCTCTTTCGCTTTCTTTTCGCCCCCTGCTACACTATGTCCAAATGCGGCTGATCATCGGCCCTGCGGGCTCCGGCAAGACCTCCTACATCCTGAACTGCTTTCGCGATTCTCTGCGCATCCACGATTTCGCCGTCCGCCTACTGGTTCCCACCGCCACCATGGCCCAGCATTTGCAGAACCTGATGGCTCGCGAGGGCTTTGTATTTCCACGAAGGCTCATCCAAACGCTCTCCGGGTTTGTTGACACCTGGGCGACCGGCGTGCGGCAGGTTCCGGACACGGTACTTTACCTGATTGTGGAAGAGGCGGTAAAGCGCGTGGACCACGCCGAATTCAAGCGCGTAGCGCATATGCGGGGTTTCTGCGCCTCGCTCGCGCACACGATCAATGAATTCGCTTCAGCGGGATGCGATAGCGCGCGTCTGGCTGTAAATTTGCCGGACTCCCCCCTTGCGGCTGCATTTCTTGCTGTCTATCGCGAAGTCGACAGCGAACTCCGGCGACGCGGCTTGGTTTTGCGTTCTCAGCGCCTGGAACACGCCGCCGCGCGCCTTGAGGCGGAGGGAGCGAGTGGGGTGCGCACGATTTGGCTCGATGGCTTTCACGCTCTGCCCGATCCCGAGCTGCGTGTGCTCATGGCACTCGCCGCGCATGCGGACGTCACGTTAACACTCGCCGAAAGCGATGCCACCGAAGACTTACACCGAAGTCTACTGTCGGCTGGTGCGGTTGAGAAACGATTCCCGGCATCACGGCCCGCGCCGGCCCTGGCGCTCGCGCGCGCACCCGGAATCGAGCGCGAGGCCGAAGAGATCGCCCGCCGCATTCTGGAACAGGCCGCGAACGGACGGGGGTTCCGCGAAATGGGCATTGTTGTGCGTACGGCCGAAACGTATGTGCCAGTGCTGCGCTCCACGCTGGCGCGCTTCGGCATTCCCGCGCATTTCTATTTCGATTCCAACCTGGAGGAACACGCTGCTATCCGCTTTCTGAGCGGAGCCGTCGATGCGATGCTTGGCGGCTGGGACCACACCGCCACGCTGGCCGTTCTGCGGTTGGCGCCGCGATTCACGGACTCACCCGCCATGGATCGCTTCGACTTCCGTGTCCGCGAGCAGATGCCGGGCGCCGGACTGGGAGGGTTGAAATCGCTTCTCGCGGGAGAGGACGGACACGCCGTCTCTTCGGGCGATGAGCGTCTCATCCGCCTGATCGATCACCTGGACAGCCTGGAGGAATGGCGATTGTTCTCGCTCATTCCCAAGGATTGGGCCGCGCGCTTCCGCACGCTCCGCAATCTCTATCGCGCCGCTCGCCCGCCTGAAGGGGAGTACCATGAACTGGCACTAATGCGCCGCAGTCAGGCCGCCGTACTGAATCTCTTCGATGAGGCGCTGGAGGAAGCAGCACTCGCTCTGCCACCGGATGGGGCCGTGGGAATTGCCGAATTCTGGCGCGCGGTCAAATCCGTGCTGCGATTAAAGCCTCTGCGCCTGGAGGATGGCCGGCGCAACGTGGTCCATGTCCTGAGCGCGCCGGAAGCCCGCCAGTGGGTGTTGAGCGTGGTGTTTGTCTGCGGCTTGGTGGAGAGGCAGTTTCCGCGCCTGCACCATCAGGACCCGTTCTTTCCCGATGCGGCACGCCGGCAATTGAATGCCGCCGGAATTCGTGTACGCACCGCGGCCGATTGGGAGCGCGAAGAGCGGGCCCTGTTCGATTCCGCCGCCACTCGCGGCACAGATCTCGTGGTGTTTTCCTACCCCGAATTCGACGCGCGCGGCGAGCGCCATCTGCCCTCGCTATTCCTGGAGGGGCTTGGCTGCGAGCCGGTCGATTCGCGGCTCGTGCGGCCGCGCCCGCGCAGTGTGCCGGCGCCGCGCGGCACTGCCGCGATCCGCGCTCCGGAACTGCTGGAAGTTTTACGTGCGAGGACCAGGAAGCTTTCGCCTACAGCGCTCGAATCATACCTGCAGTGTCCGTTTCAGTTTTTTGGGAATCGCATCCTGCGGCTGGAGCCGCCTCCTCCGCGTCCGGAGAAACGCTTCGACAACCTGGCACAGGGAACGGTCGTCCATGCTGTGCTGGCTCTCTGGTATGCGCAGCGAGGTGAGATTGGCCTGCTTTTCGACGGCGTGTTCGCGGAGTACTGCGAGGAGAACCATATTCCCGGCGGCTACCGCACGGAGCGATCGCGCCATGCGATCCTCGAGGATCTCGAGCGCTTCGTTCAGGACAAACGGTGGCCGCGCGACGGCTTTGAATCCACCCTGGAGGATCTCTTCGTCTTTCCCCTGGATGAATCGCTCGACATCTCGGGTAAGATGGATCGGCTCGATGTCGCCGGCGAGCGCGCATTCGTCATCGACTACAAGTACAGCCGCGCGCAGGTGACGCGGGGCAAGCTCGCCAACCAGAACCTGCTGCAGGCGCCGCTCTACCTGATGGCTGCTGAAAAGTATTACCAGAAGCAGCCGGCAGCCATGTTTTATGTGGGGTTGAAAGGCGAAGTCAAATATGCCGGCTGGAGCGATGGGCCCGCGCCGTTGCAAGGCGAGCCGTTCCCGGAAAACTGGCTGCAACTTACACGAGAGCGCACGTTGGCAGTGGTCGCGGAGATTCGCAGCGGCCGCGTTGAACCATCGCCGGCTGATTTGAAGCTGTGCCGCTGGTGCGATTGCCACGACGTTTGCCGCGTGGCGGCGCGCGAAGAAGAAGCGATGGCGGAGGAGGCATGAGGGAACCCATCTTCACATCCGCTCAGCTTGACGCTATCGACGTGAACCGGCGCCATCAGGACGGATGCGTTGTGGCAGGGCCCGGCTCGGGCAAGACTACAGTTTTGGTGGAATACTTCCGTCGCCTGGTATCGGAAGGCATCGACCCGCTGCGCATTCTGGCAATCACGTTCACCGAAAAAGCCGCGCTGAACATGCGCAAGAAGCTGGGGGAGGCTTTCGCGCGTGATCCGGCAGTGCGCGCCCGTCTGGAGCGCGCATGGGTTTCTACGGTTCACGGATTCTGTACGCGTCTGTTGAAGGAGAACGCCATCTTCGCCGGCGTCGACCCGGAATTCTCGGTGATGGACGCGCGCGACTCGCTGCACATGCAGCAGGAGACCATGACGGCCGTCATGGAAGAGCTTTTCGAGCGAGATCCGGCGGCTGTGCGGTCGCTCATCTACGGCCTGTCGTCGGGCGGCTTCGAAGAAGCCGCGCTTTCCGCCTACGACGCGATGCGCGGCGCCGGTGTGCGCGTGGAACAGTTATCTGCATTCCCTGCCCCGCCCGGAGTGACGCTGGCCGAAATCTGCGCGACCTTCGACCAGTTGCGGCGCGATCCCCTCGCTGGATGGAGCGCATCCCAGCGCGAGCACCTTGCCTCAATTGTCGACTGTGGGCGGGCAATAGCCGCGGCGCAACAGGCTTCTGCCGCTCAGGGTCTCGCGGCCCTCGATGCCTTCGCCTCGAATTTGCAGAAATGCAAGCGCGGCACCGGCGCCTATGAGCTCGTGAAAGTTCTGCGGGAGCAGATCCACGATGCCCGGTACGGATTGATCACGGAATTATACGCATCTCAGCGCCGCTTGCTTCTCGACGCGTTCGGCCGTTTCGATCACCTGTACCGGGAGCGCAAGCAGCAGGCGGGTGTCCTCGATTTCGCGGACCTGGAAGAGTATACGGTGCGGCTGCTTGAAGAGCGTGCCGAAACGCGCACGCGGCTGCAATCGCAATTCGACCACATTCTGATGGACGAATTCCAGGACACCAACGGTCAGCAGGCGCGGCTGCTCAGCCTGGTGCGTTCGGAAGACCGCTTCTACGCCGTTGGTGACATCAACCAATCGATCTACGGGTTCCGCCACGCCGAGCCGCAGGTGTTTTGCGATTACCGGGATGCTGTCGAACGCTCGGGGAAGCGTCTCGTTCATCTCGTAGATAACTTTCGCAGCCGTCCGGAAATCCTGCGGGCTGTCGAAACCGTACTCTATCTCGCCCAGGGCATCGAACCGCGCACGCTGACGGCTGGGCGCCAGTTCGAAGCGCCGCGGCCGCTTTGTGTAGAAGTGCTGGCGGCCACCGTGCCGGATGCCGAACCGCGCATGGTGGCGCGGCAGATTCTCGAACTGCTGGAAGGCCCCGGCGAATTCGCGTTTCGCGACGTCGCCGTGCTGCTACGGAACACCGAGCCTCTGCCCGCATTCAGTGCGGCCTTTGACGACGCGGGCATTCCCTATGTGGTGAATCGCGGGCGAGGGTTCTATGAATCGCGCGAAGTGAACGATTTGACTCACCTGCTGCGCGTCATTGCCAATCCTCGGGACGAGGTCGCTATTGCTACCGTACTGCGCTCGCCGTTAGTGGAGGCATCCGACGAGGCGCTGCTGCGTCTGCGGCTGATGGGAGACAACCTCGGCGTAGCGCTCTCCCGTTTGAATGCGGAGGCCGCCGCGCGGTTTGGAGAGGATCTTGCGAAGCTCGATCGTTTTCGCACGAACCTGGCGCAATGGCGCGCGCGCCGCGAATTCGTCTCCTTCGATCGTTTGCTGCTCGACGCTATGGACGATTGCGGTTATGGCGCGGAGGCGGGCACTCGTGCGAACGCGAATATCCAGAAGTTCCTGGCCCAGGCGCGAGACGCCGTCGGGCGCTTTTCGCTGGATGCGTTCGTCGAAGAGCTCGAATTCGCACGGAACGCCAACGCCATGGAACCCGATGCCGCGCCGGAGGATGACGCGAATGCCGTCCAAGTGATGACGGTCCACTCCGCCAAGGGTCTGGAGTTCCCTATTGTGTTTGTGGCCGCGATGCATAAAGGAGTTCAGACAGAGCCGCCGGTGGTGGCGTTTTCTCCGCGATTCGGAATCGGGGCGCGGTGGCGCGACACGGCCGATCGAAGCGGCAAGGACGACCTGTTCCAACACGCCATTCGCCGCGAGCGCACTCAGCGGGAAGAAGAGGAAGGCAACCGGTTGCTGTATGTGGCCATGACACGCGCCGAGCAGCACCTGGTGCTCAGCTTCACGGTGAATGGGAAAAAAGGTGGCAACTGGGATCAAGCAGTCGCGAACCGTCTCGGCCTGCAGTTCGATGAACCGCGGGATGAGATTCTCACGCGCACTGCTCCCGATGGCCGGGAATGGAAACTGCGTCTACTAGTCACTGACAAGGCGCCTGAGTTGCTGCGCCGCGCGCCGGCGCTGGAAGCCGCGGAACCGCCTGAACTCCTCATTCCGCCGCCCGTCGCCGGGCAGCAGGACGCCAACGCCACGGTCACCGGCTTGTCACTCTTCGCGAACTGCCCGAGGCGCTACTATCTGGCGCAATACCTGGGATTTGAGGGCCGTCCGCGCGCCATGGAAGAAACCAGCGACGAACTTTCTGCCGGAGAGTTCGGCACGCAAGTGCATGCGCTGCTGGCGGGCAACCCGGTGGAGCAGCCCGATCCGGAAGCGCTGCGTCTGGCGGATGTCTTCCGGCAAAGCCCGCTTGGCCGGCGCGTCTCGCGAGCCACGCGCATCGAGCGCGAGTTCGATTTTCTGATGGCGGTGGAAGATCTGATCGTTCGCGGACAAGTAGACCTGTGGTTCGAAGAAGGCGGCGAACTCGCAATTGTGGACTACAAGACCGATGCCGTCTCGACCGCCGAAGCCCACGAGCGGGCATTGGAGTACGCGCCACAATTGCGACTCTACGCGATGGCCCTGGAAAAAGTAACCGGCCGCGCCCCCGATCGCGCTTGGCTGCACTTTCTGCGCCCTAACCAAGCGATCCCGGTGGACCTGTCTCCGTCGCTGCTCGATTCACCTGAAACGCTCGTGCGGGAATTCCAGGAAGCACAAGCCAAGCTGGAATTTCCACTCATCGAATCAGACCGCTGCCACCGGTGCCCGTTCTACCGGGACTTGTGCCCCGCGGGAACAACTGCGCCTAGCGCGGCACGGTAGACCTGAAATGGCAACCGAACGAAAGTTGCGATTCGGCGAAGAGCGCAGCACGATAAGATTGACCAAAGAGGTCTCAGTGCCGCCAAGCCGAGCCACAGTACGTACAATCCGTGGTGTTCAGCAGCCGTTGATTCCCCCTTCTCCTCCGGTCACCGGCCTTGAGCCGAGAGGCGTGGTCTATACGAAACGCTGGGTCGTTGATTTACTTTTGGACTTGGCAGGGTACCGGCCGGAACTCAATCTGGTTGATGCGGTGGCCGTCGAGCCTTCTGCGGGCGAGGGAGCCTTCATTGGCCCCATGGTCGAGAGGCTTATCGAAGCGTGTAGCCGTCTCGGCCGGCCTGTTTCAGCTTGTCGCGATTCGCTGATAGCCTACGAACTCGATGAAGACAGCGCAACCCGCGCACGAGCCCTGGTTAAAAAGACGCTTCTGGACCGAGGAGTGCAACGAGCGGTGGCTGAACAGCTATCCACAAACTGGGTACGCACCGGGGATTATTTGTTTGAGAGCATAGACACTGAGGCTGACTTCGTCATTGGCAACCCGCCGTACGTTCGTCTGGAGGACATTCCCGAAGAAACAACAGCACTATATCGATCTACCTATTCCACGATGCGCGGCCGGGCAGACCTGTACGTTGCATTCTTCGAGGCCGCCCTTCGACAGCTTAGGAAACGCGGCGTATGTGCGTTCATTTGCGCGGATCGCTGGATGCGCAATCAATATGGCGCTGAATTGCGTGAGTTCATCACGTCAAACTATAGCGTCGACGTAGTTATCGAAATGCATAATGCCGGCGCCTTCCACGAAGAAGTGGACGCATACCCGGCAATCACTCTCCTACGGCGGCAGGATCGGGGTTCAACTGTGATTGCGAGTGCTGGCCCGGACGTCGAGAATGCCGCGCCGGGGGTAGTCGCCGCAGCCCTCGCGGCAACCTCTCAGCGCCTGCCTGCCGAGTTGCCGCGAGGCGTTCGCGCCGCTCTTGTGGACGCCTGGTTTGAAGGAGCGGGCCCCTGGCCGTGCCGTTCGCCTGAACAATTGACGCTTCTGCGTCGGCTTGAGAGCCGCTTTCCTCCCTTGGAATCGAACTCCAAAGTGGGTATTGGGGTCGCAACAGGAAATGATAGTGTCTTCATCACTAAGGATACGGACCTGGTAGAGCCCTCGCGTTTGCTGAGACTGGCACTGGCAGCGGATCTGGAGGAAGGCGCATTCAAGTGGTCCGGTCACTATCTGGTAGACCCCTGGGATGACGCCGGCTTGGTGAGCTTGGCTCAATACCCACGGTTGCGCGCGTACTTTGAACGGCACGAAGCGGCGTTAAGAAAACGCCATACAGCGGCAAAGAATGTTCGCGGGTGGTATAAGACCATAGACCGCGTCGCTCACAGCCTCACCACGACTCCAAAGCTCTATATCGCCGACATTAAGAATGTGCTTGACCCGGTTCTGGACTTGGGCGAGACCTACCCGCACCACAACCTCTATTTTATTCAGTCGGATAACTGGGACCTTGAGGTGCTCGGTGGTTTGCTGATGTCGAGCATCGGGCAGTTCTTTATCGAATCCTATGGCGTTCGCATGCGCGGTGGCTATCTGCGGTTCCAGGCTCAGTACCTGCGTCGAATTCGTATCCCCGCGCCGGAGACCTTGTCTCGCGCTCAATCGGACCGGCTGCGAGCCGCGTTTCGCAAGCGCAATCGAGAGGAAGCAACGCGAATCGCTCTTCAGGTCTACGGGATCAGTGAGCATGACATGGAGACGGCCCTTGGATCTTGAGAAGCGTCTCAAAGAAGCCGTTCAAAGCTATTGGAACGCGCGGGCCAAAAACAAAGAAAAACAGGTTGAAGGCGGCAGGATTGATGCTGGCACCCGGGGCGAGGTCACCGGCGGCTCGCAGATGGGAGCCCTGGAGATCCTGGTTGCCGACATCCTGTGCGATGCCGGATTGAAGAAACTGGACGTCAAAACTCGTACCTCGCTGGAATTGCCCGGCTACTATCGAGCGGGAAAAAAGTGGGACTTGATCGTTATTTCGGAGGGGCAACTCGTCACTGCAATGGAATTCAAATCGCAGGTTGGCCCCTCATTTGGGAACAACTTCAACAACCGCTCAGAAGAAGCTATCGGAAGCGCGACGGACGTCTGGGTCGCGTTTCGAGAAGGGCGCTTCGGAAATTCGCCACCGCCCTTCCTGGGTTATTTCTTTCTGCTGGAGGATTGCAGCAGAGTCAAGGCTCCCGTACGCAACAAGGAGCCGTATTTCAAGGTGGATCCGGCGTTTGACAAGGCATCTTACAGCAAGCGGTACGAATTGCTGTGCCGCCGCCTTGTGATGGAGTGAGTCTACAACGCTGCCTGCCTGGTTCTGGCGACGAATTCGCCACGGACAAGATTGAGCCAACCCGTTCCGGAATTGACATTTAAACGGTTTGTAGCGGCGCTGCGCGGCCATGTCGTCACTTTCCTGGAAAGCCGCCGAAGTTGAGTCCGCAACAGATTGGGGTAATCCGGCACGAGATGCATATGAATCACGTGCCGGATCGTTGAAAGCCGTAAGATCATCCCTAGAATTCAGACCGAGACCGCGCCGCCCCTCCGCGGTGCTGCAACTGACGCTGCGGGATGAGCTTCTCGATTTGTTCTTGTGGAACACTCAGCGAAAGCTTCACCGTCTCTCCTTGCGTGTTGACCACTAGCGACTTCAAGGCCGCGGCGGCGTCGGGATTCTTGGCTTGCGACTGCACCATGCTCGCCAGGAATTGCAGAACGTTCGCGATTGATGTGGCGTCCTGCGAGTTGTCTGCCCGAGCCTCGGCATTCAATGTCACTATGGCGCCGAACTTCACGCCTGCACTGGCTTGCGTTACATTCTTGAAAACATTCTGAACGCCATTGGGAGGCGGCTGCGTACCCGTTTGCGGCTTCAATGATTCTGGAGAGACCGTCGTGACCATCCAGGCGTCTTCCGAAGTGCTCCACTGGTTTACACGCGTTGCCAGATTGGCTGCCAGCAGCGAGGGCGCGGTCCGGCGGTCAATGGCGGCCTTTACATTGGTAATGTCGCCCGCTGCAGCCAAGGACGAATCGAGAAACGCAACGCCGCTGTCGCGCCTGGGATTTTCCCAGATGGTGACCCCGTTGTATGTTTCTGTCAATGCGCCGCCTTGCTGGGCCGCGGCGCCGATCTTGGCTGCGTCAAAATTGCCGCGAGCCAGCACCAAACCGGATTTTTGCCCGGCAGCCCCGTTTGACGCCAAAAGCAATTCCGTCACGTCGCGCGTCGGATCGAAGCCTGTCAGCGCGGTTAATGCCTGAAAATGCGCATCGGCGCCCGGAACATGCGTGAGCAGGTATTGGCCAAAAGGTGAACTCAAAGCCTGCGTGACGTTTAGACCCGCCACCACTTTTGCGTCGGGCATTACAAGACTGAGCAGTTGTGAGTCGGCCGCGGGCATTGTGCCCACCAGCGGTGCAACCAAGAAAGCAACGGCGAGAATTCGTGCGTTCATATCATCCAGGACGATAGGCCTGCTTCCTTATTAACGCGCCGCTCGGTAGAAAAGTTCCCCACGGCCTCCGCCAGGCGCCCCGGGGCCGGTTACGCTTCCAGCCCCATTTGTGTCAGGCGGTACCGTAGCGCATTCCGCGTGAGGCCGAGCAACCGTGCCGCCTGGCTCTTATTGCCATCGGCGCGGCGCAGAGCTTCACGAATAATTTCCTGCTCGTACTGATCGAGCGTCAGGCCCTCCGGCAGAAATGCCGCCTCGCCTTGCGTGCGAACCCGCGGCGCGCCCTCGAGTTTGATGTCCTCGGCTTGCAATTGCGTGCCCGTGGCCATCACCAGAGCACGCTCGATCACGTTTTCCAACTCCCGCACGTTGCCGGGCCAACGGTAGTCCATGAGCTTCTGAAGCGCGGCATCGCTGATGGATTCCACGCGGCAACCGACATCCGGCGCCAGTTTGCGGATGAAATGGTTCGCCAGATACGCGATGTCCTGTTTGCGTTCGCGCAGCGGCGGAATATTCATCGGAACGACATTGAGCCGGTAGTACAGATCTTCGCGAAAAGTACCTTCTTCGAGCGCCGCGCGAAGGTCCTGGTTTGTGGCCGCGACGACGCGCACATCGATGTGGCGCGTTACGTTGCTGCCAAGACGCTCGAATTCGCGCTCCTGCAGTACGCGCAACAGCTTTACCTGAATCGACGCCGGCACATCGCCGATCTCATCGAGGAAGACCGTGCCCGTATCGGCCTGCTCGAATTTTCCCGGCTTGGAACCTGTGGCGCCGGTGAACGCTCCCTTTTCGTAGCCGAACAGTTCGCTCTCCATCAGGTTTTCCGGGATGGCGGTGCAGTTGATCTTGACCAGCGGCCGGTCACGCCGCGGCGAATGGAAGTGGATGGCTCGCGCAATCAAGTCTTTACCGACTCCGCTTTCACCCGCCAGCAGCACCGTCGCACGAGTCGGAGCCACACGCTCGATGGTGGCGAAGATCTCCTGCATGGCAGGGCTGTGCCCGATGATGTTATCGAACTCGTAGCGCCGTCCCAGTTCCTCTTTGAGCTGCAGGTTCTCATCGCGCAGTGCTCGCACTTCGAGCGCCTTGTGGACGACGGTCATCAGATGTTCGAGCGAAAACGGCTTCAAGAGAAAATCGGTGGCGCCTGCCTTCATTGCTTCCACCGCGGTCTCGACGCTGCCGTAGGCTGTCATCACAACGACCGGAACCAGCGCGTTCTGCTGCCGCATCTGAGCGAGCAATTCCAGCCCATCCATTTTCGGCAGCTTGAGGTCGGTGAGCACAAGAGCAGCGCGGTCTACCAGCTTGAGACCTTCTTCGGCGCTCGACGCCTTGTCCACGTCGAATCCGGCGGAGACCAGTTGCAGTTCCAGGACGCGGCGAAGCTTCTCTTCGTCTTCCACCACCAGGATGCGTTGTTTCATGCGGAGGGTCCGGAGCGATGAGTCGGCAGCAGCACCCGGAAGATGCTGCCTTTGCCGGGCTCGCTCTCCACTGCTATCTTACCGCTGTGCTCATCGACGATCTTGGAAACGATGGCTAAGCCAAGCCCTACGCCCGCCGGTTTGGTCGTAAAAAACGGGTTGAAGATGGATTCGAGCAGCTTCGGCTCAATTCCGAGGCCGCGATCGATCACCGCGATTTCGACCGCTCCTTCGGCAGCGCGCGTCTTCACCGTCACCGTGCCGCCGGCCGGAGTGGCTTGCGCGGCATTGAGCACCAAGTTGTAGAACACCCGCTCCAGCAACTCGGCATCAAATGGGAATGGCGGAATTTCAGGTGCATAATTCTTGTAGATCACCACGCCCTTGACTTCACGTTCCGCTTCGGCGATGGCGCGGTCCAGAGTCTGTGTCAGATCCGCAGGCTCCAGGCGCAGGTGTAGCGGTCGCGCGAACTGCAGGAAGCGCGTTACCAGCGAATTGGTTCGATCCACCTCTGAAGTGATAAAGCCGGCCACCTCGCGCGCGACTTCGTTTTCCGCGCTCAGCGATTGCGACAGCATCTCGGCCGAAGCTTTGATCGTGCCTAGTGGATTACGCAGTTCGTGCGCCAGACCGGCGGAGAGCTGGCCCAGAGCCGCCAGCCGATCAGAGCGGCGTACTGCTTCTTCCGCCTGTTGGATGTGAAGATTCGCTTCGGCGAGTTCTTCCGCGGTGCGGCGATTCTTGTCGGATTGCGTGCGCAGATCTTCCGCCAGACTATTGGCCAACGTGCCGGTCATTGCGAGGAAAACGAGGCGCACCACGATTTCCTGTAGCTCCGCCGGGCCCAAGACATACTGTGACCAATCGATGTAGAGCAGAAAGGAGAGGTAGGCGCCGCTGGTAATGAGGGTGAAAACCAGAGTGCCGAACAGACCCAAGGCCGTGGCGGCAGAAACAATCGGCAGCAACAGCACCAGCCAGTAACGGCTGCTGATTCCGAATGTGTAACCGATCAACAGGTATCCAAGAACGAGTTTCAGAACGATCCAGAAAACGCAGCCGCGCGTCGAGACCATGAAGGATGTTTTCGGTTCCACCACCTGCACGGCGGCCAAAGCGGCAAGCAGAAGGTACTCGGATGCGTCGCCGGTGCGACTGGTTGCCGCAAGCACGCCGAACAGCAAAACCCAGACCAGATCCTGGGGTTGAAAGAGGTGAATCCAGCGAAGCGGACGGCCGTTGGACACGCGTGTTATCCCAGTCGGGATTATGCCACAATGAAATAGAACCTCTCATGTCCAACCCTAGTACCCTGGCTCAGGATGAAACTGCCAGCCCTGAAACCCAGTCCACCAATGAGTCATTCGGCGACATTCTTTTGCAGTATGAACAGTCGCATTCGCATCGGCCTGAAGAAGGCCAGCAGGGGCGAGAAGGCTCGGTCATCGCGGTCACCGGGGAGTCGGTGTTCATCGATATCGGCTTCAAGACCGAAGGCATTCTTCCGCTGGCGGTGTTCGTCAGCGCCGGTGAGACTGTAAAGCCCGGCGACAAGATCGCGGTGTCCATTAAAGGACGCGATCCGGAAGGCTACTATGAGCTCTCGCGCATCCAGGTGGAGCGGCCAAAGGACTGGTCTTCCCTCGAGCATGCGTTCCAGGAGAAATCCTCGATTGCCGGTATGGTGACCGGCGTCGTCAAAGGCGGGTTGAGTGTAGACGTAGGTGTACGTGCCTTCATGCCGGCCTCCCGCAGTGGCGCTCGTAGTGCAGCCGACGTAGAGAAGTTGGTGGGCCAGGAGATTCGCTGCCGCATTATCAAACTCGAGGTGGGCGAGGAAGACGTAGTCGTCGATCGGCGCGCCGTTCTGGAGGAAGAGGAACGCGCGGCCAAGGAGCGGCGCTACGCCGAAGTCAAAGAGGGTGAAACGGTGCGTGGCGCGGTACGCAGCCTGACCGACTACGGCGCTTTCGTCGATATCGGTGGCGTCGATGCCCTGCTGCACGTTGCCGATATTTCCTGGAGCCGGATCAGCAAGCCCTCCGATGTGCTTACCGTGGGCCAGCAGGTGGAAGCCCGCGTGCTCAAAGTAGATACCGCCAAGCGGCGCATCTCTCTCGGCTTGAAGCAGCTTCTGCCTCATCCATGGGACCTTGCGGGCGAGAAGTATAAAGTGGGCGAACGGGTACACGGAACCGTGACTCGTGTGACCGATTTTGGCGCGTTTGTAGAGCTGGAGCCCGGGATTGAGGGGCTAATTCACCTCTCCGAAATGTCCTGGTCGAAGAAAGTGCGCAAGCCGTCGGATGTCGTCAAAGCAGGCGACACGGTGGATGTCGTGATCCTAGGCGTGAATACGGTCGAACGGCGGATTTCCCTCGGCCTCAAGCAGGCACTGGGCGATCCCTGGGCCGACGCGGCACAGAAGTATCCGGCTGGTTCCGTGGTGGAGGGGCCAGTCACGAGTATGACGAACTTCGGCGCGTTCGTGCAGCTTGCTGAAGGCGTTGAGGGCATGGTTCACGTGGGCGACATCAGTGCCGAAAAGCGCATCAACCATCCGCAGGATGTGCTCAAGATGGGCCAAACCGTAAAAGCGCAGGTGCTCGAAATCGATCTCGAAAAGCGACGCATTCGTCTGGGCATGAAGCAGCTCGTGCCGACCAGCCTGGATGAGTACATTGCCGAACATAAAGAAGGCGATGTGGTCACCGGGCGTATGACGGACGTATCGAGCGGACGCGGACGCGTCGAACTGGGCGAGGGCATCCACGCCGTTTGCCGGATCGCCGCCGAGACCACGCCGGAAGAGAAACCGGCCGATGGCCCGGCGGATCTTTCCTCGCTGAGCTCCATGCTGGCAGCCAAGTGGAAGGGCGGATCGTCCGGCACGGGTTCCTCCTCGCGGCGGGAACCGGTGCGCACGGGCCAAATCCGCAGTTTCCGCATTGTGAAACTGGATCCTACGGCGAAGCGCATCGAAGTCGAACTGGCGCAATAATCGCGCTGCCCGCGTTTCTACGGCTCCGGCAAGGAAGGAGGCTCGCCGGAACCCTCGGGAAAAGCTACCGGTTGTGGCACCTCCACAGTGAGGACGTTCGGCTCTACCGGAAGATGAGCGGGAAACCGGCCTAAAAAGATCCCATAAATCACATGGCCCAGGATGGTGGCGCGCTGAACGTGGAGCAGCGTCACCAGCGGGCTCAAGTGTCTCCAGATGACGCCGAACGAAACGTAATACCAGCACAGCCCGAATAGAACCGCGATCAGCCCCAGCCGCATTCTCGGCAGCCGCTCGCGCATGGCGACCGCGAACATTGCGCCCAGCAGGCTGTAGATAGAGACATACAGCGCGAGCCCGGTGACCGTGCTCCAGGCAAATCCGCGGCGGATAGCGGCATCGCCATAAAAGACAGTGGCCAGAAGATTTTCCGCCGTCCAGAAACTCCGGTGCGACCAGGCGGAGCTGAGTCCAAGCCAAAGCAGCATGGCGAAAGCGCCTGCCATGCCCGCTTCGAGACCGGCCAGAAGAAGCGACAGCGTGTCGGTTCGCTGATTCTTCGTGGCAGGACTCATAAATTCAGCCTATACTGACTAGAGAACAATGGCAAAGCGAGCTCCATGCGTCGGGTAGTCATCACGGGAATCGGTGCGGTCAGCCCCAATGGTATTGGACGTGAACGTTTTTGGGAAGCTACCCGCAGTGGCCTCAGCGGCGTGCGCCGGATCACCCGCTTCAATCCCGAGGGATTCATCGTACAGGTAGCGGGCGAGGTCCCGGACGAGTTTGATGAAAAACGATACGTAGATCCGAAGGACCGGCCTCACGTTTCCAGGGCAGTTCCTCTGGCCGCGGCCAGTGTCGCCGAAGCGCTGGCGGATGCCGGTGTCGATGCCCATTCCATGAGCCGTGAGGAACTGCGCGGCATCGGAGTGATCGTCGGCTCCGGTGGCGGCAGCCAGGACTTTACGGAGGAACAATACCGGCTTTATTACACCGGCAAGCAGAAGCAGTGCAGCGTCTATACGATTCCTACAGGAACAATCGGCACACTGGCCAGCGAAGTTTCCATGCGGTTCGGCTTTCGCGGCTTGAGCCATATTGTCTCAACCGGCTGCACTTCTTCCACAGACGCGCTGGGTTATGCGTTCCACAACATCCGTTCCGGAATGCTCGACACCATGGTGGCGGGCGGCGTGGATTCGCCGATCGCTCCCCTCATCCTGCGCGGCTTTCAACTGATGCGCATCATGAGCACACGATGGAACCATGAACCGCAGCGAGCCTCCCGGCCCTTCTCGCGCGACCGGGATGGTTTCGTAATCGCCGAGGGCGCCTGGTTCTTCGTTCTCGAAGAGATGGAGCGCGCTCGTGCGCGCGGCGCACACATTTACGGTGAGATTGCCGGCTATGGTTCGACTTGCGAAGCGTTTCACCGCGTGCGGCTGGAAGAGTGCGGAGAAGAGCCCGCGCGCGCTATCTGCATGGCGCTCAAGGAAGCGGGCATCGGGCCTGGCTCCGTGGACTACATCAACTACCACGGCACTTCCACCGAACTCAATGATCGCATCGAAACGCGCGCGGTGAAGCTGGCCTTCAACAGCCACGCGTATCAGCTTCCCGGATCTTCGCTCAAGAGTCTGATCGGCCATCCGCAGGGCGCTTGCGGGGCGGCGGGCGTAGCGGCGACTCTGCTGGCCATGCGGGATGGCGTGGTACCGCCTACGATTAATGTGGATGAACCTGACCCGGAATGCGATCTCGATTACGTCACCGACCCCGGTCGCAAGCTCCACATCGAGCATGCCGTCGCCAACTGCATTGCGTTCGGGAGTAAGAATTCCGCGCTGGTTCTGCGCCGGGTATAGGTCCGGCGGACGCTCGGAGGATGACGTCCGCCGGCTGGTCCGCGTGGAAACTTCATCCGCGCAGCCCACTCGTTAAGGAGCCCCAATTAGTAGGACGTGTGCGAAGCAAAGATCGTTCCGCGCGGCACGGAATGGTTTACACACGCTCTGTGCCTGCGCAATTTCACCCTGAACCGAAAATCGCCGCGGCGGCACGGAATGTGTTCGCGTGGGCCTCAGCGGTCAAACCAATCGGCTCGGAGTAACCACCGCCCAGAGTTACTACGATCGGCAGTTGCTCTCGGTAAGCCATTTCAAACACCATGCGGTCGCGCTCGGCTAATCCTTCGTGTGTCAGCGCCAAGCGCCCCAGGCGGTCACATGCCAACCCATCCACACCCGACTGGTAGAACAGAACATCGGGGCGAAACTCGGAAACTCGCGGCAACACTTCACGCAGCATCGCCAGAAATTCGGTATCGGCCGCACGATCCGGCAGGTCGATATCAATATCGCTCGATTGTTTCCGGAAAGGAAAGTTGTTCCGGCCGTGGAGAGAAATGGTCAGCACGTCGTCATCGGCGGCGAAAATGCTGGCGGTGCCATCGCCCTGGTGTACATCCAAATCAACCACGGCAGCACGGTGCCCAAGGCCATCGCGGCGCAGCGCGTGAATCGCAACCGCCAGATCGTTGAAGACGCAGAACCCCGCCCCTTCCGCGCGAAACGCGTGATGCGTGCCACCTGCAAGATTGCCGCCGAAACCGTTAGTCATGGCTTCGACTGAAGCAGCCAATGTGCCTCCCACCGACGCCAGGGTGCGCTGCACCAGGTGTTCCGACCACGGGAAGCCGATCCGCCGCATGGCGCGGTCTTCGACAATTCCATTCAAGAAACCATCAACGTATGCCGGGTCGTGGGCCAATGCAATCGTGGCCGGGTCAGCCAGTGGCGCAGGCGCGAAATCATAGAGGCCGTCAGCAGCCAGCAATTCGCGCAGCAGCGCGTACTTCCGCATCGGGAATTTGTGACCGGGCGGCAGCGGGATCACGCGATCGTCGCTGTAGAACAACCGCCGGCGCATGGCGGATCACGCGCCCATTTCGCGGCGTATGGCGTCTGCGATGCGCGCGCTGAAGCTTTCCACCTGTTCCAGATCAGGCCCTTCCACCATCACGCGGGCCAGAGGCTCGGTCCCCGAGAATCGCACCAGCACGCGCCCTCTACCGGCGAACGTCTCCTCCACCAGGCGAATCTCGCGCGCTACTGCCGGAACTTCATTGAGCGCCTTCTTTTCCTTGACACGCACGTTCACCAGTTTCTGCGGATAGACCTGTAAGTCGCTCGTCAGTTCATCCAATCCCTTGCCGGCGCGATGCGCGATTTCGAGCACACGCAATGCGGTCAGGATGCCGTCGCCTGTAGTGGCGAACTCGCGGAAAATCACGTGGCCCGATTGTTCGCCGCCCAGCGCCGCGTCCCGCCGAACCATTTCCTCCAGGACATATTTATCGCCCACCGGTGTCCGCAGCAGACGAATGCCTTCCCGCTCGAGTGCCTTTTCGAGGCCCAGATTCGACATCACTGTGGCTACGACCGTGTCGCCCGGGAGGTGACCGGCGGCCTTCAACGCCCGAGCCGCGGCTAGCAGAACCGCGTCGCCATCGATGACCTTGCCGTTGGCGGCGACGAAAATGGCGCGGTCCGCATCGCCATCGAAAGCGACTCCGAAACCGGCATGATTCGCCAGCACGGCTTCCCGCAGGCTTTCGAGATAAAGCGCGCCGCAATTCAGGTTGATGTTCCGGCCATTCGGTTCCACGTGGATCGCTGTGACGCGCGCGCCCATCCGCCTGAACAGTTCCGGCGCCAGCCGCGAAGCCGCGCCGTTTCCGCAATCCACCACCAGATTCATGCCGTCGAAGCGTTCAGTGGCAGTGGAAGCGAGGTAGTCCAGGTACTTGCCGGCCAGGTCCTCCTCCACGGTGAGTCGTGATGGCTGCGGCTCGATGTCCTCACCACGCAGACGGAAGATTTCGCCTTCAATCGCGTGCTCTTCATCATCCGGAAGCTTGAATCCGGTATGGCCGAAAACCTTGATGCCATTGTCCTGGTAAGGATTGTGCGAAGCAGAGATCATCACACCCGCCAGAAATGTGCCCGTGCGCGTCAGATAAGCCACGCCGGGAGTCGTGATCACTCCCGCATAGCGCACCAGCGCGCCGCGGCTTTCCAGCCCGCCGGCAACCAGTTCCGCGATCCACGGACTCGATTCGCGCGTGTCGGCGCCAATTAGAATTTCGGGCCGGCCCGCAGCCGCCGTCGCATCCTCGCCCAGCGCGACGCCGAATGCAAAAACCGTGGCCGGATCAAGCGGATACTCACCGGCAACACCACGAATCCCGTCCGTACCGAACAGCTCTTTTCCCACTCCCATTCCTCCGATCAGGCCGTGTGCGCGCCTGTCATCTCTTCTTCATTGTCACTGTAACAGCCACCTCGGGGGAAGTCTGAAACCGGACGTAGGCGTCTTCCACGTAGGCATTGACGCGCATGACAGTAGAGCCCACAACGCCTGAGACATCCAACGGGTCGGTGATTGCCCGGCGAATGAGAGACACGTGATTACTCGGCCCGACGATAGTCATCATCTGCGGATCTACCGTATAACCGGCCACCACATATCCGTTTTCCCCTTCCCCGGTGAAGCGGGCCTCCACCGGAATGCTGCGGACCATGCGCCGTTCAAAATCGAAGCGAACCTCGGAAGGTGTCGCCCGCACCATGCGGATACCGCGCGGCAGCTTTACGTTTCCGTCACCAACCGTAAATGTGCGGATGCCCGGCTGTACGCCTGCCAAATCCAGCACTACGGAGG
The DNA here is from genome assembly GCA_035550475.1 of Bryobacteraceae bacterium. Lineage (GTDB taxonomy): Bacteria > Acidobacteriota > Terriglobia > Bryobacterales > Bryobacteraceae > DASZPB01. The sequence goes on along the minus strand of DASZPB010000044.1, from coordinate 145,737 downwards.
GATGCTTGCTCTCGCCCAGGCTGCTCAATTCTCCGGAAGGACCACGCAGTTCAAGCGACACGGTTTCCGTCGCGCTGGAACCAATCTCCAGGTTCTCCGGCAGGTTCTTGAACTCCAGCCGGACCGTGGCAAACGTCGCCAACTCCGGCTCGCTCGCCACCAGCGCCCAAAGCACCACGGCGATCACCAGGGACAACAGCTTCCACCAGAAATTGTGGAACACCAGACCGAGGATCCACTTCAGCGTGCGCGTCATGGCTGTTTCACCCGGTCGACGGGCCTCGGTTCGGAGGCCGCGGGTTTGGCTTCCTGCGCTAACGGAATGTCCGCCGGGAATTCGTCGATGTGCATGGGCGTGGGGCGCTCCACGCCGAAGTGCCGGTTGATGCGCTCGTCTACTTCCGGCAGCGAAAGGCCCTGGATCAACTCACCGAAAGCAGCCACCGAAATACGGCCTGTTTCTTCCGACACCACCAGCGCCAGGCAGTCAGTCTCTTCGGTAATGCCGATAGCTGCGCGATGCCGCGTGCCCAACTTCAGCGAGACCATCGGATTGGTGGTCAGCGGAAGGAAGCAGGCCGCGGCCGCTACTCGGTCCTTCTGCACGATGACGGCGCCGTCATGCAGCGCGCTGCCGGGAATAAATATCGTGAGCAACAGGTCGCGCGAAAGCCGCGCGTCCATCCGCACGCCGCTCTCGACAAACGTGCGAAGCCCAATATCACGCTCCAGCACCACCAGAGCTCCGGTCTTTTCTTGCGCAAGCTGGTCGAGTGCCAGCAGAATCTCGTTAAATGATTCCGGAAGATGGAAGCCCTGCCCGAACCAACGTTTGCGACCCAATCGCGCCAGCGTCCGGCGAATCTCCGATTGAAACAGAACGATGATCGCCAGGCCGATGTAGGGAACGATAAACGAGAGAAGCGAGCGCAGCGCCTGCAATCCCGCCCACGAGGCAACAGCATAAAGCGCCACCATCATGAAAATGCCGATCAGGATGTGCCCCGCGCGAGTGCCACGCACCACCATCAGGGCCTGGTAAACCAGCACCGCCACCACCAGGATGTCCAGAATACCGGTGATGTTCAGATTCGGGATGGCCGGCAAATACCGTAGCATGAGCGAGATCGGCGTTTTCGAGCAACCCGGCTACGCCTAGCAAACCATCTTAACGTAGCGACGCAGCGCCGGCTTATACTGCCGCGGCCGGCCCTATGGATACAATTGAATCATGCCGTTTGCTTCGATCCCCGAAGCCATCGAAGAAATCCGCGCAGGACGCATTCTGGTGGTGGTGGATGACGAAGACCGTGAAAACGAAGGGGATCTCACGATCGCCTCGGAAAAGGTGACGCCCGAGATCATCAATTTCATGGCCACCCACGGGCGTGGCCTGATCTGCCTCACACTCACTTCCGAGCGTTGCGACTATTTGCGGCTGCCCTTGATGAGCCCGCGCAATACATCGAATTTCGGTACCGCGTTCTGCGAATCGATTGATGCGCGCGAAGGCGTCACCACCGGAATTTCGGCAGCCGACCGCACCCGCACCATTCTTGCGGCCATCGATCCGGATTGCCGCCCGGGCGACCTTGCACGTCCCGGGCATGTTTTTCCGCTGCGGGCGCGTGAAGGCGGCGTGCTGGTGCGCGCCGGGCAGACGGAAGCTTCCGTGGATCTGGCGCGTCTGGCGGGGCTCACGCCGGCCGGCGTCATCTGCGAAATCATGAACGAGGATGGCACCATGGCGCGTGTGCCGCAGCTCGAGGAATTCTGCGCGCGTCACAACTTCAAGATGATCTCCGTGGCGGAGCTGATCCGCTACCGCATGAAGCATGAGCGCTTCGTGCGGCGCGTGGCGGCGGGCTGCCTCACCACCGAGTTCGGCGAATTCCGCACCATTGCGTATGCCAGCGATCTCAACCCCGAGTATCATATGGCCCTGGTGTACGGGGAAGTAGCCGGACGCGAAGATGTGCTGGTGCGTATGCATTCGCGCTGCGTCTTCGGTGACGTTTTTGGCTCCACATCCTGCGATTGCGGACATCTGGTGCGCAACTCGCTGCGCATGATCGCTGAAGAAGGCCTTGGCGTGCTGGTCTATCTGCACGAGACCGGACCCGGGTTCCGTATGCAGCGCGAAGCCGATGGCGAAGACCGCATGGCTTCGCACGGCCGCGAGCCGATGCAGTTTGCCGGTGACACGGGCCAGCACCACCTGCAGCACGAACACGGTATCGGCGCGCAGATCCTCTCGGACCTGGGCCTGCACACCATCCGCCTGCTCACGAATCACCCGCGCAAAATCGTTGCACTCGAAGGCTTCGGCATCGAGGTGGTGGATCAGATCCCCGTGCCGCAGCGGTAGCAACTCGCCAGCCCGCGCCCACTATTGCCCGATTTCCGTTTCATAATAGACGAATGCTTCGTCACTTCGTGCACCTCAGTCTGCTCGCGCTGCTCGCTCTTCCCATGGAAGCCGCCACACCGGTTGAAATCTTCAACGTCAAAGATTACGGCGCTCTTGGCAATGGCCGGCAAAAGGACACCGCCGCCATCAACCGCGCCATTGAGGCGTGTTCGCACGCCGGCGGGGGTACGGTGTATGTGCCGCCAGGGCGCTACCTCATTGGCGCCATTACGCTGCAGAGCGGAGTCAGTCTGGATCTGGAAGCGGGGGCTACGCTGCTCGGAAGTCCCGACCCCGCCGACTATCCGCTCCATGCCAATGTGTTCACGCCAGGCAGGCAGGAGTACTCCTCGCTCATTTATGCCGAAGACGCGCAGGACATTTCCCTTCGCGGCCGAGGCACTATTGACGGCCAGGGACAGAACTGGTGGCGCCGCATGGGCTGGCCCAATCGCCTCAAGGTTCCCCGCAATCAACGCACACCCGAGGAATTGGCGGCAATGGCGGAGATTCCCTATGGCCGGCCGCAACTGATCCGCTTTGTGCGATGCAAACGCGTGGTAATCGAGGGCCTGCATCTAATCAATTCGCCTTCCTGGACCATCCACCCTCTGCTCTGCGAATTCGTGCGCGTGGACGGCATCACCATCGAGAATCCCGTGCCCTCACCCAACACGGATGGCATCAATCCGGAGAGCTCCCGCAATGTGCAGATCCTTAATTCCCGTATCGATGTGGGTGACGATTGCGTCACGCTCAAATCCGGGCGGGACGAACCGGGCCGCCGCATGGGCAAGCCGGATGAGAATATCACGATCACCAATTGCGTAATGCTGCGCGGACATGGCGGAGTCACCATCGGCAGTGAAATGTCCGGCGGCGTTCACAACGTTGTGGTAAGCAACTGCGTGTTTCAGGGGACCGATAGCGGTATCCGGATCAAGTCGCAGCGCGGACGAGGTGGCGTGGTCGAGGGGCTGACGGTTTCGAACATCGTCATGCAGGCGGTCTCGAGCGCCTTCACGATTACCACCTTCTATTCCGGAAGCGACAAACCGGGCGACCTGTTCGCGGTGAATGACGGCACTCCGCGCTTTCGCGATTTTCACTTCAGCAACATCACCGCCCGCGGCTCCAAAACCGCAGGGCAGATCACGGGACTCAAAGAGATGCCGATTGAAGACGTGACGTTCAACGGCGTGCACATTCAAGCGCAGACCGGTATGAAGGTAACCAACGCGCGCGATGTGGCATTCCAGGACGTCATCATCGATACCGGCCAGGGGCCCGCGGTGACGGTTGTCAACAGCACGGGAATCGACACGAGCCGCTTGCGCTCATTGAAACACGAGAGTGAGCCGTTGGTGGTGTCGCAAAAGTAAGAGGCCGGAATCGAAGAGATGGGTGGGGCCGCGATTCTCTCGCGGCCCCGACTGCCGAACTAGAAAACGAATTTGCCTGCCAACTGGACCATTCGGAAACGGTTGGCCGTCGCCGTGATGGTGCCGAAGGCGGAGTTGGTAGCCTGCGTATTCGGCGCTGCGAAGACCGGGTGGTTGGGCACGTTGTAGATCTCAGCCCGCAGCTCGAAATACTTATGTTCGGTGATGTTAAAGCGCTTCAGCATAGATGCATCGAGCTGATTGACTCCATCCGCGCGGAGGTTCGGGAACGTGGTCGAGAACGTGCGGATGTGGTAGTTCAGCGCATCGGCGGAGTTGGTATCGAAAACCGACTTGTCGAATGCCGTGCCATTCACATCGCGATTGTTGAGATTGAGCGGCCCACCGAAGTAAATGTAGTCGCCCGGCGTGGAAGAACTTCCGTTTACCCAGGTGATGGGCGCGCCCACCTGGAATGTATACACGCCATTGACGTGCCAGCCTTCGGCCAGCAGCCTGGCCCAATGCGATTGAACATGGAACAAGCGGCCTGGACCAAAGGGCAGTTCGTAACTGAAAGCCGCTACGACACGCTGCGGACGGTCGGAAGGAGAAACGCGCTTTTCCGGCCGCGGGTCCGTGTCATTCAGCCAGGAATCGTTTTCGATCAACCGCGAATAGATGTAGTTGAATGTCAGCGACAGACCCTGAGAAAACCGCTTTTGCAGATGCACATTCAGACTGTCAAAGTAGGAGCTGCCGACACTGAGATTCTGCTCGAGGACGCCGCCACCACCGCTCCAGTTCCCACCGCTGTATCCAAGCGGAAACTGGGGGTAAGCGGCCAGCAACTGCGCCGGATTCGTGGTTTTTCCGGCCGGCGTTCCGGACGTGACCAGGCCGTATAGAGGATTCGCCACCGAGGAAGTCAGTTCGGTGATCAGAGCCTGATCGCGGGTTCCGAGCGTGCTCAGGTACTGACGCGGAATGCCGTTGACCTGGGTGACCGCGACCGGCAGATGCACACCGTGATTACCGATGTAAGCCACTTCGAGCATCAGGTTCGGGCTGAGCGTGTGCTGAATGTCAAAGTTCCAGCGCAGCGAGTACGGGCTCTTCATTTCCGGATTGAGGAACGAAACGTTCTGTCCGGCGAAGGTCGTCAAGCCGGCCGACGAACCGGCCGGCTGCAGAAAACCACTCGGGAACGGGTCGCTCAGCGTCGCGGCCGGTGTGAGGAAGTTGTCATTGGTGACCGTCATTGCGGTCGACTGGCTGAACCCTTCCTGGTTCGTGATGGGGTTGGTGGAGTAGCTGCCCGTGATCGCCAGAGTCGAAATGGTCACCGGCGATACGAACATTCCAAAGCCTGCGCGGAACACTGTCTTGCCGTGGAGCGCGTCGGGCGTCCAGGCAAGACCAATGCGCGGGCTCACCGGATGCGAAGTGTTCTCATACACGGCCGCATTGTTCGAGCTGGGGAAGATTAAGCCGCCGCGCACATTGAAGCTGCCCACCGGAATCTGTGGAATCGGGCTTTGTGCATAGGCCGCAGCCGCCGCGGCGTTGAACGGGCTTGTAACCGAACCGTCGAAGTTGGTGACCGTGCGGCCCCACTTTTCGTGATACGGACCGTCATGGTCGAAGCGGACTCCCAGGTTGATGGTGAGGTTGCGCTTCACCCGCCAGTCGTCCTGCGCGAAGGCGGAGAAGTAGTACGAATACCACGAGCCGTAAGTATTCAAATCATAGGTGCCGCTGGCGGGCAGTCCGAGCAGGAAGGAGGCAAGATCCTGGCCCGTCGCCACCGTTGAGCTGGAATTGCTGGCGGCCCGGACCCAACTGTTATTGAAGCTGAACGATCCGGTGGCGTTGCCGGCGGTGAATGTGTTGAGACGATACTGCCGCATATCGACGCCGAATTTGAGGGTGTGATTGCTCTGGATCTTCATCCAATCAGCGAAGATCTGCCCCGACTGCGATGGAATCGTGTTCGCACCGCTGGCTCCCAGGCTCTGGAAACCGGAAGTGCTGCTGAAGCTGATCACCGGCAGTTGCAGGTACTCCGAGTTGCCGGCCAGATATGCCGGGAACCCCAGGGCGGTCGGATCGTAACCGGAGCTCGGCAAGGCATGTGCCTCAGCCATGCGTGTGAAGTTCACGCGAAGATCGATCACGTTCGAAGGATTCACAGTGTAGACTTCATCCACCGTTCCTCCCCAATTGTTGCGGAAGAGGATGGAGCCTTCGGAGATGTTATTGAAGTAGTTGTTCTTGATCTGGCTATATCCGGTGCGCCGGATGTCAAAAAACATGCGGCTCGAATTGCTCATGTTGTAATCGAGACGCCCCAGCTCATTGTTGTAGTCGTCGTTCGTGGTCGCATTATTTCCGAAGTTCTGATAACCATCAGGCCGGGTGGGCGCAACATTCGGTTCCGGATAAAACTGCATGTACGCCTGAGCGATGGGGTTCAACTCGCTCTTGGGAATCTGATTGTTCGGATAGGCCGTGCGGCTAATGACGGTGCCGTTTTGGACGGCCGTAAACGGGTCGTAGAGCTGGGTCTTATCCGCCGCCAGGATCTGCGAGAAATCACCGTTCTTTTCGGCGTCAGTCGGCACTGTCGTGAAGTTGGCGTTCGGCTGGCTGTCTTTCAGATTCTCCCAGGCAAAGAACCAGAACAACTTGTTCCGGCCGTCGAAAACTTTAGGAATGAAGATCGGTCCGCCTGCCGTGAGTCCGTACTGGTTGTAGTGCGTGAGCGGACTCTTCAGTCCCTTCTGATTATTGAAGAAGTCATTCGCCGTGAGTGTGTTCGGCTCGTTGAACTCGTAAAGCGAACCATGCAGGCTGTTAGTTCCGGTCTTCATGACCTGGTTGATGGTGCCGCCACCCGTATGGCCAAAAGCCGCGTCGGAGTTGAAGGCCTGGACGCTCACTTCCTGCACCGCGTCCTGCGGCGGGCTGAAGGCCAGGCGCCCATCCCAGGTCGCATCGGGCGAGCCGTTGATGAGGATCTCATTGGTCTGCGCGTAGGAACCGATGCTCCAGCCGGCTGCGCCGCCGCTATCAAAAGGATGAATCAGGCCCGGTTGTCCAACGCCGATGACTCCGATTGACAGCGACGCCAGCACCAGTGGGGTGCGTCCGTTGAGCGGCAGGTCTTCCACTTCGTTGGTGGTCACGGCCTGTCCCACGGAGTCGTTTTCGGAATTGATCAGCGGCGCCGCGCCGGTAACTTCCACGGTCTGCGAGGCTTCGCCCACATCCAGCTTGAAGTCGATGACCGTATGATCACCAGATCCCAAATGGATCGCTTTGCGCACGGATTCCTTGAAACCGGTTGCCTCCACATCGATGTCGTAATCGCCCGGCGCCAGGAACGGCACCGTGTATTGCCCCGCATCATTGGAGACGGTTTGAGTCTTCGTGCCGGTATGAGTTTCCGTGACGGAGACTTTCGCCCCGGCGATCATGGCGCCGGTGGGGTCGGAGATACCCCCACTGAGCGTTCCACGAAACTCCTGCGCGAACAAGCCTGCGGACATCGCCACGGTCAAAACAACGAGCGCACTCCACCTCATGTAAGCCCTCCTCGAACTAATCTGGATGAATCCCACTGCGAAGCTGAACGAGCTACGTCATGATAGGCTTCCTGCACCTTTCCGTCTACGCCTTGCAGGCCCCGAGAAACGTATAGGCGCGCAGAAGTCTCTATTTATGCGCAAGATAGGACGGTTGTAACAACTCCGGGCTCAAGACGTACTCTACGTTCAAAGTTATGTTAGAATCGCAACTGATCTTTGGGTCATGTCAGAGGTGAGTGGGCATTCTTCAGACGACGGTGGCACTCTTGCTGCGCCTGCGGAGCGTTGCGCTCCGGATGCCGAGGCAGTTCGGCTTCAACTCCAGCGTTTGCTGGAATGTACTCATATCCGCAATAGTAAACGTTGCCAATTGCTGCTGAAGTATGTCGTCGAGGCTTACCTCGACGGATCGCTGGACCGTGTAAAAGAGCGGACTATCGGTATCGAAGTGTTTCATCGTCATCCGGACTATGATACAAATCACGATTCCGTAGTCCGGACCACGGCCGCGGAGGTCCGCAAGCGCCTCGCTCAGTATTATCTTGAGCCCGATCACCAGCAGGAGCTTCGTTTTCTGCTGCCGCAGGGCGCCTATCTTCCGGAGTTCCGGTGGCCCGCTCCACCGGCGCCCCAGCCAATTGGTGCTGAGCCGGCGATTCCTCTTCCCGAAAGCTTTCAGCCTCTTGCCGAAAATGCCGCACCGCGCCGGCGGCGCGTCTGGCTTGCCATGGGATTGCTGCCGCTCCTTGTGACTGGCACGTGGTTATACTCACAATGGCGACACACCGAACTGGATGCCTTCTGGGCTCCTCTGCTGACGGACCATGGTGATGCTGTCATCTGTATCGGGCAGCCTTTGAGGATCTATATGTTCGACGGCGCGTCAGTGGATGAGTTGAACCAGAAAATGGTGGGAACCGACTCGACGCCACCACCGCCCGATAGCGTTCGTGAAAGTACGTCCGTCAAATTATCCGAGCTGAAGTCCGCTGGTAATCGCTACTTCTACTTCGGCGATGTAATGGCTGCGGTGCGAATGGCCGAATTGCTGGCCCGCAAGGGTAAGCCTTTCCAGGTATTTGGTGACCGGATCGCATCTTACTACGATCTGCGCGGACGTCCAGCGGTGCTGATCGGCCAGTTCAACAACCGCTGGACCAAGGGCCTGACCAGCGGGCTGCGATATTACCTGAGTAAGAACGCTGCTCACCATACGTACGAGGTTTTGGACCGCCAGAATCCGAAAACAGTTGTCGCTTCCGTATCGCAGGATGCAACACGGCCAGCCGAATATGCGATCGTGAGCCGTGTCTTCGATCCATCTACCGAGAAGACCGTCATTGCGGTAGCCGGCATGACTTACATGGGGACTATGGCCGCCGGAGATTTTCTGACTAACAATGCGTACATGAAGCTGGCATTTCAGCATGCTCCGGCACAGTGGTATGGGAAGAATATCCAGGTAGTCATCGAGACCACCCTGGTGGGAGGCACTGCCGGACCACCGAAGGTCATCGCCACGTACTTCTGGTGACGAACTGGCCAACGCCGTGCCGCCACGGGGGAGACTCTAGGCCTTCCTGATGAACGCCAGCGAAGCGGAATTCATGCAGTAGCGAAGGCCGGTCGGGGCTGGTCCATCATCAAAGACGTGCCCGAGGTGCGCGTCGCACTTGCTGCACAATACTTCGACGCGATCCATAAAGGCGCTGGAGTCGCGCTGGGTCTCGACATTCTCCTTGGCAATAGGCGCCCAGAAACTGGGCCATCCGGTGCCGGAATCAAACTTCTCATCGGAGCGGAACAGCGCGTTGCCGCAGCACACGCAGCGGTAGAGTCCGGGTTCATGGTTGTTCCAGTAGCGGCCGGTAAAGGCTTGCTCCGTGCCTTTCTTGCGGGTCACTTCAAATTCTTCCGGCGAAAGCTGCGCGCGCCATTCGGCATCGGTTTTCTGCACTTTTTGCACTTCGACAACCCCCTTTCGCTCGCCCTGATCTGTAAACAGCACCAGGCGAACCATACGACCCGTTCCGTTCGCTGCCGCGTCCGGAATCGGGTGAACCTTGCGCGAAGAAAACGCGGCGCCCAGCCCGGCAAACGCAAATGGCATAAACAAAAATGCCCGGCGCGGAACGCCGGCCGAAACCGGGGAGAACGGATTCGCTTGTTTCACGGTAAACCTCACAGTGCGCCGGAACTCCCAAGAAGAGCGGCGCTATCGGCGACGTCTTGCCATTCCTCTGTCGCGTGACATCTTCTCATTCGATATTTTATCGCTCTTCTGGTTCGTCCAGATTCTTTGTTTTGCCGGCCGGCAGACATTCTGCCGGAACACATCTTGCGGCGCGGCATCTTGTGCTGTGCAGAAATGAATTGGTTTTACTTACTCAGAAATCCGGTTAGTGGATCATATTCCATCAAGGAGTTGGGCGAAGCTGAGTGCTCCGGGGCGTTCCACTCGCCGATCTCTCGCTTCGCGCGAAAGCGCCAGGAAGTTACGGTGGCTGGAAAATCACGGAAAAACCCGGGGATTGCGACGCCCGGGCCAGCGTAGAATAACGGGATGCAACAGACAGTGGCGATTTTTGGCGGCGGCGTTGCCGGATTGAGCGCGGCGCATGAACTCGCCGAGCGCGGCTTCCAGGTGGATGTCTACGAGCGTAAACCGGTGCTGGGCGGCAAGGCGCGCAGTATTCCCGTGCCGGACTCCGCCACCGGCAGCCGGCTCCCTCTTCCTGGCGAACATGGATTCCGGTTTTTTCCCGGCTTCTATAAGCACGTCACGGATACCATGCGCCGTACACCCTACGGGGCGCACGGCAACACGTACGACAACCTGAGTGTGGCCACCCGCATCCTTCTGGCTCGAAGCGGGCAGACCGAGATCACCTGGGTCGCGCGTTGCCCAACGACACTCGAAGAGCTTCGCGTTCTTCTGGTTGAGCTTTTTACGCCGCTCGGCGTTCCCGTGGACGAAATGCTTTTCTTCGTAAACTGTCTGCTAATGGTGGCCACGAGCTGCCAGGAACGCCGCCTCACGCAGTATGAAAACATCGCGTGGTGGGATTTTATTGGCGCTCCGCGCATGTCGAAAGCCTACCAGGCCTATTTGGGGCAAGGGCTCACGCGCTCGCTCGTCGCCATGCGGGCCGAAGAGAGCAGCACGCGCACGGTGGGAGCCACGCAGTTACAACTCCTGTATGGTTTGATTGCGCCTAACTTCGTTTTTGACCGCCTGCTCGCGGGCCCGACCAATGACGTTTGGATCTTTCCCTGGACGCAGTATCTGCAGACGTTGGGAGTCAAATTCCACACCGGCTCCAAGCTGACCGGTATTGCGACAGATGGCACGCGCATAACGGGCGCCACCGTCGAAACGTCGTCGGAACCTGCCGCCGTCACGGCGGATTATTACATCGCGGCCCTGCCCGTGGAAGTGATGATGCCGCTTGTGACGAACGATCTCAAACGCGCAGCGCCCTCACTCGCCAATCTGGACAAATTGAAGACGCGGTGGATGAACGGGATTCAGTTCTATCTTGCGAAAGACGAAGCGCTGGTGAATGGCCATACGATTTACCTCGACTCGCCATGGGCGCTCACATCCATTTCGCAGCGGCAATTCTGGACGAATGTGGACTTGTCGCAATATGGAAACGGCGCGGTCCACGGAATCCTCTCCGTCGATATTTCCGATTGGGATGCGCCCGGCGTTGTGTTCGGTAAACCGGCGCACGCGTGCAGCGCGGCCGAGATCAAAGATGAGGTCTGGACCCAACTCAAGCAGCACTTGAATGACAACGGCTCCAAGCCGATTGACGATGCGAATCTTTTAAGCTGGTTTCTCGACCCGGATATCGAATTTCCCAACCCCGGCTCGGCGACGAACGCCGAACCTCTGTTGATCAATACGGCCGGTTCGCTGCAACACCGGCCAGAAGCACAGAACGAACTGAAGAACTTCTTCCTGGCATCCGACTACGTGCGCACGTACACGGACATCGCGTGCATGGAGGCGGCCAACGAAGCCGCAAGGCGGGCCGTGAACTGCCTGCTGTTGGCGTCTGGTTCAAAGGCCGCGCCAGCGCAACTGTGGCCGTTGGAAGAACCGGAGTTTCTGAAGCCGCTCCAGGAAATCGACCGTATCCGGTTCACCCTCGGGCTGCCGCATCATTTGGCCAAAGTTTAGGCGAACCGTCTCAGCGGGGTGTTCCGAGAAGCACGTGCGTTGGCTTGTCCCGATCGACCGTGAGCTCTCCGTCCACAAACTCCAGTTCGGCCACCTGGATCACCGACCGCCGCGCCGAGTGCGAGAGCGTCTGGACCAGATCGGCGCCTTGCTGATGCGTGAAATAGAAAAGGAACGCCCGATCGCCATTCACGACCACATCCGCATGATGCCCAATCGAGCGGTCCGTAGCGATGTGGCCCGGTGTGCCCAACAGCAGATCCTTCTGCGGCGCCCAGTGCAGCGCGTCGTCGGAGTGATAAACGCCGAGGCCGTTCCACGCATCCACCACCATCCAATACTGCCCGTGCCAGAAGAATATCTTCGGTCCCTCGCTGCTGCGATCGATGATCGCGGCGCCCTTCGGTGTCCACGAATTCAGATTCTTGCTGTCCGCGTAATGGATGTGGCTGTGGTCTCGCTCATCCTTATACCAGAGCCGCCATGTCCCGTCCGGTAAATGAAAGAGCGAAGGATCAATCGCGCGATCGGTGGCAAGATCGAGCTTGCTCTGGAACTTCCACGTCTCGAGGTCGGACGAAGTCAGATGGATGATGTACCGCGGCGCGTCCCAATTCGTGAACGTACCGGGGACGATCACCAGAAACATGTGATATAGACCGCCTTGATAAACAACATCGGGCGCCCAGTGCGTGTAATCCGGCTGGCCGTAAGGAACTTTCACGATCCCGTGATATTTCCACGTCGCTCCCTGATCCTGTGAAATCGCGATGCCGATGCGCGTCTGGTGCACCCAGGTGACGTCCTTCGAATTCGGCGTATCGAGATCGGCGCGGCGGTTCGTGTAGAACATCCACCAATCGTGTTTCGCCCGATTCCAGATGAGCGTCGGGTCGGCGGCGCCATCGTGGACGGGATCGCGGTAAAGAGGCTTGGGAGCGATCTTGCCTGCGGCAGGTGTTTCCGCGAAGGCCGCCAATGTTATAGCAATCGCACAGCTCAGGCTCAGAATCATCGGCAAACGGCTGGACATTGTCTCCATGATACTATCGCCACCGTTTGGCGCCTCGCGCTGACGAAGTGTTTCTTCGACAACCGCGCTTACGCTGCCAGGCCCGCAACCACCCCGCGCATGTAGTAGAACGATTTCTGAATTCCCAGCATTCGGTCCTGAGTGGACACTTCGTATTCCAGATTGCAATAGCCGGGGTAGCCCATCTTCTCGAGCAGACGGAACAGTTCAGCAAGCGGCATATCGCCTTCTCCGACATCCACCGCTACCCATTTCCCGTTGCTCTCTTTGCGAACATCTTTGGTGTGCATGTCGAGCAGCCGCGGGCCGGCGAGTTTGGCGGCTTCCACGGGATTCACGCCCGCTCGCAGGGTGTGGCCGATGTCTATACATAGACCGACGCGCGGATCCATGTTGCGAATTACCTTTAGCGCCGATTGCGGCGTGGGGAAGTACTTATCCGACGGGCCGTGGTTGTGGACCGCCACCTTGATGTCATACTCTTTGACATACTTTTCAATAATGGGCAGCGTTTCCGCGGTCGGCCCGATAACGATCAGCGGTGAGCCGAGCGTCTTGTTGAATTCGAAACGCTGCCGGATCTGCGCTTCGTCCACGGTCTGCAAGTAAGTCGTGCCGGTACCGGCCAGAATCAGCCCGGCGTCGTCGAGCATCTTGCGAGCAGTCGAAATCTGCTCGCGCGTGCTCTCATAAGGTAGATGAAATTCCGGCTTGATGTTGATATAGCGCGTGCCCAGCGTCTTGACGGATTGGATGACTTCCGGCAGCTTGATGCGGTTGGTATAGGAATAGGAGCAGATGCCTAATTTGAGGCGGCCCGGCTTTTGCGCAGGGGCGGAAAACGCCGGCAGGCGGGTGGCCAGAGCGGCCGATCCGAGGAATGTCCGGCGGGACGGATGAAAACTCATCGACGATCTCCTTGTGAGTGAAACGTCCCCACTATATCACCGCGCCGGTCAAACCCAAGAGCCTGCGGCATCCACCGCATCGTGTGCGTTTTCGTGAATGCTCGCGATGATCCGAACCGCTACTCCATGCGCCACGATGAACGCCATCGCCGGAGGTTCTCTGTGGCCCAATCGGCGGATTTGTCTTTGTGGCACACGTTGCAGGGATTGGGAATACCATACATCGTTGTTTCCGCCGGCGTGATGAAGCGGAACGTGTGACTGCTGACATTGGTGTCTGCAAGGGTGGTCTCGATCTTGGGCATGTGACACGCCACGCATTCGCTACCGGGGCTATTGGCGGCGTGATGGGTGTGCGCCGCAATCGAGGCCGCGTGCGGGCCATTCGGAGATTCCGGGCCGTGGCATTCCAGGCACATCGTGCTCGCCGGCTTCAGCAACTGCGCGTAATTATCCGTGCCGTGCACATCGTGGCAGGAGAAGCAGGTTACGCCCCGCGTGTACATGACGCTCTGCACGAAATCATTTCCCTGCATGCGGTTCTTGTGCGCGGTACCGTCCGCGAAATGAGTGAAAGTGGTTTCGCCGAGCTTGTGATCTTCGAGTTTCCAATAGCCCTGGAGGTCGGAACCAACCTGGTAACCAACCGGCCAGTCGTAATACTTTCCCTCAATCGGATTGGTGACCGGCCGGCCCTGCGAGTGGCATTGGATGCACGTATCGTTGGCATGAACCGAATCCAGCCGCGCCGGGTTGATGATGTTCGAACGCGAAGGATGCGCCACATGTGCGCTACCAGGTCCGTGACAGCGTTCGCAGCCGACGTTCCACTCCGTCACTTGTTTCGTTCGGATGTTGTAATTAACAGAATGGCACCCGTCGCACAGAGGACCGGTGGGCCGCTTCATATTGTCCGGTGGATAAAGCGGCGCCCACCAATCCGCGGTGTTGGCGACAAAAAAGGGACGCCAGATTTGATGCGTCACGTCCCACTGCGCCGGAAACACATAGTAATCGTCGCCGATCTTCGTGAAGTAACGTTGCTTCCAAATACTGCCGTACACGAACGCGATGTCACTCTTATGAAACTTCACCAGCGGGTTCGGTTTCGATAGATCCGGCAGGATGGCTGAGGGATCCTTGCTCGGGTCGCGCACCACGTTCGCCATGGGCGTCTTCCGCCAGCGCTCGTATATGTTCGTATGGCACGTGCGGCACACAGCAGAACCGACGTAGGTAGACGACGGAGGAACCGGTTGAGCCGAAGCAAAGACGGTCGCGAGTAGCAACAGCAGGAGCGACGCTTTCATTGTGATACGGCCTGCCGCGCGACTCTGGTCGCAGCAGCCTGGACTAGATTACCACTTCAGGCCAGTTTCCATGGCGCACGATAGGGCCTCGACAGCATTCCATTCGCTTCCGAATCGCCGACAATCTGCTCCTTGGCCGCATCCCAGCGCAACGAACGGCCGAGGCGCATCGAGATATTTCCCAAGTGGCACATCACCGCTGAGCGATGCCCTTCTTCCACATCCGCATTCGGCCGCTTGCGACTCTTCACGCAGTCCAGGAAGTTGCGCACGTGCGGTCCCTGGATGTCGACGCCCTTCACGTCCATCGTCTCCATGGCCGGCTTTCGCTCTTTTCCTTTTCCGGTGGGGAACGTCTCGGGCGTCACTGTGAAGCCGGTACGCAACAGCGACAACATGCCCTTGGTGCCGTAGATATCGAGCGTAACGTCCTTGCCGTTCCCGACTTCACTCGAATCCCAGGTGACCACGACTTTCGGGAACTGGAATAGCACCTGCTGCACGTCCGGTGTTTCGCCGCCATCCGTCAGTGCGTAGCGGCCGCCCATGCCCATCACGTCAGAAGGCGCGTCGGCGCCCACAATCCAGCGCGCGATATCCAAATGGTGCGCTCCCCAATTGGTCATCTGGCCGCCGGAATAGTCCCAGAACCAGCGGAAATTGTAAATGCAGCGAAACGGATCGAACGGACGCTTGGGAGCGGGGCCAAGCCACATGTCCCAATCAAGCGCCGGGGTCAATTGGAGAGGTGCATCGGGCTTCAGGCCGGGGTAGATATCGCGTTGGAACCCGGCCGCAATTCGGTGCACCTGACCGATGCCGCCATCCTGAATCAGCTTTACCGCCTGGGCGTAGTGGGCGCCGGATCGCTGCTGGCTGCCTGTTTGAACCACGCGATTGTGCCGGCGAGCCGCCTCCACCATCTTCCGCCCTTCGAAGATCGTCAGCGCCAGAGGCTTCTCGCAGTAGACGTCCTTGCCGGCGTCGCACGCTGCGACAGTGACGAGAGCGTGCCAATGATCCGGTGTGGCCACAATGACGGCGTCGATATCGTTCTGTTCCAGGAGCCGCCGAAAATCCTTGAAGGGTTTGGCGCGGCCCTTGGAAAGAGTGACACCGCGTTCCCGGAAAGGATCATAGACATCGCACACCGCGACTGGTTCCACGTCCGCGTGCTTCATGAAATTATTCCAGTCTTCGGTGCCACGGCCGCCAGCGCCGATCAATCCCATGCGGATGCGATCGTTCGCGCCGAGCACGCGAGTCGCGCTCGCGGCTGTAATCGCTCCCAACGCAAAAGTCGTACGCGTGAATTCTCGTCTATTCATGCTTCGCTCCTCGTTTCTCCCGCACGGTGACCGGCGGCGCTCCGGTCAACTCGTGCACAAGCCCACTCCGTTCAATTCGCTCGTATCCAGATACCCGCCGGTGATGTCGAACAATCCCGGAAAGCGCTTCTCCCAGCCGCGATTGGCGATGGGAACATACTCTCGCGCATTGGCCTCCAGCGTGTCGGCGCCCGGCACGTGGGACGCAATTCCGGCGGATTCGACGAATGCCGCTCCCGGGCAGGTCAGATCCTGCACGCAACGGAACATCTTATACTTCTGCGCTGCCGCGGCCAGCAGCAACGACTGCGAGATTCCTTTGCACGCCTTGAGCGCCACGCCCGTGTAGCCCATTTCGCGCGCCATCAGCAGAGCATCGAGGCCGGTCAGCGATTCGTCGATCACTACCGGGCAGCGCTTGGCCGCTTCGAACATGGTGTTCTGCCGGTTGCGCGCCAAATCGCGCGCGGTGGGCTGCTCGATGTATTGCACACGCGCAAACGCCGTCGGCGCTTTCTCTTTCAGGCGCCGCTCAAAATCCAGCAGATACTGAACGTTCGGGCATCGCTCGTTGAAGTCCAGTGAATAAATCCAGTGTTCGAATCCGCGCTTGCGCTCAGCGCGCGTGGTGACGCGGTCGATGGCGGTCACACGGTCCACATCCCATGCGAGGTCGCCGCCATTCAATTTCAGTTTGAGAGCCGTCACGCCGCTATAGGGAATCCACTCTTCGAGCGTCTCGGGTAGGCCATCGTGGATGGGCTTTTTTACGTCGGCTGCTTCGAGCGGGTCCGATGCTCCAACCGAGTGGTACATGCGCGTGCGCGGCACGGCTTTGGGCAGAATGTATGGGTCCAGGTATTCGCCGCGAAACTCGGCGTTCAGATAGTGCGCCAAGTCATGCCGCACGAACTCTTTTCCGCTGGCGGCAAAGCTGTTCCGGCCGTGCAGTTTGCCGAAGGCATCGTGAATCGCCGCGTCAAACGGGCTCGCCGTCACCAGCATGCACAGCTTGGGAACCGGCACGGCCAATTTCATTTCATGCATGACTTCGGCGGCAGCCTTCAGGTATTCCGGCTCGAGCGCCTTGTTCACATCCAACGGATGAGCATAGTCGGGGAAGCTGCGCGTAATCTTGGCAACTTTTTCGGCGAGCGCCTTCATCGCCGCGAGCGACGTGTCGTAGGAAACGGCGGGAAAGGACCAAATGTTTCCCATCGACATTGACCCGAATCCTTCGGACGACTTACCGGCACGCGTCCGTAGGCGGCAATGCACATTGAGCATGGTGACACGGTCCACTTCCTTGCCGCCGAACTTGTAAGGCGCGCGGTATTGGAAATCTTCGTAGCTGGTCCGAAGCTCTTCAATGCGCGCGTCGGTCGCGGATGCAGCGATGTATGCCGCCATTCCCAGGAAGCCCCTGCGCGTCACGGCCATTCAGACCGTCCCACCGTAAGCTTGCGCAACATATTGCTTGAGTGTTGCGAAATCG
Organism: Bryobacteraceae bacterium; assembly: GCA_035550475.1. Classification (GTDB taxonomy): domain Bacteria; phylum Acidobacteriota; class Terriglobia; order Bryobacterales; family Bryobacteraceae; genus DASZPB01. Next base: position 128,092 of record DASZPB010000044.1, on the reverse strand, counting down.
CGCGCTATTGCGGCCTGTTCGTCCGGCGGCTTGTATTCGAGGTGCAGCGAAATCGGCCCGGTGTAATCCACCGCCGCCAGACGGCCGAACACAGCGTGCCAGTCTACCATCCCCTGCCCCAACGGACACATCTTCATTTTCCACTGGCCGCCGCTCTTCTCCCAGTAGAAGTCCTTGACCGCCATCATCTTGAGCCGTGTCACCGCCAGATCCAGGCTGGCATGCCATCCGTAGACGCCGCCTTCGGCCGTGGCGTGACACGGGTCGAAATAGTAGCCGATCCATCGCGGGTCCATATCGCTGATGATCGCGCGGATGTCCCATACCGCCTCACCGACGTGGTTGCCGGAGTGATTGTGATAGCCGGCCTCCATGTGCTCCGCGGTTCCTACCGAGACCAGGCTAGCCACGGAGGCACGCACCTGCCGCAGCGCGGCTTCCACGTTATCGTCTTTGTAAGTGTAGTAACCGATCTTGTAGCGCGGGATCTTCAGTTTGGAAGCAGTGGAAAGAATGGGGCGCGCGGTCGGGTCCGCACCGGAGGTTAACTCCGTAGTAATCATCGGCACGCTGAGTCCGTGGCCGTGCAGAACCTCCACGGCTTTCGGCAGGTCTTCCGCGGCGCGCTCAGGTAAAACGTGACCGCCCTTCCGCACGGTGAGATCAATACCTTCGAAGCCCATGCGCTTCGCGGTCTTCCCCAAGTCGTCCCAACTCAGCTTCGCCAGATGCTTGGAGAAAATGCAGAGCACCGGTCGCGGCTTGGCCGCATGCAGGAACGCGCTCGCGGCAGTGCCCACCAGGACTTCTCTTCGCGTCATATCACCCGCCTTTGCACGATCCCTCGTGCGGCCTCAATAGTATCAATGTTAGCGCTAAAGATTCGCTCAATCATGAACCTCCGCACCATCTCCCGCCAACTATTTTCGCGCTACTGGAAAGAGACGCGGAACCGGCGCGCCGGTGCAACGCCGAAGGGTCCTTTTACGCCTCTTCCTGATCGAGCGGCGTCACTGGATCGAGGAACATCCAGAAGAGAATACCGAGGGCATAGATGATCGCGGAAACGTAGAAGGTCATCGCCCAGTTGCTATGCGTCCACTTCAGCATGTAGCCGATGGCCATGGGCGATATCGCTCCACCCACGTTGCCCCACATGTTCATTGCGCCCGAGAGCGTGCCCGCGTACTTGCCGCCCACGTCCATAGCGGCGGCCCAGGCGCCTGGCATCACAAGGTCATTGCAGAAACTCGCGAGGCCGATACACAGCACCGCCAGCACGGGATTGTGAACCATGGTAGAGCCAACCAGGAATCCGCTGGCGCCGGCGAATGCGATATACGCGAGAATCTTCCGCGTCTGCGCGACACTGTGTGTCACGCGGTCAAGCCGTTTGGCAAGGAAATAACTCGCGGGATTGCCCAGCCCGCCGAAGAACAGCGGGAGCACACTCAGCAGCGCGCTCTCGGTAAGAGCCAGGTGCCGCCCTTCCTTGAGATAAGTCGGCAGCCAAGTGATGTAGAAATACCAGCCGTAGGAGAGGCAGAAGTATTGCCAGCAGAGCATCCAGACTTGCTGCGAGGCCAGAAACTTGCGCCACGGAACGTCACCATGGCCGGAGGCGCGCGTCGATCCCTCACGCACCAGGTCGCGCTCGACCTCGTTCATCTTTGGATGATCGAGCGGATTGTCGCGATACCAGCGGAAGAAGAACAACGCCCATACCAGCCCGAGGCAGCCGAAGACTTCGAACGCATGCCGCCATCCAACCATGTCGATGACATACTTCACCAGCGGAGGCGTAAAGGCTCCGCCCCATCGCGCGGCCAGCCACATAGTGCTTTGCGCGCGAACGCGTTCGTTGTCCGGCAGCCAAGTGGTGAATGTTTTGGTCAGGTTCGGAAAGCAGCCGGCTTCACCGACGCCGAACAGGAACCGCGTCACCGATAGCGAAACAAAATTCCACGCCCACCCCGTCGCGGCCGTGAAGAACGACCACCAGAGGACGATGCGCAAGAGCACACGCCGAGGCCCCATCCAATCGCCCATGAAGCCGCCGGGGATTTCGAAGATGGCATAGGCCCACCCGAACGCCGCGAACGCATAGCCCATCTGCACGGTGGACAACTGAAGATCGTGGGTAATGAACGGAGCGGCCCAGGAGATGCAGACCCGGTCGACATACGTGATCACCGCAAGCGCAACGGCGAAAACCACTACCCAATGCCGTACTCGGGTGGCTTGCGAGCTACTCACCTGACGGGGACTGTGGGAGGCCATAAGTTCGCCATCACATCACCTTTGAGGGTGAAAATGCAAGTGGCCAAACAGGCTGCGTGCCTAAGGCGCAGGCGCGGCTATCCGGCGTGAGTGCGCAAACCGAAGTGGTAAACCAAAGCGCCGACGCCCACAGTCGCGAGCGCTGTGATGGACGCTCGGGGTTGCAAGATGACGCCATAGACGATCATGGCCGCGCCCACCAGGGTGTAGGAGGCCGGGATCAGCGGATAAGCGAAATCGACCGCGCGCAGTTTCTGCCAGCGAGGGCGCCGGCGCCGACACACCATCAACGCGACTACCGAGAGCACGGTGAATATGGTGAGGCTCATGCCGATATAAATCACGAGTTCGGGGAACGGCGTGAGCGTCATGAGCATGGCGCACAGGCCCTGGCTCAGAATCGCAACCGCGGGAGTGTGCCACCGGGGATGCACCGCGGCAGCGGCGCTGAAGAACGCCTTGTTCTTCGCCATCGCATAGTAAACGCGCGGGCCAACGGTGACCATGGCATTGACGGTGGATACGATTGCCAGAGCCATGAGCGCGGAAACGATGCCGCCTACATTCGATCCAAACAGGTTCGAGGCGGAAAGCGAACCAATAGCAATCACACCTTTCATCGTCTCCAGCGGCGTGGAGTAGATGAACACCAGGTTCAATCCCACGTAAAGCGTCGCCACAATCGCGGTGCCCACTGCGAGCGCCGCCGGCAGAGTGCGCTCGGGCCGCCGCACTTCTTCGGCGATATAAGTTGCCGCGTTCCATCCGCTATACCCGACCATCACCCACAAGAGGCTGATGATGAACTGAGCAGGCAGCCTGACCGTGGACGTGCGCACAGCGTGTTGCGAAAAGTGTGCCCAACTTCCGCTTCCGGCGGCGAAACCCAGCACCACAAAGCCGGTCAGAACCACGAGTTTGGTCCCGGTGAGAACGTTCTGCACCTTGGCGGTGCGGCCCACGCCAAGGCAGTTCAGGATCGTGAACCCCGCGATCAGACAACAAGCCGCCACTTGCCCCTGGCCCAATCGTAATGAGAGCGCGCCGGAACCGATCACCAGCGATGCGTTGGCCTGCTTAAGGCCGGGGAAAAAATAGCCAAGATAATCGGAGAACGCCAGCGCGGCCGCGGCGATAGGCGCCGAGAACCCCGCAAAGAACGAGACCCATCCCGTCATGAAGCCCCACTCCGGACCAAAGGCGTGAGTCAAATAAACATATTCGCCGCCGGAGCTGGGAAAATTCACGCCCAACTCGGAGTAGCTGAGTGCGCCCGCCAGCGCAAAGAATGCGCCCACGCCCCAACACACCAGGATGAGCGCCGCGCTGCCCAGATCGCCCGCCATGAAACCGGTGGTTGCGAAAATACCGGTGCCAACCATGTTGGAAATAACCAGGGCGGTGGCACTGAAGAATCCCAGTTGGCGAAGCAGGCCCGAACGGGTAGCGGCAAGTGACGACTTGGGCATCGATCTCAGGAGGCCTGCCACGGCTGGACCTGCACTTGCGCAATCAGTTACACGTACTCACAAGCCGGAGAAGCCCGCGCGTAAAGCCGCATAGTCCCCGCGAGACATCCATGGCACGCCACTAGTGCCATTCTATGCCACTCGCATCGGGTGGTCGCATACAGTCTGCTTGGGAGCAGCAGGTGGGCAGCGGCGCCAAATGGCTGACGCCGAGGGCTGGAGCGACGGAGTAAAAGTAAAAGTCGGCGGCATTGAGGCGGTCATCTCTTTTCAGAATGTTTTAAACCACACGAACGTCGGCGGGCCGCAAGCGGTAGCCCCTTGGGCGGAGAGGTAGTGGTGAACAATACGAACGCGGGAGGAATCGGATCGACCGCCGTATTTCCCCAGCGGGTAGTCCTCGCACTAGCCAAATCGGCCTTCGCCGGGTTTTCTAGCGGAACACCGCTCGATTCTTCGTCGAACAATTCCAAATCACGGGGGGTGTGTTGCCGATTGCCGTGGAAGCGCTCTTGCTTTAGGATCGGCGTGGAGCTAAAGTGATTAACTCGTTCGACGCAATCGTGATCGGCACCGGCCAGGCGGGGCCCCCGCTGGCGGAGCGCCTTTCGAAAGCGGGCATGAGAGTCGCCGTAATCGAACGCAAGTTCTTTGGCGGCACTTGCGTCAACACGGGATGCATTCCGACGAAGACTCTCGTGGCAAGCGCATATGCAGCTCATATGGCGCGCCGCGGCGCGGAGTTCGGCGTGCAGGTTCCAGGGCCCGTGACCGTGGATATGAAGCGCGTCAAAGCGCGGAAAGACAAGATCTCGATCGAAGACCGCAAGGGCGTAGAAAAGTGGATGAGAGAGCTGCCGAACTGCATCGTGTACCAGGGAACCGGGCATTTCGAATCACCGCGTGAGGTGAGTGTAGGCGCTGAGCGACTTCGTGCGGAGCGCATCTTCATCAACGTGGGCGGCCGCGCGTTCGTCCCGCCCATGCCGGGAACTGAGGAGGTCAGCTACCTCACGAATTCCTCGATGATGGATATCGACTTCGTGCCACCTCACTTGCTCATCGTGGGCGGCGGCTATGTCGGCCTGGAATTCGCGCAGATGTACCGCCGGTTCGGCAGCGAGGTCACAATCGTCGAGATGGGGGCGCGACTCGCGCCACGCGAAGACACAGATACATCGGAGGCAATCCAGAGCATCCTCGAACGTGAAGGTATCCACGTCCGGCTGAACGCGAAGTGCATCCGCGTATCCAGGCAGCAAAATGGAATCCGGGCAACGCTGGAGTGTTCGGATCAGGCGCCTGAAGTTCAGGCGTCTCACTTGCTGCTTGCGGTGGGACGCCAGCCGAACACCGATAACCTCGGCCTGGAGAATGCGGGCGTCAAATGCGACGCGCGCGGATTCATCACGGTTGACGATCAACTCCGCACCAACGTACCCGGCATCTGGGCGTTAGGAGATTGCAACGGAAAAGGCGCGTTCACTCACACCTCTTACAATGACTTCGAAATTGTTGCAGCGAATCTGCTGGAAAATGACCCGCGCCGCGTCAGCGATCGCATCGTCGCTTATGCGCTTTACATCGATCCACCGCTCGGACGCGCGGGCATGACCGAAGCCGAAGTGCGCAAATCGGGACGGCCGGCTTTGATGGCAACACGGGCCATGACTCGCGTCGGACGCGCGATCGAAAAGGGCGAAACGCAGGGATTCATGAAGGTCCTCGTCGATGCGGAAACACGCCACATTCTGGGCGCGTCGATTCTCGGAACGGGCGGTGATGAAGTGATCCACTGCTTCCTGGACGTGATGTACGCGAAAGCACCTTACGATGTGATGCGCCGTGCGATGCACATCCATCCCACTGTTGCGGAGTTGCTGCCAACGCTTCTGGGCGACCTGAAGCCGATGGCTGAAGTGAAGAACGCACCAGCACGGGTTTGACATCCTGCGGAATGGAAACTCATGTGCTCATGGAGACTCGGCGAAATAAACGAATCGGCGAATTGCCTCACCGAATCGAAAATCTAAGAGAGCAAAAAGGGACGTGTCTGCTTCCACTAAAGTATTGGGAATCCCGCATGGACTGCTGCGGCAAATGGCAGAAGCCCGAATTCAAACGGACGTGATCTTCGACATCGTAAGCCGCGATTCGCTCTACGAACGTCCTATACCGGAGCGGCACAGGATCGTCTTTTACCTGGGCCATCTGGAAGCCTTCGATTGGAACCTTTTGCACGATCGCATTCCCGGCGCGAAGCCGTTTCATGCGGAGTTCGATCGTTTATTTGCTTTCGGTATCGATCCCGTCGGCGGCGGACTTCCGGACGATGAACCCCGCGACTGGCCGGGGTTGGCCGAGATTGAGGCCTATCGGCGAAGTGTTCGCACGCTGCTCGATGCGGCAGTGCGAAGCGGATCGCTGCGTGAGGAGGAGGACGACGAATTCTCCGCGGCCACGCTCTTAAACGTCGCCATCGAACATCGCTTGATGCATGCTGAAACGCTGGCTTATCTGCTGCACCAGTTGCCGGCGGAGAAAAAGATCGCTCCGCTGCGCGCGCCTGCGCCGGTCAGCAGCACACCGCGGCCGCGCATGATCGAGATTCCCACCGGCGTTGCGACTCTGGGGCTCGCGCACAATTCGATATTCGGCTGGGACAACGAATACGATCTCAACCGGCGTGAGACGCCGGCATTTGCGATCGACCAATACAAAGTAACTAACGGCCAATATCTCGAGTTCATGCAGGCGGGCGGCTACGACGATCGTACGTTGTGGCACGGCGCGGACTGGGAATGGAAGAACCCGGCGGGGATCACGCATCCGGTGTTCTGGAAAAAGGTGAACGGCTCCTGGCAATACCGCAGGATGTTTGACGAAGTTCCTTTGCCCCTTGACTGGCCGGTGTATGTAAGTCAGGCCGAAGCGAGCGCCTACAGCCGCTGGGCCGGCAAGGAACTGCCATCGGAGTCACAGTGGCATCGCGCGGCTTATGCAACGCCAACCGGAACGGAGCGGCCATTTCCGTGGGGAACGGAACCGCCCGAACTTGAGCACGGGTACTTCGATTTCCAGCAATGGGACCCGGGGCCGGTGAACGCTTTTCCAGCAGGCCAAAGTGCGTTTGGAGTGGTTGGCCTGCTCGGCCAGGGCTGGGAATGGACTTCCAGCTTGTTTGAGCCGTTTGAAGGCTTCCGTCCCTTCTCGTTCTATCCCGGGTATTCGGCGAATTTCTTCGACGGGAAACATTTTGTGATGAAGGGTGGTTCGCCTCGCACGGCGGCAGTCATGCTGCGCCGCTCCTTCCGGAACTGGTTTCAACCCAATTACCAATATGTGTATGCGGGCTTTCGCTGCGTTGAAAACAGACACTAACAGGGGACAAACAATGCAGGCCCATGTCGCGCCGGTGGAGTCTACAAGTGAATTTGCATTCGACGTAAGGCAAGGTTTAGACAGAGCGGGGCAGAAGGAACTGCCTTCTAAATACCTCTACGATGAAGTCGGGTCACGCTTGTTCGAGGCCATCTGCGAACTCCCTGAATACGGTTTGACGCGCGCCGATGAGAGGATTCTTCAGAATCACGCGGCAGACATTGTGAAAAGCATCCCGGGGCCGCTTATTGTGGCGGAACTGGGCAGCGGCAGCGGCCGGAAGACGCGTTGGATTCTGGAAGCGATCACGCGCCATCGCCGTACGTCTTACTATCCCATTGAAATCTCCGGCGCGGCATTGGCCATGTGCGAACGGGAACTGAGCGATCTCGATTCGGTTTCGATCATTGGCTGCGAACAGGAATACCTGGACGGTTTACGGAAAGTCGCCTCGCAGCGCCGCAGCAAGGAACAGATTCTGGTGCTCTTTCTCGGCAGCACGATTGGAAATTTCGACTATCCGGCCAACTACAATTTTCTACGCGAGGTCCGCCAGATCCTCACTCCAGGCGATGCCCTCTTGCTGGGTACCGATCTCGAGAAGCCCACCGCGCAACTGATGGCAGCCTACGACGACCCGCTGGGCGTCACTGCGGCTTTCAACCGCAATCTGCTGGCCCGCATCAATCGCGAGCTGGATGGTGATTTTCTTCTAAAGAATTTCAGGCATGTGGCGCGCTTCAACAGCCGGACACACAGCATCGAAATGCACTTGCAATCCGTGAAACAGCAAGTGGTGAGCGTCGCGAAGATCGGCCTTGCTGTCGCCTTCCGCCGCGGCGAAACCATCTGGACGGAGAGCAGCCACAAATACTCACCCTCCGAAGTGGTCTGCATGGCCGGGCAGACCGGTTTCCGGGCGGAGGCCCAGTGGATTGACCGCGAGTGGCCCTTTGCCGAAAGCCTGCTGATCGCGGAATAGCTGCGACGCGTCTCAGGCGGGAAACGGCCAGACGCGCTGCACCGTCTTGCTCATAATCCAACTCTTGTCGTCGTCGTTGAGAAACTTCATGTCATTGCGGACCACGCTCACGGCCCGTGCGTAGGTTGTGTTGCGCTCCGAGATGGGCCAATCCGTGCCGAACATCAGCCGCTGCGGTCCGTAGGCGTCGTAGAGGCGCTTCACGTATTCTTGCGCGTCGAGCCACGGGTATTGCTGTCGCGAGATCGACCATGTGTGCGAAATCTTGACGAACACATTTGGATAACGCTTGAGAGCGATCAGTTTCTCCAATTCGGCGGGCTGGCTGATGGGGCAATCCGCCATATGGTCGATTACTACTGTCAGCTCCGGAAGGGTTTCGAGATGAGCGCCCACTTCGGGCATCCGAGTGATGGGAGCCAGCACGGTCATGGGCACTTTCAGATCGAGGCAGCGCTTCCATAGCGGCGGCATGAGCGGGCCATGGAACCAGTCGCCAGAAGCTCCGCCGGACGGGCTCAGGCGCACGCCGCGGATTCCCTGTTCAGTGAGCTTGGAAAGCTGATCAGGCGCGGCGGGGTCAAGTGGATCCACGCGGCAGACTCCCTGGAACGTGCCTGGATAGCTCTTCAGCACATGCAGGAGATAGCGATTGTCATAGCGATAGTGAATGACCTGGATGAGGACCGTTTTCGAAACGTCATTCGCCTTCATCAACGCCATGATCATTTCCGGCGTGGCGTCGGTCGCGGGTGGGTGCGCACCCTCGGCGAAAGGAAACTCGGGATCGTGCTTCCACGGATGCACGTGCGAATCGATGGTCCGGTATGCAGCGGCCCTCACGGGCATGGCAGCCAGTGCTGCCGCACTTCCAAGGAATCCGCGGCGCGATAGTTCAGACATAGGTCGGCTCCAGAGTTTTGGTTAGGTAGGCCGCGGCGCGGGCGGTGGATGCGAATATCGAGGCTTGCCCGGTGCGGCGCGTCATAAGAGAATCTCTTGAGTTGTTAGTCTAGCGCGTTCCGGCGGTCGCGCGTGGGACCTGGTGCTGTAGACCTGGCGCTGTAGCCGCAAGCGCGGTGAATCCCGGTTCCCCAGATTGTTCTCCGGTAGTGCTACGTCGAGCCGTTGCCTGTTGAGCCGCGATACCCGAGCGATGAGGAGACGCGGTTGGCCGCGCGCATGACGGGGTTCGCCAGCGTCAACAGCCGGCTCTGATCGATTCGGAAAACAGGGCCGGAAATACTGATAGCCGCAATAACCGCGCCTGTGCCGTCTCGGACCGGCGCGCCAATGCAGCGCAGGCCGGGTTCCCACTCTTCGTCGTCCACGGCGTAACCCCGCGCACGGACGGCGCGCAGTTCCGCCCGCAGACCGGACGCGGAGGTGATGGTTCGGCCCGTGACCGGGCGTAGGGTGCGGCCGCGCAGGAATTGAGCGATCTGCTCGGGCGGTGTGAAAGCCAGAATAGCCTTACCCAGCGCCGTGCAGTGCGCCGGCGTTCGGGAACCCGCATTCGCCGGGGTTCGGACCATCTGGCGGCTTTCGACATCGCTAAGCGAAACGACTTCGCCATCGCGGAGGACGGCGAGGTGAGCCGTTTCGCCCGTCTCTTCCACCAGCCAGTGCAGGTGCGGGCGGGCCACATCGTAGACGTCGAGCCTGGAAGCAGCACTGAATCCGAGTTCGATCACGCGCGAACCGAGGTGATATTTGCCGGTGCCTGCGTTCCTCTCGACAAATCGCGCCGATTCCAAAACCATGAGTAGCCGATGCACCGTGCTCTTATGGAGACCAAGAGCGGCAGCGATTTCGGACAAAGTAGTGTCCGCAGCCCCGTCAGCCAGAATATCCAGAATACGGAAAACCCTGTCCAGAACCTGAATGCGATAAATAGTTGGCGGCACCAGTGCCGATTGGTTCCCCATATTCTGTTCGCCAAGGTATTTTACACGAGTTGGCGCAAGAGAGGTAATCGGCCGAAAGGCCTCCGCCGGACCGGGCTCCGTATATCTCGATGCGGTTTCCCGGCCGCATACCCACTTGCTGAACCTCATTTAGCAGAAAGCAATTGAAAGGTTGGTCCGCCGGCCGCACACGAAACGGGGATTATCGAGCATCAGGTAGTTGAACGGATCAGGATGAGTTCTGCCGTTACATAGATCGGAGTACGGATGAAGAGAAAGGGGCGAAGCGTAAGTGGAGCAGGAGAGACGGAGAATTGCCTCACCCCCGGGAGCCGTACATTCGATCAGTTGACGTTTGCAGTAACGATGGAGCCGATTTTCGAGAATACGTTGTTCACAGTTGCGCTGAGCGCGGGCATGGCCGCGACGGCGGCTACCGCCACTAAGCCGGCGGCCAATGCGTATTCCACCAGGTCTTGCCCGCTCGAATCTTTCCAGACTTTCAATTTCAGTAGATGATGATTAAGCCAATTCACTGCCATTGCTCCTTCCTCCCGCGCACGCCGCCTTGGCAAGGGAGCGGTCGGTGGTTCGATGCGAGTTCCGGAATCGCCAGCCGGGCTCGCGGTTTCGGTCCGGGCTGCATCGGACCTCCTTGGCACAAACGCTGCGCGCCGTGCGGATCGCTATACCCCGCCGGTGTCTCACGGGCCGAGGTACAGCAAGGATCGTTTGCAGCCAGCTCCTAACTCAACCGGGAACTCGCCTGAGTTGTGGAAACGCGGCTGCGTTTCGTTAGCTGACGCTCGATTCGATAATCGAGCCGATCTTTGAGAAAACATTGTTCACGGTTGCGCTCAGCGCAGGCATGGCCGCAACCGCGGCTACGGCAACCATACCAGCGGCAAGTGCGTATTCCACCAAGTCCTGGCCTTGCGTATCGTTCCAGAAACTCTTGAAAAAGTTCTTCATCTTCGCCCTCTCTGCGACGCTTTTGACGTCTTGTATACTAGAACTTACCAAGCTTGCCACGTAACTTAAATCCGTATGAAAACTTAGTTCCGGTTGAGTTTTCCCCGAGCAAAACCCACGCCACCTTACTTTCGCAGGTACCGTAAAACCAGCCGATTGCCTGATTTTTTCTCAGGTACCGTGCTGCCTCCCAACTGCTGCACCAGAGTCTGAATGCTGCGCCCGAAGCGAGTTCCCACAGCCACCGGTTTACCCTCCAGTACAGCGTTTTGCACCGCGTCATAGTCATTGCCGAGGATCGCGAAGGCTTCGAGCTTCAGTGCGGTGAGCACATCATCACGCTTCAATCCGGTGACCGGTGTATAGCGATTTACCACCAGCCGCACATGCTTTCGATCGATTCCGGTATGTTCCAGGTACTCAAGGGCTCTCCGCGTGGCGTGCAGCGAGGCAAGTTCATTCGTCGTGACCAGCAGCACCTCTTCCGCCAGATTGGCAAAACCGGCATTCACGGCTAGTTGCACGCCCGGCGTATCCAAGACAACTGACTCGTAGCGATCGCGCCAGAAGGCCAGTAAATCAGCCGAATGGTGCCGATCGACATCAAAGCTTTCCCAAGGGTTCTGCGGAGCCGCCAGCACATCGATTCCGCAAGCTGAAGCGGCCATTCTTGCCCACAAATCGTCATCCATGCGGTCGCAATCGCGCAGCGCGTCGCCCAGGTGGAATTCGGGCTTCAACTTCAACAGAAAAGCCAGGCTGCCGGAAAGAGAATCCGCATCCACCAGCAATGTCTTACCCGACGACGCGCAGCGCCTTAGCTCCACAGCTAGGTGCAGAGCCAGCGTGCTCGCTCCGCATCCGGCCTTTCCGGGAATGATGCAGTACACCTTACCGGTCTTACGCTGCTCGACGGGAGAGCGTTTGCGGGCCAGACGCTCCAGCACGCCCGCCACCTGCTCGCCGCCCGGTTCCGCAAGGAACTCGCACGCGCCGCGGCGCAAGCATCGCAGAATCAAATCGGCATCGTTGCGCGGGTTTAGTGCGACCACAGGCAAACCCGGCGCAGCTTCCGACACCAGCAGCAACGCATGTTCCTGGTTCGAAGCCATATCCAGAAAACAGATATTGCAGCCGTGCTGCGCCGCGACTCCGGCAATAGCACCCATGCGCGGATACTCCGCAATATGGCACACCTCACCGAAGCCAATTTCGGTCATCGCCGAGCAGATGCGCTGTGACATCTCCGCGTGAGGACAAATAACCAGCGGTTTCCAGATATCCGTGGCACGAAGCGCTGCGGTGGGCATTCGGGTCCGAAATAATCTCCTTAGCTTCCATCGGCCGATTGCCCTAAAAACTTGAGGCCCGCCGGAACCAGCCCCTTGCGCTGTGGTGAGAAACTCGACGCATCCGCGCGCAAACCGCGCGGCACTACTGCGCGAGCCGGAGGATTTCGGATGCTACTTTGCTGAAGGCCTGGCTAAGTTGCGCGTATGTAGGCGCGTAGACGTACAAGCCGGCCGGCCGTGTGGAGTCGAAGATCGGGCTGAGGGGATCGTTGGCGACTCTTTCCATGAACACTGGATCAGCAGGCTCGCTCGAAGTGCCACCCAGTCCGATGGCATAAGTAACTACGTTCAGGTTGGTATCGGCACGGATGCGCTGGGCGGCGTTGTCAGCCGCATTGGCCGAGGCCGCTTTGATTTGCGGCGGCAGGTCCACACGGGTCAAATTGACAGCCTCGTAGCCCGTGGTGGCATTGCCATAGTAGTCAGTGGCCGGCATGGCGGAAATGTCGTTGCGCATCTTCGAGAGATTCTGCGTGCTGCCCGGCGGCCCGAACGAGCAGTTCTGGCTGTTCGCCACGGCTGTCTCGTTGGCGTTCGAAATTGAGGAAGCATACGGGTTCATCACACCGGCGGTGGTACCGGTAGGCGCACCATTCGCCCATTGCGCAATGAATCCGATCTTAGGATGGTTCGAGTCCTTATACTTGCAAGTGCTACTGGACTTCAGCTCGTTGTTGAAGTCGGCCGTGATGCCGTTGGGAAGACCGTCAGTAAAAAAAACGATCAGGTTCAAGGCCCCGGGCTCATTGAGTGCCACGATCTGCTGGTACGCCTCCCAGAGCGCCTGCGCCGTTCCGGTATTTCCGCTGCAACTGATTTCGCTGATCAGCGTGTCGATGCTGGGCGAGTCCGTCTTGAAATCCATACTTGGCGCATAATCCACCCGAAAGCTGCCGCCAAAAGTCAGCAGCCCGACGCGGTCGCGCCCGGCGGCGAACTTCGCAACGAACTCGCGCGCCGAATCCTTCATGGTGTCGCACACACCCGCGCTTTCGAGCGACGAGGAGCGATCAAGCACCACCATCACATTCACGTCGCGCCGCGAGGAAGTGGCCGAAGCACTCACGGTGGTGCTCGAAATCCGGAACACCTGGAGAAAGTAAGTCGGCACTTCGGCCTGCGCCGTGACGGCTACGGTCCGCACACGGTATCCCGTCTCGGCGATACTCACATTCACCGCGATATTGGTGGCGCCCATGAAATGGTCGGGGAAGTTCGCGTGAAAGAAATCCTCTGTAACCGTGGTGGCCGCCGCAGTTTGCGATGCCAAGTCGAGCCCGCGGTTCAGCGAGCGCGCACCGGCCAGCGCCGCCGCATCCACTGCCGCCGACATCCGGCCCTTGGCGAGAAACAGCATTGAACCATCCACTGCCAGGCCCATCGTCGCGGCCACCACGACCATCGACAGGGCTGTTACCAGAATGGCGATCCCCTGTTCCCGCGTTTTGCGCAGCTTCATACCGGCTCCCTTAAAAAATCATCCGTGCCGCGACTCCACCGCCTAAGTGGTATCCCAGTATGTTGTAGGACGGCGACGTGAAATAGTCCTCCGCCACATAAGCCAGATCTCCATCGCCAAGGCTGAGTACGGAGCCGAAGCCAGTGGCTCGCGCCGATGTGTCGGTGAGGTAGTTCGACACGTCTCCCTCCGAATCAATCAGGGAAGCGGTGGGTGTGCCAAACTGACTCGTTCGCAGGGAACTATTCCCGATCACGATCCGGTTGACGACCACCGACTGATTCGCGTTTACACATTGACTGGACTTCAATCCGGCGGCCGTGCAATCGTCTTGCGTCACGTAGGTCACCGTGGAGAGAATGATGACGCCGTCTCCGCCGGTGGCAGTCATATTCAAGCCTTCGGTGAGACGAATCAGAATCGCCTGGTTGCTGGAGTCTGAAAAATCGACGCTACTGGCATACATGTGTCCGGCATCACGGGCGATCTGCTCGGCCTGAATGGACCGCCTCAAATTGATGCCTGTCGTGACCCCTCCGAACAGAAGCGGCAGTAGGAAAGTGAATGCCAGGGCAAACTCCACCATCGCGCTGCCGCGACGGCTGGTGCTGTGTCTCGCTTTCCTCATCGCAGCTTACCTAGCCGGCGGAATACCGCCGGGGGAAGGCTCCATGCGGTCCGATGCCCGCGCCAGCATGACGAACGTCCGCGGCGAGCGCATCAGCGTGATGTTCCAGAACCAACTGAAATCTTCCACGGATACTTCCACGATGTTGCCGCCGGCGTTGCTGGTAGTCTCCGTCAATGACCCGGGCGTGTAATACCGGATGTGGATTTCGTTCGCGCCAGTGTCGCCCGCCAGCAGCCCCATTGCCTGCTGCTGCACCACGGTTTTGATGGAATCGTCCTGTCCCATGCCGGTCATCGTCTGGCTGGTGACCGCGTACCGCACGCCTTCTCGAACCGCGTGTTGAAGGACGCCGCGCACGAAAACCGTGACACATACGTCCGCCATAAAGAGGAGGATGGCGAACATCGGGATGCTCACCATCGCGACTTCAATTAATTCGGCCCCTCGCCGGCGGCTTCGCGACGCGCACATGTCTATTACGATCATGCTGGCAATAGCCGCGCCATACCATCAGTTTCCTAGCGAGATCGCGTTCCGAAAGAACCTTAAATTAGCCACGGGAAACACTTGAGCTTCCAGCGACACGGTGCTGCGCCCATCCTTAGGTGTGGGCCAGCTCTCTTTCGGCTGAGGCCTGCCGTGAGGCCTCGCGTAAGGCGGAAACTCTCTCCAGGATCACGTTCGCGGCACGGCGGTATCCGCCCGCGTCCCGCAGCGACTCACCTAGCACCTCAGCAGCCTTCCGGTAGGTGGGTTCGCTGAGAAGTTTGGATACAGCGTCACGAAGCGCTTTCGCAGTCACTTGCCGCGGAGACAGAGTGACGCCGGCTCCCAATTCGGCAACCCTTGCGCCAACCAGGTACTGATCCCCGCGCTGGGGCACCACCACGAGCGGAACGCCGTGATACAGCCCTTCGTTGGCACTGTTCATACCGCCGTGCGTGACGAATACATCCGCGCGTTCGAGCAGTTGTAACTGGGGCACATAGGAACGCACCAGAAAATTGGACGGTGTGCCCAAGGCATCCGCCGGCACGCCGCCGGTAGAAAGGACTACTTGCCAGGGCATATCCCCGAACGCGGCAAAGCAGGCCTGGTAAAACTCGGGCGCGTCGTGGAACGTTGTTCCCAATGAAATGTATACCAGAGGGGCCTTACTCAGACGGTCGAATGGAAACTCGCACGAGCCATCGCGGCCCGGCAGAATGGATGGCCCGACGAACACAAAATCGTCGCCAAACTCTTCGCCGCGCAACTGAAAAGCACGCGACGTGAAGATGATGTGCAGCGGATGCGGATTGCCAAGATAGCCGATAATGCCGGGAGCAGCCGTGCCGTAGTGCCCGTCCATCCTTCCGCATATGTCAAAGTAGTGGCCCAAGCTTCGCAGCCCGGCAAGCAGCCCTTCCCGCGGAGCCCCGCCGTAAAGATGGTTCACCAGCTCCGGCACGCTGATCAAGTCCGGCCGGATTCCAAATACCACCGACATCGTGACCGCGGGAAGGCCCAGGACTTGCCCTACGAACCTGCCCCAGAGACTTTTCGTATCGACCAGCAGGTAGTCCGCGCCCGCGGCGCTCACTTCGTCGAGCAGGCCCGGCAAGAGCTCTTCGGTGAGCGCGGAGAGTCGTTCCATATCGCTGAACAGCCCGCCGGTTGGCGGTGTCGGATTGAACGCATCATGCCGCCTGGCATAGAGGCGGAACTCGGCGCCGGTGCGTTCAATCTTTTCGCGGGCCCTTCCCGTCCCATAGAAGACTACGCGTTCGCCGCGCCGGACCAGTTCCGCCACCACTCCGAGCGCCGGGGCGATGTGCCCGTGCGTCGGATAAACCAGAACCACCGCCGTGCTCATCCTATGCCCGCGCCAGCGCTTCTTTGGCGCTGAACAGTTCCGGATGGCCCACGATCCAGCGCACCAGCCGTGAGATGCCTTCCTTCGGGGGAACACGCGCGCGCCATCCGGTAGCCTGCTGGAACTTCGCGGCGTTAGTGACGAAGTAGCGGAGATCGCCGAACCGCCCTTCCTGAAACACGACTTCGGCTTTCTTACCGACCAGTTCTTCGATCAGCGCAATGCTCTCAATCAGCGAGATCATGGCCTCCGGACCCGCGCCGATGTTATAAACGCCAGCCCGCTGCGACCGGTAGAACGCCTCAAACGCGTTCGCCGCGTCGCTGGCGTAGAGGATGTCCCGAAGCTGTTTGCCCGTTCCGAAGATCGTAATCGGCAGGCCCAGCCTTGCGCGGATGGCAAAGTTCGCTACCCACCCGTGGTCCTCACCGCCGAACTGGTTCGGCCCATAGATGCCGGTGAGCCGGAAGCATGCGACCGGCAGACCATAGGTGTCCGCAAAGCACTGCGCGTAGATCTCATTGGCGCGTTTGGACGCGTGCAATGGCGTGACCGCGCCCTGCAGGAGCGGCTCAGCCTCATCGATCGCTACGGGCGCACGCAGGTATCGCGTCGCTCCTTCGGTCAACGAGGCATTGATGGCGTCAGGGCCAAAGGTATGGATGCTGGAACACAATGCCACCGGAATGCGCGCCGACCTCGCGGCTTCAAGAACATTGAACGTGCCGCGGGTATTCGTGGAGAAGTCGAGCTCCGGATCCTCCCAGGAGATGGTCATGGCCGGCTGCGCCGCCGTGTGGCAGATGTAATCGCAATCCCGCACGTACTGGACGAGCGTATCCTGGTCGCGGATATCCTCTACTGCGATGCGCACGCCGTACTTGGCCAGCTCGCGGCGGTTGAAATCGCGCGCTGCTTCCTTCATGTAAGGATTCCGCGCGAATTCGTGTTTCGCCAGATTGTCATAGGCGACGACGTCGGCGCCCGCTTCGCGAAAATGGCGGCATACGTGGTAGCCGAGAAAGCCACAGCCACCGGTTACAAGAACTTTCATTTCGGTTGTCTCCTCAAATTGCTGGTTGTGCTGCGCCGTTTTCTGTCTACGGTCGCTGCGGCGACAGCTTCTGCCGCAGCATCATCCGTGTGACCTGCAGCACGCGCGGCACTTTCAGAGCGGCGAAATAGGCTGCCTTGATCCGTTCTTCCACGAAGCCGCAGAGGCGGTTCACCAAAACGTGCGGGAAGTACCGGCGGTTGCGGAAGATGACGTTCTCTTCCCGGTTCAGACATTGCTTCCAGGAAACATACTTTTCAAACCCGCGGCCTCCGAAGTACCGCACCGCGTCGTTCATTCCGAAGCTGTTGTCATAGAGTGGCGCAGCGTGAATGTTCACTTCGATCTGAATACGCTTGACCTCATGAATCCGCTCCCCGAGTGACGCCACCACACGAAGGTCTTCGCCCTGAGCATCGATTTCGAGCAGGTCGATGTGGTCGATCCCTTCGCGATTCAGAAACGTATCGAGGCGCACCACCTCGACGTCCAGTTCATCCACCATTTCAAAGCGCTTGTAGGGATGCCACTCGTGCACCCAGGTTTGATTGGCATCGGATGCGAAATTCTGTAGCGACGAACAATCGTCGTGGCAGGCAATGTGAAACGTCGCTCTCCCGTCGTAGTTCGATACCGCGGCCGGAATCACGCGAATAGTCGGAGCGCCGGCAGCCTTCTGCATCAGATCCGCAACCCGCTTCGGGTTCGGCTCGAACATATAAAGATGATGCCCGTACTTGCGGCTTGCCTCGATGAGAGTATCATCGCCCAGATAGGCGCCCACTTGGAAAATGATTTGCGGCTTGCGATAGCGCAACGTGAAGTGAAACATAGCGAATCTCCCTTACTGAATTCCCGCGTCCTTCTTGAATGTGAAAATCTCATCTACCGCGCGCCGGTACCCGCCAGCTTCGCGCAGCGAGCGGCCCATCCGCTCCGAGCTGCGGCGGTATTCCGGTTCGCCCAGGATGCCCGTAGCCAATGACTGCAACCTCCCCGCCGTCGCCGCGGCTCTCGGCAGTACCATGCCCGCGCCCACTGCCTCGACGCGCTGCGCGACAATGTGGTGATCCGCGCTCGATGGAAGCACAATCATCGGCACACCGAATAACATCGCTTCATGCGCGCTATTGATGCCGCCATGCGTGATGAACAGACACGCCCGCGCCAGAATCGACAATTGAGGCACATATTCGCGCACAATGAAGTTGGCCGGCGGCTCGGGCAGCCGGCTCCGGTCCACGCGATGGCCGATCGCCATCACCACCTGATACCGGCTGTCGCGAAATGCGGCGAAGCACTGCTGGTAAAGGTCCGCCTCATCGTTGTACATCGTGCCCATCGAAATGAAAATCAAGGGCGAGCCATCCAGTTGTTCGACCGGAAAGCTGCTGGAGACAGGCATCTCGGGCACAGATGGACCGACGAACCGGTAATCATCGCCAAAGACTTTTCCGCCCACCTGAAATGCGCGTGAAGTGAAGACAATGTTCAGCCGCTGCCGGTTCCCGAGATAGTTGACCAGGCCGGGAGAGGCTGTGCCGTAGTGCCGGTCTACGCGCGAGGCGATTTCGAGATAGCGGCTGAGCCCTGCCAGGCCCTCGCGAACGGCCACTACCGGCGCGTTTCCGTACAGGTGCCCAACCAGTTCATCCGGCCGGATGAGCGCTTCACTGATGGCGAACATCGAGCACAGCGTGGCGGTCGGATGTCCCAGGATCTGCGCCGCCAGGTTTCCCCAGAGCGCATGTGCTTCGGTCAGAAGGTAGTCCGGGCGCTCCGCCTTCAATTGCGCGATGAGTTCCGGCAGAATCGATTCGGCGGTTTCCATCAGTCCCGCCATTCCACCGAGCATGCCGCCGCGTGCGAGGTTGCGCTCGAACAGTTCGTGTGGTCCATAGCACCGGAATCCGGCGCCCGTGGCTTCGACCTTTTCCCGGAACGGTTCGGTTACAAAGTAAGTGACACGTTCGCCCCGGCGCACCAGTTCCGCCGTCACGGGAAGCGTCGGATTGACGTGCCCGGGAGCGGGATGTCCGAGGATGCATACCTTCGCCATGCCGATTCGGCTCTTTCAGTTCTGTTGATTCCGGAACACAAAAATCTCATCTGCCGCGCGCCGGTATCCGCCTGCGCTGCGAAATGATTCCGCAATCTTCGCCGCTTGCACGCGGAAACCGGGCTCGCTGTCGAGCCGTTCCACCATGTCGCGAATCCGGCGCGGCGCGACTTCCGGTGCGCCGAGGGCCAGGCCCGCGCCCAATTCGCTGACGCGCGAGGCCACTAAGTGCTGGTCGCCGTGCTGCGGGAATACCAGCAGCGGCACTCCGTTCCATAGCGCTTCATTCGCGCTGTTCATTCCGCCGTGGGTCACGAACACCGACGCACGCTCCAGTACCTGGAGTTGCGCTGCGGACTCCATGACCGTGAAGTTTTCCGGGGGATTTTCGATGGATTGGCGGTCGACCTTTCCGCCTGTTACGAGCACGACGCGATACCGAGTAGCGCCGAGCGCCTCATAGCAGGCCCGGTAAAACTCCGGCAAGTCATTAAAGATCGTGCCCATCGAAATGTAGACCAGCGGTCCGGGTCCCGACGGCAGTTCCCCGCCGCCCGCGCGCGTTGCAATCGATGGACCCACGAACCGGTATGAATCGTCGTAGCGATCGCCTGCCAGGTGAAAGTACTGCGAGGTGAAGATGATGTTGAGTTTTTGACGGCCCGCAAAAAATTGCACCAGGTCGGGACTATGTGTGCCGTGACGCCGGTCCACCCGGCGTGAGGTTTCAATATAAGTGTTGAGCGCATCGATCGCCTGCAGCAGCACTGCTTTGGGAGCATTTCCGTAGGCCTGCGCGACCAGGTCATCGGTGGAAATCTGCCTGTCATCGGGCACGAATACAGAACCGAGTGTAGCCGCAGGCGTCCCGAGCACTTGTTGCGCGAGGTGGCCCCAAACGCACATGGAATCGATCAAGAGGTAATCGGGCGGGTCCGCGCGCAAGCGGTGGAGCAGCGCGGGCAGAACTTCTTCGGCCAGACCCATCAGATGGGCCATCACGCCGTACAACCCGCTCGTGTGCACCGGCGGACGAAAGCGCTCCGCCTCCCCGTAGCTGGTATACGTTGCACCTGCCTGCTCGATGGCCGCCCGGTAAGGCTCGGTGCCAAACGCGATGACCCGCTCGCCCCGCCGCGTCAACTCCGCGATCACCGGATAGATTGCATTCATATGCCCGTGCTCGGGCAGACTGAGAACTACAGCCGTTGCCATCGGTTATCCTTTCGCTCCGTTCACACGATCCAGGCACTCGCGCAGCCGCGCTGCCAAAGCATCGACGTGCGGCGGCCTCAAGATGGTGAGGTGCTCGCCCGGCAGGACGTGAACTTCCACCGCTCCCCCAGCCTCCCATCCCCACGCGGGATCGTTCGGCACACCAGCGAAAGGCGGCGTGCTGTTGGTGCGCAGCAGCGTGATCTGAGTCGGAAGAACTAGCGCCGGAATTGTATAACGTACCTGCGAATGTGCCTTGAAGAGCTCGAGCACATTCGCGAGATGACTGATATTTGCCTCGGCTGGGAACAGATCCGCGCGAAGCAGAGCGTCGCGAAAGCGCTCCAGTTGGTCATGCGGACCGAGTCTCCGCAGTGCATCCGCCGAAATCGTCAGACGCGGGTCGAGTAATTGCGCGATCTTGTCCGTCAGTTCCGCGATCCAGCGGGCGTTGTCCCAATCGCCGCGCTCTCCGCCCGGCTCGCGGGGCGGCACCGGTGTATCCACGACGGCGACCAGCGCCACGTCCTGCCCGCCGCGCTGGAGCTGCTGCGCCATTTCAAACGCGACCAATCCACCGAGTGAGTGCCCGCCCAGGCAGTAAGGTCCCTCCGGCTGCACCGTGCGGATGGATTCGATATAGTGTGTAGCCATCGCTTCCACGGTGGTGTGCGGCGCGGCTTCACCATCCATGCCTACGCCTTGCAGCCCGTAGAAGGGCTGATCCGGCCCAAGCCGCCGCGCCAAGTTATAAAGGTAGATCGCATTGCCTCCGGCGCCCGGCACGCAGAAAAACGGCTGCCGCTTGCCGTTCGTCTGAATCGGAACCAACGAGGTTCCCATGCCGGATGGCGCATCCCGGCGCAGCATCTCCGCCAGTTGCTCCACGGTGGGCCCGCGCAGGATGGCGGCTAATGGCACTTCGCGGCCAAACTCCTGCCGGATGCGCGCCATCAGACGGACGGCCAGTAGCGAGTGACCTCCGAGGTCGAAGAAATCGTCTTTCACGCCCACTCGCGGGGCACCGAGGACGTCTTCCCAAATTGCAGCCAGCTTCATCTCAAGCTGATTGCGCGGAGCGATGAAGCGATCGCTCGATTGCTCCGGCCGCGGCTGCGGCAACGCCTTGCGATCGACTTTGCCGTTTGCCGTGAGCGGAAACTCCGCCAGTGGAATGAAGGCCGAGGGAATCATATATTCCGGCAGGCGCCGGGCCAGATACCGCCGCAAGTCCGCGGATACCGGCGCCGCGCCGGACGCCACGATGTATGCCGCCAATTGACGGTCACCCGGACCGTTCTCCCATGCGGAGACGACGCTTTCGGAAACCTGCGGGTGTTGCGCCAGTACGCTTTCAATTTCGCCCGGCTCAATCCGGTAACCGCGAATCTTCAGTTGCGAATCAGCGCGTCCCAGGAACTCCAGATTGCCGTCCGGGCGCCAGCGCGCCAGGTCACCCGTGCGGTACATCCGCGCTCCCGGTTCGGCGCTGAACGGATCCGGCACGAATCGCACCGCCGTAAGCGCCGGACGATGCAGATAGCCGCGCCCCACTCCCGCGCCGCCGATATACAACTCGCCCGAAACACCTTGGGGGACCGGCTGCTGATTCCGGTCGAGCACGTAAAGCGATGTATTCGCGATCGGCCGGCCGATTGCTACCGGACCTTCAACCGGCTCCCCGGCCTCATACACACAGCAGCCCACCACGGTCTCGGTCGGTCCATACTCGTTAATGAGCCGAGTGGCCGGCGCGTGCTGCTGCCAAAACCGCAAAAGGTCGCCTCGCAGGGCTTCGCCCCCAATCACCAGCGCATTCGCCCGAGCCGCGCATTCCCCGGCCGGCAGGATCTGATTCAGGATCTCCAGGTGCGCCGGAGTAATCTTGACCAGGCTCAACCCGCGGTTCTGCCGCAGGACTTCGCGCAGCGCTTCGATTGCCTGACCTTCTGCCGGCAGAATCACGCGCCCACCCGTCAACAGCGGTGTGAGGAAGCTCGTGATCGTGGCGTCAAATCCAATGGAAGAATTCACCGGCGCTCCGCAGCCTTCCGACACGCGATATGCATCGATGGCCCACCACAGATAATTGGTTAGTCCGCGGTGCGGGATCATGGTGCCCTTCGGCCTTCCGGTGGAACCCGAAGTGTAAATGACGTAAGCCAGATGGTGCGGCATCGCCAGGCTGGCCGGCTCCCAATCCGGTTGCGCCGGAATTCCGATGGCATCGTCATCGAGGCAAATCAGGCTGACGCCGTCCTGTTTCGGAAGAGTCGCCGCCAGACTCCGCAGCGTCAACAGCACGGGCATTCGGGAATCGGAAATCATGTAGCCCAGACGCTCGGCCGGATAGCCGGGGTCCAGTGGCACGTAGGCCGCACCGGCTTTGAGCACGCCCAAGATCGCAATGACCAGATCGAGTGACCGCGGAAGGCAGACGCCCACTAACGTGTCCGGCCCGGCGCCGCGCGCCTTCAGGAAGTGCGCGAGTTGATTTGCTCTCCGGCTGAGCTCGACATATCGGAGCTTTTCGCCGGAGGGAAACAATTCCACAGCCACGGCATCCGGCGTCCGCCCCGCTTGCCGCTCGAATGCCTGATGAGCGAGCGTGCGAGGATACTCGACGCGCGGGCCGCGGCCCAATGCCAGCACCGCCTCCCGATCGCCTTCCGGCAACATCGGAATGTCCGCGATGCGTTGGCTCGGATCGTCCGTGACCTGTTGCAGAAGAACGAGGAAACACGCGGCGATCCGTTCGATTGTCGCCGCGCGAAACAGGTCGGCATTGTATTTGAAAGCGGCGGTCAGCTCCGGTTCGTCGTCGCTCACGTGCAGGCTGACATCGAATTGCCCTTCTTCCTCCGGTAACTCGAATCGCTCAATTCGCAAGTCGTCGGCAATTGACTCGCCGTTCTGCCCGCGCCGCGAGACGAAGCCGGTTTTGAGCAGCGCGAAATCCACTTGAAAGATCGGCGAGCGGCTCTGATCGCGCTTCGGCTGCAAGCGCTCAACCACGAGCGGAAACGGGAAATGTTGCCGCTCGAGAGCATCCATCGCTGTCTGCCGAATCTGCTCGAGGAACGTAGCGAACTCGGGATTTCCGGACAGATCCGCGCGAATCGCCACGGGATTCACGAAGTAACCCGCCACATCGCCGAATCCCGCGGGCCGGCCCGATGTCGCCGAACCAACAATGATGTCCTCCTGCACGGTGAACCGGCAAAGGAGCACCTGGAATATCGCCAGGAGTGTGCTGTAGAGTGTGGCTTTTCGACTGCGGGCAAGGTCTCGCACGGCTCGAGCCAGGTCCGCCGGAATTCTCACTGTGTGCGATGCGCCATTGAACGTTTGCATCGCTGGGCGCGCAAAGTCTGTGGGCAGTTGCAGTACCGGCAGATCGCCACCAAGTTGCTCCCGCCAGTACGACCAGAGCCGCTCTCCTTCCTCGCCCGCTATCATTTCCTGCTGCCACCGCACGAATTCCACATACGTCGCGGTCGAACGCGGAAGCTCCACCGCCTTGCCGGTGCGAAGCGCCGAGTAAGCTGTCTGCATTTCCTCGAGCAGCGTCCAAACGGAAACGGCATCACAGATGATGTGGTGCATTGCTACGAGAAGCACATGCTCGTCGGCCGAACAGGTGTACAAACTGACTCGCAGCGGGGGGGCGGCGGCCAGATCGAACGGGCGCCGGTAGTCCAGACGGACCGTCCTTACCAGCTCTTCCGGCGACGATCCCGAGGCGTCATTGTGTGCGAAACACACCGCCTGGCGTTCCAGTACGCGCTGCACGGCCTCAGCATTCTGAGCGGGGAATACGGAACGCAGCGCTGCGTGTCGGTCTACTACGGCCTGAAACGCCTGGCGCAAGGCGCGAGCATCGACATGCGCCCGCAGTCGCAACGCAATCCCGACGTTATAGGCTGCGCTTGCCGGCTCGCTCTGATGAATGAACCAGAGCGCCTTCTGCCCGTAGGAAAGCGGATACTCGCTCACTTCTTCCGGGCCGCTTTTGGCCGAGGCTTGCCTATCAGTCGCCGCGCCCCCCGCCGGACTGCCGGTCTGATTCATCGCGGTCGCCAGGTCGTGGATGCTTGCGCCGGAAAGGAACTCGCGCAGCTCGACCTCAACGCCCGTTTCTCGCGCGATCCAACTCTTCAGCTCGACACTCATCAGTGAATCGAGGCCCAATTCGAGCAGAGGCCGGTCGGGATCGGGCGGCGTGGGTAGCCCCAATACGGCCGCTACCTGTAGCTCCAGGCTGTGCTGAAAGTCCTTCAGCTCCGCCGGCTCTCGCGACTCGGCCTGCTTTTCGCTGGCCGCAACCGGCTCGTGGCGTTCGGTGGATTCTTCGACGCGCCTTCCAAGCAGACCCTCCGAATCGAGTACCCAATACCGTTGCCGCTGAAATGGATAGGTTGGAAGCGGCAATCGCCGCCGCGGAAACTCGCTGTCGAATGCTTCCCAATTCACCGCCGCGCCACGCACGTAGATCTCCGCCAGGCTGGCTGCGATTTGCGCCCAATCCTTTCCTGGCCGCAAACTCGGCAACAAGGCAGGCCGCCCGTCTTTTCCGAAACACTGCGCGGCCAAAGGAAGCAGCACCGGTTTGGGACCGACCTCGACGATCACTTCGGCCCCCAACTCCTGAAGTCGCGCCACGCCCTCCGCAAAGTGAACCGGCTGGCGCAAGTGGCGCCGCCAATAGTCGGCCCGCGCCATCTCCGCTCCGGCCGGCTGCCCAGTGAGATTCGAAATGATCGGGAGATGCGGCGCGTCGAATCGCACCTGGCGCGCAATTTCCTCGAACTCGTCCAGTACCGGATCGAGCAGCGGTGAATGGAAGGCGTGCGAGACCGGCAGCAGCGTAGCCCCGATTCCATGCCTCGCGCAAACGGTGGTGATGCGTTCGATGCCTGCGCGTGGACCCGAAACGACGGTGCTCCGTGGAGCGTTTTTCGCGGCGATCGTCACGCTGCCCTCCCCGCTATCGGCAAGCAGCGCTTTCACCTGCTCTTCCGAAGCGGCCAGGGAAGCCATGGCTCCTTCCTGCGGCAGTGATCGAATGAGCCGCGCCCGCTCGGCCGTCAGCCGCAGGCCATCTTCCATACCGAGGACACCGGCTGTGCACGCGGCAGCGTATTCTCCCAGGCTGTGCCCCATGACGAAATCGGGTTCGACGCCCCAGGACTTCCACAATTCCGCAATCGCGCACTCCACGGCAAACAGCGCCGGCTGGGCGTGAATGGTGAGCCGCTCCTCCTCTGCGGGGCCGCCCGCCGCCGGGTACAGCAAGTCGATCAGTGGTGTGCCGAAACAAAGACGAAGAGTCTCCCCGCAGCGATCCAGTGTTCGCCGGAATGCCGCGTGAGTCTCATACAACTGGCGGCCCATCCCCACGTATTGCGAGCCCTGCCCGGAAAACAGGAAGGCGATCTTCGGCGCGGCTTTGGCCCGCCGCACGGGTGCCGCACGAAGCTGTTGCCGGATCTGCGCAGCCGACTCCGCCGCGAGCGCGATGCGATGTTCAAATTGCGCGCGTCCATGATTCGCGGTGAAGCACAAATCCCCGCAATCTACGTCCGGATGCTGTTCCAGAAATTGTTCGAAGCGGGCAACCTGTTCGTGGAGTGCTTCTTCGGTGCGCGCACTCAGAGTCAATACGTGCGCGCGTCGATTAGCCGCCTGCCGTTCCGAATCTTCGGGGGCAACTTCCTCCAAAATCACGTGCGCATTGACTCCGCTCAACCCGAACGAGCTGACACCGCCGATTCTCCGCCCATGAATCGTTGGGAATTCGGTGAGCGCGGAGACCACTTGGACCGGGATCTCGTTCCAGGCGATGTGTGGATTCGGCGTATGGAAATGAAGGTGTGGAGGGATCTGGCGGTGTTGCAGTGCCAGCGCTACCTTGATGACACCGGCGACGCCGGCGGCCGCTTCCAGGTGCCCCAGGTTCGTTTTTACGGACCCCACCAGCAGCGGCCAATCGCGGCCTTTGCCGAGAGCGCGCGCGAGCGCGTGGACCTCGATCGGATCGCCCAGCGCGGTGCCGGTGCCGTGAGCTTCGACATACCCCACATCTTCAGGAGCGACGCGTGCGGCATCGAGCGCACGGTGGATCAACTGCTCCTGCGCCGGCCCATTAGGCACGGTCAACCCGGCGCTCGGACCATCATGATTCACCGCGGAGCCGCGCACTGCCGCGAGAATCCGGTGACGGTGGCGGATCGCATCCGAAAGCCGTTCGAGCACAACCACGCCGCAACCTTCCCCACGGCCGTAGCCATCGGCCGCGGCATCGAAAGTCTTCGAGCGCCCGTCCTTCGATAAGGCCCGCAGCTTGGAAAGCATTACGTTCAGAACCGGGTCGAGAATGACGTTCACACCTCCGGCAAGCGCAAGGTGGCACTCTCCGGCACGCAAGGCCTGGCAGGCCAGGTGGAGAGAGACCAGCGACGAGGAACATGCTGTCGCCACCGACATGCTGGGACCTTGCAGCCCCAACACGTACGAGAGACGTCCAGCCGGAAAGCTGAGGTCGTTGCCCGTCAGCATGTACGGATCAATTTCGTGCGCGCCCAGATGGTGCGATTGGCGGAACGCGTAGTCATTGCTCATCACGCCCGTATATACGCCCGTCAGACTACCGCTCAACGAGTCGGGCGCGATACCGGCGTTTTCCAGGGCTTCCCAGCTCACTTCGAGCATCAACCTCTGCTGTGGGTCCATCCGTTTGGCTTCGCGCGGAGCGATTCCGAAGAATTCCGCGTCGAAAGCTTCGATGTCCCTGAGAAATCCGCCGCGCCGGACATACATTTTGCCGGGTGTTTCCGGTTCAGGGTCCCAGTAGGCATCAACGTTCCAGCGCCCCTCCGGAATCTCACTGGTGGCGTCAACACCGTCACAAAGAAGCCGCCAGTACTGCTCCGGGCTGTCCGCTCCGCCCGGGAAACGGCAGCCCGCGCCGATAATCGCCACTGGCTCGGAACGGGCTTGTTCTAATGCTTGAACCTGCGCCCGAAGGGATCGGATCTTGACGAGCGCATTTTGCAGAAGTTCGCGATCGGTTTCAGTGGACATGCACTTCGCCTTCATCGAGTTCGAGAGCGAGCAAGCGACCGATCTCGTCATCGGTCAGGTCATTCAGCGGCTTTTCGCTTGGCGACTCGCCGTCAGGCGGCGCTATCCGCACAGGTCCGCGCGGTAATTGCGCCGTCAGATAGTTCACCAGCGTCTCCAGCGTCGGGAAGTCGAATGCGAGCGTCGCCGGCAATGTCCGCGCAAGACTTGCTTCCAGCCGGGTCTTGAACTCCACGGCGGTCAGCGAATCCATCCCGAGATCGAAAAATCGCGCACGCGGAGATACGGCGGATTCCACTCCCAACACGGCAGTCAACTGTTCACGCAGGTGAGCCAGCAGCAGTCGCGCGCGATCCTCCGGCCGCGCCGAAGACAATACGTCCGCGAATAGAGGTTTGTGATCCGTGGGAAGCTCGGGGATCAGCTTCTCGAACAAACGCGGCGTACCTAGCGGGAACTGGCTCGCAAACTTCGCCCAATCGACCGGCATAACACCAATTCGCGTCAAGGTTCCGCTGGGCTTCAGCCATTCCGCTAGCAGCGCGAGTGCGTGCTTCGCGTCGATGGCCTCGACCCCTCGCGACGCCATGCGCTGGCGAACCTGAGTGTTCGCCGCCATTCCCTCTTCGTCCCATGCTCCCCAGTTGATGCTCAAAGCCGGCAGACCGAGAGCACGCCGGTGATAGGCGAGAGAATCCAGGAAGGCGTTGGCAGCCGCATAGTTAGCTTGGCCGGCAGAACCCACCAGCGAAGCGGCCGACGAAAACAATACAAAGAAATCGAGCGATAGATCCTTCGTGTGCGTGTGCAAGTTCCAGGCACCGGCGGCTTTCGGCGCCATCACTTTGCGGAACCGCCCGGCCGATTGCTGCCGCACCAGTCCGTCATCCAATACTCCGGCCGCATGAATTACGCCGCCAAGCGGGGGCAGGTTCGAACGAATCTCTTGAAACAGCTTGACCGCGTCCGCCGGATTCGAAATATCGGCTTGTATCACCGTCACGCGCGCTCCTGTCTGTTCGAGATCGCGGACGGCTGATTCCTTTCCCGCGGCGCCTGTGCGTCCTGTAAGCACCAGGTAACGAGCACCGCGCTCGGCAAGCCTCCGGGCAACCTGAAGGCCGAGCGCGCCGAGGCCTCCTGTGATCAGATACGTACGGTCCGGCGGCAACGGCGGACATCCGTCCACGTTCGCCTGCCTGCTCGGAGCCAGCCGCGCTACATGGCGCACGCCGCGACGAAAAGCGACGCGGTTCTCTCCGCCTGCGGAGAGCATTTCTTCGAAGAGGACTTGCAGGTTTCCCGCGCGGTCTGATGCGTCCAGGTCGATACAGATGCATCGCAATTCCGGATGCTCCTGGCAGATCACCAACCCCAGCCCCCACAATGGACTCTGCTCAACCGCAGTTGGCTCCGTGGACACGCATTGCGCGCTTCGCGTCACAAGGATCAGCCGCGTGGCAGACGCCGTCCCAAGCAGCATCTGCGTAAGATGCAGCGCGCTGGCGCAGCCGAGAGCGTGAATCCTCTCCCAGACATCCCCCGGCTCATCCGGAGGGGGCGCGTCCAAACTCCAAAGATGCACGGCCCCGGTGAAAGGCCCCGGCGCTTCCCGAAGCAGACGTTCGAGATCCTGCCGCAAGTCGGGCCGGATCTCGAATTTTTCAGATTCCACGCGTCGGTATCCGGCACTCGCACTGACGACGGTCGCGCGATGTCCGGCGGCCCGCAACGTGGCGGCAAGGTCTTTTCCGACACCTTGTTCGTCAGCGAAAATAAGCCAGTTTGTCGCTGCAACGTCCTGAGAAGGTGCGGGGAGCGCGAGCGGCTCCCATCGCTCTTCAAGCAACGCGTTGGCAAGCGGATTCGCTTTCGTGCCGCGCACACGCTTCAAAATCAAGCCATCCAGTTGAGCCAGCACGTCACCGCGTTGGTCGCATAAAGTGAGATTGGCAGTCAGGCTGCCATCGCGGTTCTCTTCTTCGAGCCACGCGTGACACCATACAGGTCCGTCGGCACGCCGCAATATGCGCCACACCTTCACTTGATACGGCAGAAAGCGCGCCTCGCCCGGAGGTATAATCGCCGCGACCGATTGGAAAGCAGCATCGAGCAAAGCCGGGTGGACCTGGTATTGGTCTCCATCGAGCGTCACGCGGATCTCCGCAAGCGCCTCCCGGTCGCCTGCCCGAATGCCCTCGATTCCGCGAAACGCCGGACCGTACTCCAGTCCGGTCCTCCGCAGCGCCTCGTAGTGGTCTTCAGCCGAGACTTCCTTCGGGCACCGCGAGCGCAGCGCACGCGCATCCATTGCCGGTTGTGTGGCGCCAGCGGCTGCGAGCAGAATCTTCCCGCTCGCGTGCCGCGTCCAATCGCCGGCACCGCCAGCGGCACGGCTATGAAGTGAGAAGGACGCGCCATTTCCCCGAACCAGAAAAATAAGCTGCACCCGCCGCGAGCCGGTCTCGGGCAGTTTCAGCACCTGCTCAAAAGTGACGTCCGACACTACAAGGTCAACGCCGGGAAACAATTCGAGCCCTGCCGCATGCGCCATTTCCAGACAGGCGGCTCCCGGAAGCACCGCTTCGCCTTGAACCCGATGATCGGTCAGGTAAGCCGGATCGTGCGCATTCCAATCCATTTCCCATAAAACACAGCGCTCATCCTGGGTTGGGCAGACAGCGGTGTCGATTCGTTCGCCCAGTAGCGGATGGCCGCCGGCAGCGCGGGGAGGGCTCGGTTCGGCGCGGCTTCCTGCGAGTTGATCAAGCCAGTAGCGCTGGCGCTGCCACGGATAGGACGGCAGAGAAACACAGCGCCCCGGTACGACATAAACACCAGCCCAGTTCACATCCTGACCCAGCTCATAGAGCCGGCCCAGAGACGCCAGTATCGTGCCCGCCTCGCTCTTTTCGCGTTGGAGGGACGGCAATACGGTCACAGGCCCTTTGCCCGAATGGCGCACGCTTTGCAGGATTGCGGAACCCAGCACGGCATGTGGGCTCACCTCCAACATTGCGTTATAACCTGTCTCGAGAAGCGTTTGTGTCGCCTGCGCGAACAGAAATGGCTCGCAGAGATTGCGTCCCCAATAGGCGGCATCGAAGGATCGCCCCGGGAGAAGACCGCCGGTTACCGTCGATAAGATCGGCATCGCACCATCTCGCGGCGAGATCTCCCTGAGCGCGGCCACTAACTCCGCGCGCAAAGGCTCCATCTGTGGAGAGTGGAACGCAATGTCTACGCCTTCCAGAACGCGGCAAAACACCCCGCGCGCCGTGAGCATCCCCAGAATTTGATTGAGCGGGTCCGGTTCACCCGAGAGCACGCTTGAGGATGGTCCATTACTGCCGGCCACCGCCAATGCTGCTTCGTGCCCGCGAATCGCCTCCTGCGCCTGGTCAAGAGGTAATGCGACCACTGCCGTCTTTCCCAATCCCGCTACTCTCTTCATGAGGCGGCTGCGGTGATAGACGACCCGTATCGCATCTTCGAGGGAGAGTACGCCCGCCGCGTGAGCCGCTGCGGCTTCACCCAAGCTGTGTCCCACTACCAGACCCGGTGTGATTCCCCAAGAGCGCCAGAGTGCCGCCAGTGCCACTTCTACAGAAAAGATCGCCGGCTGCGTAATCCCCGTATCATTCAGGCGCGCACCATTCAATTCATCGAGCAGACTCCACCCGGCGAGCGAAGCAAAGATCCGGTCGCACTCATCCAGTGCCCGATGGAACACCGGGTAACTGCGATACAAGCCGAGTCCCATGCGCGGCCAGTGGGAGCCTTGCCCGGAGAAGATGAAGGCCAGCTTGTGCAACGTCTGCGGCTCTCGTGCCTGGTCGGCTAAGCGCGCTTCCAGCTTCTCTCGCAGGGCCTTGGCCGAGTCACCCAAGACGGCCAAGCGTTCGGTGTGGTGGCTTCGCCGCACTGCCGCGGTGAAACAGAGATCGGCAGGCTCGGCCGATGATTCGGCCAACAGGTCTCGAATCGCCGTCCCATACGCACGGAGCGCATCCGGTGTTTTGGCTGAGAGCGCCAAAAGGTAAGGCGGCTCACCGCCGGTCTGCTCGGCCGCCCGTGGTGGAGCTTCCTGCAGAACAATGTGTGCATTCGTGCCGCCAAAACCGAAGCCGCTCACACCTGCTACCAGAGGAACCGAATCACAGGGCCACGGAACATCGTGCGATTCGACAGCAAATGGCAATTGGTCCATCGCCATAAGCGGATTTGGATTTTCGAAGTGAAGCGTGGCCGGAATAAAGCGGTGCTGGATCGCCAGAGCAGCCTTAATGAGGCCACCCACACCAGCGGCGGCTTCCGTGTGCCCGATATTCGTCTTGAGGGAGCCGAGGACGCACCGCCGTCCGGGCGCGCGCTCCCGCATCAACACTTCCCCGAGCGCCTGTACTTCGATCGGATCGCCCAGGCGAGTGCCGGTGCCATGGGCCTCGACATATTGCACCTCGCCTGGAGCGATTCCCGCTTTCCGGTAGGCTTCGGACAGCACGGCCTTCTGCGCTTCACCGTTGGGCGCCATGATTCCGTTGCTGCGCCCGTCGTGATTCACCGCGCTCCCACGAATCACTGCGACGATCGGATCGCCGGCCCGCAGTGCGCTGGACAGCAGCTTGAGCACAACGATTCCGGCGCCATCGCTGCGAACGATGCCGTTGGCGTCGCGGTCGAAAGTCTTGCACCGGCCGTTCGGCGATAGCGCGCCGGCCCGCGAAAAAAACACGTTGCTCTTTGGCAGCAGGTTGATGCTGACTCCGCCGGCCAGCGCCAACGTACTCTCCCC
Organism: Bryobacteraceae bacterium; assembly: GCA_035550475.1. Lineage (GTDB taxonomy): Bacteria > Acidobacteriota > Terriglobia > Bryobacterales > Bryobacteraceae > DASZPB01. The sequence continues at coordinate 95,598 of DASZPB010000044.1, read as the reverse complement.
ATTGCGCAGGCTCTCACACGCCAAATGCACCGCTAGCAGCGATCCCGAGCAAGCGGTATCCAGCGCCATGCTAGGCCCGTGCAGGTCCAGGAAGTACGAAATCCGGTTTGCCACTACGCTGTTCGCCGTGCCCGCGCCGGAATAAGCCTCCACGCGATACAAGTCTTCAAACAGGACGTGGTCGTAGTCGTTTGTAAGTGTGGCGACGAAGACGCCAGTAGCGCTCCCGGCGAGACTATCGGGAGGAATGCCCGCGTCCTCGAGAGCTTCCCACGCGATTTCGAGCATCACTCGCTGGCGCGGATCAACGTGCGGCGCTTCGCGGGGTGAGATTCCGAAGAACGCTGGATCAAACTCGTCAATGCGGCGGAGAAAACCGCCTTTCCGGCTCGTCACTTTTCCCGGCGCGGCGGGATCGGAATCGTAGAGGCGATGGATGTCCCACCGTTCGGGCGGCACTTCCGTGATCGCGTCGGTCCGGTCGAGCAACATCCGCCAGAGGTCTCTTACGCTATCCGCGCCCGGATAACGGCACGCCATCCCGATGATCGCTACTGGCTCGTTCCGCGCATCGAGTCTTGCCTGGAGTTCGCGCAGCGCGACCAATGCCTGCTTGACTGGAGAGAGGTGATCCAAATCCATCGCCGCCGTTTCCTTCATGCGTTCAGCTTCGCGAACTCACTGAGCAACAGAGCTTCGGCCTGTTGATCGGAGAGTTGCGCAATGTCGGCGATCAGATGTTCGTCCGTCAGGCCGATACGCGATTGCTCGTCCGGCGAAGCCAGATGCGCGGCTAGAGAATGAATGTTCGAGAAACTCCACGTGATCGTTGGGACAACCAGGCGCCCCACCCAACGATCCAGTTCGTGCGCCAATTCGACCGCCAGCAGCGAAGTAAGTCCATAATCGGAGAATGGCCTCCGAATATCAATCAGCCGGCGGTCCAGGTTCAACTTCTCGCTCAGCCAATTTACGATCCGGTTCTGCAGGTCTTCGGTATCGCGAGCACAGCTCGCAGGACGGGCGTTCAGAACGGAAGGCTCGGACGCCGCATAGCGTGACCGCAAAACGCGCTTCAACACTTTTCCTGTGGGACTTTTCGGCAAGGCGTCAGTGAATTCCACTTCGGAAGGCACTTTGAAGTCCGCCAGCCGCTTCCGGCAGTGCTCCATCAGGGTCTGGTCGCTCACTTTTCTGCCGGCGCGACACACGATCGCCGCAACCAGACGTTCTCCCATCACGGCATCCGGCACTGCGTACACCGCCGCCTCCGCCACGGCATCGTGGCTGTAAAGTACGTTTTCAATCTCGACCGGATATACATTGCAACCACCCACGATCGCCATATCCTTCAAACGATCCTCCAGGAAAAAGCGGCCTATCATGTCCATGCGCCCGATATCACCCGTGCGTAACCAGCCATTTCGCACTGCTTCACACGTGTCATCCGGGCGATTCCAGTAGCCGAGCATCACATTTGGACCGCGAACTTCGATTTCTCCCCTTTCGCCGCACTCTGCCGCCCGGCTGTCTTCGACACGCACGACTCGCATCTCTACCCCGTCAATGGGTGTTCCAATCGATGCCGGCGCAGCCTCCGGACAATCGTTGTAGCTGGCAAAGGGCGAAGACTCCGTCAGCCCATAGCCCTGGTAGATCGGCTGTCCAAATTTGCGTTGCCACTGTGCCGCGATCTCAACCGGTAAAGAGGCTGCGGCCGAAAAATAGAAGCGCACTCCTTTCATGGCTGTGGCGGAAGCTGCATCGAGCAGCACGATATAAGTGGTCGGAACACCGCAGAACATGGTCACGTGATCGCGGGCGACCGATTCCATCACCCGATCCGGATCGAATCCCGGCTGCAGGACTACCGAAGCCCCGGCGTGCAGTGCGCTGTTCAGGATGGCGTTCTGGCCGAAGCAGTGAAAAAGCGGCAGAAACAGAAGCATCCGGTCATCTGGATGGATGCCGAGATAACGCTTCTTTGCCTCCATCGTGAAGACCACGTTGCCGTGAGAAAGCACGGCTCCCTTCGGCACTCCAGTCGTCCCCGAGGTATACAGGATAGCCGCCGGCGCATCGGATGGCAGGTCCACGGCGTTGCGGACCGAATCCCGCGCCATCCACGTTTTGGCGTGTTCTTCGAGGAGGACGTGCTCGAGTCGTGGCAGTGCGGTCCTCTGTATTTGTGGCGACACGCCCAGAGCCTCCGAAGTGATCCACACCGAGGACCCGCTATCCTGCAGCAGGACTGACGCTTCTTCCGCTTTGAAGTTAGAGTTGATGGAAACCGCGATCGCTCCAAGCTTCAGGATTCCGAAATACGCGTATACAAATAGCGGAGTGTTAGGCAACTGGATCGCGACGCGGTCGCCTTTCTTCACACCCATCCCGAGCAAGGCATTCGCCACACGGCTGGCCTGAGCATCGACATGGGCATAGGAGATTTCGCGACCCTCCACAATCAGAGCCGGCCGCCCGGGATGATACAACGTGCCGTATTCGATGCTGGATGCGATGTTCATGGCTCCGCCTACGCCACCCGGTGCGCTTCAACCGACTCCATCTCGCCTGCAATCGCGTCGGCGATCACTCCGCCTGGTTGAATACCGCGCAGGATGGCGGCCACTCGCTCGTCGAGGAACTGCTCGCGGTCGTCCCACACGAGCGGCCGGTCGGCCGATGGCGGCCTGCCCACCGCGCGGCGCACCGCTTCGTAGAGGCGGGCTGTGGCGGATGAGAGCGCAGCGCGCGCATCATAATGCCCTAAAGTGCAACTGGTGCGGAGATCTACTGCCTGAACGGCGAACATCAGCGCCACGGCAGCATACTGCTCGAACAGGTCGAGCGAACGGCGTGCCAGGTTCGCCGACCCAAAGCCCTGGCTGTTGAGATTCTGGTTGAACTGCTCGGCATGAGTGGGGAAACGGTCCGCGATGGAATTACCATAGAACTGGATCATCGGCATCAGAGAATTGGCAGTGAGCTGCAAGGATTTGAGACCGGTATTGGTTTCCCTCTTTTGGTTGCCTACGAGCGAAGCCGAAAGGCCGTGATTGAACTCGGGAGCCACCGCGAGAGCAATCTGCACATCCAGGTGCTTGGCCATCAGGCCGATGTAGTTGCGCAACTGGTCCATCGAAATCCCGATGTATTGCGCCAGGAAATTGCCGCCGTGGTAAACCGCTTCATTCTCGGCGTCAATCAGAGGGTTGTCCGTAACCGAGTTGGCCTCGGTTTCCACCTGCCGCGCAATGTGGGCCAGCCCGTCGGCGATCGGTCCCATGAACTGCGGCAGGCATCGGATTGAGTATCGCTCCTGGATGAGATGCCCGGACCGCTCCTGATGATGACCATCCATCTCGTCATGTATGAGCTTCGATCCCCGCAGCAGCTCCTGCATTCGGCCAGCCGCCCAGATCTGTCCGGGATGCGGTTTGTGCGCGTGGATGAATGGATGAAATGCCTGATTGGTCGCGTCGAGCGCTTGAATAAACAGAGCATGCGTCAACAGCGAAAGGGCCAACATCCTCTGCGCGCGGTGGACACAATTGGCTGCGATTCCCGAGGTCATCGAGGTGCCGTTGATGAGTGCCAGTCCCTCTTTGGCGCAAAGCGCGACGGGCGCCAGCCCGAGGCGGCGCAGTGCCGACGGCGCATCCATTTCGTGGCCGTCAAAATCCACGAGGTAGTGAGCGTTCAATCCGGTGATGGACCCGGCCACATAGGCCAGTGGCACCTGGTCCCCACTGGCTCCAATGGACCCGAACTCGCGGACGTGCGGAGTGACGTTCGCATTGAGGAAGGTTCCCATCCGGCGAATTAGTTCCATCCGCACGGCCGAAATTCCCTGGACCATCGAATTCGCCCGCAGCAACATGCCCGCGCGGACATCCGCCGCAGGCAGCCGGTCTCCCGTTCCGGCCGTGTGCGACCAAAGTAAGCTGGTCTGCAACTCGGCGGCGGTCTCGCGCGGAATCGCGCGGTCCGCCATGCCTCCAAAACAGGTGGTCACGCCATAGATCGCCGTGTTGCTCTCCACCGCGTTGCGGACAAACTCACAGGAGCGGCGGACCCGCCGCAGAATCTCCTCATCGTCCGGGATTCGCACCGCACCACCCGCCGCTACACGGGCAATGTCGCTAATGGTAAGTCCCCTGCCCCGGACCGCAACAGCCGATTCGTCTGCCGCCGCCGGCGTCCCTGCTTCTGTTTCCTCGATTGCTTCCGTCCTCATGGCCACGATTCCCCTCAGTCTCAATTCCCCGGCGCGTATCCCCACGCCAGTACGTGCAATTCCCCAACTGCCTGAACGTGGAAGTCCGGCAGTCCTGCTTCCTCAATCTGGTGGCGCACTTCCTCGGGCTTGTAAGCGGCGCAGAGTGAATTGAAAAAGTCGCAGCGCAATACTTCCGGCGCTTCCCACCCATGCCGCTTCACCAGGCGCTTCGCCGATTCGCGATCGGCCGGACGCCGCAAATCCATCACCATCACCGGGGCCCCCGACCGCGCGCAGCGCAAAATGCTGCGCCATAACACGAGCGGATCGGGCAAGTGATGCAACAGGCTGTTGGCGATGACCACATCAAACCGCCCATCGAGCGATGCATCCGGCAGGTATCGCTGCTCCAGCCGGACGCGCTCCGATAAGCCGGCTTCCCGGACCGCGTCATGCGCCCACTCCAGCATGGCGGCCGATCCATCCACACCTACAATGCGGATGCCCGGAAATGCCGTCGCAAAGCGAATCGCCACATCCGCCGCTCCGCACCCCAAGTCGAGAAGGGTGCCCTGAACAAGGTCCCCGAACCTTTGGCGGAAGTAGTCCACCAGCGAAGCCTGCAACTCGGACAAGTCCGCAGCGGCATAGGCGCGAGCCTGCTCTTCTCCCACCATCAGCTCCGGCTCAGGCGTACGTATCATGCCGTGCCTCCAGCCGATTTGGGACGCATGTCGGTCCAGACTTGCTCGATATAGGCCAGGCATTCCGATTCGCTGCCGCTCTTGCCCGCATCGCTCCATCCGGCCGGATTGCGCCGGCCCTCGGGCCACAACGAGTACGCACCGTCGCGGTTCACTACCACCTTGAAGCTCGTCTCTGGCGCTACGCCACCCACGCAAGCTCCCGGCCGGCGTTTTCGAGGTCTTCCGGCGTGTTGACGTTGATATACTGGCCGCCCACAAGGAATGACTTCACGACGTGCCCATCATCGATGGCGCACTGGATCAGGTCCGGCAACTCCTTTTCGTTTCGCACCTGGTTAATCGGAGTCCAGTCGATGTACTCGAGAATCCGGTTGCTGAGAATAATGTTGCCCGTGCCCTGGAACTCGTTCACCGGCTTTCGCGGTTTTTCGATCAAGCGTAAGATCCGTCCGTGCTGGTCTTCCAGGATGGCGTAGGTCTTCTTCACCGCATCTCGATCCCTCGGTGTCGTAACACCGCAGAGAGCAAAGGCACCGCTCGCGCGGTATTCGCTCAGCATCCCGATGTGGTCCGGCGCCAGCAGGATCTCATCAGCCAGCAGCAGCATGAAGTCAGACGCCCCCAGGAACGGCACTGCCGTCTGAATCGCATTGACCAAGCCACGCTGTTCCTTTTGGATGGCGTACTTGATGGCCACTCCGCGATAAGAGTTGCCATAGCAGTTGATGATTTGTTCCGCCTGGTAACCGACCACGATCACAATTTCTTTGGGCTCGATACGCAGGCCGTTCTCGAGCGAGCGTTCAATCAGCGGTTTGCCGCCGAACTCCAACATGCATTTATTACGGTCGGCGGAATGCGCCTCCAGACGTTTTCCGCGCCCGCCGGCCAGAATCAGCGCCTTCATTTCAGTTCTCCCTGCCAGGACACCTTGAAGCCCATGGTCAACGTTCGGTCTTGCAGTTTGACGCCGAGCGCGCGAACATACGCGTTATCTTCATCCTTGATCTGATAGCCGAAGACACACGAGAACACCTTCGTAAGCGGGACGTTAAAGTTCGCACCGATATCCCACCGGTGGCCCAGGTTGTGGTTGAAGTACGTCATGTACGTGCCCGTCTGGTCGAAAGAGAGTCTCGGAGAAACGCGCCAATGCCACGTCTGAGCAATGAGCGCGCCGCCCGAAGTAGGAGTAGTTGTGGCCAGATCCGCCACACTGGTCGGATTCACTCGCAGCATGGCATCACGGTCGAAACGAAAATCGACGTGTCCCAAGCCTCCGGTAAACAGAAGCCGCTGGTTCTCGCGCTCGACCGCCGCTAATCCGGCACCGCCGAAAACCGTGAAGCGCTTATCCATGAAGATCAGCGTGTTTTCGTAGTCTTCAATGCCTCCCACCAGCATGGCCCGCTTCGTCAGGTCGTATTCGAGCTGGTCGCGAACTGTGTTTTCGGTGTAATTGACATTGCCGCCACCGAAGCCGTAGGTGATGTCGCGCTTGCTGAACTGTGCCGAAAAATAGTTGGTGAACCGCCACTTGCGTACGTCGAAAGCGGCCCCGGCGTCAAACGTCGAGCCGTCCGTATTCCCCTGCGCATTCATGTAGGACAAGCTGCCGTCCACATGGAAGAAGACCGGCTCGGGGATAGGCGTAGTCGCCACCGAACTCTTCTGCCACCAGTCCGCCACCTCGTGCTTACCGGGTTGAGCGTCGGCCGCATTGCCAATTGCCGGTTGAATCAGAGCGGCGGCTACAAAAACCACGGCCGCGAAATAATGGTTCTCCATCGACACACTTTTCCTCAGCGCTCGCTGGACCTTGGTCCCGCGGCGCCCGTCTTTTTTAATCTCGACCTGAACGAATGTCCGATGCCGCCAAATCGAAGGACGATTTCCCGGCGGCAGGAACCGCGGGCCGCGCCCGGAGCCGTCCCGTGGAAGGACAGCCCGAGCCGCGTTCCCGACTAAGTGCGCAGCGTTGCCTTTATGACTTGGCTTCGCCGGCAACCACTCGCTTACCCTCGTTCAATGCCTGTTCGAAGTGGTCCTTCATTTTCGAGGCATTGAATGTGAGCAGCGTTCCACCCGACTCCAGGTGCTGCACAAAGACTTTACCGACCGCATACGTGGTCGCGCCCGCCACCGACGGCGTAATGAAGATCCCCGCCAGTGTGCCAAGACCCGGAATTAACTTGAGACCGCTCGCCAGAAATCGCGCTTCAATTCCCGGGACTGCGGCGCCTACCAGAGAGGTAATCACGCTGCGCGCGGCTTCTTTTGAAAACTCGACACGATAGACCTTGCAAAGGCGATACAGCAGGCTGATCTGTACGCCGGTGACGGCGAGAAAATCGGCGGCAGGCACCGGAAGAAAGCCAGCACCCGTCGCGAGGGCCACGTGTTTGGTGATGGCCATGTCGCACTTGATGCGCCGGAGCGCCAGCACGGTGACTGCGTCGGCAGCGCCATTCGCCTGCTGGTTCGCTCCCGCCTCAGGACCGGCCTGCGCCGTGATGGGTTCGCTTGGAACATCTATGGTAGCTGCTTGCTCGTGTTTGATTGCCATATTGCTTCCTTTGAATGTGAGATCCCTTCTTCGAATTTGAGTCCGTTTCCTTGATCTTGCGGTCGCTTCCACAACGCTCTCGAAGCCTCGCCCCCGGCATTGGCAACCGTCGATTTGCGCCCGTTTACATATCGGCAGTTCTCTACTTTTTCTTACGGGGCGGAAAGCCGGCCGCCAGCAATAAAACTCCAATGACGGGGGTGAGCAGCAGCGAAGCGAACAGGTAACCCCAAAAACCAAACCGCAGCTTGGCCCCCAGTGCCGCAATGAGGAGGCTGCCCACTAGCCAGGCAATGAGGATGTTAGGACTGATCATTGTGTCTGCCCCCGAAAAGAGTCACCGTCGTAAACTGGCCGTCGAACATTCGTTTGACCGAAATGGGCCGCCCGCTCACATCGCCTGCATTGTCGAATGAGTATTCACCAAATAATCCTTTCCACTCCTTGGTGCATCGCAGCGTTGTGGATACCACCAGCGGATCAGCCGTACGCGACTGCGCAATTGCGTGAACCAGCAGCATGAACGCGTCGTAGCCCTGACTCGCGCCGTAGCCCGGCTCAATTCCATAGCGTTTCTTGTATTGCTTACGGAACGCCAGATACTCGGCCGAGCGGGAAAAAGGATCGACCGCGCTCGCTACATATACGTTATTGGCCGCGTCACCGGCGATCTTCCAAAGCATCATCGAATCGGCTTTGTCGCTGGCCAGGATCGGCTGTGAAACTCCCATGCGTGCCAGATCCAGGACCAGCTTCGCCGCGCGAGGCACATCATCAGCAATCATGATGGCGTCGAACTGCTCTTCCCGAATCTGCGCGATGAGCGGCCGGAAATCCTCATCCCGCCAATTGCCGCCGTGCGGAAGATAGGAGCGGCAAAAGGCAATCTCGACACCGGCATCTTTGGCGGCTGCCAAAAAGCGCGGCGCGAGCGACTCGCCCTGGTCGGTTCGCGCATAGAGCACGCCAACCTTCTTGAAATGTTGCTCCACCGCAAAACTGGAGAGCGCGGCTGCAATCGCCCGGTCATCCGGCGTGAGCCGGAATACGTATTGAAAATCGTGCGTCGTAAGGCGCGGATCAGTCGATTTCGGCGCCAGGAACAGGATGCCGTGATTCTCATAAACGAGTGAGGCTGGAATCGCGTTTGACGAAACCTCCTCGCCGATGACCGCAACGATATCCGGATGAGAGGACACATTCTCCGCCACCTCACCGCCGTCGCCCAGCCCGTCATCGGTAAAATCCCGCAGCCGAATCTTTCCGGCGAGAGGCCCGCCACCCGCATTGACTTGTTCCCAAGCGAGGGTCGTGCCGTTCAGGAAGCCTGAATCCGTGGCATGCGACCATACCACTCCGACAGCGAATCCATCTTTGGCCCAGCTCGCTCCGGCCGCTGACCGCTCTTCATACGAAGGATGGTAGTGCGGATCGCGGAGCATGATCAGATAACCGATTCCCGTCAGCAGGGCCACTGCCGCCACTACTCTTGTTGTCGTGTGAGTCAGGAAGCGCCGCATCATCATCTCCGAAGCCTACTTTTCTCCACCCAGGATCACTGGCAGATCATTTGCCCGATTGCCCATGAAGACCATCTTGGCGTTGGGCGACTGAGCCAGTTCCTTGGTCGCCTCGATCCCCTCCCACCGCAGCAAGGAAGGCGTCAGCGAAGACTGCACAGTCTCGTTGTACTGCTTAATCCCTTGCGCCTCGATCTGTTTTCGCTTCGCCTCCTGCGTCTCCCGGTCCAGCTTGTATTCATACGCCTCGGCCAGCTCTTTCTCTGTCATCTTCTGTTCGATGGCGTCCTGCACTTTGGCCGGCAGCTCCACATCGCGCAGCACAATTTCATCGACTTTCACAAAATCCTGCGATACGTGTTCCAGGCTTTCATTGATGACTTTCTGCACCAATCCGCGCTCTGAGCCGTAGACATCCCGCATGGTGAATCGCCCCATGATCGTTCGCATCGCCGACTCGACTTCCGGAATGACTACCCGATCTTTGTAATCCGGTCCGACGCGCTGGTGAAGCATGCCGACCATTTCCGGCTCGGGATGATAGCGAATCGACAAATCGAGCTTTACCGACAGACCTTCCTGAGTGAGCACCTGCATTTCATGCTTCACTTCCTGGACCCGTATCGAATAGATGAAAAATTTGTCCCACGGCGGAACGAACGTGAGCCCTTCGCCGTACACGCGATCTGTTTCCGTGCCCCCCAGGAACCGGCGATACATTACGCCGACTTCGCCCGACTGGACGGTAACGAAAATCGTCGGCGCGAAATACACCACCAGGAACAGCAGAACGCCAAGCACCACGAGAAGAGCATTGGCGTGCCGGCGCAGGCGGGCCCGCACCACACGGCCCACAGGAGGGCGCACGCTCACCACTTCCGGTTTGCTTGTACTACCGGTATCGACAATCATCCACGATCCGCCCGTACTCCATCTTGATGACCCGATCCGCCAGGTTCCAGAAGCGATCGTCGTGTGTCACCGCGATAACCGTCTTGCCCTCCGCTTTCAACCGGCTGAGCACCACTTCGTAAAAATGCTGCCGGAAGTGCGGGTCCTGATCGGCAGCCCATTCGTCAAAAATAAAAATCTCACGGTCCTCCAGCAGGCACACCGCCAGCGCCAGCCGCTTGCGCTGCCCCGTGGAAAGGTTCAGATTCGTGAAGCGCCCGTTTTCAAATCGCGTCTTGTCCGTAAGCTGCAGCTCATCCAAAACCCGGGCTACCCGTTCCTCCTCCACGCCTTCCAGTCCGTACAACGCGTCAAACAAATGAAACTGGCTGAAAACGGCGCTGAACAGCTCGCGATAACCATGAATACTGCGGCGATCGAGCACCTGCCGGTCCAGCCGGACACAGCCCTGCTGAGGCAGATACAAGCCAGTCAGCAGTTTCAGCGCGGTCGTCTTTCCAGAACCGTTGCCGCCCACTAGAAAGATCGTCTCGCCGCGTTCGATCCGCAGGTTGAGCGGTCCAACCGCAAAGTCCGTCCCGCTTCCGTTCGAGCCATAGGAAAAGAGAGCATTTTCAATATGAATGCTCTGGAAATTTCGATGAGCGCAGCAGCCTCCATCCGTCGCCTGTGAAGCCGGTTCGCTCGCCGTCTGGTCCAGCCGGTTCTCCAATTCCTGGAGGTTGCCTAAAGCCGCCTTCGCCCGCTCGAACACCGGCGCAGCCTGCACCACCATCTGGAGCGGGCCGATGATGAACAGAATGGCAGCCGTCGTCATCAGAACCACCGCGGCATACGTCGGAATCAGGCGAGGCAACAAAAACACAACCACCGACAGCAGCAGGTAAAAGAAGACGTCTGAGAACATCAGGTCCACGCAGAAGCCGATCTGCACATCGACCTTCAGATCCCGCACCACCTCGGAGACACCGACAAACTTCTGGAACACGGCGTCGTTCTTCTTCCGGTTCAGCCGCAATTCCTTAAATCCGTCGATGATGTGAGATAGTAAGTCCACTAGCTGCGCTTCACGGTCCGTTAACCGCTTCAGAAGACCCTGCAGCGAGTTCGCATGGCGAAAATAGATTCCGATTCCCACCAGAATGACCACCAGCGTGGCCGCGAACGCGGCTGCGGAAAGCCACGCAATATAAAGAAGACAAAACAACAGCACGAACGATTGCTGCGCCGCATTCACAAGGATCAGGCCCGATTGCGAAATCAGGCTCGTATCCTGCGTAATCTTCGTGTACAACTCGCCGCGCCCGAGATTCTCGACTACCTGCAGGTCCGAGTGGCGAATCTTCCCGCAAACACGAACCAGCTTGTTTTTCAGCATGTGCTCGACAATCACCGAAGCCTGAATCAGCGAGTAGCGCTTCCCCAAATAAAAACCCAACATGCACATGCCGAACAGAACGAGCAGCCGAAAATGAAGTAATCCGGTGTCGTTCGACGCGATGGCCGCGCCCCGATTAATAATCGCCAGGATCGCCGCATTGGCGACACCCGCCAGGCCGGCGACCAGAAGCGTACGTCTCCACGCTTCGGGCTGTTCACGGAGCAGGACTCGAATTACGTCCACGAAGAGTTCCCGGCCTTAACGTTCCCAGGCGATAGGCGCAGCGGCGATTTTTCAAACAGACGCATCAAAATCGCTCAGCGTGCCAGCACCGCGCCTTGTGGGGCCGCCGCGTGATCCGCGTGCTGCCCTGCAATGATTTCGTCGAGGATCTTTGGGATGCTGTACTCGAGCTTCCACCCCGGAAAGTGCGATCGAATCTTCGTCAGGTCCGAGATGTAGCAGATGTGGTCTCCCTTTCTCGCCTGCTCCTCATAGCGGCAAGACAGGGTGAATCCCCGCTCCGCGAGAGCAGACACCGTCTCCAGAATCGAAATGCTGTTTGGCCGGCCGCCGCCCAGATTGTAGACTTCGCCGCAGCGCGGCGCCTGGTAAAAATTCAGGAAAAGCCGGGCGACGTCATAGGCGTGGATCTGATCGCGCACCTGTTTGCCTTTGTAGCCATAAATCGTGTAGGGAATTCCCCGAACCGCGCAGCGCACGATGTAGTTGAGATAGCCGTGCAACTTGACGCCTGCATGGTCCGGCCCGGTGAGGCAGCCGCCGCGAAAAATGCCGACCGGCATCCCGAAATACCGCCCGTACTCCTGACAAAGCAGATCTGCCGCGGCTTTCGAGGCACCAAACAAGGAATGCAGGCACTGGTCAATTGACATCTGCTCATCAATGCCATCCACGGAACCGGCGTAATCCCAGCGCGTTTCCTTTTCCACCAGCGGGATTTGATTCGGGCGATCGCCGTATACTTTGTTCGTGCTCGTGAAACAGAACGGAGAGTCCGCAACATATTCGCGCACGGCAGCTAAAAGATTCAGTGTTCCGACGGCATTTACATCGAAGTCTTCATAGGGAATCGAAGCTGCCTTATCGTGGGAAGGCTGCGCCGCCGTGTGAATGATCAAGTCGGGCCGCTCTTTGCGGATCAGTTGCCGCACGGCCTGGCGGTCGCGAATATCCAGGTGCTCGTGAAAATAGTCAGGTAGCTCTTCGATCAGACGCGCAACCACTGGCTGTGTTGTGCCTTCCTCTCCGAAAAACCACGCACGCAGGTTGTTGTCGACGCCGATAACCTTCCAACCTTCACGGCAGAGAACGCGCGCGCATTGGGAACCGATCAGGCCCCCAGCCCCTGTGACCAGTGCTTTCACTTTAAATCCCTTCCTGATTTCTTCTTAATTGGTCTCAGCAATTCGGACATCCTCTCAATAATTCGAGTCGATCCGGGCACTCGAACACGAATTGTTTAGAAACTTACTGGAGTGGATATCGGCGGGAGCGCACCAGACCATTAGAGGTACGCAATGTTTTTTTGAGGAATAGACCGGATCTTTGCCCGATGGGGAGGTACCGCGCAAAGCCAGTGACTTTTTTGGGTTGTCTTAGGAGAAGCGCCGCAATCGGCGCACTTTCGATCGCAGGCTATTCGAAGCGGAACCAGTCAAAATCGGCGTAGCCCGCCTCATTGCTCGTACCGGTCCGGACCGCGAACAACCCGACCTTTGCGCCGATCCATCGCCCCGGCTTTGCCGTAAAATCCTGGCCCACGGGCGAGAAGGTCGCCCCGTCCGTGCTGAAGCTGAAATGGCAAACGGCTCCGGTGGTCACCTGAACGCGCAGGTAAAGGCTACCTGCTTTCACGGGCACCAAAGCGCTCTCTTTCTCGGTCCCTTTTCGATCGGCATTCCGGCAAATCACCTGAGACACCGCAAGGCCCTCAGCAGTCTTCTTCACCGCGAGATACGAGTAGTCCGCGCCCATAACCAGTAGCCCGGTTTCGTCGTTATTCGCCATAGGGGCGAAGGTGATCTTAGTGGTTGCGGTAAACTCCGGAGCCGGGAATTTCTGCAGCAGCAGATTCGGCAGATCCCAGAAGTTCGTAAAGTCCTGCGGCAGGAGCACACAAATTAGTCGCAGAAATCCCAAGGAGCCCGAAGGGAACATCCAGTTCGGCTGCGGATTAGCCGACCATTGCCATTGCGGTCCCAGTCCATCGCTATTGAACTCATCCGAATCGACGGGAGTCGCAATGGGGTAAGCCCGGCCGACATTCGGCTTGCGATACGTCGATACCGGCTCGCCGGTGCCCTCGTCATTCTGATGAACACCGATTACGGGCCAGTCATTGACCCATTTCATCGGTTCCAAAAGAGTGACGCGGCCATATGGACCCTGGTCCTGAAAATGAATGAACCAGAATTCGCCGGATGGAGTATCCACCCAGCCGCCCTGGTGGGGACCGTTGGTCGCAGTATGGCCCTGCGCCAAAACAACCCGTCGTTCATACGGACCATACACGTGCCTGGACCGAAGCACCAACTGCCAGCCCGTTGGAACACCGCCGGCCGGCGCGGCAATGTAGTAGTATCCGTTCCGCTTGTAGAACTTCGGGCCCTCCACGGTCGGGTCCTTCGCGTGACCATCAAAGACGATCACGCCGTCATCCAGCAGCCGCGTACCGTCCGGGCTCATGCGGCTCACGATGAGCGTGCTCTTGATCCCCGAGCGGCTGGCTGCCATCGCGTTCACCAGGTAGGCTCGGCCGTCGTCGTCCCATAAAGGAGAAGGATCAATCCAGCCCTTGGCCTCTTTGATGAGCAGGGGCTTACTCCACGGACCGGCGGGATTCTTGGCCTTCACCATATAAATGCCGTAGTCCGGGTCGGGATAAAAGATGTAGAACTCGCCGTTGTGATAGCGGATCGAGGGCGCCCAGGCGCCGTTGCCGTGTTGCGGCTTGCTGAACGCGTCGAGCGGCGCCTGCGCAGCATACACGTGGCCAATGAGTTCCCAGTTCACCAGGTCCTTCGAATGCAAGACCGGCAGACCAGGCACGCAATTGAAGCTGGACGCCGTCAGATAGAAGTCATCACCCACTCGAATCACGTCCGGGTCAGAGTAATCGGCGTAGAGAATGGGGTTGCGATACGTACCATTGCCTTGATCGGCCACCCACACTTTCGATACAAACGGCTTCGATGTAGACTGCGGCGACGATTGCCGCCGGGCGGGCGCCTGTGGCGCAGAGAGAGCCAGAATCGGAATCAGGGAGAAGAGCAGGAATCGCGAGATCGCCATCAGGGTTTTGCCGTTTCGTCGAATTTGAGTTTTGCGAGCGTGCCGCTCATGCGCATTTCTTTGGCGCCATTGGTCAACAGGATCACGAGATGCCCATTGTTTTGCGTAGCGCCTTGGCCGGTATAAACCTCGTCGTCATCCGTGCGCAGTTGCAGATCGGTGAGGCTCAGATGCGGTAAGGCCCGCGTCCAGGCGAGCTGATAGCTTCCGCTGATTGCCTGCCAGACCGGTGGCTCGCCAAAGTCCAGACCGGTCCCGGCGAATGTTCCTTTCGAGGTCAGGTTGGTAAGCAATTGCGCCGCTGTACCGGAAGTTTCGAGAGTGCCCGCCAAGTCCAGTTCCCCCGATTGCCACGCGAGGTTTTTCACTTTAGCCGTGAGCCGGTAGGAAGGCCGCGAGCCGCGCAGGTTCGCCGTCAGCCGGCCTGCGATGGATGCGCGGTCGAGCCGCGCCTGTATCCCGTCCAGTTCCACGCGCGTCGCGTCCCAAAGCACGCGCGAACGAAAGCCGCCCAGGTGGAGGCCGCCTACTAGCAGGTCGTCCACTGCGATCGTCCCTTCCAATCCACGCTGTCGCAGCCATTCGGGCACGGTCGAACGGCCAAGCGCGCGCGCCAGAAAACCGGTATTGCGGCGCAGGGTCGGCATCAGCTCGGCTTCCACGTCGGCGGCGTCCAGTTGCTCGGCTTGAATATGCAGACGATGGGGACGCGGCGCATCCGGTTCATAGCGGTAGTCGCCTCGAAACACCGCATTGCCGGCTTTCCCCTGGATTCGCTCCAGAGCCACACGCGCACCGTCAATCTGTACCCGCGCCGATGCCAGTTCGAGCGGCGCCGCCAGGCCCGGCACGGAAATCTCGGCGCCGGTCAGGTCCAGGCGGCCGGTCCATCCGGCTTCCGCCGGAGTGCGGGTGTAGTGCAACTGGCCGCCCCACTGCCCGGAACGTAAGCGGTCAAGCCAGGGAACCGCGGCGAGGGCTACCTGCTCGCGCAGAGAAGCCACTTTCATGGCATTTGTGGAAATGGAAAGATTGAGCGTCTGATCGTCCAAGCCATAGTCGGCCTCCACTTTCGCCTGGTCCTGGCTGGCGGTGCGCACCAGCGCGGGTGCGACGTGAACGTGGCCGTGATCAATCAGCACACGAGCTTCGTCGAAGCGGATCGGCGGCGAATCGGGGATGGTCAGCGCCGTGTCGTGAAAAGCCAGCTCTCCCTGAAAGCTGCCTTGGCCGGAATAGCCGATCGCTCCATCCATCGTTCCGGACAATTCCAGCCCGGGGGGAAGCTGCGCGCCCATGTGGCGCGCGAGTTGCAGAATAGGCGCTGCGGGGAAGCGGTCCCAGTTGACCGCCACACCCCAGTGCGGCTGCGAGAGGTAATCGCTCGCCTGGAAGCGCACGGTCACCGGCACCATCGCCGCACGCGTCTGCAATTCCAGACGCTGCCCCGCCAAGTCGAGGCTTCCGCGCACCTCGAGCGGCCAATCCACACCCATCGGCGGCAGCAGATCCCAGCGATGCACGTCTTCCACCGTCAACCGCCCCAGGATGCCCACGCGATTGATGGGCCCGGCGAGATGAAGATGGGAGGAAACGGTTCCGTGGATGCCTCCGGATTGCCCGCGCATCAGGGCAGTGAGTTCGGCCAAGCCTGTGCGATCGAGATCGAAATTCAGATCGACACGCTCCGGAGCGACATACCAATGCCCTTTCAGGTCGAACGCACCCAGGCCCTGCGCCGGGCGGTCCGTGCGCGCCGGCGCTCCGGAACAGGCAATGCTCCAACTGCCGCCCGAACCGGAGGGTGAAATATCGAGATCGGTTTGGGTGAGATAGAAGACCGACTTCGTATCGCCGAACTTAAAATTGATGCGCCCATCGCGCACGTGAATGGCGGGCACGTTTCGCATCACAGAGCGATTCAGGAAAGACGTGAAGTTCCAGCGGCCCGGCTCGGAAGCGGCGCCGGATTTCGTCAGATTGATACTGGCGTCGTCCAGACGGATGGAAGCGATCACAAACCGCCCGCCCAACAACGACCAGATGCTCGGCGTCACTTCCATGGTATCGACATAGGCCAAGGGCTCGATGCCAATCGAGGGGTCATCGTGAATCACCACGCGGTCCACCGAAAAACCGGGGCCTTTGAAAAGGCTGAATCGCACTTCGCCGATCTCGACCTGCCGGCCAAGCGCGCGCTCCAAGGAGCCGCGCAGCCTCTTTCCATACTGATTCGCTCCGAGATACGGTGCGACGATCCCTAACGCCAGCAGAAGTACGGCCGCGCACGCTGCCAGCTTCACGACGGATCGCACGCGAATCTTCATCGCGCTTCGCCTCCAGTGAGCGCCCGATACGAAGCGGGATCGTCGATATCGGCCAGGATGCCCTGGTCGGCCACATCCACATATTCGGTTTCGGAGCGATGAGCGTGCACCACATCACTGGCCGCGGCATCCGGCGCGAGCGCCAGAAATTCCGCGACCAGTTGGCGCGCGAACCAAACGGGGTGGCCCCGGCGTGACTGGTAGCGAGGCACGCGGATCAGCGGCCGCGGCGGCATCAACAGGGCATCAATGGTAGCGGCCTCGACCGCCGGATGATCCACCAGGGTGAACAGCACTCCCTCGACACCCGGCGGCAAAGCGCGGAGTCCGCACTGCATCGAACTGGTCTGGCCGCGAGAATAGTCCGGATTGATCACATAAGTGGCCGATACGGAAGACCGGTTGCGGATCTGCTCCGCCGCCGCGCCCAGCACGACGATCACGGGCGAGCAGCGGACGGCAAAAAGCGTCATCAGGCGGTCAAGAAATGTACTGTCGCCGTATTGCAGCAGGGCCTTTGGGGAGCCCATCCGGCGCGATTCGCCAGCCGCCAGGATGAGCCCGGCGGTACTCACTTCGCCAGAACGGCCCGCAAGTTTTCGTCGGCAAATACCGACAAAGAGAGCGAGCGCCAGTTGGATTGGGCGTTGCGGCGGACCGCGATCATCTGGGCGACCACAGAAACCGCGATCTCCTCTGGGGAAATCGCCCCGATGTCGAGCCCCATGGGAGCGTGTATCTGTTCAAATGCGGAGCGCGCGATGCCTTCCTTTTCCAGTTCGCGGATCACATTTATCACCTTGCGCTTGCTGCCGATCATCGCAATATAGCGCGCCCCTGTGGAGATGGCGAGCTTGAGCACGCGCATGTCGTCGCGATGGCCGCGCGTAACGATAATGATGTAGCTGTTTTCGCGAATCGGCAGTCTGGAAAAAACATCTTCATATTCAGCGGCGTGGATCTCAACGGCTTCGGGAAAGCGCTCGCGGCTGGCGAATAATTCGCGGTTATCCACAATCACGGTCGCGAAGCCGGCCAGTGTGGCTACCTTCGACAGACTTTTCGAAATATGCCCGGCGCCGAAAATATAGGCACGCGGAATTGGTAGCACGGGTTCGACGAAAACATCCAACTGGCCGCCGCAGACCAAGCCGTTATCGTAAGCGGCATCCTGTCCCAGATTGAACGTCAGGTGCTTGGGTTTTTCCGTCTCGATGACCTCCCGCGCAGCATTCCAAACTTCGGCTTCCACGCAGCCGCCGCCGATAGTTCCAGCCATGGATCCGTCTTCGCGAACCAGCAGTTTGGCGCTCTCATAGCTGGGAATGGACCCGCGCACCTGGACGATCGTGGCGAGCGCACACTTCTGCCCCTCATTGCGCAAACGCACCAATTCCTCGAACACGTCCACTACGATGCGATTATAGCGTGGGCGCAGGCCCGGAATCTCACTGGCAGCGCGGAAAGCCGCGCACGGGTGCGGCCCGGAATCAGTCGAAATCGAAGTCGCGTTTGGGCGGCCTCTTATCGGGGTTTTCCTTGGCCTGTTTGAAGAGCTCGTCGAACTTCTTTTCGAGCACCTTGCCGTGCGATTTTTCGGCTTCGAACTGTTTGCGGAAAACTTCCTCGCGGCGCGCGCCTTCGCCCTTGAGCTTGGACACCGCAGCCGCCAGGTCTTCAATCGCGGGAGGCTTTTCCGGAACCTTATGAGAGATCACCGCCCGAGTTTCAGGGTCGATCTTGAGAACCGCCTGGCAGCATGGACATGCCACCTCGATCAAACCTTGCGCCATAGTTCTATCCTAATCGAGATTGGACGCTGACGACAGCTAACGGTATATGCAACCCCGCAAGCCTGGTAACTCGTGAGTCCCGTACCACCCCGGGGAAATCCCTTTCCCAGTGTACGGATCGGCACCTGCCGGATTTTATTTCATTGGACCTCTGAAACGCGGCTCGAATAAACTGCATTTACAACTTTAATCGCACGGCGGCCCGGGAAATCGACATGTTATCTGCGTATAATCTTACCGGGTGGATCCCGGATTCGCCTGACCCACGGGACTATACTTCTAAAACTCCGAAAGTCCGGAGTTTCCTTGACCGCGTCTCTGCGCCAACCCGCATTCACCTCGGCGCGGCAAAGCCCCAGCCGGTGCCTTCGCGTGTCGATCTGACGGAGTATTTCGCTCCGGTCATTGATCAGACGCCTCTGCGGAGTTGTACAGCCGCCACTGCGGTCGCATTGCTCGAATATTTTCAAAAAAAGACCAGCGGCCGGGAAAAACAGGGCTCGGTTCTCTTCCTTTATAAGGTCGCGCGCAACCTGCTGAACACCGACGGCGATACCGGAGCGTTGCTGCGCACTTCCATGGAGGGCTTGCGCCTGTTCGGCGTTCCACCTGATAATTACTGGCCCTACGATACGACCAACTTCGACATCGAGCCGCCCACATTTCTATATCAGTTGGCCGCCAATTTTCGCGCCGTCAACTACTACCGCCTCGACACACCGGATATCGCCGGAGCCACGCTGCTCTCCAATGTCAAACAAAACCTGGCGGCGCAACTGCCTTCCATGTTCGGGCTGTTTCTATTTCCTTCCCTGGCACAGGCGGCGCCCGGCACCATTCCTTATCCCCTTCCCAATGAGCAACCGCTGACCAGCCATGCACTGGTAGCGGTGGGATACGACGACAGCATCGAAATCGTAAATACAGATCCAACGACGGGCCAGCGATTCCGGTCAGCCGGCGCGCTGCGGATTCGCAATTCCTGGGGTGTTTCCTGGGGAGATTCCGGTTATGGTTGGCTGTCCTATGACTACGTGACCAAGGGGCTGGCGACTGATTGGTGGTCGCTAGTCACTGCGGAGGATGTGGACCTTTCGCAGTTTTCGCCGGCCTCATAGTGCCGGTTGCGCCGGAGAGCCGATCCCCGGCGGATCCAACGGGAAAAACGGAGGAAAGCCATGGCAAGAAACGAGGGCTCTAACCCCACTTCTGATTTTGTGGATGCAATCGTTAAGGACCCGGGCAACCCGCCACAGGTCATGCTCCTGCAGGGATTCCCCGGCAACTCGTCCGAAGCCAAACATCGCCGGATTTACCTCGACCCGGCGCTGGGCAGTTACCTGGACATTCCCCAGGATGCCATTCTGCATTCGCAGGAATTGCCCAAGGAGTCTTCGCCGCTCGGCGGAGTGCTCCTCTGGGTCAAGCAAAGCGCGGAAATCAAACAGGGTCCGAGCGCCGAAAAACAAGGCGCCCAGTTTCTGCGCGGACAGATCCAACAGGACTTTCTGCAGGGCGCCGCAGGCGCAGCTCCCGGTCAAGCGGCTATCGCATCCATGCTGGTGGTCTGCCGGCAGATTACGCACCAGGTATTCTGCCCGCAGACGCAACTGCTGATTTGTTCGATCGCTTGTGCGAGTCTTCCACCGCAGTGCCGGCTTACGCAGATCCTCTATTGCGGAGGCGGCGGAGGCGGGGGCACGCTGCCACCGGTTTCCTTGGCTTGCGGGGGACAGGGCGGCTTCGGCGACATTTACGGCGCGATGGGCGTAGGCGCTCCTCAAGTGAGCCCGCAGCCGGCCATCTCGCAGGCCGTCTGCTACGCAACCCACATTTGCCCGGTGGCAACGCATCAGATTTATTGTCGTCCCAGCCAGGTCGTCATTTGCACACTCACCTGTCCCACCAACCCGATTCACTGCCAGATCAGCGGAACGCCATTCTGTGGAGGCGGTACGCTACCGCCAGTGTCGCTGGCTTGCGGACAGGGTGGTTTCGGTGACATTTACGGCGCGGCTGGAGGCGCGGCGGCGGCCGGCGTGGGCGCTCCTCCTCCTCAAGTGAGCCCGCAATTCCCCATCACGATTCTCTGCCCCATAACTCACGCGCAATTCTGCCCGGTTGCGACACACCAGGTTTATTGCCGTCCCAGCCTGGGCATTGCTTGCACGATCAACTGCCCCACCAATCCAATTCACTGCCAGGTCAGCGGGTCGCCGTATTGTGGCGGCGGAGGCACCCTGCCGCCGGTTTCCATCGCTTGCGGCGGACAGGGTGGTTTCGGTGACATTTACGGTGCAGCAGGAGGCGCCGCGGCAGCCGGTGTAGGCGCTGCTCAACTGAGCCCGCAACTGACCGTCTCTCAGGCAATCTGCTACGTAAGCCAGATCTGCCCGGTGGCCACGCACCAGTTTTTCTGCCGTCCCAGCCAGGTAATCATCTGCACCATCAACTGCCCCACCAATCCGATCCAGTGCCAGGTCAGCGGCTCGCCGTATTGCGGTGGCGGCGGCACCCTGCCGCCGGTTTCCATCGCTTGCGGCGGACAGGGTGGTTTCGGTGACATTTACGGCGTGGCGGGCGGTGCTGCGGCAGCCGGCGTGGGCGCAGCTCAAGCGAGCCCACAACTGGCGATCTCCCAGATCATTTGCCCCCTAACGCAGGCTTGTCCGATTGCGACGCACCAGATTTTCTGCCGTCCCAGCCAAGTCATCGCCTGCACCATTAACTGCCCCACTAATCCGATCCAGTGCCGGATCACCGGCTCGCCATTTTGCGGTGGCGGCGGCACCCTGCCGCCAGTTTCGTTAGCTTGCGGCGGACAGGGTGGTTTCGGTGACTTTTACGGTGCGGCGGGAGGCGCCGCGGCAGCCGGTGTGGGCGCTGCTCAACTGAGCCCCCAACTCACCATCTCCCAGGCAATCTGCTACGTAAGCCAGATCTGCCCGGTGGCCACGCACCAGTTTTTCTGCCGCCCCAGCCAAGTCGTCATCTGCACGATCAACTGCCCCACCAATCCGATCCAGTGCCAGGTCAGCGGCTCGCCGTACTGCGGTGGCGGTGGCACGCTGCCGCCGGTTTCCATCGCTTGCGGCGGACAGGGTGGTTTCGGCGACATCTACGGCGCGGCAGGAGGCGCCGCGGCAGCCGGTGTGGGCGCTCCGCAAGCGAGTCCACAACTGGCCGCCTCGATCTTCTGCCCGGTCACGTTCGCGCAGTTCTGTCCGGTTGCGACGCATCAGGTTTACTGCCGCCCCAGCATCCTGGTGGCCTGTCCCACGGCGCTCGCGCATTGCCAGATCAGCCTTGTCATCTACTGCGGAGGAGGCGGTGGAGGCGGCGGCACCCTGCCGCCGGTTTCGTTGGCTTGTGGCGGACAAGGCGGCTTCGGCGACATCTACGGCGCGGCGGGGGGCGCCGCGGCGGCCGGCGTCGGTGCTCCGAATATCGTAGCTACCCCGGCGGGAATATCGCTCGGCCATCCCTGCGTCACGGGGGCTGCTTGCCCGCTGCCGCAAACTCACTATCCGCTGCTTTGCCACTCCTACATCGTTTGCGCCACGCAGCCGATTGTGTGCCCGCCCATTACGGTGCAACACTGCCCCACTCAGCCGGTATTGTGTGGGCCCGTCAGCGGCGCGGCTTTCTGTGGCGGGGGTCCTGTCACCCAAGCCTGTGGCGCCGGCGGCTTAGGCGGAGGGCCGCAAGTGGCCGGTTGAACCGGTGCTGCATCCACTGGGGCCATTCGTATGACCTGATGTGTTAAAACAGAACGACTCGGGCGGGTGATGCAAACCGGCATCGCCCGCCTTTAACGAAGGACTGCGCCAAAGGAAGCGGCAATCCCGCAACGGAACTCCAATGATCCCATCCACCAAGACGCAGGTCCTGCATTACCTCCTGGAGCGTGGGTTGCTCGCCCACCGCACGATCGTCGACGGCAAGATCAAGGTCGCCGACCTCAGCAGCCGCCATCGCAATTACGCCGTGATGCGCGAGGGCGAGCGCGGCTATTTCGTCAAGCAGAGCCAGCCCTGGCACGCCAATTCCGCGGAAACGTTGATGCGCGAAGCTGCCTGCTACCAATTGGTGCAGAGTGACCCGGCCTTTGCCGCCTTGCGCCCGCTGGTTCCCCGCCTCTTCGGATTCGACCCAATCCGCATGATGCTCACGCTCGAGCTGCTGCCCGAAGCCGAGTCGTTGGGCTCTTATTTTCGCCGGGTTGCCGATTTCCCCGCGCGCGTGGGCGAGAAGTTCGGCGCAGCGCTCGGCGCGTATCACGCTCATCTCGACGTTCCTCTACAGGAACCGCGCTACCGGCAGACCTTCCCTCTGATGCAGCCCTGGATTCTTTCCCTGCATCTACAGCAGCCGCACGCGATGCAGAACCTGAGCCAGGCGAACGCGCAGCTTATGGGGATGCTGCGCCATTACCCGGAATTCGCACCCGCACTCGACCGCCTGCGCGGAAGCTGGCAGAACACGGCGCTCATTCACGGGGACATCAAGTTTGAAAACGTCGTGGTCTCGTTCCCGCAGGAGAGCGGCGAGCCTGAACTCAAGATCATCGACTGGGAAACCGCCGATATCGGCGACCCTGGCTGGGACGTGGGCTCGGTATTTCAATCCTTTCTCAGCTTTTGGGTCTTCTCGCTGCCGCTCACCGCGGGCGTCGCCATCGAGCAAGCCGTGGAACGCGCGCCTTACCCGCTCGAACGCATGCACCCCGCCGCACATGCCTTCTGGGACGCCTATTGCCGGGCCGCGAATGTGGATTCCGGGCGCGGCGCGCTGCTCGAGCGATGCGTCACTTTCGGCGCAGCGCGCCTGCTGCAGACTGTGTTCGAATCCATGGCATCCATGCAGCAGTTGAGCGCTCATGCGGTGCTGGCCAGCCAGGCCAGTCTCAATGTTATCCAGGACCCTGCGAAGGCGCTCCGGGAACTGTTCGGAATGTAGGCGTATGTCTTTTCTGCCCAAACTCACACAAGAACTGCAAGAGGTTTTCCGTCCCATAGTGATCCATTCACCCGGCGAGATGACGATTGCCGGGCGGCTGGTGGCCGCTCCGCCCGCTGCTCAAATGCCGGCGCAGATGGCGGCACCGGGAGCTGTGCAGCCCGCGCCTCTGGCCGGTATGCTGCAAATGGAGCTCTACATTCACGCCTACCAGCGGCGCCCGTTTGGTCCGGCGCCAGCCGAGCCTCCCGCTTCGGATGCCGACAGCGCCTTTCTGGCGGAGCTTTCGGCAGCCAATGCCGGGCGGGAGCGCTGGCAGGATGGCTGGCAGGTTGTGTTTGTTGAACCAGCTTCGGGCCTGCTGACCGCGCAAAAACAGAATGCTATGCAAATGTTCTGGCCCGGACAATTCTCCGCCGCCGAGGGACCGCAGGCAGCCCCCCGCATCGGCGGAATGGTCAACGTGCTGCTGGCCAAGGAAGACTTGCGCTCGCAGCCGGGCTATTATATCGCCATGAGCGAAACCGCGCCGGATCAACAGGATCAGCTCAGTTTCATGCGGTTTTACTGGAATCTGCGTCCAGAGGGAGCCGCGCCCCTGGTGCGCTCTCTGACATCCGCCTTCAACCGTTTTCAAGTTCCATTCCGCTTCAAGACTCTGGCGCGCCGCGCCGACTATTCGCGCGCCGATGCAGCCGTGCTCTTCGTCAGCCGCCGGTACCAGCAAATCGCGCTGCGGCTGTTGCCGGACGTCTGGTCGCGTCTGAAGCCTCACCTTAAGCCTGACACGCCGCTCTTCACGAAGCCGTTGGCCCCGGGATTGGGAGCGGCCGAAGATCCGGCCAACGGCAGCAGTTTCGGATTGCATCGCTGCGGTCTTACCGCGCAGGCCATCTACGATGCCTGGATGCAGGGAAGCCAAACTGAACCGGCGCGCCTGGCATCTTTGGCTCGTTGTTTTGAAATGCAGGGACTTTCACCGGTGACGCCGCATCTTCGTGCCGGTTCGACCGATTGCTACGCGCCCTTGGTCTAGATTCCTATGAGCGAGACGAATCCATTCACCGCCGCCGCCCAAGCCATCGGCCACCGGCTTTGCCGGGATGCTATTTGGGATGGCCACCGCTGCAACTGGGTGGGCGATTCCATGGAAATCTTCATGTACCAGTGGCGCCCGCTGCTGCGCTCCTTCGGCCCGGAGCTTTACTCGGGCACTAGCGGAATCGGTATCGTGCTGGCATCGCTCGCGCGCGCGGATGCGGAGCCATTGGTTCGCGCGACCGCGCAGGGCGCCATGGAGCAGGCGCTCTCGACGCTCGAGACCATCCCGCCGGAGGCGCGCGCGGGCTTCTATTCCGGATGGAGCGGCATCGCGTGCGCGCTGGTGGAATGCGGCGAAATGCTGGGCGTTCCCGGCTGGACGCGGCGCGGAATCGAGCTGATGGAATCGGTCTGCCGTTCGTCGATTTCGCCCGAGGCGCTCGACGTAATGTCCGGCCGGGCGGGAATCATTCCGGCGCTGCTACGCCTTTATCAAGGGCACCCGCGCGATTGGATGATTGAAACGGCCGTTCGTTATGGCCACGAGCTGATCGGCGCCGCGCACCGCGGCGAACGCGGATGGTCGTGGCGCACTCTGCCCACGGGTGGAATTGAAGGGCAGAAGGATTTGACCGGCCTTTCTCACGGTGCGGCGGGAATCGCCTGGGCGCTGCTCGAGCTCCATGCCGAGACCGGTGAGCGGGAATTCCTTTCGGCAGCCGAAGAGGCCATCCGCTACGAGCAAAGCTATTTCGATGCCGCGCAGCAGAACTGGCCCGACTTTCGTGAGTTTCCCGGTGTAATGCCGCAACCCGGCCTGTGTTCCACTACGTGGTGCCATGGGGCGCCGGGCATCGGGTTGACGCGCCTGCGCGCTTTCCAGATCACCGGCAAAGTGGCCTATCGTGAGCAGGCCGAAGCTGCTCTGCGTACGACTGCTCGACTTTTGAAAGCAGCCGCGCCCGGTCACGAGAGCCTCTGCCTCTGCCACGGTTCCTTCGGCAATGCCGAAACACTGCTCTTGGCCGCGGAAGTGTGGAATGACAACGCCTTGCGCCGTGAAGCAGATGCCGTCGGACGGAGGTCTCTCGAGACCTACATCAATCGCGGCCTTCCCCTGCCCTGCGGCGTGAACGGCGGAGAAGAAACCCCGGGGCTCATGTTGGGAATTGCCGGCATGGCCTATTTTCTGCTGCGTCTGGCCGGCGATGCCCGTCTCCCGTCGTGGCTGCTCTATCGTCCGGAAGCCCGTGTCGCGGCGCAGGCCTGAAACTGCCAGACACACATTCGCGCACCAGGCTTGGTTGACCTGCCCTCTCCCGCCGTTGTAATCTCACGGTTCCGGACGTGACCACGTATGATTCTTCCGCATACTCACACCGCCGCTTTGCTCCTGATGTTCTTCAGCCTTTTCTGTTGGGGTTCCTGGGCCAATACTCTAAAGCGCGCAGGGAAGTGGCGATTTGAGCTGTACTACTTCGATTTCGCGATTGGTCTGGCGGTGGTGGCGCTGATTCTGGCCTTCACCTTCGGCAGTCTGGGATATGACGGCTTCTCCTTGCTCGATGATCTCATGAGCGCGGGCAAACGTCAGTGGGTCTACGGATTCGCCGGCGGAGTGATTTTCAACCTTGGTAATCTCGCGTTGGTCGCCGCCATCTCAGTGGTGGGCATGGCGGTCGCTTTCCCCATGGCGTTCGCTTGCGCCATCATCGTCGGCGCTCTGTTGGGGTATGCCGTGCAACCATTCGCGCATCCGGCGCTGCTCGTGCTCGGCTGCGCCATCCTCGTGCTTTCGATCCTCGTCAATTCGGCCGTATATCGAAATTTGCAGGTTCAGCGGCATGAAGCGCTGGCTCGATCCGGCAAGGCCAAAAGCACGCGCCGCCCCTCCTCCATCAAAGGAGTTCTGCTGTCTCTTGCGAGCGGACTCATGCTGGCGCTGTTCGCACCCGTGGTGGAGTTGGGACGCAACGGCGAGATTCCTATGGGACCCTATTCGATTGCGTTGCTGTTTGCAGCAGGTGCATTCTTTTCGACTTTTATCTTCAATTTGTTCTTTATGAATTTGCCCGTAGATGGTGAGCCACTGGAACTTGCGGAATATTTCCAGGGCCGTCCAACGGAGCATCTTCTGGGTATGTTCGGAGGCGCCTTATGGATCTGCGGCATGGTGGCGAGCTATGCCGCGATGAGTGCGCCGGATGGACATCAGATCGGCGCAGCAGCGGGCTATGCAGTTCTCCAAGGCTCAGCGGTCATCAGCGCGTTGTGGGGAATCTTCGCGTGGAAAGAATTCGCAGGCGCCGACTCACGAATTAAAGCGTTCGCAGTGCTGACACTTGTCCTGTTCGGTTGTGGACTCGGGCTAGTCTCTCTGGCCCCGATCTATGTGAGGTGATACCTATGCAGGAACGGGCTCGCCGAGCTTCTTGGTCCACGAAACTGCCGGGCGAATGGCATCGTTCACAGCGTTGATATTCTTGACGCCTTCCCGCTGCAGCCACTCTTCGAGCGCGCGCAGGCCCTGCTTGGCATAAACCGGAATGCCGTCTTTCCAGGTAGCTCGTCCACACAACACGCCCGAATAATCCACACCCGCTTCAGCTGCCATCGCCAGCGATTCGACGAATTGCGCATTGCCCACGCCGGCGCTCAGGTAGATAAAAGGCTTGCTCGCCACAGCCGCCGCTTCGCGGAAATGTTTTAAAGCTTCATCGCGCGTGTAAGCTTTCTGGCCTTTGTAGACGCCGCTGCCTTCGACGTATTCGGCGTTCACCGGAATTTCTACCTTCAGCACATCCACGCGGTATTGCGGCTTGGAGAACTCCTCCATGCTTTTCTTTACAATTTCCGGCTTAACTCGCGCATAGTCAAAGCCTTTTTCATCACCGCCCTTCGGATCATAACCTACGAACTCCAGGAAGAACGGGATCTCATAAGTCTCACACTCGGCACCGATGCGTTCGATGAATGCGTGTTTGATGTCATTGATGCCGGCTTCGTCGTAGGGCGAATAGTAGATCAGAATTTTGACTGCGTCGGCATCCCACTCCACCAGACGCTTCACGGAAACATGAGGCAGCAGGTCCGGAAGGCGGCCCGGCTGGGTGTTGTCATATCCGCTGAGTTCATAAGCCAGCAACAGGCCGGCGCTTTTATGACGCGCTCTCGCGGCATCCAATCCAAATTCCGGGTCGAGCAGAATCGCGCTGGCGTGTGGCGTCAAGGCCTTACTCACCGCGACCTTGAATTCACTCATCATTTCCGGGGTGATTTCCTGTATGTCCACGCCTCGCGCGACCGCGAGGGCCTTCTGCAGACTTCCCCTTTGGTCCATCGCCGCGGCAGCAACAACGCCGCGCTCATTGGAGAGCGCATTCATGCGCTTCCGCTTCCCTTCAGGCATCTTCATGGCCCCATTATAGCCGCATGGGGCCTGCATAGCCGGTCATCTCCAGGTATCCTACGCCCACGGCAGTGCCGGAGTATGTCACCGCACCTTCCCAATAGCTGGGGCTGGACTGATCCTTCGCGGCCAGTTCCTGATTGGGAATCGCAGCCACGCAATCGAGCGTGACACCATGGCCCGGGATGAAAATCCGCCAGCGTACCGGGTACCGCGCGTGGGTAGCGGGGCTGGTCCAGAACTCGAGCGGCTCCAGGCGAAAGTCGGACCGGCGCAAGTGGGTCGCATGCCCGGCACGGTCAATATAAGTACCCGCTGAGTACGGGTCGATCGTGCCATCTTTCCTGCGCAATTGGAATAGCATCAGCTCCGTGCCACTATCGAGCTGGATGCTGAACCAATCCCACCCGATCTGGTTGGCTGCAAGCTGGTGGGTAAACCATTCATGATCCATCCATGCCGTTCCGTCAACAGGCGCGCCGTTGAGCGTGCCCTCCACGGTCAACCGAGGCAGCGAGACGTAATAGGAAGCGTTTCCCTCTCCTTCGGCTTTTTGACTGATGCCGTTTTCGCCATTGATGACGGGCGGCGTGAGCGGTTTCAAATGCAGCGTGAAGCGGATGCCCTTGGCAATCGCGGAAAGCGTCTGCGCGCCGGACGCCAGATCCCAGCGTGCTTCCCAGTTGCCGTTCCAGATGCGCGCCTGCTCCAGGCTGCTGCCCGCGATTCCTGGGCCCGCGCGATTGAGGCGCCGGTAGTCCAAGAATTGACGCCCGTCGACATCGGTGAGCGCCAGATGAGCCAAGTAGAGATCATCGACGCGCCATACCGAAGGATTCACGGCCGCGCCGCGGCGCTCACCCTGACGGAAAAAAACCAGTTCGAAACCAAAGCGCCGGCCGTCGCGCGTGTGTACATTTCCGGTGTAATACCACCACTCGGTGCGGAAATCCGGATGGTTGAAGTGATCGCGCGGAAACTGGTAGTGATGGCCCGGCGTTGCTTCCTGATACTCCGGCACGGCCGCCGTCAGCGACAAAACCGCCGCTAGTAGAGTGGCCAGACGCATTAGATACCGTTATTGTGTCACGGCAACTCGCTGCCATCTCGAAAGTGCTTGCTAGAATCGTTCTATCCATGCCGGTGGGCAAGCCGGCGCAATCCATGAATCTGGATATCGAACAGCTTCGCGCAGCTATGCCCGGTCGGCGGATCGATTACTATTCCACGACGGATTCCACGATGTATGCCGCCGCCCGCCTGGCAGCGGAGGGCTGCGAATCGGGCACAACCGTGATCGCGGAAGAACAAAGCGCCGGACAGGGACGGCACGGCCACTCGTGGCAATCTGAAGCTGGCTGTGGAATCTATTGCTCCATTGTGCTGCGGCTGCCGCTAGCAATGGAACTTTTGCCGGTGGTGACGCTCGCTCTGGGATTGGCTACCGCCGACGCCATCGCCCGTGTGACCGATACGGCCTGTGATTTGCGCTGGCCCAACGACGTGATGCTGGGCGGACGGAAGGTGGCAGGCATTCTGGTGCAACTGGTGGAGGGCGCGTCCATCGCGGGCATCGGGATCAATGTGAACCAGCGCTCGTTCCCTCCCGAAATCGCCGCCGAGGCCACATCCTTGCGGCTACATCTTGGGCGTAAGTTCGAGCGTGAACGTCTGCTCGAAGCACTGCTGCCGGCGGTGGATGCCTTCGCCGGCATGCTCGTGGAAGATGGGAAGGAGACGATTCTGCGCCTGTTTACACACGCTTCGAGTTACGCCTCCGGCCGCCGCGTCACAGTGAATCAAACGGAAGGCGCCATAGAAGGTGTGACCGCGGGCCTGGACGCATCCGGATTTCTGGTGGTGCGCAAGGACGATGGAACGTCTGCGCTGATTCTTGCAGGAGGGGTACGTGCTGCTGGCTCTTGATGCAGGCAACAGCAACATCACAATCGGAGCGTTCGAAGGCAAGAACCTGGTGTCCCAGTGGAGGCTGCGCACAGTCCACGAACAGACGGCCGATGAATGGGGCATTCTGCTGCGCAACCTCTTTGAGCCGGCCGGTCTGGACAAGGCCAGCGTGGATGGCATCATCATCGCGAGCGTGGTCCCGCCCATCGATTCGACTTTGGCGTCCATGACGCGGCGCTATTTTCAAACCGACGCCCTGTTCGTAGGGCCGCGCATGGACCTGGGGTTGACCATTCGCTATGACAACCCAAACGAGGTAGGCGCGGACCGGCTGGTGAACGGCGTGGCGGCCTTCTATAAATATGGCGGGCCTTGCGTGGTGGTGGACCTGGGCACCACTATCAACTTCGATGTGATTTCCAAAGATGCCGAGTATCTGGGAGGCGCAATCGGCATCGGCATTGGTATTGCTATTGAAACGCTCTTCAGCCGGACCGCGCGTCTGCCGCTGGTGGATTTCCGCGCGCCGAAGGATGTGGTGGGCACCAATACTGTCGCCAGCATGCAGTCCGGGCTGTACTTTGGAGCCATCGGCATGATCGACGGCATCCTCGAAAGAGTGATCGAAAAGCTGGGGCCGAAGACCAAGGCGATCGCCACCGGCGGACAGGCTCACTTGATCGTGAGCGGCTCGCGCTATCTCCGGACTGTTGACGAGCACCTGACGCTCGAAGGCCTCCAAATGATCTGGGAACGGAATCGCGGCCGGTGAACGACGATTGGGTCTACAACTATTTCAACTATTTCACGGAAATCGAAGAGCATTTCCAGCAGGAGCGCGGCACCGGCTTGTTCCTGCTTTCGCCGCTCGATTGGGCACTGATTGAAAGCTGGAAGAACGCCGGGGTTCCGCTCGAAGCCGTGCTGCGCGGCATTGACGAAGCATTTGAAAAGTGGCGCGCCCGCAAAGTGAAGACGCGAATGGTGAACTCGCTGGCATTCTGCGCCCAGGCCGTGCTGACCGAGGCGCAGATCATGGCGGGAACCGCGCAGCCGCGCCGCGAACCCGCTCCCCCGCCCTTCACCGAGGACGAACTGCGCGGATATCTGGAACGCAACGCAGCGGAAGTGCGTAAACAAGCGGGTGGCGGCGAGATCGCGGAAGGTTTGGAGCGCCTGGCCGCGGATGTAGCGCAGCACTTCCACGATCTGGAAGGGCTCGAGCAGAGGCTGACGGTGCTCGAAGAAAAGATGATCGCGATTGCACGCGCCTCGCAAAGCGACGAAGCGCTGCTCGAATCGCGGCAGGAGCTCGACCGGCAGTTGCGCCCCTACCGCGGCAAAATGACGGCGGACCAACTCGCCATGCTGGAGAAACAATACCTGGAACGGAATCTGTTGGAGAAGTCCGGCCTGCCGCGGCTGAGTTTGTTCTATATGCGGTAGCTGATTGTTATTTGCGCGGCAGATACTGAATGGCCACGCCCGCGCGCGCCGGATCCTGCAAGAAGTTGCGGGCACCAGCCGGATAGTGAATCACCAGCCGATTCGCGGACGTCCAAACGGCGTTCACGTCGAGCGCATTGTTCTTCGCGAGAGGTACGCCGCCATGATTGGCATCGGCGATGAACACGTTACCCGCGCTCGATGGCAAGGTTTCGTTTGCATTGATAACGGAAACGTCGGTGCTGAACCCCGTCGTTGCACCGCAATCACGAACGAATATAATGGCCTTCTTCGTCCCATCGGGTGAAGGAACCTCCTTCACAATCTGGTTGCTGCAGAGTCCGCAGCCGGTTAGCACAACGACCGCGACTGCCATCGCGATTCGCGATGCCGAGACAATACGTGCGCCGTTACATCGCCCGATCCGGAACTTACACGCACCGCCGCTGCTCCTACGCGCCAAGGGCACCGCTTCAAGCCGCGCTCGACTTCAGTTCTTCACGAATGATGCGCCGCAGGGTATCCTCGAAGCGGGGAGCCTTTCCATCGAGATATTCGCGAAGGGCTGCATTGATCAGAGTCTGATACCCCGCGGCCCCGCCGGATGCTTCGGCCATTTGGAAGAACCGATCGACAATATCCTGATCAAGCCGAATGGTGATCCGAGTTTTGCCCTCGACCTCAGGCTCCGGCGGAAGTACTCGCCCTCGCTTACCCTTGCTGAAATCGTATTGCTCTTTCATCTTTCTGCCTCGTACTCTTCACGCTCGTGGGCTTGAGCAAGGCGAGCGGAGATGATCCGAATATTCTCGCCACGCCAGGTGTATACGACCACGAGCAAACGACCTAATGCTCCCATCCCGAGAACGATGAGTCGTTGCTCGGCCGGGTCGGATTCGTCATCCGTGATCGTGATGGCGTGAGGGTCATCAAAAACTGGAATCGCCTCGGGGATCCTGACGCGGTGCTTTTGGAAGTTAAGTCCGGCCTTGCTCTGCTCGTCCCATTGGAACCCCGTCAATATTGTACGTACAATCGGTACATACGTCAATCTGGATAGAGGAGTACAGACGTCACCTGTTCGATTGGGCTATTTCTCGGTTCTCAAATAAGCCACGCTCAGTGAACCATGCGCGTTTTGACACCTGACTTCACGTGCTTCACGAGCAGCATTAGTGGAACGGCCGCCAGAGTGGCCCAGGCGATCACGCGGAAGCAGTCCATGAACGCTACGAGACTGACCTGATGTTGGAACTGCTGGTAAATGTATGCGGGCGCCGCGGCTGCCGCATCCGGACCGGTGAATCCCTTCTGCACCAGATAATGCGACAACGCATTCGCTCTCTCACTCAACTGCTGCGAGGTGGTGCCGAGCGCCGCACCCAAATTCGTCTGATGGAATTCGTGCCGCCGCTGAGCCGCCGTAGTGATGAAGGCGATGCCGAAACTGCCTCCCCAATTGCGGAAGAA
Source organism: Bryobacteraceae bacterium (assembly GCA_035550475.1). Lineage (GTDB taxonomy): Bacteria > Acidobacteriota > Terriglobia > Bryobacterales > Bryobacteraceae > DASZPB01. The sequence goes on along the minus strand of DASZPB010000044.1, from coordinate 62,625 downwards.
GTTCGTCAGGCTGGATGCTTTGTTATTCTGATCCGGCCGGAGATGCGAATATGCCACCATGCTGACCGGCACAAAGAAGAATCCGTATCCGAGTCCCTGGTAGGCGCGCGCGAGCGCGTAGTGCCGGTAGTCTGTCGCAAGGTTGAAGGTGCTGTAATTCCACATTGCCCAGGCGCTGATCAGCAGACTGATAGCGATCAGGAGTTGCGGAGATACCACTTTCCTCTGCAGCAGCCGCGCCGAAATCGGAGCCAGCACTGTGATGACGAGCGCGCCCGGTCCCAGCACCAGCCCGGCATCGATCGCGCGGTAGCCGTAGAGCGATTGAAGCATCTGCGGAATCAAGGTCGTGCTTCCGAATAATCCGAATCCGAAAACAAAAAAGAGGATGCCTGAAATCGCGAAATTCCGATCGGTCAGCAGTCGAAAGTCGATCACCGGCGTCTTGACGCGCATCTCCCAAAGCACGGTCGCCAGCCACCCGAGCAATGCAACCGCCAGCATCCAGATGATGAACGTGCTTCCGAACCAATCGTCGATCTGGCCACGATCCAATGCAACTTCCAGACTGGCGGACGCCAGCGCGATCAGGATGATGCCGATGCCGTCGACTTGCAGCTTGCCGTACTTCCGTACCGTCTTGCGCTCCTCCGCAAATTCGGGCGGATCGTGCACCATCTTGGCGCTCAGAAACAGCGCCAGAATGCCGATCGGTACATTGATGAAGAAGATCCAACGCCAACTATAGTTGTCCGTAATCCAGCCGCCCAGCACCGGCCCGATTGCGGGCGCCGTCACAATCACAATCGTGTATACGGCGAATGCGGAGGCGCGCTTGGATTCAGGAAATGTATCCACCAAAATTGCCTGAGCCACGGGCGCCAGTCCGCCGCCGCCGATCCCTTGCAGCACGCGGCTGGTAAGCATGATCCCGAGCGTGGGAGCAATGCCGCAAAAGAACGACGTCAGCGCGAAGAGCGCAATGCATCCCAGATAGTAATTCTTCCGGCCCAGGACTTTGCTGAGCCACGCCGACATCGGCAGCACCACGGCGTTCGCAACCAGATACGTGGTGAGAATCCACGTGACTTCGTCATAACTTCGGCCTAGCCCACCGCCAATATAGGGCAGCGAGACGTTGGCGATGGAGGTATCGAGCAGTTCCATGAACGTCGCGAGCGTCACGGTAACCGCGATCAGCCACGGATTGTACTGCCGATTGACAGTAATCCGCCTTGTAGCGGTAGCAGCCATTTGATTTCTCCCTGGCCTTGCTTAGTGAACGCGCACTCTCGGCTCGACGGACATGCCGGGACGCAGCAGATGTTGCGGGTCCTGGCCGGCGTCAAATCGAATGCGCACGGGGAACCGCTGGACCACCTTCACGTAATTCCCGCTCGCATTCTCCGGCGGAAAGAGGCTGAAAAACGTGCCAGCCGCACCGGGCAATTCCTCGATCTTTCCGTTGAAGTCATGATCGAATGTGTCCACGTGAATGCTCACAGCTTGACCAGGTCTCATCCGCTTGAGTTGCGTTTCTTTGAAGTTCGCTGTGATCCAGATGTCATCGAGCGGCACGATCATGAGAAGCCCCTGGCCAGGCTGCACCCGATGGCCCAATTCGACCGTCTTCCGCCCAATGATTCCGCTCACCGGCGCGTAGATCTTCGTATAGCTTAGGTTGAGTTGCGCTGTGTGCAAGTCCGCTCGCGCCTGTTCCAAGTGGCCGGCGGCCGATTGCAGCCGCGCACGCGCGTCGCTCACCTGTTGGGGCGCGGTACGGGCAGCCTCAATCTGCGCGTCGCGCTGCGCTACCAGGCTGCGAGCCTCCGCAATTTCTTGTTCGATCGATATCAGGGCAGCACGATCTGCTTCCACCGCTTGCGCGGTCGCGGCCGCATCGGTTGCGCGCGCATCATAGTCGGATCTTGAAATCTCGCGCTTTTCGACCAGCGCCTCGTAGCGCACGCGGTCGCGTTCCGCGCGGGCGTGAATCGCTTCATCCCGCTGCAGCTTATGCTGGGCCGCGATCAGGTTCGCTTGTTCCACATCAACGGCCGCGGCGGCTTGTTGCCGGGCTGCTTCCGTCGAATGAAGCTGACCGAACGCGCTGGCATTGACGATCGGAACCGTCACTTGCGCCGAGCGGGCTTCCGCCTCCGTCGCGTCGAGGTTAGCCTGTGCGCGCTGCAGGGCGGCTTCGTAGTCGCGTGGATCGAGTTCCAATAACAGAGTTCCAGCCTTGACGAAGTGGTTGTTCTCGACCTGCGGGTTAATATAAATCACGGTCCCGCTGATGCGCGCGCTGACCGAATCCAGGTGACCCTCAACCTGCGCGTCATCGGTGGATTCGTACTTCTGCGAATTGAGCCACCACAGCGCCACTCCGGCCGAAATCAGAATCGGGACAGCAAAAAGAGCCATACGCGAAAGCACGCGCTTCCGCGGTGCGCTGCTCTTCCGTTCGTGCGCTCTTTCTTCCTCGGAAGTCAATTCTTCCGGCACTTCGATGATGTCGGTTTCCACTTGTCTTGTCATCTCACCTTGCTCCTAGGAATTGATCCAGTCTGGTCTCTGCTCCGCCCATAGCCCGCGCCAGAGAGATCATCGCCACGTTCAATGAATACAAGCTGTCGATATAGTTGTCGTTCGCCCCTGCTACCGCTTCCTCGGCCTGAACTACTTCCAGATAGTTCGCGACACCATTGATGTACCGATCCCGCGATTGCGTCAGAGCCTTCTCCGCGAGAGTCTTATTCCGTTCTGCGACCTTCACGCTGGAATCCGAGGCGCTCACATCCAGCCACGCCGAGCGAACGTCGTATGCGACCCGGCCTCTCAGGTCTTCATACTCGGCTTGCTTGCGTGCCAGGTCTGCCTTCGCCTGCTCGATGTCGGCCTGGATCCGTCCACCCGTGTATATGGGGATGGAGATGTTTCCGGCGACCGTATAGACCGAGTTGAACGAGCCCACATTCACGCCGCCGCCGCCAAAATCCGCGTTCAGAGAAACAACCGGAAGCCGCTCCGCTTTTTGCGCACGCAGCGTGGATTGCGCCGCACGTACGCTCGCTTCCGCGCTTGCCAGATCGGCCCTCGCCTGCAGTGCTTCGCGCGTGGCGGTCTCATCGGTGAGGCCGGTAATGGGGTGATATGCCAGGCGATCCGTCAGTACAAACTTCTGATCAACTGCCAGGCCCACGATCCGCGCCAGCGTGAGCTTGTCTTTTTCATATTGATTGTCAGCGTTGGTCAGACGCTGCTCCGCCGATTGCAACTCCACTTGAGCGCGGAGAGAATCAATTTCCGGCGAAAGTTCCGACTTCACCCGGTCACTGGCCTGCCGGTCTAATTCCTGCGCCGAAGCAAGTTCCGCTTTGGCTGTCTCCACGCGCGCCGCGCTGGCAATCACCTGCACATACGCGGTTCCCACCGCGAGCACCACCACGTCTTTTGAGTCTTTGACGTTCAGAGCCGACGCCCGCTCGTCATCTTTTCGAGCCCGATATTCCTGGCGGAGCGTATTATTAAAGATGGATTGCGACAGGCCGACGCGGGCGTCCTGAAAACCAAAGCCCTCGCCTGCAGCGGGCAACGCAGGGATTCCCGGAATCGAGGGAAGCTTCAATCCGATTTCTTTGTAACTGATGTTTTGATAAACCTGGCGCCCGCGAACTTCCAGATCAGGCAAGAGCGCCGCAAGCGCACGCAACCGGTCGGCATGCACATCGGCGTTGCCTTGATTCGATTCAATTAGCCCGAGGTTGTAACGCAGGCCGCGATGGATCGCTCCTTGCAAGGAGAGTTCCATCGTGGTCCCTGTCGCGGGAGATGGCACGCTGCCCAAATACGGATTTTGCGATTGTGTGGCCCGCGCGCTCGGATTCGTCGTGCCCTCTGCCGGATTGATCGGACGCGGCGTCGCCATGGAATAGCGAAGCGGCTCCGAGACCGCCGGCTGCCCCCAGGCCGACGCTGACACTGCCCACCAGGCTGCCGCCATGATCATTTGCCTTTTCCGCCGGCTACCGGCCCCGTGATTCGCTATTGGCTTCATTTTCAATCTTCCTCGCGGAACAATAGCTTGGATTTCCTAAGAGACCGAATGGTCGCATCTATTTTTCTAAAAAGCGACCACTCGGTCTCGCCACACATCCTATGAAGTGCTAGACTAAAAGCGACCGATTGGTTTCGAAACGTACACAGGAGGGGCGAAGCGATGACAAAAGGTGAGCAGACACGGCGCAAAATCGTGGCCGCCGCCGCTCCGATATTTAACAAACGCGGCTATGAAGGAAGCTCGCTGGCTGACCTCATGGCGGCGACAGGCCTCAAAAAAGGCGGAATCTACCGTCATTTTTCCAGCAAGGAAGAACTCGCTGCCGAAGCATTCGACTACACTTGGGAAGCGGCCTGGAAAGCCCGCATGCATCACGTGGATGTGAACGCACCCGGAGTCGAGCCCATTAAGCAGTTGATCACGGACTTCGTCAACCACCGCTCGCCGGTAGCGGGGGGCTGTCCTCTTTTAAACACGGCGATCGACGCCGATGATGGAAACGCCGTATTGCGGGCGCGGGTCAGCCGAGCGCTGCGAACACTGGTTACGCGTCTGCAAAAAATGTTGAAGCGCGCCGCCGAGCGCGGTGAGATCCGGCCGGATGTGGATACAAGAGAAGTAGCCACCTTGATCCTGTCTCTGCTTGAAGGAGCGCTCATGATCACGAGTGTGGAGCGCAACAATTACGCGCTGCAACGCGCGGGGCAGCACCTGAACCACTATCTTGATACAGCGGTTGCGCTGCTTCCGGAACGGGCCGGGTCTCGAGTCTGAGCGTCACTGGTACTCACGACCTGGTTCGTTCCAAACGAGGACCTATGCCGCGGCGCCGGCTATTTGCGTCACTTTCTCCCACTTTCCATTTGCCGCTGAGCGCAGCACCGCATCGGTGACATAGTCAGTCGCCAGTCCTTCGCGAAACGTTGGTTCGGCGGGTACGCCGCTGCTGAGGCAGCGCAGGAAATCGGCCACCTGGTGAATAAAGGTGTGCTCGTAGCCGATCTGCAAACCCGGCACCCACCAGTTCTTCATGTAGGGATGATCACCATCGGTGACGTGCAGGGCGTGCCAGCCGCGCACGCGGCTTTCATCACGATGGTCGAAGTATTGCAAGCGGTGCAAATCGTGAAGGTCCCACGCAATCGAGGCATCTTCACCGTTGATCTCGAACGTGTATAGGGCCTTGTGCCCGCGCGCGTAGCGCGTAGCCTCAAAGGTCGCCAGCGCGCCATTGTGGAAGCGCGCCAAAACGGCGCTGGCATCGTCGATTCCCACGTCCTCAACCTTGCCGGTGAGATTGTGCTTCCTCTCCTTGATAAACGTTTCGGTCATGGCGCTGACCTGGTCGATACCACCATTCAGCCACATCGCTGTATCGATGCAATGCGCCAGCAGATCCCCCGTGACGCCGCTGCCTGCTACATTCACGTCGAGCCGCCAGAGCGCCGCGCCTCCTTGCGGCACATCTTTCGAGATCGTCCAATCCTGCAGGAACTTCGCGCGGTAGTGGAAGATACGGCCAAGCCGTCCCTCCTCGATCAGTTGCCTGGCCAGCATCACTGCCGGCACGCGGCGGTAGTTGTACCAGACCATATTCGGCACACCGGCCTTTTGAACCGCGGCCCACATTTCTTCGGACTCGGCGGCGTTGCGGCCCAGCGGCTTTTCACAGAGCACCATTTTGCCGGCCGCGGCAGCTTCCACAGCGATATCGCGGTGCGTGTCATTGGGGCTCGCGATGTCGATCAGATCGATATCATCGCGCTGTACGAGTTTTCGCCAGTCGCTTTCGGCCGACTCGTATCCCCATTGACCAGCGAAGGACCGCGTCCGGGCCGCGTCCCGCCCGCACACCGCGCGTAGCACAGGCCGGTATTCGGTATCAAAGAAATGCCCCACTTGTGCAAATGCGTTCGAGTGCGCCCGGCCCATGAAGCCATATCCGATAAGACCGACGTTCAGTTTTTTACCGCTCATGACGCCGATTCCCTTCGCCTGGCCTGCGGTTCCATCCACCCGTGCGCGCTCCGCACGCGAATCATCACCGCCAGAATCTCGTTCCACGTTTGCTGCCGTAACATGACTTCATTCGGGAACATGCAACCATCCCAGCAGATATGCGGAAACGCGCGCGTGAGCGAGCCGGCCGCATCGCGTAGCCAGAAGCCGGCATCGCGCACAATGTCGAGCCGCCCGTTCGGATCAGTTGCCTGACAATGCCGCCCTGTTTTGTCATGCGACCCCGAGCCGTGTACGGTTCCATCGTTCTGCGCCACGTGGAAATCCATCGACCAGGGCCGCAGCGCATCGGCTACTGTTCGCAGGGCATCTTGCAGGCGATCCGCGTGATCCCATTCGAAATCCAGCGGCAGAATCCGGTCTTCCGGCGCGTTGCAGCCGAGGGTGTACAGCAGGGTGTGCGCCATATCCGCCTGGAAGCCGAGCGTCGCCGGGCGGCCCACCATTTCGAGCAGGTTCACCATTCTCTTCCAACTGTGCATGCCGCCCCAGCAGATCTCGCCTTCGGCGGCGAGCCGCTCGCCATGGTCTTCCGCAATGGAGCACGCTTCGCGGAAGGTCGAGGCAATCCTTTCCGTATTTGCCTTCGCGTCCTCGCTCCATTCTTCGACGCCGCAGGCGGAATCGATCCGCACGACGCCATAGGACCGGATGCCCAATTCCCGCAATTCGCGCGCGATACGGCATGACTTCCGAACCTGGGTGAGAAATGCGCGCTTCTCCTCTTCGCCACCCATCGCCGAACCGCCACCGGTGGGCTTCCACACAGGTGCCACCAGCGAGCCGATCACCAGGTCTCGGGAACGGATGCGGTCCGCCAGACGCTGGAGGTCATCGGCGGTCGAATCAATACTCACGTGCGGGTCGGAAAGAAACAGATCGACGCCGTCAAATCGCACGCCATTCACTTCGGTGGAAGCGGTGAGTTTCAACATGGTTTCCAGATCGATCGGGGGCTCGGAACCGGGGCCTTTGCCCACCAGCCCGGGCCACATGGCGTTGTGTAGTTTTGGATATTGATCGGCTGACATGTCTCGCCTTCCGCGCGCATCAGTAGCCTGTTCTCAAAGCGCGCGCCAGAGTCCCTCTGATACTATCCTATTCATGCTACGCGGGCACGTTCTGCGCCTTGACGTAGAGGAAAGGCCAGGGTACCCGAAGGCGTGCGTTTGAAAAACAAAGTAGCGATTGTGACTGGCTCGGCATCGGGCATCGGAGAAGCAACCGCTCTGCTCTTCGCCGAAGAAGGCGCGAAGGTAGTCGTGGCCGATCTGGACGATAAGGGATCTGCGAGAACGGCGGCGCAGATTCACAACCTCGGAGGCGAAGCCATCGCAGTACCTGCGGACATTTCGACCGAGGCCGGGAGCCGAGCAATCACCGAAAAAGCAGTGGAAGCCTTCGCGCGGATCGACATTCTGGTGAATAACGCAGCCGCGTTCGTAATCAAAGGCCTCGAAGCGACCGTTGATGACTGGCAACGCTCGCTCGGCACGAATGTGATTGGAACAGCGCTCATGAGCCGGCATGTCGTGGAGCAGATGCAACAAAACGGTGGCGGCTCCATCGTGAACGTCAGTTCGCAGTCCGCGTTATTCGCGCAGCCGGGGTTTCTCACCTACAGCACAACGAAGGCTGCCATCATTCACATGACCCGCCTGATGGCTCTCGACCTGGCTCCGGCAAACATCCGCGTAAATACGGTCTGCCCTGGAACGATCCTCACCACGGCCAGCCTGGGGCACATCCGCAAACTCGGCATCACCGTAGAGCAATTTGAAGCGACCGAAGGCGGACAAACCATCCTGAAGCGCGTAGGCAAGCCGCGTGAAGTCGCGCAAGCCATCGCATTCCTCGCCTCGAGCGAAGCATCGTATATTACCGCGGCCTGCCTGCTAGTGGACGGCGGCCGCACAGCGATGGGGTGACTCGGTGTCTGCGAACTCCACTCGTGCCACGCTGACAGACCGATACTCGCCCTCCTACGTCTGTAACAAATGGAAATCCGCCGTAGGCCTGACTTTCTCTGAGAGGTGCGCGAGCGCCGCAGAGTGGAAATGCTTGCGCAATGGATGAGGCGGAGGCGACGCTTGCTGGTGGGGAGGGTCGGCCCATCGCTTCGGATTCGGTCCATGAGCTTGCCGAGAACGTGAAGAAACGGGGCTTGGAGCCCGCTTGGCGCCAAGCCAGACACGCCTCGCTGAATGGCATCTGCGAGCGACAGAGCCGATTTCGACGCGAATCGCGCAATTTTCGGGCTGTGATGGCGCGCCCTTCCTCTTGCCGGCTCCGCCGGCTACCTCGATCCGCCCTGCTGACGCAACAAGACCGCCGACCATTCCTGAGTGCACTCTCGATTTAAGACTATCGATTTAACACAATCGATTTGCCTTGACATGAGGCAGCCCTCGTCTTACACTCGTCCCAATCAGGTGAGGTCTGCGTTCATGTAACATTTCATGGGCCTGGGCCCTGTCTCGGGTGGTCTTGGTTTGATTCGTGTGCTTAGCGAAAAAGGGGGACAACCTTCATGAGAATTCACATTCTGATTGCGCTCCTCGGGGTGACGGCCGGCGCATTGATTGCGCAGGATCGGGGCAGTTTCAGCGGTACAGTGACTGATTCGCAGGGCGCGGCCATACCGGGCGTGCAGGTCGTGGCAACCGAAACCCGCACCGGAACAAAGGCGACAGCGACGTCTGAGCCAACCGGCGCCTATTCGATTCCATTTCTGGCGCCTGGCCAGTATGAACTCAGCGCCGAGGCAGCGGGATTCAAGCGATTCCTGCGCCGCGGGTTGACACTCAGCGCCAATGAAAAGCCGGTAATCGACATTCATATGGAAGTTGGCGGACTGACCGAGTCCGTCACGGTCACGGCTGAATCGCCGATGATCGTATCGAGCAACAGCTCAGTCGGACAAGTCGTCACCACTCGGGAAGTGGAAGACATTCCGATCAATGGACGAACTCCAATCATGCTTAGTGGCCTGGCGATCGGCGTGATCGATACGGCCGCCGATACAACGTTTATCCGTCCTTTTGATCAGCCCGGCGGAAGCTTCAGCATGGGCGGCGTCAGCGGTTCAAACGAAATCCTGTTGGATGGAGCCCCTGACTCGAGCGCCGCGGCCGGCGGCGGAAACGCCTATAGCCCGCCGCAGGACGCCGTCGCCGAAGTGAGCGTGAGCAGTTTTGAATCCGATGCGGCTTATGGTCATGCCGGCGGTGGAACGATGAACCTGATCACCAAGAGCGGCACGAATTCCTTCCATGGCTCGGCTTCCGAATTCAACCAGGTGTCGTATCTGGAAGCGAACTCGTTCTATTACAACAAGGCTGGAAACGCGCGGCCGAACTTCAAATCCAATCAATGGGGCCTGACGGCCGGAGGTCCCCTGTGGATTCCGAAAGTATACAACGGCAAAAACCGCGTGTTCTGGTTCTTTGCCTATGAGGGCCTGAAGGATGCAACACCCAGTGAAGACGGCGTCATCCTGGCCACCGTTCCCACTGCGGCCGAACGGCAAGGCGACTTTTCACAATTGCTGAAGGTCAGCAATTCGTACACAATTTACGATCCGAATACGGGCGTTCCTTCGGGCGCGCAAGTGGCGCGTACGCCCTTCCCGAATAACGTGATTCCCACGAACCGCTTGAACCCGATCGCACTGAATTACCTTCAATTCTTCCCGCAGCCCACGCCGGGAGCAGGGCGCGCGGATGGGTTCCAGAACTACAATGTCAGCGCCACCGACACCAACGGTTACGACAGCGAACTCGGCCGGCTGGATGTAAATGCGACGGCCAAGGACCGCTTCTCCTTCGACTTCCGGAATAGCGCGCGTACCCAAAACAAACGGTTCTATTTTCCCGCTAACCTTGCTACCGGGAATTATCTCTTCCGCAACAGCACCGGGGCATCGCTCGACAACGTCTACATGATGTCGCCGACCGTAGTGCTGGATATTCGGGCCAATTGGAACCAGTACATGAATGGCCATGCCTCACCGGCCGATGGTTTCGATCCGACCACGCTCGGCTACCCTGCCTACCTCGCCGCCAATTCCCAAGGCTTGACGATTCCGGGCATCACTTTCAATTCTTGCAGCGTCTCCGGCGGCAGTTACTCGAGCTTTCAGTGCCTCGGGCCGGAGACAGTACAGACTGACGACCACGTGCCGCTGAATATTTATCAGTTATTCGGCAATGTGGTGAAGAACTGGGGAAACCACACGACCAAGTTCGGGGCTGACATTCGCGATGAACAGCAGAGTGCCTTTACCGCGAACCATTCGGCGGGCAACTTTGTTTTCAATTCAAGCTGGACCAACGGACCGCTCAGCAATGCCGCGGCGTCGCCGCTGGGCCAGGATTTCGCGGCGTTCCTGCTGGGATTGCCGAGCAGCGGGCAGTTCAACATTAACGCATACTCGAGTGCCGTTTCGAAGTACTTCGCGTTCTTCGTGCAGGATGACTGGCGCGTCAGGAACAGCCTCATCCTGAACCTGGGACTGCGCTGGGAACATGAGAGCCCCACGACCGAGCGCTATAACCGGGTGGTGAACGGTTTCGATCCGACGGCCGCCAACCCCATCTCCGCCGCGGCAGCAGCAGCATACGCGGCTAATCCGCAGGCATTGCTCCCCGCCAGCCAGTTCAAGGCGCTGGGGGGCCTTACTTTTGCGAACGCGAACGATCGGGATATTTACAACAGCAACTCGAAGATCTTTAGCCCGCGTATCGGCGTCGCGTGGACACCGGCGGCACTCGGAGGCAAGACAGTGCTCCGCGGAGGCTTTGGGGTCTTCGTATCACCCATCGGTGTGGTTGGCGTGAACCAATCCGGTTTCGGCCAGACCACTCAATTCGTCGCGACCAACGATAACTTCCTGACTCCGGCCGGCAGTTTGTCGAATCCGTTCCCGAACGGGATCGCCCTGCCGACGTCAGCGACGCCGGGAACGGGAACTTTCCTCGGACAGCAAGTCACGTTCTACAATCCATCAGCGAGCAACCCCTACCAGATCCGTTGGAATGTCGGTGTCCAGCGCCAGTTGCCCGGTCAGATCGTTCTCGAAGTCGCCTATATCGGCAACCATGCGGTGCATATGAGTGGAAATATCCAATTGGATTCCGTTCCCCGCCAGTACTTGAGCACGTCGCCCACCCGCGACCAGGCCACTATCAATCTGCTTACCGGGAGTGTTCCCAACCCCTTCAAGGGATTGCTGCCGAATAGCACGTCGCTGAACGGCTCCTCCGTGCAACTGCAACAACTGCTGGCTCCCTTCCCCCAATACCCGGTGGGCAGTGGCACAAGCAACGGCATCATCATGCAGTCTGCTAATGCCTTCAGTTCGAATTACCAAAGTCTGAACGTGCGGCTTCAGAAGCGCCTCACGCACGGCATGACGATTATCAACAACTTCGTCTGGAGTAAATTGATTGAGCAGGCGAGTTATTTGAATGATACCGACAGCGCCCCCGAGAAACGCATTGCCAGCACATCGCGGCCGCTGCACGACAGCATGGCCATGACCTATGAAGTTCCGATTGGCCGAGGCAGAAAACTCGACCTGGGTTCGCGCATTCTGAACGGCATGTTCGGCGATTGGGCGCTCAACGGAACGCTCACTTTGCAATCGGGTCCGCCGCTTACGTTCGGGAACGTCATTTACTACGGTGGTCCGTTGAATCTGAACAACCATCAGCCGGATGGTCTGGCCTTCGATGTAACGCAGTTCAACACTGTTTCGAACCAGCAGCTTGCCAGCAACATTCGGACGTTCGACACGCAATTCAATAACCTGCGCAGAGATCCCACGAAGAACCTGAACCTCTCGGCGCTGAAGTCATTTTCAATCGCTGAAAAACTACGCCTGCAAGTCCGATTCGAGACTTTCAACACCACGAATCGGGTTGGTTTCGGCGCACCCAACACGACGCCGACGAGCACTGCGTTCGGCACGATCACCAGCCAAGCCAATAGCCCGCGACGCGTGCAGATTGGCTTGCGACTGGTCTGGTAGCGGCAACACGGGCCGGGTCTTGCCAGCGCAGCTTCGCCGGAGCTGCGCCGGCGGCCCGCGAACCCGGCCCGGTTTTACAAGACGCGGAACTTTGTGTCTGAGGGAGGCCTGGTGATGCAAAAGACGCTGGTTCTGGCGTCGATCCTTGTGTTCGGCTTTGGCGGAATAGCTCGCGCGGCTCAAGCGGGCGGTCCAACGCCCAAGGCCACCGTCAGCGACACACCCGAAGCTGTCTCCTTGAATCTCGGAAGTGCTACGCTGAGCATCCAGAAATCGCCGTGGCATCTTGCCATGACCAGCGCAGCGGGCGCGGCACAGATGGAAGAAGCCGATGCCCCTGCCTTTCGCGTGAACGGTCAATGGAACCCTGTGAAACGAGTCACGTCGGTGCGGCAACAGCCGGGCGGAACACTCGAACTGGCGCTCGAACTCTCCAATGGCAGCTCCGCATCCGCCCGTGTAGAACCGCTGTCTCCATTTGCCGCCCGGGTGACGCTCACAGCAAATGCGGCTACCGTCGAAGCGATCCGAGGTGCGAACAAACTCGCCGCCAGTGAAGAAGTCTACGGATTCGGCGAGATGTGGAACGGCCACGTTGCCCAGCGCGGCCAGGAGTTTGATGTGTGGGACAAGAATGGCACGCCCGATGAGTGCGCCTACATGCCCTACTACGTCACCACCCAGAATTACGCTTGGTTTCTCAACTATGGCGGCCGCGTTCACTTTGATGTGGGGAAGGCACAGGCGGACCGGCTGACTTATGAAGCTCCGTCATCTCGCTTCGAGATGACGCTGTTTTCCGGACGTAGCCTCGCGGAGGCCGTCGATCATTTTCAGGGCTTGACCGGCAGGCCGCGGATTCCTCCGCGCTGGGCGTTTATGCCGTGGTTCTGGTTGCAAGCTCCGCCCGACGATCCGTACGGCTCGAGTTATACCGGCGCGGGCGCGCTGGTGGCGGCGCGGCGCTATAAGGCGCTCGACATTCCGGCCGGCGTGACCTGGTTCGAGCCGCGATGGGAAACGGCTCGCAATTCGTTTGACCCCTCGCCCGAGTTCTCCCCCGATTTTCCGGCTCTGATCAAACAGCTCGAAGCTCTTGGACTGCGAGTGCTCGCCTGGAGCACTCCTTACACCAATCCGGACTCGCCCAACTACGCCACGGCCGTGAAGAACGGCTACCTGGTGGGCAAGCCGTCGAAGGTCCCGGATCTTGACGCGAAGAACCGCTTGGGCTACCGCTACATCGATTTTCTGAATCCGGCGGCTCGCGAGTGGTGGCAGGGAGAGATCGCCAAGGGCATCAAAGCCGGCTTGCACGGCTTCAAGCTCGACGCGGGCCAGGACCTGCCGGACGACGTGGAACTCTACGGCGGAGTCAAAGGCAAGGACGCGCACAACTCGTTTGCCTATTACTACAACCTGACTTACAGCGAAGTCCTGCGGAAATACTACGGCGATGATTTCATGATGATCCCAAGGAGCGCCTGGGTGGGTTCCAACAGCCTGACTAATTTCAAATGGCCGGGAGACCTGGCTGCCAGTTTCAACGCCAATGGAATATCCTCCACGGTGTACTCTTCGCTTTCCCTGGCGTTTTCAGGCATCCCGTTCCTCTCGACCGATATCGGCGCATATGTCCGGCTCTCGCCCGAGCACATTTGGGTTCGGTGGGCGCAGATCGGCGCGCTGCTTCCGGGCATGCAAACGCTCTCCATGCCGTGGTGGTTTTCGAAACACGCGCAGGATCACTACCGATATCTTTCCTGGCTGCACACCGAGTTGATTCCCCTCTGGATGACGTTGGCGCATGAGGCGCACGATCAGTCGGCGCCGGTGATCAGGCCTCTGGTGTGGACTTTCCAGGATGACAAGGAATCCTGGAGAGTCGATGACGAATTCACGGTAGGAAACGCTCTGCTGGCGGCTCCCGTGCTCCAGTTATTAGACAACCGCAAAGTATACTTTCCCTCGGGCCGCTGGTTTGATTTCTGGGACGACAGCAAAGTTGTCGATGGTCCGTCCACGCAAATGTGGAAGGGCGACCTGTGGCACATGCCGCTCTACGTGCGCGAGGGCGCGATCATTCCGATGGAGGTGAAGAACCACGTAACCGGCTTCGGCTGGGCTGAGTCCGAGCCTTTTATCACGATGGCGCTGTGGCCAAAAGCATCCGGTTCCTCGACCTTCACGCTGCACGATCGAGAGGCTCCCGTCACATTCACCGCCACTAGTTCCCAGCAGGATGTCTCGGACGTGAAATGGACCGAATCCGGCAAGGACTACATTTTCCGGATTCATGTGGCGCAGACACCTCCCACCCAGGTCAGCGTGATCAAAGACGGACAGCCGGTAGCTTTGGAGCGGACTCCCAGCGCTCTGGCATTCCGTACTGCCGCCGGGCAGGATTGGTTCTACGACGACGCCGGACACAAGCTCTACGTCCGCACACTGGCGAAAGAGAATTCAAGGGAACTTCGGATTCAAAGATAGAGAGGTCTTCATGTACCGACAGTTGCAATGGCGGGTTCTGCCCGCTCTGTTCTTCCTAGCCGGTGCGAATGCGTGGAGCGCCGGCCCGATCTTCAATATCCTGGACTACGGTGCGCACAATGACGCTTCTGCGAGTGCGACCGAGCCCATCCGCGCCGCCATCCAGGCTGCGAAAGCCGCCGGCGGTGGAACCGTGTTCGTCCCGGCAGGCAGTTACGTCACTGGGCCGATCCAACTCGCGAGCAATGTGACGTTCGATATTGACGCAGGCGCCACGCTTCGCTTCCAGGCGACTGCGCAAATGCCAACGTGGAAGGGCAGAATGGAAGGCACCGACGCCATTACGCCCGTGCCGCTAATCGGTGGCGCGAATCTGGAAAACGTGGCGATCACAGGCCGGGGCACCGTCACCACGGCACAGGCCGACTGGCAGAAGTTCTCGCCGATCGGGTCCGGCCGGGCCATGTGGACGAGCATTGTGCAGCGCCTCAACCTGAAACAACCAGTGCCGGAAGAAGACTACCAGAAAGCCGCGCCGACGCTGCGTCCGGTGTTTATTGCCTTCACCGACAGCAAGAACGTTCGCATCGACGGCATTCACATTCTGGGAGCGCCGTTCTGGACGATTCACATGATCTATTCCGAAAAGATCATCATCCGCAACGTCATCATCGAGACGGTGGACACACCCGGCCGGGACGGTATTGACATCGACTCCTGCCGTGACGTCATCATTTCCAATTGCTATCTCGATACGGGCGATGACGACATTTGTCTCAAATCCGGCAGGGATGCCGATGGCCTGCGCGTCAATCGACCCACCGAAAACGTGACCATTACCAACTGTGTCGTGCATCGTGGGCATGGCGCCGTAGCGATCGGCAGCGAAACCTCCGGCGGCATCCGTAACGTAGTGGCCAGCAACATTGTCTGCAAAGGAACCCAGAAGGGCGTCCGCATCAAGAGTACACGCGGCCGCGGCGGTGTTATGGAAAACCTGCGGTTTGACAACTGGACGATGGAAGATGTCGATGAAGGCATCAACGTGACGAATTACTACACTCGCGTGCCGGAAGAACCTGTCTCGGAGCGCACGCCCGTGTTCCGGAACATCGCCATCAGCCACATGACTATCAAGAATTCGCCGGTGACCATTAACATTGAGGGACTGCCTGAGCTACCGGTTGAGGCCTTGCGGATTAGCGATGTGATCGCCACCGGAAAGGTCGGCTTGCACGCCTATAACACTGTGGCGCTGGAGCTGCATAACGTGCAGGTCGACGCCGCCAGCGGGCCGGCTTTCCTGATCAAAGATTCGAAAGACTTGGAACTGGACGAGGTGACCACGCGCCGGCCGGTGGAAGGATCACCGGTGGTGCGTCTTGACCGCTGCCCTGGCGCCATTGTGCGCAATAGCCGCGCATTCTCCGGCACGGGCACATTTCTTTCGGTGGCGCCGGGCGAGTTAAGCAGCATCATCCAGCAAGGGAATACCCTCACCCATGCGCAAAAGCCGACGCAGGAGGTGGCGGGCGACTTCTGGCCGCCGCCCCCGCCCCCTCGGGAGCGCAGACCGAGAGGCACTTCTCCGGTTGGCGGACCCGCACCCTCCCCGGCCAACAGAAACTGAGCACGCTGTGCAGTAGACTAAGTATTCCGATTCAGGGAGATCTTTATGTACGGAAGCTTCCGAGGCCGGCTTCTGCCGGCACTACTTTTTCTTTGTGGCACGAGCGCCTGGTGTGCCGGCCCGATCTTCAATGTCCTCGACTACGGCGCGCACAATGATGGGTCAGCGATAGCAACCAATGCGTTCCGCTCGGCGATCGCGGCGGCGAAAGCGGTGGGCGGAGGAACGGTATTTGTTCCGGCCGGCAATTACATAACAGGGCCAATTCAATTGGCCAGCAACCTGACGCTGGATATCGATGCCGGCGCGACGCTGCGCTTCCGGCCTATCCCCAACATGCCTCTCATGAAGGGAAGGTCGGAAGGCACCGATGCCATCACGCCTGTGCCGCTGGTAGGTGGATCCAATGTCGAAAACGTCTCCATCACCGGACGAGGAACCATCCTGACGCTGCAATCCGACTGGCGGGAATTCGCACCCTTTGGCTCAGGCAGGGCTCTCTGGCAAAGTATCCTGCAGCGGCTCAACATGAAACAGCCCGTGCCGGAAGAGGATTACCAAAAGGCAGCATTATCATTCCGGCCGGTCTCGGTGGGTTTTGTAAATAGCAAAAACGTGCTGCTCCAGGGCGTTCACATCATGGGATCCGTCGGGTGGACGGTCCACATGCTCTATTCGGAGAAGGTCAACATTCGCAATGTGATCATCGAGAGCTTTGATCCGCCCGGACGCGATGGCATTGATATCGATTCCTGCCGCGATGTCATCATCTCCAACTGCTATCTCGACACTGGCGACGATAGCATCTGCCTGAAATCAGGCCGCGATGCCGACGGGCTACGGGTCAACCGGCCGACCGAGAACGTGACCATCACCAATTGTGTAATCCATCGAGGCCATGCCGGAGTCGGCGTGGGCAGCGAAACGTCGGGCGGAATCCGCAATGTGGTGGCGAGCAACATTGCTTGCAAGGGAACCGAGCGCGGGATTCGCATCAAGAGCACGCGCGGCCGGGGCGCGGTGGTTGAAGATCTCCGGTTCGATAATTGGACGATGGAGGATGTGCCGGAAGCCATTCACGTCACAGGCTACTACAGCATTTCGCCGCAGGAACCAGCGTCCGAGCGGACGCCGGTGTTTCGCGACATCGCCATCAGCAACGTGACCATCAAGAATTCGCACCAGGTGGCCAACATCGAAGGACTGCCGGAGATGCCGATTTCGGGACTGCGGATCAGCAACGTAATCGCGTCAGGAAAGAATGGAATCCGGGCGTACAATACGACCGCTCTGGAACTGCATAACATCCAGGTGGATTCGGAGCGCGGGCCAGCCGTCATGATCCGGGATGCGAAAGACCTGGAGCTGGATGGCGTCACTTCGCGCAAGCCGCTGGCCGAAATGCCGGTGATTCGGCTCGATCACTGCCCTGGCGCGATTGTGCGAAATAGCCGGGCGTTTCCGGGCACGGGAACGTTTCTTTCCGTGTCGTCCGGCGAGCTGAAAACCCTGGCGCTCACCGGCAACATTCTGAATAACGCGCGGAAAGCCACGGCAGAGTCGACGACCGATTATTGGGAAATCATCCCGGCGAGCGCGGCCCAAACCATGGCGGCTACGCGCAGAGCTAAGTGAGGGCAACCATGTCATCCAATCCGTACTTGATGCGACGCCGCGAGATGCTGGCAAGTCTTGCCGGACTGGGGCTTCTGCCCAGATCCCTGCGTGCGGACGTGGTGGAACCGGGACCGGCGATGCTTCCGAATTACCTTGCGGGCCGGCTCAATCCCATCGCGGAAAAGTGGAAAGCGGAAATTGCGGGTCTTCGGACGGCGGATCGCGCGCGCGAACGGAACAATTTTGTTCGCGCCAAAGAGCACGAGCTTTTGGGCGGATTCCCGGAAAAGACGCCGCTCGGCGCCCGCAAGATCAAGACGACGGAACGCGACGGCTATCGCATTGAGAACGTGATGTATCAAAGCCGTCCCGATTTCTGGGTCACCGCAAACTTATATGTGCCAACGCGCGGTAGTGGGCCATATCCCGCCGTCATTTCTCCTTGCGGGCATTACGATCCGGGCCGTTTCTATCCCGCTTACCAGTTGGCCTATCGCAACATGGTGGAAAACGGGTTCATCGTCCTGGCATTTGACCCCATCGGCCAAGGCGAGCGGCGTCATTTTTGGAATCCCACAACCAATCAGGTAGAGCAACTCGGGAACATGGGCCGCGGATCGAGCGCGACCACTGAGCATTCGCTAGCCTGCCACATTCTGGAGCTGATTGGCGAAAACATAAATGAGCATTTTGTTTGGGACGGAATGCGCGGAATCGACTACCTGCTGTCGAGGCCGGAAGTCGATCCGAAACGCATTGCCTGTGCGGGACATTCGGGCGGCGGTACGGCCACTATGTACCTGAGCTGCGCGGACGAGCGAATTCAGTGTGTGGTGATCCATGAAGGCGGCTTGGGGCACCAATGGCCGATTGATCCGCAGCGCCCAAGGATGGAGCCTGCCGATGGTGAACAGAACCTCTTCGGCGCTGCCTCATACGGAATGGACTTTGTGGAGTTGAGTGCCGCCATTGCGCCCCGGCCCCTGCTGATCTCGGTGGAGCACTTCAACCCGGCATTCAATGCCGCGGCGGAGGACGTAAAGAAGCGGTATGCGCTATTGGGAGTGGCGGACCGGTTTACTACAGTGGAAGCGAACGCTCCGCACGCCTGGACGAAGAAGCTGAGCATAGCCACCAGCGACTGGCTGAGCCGGACTTTCTACAATCACCCCGGGCCGGCCGAATCGCCGGATTATCAGCCGGAGCCGGAGGAAGTCTTGCGCTGTATGCCGAACGGGTCGCTTCGCTACTCCGGATTCGACACCGTCTTCACCCGCAATCGCAAAGTAGTCGAGTCTCTACACCCGACGTCTCCACGCGACATGCCTGCCGCCTTGCGCCGCCTGCTGAAGTATCGGAAGGCGGATGCGACAGTCGCGGCTCGCGAAACCGGACCTGGCCGCGCCGAGATCCAAGCCGAGGAAGGAATCACTCTGCCAGTAATCATCGCGCGCCCCACTGGCAGCAGTTCCGCGACGGTTGTCTATCTCGATGACAGCGGAGCGGAAGCCGCAAATGCTTCCGGCTTACTCGGGAAAATCGCGCAAACCGGACGGACCGTAGTCGCGGTAGACGTGCGCGGCATGGGACCAAGCAAATTGGTGTCCACCACCCGGCGCAGCGGCGCGTTCGTTCAGATCTTCGATGCGGAAACGTGGGCCAGCTATTCGGCGTGGCAGCTCGAGGATTCGCTTCTCGGAATGCGAGTCGCGGACACACTCCGGGCCGTGGATTACGCGCTCTCGCTCAAGGGCGGTAGCAGCGGCGTGCAACTGGTTGGCCGCGGCATGGGCGCACTGCTCGCAATGCTGGCAACGGCGCTCGATTCGCGCGTCACCGGAGCCGTCTGCCATGGCGGCCTGGTCTCCTATGCAACTATGGCAAGCGCGGATGGAACGTTGGTGGGGGCGGACCTGATCATCCGCGGAGTCTTGAAGAACTTCGATCTGCCGGACGTTGCCGCTTCGATCGCAAGCCGGCCGCTCCGAATCATCGATCCAATCGATGCGATGCGGAAACCGGTTGATCTGGAGTCCGCGCGAAGCACCTACCGGCGGACAGCCGGCGCTTATTCACGCAAAGGCGCGGCCGGCAAGTTCGAGATTCTGGCAGCCAATTCCAGTAACGATCTGGTTGATGTCTATTTCAAATGAACACCGGAGGAAAGTATCCAATGAAAGCTCGTGCGGTGTTGGGCGCAATGGCCCTCGCGTTTCTCCTCGCCGGCACATCGGCTGCGGCGGACGTCAGCGGAAAATGGGTGGCGAATATCCTTACCCGAATGGGCGGCAGCCAGATGACTACGTTTACCTTCCAGGCAGACGGAACGAAGCTGACCGGCACAATGTCTGCGAGACAGGGAGGGCGCGAAATCACCGAAGGCAAAATCCAAGGCGATAAAATCTCTTTCGTAACCGTGGAGAAAAGCCGCGACACAGAACTGAAGACGTTGTACAAAGGCAAGGTCGCCGGCGACGAAATCCAGTTCTCTTATCAGTTGGAAATGCCTCCCCGCGGCTTCGGTGGCTTCATCCCGCCGCCGCCGATGGAGTTCACGGCAAAGAGAACGAAGTAATTGGCCTTGCAGTGGCCGGAGGCGAAATCAACCCCGATCATTCAAGTGACCTCTCTTCGGCAGCCGTTTCTCCACATCAACGATGCGTAGTTCTCCTCTCACGTTGATTGTCGCGGCGTCAGCGGAACGCTTTTCACTGATTCACTGGCGACGGGCCGCTGTTTTCCAAAGCGAATAGACCGCGAGCATTGATCGATCGGCTGCGGCCTTCACGCGGCCTCAAAGGGATGGACGATAACCCGGACGTGCGGCTCGGGTTCCATCTCAGCGTCTCCGAGAGAGAGCACCACAAAGGAAACGCCTTCGGCAAAAGCCTGAAGAACTTCCCGGCAGCCATTATCGAAGCGGATGGCGTCCCTGTATCGATAAGCAGCCTCGCTCAAATGATCGAATGTCACTTCCTCCACCGGATGGAGAGAGTGGTCTCGTCTCATTCTTTCGGGCACATCGCTCATTCGCAGACGCGCGCCCGGAGGGATACAAACCGCGGGAATCTTACTCAACTCCATTTCCGCGTTAAACCAGCACTTCAGTGCCGCCCACCATCCGCGATGCTGGCCGTCCGGCGCCTTGGGCCGTTTGGACGCGGCAATGTCGAATGGCGACGCCATGCCGATTGAGCCGGTCGGAAAACGGTAAGTGCTCAACTGCTCTCCGGCTACGGCCAGGCGATTCGGCAATCCTTGCAGTGAATAGTCACACATTTCGTACTCCTTCTATTAGCCTCATTCCGGGACGGCAACGCAGCGTGCCTGGTTCGCATCGTGAGAGGAGTCGTCCCCGGCCGCAACGCCTTTGTGGCGCCCGACCCGCCATGGAAGCCGATGCAACCGGCGATGCAAAGGGCAGAGAAAGTTTTCGCCGGCGGTATAACGCTGGACGGCATCTCACTCAAGTCATCGGCGTCATGAATGAGGAAGAAACCTGAAAAATAGAATCCCTTCCGGAGGTAGCCTGTCATCTTTAACGTGCCCCTCACTCCCGCGGCCAAACCCCCGCTCTGGGTCCGTCCGTTCGCTCGCTGGATATATGAGAGGCAGATGATGAGACGAAGTATTCAATTCCTCTTGCTCCTCAGTGGAGTCATTCTTCTGGCATTGGCGGCCACGATGTGGCTGCGGGTACGGCTAATTAAAGCCGAGAATGGAAGCCACCCGAGCGCGGCGCCGACAGAGGCACAGCGGTATCGAACGATTGCCTTTCCGATTTACCGGGAAGCTGAACAAGAAGATGTTTGAAGTCGGCAGCCGGAACGTCTTTCAGCAAGTTGAAGCCGGCAAGCTATTCGGTGTTCCTCAAACCCGACGTTTCCAAGATACTGCGCGGTGAATTCCGTCAATTCTCAGTCGAGAGGCTGCGCGGTTCCTGGTAGCGCTGAATCAGGATGTCGAAATCGTGGTGAGGCTGCATCGTGGGCCACGTAAGACTGCGGCTCGACGCGTCGCTTGATATAGCCTTGGGCGCGCGTCGGCGCAGCCGGTATAAGCAGGACGGCAGGGCGCAGGCTATATACCAAAGAGAACATTGAGCTTCGATTGGTTCGGGCTCAGCATGAAAATTTGATCCACATCCTGGCAGGAATCCACTGAGTTGCCATGTCGCTACGGCTGGACACAATCCTCACCGGCTTCCTCTACAAAAGTGGTCTATCATGACACTCCGACGATCCATCGCTTCCCGAATGCATGCGGATAGCCCAATTGCACGCCTTGCCATTCAAGCCTATGGACGGGTGCACGGGGTGAACGTACGATTCGAAAGCAATCTAATCGCATTTCTCAGCGGCGGGAACGAAATCCGAATATCAAGCTCGAAGATCCCTTACGCGCGGGATATGATTCTGCACTTCAGCTCCTATCATGGAGCGGTCCATCCAGATCAACAGGGCGTAGTAGATTTCAGCGAGCCGCGGTTGCACCGCTATAGCAAAAGCGGTGTGACATTTTTCCTTCCATCCATTGCAGAGGAAGAGGACGCAATTGAAAGTTATTTTCGGTTTTACAGACCAAAGCGCGGAGATATGGTCTTTGACATCGGAGCACATGCAGGGGTTTCCACATACTTTCTTTCGCAGGCCGTGGGGCCAACTGGAAGGGTATATGCTTTCGAGCCAGATCCACAGGCGTGGATCTGTTTAATTCGGAATATCGAATGTCACGCCCGTGCAAAAGGCGATCGCCGGCAGATCTGGGCGGATGGAGTTTCAGGCGGAAGGGGCCCTCGGCTCGGCGCTCGCCAGAGTCGCTTCCCGTAGTTCCGCGGGCGACAGGATTGAGGTGGATGCTATTGACTTCTCTCAAGCTTGTGCGTTAGCGGGCGGCAGGCCAGCCTTCGTAAAGATGGATATCGAAGGCGCGGAATTGGAGGTTATTGCATCGTCTCGCCACATCATAGGCGAATCCCCGATGCACTTGGCCATTGATTCAAATCATTTAGTCGAGGGAAGGCTCACGAAGGATCGCCTGGAATCACTGTTTAAGGAAATCGGTTACAGCGTCTTCTCTTCCGCTGATTCAGGTTTCCTGACGACGTGGGCATGGAGCACCGCAATGCCAGACCCTTGCCGGACGATGATGTAATCCCGGTGGCGGCTGTCAGGATAGTTCGCCACTTGGACATAGTCGATGCAAACTCGGTACTTTTTCTGAAGCTGCGACCGCGGCCGCAATCTCTGTAGTTCGTTCAACTATATATTTCGGAGCGACGCTAAGAATATCGAGGTCGGCGGTCTCGCGCCCGAGGCCGTACTACTGGCTAACGACGAACGCGCCGATGCAGTGGAAATCCACCGAGTCGTCGAAAAACCGATCGAGTTCTGTGAGGAAAGACCGCCATGGTCCTGCGGGTTTGTCTTCGGGGCGGCTATCCACCCCGACTACTGAAATAGCGAACAAAAAGCGAATATCGTGTTATCCTGGTTCTGCCATGGGATGCGTATTTCCGCATCAAGAGCTTTCTGGGCTTGATCGGGCCGCCAGCCTGAGTAGAAAAATAGAGCCGCTGGGTGTAATGCAGCAGCGTTTTTCTCGAACGGTCTCTGTTTCAAAGGAGATCGACGCCGGGCTGCCTGGCCGGGGTCTGCCGCTCGGTTGTATCCATGAGATCCAAAACCCCGGTCTCGCCAGCGGTATCGCGTTTGCGTCTCTGCTGGCGGGGCGCACCCCTCCCTTTGGCGGACAACTGATTTACGTCGCTTCCGACCGGAGCTTTCACCCCCTGGGATTGCTGCGTTACGGCGTCCAGCCGGAGCAGTGGATTCACGTCTCCGCACGGAGTTCGCAGGACTTGGCTTGGACAGTGCTGGAGGCCCTGCGTTGCCCGCAGGTGAGCGCGGTGCTGGCGGTGGTACAGAGCGCGGATCTGACGCTGTGCCGCCGTTTTCAACTCGCGGCCGAAAGCAGCGGCGTAACAGGTTTCCTGTTGACTGATTCTGCCGCAAAGCCCGCCATCGCATCTGTGATCACACGCTGGCACATCTCCCCTATCCCGGCACCTCCCGGCACCACCTTCAGTGAGGCCTGCTGGGACATCAATCTCGCCTATTGCCGGGGCGGACGTCCGGGACATTGGAGCACGGTGTGGAGAAACGGGCAATTGGAGGTGCTGGAGCCCTCTTCCGAAACAGTGGAATCCCAATGGAGCCAGCGGGTGAGATTCCTTCCTGCGGACAGACTGGCGGGCTGAGATGCGCCGGCGTTTTTTGTGCTTGTTTTTTCCGCATCTCATGATCGATCGCCTGGAGCGTGAAGAGCCGCGGTGCGGTGCGTTCCCACTTGCGGCCGTGCGGGAAGAGAAAGGGCACCTCCATATTGCCGCGGTCAACGACCTGGCACGCGGCGCCGGTATCCAGGCAGGCGCTCGGCTGGCGGATGCACGAGCGCTTTTGCCTGCGCTCCGCATCGTGTTGCACGATCCGGAAGCGGACGAGCGGCTGAAGCAGTGGATCGTCGAGTGGTGCGACCGCTACTCGCCGCTGGCCGCACACGATGGCGCTGATGGAATCGTGCTTGACATCACGGGCTGTGTGCACCTGTTTGAGGGCGAGGCCGCGTTGCTCGAAACGCTCGAAACCCAGCTTCGCGAAATGAAGTTTCACGTTCGCGGCGCCATCGCGGATACCGCGGCTGCCGCATGGGCGTTGGCCCGTTTCAGCAAACGGGTGATCGTGACACGCGAGGAGTTGCCGGGCGCACTCGATCCGCTGCCGGTGCGGGCGCTCCGCATCCACGTTGAGATCGCCACCGAGCTGGGGCGCGTCGGACTTACCACGATCGGCCACATGCGGCGGATTCCGCGCGATGCGCTGGCGACGCGCTACGGACCCGGCGTGCTGTTACGCCTGGATCAGGCGCTTGGGCTCGCGGAAGAGGCGATCACGCCTTACCGCGCCCCCGCCCCATATCGCACCGGGCAGGTATTCGCGGAACCCATTGGGACCACGGCGGCCGTTGAGCATACCTTGCTCGGTTTGCTTACGGCGCTTTGCGTACGCCTTGAAAAAGAGCATCGCGGCGCGCGCCGTTTCGACCTCGGCTGTCACCGAGTGGATGGCAGCACGGCCTGGTTGCAGGTCCGCACCTCCAGACCGGGACGGTCAGTCACGCACTTAATGCGCCTCTTCTCGGAAAAGATGAGCACGCTCGACGCCGGTTTTGGCATTGAAATCATGACGCTGAATGCCGCCGACGTGGAGGGCGCCGCGCCGGTGCAGATGTCCCTCCCACATTGTGGAGACGGCATCGGAAAGGACACGCTGCTGACTGAACTGCTCGATCGCATTGGCTTGCGGCTGGGTTTCGAGCACGTGTGCCGCTTTCAGATTCGCGAGAGCCTGCTGCCCGAGTTCTCCACGGAGTTTGTTCCGGTAAGCAGCGCCTCAACCCCTAACGCCCACTGGCCGGAACCTCGTGTCCGCCCGGTGCGTTTCCTCGATCCGCCAGTGCCGATCGAAATCGCTGAAATCATTCCCGGTAAATGGCCGGTACGGATTCGCGTCGAGCGCCAATTGCACTGGATCGTGCGCGCCGAAGGACCAGAGCGCCTGACACCGGAATGGTGGCGCGATCAGCCGCTGCGTTGGGCCACGCGCGATTATTACCGCATCGAAAGCGAGCAGGGCGTGCGGCTCTGGATCTTCCGAGAAATACGACGCACCGAGTCCGGAGAGCGCTGGTTTCTTCATGGGCATTTGCCTTAACCGATATGCGCGCATACGCCGAGCTTCAGGTTTCCTCGAACTTCAGCTTTCTGCGAGGCGCCTCGCACCCGCAGGAACTGATGGCCGCCGCCGCGGTCGCCGGGCTCCAGGCAATCGCCCTGACGGACCGGAACACGCTTTCGGGAATTGTTCTAGCGCATAGTTTCCTGAAACAGAATCCCGATGTGGGCACTCGTTTCCTGGTGGGCTGCCGGCTCGATCTGTCGAATGGAGCGAGCCTGCTGTGCTATCCCACCGGCCGGGCCGCGTATGGGCGACTGACACGGCTGCTGACACTCGGCAAACGCCGCGCCGCCAAGGGAAAGTGCGATCTCGCCTTGGCGGATGTAGCCGAGTACTCCGAGGGGCAGCGCTTCATCCTTCCTTTCCCGGAAGTCCTGAACGACGCGAGCACGCGCCAAATCCGAACCTGTGCCGCCATGTTTCCGGGCCGGATTTACCTGGCGTTGACAAATTCCTGCCGGGGCGACGACCGGCGCTGGATTCAAACGGTTTCCGAGTTTGCTCGCTCTATCGGTATACCAGCGGTGGTGACCAACGATGTTCTCTATCACGCACGCGAGCGCAAGCCGCTACAGGATGTGGTCACCTGCATTCGCGAGGGCTGTACACTCGAAGCGGCCGGCTTCCGCTTGCAAGCGAATGCAGAACGCGACTTGAAAACGGCACGCGAAATGTCCGAGCTCTTCTCGGCCTATCCGGATGCGCTTGAAGCGACGCTCGAAATCGCGGATGCGTGCCGCTTCTCACTTGATGAGCTGCGCTACGAGTACCCCGAAGAGATTGTGGAACCGGGCCTGTCGGCGTTCGAAGACTTGAAGCGACGCACCTGGGCAGGCGCCGCCTGGCGCTTTCCGAACGGAATTCCCGAGGCCGTCAGTAAACAGATCAGCCACGAGCTGCGGTTAATTGAAGAGCGCCAATACGCGCCGTACTTTCTGACCGTCCACGAAATCGTGAAGTTCGCCACCAGCAAGGGCATTCTGCACCAAGGGCGCGGATCGGCGGCGAACTCGGTGATCTGTTTTTGTCTCGGGATCACTCAGGTGGACCCGGTGGCCCGCGGCCTTCTGTTCGAGCGCTTCATCTCCGCCGCGCGCGACGAACCGCCCGATATCGACGTCGATTTCGAACACGACCGCCGCGAGGAAGTCATCCAGCACATCTACGAAAAATACGGACGCGAGCGTGCCGGCCTCACCGCCACCGTGGTGCACTACCGCACGCGGCGTGCCGTGCGCGAAGTGGGCAAAGTCCTCGGGCTTTCCGAGGACGTGACGGGCGCGCTGGCCGGCACGGTGTGGGGCTGGAGCAACGATGGCGTGCTCGAAAAGGGTGTTCGCGAAGCGGGCTTGAATCCCACGGACCGGCGCCTGCGTCAGACGCTCGATCTCACGAAAATGCTGGTTGGATTCCCGCGGCATCTCTCGCAGCACGTCGGCGGATTTGTCATCGCGCGGGGCCGTCTCGACGAACTGCTTCCCATCGAAAACGCGGCCATGGAAGACCGCACCGTGGTGCAGTGGGAGAAAGACGACCTGGACGAACTGGGCATGATGAAGGTGGACATCCTCGGGCTCGGCATGCTCACCGCCATCCGCCGTGCGTTCGAATTGATGGAGCGGCACTACGATCAGAAGCTTACGCTGTCCTCCATTCCAGACAAAGACCCGGCCGTCTACGCGATGCTGCAGCAGGCTGATTCCATCGGCGTGTTCCAGGTGGAGAGCCGTGCCCAGCAGAGCATGTTGCCCCGGCTCAAACCGAAAGAGTTTTACGACCTGGTGATCGAAGTGGCCATCGTGCGGCCGGGACCGATTCAGGGCGACATGGTCCATCCTTACCTGCGCCGGCGGGAGGGCAAAGAGCCTGTCGTTTATCCGAGCCCGGCACTCGAAGAAATTTTGAAGAAGACGCTCGGTGTGCCGCTGTTTCAGGAGCAGGCGATGCAGATTGCCATCATCGGAGCGGGTTTCACGCCCACCGAAGCCGACCAGTTGCGGCGCGCGCTCGCGACATTCCGGCACGTCGGCACCATCCAGACGTTTCGCGAGCGCTTCGTCAGCGGGATGTTGAAAAACGGCTATCCGCAGGACTTTGCCGAGCATTGCTTCAGCCAGATCGAAGGCTTCGGCACGTACGGTTTTCCGGAGGCGCACGCCATCTCGTTCGCCAACCTGGTCCTGGTCTCAGCCTGGCTGAAGTGCCATTATCCGGACGTCTTCTGCGCCGCGCTGCTGAACAGCCAGCCGATGGGCTTCTATGCGCCGGCGCAACTGGTGCAGGACGCGCGCAACCATGGTGTGGAGATCCGCCCTATTGATGTAAACCGAAGCGATTGGGATTCGACGCTGGAACCGGTGCCAGGCTCGGCGCGCCATGCCGTGCGGCTGGGATTGCGCATGGTGGCCGGGCTTGCGGAGAAGGAGGCGCAAGCGCTCGTCGCGGCGCGCGGCGCAGGCTACCACTCGCCCGATGAAATCGCCCGGCGAGCCGGGTGCGGGCGTAAGGCGCTGGACCGTTTGGCCCAGGCGGATGCCTTTCAATCCATGCAACTGGCACGAAGACAGGCGTTGTGGAAAACCAATGCGCTCGATGGAAAGATGCCTTCACTATTTCTACAAGCGAAAACGAATCTGTTTCCCGAGCCGGCGCCGGAACTGCCATCGGCAACACCCAGCCAGGAAGTGGTGAAGGACTATCAAGCCGTGGGGCTGACTCTGCGTGAGCATCCGCTGACATTTCTACGGGAAGTTCTGCAGGCGCGGCGCGCCATCACGGTGGAACAACTCAAACAGGCCCCCAACGGAAGAATGGTCACCGTCGCCGGGCTGGTCCTATCGCGGCAACAACCGGCGACAGCCAGGAACACGATTTTCCTGACCATTGAGGACGAGACCGGAGCGGTGAACCTGATCGCCTGGCAGCGCGTGCAGGAGAAATACCACCGCGCGGTACTCCGCGCCAAACTCCTCGGCTGCCACGGCGTGGTGCAGCGGGAAGGGCAAGTCTTGCACGTGGTGGCCAACCAGGTTTGGGATTGGTCGGACGATCTCCGTCGATTGAATGCAGGTGCTACACTCCCCATCCGCAGCCGGGACTTTCACTAGCGTGGCGTTCCCACCGTTTATCACACGTAATGTTCCGGCACTCCTGGGCCCGTGTAATGCAGTGTGGTGGCCAGGGACGGAATCGAACCGCCGACGCCAGCCTTTTCAGGGCTGCGCTCTACCAGCTGAGCTACCTGGCCGGGGAAACCTCAGTGTACCAAATGGCTCCTCGGCCATTCAAACTTTCCCGCCTTCTCTACTTCTGTTGTAGCGCTGCCAGCGCTTCTCCCGTTGACTTTTCTACATTGGCGTGCAGGCTGTTGCCGTGCGCATCCATCGTCACAATCGCGGCGAAGTTTTTCACGCGCAGGTGCCACATCGCTTCCGGAATGCCGAATTCCGTCAGATTCACATCCAGCACTTTTTCGATCGTCCGCGCGTAATACTGCGCCGCGCCACCGATGCCGTTCAGGTAGACCGCACCGCATTTCTGCAAGGCCGCCAGCGTCTTCGCACCCATGCCGCCTTTGCCGATCACCGCACGCACACCATAACGCTCGATCACGTCCGCCTGATAAGGTTCTTCCCGGATGCTCGTCGTCGGACCAGCGGCTTTCACCGACCAGCCGTCTCCCTCTTTCAACATCACCGGACCGCAATGGTAGAGCACCGCGCCATGCAGGTCCACGGGCGGCGGATTCTTCATCAGGTACGCGTGCACGTTGTCGCGGCCGGTGTACATCTCGCCGTTAATTAGAACCACGTCGCCCACCTTCAGGGCGCGCATCTGCGCTTCGGTCAGCGGAGGCGTCAATACCACTTCGCGGCCCGTCAGCGGAAATCCTTCGCCGCGCGTCATCCGTTCTACCAGGCGTGACGGATCGCGATAAAGCCATTTCGTGATCGCGCCGGTCGCGGCGTCGAGGCGCACACCAAGCCGGCGGAATGCCCAGCACTCATACGCAACCGAAACGAAGAAGCTCGCGGGCAGCCGATTGGCGGCTGTGATCTTGCAACCGATCAACGACGTCTTGCCGCCGAAGCCCATCGCACCCACACCCAGCCGGTTGGCTTCTTCCATAATGCCGGCTTCGAGTTTCGCGAGCGTCGGATCGGGATTCACGTCATCGAGCGTGCGGAAGAGCTGCTCTTTGGCGAGTTCGTAGCCGTGCGCCCGGTCGCTGCCGATGCAGACGCCCAGCGCGCCCGGCGCGCAGCCCTGCCCCTGCGCCTGCCACACCGCGTGCAGAATACACTTGCGCACTCCTTCCAGGTTCCGGTCCGCGCGACCCAGATGATCCAGACTGCAGGGCACCGAGTATTGAATATTCTTGTTCTCGCAGCCGCCGCCTTTCAGGATCAGGCATACCTCTACTTCGTCCTCTTCCCACTGCTCAAAGTGCACCACCGGAGTGCCTTCGCCCAGATTGTTACCGGTGTTTTTGCCGGTGATTGAATCCACCGAATTCGGCCGCAATTTGCCCCGGCGCGTGGCTTCGGCCACCGCCTCGCGGATCGCCTTGCCAATGCGGATCTGGTTCACGCCCACCGGAGTCCGCACCACAAAGGTCGGCATGCCGGTGTCCTGGCAGATGGGGCCTTCCCCTTCCGCGGCCATATCGACGTTCGACAGAATGATATCGAGCGCCTGCGAGGACTGTGTCCCGGGCGTTTCCACATCGGCCGCCAGCGACATAGCGGCACGCACGTCGGGCGGAAGATTGGTAGCGGTTTGAGTGATGAGTTCCAGCAGACTGCCGGCGAGGAATTCCATATAAAATGTCCGGAATCCTCTATTCTAAGGCATCGGGCGACTGCCGCGCGCGTCAGTCGAGTTTCAGCCGCACGTCGGCGCGCATTCCGGGTTGAATGGCGGGCATCGGACTGATAAAGTCTACCAGCGCTTCCGGCCCTTTCACCCCGCGCACCGTGCCATCGATCGCGTCGCTTTGCAGATCCGGAACCAACACCAGCGCCGGCGCACCGGCGTGGATGCGCTTCAGCGTGGGCGCATCGGGCGTCAGGGCTACCTCGAGTGCTGCGACGTCAGTGGCAATCTGAAACAGCGCACCGCCGTAATCGTTGACGGGCTGGCCGACTTCGCCGCTCCGCTCGACCACCAGGCCGTCCACCGGCGACACGATATCGGCCGCGTTCGCTGCCGATTGCGCGCTATCGAGCGCGCGCTGCTTGTCATCGAGAATCCGCCTTGCCACGGCCAGTTCCTGGACCATACCTTGCAACTGATCATTTGCCGCGCGTGAGGACGCGTCGAGAGTCGAAAACTCGCGCTGCGCGCTTTGATATTCGTGCTCGCTTTTTTCGTAGACCAGCCGCGGCGTCGCGCCTTCTCCAAAGAGCATTTTCTGACGCTCATAAGTTTTCTGGGCCTGATCCAGCAGATCGCGCGCGTGCTGCGCGCTTGCATCGGCACGCGAACTCTCCAGGCGGCCACTGGCAATCGCGGTCTCCCACTTGCTGACCTCGGCTTGCGCGGCATCCACCGCGGCGGCCGCGGACTGGCGCGCTGCATCCAGACTTTCGCTCCCCACGCGTGCCAGCGTTTCCCCTTCGTAAACCTGGTCCCCCACGTCCACCAGGAAAGCCTCCACAGCGCCTCCACCAAGGGGAGCAGTCACTGGCGTGATGTGCTGGGCGCGAATTTTTCCGGAGAGTGTTACTTCTGCGACGGCGGACGCGGGCCGCGCAGCCGGCGCGGGTGCTTTCGGAGCCGGCCGATTGTGATGCGCGAGCATCCCCACTCCTACCCCAGCCGCAATCGCCCCTACCGAGAGGAGCGCCCATATTCCCCGCATACCCAATGTTAGAGTAACACCATGAGACGGGCTTCTCTGCCGCGATTGGGTGGCATTTTCCTGCGCGTCGGCAACCTGACCTTCGGCGGCGGCGATCCCACTATGGCAGCCCTTTACGCCGAACTGGTGACCACGCGCGGCTGGCTCGCGGCCGAAACGTACGGCTTGGTTTACGCGCTGGCGCGAATCACGCCCGGTACAAACGTGCTGGCCTTCTGCGCCGGCACTGCGTGGGAGATCGCCGGCTGGCCGGGTGCGCTGATGGCCGTGGCGGCAGTCACGCTACCGGCCGCGGTGCTGGCTGTGTTGCTGACTCTTGGATTTGAAGCCTGGAAGAGCAACCATCTCGCAATGGCCGCCATCGCCGGAGTGATTGCGGCGGCTGTGGGCATGGTGGCTGCAGGCGCCTGGCAACTGCTGGCGCCTCATCTGGCGCGCGAACGAGCTCTTCGCGCTTGCATCATTGCGATCGGCGCATTCGTTGCCTCGTTCAGCCTGGGACTGTCCCCCGTGCAGGTGCTTGCGGGCGCGGCCCTGCTCGGCGCCTTCTGGCAGGCTCCAAATAAATGAACCCGTTCTTGTTGTATTTACTTTTGTTGAAAGCCACGCTGACTTCTTTTAGCGGAATGGCTTCCCTGCCTGTGGTGCGGCACGATTTGGTGGAAACGCGCCGCCTGGTCTCCGATCGCCAACTCAACACCGCAGTAGCCGTGGGCCGCGCCGCCCCAGGCCCGAACGGGCTTTATCTGGTTTCGGTGGGATACTTCGTCGCGGGGTGGCCGGGCGCGGCGGCGGGCAGTCTGGCGCTTGGCACACCGGCATTTCTGATCGTTCTGCTGCTGCGCTATCTGGGCCGCCGCGCCAATCGACCGCGCGTGCGGAGTGCGATCCAGGCGGTGACAATCGCCGCGGCCGGCCTGATGGTGGACGCCGTGGTTCCACTGGCGCGCGACGCTTTCACGGGTTGGGTGGCCATTGGAATTGCGAGCGGCAGCTTTCTCTTTCTGACGCTCACTAAGCGAGCCACCATCTGGGTGATACTCGCCGCGGCTCTCGCCGGATTCGTCGCCGCCCTCGTGTGATCCGTTCTCCCACGCGCAAATCACGGAAAAGCGCTCGTGAAGATTAGCGATTGTACTTCGGCGTTACGCCGCGCAGTTGCTGCCAGATGGCGTCGCACGCAGCAACCGTTTCCGCGCTCAACGGACCATCGGACAGAGCCTTCACGTTCTGCTCCAGATGATCCAGCCGCGAGGCTCCCAGAATGACGCAGTCAGTGGCGGTGTGATGGAGGAGCCAGTTGAGTGCCAGGCTGGGGAGCGTGCGGCCGGCTTTTTCGGCCACCACACGCAGTTCATCCACAGCATCGAAAAACTCGGCGTGCCAGTAGCGGTCCAGGTACATCTGGTTGCGATCGAAACGCGTGCCGGGAAGCGGCCGTTCGCGGTGCTGTTTGCCGGTCAGCATGCCGCCAGCGAGCGGATTGTAGACCACCGTGGAGACCCCGAATTGGCGGCACATCGGCAGATATTCCTGCTCGATGCCGCGCGCCAGCAGGTTGTACATCGGCTGCGAAACGAGCGGCGGCTGGTAGCCGTTCTTTTCCGAGATCCACAGCATCCGGCAAACCTGCCACGCAGCATAGTTCGAGCTTGCCGGATAGCGCACTTTTCCGGAACGTACCAGGCAATCCACAGCTTCGAGCGTTTCTTCTATCGGCACGGCATAGTCCGGCTGATGCAAGTAGTAGATGTCAAGATAGTCCGTACCCAGACGCTGCAAGCTCGCATCCACGGCCTTGAGGATTGCCGCGCGGGAGAGTCCCGATTCGTCCGGCGCGTCGCCCATCTTGCCGCGCACCTTGCTCGCCAGGACCACACGGTCGCGCCGTCCTCGCAGCAGCTTTCCGAGCAGAACTTCCGATGCTCCAGCGTTGTACACGTTGGCCGTATCAAAGAAGTTGATGCCGGAATCAAAGCAGTAATCAACGATGCGCGCGGCTTCGGCCTCCTGCACTTGCGCGCCGAACGTCATAGCTCCAAAACAGGCGCGGGAAACGGTCAGTTCCGTGCCGGGAAGTTTGCGGGTTTCCATCGAATTATTCACTTACCGGGGCGCTTAGCGGTCAATGCCGAGGTCCCGCGATATTCTTTCGAGCTTGCTCACCAGCCGCGCGACGTGAGCTTCCGTGTGCGCCGCCGTGCAGGAAATACGGAGCAGATTCTGTGCCGCGGCCGGACGAAGTACCGGATTGATGTAAATGCCTTCAGCCAGCAGCGACTTGCACAGGCGGCAAAGGTCAAGCTCGCTTTGAATCACCACCGGCACAATTGCCGTCTCGCCTTCCAGCACCGAAAAGCCGCGCGTTCGCAACTCTGTCCGCAACAGTTCCGCGATCCGCAGCAGCCGGTGCCGCCGCTCCGGCTCCTGCTTCATGATCTGGAGCGCCATACCCACCGCCGCCACGGATGCCGCCGGCAGGCTGGCGGAAAATACAAACGGCCGTGCCGTGTGCTTCAGGTAGTCCACCACCGGGCGCGGACCGGCAATGAATCCGCCCACCGACGCCAGCGACTTGCTGAACGTGCCCATCACGATATCCACATCGTCGAGCACACCCAGATGTTCAGCAGCTCCCGCTCCTGTGGGCCCCAGAACGCCGATGCCGTGCGCTTCGTCCACATACACGCGCGCGCCATACGGCTTAGCCAATTTCATGATGCCGCGCAGATCGGCAACATCCCCTTCCATACTGAACACGCCCTCGGAGACAATGAGGATCTTCTCCTCGGGCGGGCAGGTCTCCAAGCAGCGCTCGAAGTGCTCCAGGTCATTGTGCCGGAACCTCACCGTCCGCGCAGGCGACCGCAGCGCGCCCTCCACCAGGCTGGCGTGCAGATTGTGGTCGCAGATCATCACGTCGCCTTTTTCGGTGAGTGCGGAAAGCGTGGCATAATTCGCCTGGAAACCGGTGCCGAAGATGATCGCCGCTTCCTTGTGTACGAAGGCCGCCAGTTCGGCCTCCAGCTTGACGTGCAGATCGAGCGTGCCGTTCAGAAGCCGCGACCCGCTGCACCCGCTGCCGTATTTCTTGATCGCGTGTGCCGCGGCCTCCATGACCTTAGGATGCCGGATCAGGTCCAGGTAATCGTTTGATCCGAACATCAGCACTTTGCGCTTGCCCATCCGCACTTCCCCGGGCCCGCATCCATCCCGGTCGCCAAACACCTCGAAGTACATGTAGAGGCCGGCGGATTGCAGGTCGTTCGGTCGTGTGAAGTTACGGCATTTTTCGAAAATGTCGTTTGATCCGCTGCCTTTCCTCTTGCCCGTGATGTCGGTCGTCGATACGCGCATGGTCCTCAGTTCCATTCGTAAATTCGGTAGGTCTTGTACCGCTTCGCTCCCATCACTTCTAAAGAGCGATTCATTAATACGTTGTCCTCCAAAATCCAGGACATCTCGCATTCGCCATACCCCAGCTTCCGGGCATTGCGAACGAGCGTCGCATAAAAGCCCGCGGCCACGCCGGAGGCGCGATACTCCTCCACCACCCCTAGTGCAAGGACCCGTACACTCTTAATTAAGCGTTGATAATACAGGATCTTTAGCAGGCCTGTGGGCAACAGTTTTCCCCCGGCCGGCTTCAGCGCCTGATTGATATCGGGCAGAGCCAGCGCGAAACCGACCACGCGGCCACCCACCTCCCCGATCAAGACCAACTCGGGCTTGAGAATTTGCTTCATCTCTTTGCCCATCTGGCCGAACTCTTCGCGGGTCATGGGAATGAAACCCCAGTTGCGGCTCCATGCCGAGGTGTAGACATCCCAAACGCGTCCCACCTCACCCTCGAAGTCCTTCATATTGATCTGGCGCACACGAACCCCGTTTTTCGCGAGCGCCCGATCCGCCACCCGTTCGATCTTGTCCAATTTCACAATCGACGAATCGCTCAGGTAGGCAATCAGATCCTTCGCCTTCCGTAGTCCTGTTTCCTCCATCAGCCGCGGATAGTAGCGAGGATTGTACGTCATCATGATCATCGGGCTCCTCTCGAAACCCTCGATCAGCATTCCACATTCGTAATTCGTGGAAGGATTCACCGGACCACGCAGCACGCGCGCCCCGCGTTCCATTACCCACTGCCGGGCCCGGCTGAGCAGCGCTCCCGCCACCGCCGTATCGTCTTCGCATTCGAAGAAGCCGAAGAACCCAGCCGCTTCCTCGTGGAAGCGGTTGTGGTTCCGGTCTAATATCGCGGCCACCCGCCCTACCACCCGGCCATCCCGGCGGGCCAGGTAGAACTCCGCCTCGGCGTTGGCATAAAAGGGGTGCTTTCGGCGGTCAAGAAGTTCCTTCACCGCAATCCGCAAAGGAGGCACCCAATGCGGGTCGTCGCGGTAGAGCGTGTAAGGCAATTCCACGAACTGGCTCAGATCTCGCTTGCTGTCGACTGCAACGACCTCAATTCCTCCCAATCCTAACCCCTTTTCAAGACAATTTGCGATAAATTGCCGGGGTGGCGCGAATCAGAGCGAACGCCACGAGAGCCCCTGCCAGAACATCGACCGTGTAGTGGTATCGAAGATAAACTGTAGCAAAAATGATGGAAAGAGTGTAGATGATATACACGGCGGAGAGGCGCCGGGAGACCATCCGGCTCCCCCACCACGATAGAATCGTCAGCTCGGTATGACCGCTCGGAAAGCAGTCATAGTGTGCGGACTCCAGCCGGTCAAGTGTCGTCTGCATGGCGTTAAACAGCCACATTCCGCGTAATGGTATGTGTTGTAGCCCGCGCAATAGAAACCGCGGGCCGCGCGCCGGAACAATCAGGTATCCCACGTAGGACACCAGAAACCCCAAGGCAATTAAAAAAGCGTAATATCGGAAATTCTCCAGTTCCTTCCGTCTCCAGATCAAAAATGCGACTAACAGGACCGCCGGCACAAACAGGGTATAGACAATCTGCAAATATTCAGTTAGTGCCGGGCTTTGAATTCGCTCCAGCCAAACAGTCGGATGCGCGCGCCAGATGCCGAAATCGAGATTGGCAAGCCACTGATCAGCATCGGTATGCCGGACCGCCGGAATGATCAGTGCCATCTCCTTGTAGCAGGACGCCACGAAGGGCAGCGGGTACCAGTGCCGGAACACGTAGGTTGCATGGTTGGGGTATTTGACCTCCAGCACAATGAGCGCCGCGCCGATAACATGCCCGGCGAGCAGAAGTCCGGCATATGGGACGGACTGGTACCATCCGGCGATCAGAATCCCCGTAAAGATCAAGTACGCCAGTATGACCTTGTCTACCGGCCAGAAGCTTCTGTCCGTACTCAGAACCGCAACCAACGAGCCTCCTTGTACCATTTCAGGGTTTCCGCCAAGCCCGTTTCGAGCGCCGTGCCGGCTTCAAATCCGAGTTCCACCGCCGCGCGGCGCGTGTCGCAGGTCCAGAACGGGCAGAGTGCTTCGCGAATTTTCTCGCGGGAAACGATGCCCGGCTTCCGCGCGATCCAGGCCCAGACTTCGGAGAAGTAACCGAGCGCTTGCGCCGCCGCAACCGGCACTCGCACGATGCGTGCGGGGCGGCCCATCACGCGTGCAGCGGCCGTGGTCAGGCCTCCCCAGGAAACCGGCGCGGGGTGCGCCAGAAAATAGCTGCGTCCAGCGGCGGCCGGGCTGCGCGCCGCCGCCACAAGGCCCCGTACCAGGTCTTTAACGTAGATGGCGCTAAACCATCGGTCGCCACCCGCAATCTCCAGCGCCAACCCCCGGCTAACCGACTTGAACATTTGCAGCACGCCCGTATCGCGCGGTCCATACACCACAGGCGGCCGCACAATCACCGCATCCGGCAGCAGTCTGCGAACCGTGCGCTCCGCTTCCAGTTTGGACTTTCCATAGTATGTCAACGGGTGAGGTTCGGCGTCTTCGGTGATGGGCACGCCATCGACACTGGGGCCGATGGCGGCAAGGGAACTTACGTGAACCAGCCGTATCGGCCGGCCCCCGATAGCGCGCGCCAGATTCTCAGATGCCTTCGTGTTGCCTTCGAAATAACCCTCAGGGGTGAGCGCCTTGATCACGCCCGCCGCGTGGATCACCGTGTCCACGCCGTCGAGCGCCGCCTCCAGGCCCTGGCCCTTCGCGAGATCGCCATAGGCGAATTCCGCCGCTCGTAGGTATTGCAGAGAACTTCGCGGGCGCACCAGACAGCGCACCGCTTCTCCGCGAGCCGCCAGAAGCTCGACCAAGTGGCCTCCAATGAAGCCACTGCCACCCGTGACCAGGATCATTCGGGAGGCATGCTGCGAAACGCCACGTCTCCGAAGTAGCTTTCTGCTGTCGTGCCCGTATGTTGGGAATTGATTTGGATTCGCAGACCCTTCACGTGCGGCGCCGGCCGTCCATAGGCGCGCGCGTAATCGGCTGCCACATTGTGCGTTTCGGCGATCCAGCGATTCGCTGCCGCTGTTCCCGACTCGCACACCACGGCAAAGATGTGAACCAGAGGAATGGAGCTTGCGCTCTCCATGGTTCCCTTGGGCGCCGTGGAATCCCAAATATAGGTGAGTACCCGCCGGTCAGCGAATGCGACCAGCACTTGCGCGGCTTGATCATCGGTGGAAGCTCGCCGGAAGTCACCTCCGCTTGGCAATTCAGTGACCTTCCAGCGCCAGTTTAAATAC
Organism: Bryobacteraceae bacterium; assembly: GCA_035550475.1. Lineage (GTDB taxonomy): Bacteria > Acidobacteriota > Terriglobia > Bryobacterales > Bryobacteraceae > DASZPB01. The sequence continues at coordinate 24,427 of DASZPB010000044.1, read as the reverse complement.
GGCATCTCGGCGAGATTCACGTCCATACCGCGTTCCAACGCGAAAGAGGACTTCACGCTCTTCAGACGAATCGCCTTCTCGTTGCCATCGGTGCTGGAGGAAATATCCGGCTTTCCGTGGTTCACTTTGATTTGCCAACCGGACGGCAACCGCCCGCCGCCCCAGCCTGCCACATCTAATACGATGAATGCCAACTGCGAGGTCCGCGCCGGTAAGGAAAGCAAGGCGACGGCGCACGCCAGTAAGACCTTCTTCAATGACCCTCCCAAGGACCGGGCGCCGCCTCAAAGCGCCGTATTACTTCCATACTATCGCATGATTTGCGCGCATTCTGCTATAAAGTAGACTCATGCGCCGGCGTCATTTCATAGGAGTAACGGCCTCCGCCGGACTTGCGGCGGGCGCACCCACCGCGGCCGCGACTCCCGCGATTTTTGAGCTGCGATATTTTCACTTGCGCAATGGCAGCCAGGTTGACCATACTTCCGATTTCCTGAGCCGGTTCTTCCTTCCGGCCGCGTGGCGCTGCGGCGTCTCACCCATGGGTTTCTTCAGCGCGGTCATCGCCGAATAGAGTCCCTTCGTCCTCGCCCTTCTCAGTTATCCCTCGTTCGAAGCCGTGCTTCGCACACGCGACCAAATGACGGCCGATTCCGAATTCCAGAAGGGCTTCGCCGAATACAACTCGGGCATGCCGTACATCCGAATGGAGAATTCTCTGCTCCGCGCATTTGACACTATGCCCACGGTCGCTGTTCCGCCCACTGGGGTCAACCGCCCAGCTCGCATTTTTGAACTCCGTACTTACGAATCCAACAACCTCGCCGCTTCACATCGCAAAATGGGCATGTTTAACCAAGGTGAAATGGCCATTTTTAGCCGCCTCGGCATGAGCCCCGTTTTTTTCGGCGAAACTCTCATCGGCCGCAACCTGCCTAGTCTCACCTACATGCTCGCGTTCGACACTCTGGCCGCGCGCGAAAAACTCTGGCAGGATTTCGGCGCCGATGCGGAATGGCGCAAGCTGCGTTCCAATCCCGAACTCTCCGACGCGCTCATCGTCTCCAACATCACCAACTCGATTCTGCGCCCGCTGCCCTTCTCACAGATTCGATAGCACGGCAGCAGTGTTATCCTGCGAGCTTGCGGCGAACAAACTCCTCTGCTCGCGTTTCTCCTCAGTGGCTTACGCCGCTCGTCGTATGCCTGGCCGGGATATTTCTGCTGGGTTTGTTTTCAACAGAGATGTCCGATCCTGATTCCTGGTGGCATCTCAAGACCGGAGAGTACATTGTCACGCATCACCGCCTGCCGGTTCCTGATCCTTTCGCATACACTACGGCCGCCGCGAAGCCGGGCTACGCCGGAGAAGAAAAGACGCGCGATTTTAACCTGACCCAGGAGTGGCTGGCGCAAGTGATCTGGTATCTGGTCTACTGCCTTGGCGGATTTGCGGCGGTCGTGTTGTGGAAGGCCCTGCTGCTCGCGGCTGCCTGCGGCTTGTCCTGGTGGGTGGCGGCGCGCCGCACGGGCATCTTTTTCTGGGGCCTGGCGGCGACTCTGCTGGCGGCATGGATGGCAGTGAATTTCACCGCCGACCGGCCTGCGCTGCTGACCTTCTTCTTCGTGCCGCTGTTTCTGGCGATCTTCGAAGAGCGCCGGCGTTTGTGGCTGCTGCCCGCGCTCGCGCTGATCTGGGCGAACTGTCATGGCGGGTTCTTCCTCTCGTGGATCATCTGCGGCGCTTATGCGGCCGATGCGCTGGTGCGGCGCACATCTGACGCAAAGCGCGTGTTCGTCGTGAGCGCCGCGACTGTGTTGGCGTCCGGGCTGAACCCGAACGGGTTCGCCATCATTCCTACTTTGCTGCGTTACCGGCAGGGCGCACTGACCTCGTCGCTGGTGGAGTGGTCACACCCCTATCTTTGGGGGCCGCCTTACGCGTATGACATCCTTCTCTACGCGGCGGCGCTGATCTTAGTGATTTCCTGGCGGCGCGTGAGGCCGGTTGACTGGCTGTTATTTGTGACGTTTGCGGCGGCTTCGTTGACGGCTTTCCGCAACGAGATTCTGATAGGACTTCTCGCGCCGATCCTGATTGCAAGTTACTTCCCGTTGAAATTGCGAATACCAGGGACACTGCCCTACGCAGCCGCGGCGCTGTTGTTCGCGGTGACCGTGTGGGGCTCTGCACGCGGCTCGTTCTTCCAGCTTCGCGCGGCTACCTGGCGCTATCCTGCCGGCGCGGTTTCATTCCTCCAGGAGCATAACATCACCGCGCCGCTGTTCAATACCTACGAATACGGCGGGTATCTCATCTGGCGGGGAGAGCGCGTCTTCATCGACGGGCGAGCGCTCAGCGAGACAGTCTATCAGGATTACCGCAACATCATGGGATCGCCCGCGAATAGCCCTTTGCGGACCGTAACGCTCGCGCGGTATCAGATCGGTGCGATCGTTATGAACTCGTTCGAGTATACGTCTGGCACACTATACCCTCTCGCCGTGGCGCTTGCGCAACCTTCGATGGACGAATGGAAACTCGTCTACGAAGATCCGCAGGCGATGATATTTCTCCGCGATGCTCCTGCGGGGATGACGGTTCTGCCGAAGTATCAGATCACCGACCATCTGGAGTCGGAATGCCGGATGCATGTAGAGAAGGACCCGGAGTTCTCCCTATGCGCGCGGACGCTCGGGTATCTGTTTCTGCGCAATGGAGCACGAGACCGGGCACGGCAGGAGTTCGGGCTATACCTGCAGCACCCCTACGGCGACGACCCCGAAGCGCGGCGGGCTTACGTGCAGTTGTTGACGCAGTAAGTTCGGGTAAGAAGTGAGGCCGAATTGGGTCGCAGAGCTACACGCGTGTGTCGAGTGTATCCGACGATCAAACTGAAGTCCCCGTAAATGCTGCACGGTCTCATCTCAAATTGATTGCGCTCAAGTGAGATACGATTACTGAGTACGTTGGAAAACTAATTGCTTAACGTCATTCCGTAAACCATGCACTTACGGGCCCTGTTCCTTAGTTTTCTGTTATCGATTCCGTTGAATGCGCAATCGACCTGCCCGGCCTTCCAATTCCTCAGTGCAAGAACCATCAACCTGAAGCCGAGCAGCACCTCGCACATCGACGTGGTGCGCCAGAATGACGGAAGCTACACCGGATACGAAGTAGCCGACGCGCCGCCGTACCGCACCATCGCGACAACACCGCACTTCGAGGAGCAGTTTTCTGGTTGCCTGCCGCACACTCTTCCGAGTCCGCCCAATGGCCTCGCACCGCCCGCCAATCCGCCGGGAGCAGGTTCGCAATTACAAGCGTCGATGATGCTTCCATCCAGGAACTACTTCGCCGCGCGAATCGAATATCAGAACGGCGGCCCTCTCGCCATCACGTCGACGATTGACTTCGATATTTTCGACTCGCACCTCGGATTGATCTCTGAGCGGATTTTCTCATCACCGGACGAGACAGAGTTGTTCTCGGCGGTCGGGCTCGCCGACCTGAACGGCGATGGGAAGAATGACTTAATCGCGATTGGCCAAATCCCCACCGGGCACGGATTCGCATTCTCCGGCGTATGGGTTTTTCTCGGGAATGGAGATGGAACGTTTCAAACTGGCAAGCGCCAGGCACTGACCGGCTTCGGCCTTCGCGTCTCCGGATCATTTGCCGTAGGTGACGTGAACCGCGATGGAAAACCGGACCTGGTGATTGCACTGGACCTGCTGCCGGTTCTCGTCGATCTCGGCAACGGTGATGGAACATTCACCCAGGGCACCAACTCGCGCAGCGGCGGCCAGGACGACGTTTCTGTCGCGCTGGCGGACGTGAATAGCGACGGGAAGCTTGATCTGCTTTCCGGGCCTGCTGTAATTGGATACAACAACGCTCCCAACTACCAGGTTGCAAATCTAAGCGTTTCGCTCGGAAACGGCGACGGAACATTTCAGACTCCCACGTCGTTTCCAGTGCGGTTCGGAGGAGGCAAAGCCGCGATTGCAACCGGCGACGTAAACGGCGATGGCGCCCTCGATATCGTCACTAACGCCGGAACGATTCTGTTCGGCGATGGGAAGGGAGGCTTTCCTGCGCGAAAGGACTATGTGGTGGACGGCGGCGACTCCGTGATGCTGGCGGACTTCGATGGAGACGGCAAGATCGACATCATCATAGGAACCGGAAATCCGCTGTTCCTGTCCGGCAGCGCAACCACGCCGTCGCTGACGGTTCTGTTTGGCCAAGGCGCAGGCGCATTTTTAGCCGCGCCGATCTCGCCGTCGGGGGTGACCAGTGACACTGAAATCGCCCAAGCAATAGCAACTGCCGATTTTGATGGAGATGGTATTGCGGACGTCGCCTTCATGCAGAGGCCGGGCAGTTTCCCGACGGTTCTGAAGGGTAAGGGCAATGGAGAATTTTTGGAGGGCTCCAGACTCGACATTTCTGACAACTCCCCGTTATCCCTAACCACGGGAGACTTCAACCGGGACGGCAAGCCCGATGTCGCCGTTCTTCTGGAAGACTACCCGAGCCAGTCTGAGGTGCAGATTTTCTCCGGCAAAGGCGACGGGACTTTCGAACCGTCCGTAACGCTGCCCGCTCCCGAGACCGATGTGGGCTTCCTGTGCACTGCCGATTGGAACGGCGATGGAATCCCCGACCTGGCGGCAACTCTGAAAGGCATAGTGCTGGTATGGCTCGGCAAAGGCGATGGGACGTTCGCTCTGCCTTCGTCCTACGCGATTCCGGGCGCACAATACATGTGGCTCGCGTCGGGCGACTTCAATAGCGACGGCAAACTCGACATGGCTGTCGCGAATCAGAGTGGCCCGAACGTTACGTTATTGCTGGGTAAAGGCGATGGAACTTTTGTCATTGGAACCGCGACCGCGGTATCGGTTCCATCTCCTTCCGCGGGCTACCTTCCCCTTGGTCCAACGAACATAGTGGCTGCGGATTTCGACGGCGATGGCCATCCCGACCTCGCCATGACACTGGCCAATAGCCAGAACATTGTCGGCGGCAGCGCGATATTGATCGGCAAAGGTGACGGCACCTTCCAAGCACCCGAAATTTTGTCTCAGCCCGCGATCAGCATTGCGGCAGCCGACATGAATGGAGACCGGATACCCGATTTGATTCTCGGCCTCGGTATCACACCGGCGGGAACCGTAATCTTGCCGGGCAATGGAGACGGCACCTTTGGACCCGCAGCACAAATCTCATCGAGTTCGCTCCTCGATTTTGCCATCGCTGATTTTAACCACGATGGAACGCCGGACGTGGCGGGCGGCCTGCTTGCGTTCGGCATCCCGGCCTTCCTGAATCTGTCGCAGCCTCCGGCGGCACTGACCGTCGTGTCGGCCGCGAGCTTCGCTTTGGGCCCGCTTGCTCCCGGCACGATCGCCTCGGCGTTCGGGAAAGACCTCGCCACCGGGACGACATCGGCGGGTTCGTTCCTTTTGCCCACGAACCTGAATGGAACCAGCGTCATGGTTCAGGATTCAGGAGGCGTCAGCCGGCGCGCACCGCTCTTCTTCGTCTCGCCAGGCCAAGTGAACTTTGTGGTCCCGAATGGTACGGCACTTGGTGGCGCTACGGTCATGGCCATATCGGGGAACGGAACGACGGTGACCGGCCAAGCCAGCATTCTGCCCTTCGCGCCGTCGCTCTTCACGGCCGGTAGCTCGGGAATTGCTGCCGCGTACGTGGTTCGCATATCGCCGGAAAACACGCAGACCGTTCAACCGGTCTTTGCCGAGCAATCGGGCGGAATTGTGCCGGTGCCGATTGACATCAGCGGTCCAGACCGGGTCTATCTCACTCTGTTCGGAACAGGATTCGACGCCGCGAATGCAGATTCGACAACAGTGAGTATTCAAGGCCAGAGCGCTTCGGTGTCTTATGCCGGTCCGCAATTGCAATGGTCCGGCCTCGATCAGGTGAACGTGCTGCTGCCGGCGTCACTCGCAGGCAGCGGCGTGGCGAGCGTAGTGTTGACCGTGGCAGGGAAGCCGGCGAACACTGTGTATGTTGCCATTGAATAGGTGTCGGGCTTGGTCACGGGCTTTCGCTTCGGCCGCCGGCATTTTTAAATGAATGGGCCGGCAGGAACGCCGGCCGCGGGGAAGATCCCCCTACCCGGGAGCGTCGTCGCGTGCTCCACTCACGGATTGACCAGGCGGACTACGGTTTCCAGGTGATAGGTTTGGGGAAACAGGTCCACCATCGTCATCTTAGCGATGCGGTATCCAGCCGCTACCAGCTTGGCCAAGTCGCGCGATAGCGTGGCTGGGTCGCATGAGACGATCGCGATCTCGCGTGGCTTCAGTTCGGCCAGACGCTGCACAACGACCTTCCCCATTCCGGCACGTGGCGGATCGAGTAATACGAAATCGGGCGCGCCACCGAGTCTCTCGAAGAAGGCTTCGGCCGCCCGCTGCTCCACCAGCACGTTGCTTCGCCCCGCACGTTCCGCATTGAACTGCAGGTCGCGCACCGCGTTCAGGCCGGATTCCACCGCCGTCACGGTCCCGAAGCGCTCGGCCAAGGCGACAGAGAACAGCCCGACGCCGGCGTATACATCGAGCGCGGTTTCGCCCGCGGCGTCTTCTAATGCAGTCTCGACAAGACGTTCTGCCAGAAACCGGTTCACCTGGAAGAATGAATTGACGCTCACGCGAAAGCGGCCTGCATAGTCAAGTGCGCCCGAGATCAGTTCCGGTATGGTCGCGGCGCACCATTCGAAGAAGTGTCGCGCCACGGGACGCGCCGTATCGAGGATGTTCAATTGCACGTGTTCTTCATCAGTGAAGATTTCGAGCGAGCGCACGAAACGCGGCCAGCGGGAATCCTGAATCATGCCGCGCAGGGTGGCGATTACCTGGTTGATCTTCGGTGAGGCGATGGGGCAGGCTTCAATCGCGCACAATTTGTGCGAGCCGGCCTCGCGATAGCCGATGCGCGTGCCTTCAATATGGAGTTGCACGCGATTGCGATAGCCCCACGGTTCACCCGAGACCACCGCGATTTGGTCCGGAGGCTCCATCTTTCCCAGACGCCGCAGTTCCTCAGCCAGAATCGCGCGCTTGGCTTGAAGCTGAAATTCATACGGCGCGTGCTGATAGTGGCACCCGCCGCAGCGGCCGAAAACGGGGCACGGAGCGGCGACACGCTCAGGGGCCGGCGTAACTACAGCCAGCGTTCGCGCGTGCACCATGCCGGGCTTCTCGCGCTCTACCTCCACCTGAACGCGCTCGCCCGGAAGCACGAACGGAGCGAAGACCACGCGTCCATCCAGCCGCGCCAAACCATCGCCGCCATACACCAGCTTCTCCACGGTCACTTCGAAATTGCTTACGATAAGGATTACCCCCGTTCCTTTACCATGAAAACACGAGTCTTTTCCGGCATGCAGCCCACCGGAAACCTTCATATCGGAAATTATCTGGGCGCGTTGAAGAACTGGGTCCGTATCCAGCACGATTATGAGTGCATTTTCTGTGTTGTCGACCTGCACGCGATCACGGCCCATCCGGAGCCGGCGGAGTTAGGCGCGAAAATCCGCGAGATCGCGGCGCTCTATCTTGCAGCCGGCATCGATCCCAAGGTGTGCTCGATTATGGTGCAATCCTCTGTCGCGGCGCATACCGAATTGGCCTGGATGCTGACTTGCGTGACACCGGTCGGATGGCTGGAACGCATGACGCAGTACAAGGCCAAAGCCGCGAAGCAGGAATCGGTGGGTGACGGCGTGCTCCAATATCCCGTGCTGATGGCGGCCGACATTTTGCTTTACCAGGCGGGCATCGTGCCGGTGGGCGAAGATCAGGCCCAGCACTTGGAACTGACGCGCGATATCGCTCAGCGATTCAATTCGCTCTACGGCGATACCTTCGTGGTGCCGGGCACCAGTCTCCCTGCGGTGGGCGCGCGCATCATGGGTCTCGACGATCCGGAGCAGAAGATGAGCAAGTCCTCAAATGGCGCCAATCATGCCGTGGCGCTGCTCGATCCACCGGAAAAAATCCGCAAGATCATCATGCGCGCTACTACGGATTCCAACCCGGGCGTCGATTACGAACATGCCGGCCCCGGCGTGCTCAATCTGCTGGCGATCTTCCAGGCATTCTCGGGCTGGGACGAAGCCCAAATGAAGCAGCACTTCACCGGAATGCGCTACGGTGATCTGAAAAAGCAGGTGGCCGAGATGGTGATCTCGCACCTGGAACCGTTCCAACAGCGATACCGTCAGATCGTAGGCGACGCCGGATACCTCACGGGAATCCTGCGCGAAGGCGCGGAGCGCGTGGCGCCCATTGCCAACGCAACCGTGCGGCTGACGAAAGAACGAATGGGCTTGTACACCTAGGAACGCATGCTCAAGCGTTACTGGCGCCTGGTGCGCGACAACCGCAATTTCCGGCTGTTGTGGGTCGCCCAGGTGGTCAGCCAGTTGGGCGATTGGTTTTACACGTTGGCGGTGTACAACCTGCTGCTCCAGCTCACGGGCAATAAAGCGGAATCGGTGGGTCTGGCAGTCGTGCTGCAAGTGCTGCCGCAGACCTTCGTCGCGCCGACGGCGGGTGTGCTCAACGACCGCGTCAGCCGCAAGGCGATCATGATCGGCGCTGATGTGGCACGGTTCTTCATCGTGCTGGGGATGCTGCTGGTGCGCACGCCTGCCATGGTGTGGCTGGTTTATCCGCTGCTGCTGCTCGAAACAGTGGCCGCAGCCTTCTTCGAACCGGCGCAAAGCTCGGTAATTCCCAACATCGTGCCCGAGGACGACGTACTAACGGCCAACACGCTCGCCTCCATCACGTGGTCTTTTTGCCTGGCTGCCGGCTCGGCGCTGGGCGGCGTGGCCGCGGTGCTGCTGGGCGCGGACGCCGTATTTCTGCTCAATGCGTTCTCCTTTTTGGGATCGGCCTGGCTGATCCGCCGCATGACATTTGCCGAGCCGCACACGGCCGGTGCGCCACCCCTCGAATGGCGCGAACTGGTGGACTTCACGCCGATTCTGGAAGGAATTCACTATATCCGGTCGGACGCCCGTCTCTTCGCGACAGTCTTCGTTAAAGGTGGCGTCGGTATCCTGGGCGCCAACAACGTGCTGCTTCCGGTATTGGGCGAGCGCGTGTTCGCGGTCAACCTCCATGGTCTTCCGCCGGAACGCGGGGCCATTCTGGGCATGAGCATTCTGATGGGCGCGCGCGGCGCCGGGTCGTTGATCGGACCGCTGGTGAGCGGCTGGTGGGCCGGCGAAAGCCAATCACGGCTGCGCGCCGGCATTCTCGCCGGTTTCGTGCTGGCGGGCGCGGGATATGTATGGCTGGGGACTTCGGCCTCGTTGGCCGTAGCCGTGCTCGCTGTGATTATTGCGCACTCCGGCTCGTCCACCAATTGGGTTTTCTCCACCACGCTGCTGCAGGTCTACACGGGCGACCGTTTTCGCGGACGGGTCTTCGCCGCCGACCTCGGAATCTGCATGTTCACGCTTTCCGCCAGTAGTTACGTAGCAGGCGCCGCGCTCGATTGGGGCGTGGCCGCGCGCACATTCGCCATTTTCCTGGGAATCGCGATGCTGGTGCCCGCGGGCGCCTGGGCCTCTGTATTGTGGCTGGCGAATCGGCACGAAACAAGCTGAGCTACTTCAGCTTCTCTCGCGCGACGGGCCGGGCGAAGGCGTTGGTCGGGTTGTGCGCGTTCGAGGAGAGCGCCTTGCGGTAACACTCTTTCGCGTGCGCCTCATCGCCCGACTTTTCATAAGCCTGCGCCAGCAGGATCAGGATGAATGGATCTCGCTGGTCGGCTTTCTGAAAGTCGGTGATCGCCCCGTGAGAATCGCCGGTGTAGAGCGCAACATATCCGGTGAGATAGGGAAAGAAGCGGGCTTGGTCGGGATTGGTGCCTCTATCGAGCAGCGCTTTGGCCGCTGCAACGTGGCGTTCTGCCTCCTCCTTTTCACCGCGCCGGGCAGCGATGCGCGCCTGCGCGTGCTCCCAGCGGAAATTCCACAGGTCCTGCTCGGCTGCGGTCATGTTCGGCTTACGGAAGGCGGTTTCGTGGCCATTCTTGTACCACTCGTAAGCGTTATCCAAATCACCCGATTCGAGACAGATGCGAGCCAGCTCGTCGGCGGTTTCCGCAGCCGCGTTGTAGTCCTGAGCGGTTACCTGGGAATCGAATGCCTGGCGCTCGTATTTCGTCGCTTCCTTGCAATTCCGTTCGAACGCATAAGAAATCGCCATTGCCTTCAGCGCCTGCACCTTAGACTGGGCTGGCGCCAGCTCGATTGCCTTGGCTAAGTGCTGTCGAGCTCCCGCGTAGCGTCCTTCCAGATCGAGCGCCGTGCCCGCCGCGAGTTGGGCTTCGAATGACTCCGGCGCCTCTCTGGCTGCCTTTTCATACAATGCAAGTGCTTCCGTTTGTTTGCCTTCGTTACTAAGGCGTCGACCTTGCCGGACCAACTCGGCAGCACCGGATTGGTTCGGCGGATTGGTTGGCGTTTGCGGCAACAGGGCGGCAGGGGAGACCAGAACTGCCGCGACCGTAAAACAAAATGGGCGGAATCCTGTACTCATGCGGGCGATTATCCCATATGAAACAAAGGCAAGCGAGCCTCAGGACATAGTACTCCCCAAGGGCAGAGAGGGCGTGAAATCGGAAACCCGAGTGATATCTTATTACAGGGGCCGGACTCTTAAAAAAGAGCCGGATTGGAATTCATTATGTCGCAAACCTTTGGGATTTTTCTTTCGCTCCTCGGCATTGCCGCCCTGGCGCCCGCCGCTACGGCACAAACCGCGCCGGACAAGCATCTGAACGCGCGCGAGCTCTTCTACTCCGCAGTACAGGAGCCTGCCGCTGCGCCCAAGGCCGCGACGACTCCCGCGGCTCGGACTCGCACTCGCGCAAGGAAGTCAACTCCGCCCGCTGCCGCCGTGGAAGCGACTCGCACTCCGCCGAAGACTTCCACTCCGGAACCAGCCGGCGAACCGGCGGCGCTTCCGGGCGGCGCTCACGTGATCCGCGCATCGGCAGGCCCGCCACTGGGCTTGAAGTACACCATTCTCAAGAAGGTCGGGGATGACATGGTGGAAGTTTCGCCCGATACCGTGTTCCATGCGGGCGATCGTATCCAGATCAGTGTGGAACCGAATGGCGCGGGTTACCTTTACATCATCAGCCAGGGGTCGAGCGGCACCTGGAAGCCCATGTTCCCATCGGCCGAAGTGGAAGATGGCAACAATCGTGTGGAGGGCTGGCATAACTATGTGCTGCCGCCCAAGAGCCGCATCGTGTTTGATGAACAGACCGGAATTGAAAAGCTCTTCGTGGTATTTTCGCGCGAGCCGGAGCCGGACCTGGAGCGCATGATTTATTCCCTCAAAGGCGACAAGACCCGGCCGGCCGCCGAACCGCAGCAGACCGCGCCGCAGCAGCCGAAACAGATGCTCATGATGGCGAGTCTGAACATCGACGATGCAACGGTGGGACGCCTCCGTAACACATACGCGCGCGATCTGGTGATTGAGAAAGTGGACGAGAATACGCCCGGCACGGACCAGAAAGAAAAGGCCGTGTACGTCGTGAATCCCACCGGCAGCATGGATTCGCGCGTGGTAGCCGATCTCAAACTGGTGCATCAATGATACTCCGGCTCTTGGCGCTCGCCGCGCTGGCCACTTGCGCGTTTCCACAGAGCCGCACATTTACTCAGGGCAGCCGCCGCATGGAAATCATGCTGGAGAAGTTGGATAGCGGCTCTTGGCACACGATTGATCCCGGCCTGGTGCTGGCGCAGAATGACCGCGTCCGCTTCCGGTTCCGCACGAATTTTGACGGCTATCTCTACGTAATGAACCAGAGCACCTCGGGAAAATACGAGCAGTTGTTTCCGCGGGAAGAGACGGGCCAGGATAACCGTATTGAAGCCGGCAAGGAATACCAGGTGCCGGCCACTTCCACCGCCTTCCGCATTACGGGTCCGGCCGGGCACGAAACGGTCTACTGGCTGGTGACGCCGGCGCGCCTGAATGATGCGCCGCCGCGCTATCAGCCGCTGCCGCCGCCTCCCAAGCCGGGGCCGGTGCCGCCCAACCTGATTCCGCGCTGCGACGATGCGATTCTGCACGCGCGCGGCGACTGCGTCGATACTTCGGCCGGTCCGCGCCTGGTGCCGCGCGGCGGCGAAGTTCCGGAGAATCTGGCCGGGGCAGCAGGCCACAATCAACCCGAACTGATGTTTCTGCGTCAGAAGAATACAGCCGTAATCTCCTCGCCCACGCCGCTTTCCGGGCCGGTGATTTACGAATTTCTGCTGGCGCACCGGTGATCGTCATGTACTCAAAACGAATCGCCTTTTTGCTCTGCTGCGCCGCGCTTGCCGCCGCGCAAACCGCGCCTACCGGAAACCAGCGCGACCTCAAGCTGGAAAAAATCGAGCCACAGGCTACGGCTCCGAAGGCGGTGGCTATCCCACACAGCTACGCGCTGGTGGTGGGAATCGCCCGCTATCAAAACCTTCCCGATAAGCTCCAATTGCAGTACTCCGAGCGCGATGCGCAATCGATCTACTCGATTCTGATCAGCCCCGAGGGCGGCAATTTCAAAGCCGAAAACGTGCACATCCTCGTGGGCGCAAAAGCTACTCTCGCAAACCTGCATCACGAGTTGGAACAGTGGCTGCCGTCGGTCGCCAAGCCCGACGATCGCGTGCTCATTTACTTCGCCGGCCACGGTTTCGTTTACCAGGGGAAGGGGTATCTTGCGCCGTACGATTTCGATTTGAACAAAGTCACCGCCACAGGCTATCCCATGGCATTGCTGGGGGATGTGGTGGGAAGCAAGATCCATGCGAAGTACAAGGTGCTGTTGACTGACGCCTGCCATAGCGGCGCGATCAGTCCGGAAGATACGCAGAGCCTCAACCATACGCTCTCCGATCTCAACACTTCACTGTTCTCTCTGACTGCCAGCCGCGACCGCGAACGGTCATTCGAGAGCCCGGATTGGGGCGGCGGCCACGGCATCTTCACGTATTATGTGGTGAAGGGGCTCGAAGGCGAGGCGGACATCAACCGCGATGGAATCGTCACCGCCGACGAACTCGCCGAATACGTGCACGAGAACGTCCGCCAGGCGACCAACGGCCAGCAGAACCCCACGTCTGAGCGCGGCAGCTTCGATCCCAACATGCTGCTCTCCTACGTTCCTTCAAACGCCACACCAGCCACCGCGCCCGCTCCCAAGTTCGGCACGCTGATCTTCTCGGTGAACATGGATGGTGTCGAGGTGTTCGTCGACGGCAAGTCAGTGGGCGTGGTTTCGAAGGGCAAGGCGCTGACTCTGCCCGGCCTGCTTCCCGGCGAGCATACCGTGAAGGGCGTCAAGATGGGCTATGAACCCGATGGCCCGCGGCAGGAGATTGTCTACCCAGGGCAGGATTCCACGGTAAACATCCGGATTCTGATTGCGCGCCACCGCGACCGTGCCGCATCCGACGCGCTCGACGAGGGCCTGAAGTATTACCAGAAAGGTTACGAGCAGAATTACCGCAAAGCCGCGGAGCTGTTTCAGAAAGCGCTGCAGATTGATCCGAAGTATAGCCAGGCGGCCTTCTACCTGGGACTGACCTACAACGCGTTATACGACGAGGAGAAGGCCGAGCAGTATTACAAGCAGGCGATTGCAATCGACCCGGATTATCTGGAAGCCCACGCCAACTATGCCGGCATGCTGCTCGATATCGGCAATGTAGACGAGGCGATCCGGCAGATCAATACTGTGCTCCAGCGCAACCCGAACCACGCGACTGCTCTCACCATGCTGGCGCAGGCGGATCGCATGAAGGAGCTTTACCCGCAATCGATCGAGGCGGCGCACAAAGCCATTCAGTTGACGCCACAGAATGCGGAGCCGCATCTCTGGCTGGCCGACAGCCTGCGGTTGAGCGGCAAACTCGATGAGGCCAAGGCCGAATACGAGCAGTACCTCAAGCTCAGCGATTTCAACAGCAAGCTGGCCGGACAGTTGAACTATTACGTGCTCGGTTCGCTGATCGGTTTGGGAAAGAAGAAGCGCGCCGCCGAACAGGACATCTGGAAAGATCTGCGCAGCCTCGCCTACTTCGGCATGTGCGATTGCGAGCGCAGAGCCTCACACTACGATTCAGCGATTGACTTCTGCCAGAAATCCCTCACCTATGATCTGCAGGACCCGTACGCGCACTACGCGCTAGGCCTCTCCTACATGCACAAAGCGGTGCAAAGCAACAGCGTCGCCGAACTCACGCCGGCGTTGCATCATTTCCAGGAAGTGCTGCAGATTAATCCCGATCTCGCCGAAGCACAGTACGCCCGCCAGAATATCGCGAATATTGAAAAGACGTTACAGAACCGATAGGGGCGGATTGGCGCGTCGCGAGCGCGGGACCGCTCGTTTGCACTCGCGGCTCGGAATCGGGCTCGCGTTACTTACGGAAGGAGCTGAGGAGGGGTGCGGTTCGATCCAGTTACAGGCACTGTCCGCGTGCGACCTGCCCGGCTAGCAAGAATGTACTCGGAAGCTTCCCTCTTCCACACAATTTAACGCCATCGTCGAGAGGGACGATGTAGCCGTTCCTCTGTTTCGAGATGACGGCCGGAACCATTCATCGTGAGCATGCACATTTCGTGCGGCAACTTGATGATCTCTACGCCGAACGCGAGCAACGGGGAGCACGGCTGTCGCAAGGAATCGCCCGCCAGCCCTGGGGAAACCGCGATTCTTGCGTGTTCGACCCGTCCGGCAACAAAATCAAATTGACCAAGCCTTTGGAAACGGAAGAATAGAGAAAACGTCTTGCAGCCATGCGTCGCGCGTACCCGCCGCCACGTTTACTCGTACCGCAGAACTTCAGCCGGCGCGATTCTGGTGGCGCTGCGGGCCGGATAGATGGTCGCCAGGAAACTCACCAGAATCGCCGCACCGGCGATCCAGAATCCATCGGCCCAGCGCGGCTCGAAGGGCACGAAGCTCAACGAGTATACAGTCTGATCGAGCCGAATCCACTGATAATGATTGGCGAGGTACGAAAGCGTATAACCAACCGTCAGTCCGATCGCTGTCCCGACAACGCCGATCAGCAGGCCCTGCAGCATAAAGATCCGGCGAATCTGACGCTGGCGCGCGCCCATCGACATGAGCACTGCTATGTCGCGATATTTTTCCATCACCATCATCACCAAGGTGATCAGAATATTCAACGCGGCCACCAGTTCGATCAGGCCAATCGTGATGATCGTGACAGCGCGCTCCATTTTGAGCGCGTTGAGCAACTGGCGATTGCGCTCCATCCAGGTGGTCGTGGTATAGCGCGGCCCGATGACCTTTTCGATCTGCTTGGCAATCACAGGCGCTTGGTTGAGGTCATCCACTTTGATTTCGATTTGATTGATCACGTCCTGCAGCGAGAGCGCTTGCTGCGCGGCTTGGATGGATGTGTAAACCCAGTTGTCGTCGATTTCGAAAAAGCCGGATTCGAAAATGCCGCAGACCTGGAACGGGCGAATGCTGGGTCGCGGACCGAACGGCGTCAACTCTCCCTGCGGGCTCACCACGTTGACGCGTGAGTGGAGCAGCATCCCAGTATCCTCAACCATGCTCGAACCTAAGAGAATACACGGCGGAGCGGCGTTCGGATCACGCAGCCGGTCCAGTGAACCTTCCTTGAGGTGTCTGAGCGATTCGCTGATGGCCAGTTCGGCGTCGATATTGACGCCCTTCAGGATCGCGCCCTTCGATTGCAGCGGGCCGCTGAGGAACACCTGGCTGTAGAGCGCCGGCGCGACGGCGGTCACGTGCGGCACCTGGCGAATCCGCGCGGCCATCTGCCGCCAATCGTCAATTCCGTTGCCGGGCTCTTTTTCGAGCACCGTAATGTGCGCCATGGCGCCGAGCAGATCGCGCTGCAGCGTATTCTTGAAGCCGTTATTCACAGCGAGCGCAATCACCAAAGCCATCACACCCGCGGCCACTCCGAGGATGGAAATCAAAGTGATGATCGAGATCACCGCCTTCTTGCGGCGGGCTCGCAGGTAGCGATTGGCAATGAAGAACTCGAATCGGGTGTTCACTGTTTTTCGTCGAGCCGGCGCATCGTATCCACCAGGCCGACGGGACCTTCCGGCCGCAGCAGAGGAAACAGAATCACATCTCGAATGGAGCGCGAGTTGGTCAGGATCATGGTGAGACGGTCGATGCCGATTCCTTCGCCGCCCGTGGGAGGCATACCATAAGCCAGCGCGCGGACGTAATCCTCATCCATCTGGTGCGCCTCTTCATCGCCGCGCTCGCGCATGCCGAGCTGCATTTCAAAACGCCGGCGCTGCTCCTGCGGGTCGTTGAGCTCGGTGTAGGCGTTGCCGATTTCCATGCCCGCGGCATAAATCTCGAAGCGCTCGACAAATGCCGGATCTTCCGGCTTGTTTTTGGAAAGCGGCGAAGTCTCTACCGGGTAGTCATAGATGATCGTCGGCTGGATGAGTTTCTTCTCCACATGGCGCTCAAAGATATCGGTGAGCGCTTCGCCCGCCGTAGATTTAGTAGAGTTCCGCAGCAGCCATGCCGGGTCGGCGACCTGTTCAGGCGTGGGCTTGCCGTCTCCTTCCCAGAAGTGAATAACGGCTTCGCGCATGCTAAAGCACTCGAGCGTGCTGAAATCGAGCTTGTGACCTTCATATTCCACTGCCGTAGAACCGGTCGCATCCATGGCAACCTGGCTCAGTAACTCCGAAGAGAAGGCCATGAGTCCTCGGTAGTCCGTGTAAGCCTGATAAAACTCCAGCATGGTGAACTCGGGGTTGTGGTGCGTGGAGAGGCCTTCGTTGCGAAAGTTGCGGTTAATTTCATAGACGCGGTCGAGGCCGCCAACCACCAAACGCTTCAGATACAACTCAGGCGCGATGCGCAGGTACAGATCGATATCGAGCGTGTTGTGATGCGTGATAAATGGACGCGCCGCCGCGCCGCCATAAATCGGCTGCATCATGGGCGTCTCGACTTCGATGAAGCCGCGCGCCTCGAGCTGCCGGCGCAGCGACGCAATGATGCGGGCGCGCGTCACAAACACCCGGCGGACGTCGGGATTGACGAGAAGATCGAGGTATCGCTGGCGGTAGCGCGTCTCGACATCCTCCAAGCCGTGCCACTTCTCCGGCATGGAGAGAAGCGTCTTGGAGAGAAACTCCAGTTTTTCGGCATGCACACTCAGCTCGCCGGTCCGGGTGCGGAATAAGTAGCCCTCCACGCCGATGATGTCGCCGTTATCGAGCAGCTTAAAAAGCTGAAAGCCCTCCTCGCCCACGGCATCCTTCTTGACGTAGATTTGCAGGCGGCTGCCGTCCTGCTGCAGATGGGCGAAGGCAGCCTTGCCCATCAGACGGCTGGTCATCATGCGGCCGGCGACGCGCACCTGCACCGGAGGAGTGAGTTCCTCCGCGGTCTTCGAGCCATAAGCAGCCAGGATCTCCGGAATAGAGTGAGTGAATTCGAACCGGCGGCCGTAAGGCCGGTGTCCCATCGCTTCGATCTCGTGAATGCGGGCGAGGCGCTGTTTGAGTAGTTCGTCTTCCAGCGACAAAAAAGTCTCCTAAGGGGGAAATACGATATTATAAAACTTCGTTTGCGACGATCCATTTCCATTATCATTCCCGCTTACAACGAAGAGAACCGCCTACCGGCTACTTTAGAGAAAATTCAGGCATATCTGAAGAGCAGCCGGTGGGAGTTCGCCGAAATCGTGGTGGTGGATGACGGATCGCGCGATCGCACGGCGGAGCTGACGCGGAAGCTGGGCGCGCGTGTCGTCGAAAACCCGGGCAATCGCGGCAAGGGCTATTCGGTGCGGCACGGAATGATGGAAGCACAGGGGGAATGGGCGCTCTTCACCGATGCCGATCTTTCCGCGCCCATCGCGGAGCTCGAAACGCTGTGGTGCGCGGCGGAGCGCGATCACTTGCAGGTAGCCTTCGGCTCGCGGGCTATCGACCGCTCGCTGATCGGCGTGCATCAGCCGTTTCTTCGCGAGTGTGTAGGTCGATTCTTCAATCTGGCGATGCGGGCGGTCACTGGCCTGCCCTTTCGGGACACGCAGTGCGGCTTCAAACTGTTTCAGACGAACGCCGCGCGCGAGATCTTCGAGCGTCAGAGACTGACGGGCTTCGGCTTCGATGTAGAAGTGTTGTTCATCGCGCGCCGGCTTCATCTGCGCATGGCGGAAGTTCCGGTGCAATGGAACGATGTGGCAGGAACCAAGGTGAGCCTTTGGCGCGGAGTAGCGGCGTTTGGCGATCTTTTAGCAGTTCGCTGGAATGGACTGGCGGGCAGGTACCGCTGAGCGGCGGCGAGATCTTACACCTTGATAATGACTTCGCGCAGCCGCTCGCGCGTCAAAAAGAACTTCACCGATTCGAATCGTCCGAAGAGCTTTTCCAGACTGCGGTTGTTGAATAGCTGCGCCGGGCGGCGCTGCCCCACTTGCCCTACCTGCAGCGAGTTCGTTTCCTGAATGCGGAACGTGTAGTATGGCACCGCTTCGAGCTTGTCGTCAGAGTGAAAGAACGCGAGCAGGTAGCTCTTGGGTCGTACGATCTTGTGCAAACGTTCGACCACGGCGGTCAACAGGGCCGGAGCCAGGTACTCGAGCGAATCCCAAACCAGCACACCGTCAAACTGCCCTTCGGGATAATCGAGCGCCTGGCGAAGGAAATAATCAATGCGTCCGGAGTTCGATTGATCGACCGTGTCTTCCAGGCCGAAGGTCTCATGCAGGATGTGGAGGAAGTCCTCGGAATAGAGGCGGTGGCCGAGGTTGGTGATGAAGCTGACGTTCTGCTGGGTGGCGCCGCCCAAGTCAAGAATCGTCAATCCGGACTGATCGCGGATGTAGCTGAAGAATTCTTCAAGACCGCGGCTGGCACGGGTAGTGACAATTTCGTCGCCCATCGCGTGCCGCGCCGGATTCCGGGAGCGGGACGGACTCACCGCCCGCACCAACCCCTCTGACGTCTCTGCGCCGCGAGGGCCGCGCAGTATGCTCTTCAGGCGTTCTGGAAGCAACCTCGGGGCCCCTTCAAGTTAACGTTTGCTCTCCGAGGCAGCGGCGCCCACCGGAGTCTGATTAACCGGCGCGGCCGGCGTCACTTGCTGTGCACGAGGAGCCGTCTTCGCGGGCTCGGGCTTTACGATGTCAATGCTTCCTTTAAAATACGCGCCATCCTCGATGATAATGCGCGCCGTATGAATATCGCCCACCAGCTTAGCGTCTTTGCGGATTTCAATCTTGTCGGCCGCATCGACATTGCCCTGTATCGAGCCGAGCACCACCACTTCGCGCGCCTTGACGCCCGCGTGCACCGTTCCGTTGGGCCCGATAGTAAGTTTGTGCTCCAGCGCCTCGACCGTGCCTTCGAGATCGCCATCCACGTAAAGATCTTCTTTACTATAAATCTGCCCGACGATCTTGACGGCTTTACCGATCGTGGCCGAATTTCCGCGGGATTCGGGATCCATTCTTCCCATTGGCATACTGGACAAGGAACTTGCCTCCTTTTTCACCTCTGCGGGATTTGGCGTCACTGGGGCTGGCGCCGGTGGAGCATACGGTCTAGGAACTTCGTCTTCCCGGCGTTTATTCCACATCGGACCGCCCTCCTAAACTCGAAATGATTACATACATGGTACTGCTCCTCATAGTCTAAAGGGGAGACTTGAGAAAACGCAAACCGGATCTGGCCTCCGGGAGCTTTTTTCTTAGCCGTCCGGAAAATTACCAGAATAAGGAACGCAGATTTATAATATCCTGCTGCATGTGAACCGAGTAAGGTGCCACCAGAATATTGGCGGTAAACCACACCGTACCCAGCGTGAGCAGCATCCGCGTCACGCGGTTTTTCCCCACCACAATCCGCACTAGAAGCGCCACGAGGAAAGGAAGCACGGCCGTGGCAACCCGGGCGTGGGGACTCAGAGCGTCGAAATAGCTCCCGGCAGACATTGTACCGAAGTTTATCGCCTGCCCGCTTTCCCTGGTCAAGATATCTTCGGTTAATGTGCCGCCTGCTGGCCAATGTCAATGGGCCTGCTGAGTGATAATAGCGGCAAGGGACGCAGATGGATTTTGTAGATCAGTTGAAATCCTCCGTGGACATTGTGAGTGTCGTGGGGGAATACGTGCGTCTGCGCAAATCCGGCTCGAACCGCTACATGGGGCTGTGTCCGTTCCACAACGAGAAGAAGCCCTCCTTCACGGTTCATGTGGTCCATCAGTTCTACAAGTGTTTCTCCTGCGGCGTGAGCGGCGATGTAGTGAAGTTCGTTCAGGAAAAGGAAGGCATCAGCTTTTTTGAAGCGCTGCGGCTGCTTTCGGAGCGCTACGGCATTCCCATGCCGCGCCGCTCGGAATACTCCGATCCGGATACGCGGCTGCGGGCGGCGATTTACCAGATGCATGAATTGGCCCAGGAGAATTTTCAGGCCAACCTGAACGGCCCAGCGGGCGAAGGCGCGCGTGCCTACCTGGCGCGCCGCGGCGTCACACCGGAAGTGGCCGCGCAGTTCGGACTGGGATACTCCGAACGCGGCGGCCGGGCGCTGGTGCGCCTGTTTGAACAGAACCGGTTCCCGGCAGAGCAGATGGAAGCTTCCGGACTGGCCGGCAGGCGGCAGGACGGCAGTTTGTACGATCGCTTTCGCAACCGGCTGATGTTCCCCATCCATAACGAATCCGGGAAAATTATTGCATTTGGCGGACGCGCGCTGGCGTCCGATGACGAACCGAAGTATTTAAATTCGCCGGAAACGCCGATATATAAAAAGGGCCACGTGCTCTACAATCTGCACCGTGCCAAGGAGGCGATTCGGAAAGAAGACCGGGCGATTCTGGTGGAAGGCTACATGGATGCGATCGGCGTTTCGGCGGCCGGGTTTCGCTGCGTGGTAGCGGTCTGCGGCACGGCTCTGAAAACGGCGCAGGTGCAGTCGTTGAAGCGGCATTCGCAGCGCATCATGGTGAATTTCGATCCCGACGGTCCAGGCGCCAGCGCCGCGGAACGACATATCGACCTGCTGCTCGAAGAGAGCATGCAGGTGCACATCATGGAACTCGATGGGGGGCTCGACCCGGACGAATATTGCAAGGAGCGAGGCGCGGCAGCTTACGGCACGCAGCTTGATTCCGCCAAAGGATACTTCCACTGGCTGGCGGATCGCGCGCGAAAGAAGTATGATGTGCACACTAGCGAAGGGGTTGTTGCCGTACTGCAGTTTCTACTGCCCGCAGTGCAGCGGGTTTCGGACCGGATCGAGCGCATGGCGATTGCCAATGAACTGGCCGGTTACATCGGAGTGGAACGCGGGCTGGTATTAGACAGGTTTCGCAAAATCGTGGAGGAACGGCAGGAACGGACATTCACGCGGCCCCAGATCGTGATGCGGGCTGATGAACGGCTCCTTCTGCAGGCCCTTCTGGTGGAGCCGGCCATGCGCGAAGAAGTGCTGCACGAACTGAAAACGATGGAGGCGATCAGCAGACTATCTTCGCGGCGGATTTTCCAGGCGATCTTCGCCTTGGCGGATGCGGGTGGCCGCCTGGACTTCGACAATGTACACGCCCGGTTGGATGAAGCCGACCAGAACTTGCTCGCCGAAGCCGTGTTAGCTGTGGAGACGAGCACTACCCGGGAGGAAGTATTGGCGGCAGTGGAGAGCATGCGCCGTTCCGAACAGCAGCAGCGACGCTCGGAATTGAAGGGTCGCATCCGGGAGGCAGAACGGGCCGGCAATCTGGAACAAGCGCTGCGGCTGACTGAAGAGTTGCAGGGAATCGAACGCGATGCGAGAGCGCGGAGATAAGGCCCGAACCGGCTGTGCCGGGAGTTCGGCTGGTGTACAATAATCTGGATTCTAGTCTCGCCAGGAGTACGGGGCTTCAGTGGCGTTAGAAGACAAATTCGACGGGCTGCAACGGCTCGTACAGATGGGCAAGGAAAAAGGCTACGTTCTGTACGACGAGGTCAGTGAAGTTCTGCCCGGCGATCTCTCGGGCGGCGCGGACCTCGACGACCTGCTCGCCGGCCTGGATGGCGCGGGCATCGAAATCCTTGAAGAGCCGAAGGATTTCGAGAAGAAGCTGGACGACGGCGAGGAGATGCTCGACCTCGAGTTGCCCGCTGGCCTGGGCGACAAGGTCAACGACCCGGTGCGCATGTACTTGCGCGAGATGGGTACGGTCCCGCTGCTCACGCGCGAAGGCGAAGTGGAAATCGCACGCCGCATCGAGCGCGGCCAGAACACCGTCCTGAAATCTCTCTCACGTGCGCCGCTCGTCATCCAGGAGATCATCTCGATGTCCGAGGAGATGGAGCACGAGATCGTCTCCGCGCGCGACATCATCCAGATCTCCGATCCGCTGCTCACCGATGAAGTGGTCGAAGAGAAACGCCGCGAGTTCGTGCAATGCGTCGAAGAAATTTCGCGGCACTACAAGCGCGTTCTGCAGTGCCGCCAGAAACTGCAGGCGATCCCGCGCGGCATGAAGCCGAAGCAGTACCGCCGGCAGTTGTGGGAGATGGGGCGGCTGATGGTGAAGACTTCGCAAATCGTGCGCGCCATCCATTTCCAATCTCCGGTGATCCGTGGGCTGATTGAGCGCGTGCGTGCGGCAGTAGAGGAGTTAAAGCCCATCGAGCGGGAAATCGCGCGCGTGCAGCGTAAGCTGGAAACCTGGCCCGGAGCGCGCGCCGAAGGCATCAAGGAAATCCGTAAGGAGCAGCGCAGCTACGGCCAGCGCGTCCAGGAACTGGAGGAGCGGTACGGGGCTCCAGCGGCGGAACTGCGGCGCACTCTTGAAATCATCACCAAAGCCCACCAGGAAGCCGAGGCTGCGAAAAAGGAATTGATCGAGGCCAATCTCCGGCTGGTAGTCAGCATTGCCAAGCGCTATACCAATCGCGGCTTGCAATTCCTGGATCTGATTCAGGAAGGCAATATCGGCCTGATGAAAGCGGTGGATAAATTCGAATACCGCCGCGGCTACAAATTCTCGACCTACGCAACGTGGTGGGTGCGGCAGGCAATCACGCGTGCCATCGCGGATCAGGCGCGCACGATCCGCATTCCGGTTCACATGATCGAGACGATCAACAAGCTGATCCGGACTTCACGGCAGATGGTACAGGAGCTGGGCCGGGAGCCTACCAACGAGGAACTCGCCAAGCGCCTGCAACTGCCTGTGTCAAAGGTGCGGAAGGTGTTGCGTGTGGCGCAGGAGCCGATTTCGCTCGAGACACCGATAGGGGAAGAGGAAGAGTCCCACTTGGGCGATTTCATTGTGGATCACAACGGAATTTCGCCGTCCGACGCAGTGATCAATCTGAATTTGCGGGAACAGACAGCTCAGGTACTGAAGACGCTCACACCGCGCGAAGAGAAGATCATCAAGATGCGCTTCGGCCTGGAAGACGGAAGCGAACACACACTC
The DNA here is from genome assembly GCA_035550475.1 of Bryobacteraceae bacterium. Classification (GTDB taxonomy): domain Bacteria; phylum Acidobacteriota; class Terriglobia; order Bryobacterales; family Bryobacteraceae; genus DASZPB01. The sequence continues at coordinate 893 of DASZPB010000044.1, read as the reverse complement.
GAAGAAGTAGGCCAGAATTTCGCCGTTACGCGGGAGCGCATCCGGCAGATTGAAGCCAAAGCGCTGCGAAAGCTGCGGCATCCCAGCCGCAGCCATCGCCTGCGCGCATTTCTCGAAAACGGAACCCGTAGCGGCTAACGCTACCAGCGGGGCTCGCGACGTCCGCCGCGGCCATGACCACCGCCGCTGCTGCGATTCCCTCCTCCTCCGAAGCGGTTGCCGCCCCCTGCGCCGCCGCCAAAGCCGCGTTCCGGCTTGGGCCGCGCCACGTTGACATTCAGCGCCCGGCCGCCCATGTTGTAGCCGTTGAGAGCGTTAATCGCCTGATCCGCTTCGGTGTCGTTCGCCATTTCGACAAAGGCAAACCCGCGCGACCGTCCCGTATCACGGTCCGTCATGATGCGGGCGCTGCTCACCGAACCATATTGTTCAAATAAGGCACGGACAGCTTCTTCCGTCGCATTAAAATCCAAATTACCGACAAAAATATTCTTCACGCCATTCTCCTACGATTTGAAAGCGGGCTCATCAGGGAGGACACAGAAGCAGCACGGCGGCTCCGTTGCTTAGCAGACTCTCGGCCGGACTCGCAAAAGCTATCAAACGCGCTTCCGACTATAGCACGCCGTTCCGCTTGGCGGGAAGTCCAGGGAGCAGTGGCAAATGAGCGACAAAGCACAAAAGCCTCCGGGGAAAGACCGGAGGCTTAGGAGGATAACCGGGCGACTTCCTACTCTCCCACACAGTTGCCTGTGCAGTACCATCGGGGCTGAGAGGCTTAACTTCCGTGTTCGGGATGGGAACGGGTGGGTCCCTCTCGCTACGGTCACCCAGAACTGGTTGGCCCGAAGCCTCACAAGCGAGGAATCGAGAAGCCGGCGGGGCCGGATTTC
>DASZPB010000043.1:0-13678 GCA_035550475.1 Bryobacteraceae bacterium | reverse complement strand
TTTTCGCTCCAGTTTTACTCAGAAAACTGACGAGTTCTTCCTTACTGCATCCAACCAGATTGTCAAGGATCTGCGCAATCTGACCCCGCTATGCTCCTCGCATAACGAAACCATTTGCAGGCCTCGAAACTTGTACCCGGCCACCGCTCTATCTATTCAGACACGCCTGCGGCCGAGAAAAGTGCTGAACTTGAAAAAGAACCAAACAGGAAGGCCGTATTCCGCTCCACGCGGTGGCCCGCGCAGAGTTTTGTTACCATTCCTTGCAGAGGATCTGTACTCCCAACCGATCGCTCTATAGTCCGCACGCACCACGAAAAGGCACGCTACGGCTCAGATCCCCAAATCGGCGACTTGCTCAGGATAGCAGAGCCCCGTTCCCGGATGCAAGCAGTATTACAATCTCATTCGGAAAACTATCTTTTTCTCTCCGCTGATTGTCCGCTTTCGCCCATAATCACCTGAAAATAAATCATTTACTTAAGACGGCAACGAGCGTTAAAATCAATACATGTTCTGGGTGGCCCTACTTCTGCTCGCCTCCACCGCTCATGCTCAACCGAATCTTTCCGAAATCCTCTCTCGTGTGGCCGAAGAAGCCGAGGTCCTCTGGCAGAAAGCACCCGAAGCCGTCTCGCAGGAAACACTGGTACAGCGCGCCTGGATGCCGCCATCCCGCTTTCATCCCCGAGTTGGAAAGGGGGCGCTCGCAGTTCCGCAGCCGCGATTACAGGTGCGCGAGATTGTCTCCGAATACAGCGTCGGAAAGCTGCGTGACTCGCAATCCGGCGATCTGCTGGAGTTCCGCCAGGTGATTTCCGTTGATGGCCATCCCGTACAATCACAGGAAGAAGCGCGCCACGCGCTTTCGCTCGGCCTGCAGACACCGGACGACCGCGTGCGCAAGCGCATGATCGAAGACTTCGCCCATTACGGACTGGTCGATGTCGCCACCGATTACGGAATCATTCTGCTCGCCTTCACCCGCCGCGGCCAGCAGCAGCTCAAAATCGAATACGCCGGTGAGGCCGCGGTCGGAGGCGAAGACGCATTGGCGCTTTCCTGGCAGCAGCTTTCGAACGCCTCGGGCGCGCTCGAGTTTAACGGACGGCAAGTCAAACGCTACGCGCTACAGGGCACGCTCTATGTGCGCAAATCCGATTCTCTTCCCCTGCGCGTCGAGGCCTGGACAGAACGGCGCCAGTCGGGACACCCCATCCGGGATGAAGCCATGGTCGACTACGCTATGACGCCGCACGGGTTCGTCGCGCCCGTTTCCGTGCTGCATCGACACCTGGTGGATGGGAAGATGCTCACGGAGAATCAATATCGCTACGCACCCTTCCGGTTGTTCAGTTCGGACGCGGAAATCAAATTTACGGCCACACCCGACGCGCCGGCATCCAAAGAACCGGTGGCGAAGTGACACCGATCGTCTACCTGCATGGATTTGCCTCCGGACCCTCTTCGAGCAAAGCGCGCTACTTCCGCGAACTGCTGGTGAGCGCGGGTGCGAGCGTCACCGTCCCGGATCTTGCCGAAGGCGATTTCGAACATCTCACGCTTTCGCGGCAGCTTTCCGTTATCGAGCGCGCCGCAGGCCATCAGCCCGTGTCTCTCATCGGTTCGAGCATGGGCGGTTACCTGGCGGCGCTCTATGCCGCGCGCCATCCGGAAGTGCGGCGGTTAGTGCTGCTGGCTCCGGCCTTTGGTTTCGCTGCGCGATGGCCGGAAGCACTCGGCGCCGAGGCAGTGGAGCGGTGGCGAAGTACAGGAACAATGGAGGTATTCCACTACGGCGAGAACCGAGCCCGGCAACTGAGCTATGCGCTTCTCGAAGACGGCGCACAGTATGAGGACTATCCGGATTTCCGTCAGCCGACGCTAATCTTTCACGGGGCTCACGACGACGTTGTACCGGCGAGGTATTCCGAGCACTTCGCGACCACTCACTCCAACGCGCGCCTGGAAGTGCTGGATTCGGGCCACGAACTGCTGAACGTGCTCGATTACATGGGGCCTAAAGTGACGCGATTCCTAATCGACGAATCGTAGACTCCTACACGAGACCGAGGAACTTGGGCTGGTATCCGGGGAACACGCCCTGCACGTCGCTGTTGCCCAGATGCCGTGCCACTAACTCGCCCAGCACATCGCGGAAATCGGTGGTCAGCGCCAAGTCGCGCCCTTCGTAGAGCTGCTCCTTGGCAAGCCCCGGCCACTTGCCGTAGACTTTGCCGCCTTTGATGGCTCCGCCCACGGCGAACATGCAGTTGGCATGGCCGTGGTCGGTGCCGCGGTTGCCGTTCTCGTGCGCCGTGCGGCCGAATTCGGACATCGTCACCAGCGCCACATCTTCCATGCGGTCGCCCATATCTTGCCAGAAGGCCATGAGCGCCTGACCGTATTCGCGCAGCAGGTTGGCGAGCTGGCCTTCCGAAGCTCGCTGGCCGAGCTCGTTGACGTGGTTATCCCAGCCGCCGACATCGGCGAAGGCCATTTCCATTCCCACATCAGCCTTGATCAGTTGCGCGATCTGCCGCAGGCTGTCTCCAAAGCGGCCGCGCGGATACTCCGCGCCGCCGGACGGTGTGTAGGCCTGCTTCTGAATGCTTTGCAGCATGGACACAGCTTCAAAGGTCTCGCGGCCGGTCGCTTCGAGCGCGGGATCCTTCGCATCCATGTACAGTTCTTCGAACTCTTTGGCCGCTTGGCGATTGCGCACTTGAAACGCGGCCAGGCTTTGCAGCGCAATCGCCGGCTCTTCCCCACGGAGGGAGCGCGGCAGCACAGGGCCCAGCGCGACTGCGCGTACCGGTGAGACTTTGCCTTCTACGCGAGGAAGCGCACGATTCATCCAGCCATCGGAGGTAGCTTTTCTCCCGGGTGTGCCGGATTCCATGTAGTCCTGCGCATCGAAATGCGAACGCGTGGGGTCGGGCGATCCCACGGCGTCGATGATCGCCAGGTGCTGCTGTTCAAAAAGAGACTTCAGCGGCGCAAGCGATGGATGCAGCCCGAAGAACCCATCGAGATCAATGGCCGCGTCTTCGCGTTTATCACCGGCCAGGCTGGGACGCGGCACGGAGATCGTGGGCCGCATATCGTAGTACGCCTTTTCGCCGTGCGGCACCACAATATTGAGTCCGTCACAGGCTCCCCGCTGAAAAATTGCCACCAGGATTTTCTTCCGCTGGGCTGGCCCGTCGGTGGCATACAAGGCGCGCTGCAACCAGAGCGGAGCGCTGCCGACGCCCACCATCGCCAACGCGGAATTACGAAGAAAAACGCGACGTGTACCCATGCTTTCCCCTAGTACCTCTGAAACGCCGGCGAACCGAGAGCAATTCCCGCCACGGGACCGTCGGGCCTGGCCGCTTTCGCGGATTCTACCTTCACGCCCTGTATGTGATTGGAAGTCAGTTGCAGGGCAAAATTCATGCGGGCCAGCAGGCCACCCGCGTTCAGCCATTCCTTCCCTGAATTCGAATATCCGGTCGGCTCCTGCTTCCGGTAGAGCGGTTCGCCCAGTTGGGCAACCTGATTCACGAGCCCGAAGGCGTAGTCGACATCGCCATTGACCGACCTCACCGCGCTTGCCACCATTTCGAGCGGCGATTTCAGCTTCGAACGATAGGCTCCCTGCGACCAGAATTCCTTCGACTTCAGCATGGTCTTCATGACCTCGCGCAAATCGCCATCGGACTTGAGGAAGGTCTTCGCCATTCGATCCACCAGCGACTCCGGCGGATTGTCTGCCACGAAACGCTGCGCCAGTTCAAAAGAGATGTGATGCGCCGTGGCCGGGCTGTGTGCCAGAATGTCGAGGACCTTTTCGCCGTCCTTCATGCCTCCGCCGGCAGGAATCTTCACGCCCAGCACGATCTTCTCACCCTCGTCGTGCACACGCGGGTTGAAAATGAACTTCCCGCCGCGCTGCGGTTGCGAAATCGTCCAGCCGGTGAAGCACCGCGCCACCGCGATGACGTCCTGCTGCGTGTAGCCGCCGTCTACGCCAAGAGTGTGCAGCTCCATCAGCTCGCGTCCGTAATTTTCGTTCAGGCCGCGGCGGTTCTTGCCACGGCTGCGCCGCGCGGCCGGCGAATTGGGTCCCACCGATTGCCAGTTATCCAGATAGAAAAGCATCGCCGGGCTCTTGGCCGTGGCTTCCAACAGATCGCGGAACTTACCCAGCACATTCGGCCGGATGGCATCGCGCTCATACTCGGTCACGAGGTAGCGATCCGCGCCCTTATCCAGATAGACGTTGAAATGGTTGAACCAGAAATCGGTGAGCACTTCGTCGAGCTGCCGATTGCTATAAATGGCCCGGAAGAGCTTGGCTTCCGTCAAATCGCGAACGACGACCTGTTGCGGACCGCCAGCCATTTCGATTCGCCGGCGCAATTCCGGCGGCGCGACATCAAACAGGCGCTGCCGCATACCGCCCGGCAGTGCTTCGATCACCTCATCTTGTTTGGCAGCGGGAAGCGATTCAAATGCGCTGAGCCGCTGCTCGGCGTTGCCCGTCCGCAGGATGCGAATTTGCTGCGGGCTAAGAAGATCCGCGACCGCCGGAATCACGGGAACATTCGCTGCCTGAGCGTTCTGTTTCCCCGCGTCCTGTCCCTGCTTGCGTTCGTAGCGCGCCACCAACTTCTGGATCATCATGCGCCGGTCCGGGTCGGTCGGATAGGGCATGCGGCCCGCCACGATCTCTCGAACAGTTTGTGGCGTCGGGTAATTGATCACGAGTTGCTCGCTCGACATGCGCAAGGTGTCGAGCATCTGCAGCTTGTCTTTGAGGATCGGGTTCTGCGGAATGCGGTTCGGGTGCAGTTGTAAATCAATCCACTTCTTCAAGCCCAGGGACTGGACCTGCTGCACGTCACCGGGGCATGGTCCGAACGTTAAGCGATTGAGAGCCTGTTGGATTCGTTCGTTTTTCGGAATTTCCTTGGAGAATAACTTCGACTGGTCCGCGTTGTTTTTCTTGCCGTAGGCCGAGAGCCCCGGGTAGGCGGCCAGGCATACCACCGATGCCAGGCCCAAAAGCGCTCTCTTCCGCATCTTTACCCTCTGTAGCTATTAAACTCCAATCGCCGCCGTGAGTTGCGGGTGGAACACTAAAGAGCTCGAAAAAGGCGCCATCTGCGCAATGGTAAGAGGCGGCCCGCGGCAGTTAGTCGAAAACCACGGTTTTCTTGCCGAAACACAATACACGGTGTTCCAGGTGCCAGCGCACGGCGCGGGAGAGCACCATGCGCTCCAGGTCTCTGCCGGTTTGTACCAGGTCTTCCAGTTGATGTCGGTGCGAGATACGTGTCACATCCTGCTCAATAATCGGACCCTCATCGAGCACTTCCGTGACATAGTGACTGGTCGCGCCGATAAGTTTGACGCCGCGGTGGTAGGCCGCACGATAGGGCCGCGCGCCGCTAAAGGCCGGCAGAAACGAATGATGCACGTTAATGATCCGTAGCGGGTAACACGCCACGAATTCCGGCGAAAGAATCTGCATGTAGCGCGCGAGTACGATCAGATCCACCGGCTGCCGCGCCAGCAGTTCTAACTGGCGCGCTTCGGCTTCGCCACGATTTTGCGGGTCAACCGGAATTTCGTGAAACGGAACATCATAGAATGCCGCGAGCTTGCCTGCATCCGGGTGATTGCTGATGATAAACGGGATATCGCAGGCAAATTCCCCACTGCGGCGCCGGTGCAGGAGATCCAGCAGGCAGTGCAGGTCTTTGGAGACGAAGATCGCCACCGATGGCCGATCCGACGAGTAAGCCAGACGCCAGTTCATCGAGAACTGTTTGGCAATTGGCGCAAACTCGGCTTCAAACGACGCGCGATCCAGGTCAAAATCGCGGAGGTCCCATTCCACACGCATGATGAACAGGCCCATATCGTTGTCCTGATGCTGGTCCGCGTGCAGGATGTTCGCTCCGTGCCGGTAAAGAAAGTCGGCGATGGAGGCAACCAGCCCTTTCCGGTCGGGACAATCGATCAACAGGATCGCGGTAGCGGGCGTTTGCCGGGGCAGTTTCATGGACATTTCTATTCTGGGCGGTATCTTACGCGCGGCGCAAACGCTATAGTATTAGCTCGTGAGGTGCCCATGCGCGCATTCTGCCGGCTTCTGTGGACTCTTCCTTTCGCGGCTTCTGTCCTGATGGCGCAGGTCATCGGACCGATCCATACGATTCAAGCCGTTGGCAACGCCAGCATTTCGGTGAATCCGGACCAGGCCCAGCTCAGCGTGGGAGTGGTGACCAACGCAACCACCGCGCAGGATGCCGCCCAGCAGAACGCCACGCAGACTACCGCCGTCGTGAACGCCGTGAAGAGCGTGCTGGGCGCGACCGGTAGCGTGCAAACAGTCGGCTATTCGGTGATGCCGCGTTACAGCAGCGCTCCCGGACAAACATCCGTCATTACCGGCTATACGGTCAATAACACCGTACAGGTGACAACCAGCGATCTCTCCTTGCCTGGCCGGCTGATCGATGCCGCCAATCAGGCGGGCGCGAATAACATCAGCGGGCTTAGCTTCAGCCTCAAGGATTCCGATCCGGTGAAGCAGCAGGCGCTCGGGCAGGCCGCCAAGCAGGCGCTCGCTCACGCCAACGCCATCGCAACTGGACTCGGCGCGAAAACGGGCTCGATTCTGTCAGCCCAGGAGGGAGCCACGGTTCAGCCACTCGTACTCGGCGCCGGACCAGCAGCAGCGCAGACGCCCATTGAGACCGGCACCGTCTCCGTTACCGCAACTGTGGCTGTCAACGTGGCGTTGACCGAGTAATCTGCCACCCGGCTCAATCCAGGTGGAAGACCATGGGCAGCGGAGCCATCTGCTCGTCTGCTTTGCGGCCTCCGCCCGATTCGAAGAACGGCGCCATGTCTTTTTGCCAGCGCGCGTTGACCTCCTTGGAGGCCATGCCGGCAAGGGCCTTTTGGAAATCGGGCGTTTCCAGGTAGCCTACCAGCAGCCCGTCATCGGTCAGAAACAGGGAGTAATTGTGCCAGCCGGTTTCACGCAGTGCCGCCAGCATTTCCGGCCAGACGGCTTCGTGACGCCGGCGGTACTCCGCCAATCGGTCTTTCTTCACACGCAAGAGAAAGCAAATCCGTTCCATGTTGAAGCGGCATCTTACCATACGGTTCGGGATGCCGTACAGTGAAAGAACTATGGCGACACAAGAGATCGCAACGTTGGGTGGCGGCTGCTTCTGGTGTTTGGAGGCCGTTTTCGAGCAGATGGAAGGCGTCCTTTCAGTCGAATCGGGGTACATGGGCGGCCACGTCGAGAACCCGACCTATCGCGCCGTCTGCAGCGGCGAAACAGGGCACATCGAAGTGGTGCAAGTCACGTTTGATTCTGGTGTGACCTCCTATCGGGAGATTCTGGAAGTGTTTTTCGCCACGCACGATCCTACGACGCTCGACCGGCAAGGCAATGACGTCGGTGTTCAATACCGTTCCGTGATTTTCTACCACTCCGATGCGCAGCGCGCCGCCGCTGAACAATTGATTCGGGAATTGAACGACGAAGGAATCTGGCGTTCTCGCATTGTGACCGACGTCCGCCCGGTCACGACGTTCTACCGGGCTGAGGACTACCACCAGGAGTATTTCCGCAATAACCCGCAGCAGCCTTACTGCGCGTTCGTCGTCGCGCCCAAGGTGCGAAAATTCCGGGAAAAATTCGCCACCAAGCTGCGCAAGGGAGCTTGACGATGAAGCTCGTTATCCTTTCCGACATTCACGACAACGTATGGAAGTTGGCGCCCGCGCTCGCCGCTATCGGCAGCGCAGACGCGCTGATCTGCTGTGGTGACCTGTGTTCGCCCTTCATCGTTCATCAGATGGGCCGCGGATTTGCCAAGCCAATCCACGTGGTTTTCGGAAACAATGATGCCGACCTCTTCCGTATTACGGCCAACGCACACCGCTACGAACACATCCGCCTCCATGGCGAATTTTTTCAAGGCGAGTTCGGCGGCAAACGCGTAGCCGTCAATCACTACGACAACATCGCCCGCGCCATCGCGGCGAGCGGCGCATTCGACCTGGTTTGCTATGGCCACAACCATGTCTATGACGTCCAGCGGACCGGCCGGACGCTGGCCATCAACCCCGGCTCTATCATGGGCGCCACCTTCGCCGCCGATGGCAGCCGCACCGACGTCGCATCAACCTACGTGATTTACGACACTGAGGCAGACGAGACGGCAAGCTTTCAGATCACCCGGAACTGCGAAATCCTTCCCTATCAGCCGCCTGCTCAAGCTAACACGCGATAGTCACAAAGGTGAGCCGCCGCACAGTGCTTTATGGTACGTTGCCGGTTGGTAACTGTGCGTATTCGCCGCGTCCGCCCGTGCTTCCGGGAATAGAATCGAGGCGTGAAAGCAATCTCTCCCGATAGCGCTGTGGCATTTCTGGACAGCATCGAATCGCATGCAATCGCCGGCAACTTCACGCAAGCCAGACTGCAGGCAGAGAGCCTGATTGAAGCCATGCAGGAGGCCTGCTCGCCTGCCGGAGCCCGTGAGTACTTGTATGGCGGAGCGCTGGAACATGTGCAACGCATACCAAGGGAAGCTGAGGATTGGGCGTCGGAGGCGATCCAGAACAGCGTTCACCAAGCCAAAGCGGCCATCTTCATCGCAGTCGGGTAGGCGGACGAGTGCTACTCGTTGACCGGATCGATATCGACCGGGATGCCGTTCAACTTGTCGATCGCGTTCTGCATACCGGGGCGCATGACCGCCAGCGTGTCCAGCATCTTTTTCGCGCCGGCATAGTCACCTTGTGCCTCCAGCGTGAGCAAGTCATGCGTTAGGTCGCGTACCGCGCCTTTGATCTTCGCAAAATTGACCGCGAACGTGCCGTCGTGTTTCTCGACAATGGCGCCTTTATCCGAGAGATAGTTGAATTGCAGAGCCATACCGCGTCCATGCGCCTCGGTGAGGCCGAAACGCAGCGAGCGGAAGGACGAAGCCAGATACGTAGTGTAGAGTTGCCGGTCGGCTGCGGGCCCGTGCGCCATGCCGTGATCGAAAAGGTATTGCAGCATGAACAGCCCCGTCACATCCGCCTTGGCTTCTTCAATCGGGCTGTAAAGCTCCTTCAATTCCTGGCGTGGCGTGGTGGCGCGGCCGTTCACTTCGATCTGATGCGGACCAATGCCGTGGCTCAACTCGTGCGCCAGAATATGCATGAAGAACGAATCAAAACTCAGTTCGCCCTGATCGCTTTTCGGAAGAAGGCGTGCGCCCGCCGGCAGCAAATTGGTCTCAAACTTCGCTTCCTGGATATTCTTCAGCATGACGCGCTTGCTGCCTTTTTCATGCACGACACGCTCGTCATTGGGCAGATTGAATGCGGCCGTGCGAACGCCGTGAGAGCCGTCTCCAGTAGCAAGCACTTCGTTCACGACGCGAATCGGCGCGGCCGCGCCGATCTTCGGATTGCGGTATCGCGCCTCGATCGGCAGATTGTTTTCCACTTCCTGCAAGCGTCCGGCCAGCGACTTCAGCCGATCTGTTTCCTGATCGTCTCGGATCGTGATATAGGCTTCAAATGCCGCTTTGTAGCCGAACAATCCGTCGTTGTACGTTTCGTAAGGACCAATCGTAATATCGAGTGGAGCGTCCAGTTCCATCCAGGCGATGTCGCTCGCATAGTAATCGTTGGAATGAAGCGCATCGGCGCGCAGCGTGAGATATTTCCGAAGAGATGCGTTGTCGGTCAGCGCCGCGGCTTCTTTCAGCAGACGGGCCACCTTATCCAGGTCGCTTGCATACGCCTTGCTGTAAGGCAGCGCGAAAAGCTTGCCATTCGCATCGCGGCGGATCACCGTGAAAAAGCTTTCGGCCTGCTCGCGGCCTTCGGGTGTGAGTGTTTTCTCCCACGCTTCGAACTTCTCGCGCGTCATCCCAGCCGGATAGAAATTCGCGCCGAGCGGCTTGTGCTCCGGAACGCCAGGGATAAAGGCCGTATGATCGTCCAGGTCGGACCAAGGTCCCTTGTTCAGCCAAAAATAATGCAGGCGTGCCTTCCCCAGGGGAGTTTTATCTTCCTGGAGTTTGGCATAGAGAGCACGGCTGCCGCTCCAGATCTGGTCCATGAACGTGTAGTTCAAAATGCGGGCAGCTTCCAATAACTTGGGGAGCGCCTTGCGGTCTCCGGCGGAGAGTTTCGAAGTATCGTACTTCAACGTAACCGGCGCGAATCGCGCGGTCATTTGCTGGAGATGCGGCAGATCTGGCATGACGGTGGCGACAGCCAATAACACCACGAATGGCTTCATCAACCTTTATTCTATGCCCTGCGTCGCGAGCAACGCTGTTTACGCCGGTTGCGCCGTCACTTGCTGTGCGCGCGAACCGCAATCCCCAGTTCGCGCAATTGGCGATCCGGAACCGCCGCCGGTGCGTCGCACATCAAATCGGTGGCGCGAGCCGTCTTTGGGAACGGGATCACGTCGCGAATCGAACTCTCGCCGGCCAGAATCATCACCAGCCGGTCCAGGCCCAGGGCGATTCCACCGTGCGGCGGCGCGCCATACTCCAGCGCATCCAGCAGGAAGCCGAAGCGGCGATGTGCCTCCTCGTCACTGAAACCGAGCGCGGCGAAAACCTTGGATTGCACATCACGCCGATGAATACGAATCGACCCGGAGCCCAATTCCACGCCGTTCAATACCAGGTCATAGGACTTGGCGCGGCAGTGCGCCGGATCACTGACGAGTTTTTCCAGATCCTCGTCATGCACGGAAGTGAACGGGTGATGCGCCGCATTCCAGCGATTTTCCTCCTCGTCCCATTCGAACATCGGGAAATCGACCACCCACAGGAAGCGGAAATCGCGGCTGTCGAGAAGCTTGTGGCGGTCGTTGAACTTCTGCGCGCAATAGAGGCGCAACTGCCCGCACGCCTGGTAGGTGGTCTCTTCCGGACGTTGACCCTTCGGCTCGCCGCCCCACGTAGCGAGCACCAGCAGATCGTTATCGGAAGTGCCGCATCGTTCGCGGATCTTCGCGATTTGCGCGGGGTAGTCCCGTTCCAGCCGCTTGATGTCATCGTAAACGCGTAGCCCGCGCTCCTGCCCGAAGGCCTTGATCTCGTCCCGCTCCTTGCGGCTGGGCATGCCCGTTCCCGGCAGATGAATGGCTACCAGCGGCATGCCCGCGTTGGCGAGATCGGGCAGCAAGTCGTCCACTGGATGCATGGGAGGCAGGCGCAAGTCGGGTTTATCGCTGCCATAGTTACGCATGGCTTCGGCGTACGTCAGCCGCGGAAAGGGCGCCTGCACCGGAGAGCCGGCGACTTCGCAGACACGCTGCACCAACGGCTCGATCACCTGCAGTACGCTCTCCTGCTGCGGAAACGACATCTCCAGGTCAATTTGTGTGAACTCCGGCTGCCGGTCCGCCCGCAGATCTTCATCGCGGAAGCAGCGCACAATCTGGAAATATTTTTCGAAGCCGCTAATCATGAGCAACTGCTTGAAGATCTGCGGCGATTGCGGCAGCGCGTAGAACGTGCCCGGCTGCACACGGCTCGGCACCAGGTAGTCGCGGGCGCCTTCCGGAGTGGAGCGGGTCATGAAGGGCGTTTCAATTTCCAGAAACCCTTGCGCATAAAGTGACTCGCGCACTGCGAAGGAAACCTTCGACCGCAAAATAATATTGCGCTGCATGTGCGGCCGGCGCAGATCGACGTACCGGTATTTCAAGCGGACATCTTCACTGACGTCTACTTCTTCTTCCATTGGAAACGGCGGAGTGCGCGATTCGTTCAGAATCCAGACGCGGGACGCCACAATTTCAATCTCGCCCGTCGCGAGCGCCGCGTTGACGGTTTCCGGTGTGCGCTTCACGACGGTGCCCTGCACGGCAATGACGTATTCCGAGCGCACTTCCGCTGCCCTCTGATGGACGGCCTGATCCAGGGATTCGTTGAAGACCAGTTGTGTGACGCCTTCGCGGTCGCGCAGGTGCATGAAGATGACGCCGCCCAGATCGCGGCGGCGATGCACCCAGCCCATCAATAAAACGGTGCTGCCGGCGTCGGTGGCGCGCAGTTCCCCACAGGTATGCGTGCGGCGTAGGTCACCCAGAAAATCCAGTGCAACGGAGGTATCCATATCAATTCAGTTATCAGTTCAGAGCCGCGGCCAGCTTCGCGGCAACTTCGTCGCGCGTCAGGTTTTCCTGCTCGCCCGTGGACATGTTCTTGAGCGCGTAGCGTCCGGAAGCCATTTCATTGTCTCCCACGATCAGCGCAAACCGCGCGTTCAGCTTGTTGGCCAGTTCCATCACGCGCTTCAACTTTCCCTCGACCAATTCCACCGAGACGCCCTGTCGCCGGAAATCGCGCGCCATCACGGCCGCATGACGCAGGGCCGGCTCACCGAGCGGCGCTATGAACAAATCGAGCACGTCGGCCGGCTGTTCCTGTTCCACCGCCATCACCAGGCGGTCTTCGCCGATCGAGAATCCAATTCCGGGAGAGTGCACTTTCGAACCGAGCGATTCGGCCAGCCCGTCGTAGCGTCCGCCGCCCAGAACCGAGTTCTGCGCGCCAAGCGAGCCGTGAAGCACTTCAAACGTGGTCCGCATGTAGTAATCGAGACCGCGCACCAGCCGCGGCCGCACTTCGAATGCAATGCCGCGGTCCTGCAAATACTGCTGTACGGCAGCAAAATGCGGCGCACAGATCTCGCACAAATTGTCGAGAATCGACGGCAGCGTCTCGATGATCGGCTGATCCGCTTCGACTTTACAATCCAGAACACGGAGCGGATTCGTGTCCGCGCGACGCCGGCAATCTTCACACATGCGAGGCGCCACCGACCGCAGCGCTTCCCGCAGTTTTTCAATGTAAGCCGGCCGGCAATTCGGGCAGCCCACGGAGTTGATCAACAGCGTGAAACCAGTGAGGCCGACGCGCTTCAGAATCTCCACCACCATTTCGATCACTTCGGCATCCACCGCGGCCGATTCCGAGCCGATGGCTTCCGCCCCGATCTGATAAAACTGCCGGTAGCGCCCCTTCTGCGGCCGCTCGCGCCGGAACATGGGGCCGATGTAATAGAGCTTCTGCACGCCGGGCCGCTGATCGAGCCGGTGCTCGATATAGGCGCGGATCACCGAAGCCGTGTTCTCCGGCCGCAGGGTCAGCGACGTCTCATCGCGGTCCTCGAACGTGTACATTTCCTTGGTGACGATGTCGGTTTCTTCCCCCACACCGCGCGCAAATAGCTGTGTTTCCTCGAGGATCGGCGTACGAATCTCGTGGTAGTTGTAGGCACGAAAAACAGCCCGTGCGGCAGCTTCCACGCGGTTCCACACTTCGGTGGAGGGAGGCAATAAGTCCCTGGTTCCTTTGACGGCTTTGATCAAGGTAGTTGGAAGAAACCATGCTAGCATGCGTGCATGCAGGCCTGCACTGAAGCGGGGTGCTCGGAGCAAAGCCTTAGGTGGGGACGCGCCACACCTATAAGAGTTCCTGCGGTATGGGCCGTGTCGCAGCAAAGTGAGAATGTCCTATTTGGGCAAAGTAGAAATGTCCTATTGACAGGGTCCAGCCTGAGGGGTGGACGAAGGACAGCTACTGATGAACCAGGCCGAGCGAGACCGGCTGGATGCCCTCAAGAAGGCCAA